>NZ_JBHRZC010000002.1:0-187500 GCF_042649405.1 Lysobacter sp. GCM10012299 | reverse complement strand
CACCCCTCTACCGCACTCTAGTCAGCCAGTTTCCAATGCAGTTCCCAGGTTGAGCCCAGGGCTTTCACATCAGACTTAACAAACCACCTACGCACGCTTTACGCCCAGTAATTCCGAGTAACGCTTGCACCCTTCGTATTACCGCGGCTGCTGGCACGAAGTTAGCCGGTGCTTATTCTTCCGGTACCGTCATAACTCCGGGTTATTAACCCGAAGCTTTTCTTTCCGGACAAAAGTGCTTTACAACCCGAAGGCCTTCTTCACACACGCGGCATGGCTGGATCAGGCTTGCGCCCATTGTCCAATATTCCCCACTGCTGCCTCCCGTAGGAGTCTGGACCGTGTCTCAGTTCCAGTGTGGCTGATCATCCTCTCAGACCAGCTACGGATCGTCGCCTTGGTGGGCCTTTACCCCGCCAACTAGCTAATCCGGCATCGGCTCATCTATCTGCGTGAGGCCCGAAGGTCCCCCACTTTCTCCCGTAGGACGTATGCGGTATTAGCGTAAGTTTCCCTACGTTATCCCCCACAAATAGGCAGATTCCGATGCATTCCTCACCCGTCCGCCACTCGCCACCCACAGTATTGCTACTGCTGTGCTGCCGTTCGACTTGCATGTGTTAGGCCTGCCGCCAGCGTTCACTCTGAGCCAGGATCAAACTCTTCACTTAAAATTGCATGGATCCGAAGATCCAAATTTTTTGAGTGCAAAGCTCGTTCCAGGCACCAATTACTCGCTTGCATTTGCATGCTTTTGAATCATCGTTGCTTGGTACGAACATCTGCTCAATGGACAACCATCCACTAGCCAGACGTCCGCACAAGTTACCTGCGCACACTGTCAAAGATCTTCGGGGCCGGCCTCAGCGCCTTTCCCGTCTCACCCCGCCGCACCAAAGTGCCCGAGGGAGCCGACTATCTTACAGCGAATTTCGATCCCGTCAACACCGTGTCGAAATCTTTTTTCGCTTCCGGAGGTCCGTTCAGCGACCCTTCCGGACCGCCCCGGGACCACCGGGCCGCGCATCTTACAGCATGTTCGAGAACCGTCAACCGCCTCGTTTCACACCGTCTTTTCCGCGTCCCGCCGAAGTGAAGTTCACCGTGGCGGGGCGCGCATTGTGCACACGCACAACGCGCATTGGAAGGGGTAAATCGAAAAATTCTTTGCGAATTTTTTGTTGACGTTTGCGATGAGTGGGCTCATCGCTTTGTGTGGCGGTGATTGCGTGCGGTGCGCGTGCTGATCGCGCTTACGCCGCGATCAACCTGACGCGCGCAAACGTGCGCTTGCCGACCGCGAGCACGCCTTCGAAGCCCGGCGTGAACACGCGTTGCACATCCTCGATCACTTCACCGTCGATGCGCACCGCGCGTTCCTTGAGCTTGCGATTGGCTTCGGAATTGCTGGGCGTAAGTCCCGCAGCCGTCAGCAACGCCGCAATGCGCATCCCTTCAGCCGGAACCGCTACGTCCGTCAGCGGCAGCGACGCGGTGTCGCCCTCGCCGCGCACTGCGGCGTTCCAGCCCGCAACCGCCTGTTCCGCGGCCGATTCACTATGGAAACGCGCTGCGAGCTCGCGCGCCAGGCGCATCTTCAGGTCGCGCGGGTTCAGTTGCCCCGCTTCGATGTCGCCCCGCAGCTTCGCCGCCTCCGCCATCGAGATCTCGAAGCTGAGCAGCTCGATCCAGCGCCACATCAATACGTCGTCGATCTTCATCGTCTTGGTGACGATGTCGATCGCCGGTTCATTGATGCCGATGTAGTTGCCCAGCGACTTGGACATCTTGTTGACGCCGTCCAGGCCTTCCAGCAGCGGCATCGTCAGCACGATCTGCGGCGGCTGGCCGTGGTGCTCCTGCAGGCCGCGGCCCATCAGCAGGTTGAACTTCTGGTCGGTGCCGCCGAGCTCGACGTCGGCCTTCAGCGCCACCGAGTCGTAGCCCTGGACCAGCGGATACAGGAATTCGTGGATCGCGATCGACTGCTGGGCGGCGTAGCGCTTGGCGAAGTCGTCGCGCTCAAGCATGCGCGCCACGGTGTGCTGGGCGGCCAGCTTGATCATGTCGGCCGCGTCCATCTTGCTGAACCACTCGGAATTGAAGCGGACCTCGGTGCGCTCCTTGTCCAGGACCTTGAACACCTGGTCGGCATAGGTCTGGGCGTTGGCCAGCACGTCCTCGCGGGTCAGCGGCTTGCGGGTGACGTTCTTGCCGGTCGGGTCGCCGATCATTCCGGTGAAGTCGCCGATCAGGAAGATCACCTGGTGCCCCAGGTCCTGGAACTGGCGCATCTTGTTCAGCAGGACCGTGTGGCCGATATGCAGGTCCGGGGCGGTCGGGTCGAAGCCGGCCTTGATCCGCAGGGGGCGGCCCAGCTTGAGGCGGGCCTCCAGCTCCTCGCGCTTGAGGATCTCGTCGGCACCGCGGCCGATCAGGTCTAGGGCGTCTTGGACGGAGGCTGGGGACTGGGGGGACAAGGTGGGGCTCGCAATGTGAATGGTGAACGCGAAGTGCGATCACCGTCATGGATTCGGGTTAAACCAAAGTTAAACATCCGGCTGTCGAGTTGTGATGAAAAACCCTATTCAGGACAAGGGTTTGACGCACACTTCTCGCGTCACTATGGTAACGCGGCAACGCGGCCTTCACACCAGCGCGAGATACCTCAAATGACAGCACACGATAGCGGTACGGAACGGCGCGAGCGCCTCAAGGCCCTGCGCGAAGCCGCTCTGCACCGACCGGTGCTGGCCACTGGCGCTTCCAATGGTTTCAACGGTCGCTGGTCGCGCCGCCAGTGGGCTCACGCCAGCCTGTTCGCGACGCTCGGCGTTCTCGTTGCCGCCATTGTCCCCGGTTTCGGTCCCGCTGCCAGCAAGCAGCCGCTGCATACGCAGCGCAGCTCGCTCGCGCTGGCCCTGCCGCCGCTGCCGCTGTCGCGACTGCGGGGCCACAACGGCGACAGCTGGCAGATCGTCCGCATCGAGCGCGGCCAGACCCTGGGCGCGGTGTTCGAGGATCTCGACCTGCCGGCCAACACGATGCACCGCATCCTGGACGAGTCGGGCGACAAGGCGATCCTGACCCGGCTCAAGCCCGGCACCGAACTCGCATTCGATCTTCCGCAGGGCGCCAACGGCCAACCCGGCGAGCTGCGCACCTTCCGCTACGACCGCGATGACAGCCACCGCGTCGAACTGAGCCTGGCCGGCGACAAGATCACCGAGAAGGTGCTGGTCCGCCCGACCGAGAGCCGCACCGTCGTCATCAGCGGCAAGGTCGGCAAGTCGCTGTTCCGCTCGGGCCGTAAGCTGGGCCTGACCGGCAGCAACATCACCACGCTGACCGACGAGATCTTCAAGTACGACATCGACTTCAACGAAGACGTCGGTGCCGACGACCGCTTCAGCGTGGTGGTCGAGCAGACCTGGCGCGAAGGCGAACTGCTGCGCACCGGTCCGGTGCTGGCGGCGACCTTCACCACCGGCGGCAAGCTGCATACCGGCTTCCGCTTCGAGCGCAATGGCAAGTCCGAATACTTCACCGGCGACGGCCGCCCGCTGAAGAAGAGCTTCATCCGCATGCCGATCCCGTATGCGCGCCTGACCTCGAACTTCGGCACCCGCAAGCACCCGGTGCTGGGCCGTACCCGCATGCACAAGGGCGTGGACTACGCCGCACGCACCGGCACGCCGATCATGGCCGCCGGCGACGCGCGGGTGAAGTCGGCCGGCTGGATGGGTGGCTACGGCAATGCCGTCGTCCTCGACCACGGCCGCGGCTACACCACGCTGTACGGCCACATGTCGCGCATCGGCAAGATCCGTCCGGGCCAGCGCATCGCCCAGGGCACGGTGATCGGCTACGTCGGCACCACTGGCATGTCGACCGGTCCGCACCTGCACTACGAGTTCCGCGTCAACGGCGTGCACCGCAACCCGCTGTCGATCACCATGCCGCCGCCGGAACCGCTGTCGGGCGCCGCACTGGCCCAGTTCCGCACCCAGACCAGCGTCGCGCTGGCGCGGATCCAGAAGGTCGAGAACATCATCTACGCCGACGCCGGTGCGCCGGCCCCGGCGCCGACCAAGGCGCCCGTCAAGGCCACCAAGCCCGCCAAGACCAAGGCCTGACATGCCCGCGCTCGATCGCGGGCCGGCCGGCAGCCCAGTCGATGGCTCGCCCCTGGACGGACTGTTCGTCGGCCTGATCTCCGGCACCAGCGCCGACGGCATCGATGCCGCGCTGGTGCGCTTCTCGCAGCACGACGTCGAACTGCGCCTGGGCCGCACCTACGCCTGGGACGCGGGCATCCGCGAGCGCCTTGTGGCGCTGGGCCAGGGTGGCGAGGCGCAATCCCTGGACGAGATCGGCACGCTCGACGTGCAGATCGCCGAGGCCTTCGCCGCGGCGACGCAGCAGCTTCTCGCCGAAGCCGGCGTCAGCCCGGCGCAGGTGCTCGCGGTCGGCTCGCATGGACAGACCGTGCGCCATCGCCCCGAAGGCGCCCGCTTCAACGGCCAGCACCCTTTCACCTGGCAGCTTGGCGACGGCAACCTGATCGCCGAGCGCACCGGCATCACCACGGTCGCCGACTTCCGTCGCCGCGACGTCGCCGCCGGTGGCCATGGCGCGCCGCTGCTGCCGGCGCTGCATGCCGCCCTGCTGCACGGCGCCGGTGAAAACCGCGCGGTGCTCAACCTCGGTGGCATCGCCAATTTCACCTTGCTGCCGGCGCAGGGCCTGGTGCGCGGTTTCGATACCGGCCCGGCCAACTGCCTGCTCGATGCCTGGTGCCAGCGCCATACCGGCCAGGCCTACGATGCCGGCGGCGCGTTCGCCGCGCAGGGCCAGCTCGATGCCGAGTTGCTGGCGCGCCTGCTCGACGACCCGTGGTTCATGCTGCCGCCGCCCAAGAGCACCGGGCGCGAGCACTTTCATCTGGATTGGCTGCAGGCGCGGCTGGCCGGCGGGGAAACCCCGGCGGACGTGCAGGCGACACTGCTGGAGCTGAGCGCGATCACCATTGCCGATGCCCTCATCGCGCACCAGCCCGACACCCGTCGCGTGCTGGCCTGCGGTGGCGGCGTGCACAACCCGCGGCTGCTGGCGACGATCGGCCAGCACCTGCCCGGCGCAAAGGTCGAATCAACGGCGCGCCATGGCGTGGACCCGGACTTCGTCGAGGCGATGGGCTTCGCGTGGCTGGCCCGGCAAACGATGTCCGGCCTCGCCGGCAACCTGCCCAGCGTCAGCGGCGCCCGCGGCCCGCGCGTGCTCGGGGCCATCCACCCCGCGTAAGGCCCATCCGGACCAGGCGGCCGCTGTGCCTCAGGTCTTCTTGATGAAGTCGAGCAGGTCGCGGTCGATGTCGGTCAGGCCGTGCTGGTCCAGCGTCGGCGTCTTCACGTCGGCCGGGCGTTCGACGCGGCCGATCAGGGCGTAGCCCGGGTCGCTGGGAATCCCCTCGAGCGCGGAGATCGCCGCCTGCAGGGCCATTGCGTCGCTGTCGGTAAAGCGCGCGGCGATCTCGGCTTCGATGGCGAACAGACCGTGCTCGAGCAGGTGCATCAACGACTCCTGCAACCCCCAGCCACGCTGGTTGGCGACACGCTTGATGCGGTCCAGCAGCAGGGGATCGATGTCATGCAGGATGATGTCGGTCATGGGTACTCCTTCACGGGCGGTGTGCTCAAGCAAGCACGGCTACCCGGTTAAACCATTGGCCGCAGGCGCACCAGGCGCCGCGCCGGGACGGCGCATGGCCAGTATCAGGCAAAGCAGCAACGCAGGCACGCCGATCAGGGCCGTACCCACGAAGAATAGCGAATAGGCGTCGAGCAAACTGCGCCCCACTTCGAAGTGCTCGACCGCGACCCCGGACAGGCCCTTCAGCAGCTTGCCCGGCAGGGCGTAGAACGAGCTGAGCAGTGCGTACTGTGTGGCGGTGTATCCAACGTTGATCAGGCTCGACATGTAGCCGATCAGGGCCACGCCGGCAAAGCCGCTGCAGAAGTTGTCGATCACCATCGCCGCGGTGAACACGCCCGAATCGGCGCCATGGTGGGCGAGGTAGGCAAAGGCGAGGTTCGAAGCCGGGCCGAGGATCGCGCCGGCCAGCAGCGTCGGGATGACGCCGAAGCGGACCGCCGACAGGCCGGCGGCGGCGATGCCGACGATGGTCGCCATCAGGCCGAACGAGCCGCGGATGGCGCCCACGGTTTCCTTGTCGATGCCCAGGTCGGCATAGAAGGGATTGGCCATCGGCCCGAGCACGAAATCCGGCAGCCGGTACAGGCTGATGGCCAGCAACATCAGCAACGCCCAGGCACCGTGGTCGCGGAAGAACACCACGAACGGGCCGACCAGCGCGTCAAACAGCCCCTTGGCAGTGAACAGCGCCGGATGCGGCGTCGCCGCTGCCAGCACAGTGGCTGCCGGCTCCTTCGCAGCCAGCACCGCGACCACGCCGACGCCCATCAGCGCGGCCATCAGTTCGTACGACATCGACCAGCCAACATGGGCGGCGAAGATCAGGATCAATGCATCGGTGACCAGCAGCGCGCCGCGATAACCCAGCGCCGCGGTCGAGGTCAGCAGGCCCTGCTGCTCGTTGCTGTCGGCGATCTCGATGCGCCAGGCGTCGATGACGATGTCCTGGGTGGCCGAGGCGAAGGCCACCACCAGCGCCAGCACGCCGAACACGACCAGCTGGTCCACGACGAACCCCGCCAGCACCAGCTGCCCCTGCTGCGGTTGCACCAGCGCCATGCCGGTCAGGGCGGCGGCGACCACGATCTGGGCCAGCAGCATCCAGCCGCGACGGCGACCGAGCCATCGCCCCAGCACCGGTGCATCGACCTTGTCGACCAGCGGCGCCCACAGGAACTTGAGCGAGTAGGCCAGGCCGACCCAGGACAGGAAGCCGATCGTGGACAGCTCGATGCCGTTCTCGCGCATCCAGAAGCCCAGGGTGTTGCCGACCAGGTAGATCGGGATGCCGGAGCTGAAACCCAGCAACAGCATCACCAGCACCTTGGGCTGGCTCAGGTTGGCCAGCACGAGGCGCCAGCCTTTCTTTTCCGTCGACTTGGCGGCGACAGCCACGTCAGAGCTCATAGTCGACCGTGAAAGGAGCGTGGTCGGAGAAGCGGGGGTCGCGCGCGATCGAGCAGGCCTTCAGCTTGTCGCGCAGCGACGGCGTCGCCAGCTGGTAGTCGATGCGCCAACCCACGTTGTTGGCGCGCGCGGCGCCGCGGTTGCTCCACCAGGTGTAGTCCTGGCCGTCGGTGTGCAGCGCGCGGTAGGCATCGACCCAACCGCTGTCTTCGGCGCACAGACCATTGAGCCACTCGCGTTCCGGCGGCAGGCAGCCCGAGTTCTTCTGGTTACTGGTCCAGTTCTTGATGTCCAGGCGCGAGCGGACGATGTTCCAGTCGCCGCACAGGACATAGTCGCGACCGCTGGCGAGCCATTCGTCCAGGCGCGGCTTGAGCCACTCCATCACTTCGAACTTGAAGCCCTGGCGCTCGTCGCCGGAAGAACCGGAGGGAATGTAGAACGACACCACGCTGAGGTTGCCGAAGCGCGCTTCGATGTAGCGACCCTCGTCGTCGAACGGTGCCCAGCCCATGGCGGTGCGCACTTCGTCGGGCTCGCGGCGGCTGTAGATCGCCACGCCGCTGTAGCCCTTCTTGGTGCTGGCATCCTTGAACCACGCCTTGTAACCGTCGGGGCGGAATTGCGATTTCAAGCCGTCCGCGTCACCGAGCTGGTGTTCCTGCGCCTTGGTTTCCTGAACGCACAACACGTCGGCATCCTGGGAGCGGAACCAGTCGAAGAAGCCCTTGTTGGCGGCCGACCGCAGGCCATTGGCGTTGAAGCTGATGATGCGCATGCGCACTCCATGACGGTGTGCGGCGATCATAGCCCGGACGCGGCAGGCAGGGCCTATCATTCCCGCCATGCCAGCCATCGCGCCCCCGGCCATCTCGTCCTTGGAAACAGCCACCCGCGTGCGCGTCGCCTGCGTTCTCGACGAGGACACCGCCGCGGCGGTGCGGGCACTGCGCGTGGCCGAAGACCAGTACCGCTACGTCGGCGACACTGCTTTCAACCTCGCCGACAGCCTGCGCGACCCGATGAGCGAAGCGATGGCGGTGCTCGCCGACGACCAGGTCGTCGGCTTCTACCGGCTCGACTTCGCCCCCAATGCCGTCGCCGGGCGGCCGATGCACGCCCCCAGCGTCGGCCTGCGCGCGTTCGTGATCGGACTCGACCAGCAGGGGCGTGGCCTGGGCACGCAAGCGATGGCGGCCTGTTGCGCCGACCTGCGCCTGCGCCATCCCGATCGCGCCCTGCTGGTGCTCACGGTCAACTGCAACAACCACGCCGCGATCAGCGCTTACCGCAAGGCCGGCTTCGTCGACACCGGCGAGCTGTATCAGGGCGGCAGCGCCGGCCCGCAACACCTGATGCTCATTCCCCTTCACCCGAATTCCTGACAGCGCCGCCATGACCGACCACCGCACCCGCTTCCTGCAGCTCGCCCTGCGCGCCGACGCCCTGCGCTTTGGCGAATTCACGCTCAAGTCCGGGCGCCAGAGTCCGTACTTCTTCAACGCCGGCCGCTTCGACTCCGGCACGGCCCTGGCCGAACTGGCCAGCTGCTACGCCGATGCCATCGATGCGCAGTCGGTCGCCTTCGACCTGCTGTTCGGGCCGGCCTACAAGGGCATCCCGCTGGCGACGGCGCTTGCCTGCGAATACGCACGCCGTGGCCGCGACCTGCCGGTGGCGTTCAATCGCAAGGAAGCCAAGGCCCACGGCGAAGGCGGCAGCCTGATCGGCGCGCCGCTGCAGGGCCGCAAGGTACTGATCGTGGACGACGTGATCACCGCCGGCACCGCGATCCGCGAGGCGCTGTCGATCATTCGCGAGGCCGGCGGCGAGCCGGCCGGGATAGTCATCGCGCTCGACCGCCAGGAGGCCGTCGACCCGGCCACTTCCCGACGTTCTGCGGCACAAACCGTCGCGGCCGACCAGGGCCTGCCGGTGATTGCCGTGGCCAATCTGTCCGACCTGTTGGCCTTCGCCGGTGGCAACGCGGAGCTCGCCAGCCAGCGCGAGCGCCTGCTGGCGTACCGGGATGCCTACGGAAGCGAAGCCGCCGCGTGAGCGACGCGAGGATGGCGTGAGTCTTGCATGGAGTTGTGGACAACGTTGCCGCCAGCAAGCACCCATGACCAAGACGCTTCCCCTGCTCGCCTGCACCCTGTTGATTGCCGCGACTGGATCGACATTGGCGCAGCAGGCTCCGACCAAAAAGCTGTACTGCTGGAACGAGAACGGTGCCAGGGTCTGCGGCGACGCCCTGCCCGCGCACGCGGTCGACAATGCCCGCACCGAATTCAATTCGAGCGGCCGCGCCGTCAGCCAGCTGCCGCGCGCGCTTACCGACGAAGAGCGTGCCGCCGCCGCGGCGCAGGCCAAGCTCGACCAGGACGCCCGGGCCGCCGCCGAAGTGGCGGCGCGGCGTGACCGTGCGATGGCGGAGTCCTACGCGACAGAAGAAGACCTGCGCCGGGCCTTCGGCGAGCGCATCGCGTTGATGGACGAGACGATCAAGGCCTCCAGGCTCGGCGTAGAAGGCCGTCGCCAGAGCCTGGTGAGCCTGCTCGGCCGCGCCGGCGAGACCGAACTGTCCGGTAAGCCGGTGCCGAAGAAGGCCAGCGACAACATCCTGACCCAGCACGAGCTGCTGCTGCGGCAGAGGTCGATGCTCGCCGCGCAGTTGGCCGAGCGCGAACTGATCGATGAAGACCTCGAGGCCGCACTGGTGCGCTACCACGAGATGAAGAAGGATTGAGCTGAGGCTTTCCCTCATCCGCCCTTCGGGCACCTTCTCCCGCTAGCGGGAGAAGGTTCCAGGCTCCATCAGAACGGCAGCACCAGGTCGGGCTTCAGTGCGAGCAGCTGGGCGCGGAAGTCGGCCTTGATGCGCGCAAGCGCGTCGGCGCTGTCGGCATCGAAGCGCATCACCAGCACCGGCGTGGTGTTGGACGCACGCACCAGTCCCCAGCCATCGGCATAGTCGACGCGCAGGCCGTCGATGGTCGACAGGCGTGCGCCTTCGAAGCGGGCTTCGTCGCGGAAACGGTCGACGAACGTGTGCGGGTCGCCGTCGGGTGCATCGACCTTGATCTCCGGGGTCGACACGCCGTTGGGCAGCGCGTTGAGGGTCTCGCTCGGGCTGCGCGGCTGCGCGGCCAGGATCTCCAGCAGGCGAGCGGCGGCGTAGATGCCGTCGTCGAAACCGTACCAGCGCTCCTTGAAGAAGAAGTGGCCGCTCATCTCGCCGGCCAGCTCGGCGTCGGTCTCGCGCATCTTGGCCTTGATCAGCGAGTGCCCGGTCTTCCACATCAGCGGGCTGCCGCCGTGGCGCAGGATCTGGCCCGGCAAGCGGCCGGTGCACTTCACGTCGTACAGGATCACCGCGCCCGGATTGCGCTCAAGCACGTCGGCCGCGAACAGCATCAGCAGGCGATCGGGGAAGATGTTCTCGCCGTCGCGCGTGACCACGCCGAGGCGGTCGCCGTCGCCATCGAAAGCAATGCCCAGGTCGGCGTCCAGGCGCTGCACCATCTTGATCAGGTCGACCAGGTTGTGCGGCTCGCTCGGGTCCGGATGGTGGTTCGGGAAGGTGCCGTCGATATCGCAGTACAGCGGCGTGACTTCGGCGCCGATCGCGCTGAGCACGCGCGGACCGATCTCGCCGGCGACGCCATTGCCGGCATCGACCACGATCTTCAGCGGGCGATCGATCTGCACGTCCGAGGCGATGCGCTGGACGTAGTCCTCGGAGATGTCGCGCTCGCTCAGGTTGCCCAGGTCGGCCAGATGCAGGCGGTCGTCGGCGATGCGCGCGTACAGGTCGGTGATCGCGGTGCCGGACAGCGTTTCGCCGCCCACCACGATCTTGAAGCCGTTGTAATCCGGCGGGTTGTGGCTGCCGGTCACCGACACGCACGAACCGGCGCGCAGGTGGTAGGCGCCGAAATAGACCACCGGCGTGGGTGCCATGCCGATGTCGACGACGTTGCGTCCAGCCTTGCGAAGGCCGGCGATGAGGCCTTCGGTCAGCATCGGGCCGGACAGGCGGCCGTCACGGCCCACGACAATGTCGGTCAGGCCCTGGTCGTGCATCAGCGAGCCGATCGCATGGCCGATCAGTTCAGCCACGCCGGCGTCCAGCGACTGGCCGACCACGCCGCGGATGTCGTAGGCGCGGAAGATGCCGCGGTCGATGGCGACGGGCAGGGCGGGAGTGGCGGGCTTGGACTGGGGCACGGGCGGTGGTTTCACGGGCTGGGGAGCTTGCTCCATGCTCTCCGCCAACGTCTGAACCTCACCCTCCTCAGCCGTCTCGGCCTTGCCGCGAGCCAGCTTCAGGTGCGGCAGGCGCCATGCCAGCAGGGCCAGCAGGGCGAACACGATGGCGGCGGCGAAGCACAGCATCGCGTCCAGGCCCAGCGGGCCACCGGCGACGTCGGGTACCGCAGCGGCCACGCGCAGGTCGGTCCCAGGGATCTTGGCAGCCAGCGCTTCGGCGCCCCCGGCCAGGCCGGTGTCGCCGCGCTCGAGTGCGCTGTAGCCGCCCTGGCGCAGGGCGACGTAGCTGTCATCGGACACTTCGGCGCTCTCCAGCACAGAAGTGACCTTCTGCAGCGGCAGGCGCACATAGGCCACGCCGACCATCTGCTCGCCGTTGCGCGCGGGGGCCGACAGCGCAAGCTGCGGGCCGCCGGCATGGCGGACCAGGCCGGCAGCCGGCCGCTCGGTGGCGATTGCGGCCTCGATCACGCCCAGGCGGCCATAGCCCCCCTTGGGCAGCGCTGCGTACTCGGCGCTCAGGTCGACCGGCAAGATGACCACGTCGCTGGCGCCTGCCCAACCCTTGCCAAGCTGGCTGGAGGCCCCCGCGAGGTCGCCGGTGGCCAGTGCGGCCTGCAGCTCAGGCGCGGCAAGTCGCTGGGTCAGTTGCTTCTGCTCGGCGATCAGTGCGCGCTGCGCAGCCTGCACCGCTTCGTCGCGCACCGCAGCCACATCCTGCCGGCGCTCGCTGTCCTGGTGCAGCTGCCAGCCGCTCCAGCCGAACCAGGCGGCCAGCAGCACACACGCTGCTATGACGAGCGGCAGCACCGACTTGAGCTGGTCGGCCGAAACCGACAGCTGTTCCTTCTCAACACCCTTCATGACTTCCCCTTGTCCAGCGCAACGTCAGCGCACGCCGGTGTGGCCGAAGCCACCGGCACCACGGGCGCTGGTTTCGAATTCTTCAACCACCTGCAGCGTCGCCCGCACGATGGGCAGGATGACGAGCTGGGCGATGCGATCCCCAGGCTGCATCGTAAAAGCCTCGCGGCCTCGGTTCCAGACGCTGATCAACAATGGCCCCTGGTAATCGGCGTCGATCAGGCCGGTGCCGTTGCCCAGCACGATGCCGTGCTTATGCCCCAGGCCCGATCTCGGCAGGATCACCGCGCACATCGTCGGGTCGCCCAGGTGGATGGCCATGCCCGACGGAACCAGCGCCGTGTCGCCTGGCTGCAGCACCAGCGGCTCGGCGAGCGCGGCGCGCAAGTCGAGGCCGGCGCTGGCAGTGGTGGCGTAATCCGGTAGCGGCCACTCCGAGCCGAAACGCGGGTCGAGGATCCGGAGCTGGAGGATGTGGTGCATTCGTGGCTTCTGATGGGCGTCGTTGCGGGAGCCGGCATGAACCGACGCAAATACCATGCCATGACTGGCGCCTGTGCGGGATGGCACGTTCGAATTTGTGCGCAAGAAAGTGTCGCGCTGCAGTTTGCCCCGCGCTCAGGGTCCTGGCAGTCGCTGGGCGACCAGGTCCAGCAACGCGTCGGCCAGTTCGATTTTCGGCGCCGGCCCCAGCACCGCGGTGGCGCCGTCGGCCGCAAACACATGCAGCGTGTTGTCGTCACTCTCGAAGCCGCTGCCGGCAACGCCCACGCGATTGGCCGCGATCAGGTCCAGGCGCTTGTTCTCGAGCTTGCCGCGCGCGTAAGCCTCGACGTGGTCGGTCTCGGCGGCGAAGCCCACCACCAGGCGTGGGCGCTGCGCGTGCGAGGCGATGTCGGCCAGGATATCGCGGGTGCGCACCAGGACCAGGGTGAGCGAGTCCTGCCCGGACTGCTTCTTGATCTTGCTGTCGGCCGGATGGGCCGGGGCGAAGTCGGCGACCGCAGCGGCACCGACATAGACGTCGGCCGGCAGTCGCGCCAGCACCGCTTCGTGCATCTGTGCCGCCGAGCGCACGTCCAGGCGCTGCACGCCATCGGGCGTGGGCAGCGAGACCGGACCGGCCACCAGCACGACCTGCGCCCCGCGACGGGCCGCCGCCTGGGCGATGGCGAACCCCATCTTGCCGCTGCTGCGGTTGCCGATGAAGCGGACCGGGTCGATGTCCTCGAAGGTGGGACCGGCGCTGACCACGATGCGCAGGCCGGCGAGCGATGCGTGCGTGCTCATGCCGTCCTCATGCCCGCGCCAGTGCCAGTGCAGACACGATCTCTTCCGGCTCGGCCATGCGGCCCGGACCCGATTCGCCTTCGGCCAGCGGACCGTCGTTGGGACCGACCACGTCGACACCACGACCGCGCAGGGTCGCGATGTTGGCTTGGGTGGCCGGGTGCAGCCACATGCGGTGGTTCATCGCCGGCGCCACAGTGACGGGCGCGGTGGTTGCCAGGCACAACGTGCTGACGAGGTCGTCGGCGAATCCGTGCGCCAGCTTGGCCAGGGTGTTGGCGGTGGCCGGCGCGATGACGACGCGGTCGGCCCAGCGCGCCAGTTCGATGTGGCCCATGGCCGCCTCGGCCGCCGAATCCCACAGCGAGGTGCGCACCGGTCGGCCCGACACGGCCTGGAAGGTCGTTGCGCCAACGAAATGCTGCGCGTTTTCCGTCATGGCCACGGTCACTTCGGCGCCGGCGTCGCGCAGGCGGCGCACGAGCTCGGCGGACTTGTAGGCGGCGATGCCGCCGCAGACGCAGAGCAGGATCTTGTGTCCTTGCAGGGCACTGGGTCCGGTCATCTGTGGGAACTACCTGACGACAATTCGATCTTTAGCTTACCCGATGGGGCGCCGCGGCCCTGCGGCGGCGGCAGACCGCAAAGGGTGCAATGGCGTCGGGTGGTCGGTCGTCGTGACGCAGCTTCCAGTCCTGTCGGGATCTTTGTCTTCAGGGCCCGCCGGGCCTGGATGCAACCCCTCGCCCCGCGGCGGCCGACCACCTCCCCCGCACCCGCCCGCAAGGACGCCCATGCCCATCCGCGACTGGCCCTGCAGCGAACGCCCGCGCGAACGGCTGCTGGCCCAGGGCGCCAGCGTGCTGTCGGACGCCGAACTGCTGGCGCTCTTCCTCGGCTCGGGCCTGCGTGGCCGCGACGCCATCACCACGGCCCGCGACCTGTTGCAATCGCACGGGCCGCTGCGGGCGTTGCTCGAACACACCCCGCAGCAGCTGGCACGCCTGCCGGGGCTGGGGCCCGCCCGCGCCTGCCTGCTGGCGGCAGCACTCGAACTGGGCCATCGCCGGCTGGGCGCCGACCTCGAACGCGGCATCGCCCTCGACGACCCGATGTCGGCCGGCCGTTATTTCGCCCAGCGCCTGCGCGGCCTCAGCCACGAAGTGTTCGCGGTGCTCTTCCTCGACACCCGCCACCGCGCGCTGGCGTTCGAGGAGATGTTCCGCGGCACCCTGGACGGCGCCGAAGTGCATCCGCGCGAAGTGGTCCGGCGCGCGCTGGCCCACAACGCCGCGGCGCTGATCGTGGGCCACAACCATCCCAGCGGGAACCCCGAACCCAGCGCCGCCGACCGTGCGATCACCTCCCGCCTGAAACAGGCCCTGGCGCTGGTCGAGCTGCGACTGCTCGACCACTTCGTGATCGCCGACGGTCCGCCGGTGTCGATGGCCGCGCGCGGCTGGGTGTGACGCCCATACCCTTCGCGCCCCGTCGCGTACAATCCCGGGTCCCGCAACACCCGCAGACTCCCCGTGAAAGCCACTCTTCGCGCCCTGGTGGCGCAGGCCATCGACGCCCTCCGCGCCGCCGGCACCCTGCCGGCCGACCTGGCCACGCCCGAGTTCGTGATCGAGCGTCCCAAGAGCCATGCGCAGGGGGATTTCTCGACCAATGCGGCGATGCTGCTGGCCAAGCCCGCCAAGTCCAACCCGCGCGCGATCGCGCAGGCGCTGGTCGATGCGCTGCCGGCCAGCGCCGAAGTGGGCAAGGTCGAGATTGCCGGCCCCGGCTTCATCAACTTCCACGTCGCCGAGAGCGCGTGGCGCGCCCGCATCGGCGAGGTCTTCACGCAGGGCAGCCGCTACGGCCGCAACGCGACGGGCAAGGGCCATCGTGCCGGCGTCGAGTTCGTCTCGGCCAACCCGACCGGCCCGCTGCACGTCGGTCACGGCCGCGCCGCGGTGATCGGCGACTGCGTGGCGCGCGTGCTCGATGCGAACGGCTGGGATGTGACGCGCGAGTTCTACTACAACGACGCCGGCGCGCAGATCAACAACCTCGCCATCTCGGTGCAGGCGCGCGCGCAGGGCAAGGGTCCGGATGACGCCGGCTGGCCGGAGGACGGCTACCGCGGCGACTACATCAAGGACGTCGCCACCGCCTACCTCGAGGGCGCCAGCGTCGAAGTCGACGGCCATGTCGTCACCGGCGAGAAGAACCCGGACGATCTGGACGCAATCCGCCGCTTCGCCGTGGCGTACCTGCGCCGCGAGCAGAACCTCGACCTGGCCGCGTATGGCGTCGCTTTCGACGTCTATTTCCTCGAGTCGTCGCTGTACACCGACGGCAAGGTCGAGGAAACCGTGCGCGAGCTGGTCAAGCACGGCCACACCTACGAGGAAGGCGGCGCGCTCTGGCTGCGCAGCACCGACTTCGGTGACGACAAGGACCGCGTCATGCGCAAGTCCGACGGCACCTACACCTACTTCCTGCCCGACGTGGCCTACCACCTGTCGAAGTGGCAGCGCGGCTACGAGCGCGCGATCACCGAACTGGGCGCCGACCACCATGGCAGCCTGGCGCGCGTGCGCGCCGGCCTGCAGGCGCTGGACTGCGGCATCCCTCAGGGATGGCCGGAATACGTGCTGCACCAGATGGTGACGGTGATGCGCGGCGGCGAGGAGGTGAAGTTGTCCAAGCGTGCCGGCAGCTACGTCACCCTGCGCGACCTGATCGACGAAGTCGGCCGCGATGCCACGCGCTGGTTCCTGATCGCGCGCAAGCCCGATTCGCAGCTGACCTTCGACATCGATTTCGCCCGCAGCCAGTCGCTCGACAACCCGGTCTACTACGTGCAGGTGTCGCATGCGCGCATGTGCGGCCTGGTGCGCCAGCTCAAGGAGCGAGGCCTGGGTTACGACCAGGCCAATGGCCTGGCGCAGCCGCTCGACCTCGACGATGCCCCGGCACGCGAGCTGGTCGCCACGCTGCTGCGCTACGGCGACGTGGTCGAAACCGCGGGTCGCGACCTCGAACCGCACCAGATCGCCGTGTTCCTGCTCGAACTGGCACAGACCTTCCAGACGTACTACAACGACCACCAGTTCCTGGTCGACGACGCCAACACCCGCGATGCACGATTGGTGCTGGCGATGGCGACGCGCCAGGTCCTGGCCAATGGTCTCGAACTACTGGGCGTGAGCGCCCCCGAGGTGATGTAAGTGGCAGCACGACGCGGCAAGACACAGGCAAAGCGCAACCAGGGAAATGGCGGCGGCTTGCCGGGATGGGCATGGATGGTCCTGGGCATTTTGCTCGCTGTCGTGGTGATCCTGGTCGCGCCGAAGTACCTCAAGTCCGGCGGCGACGGCTTCTTCCGTCCGCAGCCGAACCCGGACGCGAAGCCGGCCGCGGTGTCGAGTGGCGAGGATGACGCCATCGCCAGCGACAGCAGCGAGCCGGCGGACAAGCCCAGGCGCGGCGGCGACGGCGAGGCCAAGAAGGACACCGACTACGACTTCTACACGCTGTTGCCGGGCAAGGAAGTGCCGATGTCCGACGCCGAGCTGGCCGCCAGCGAACAGGCCGAAGCCAAGCGCGATGCCGCGCGGCAGAAGGCGAACAAGGCAGACGACGCCGCTGCGGACAAGGACGACACCAAGGCCGTCGCGTCCCTGCCCAAGCCGGTGGAGACTGCGCCGGCGGCGGCGGCGACCACCACTCCGACGAACAACGATTCGACGCAGCCTGCGACAACCGCAACGACCACAGCCAGCGCGGCCGCGCCGGCCGCAGCCGCGGTCGACGACGGCACCCGTTACCTGCTCCAGGCCGGCGCGTTCCAGGCCTCGGGCCAGGCCGAGGAAATGAAGGCGAAGATCGCCCTGCTCGGCCTCAGCGCGCGCGTGGAGTCGGCGAGCATCAAGGGCTCGACGGTCTACCGCGTGCGGATGGGACCCTACGGCACCGCCAGCGACCTGGCGGATGCCAAGCGCAAGCTCGCCAGCGGTGGACTGCCGGCGCTGGCGATCAAGGTCAAGTAACGGCACCAAGCCTCTGCGACCACGGTCACCGCGCTGCGCGACGGCGCGGGCTAGACTGCGCCGATCTTCGAGGGGACGGCATGGACAAGCGCATTCTTTGGGGCTGCATCGCGGCGTTGGGCCTGCTGATGCTGTTTGCCCTGATCACGATGCTGTTGGACGCACAACTCAATCACGCGCTCAGTACACCGCTGGGCGACCTGCCCATGCTCGACCTGCTGGGCGTGCTGGTGGCGATGGCCGTGGGTGGCGCCATCGCCGGCGTGCGCTTCGCACCAATCGCTGCCGCGCTGATGGCCGTGGTCTGGCTGACGAGCTTTGCCGTTCCGGCGGCATCGCCCTCGATGCCGCTGTTGCCCGTGATCAAGTTGAACGCGATGGCGATGCTGCTGTCGCTCGCCGTCGCCGTGCTGGGCGCCCGCCTGGGCGCGCAGTACGGTCCGCAATGGCTGGCGCGGATCAGTCGCCGCGCTTGAGCGTGATGAGCGCCGACGTGTCGGCCTCGCCCTGGCCGTGTTCGATCAGCTCGGCGTAATCGGCCAATGCCTGTTCGACGGTCGGCAAGCGCAGGCCGCAGTCGCGCGCGATGGCCTGCACGATGCGCAGGTCCTTGAGCATGTGCGCGCACTTGAAGCCCGGCGCGAACTCGTCACGCAGCATGGTCGCGCCGCGCTTTTCCAGGAACCAGTTGCTCGCCGCGCCGGCCAGCAATGTCGGCAGCAGCTTGTCGGGATTCAGGCCGAGCTTCTCGCCCAGTGCCAGGCCTTCGCTGACGGCTTCGTTGATGCCGGCCACCAGCACCTGGTTGACCGCCTTGGTGGCCTGGCCGGCGCCGGTCGCACCCATGTGGGTGACGCGCGCGGCGTAGCTTTCGATGACGGGACGAACGTTGTCCAGCGCCTCCGAATCACCGCCGACCATGACCGAGAGCTTGCCGTTGCGCGCGCCCTCGACGCCGCCGGACACCGGCGCATCGAGGAAGGCGATGTTGTGCGCGCCGAGCATCGCGGCGCATCGACGCGCCGTCTCGACGGCGACGGTGGAGTGATCGATCACCACCGCGCCGGGCTTGAGCACTTCGGCCAGCGCGCCGACGTTCTCGAGCACGTCGGCGTCGAGCGAAACGCACAGCACCACCACGTCGCAGTCGGCGAAGTTCGCCGCCTGGCGCGCCGCGCGAACCGACAGCTCCGCCGCCATCGCATCGGCCTTGGCCTGGGTGCGGTTGCCCACCGCGGTCAGCAGGCCCTTGCCGTGTATGTAGCGCGCCATCGGCGCGCCCATCGCGCCCAGGCCGATCAATCCAACTTTCATCGTATTCACATTCCACGTGGTGTCGGGAGGGGCAGCGAGTCGCTGCCACCTTCCTGACTGATAACGCGATCCGCGCCCCGGCGGGGACCGCTATAGTCCGCGCCAGGGGCGCGGAGTCGTATTCGATGGTGCCTGACGCTTACGCCAGCGGCGTATCGTCGAGATAGGTGTAGCCGGTCAGCCCGGTTTCCAGGGCTGCGTCCATCCGCGCGGCCTCGTCCGCCGGCAAATTGGCCGCAGCAACCTTGGCCTGGTAGGCGGCGCGCAGGTCCGACAGCTTGTAGCCGACGTAGTCGAGCATGACATCGGTGGTGTCGCCGCGTCGCTGCTGGGTGAGCTGGTAGCCCTCGGCGGCCTTCGCGTCGACGCGCACTTCGATCGCATCGGTATCGCCGAACAGGTTGTGGATGTCGCCGAGGATCTCCTGGTAGGCACCGACCAGGAAGAAGGCGATGCGGTAGCTCTCGCCCGGGCGCGGCGCGTGCAGCGGCATCGAGGTGTCCAGGCCCTCGTTCTCGACGTAGGTCTTGACCGTTCCGTCGGAGTCGCAGGTCATGTCGGCGAGGATGCCGCGGCGCGTCGGCACCTCGTCCAGGCGTTCGATCGGCACGATCGGGAACACCTGGTCGATCGCCCACACGTCCGGGATCGACTCGAACACGCTGAAGTTGACGAAGTACTTGTCGACCAGGCGATCGTTGAGTTCGTCGAGCAGCTCGCGGTGGCTCTTCTCGTCGAAGCTCAGGCGCTTTCGCACGGCGTGGGCGATCGCATAGAACAGGTCGTCGATGCGCGCGCGATGCACCAGGTCGATCTGGCCCAGTGCGTACAGCGACAGGCCTTCGCTGTGGTGGTGCTGGGCCTCGTGGAACAGCTCCACCGCCGGGCGCTGGTCGAGCTCGGCGTGGATCTCGCGCAGGTGGCGGATCACCGGCGGCTCATCGTCGTGCTCGTCGGGGATGCGGCCTTCCGGCGCTTCCTCGACCTCGGACACGTTGGCCACCAGCACGGCGTGGTGCGCGGTCATCGCGCGGCCGCACTCGGTGACGATGCGCGGCGGCACCAGGCCGTGCTCGGCGCAGGCTTCAGCCAGCGGCTGCACGATGTTGCTGGCGTACTGGTGCACGCCGTAGTTGATCGAGCAGTAGCCGCGCGAGCGCGTGCCTTCGTAGTCGATGCCCAGGCCGCCGCCGACGTCCATGTAGGCGATGCGCGCACCCAGGCGCGACAGCTCGACGAAATAGCGGGTGGCCTCGCGCATGCCGTTGGCGATGTCGCGGACGTTGGAGATCTGCGAACCCATGTGGAAATGCAGCAGCTGCAGGCAGTCGGTCATGCCCGAGTCGCGCAGGTTCTTCCACAGGTCCAGCACCTGGCGCGGGGACAGGCCGAACTTGGCCTTGTCGCCGCCGCTGTTCTGCCACTTGCCGGCGCCGAGGCTGGCCAGGCGCATGCGCACGCCCAGGCCGGGCTTCACGCCCAGCGCCGCGGCTTCTTCCATCACGATCGCCAGCTCGGACGGCTTCTCGATCACGATGAAGGTCTGCAGGCCGAGCTTGCGGCCGATCAGGGCCAGGCGGATGTACTCGCGGTCCTTGTAGCCGTTGCAGACGATCAGGCCGCCGGGGCGGCTCAGCGCCAGCACCGCCATCAGCTCGGGCTTGCTGCCGGCCTCCAGGCCGAAGCCGTCGCCGTGGTGCGAAGCCAGCGTACCGGCCACGCCCTGGTGCTGGTTGACCTTGATCGGGTAGACGGCGGTGTAGCCGCCGGCATAGTCCCAGTCGGCCTGGGCCTGGGCGAAGGCTGACTGCAGCTTGCCGAGGCGATCGCCGAGGATGTCGGGGAAACGCACCAGCAGCGGCAGCTTGGCGCCGTTGCCGCGGGCACGGTCGACCACTTCCGGCAGCGAAATGTCCGGACCGGCAGCACCGCGCGGACGGACCACGACCTGCCCGGCCGCATTCACGTCGAAGTAGCCCTCCGACCAATGCGGAATCGAGTAGGTCTTGCGGGCCTGATCGAGCGACCAGTGGGACATCGGCGTGGTACCGGCGGAGGCGGGGGGACGCGCATTCTACAGCCCCGTGCGCCGGCGTCTGTTGACAGCGTGGCGGCAAGGCTCGCAACCGCTTCCTGCGGCGCCCGCGGCCGCCTGCCCGGCTACGCGAGCCGCCCGCCGCCGGCCCTGTCACACCCGGTCCGCTACAATGCCGCCCCCTTTCCCCGCCTGCGCCGGTCCGTTCGCGCCATCGACGACGGACACCTTCGGCCGCGGCCACCTCCCCTGGGACGAACCGCATGAGCAACAACACCTCCTGGCACTACGAGAATTTCGAACCGACCGGCTCGGCCATCGGCTATCGCATCACCCGCAAGCTGGACGAGGTGCAGTCGCCGTTCCAGAAGATCGAGATCTTCGAGAGCACCGACTGGGGCAACCTGATGCTCATCGACGGCGCGATGATGCTGACGACGAAGGACAACTTCTTCTATCACGAGATGATGTCGCACCCGGCGCTGTTCACCCATGCCGCGCCGAAGAACGTCGTGATCATCGGCGGTGGCGACTGCGGCACCCTGCGCGAGGTGCTCAAGCACCCGGGCGTGGAGAGCGCGGTGCAGTGCGACATCGACGAGCAGGTCACGCGCATGGCCGAGAAGTGGTTCCCGGAGCTGTGCGATTCCAACAACGATCCGCGCGCCAAGCTGCTGTTCGATGACGGCATCGCCTTCATGAAGAACGCCGAGCCCAACAGCCTGGATATCGTCATCGTCGATTCGACCGACCCGGTCGGCCCGGCCGAAGGCCTGTTCAACAAGGCCTTCTTCGAGAGCTGCTTCCGCGCGCTCAAGGACGACGGCATCCTGGTGCAGCAGTCCGAATCGCCGCTGATGCTGCTGAAGCTGATCAAGGAAATGCGCGCGGAGATGGGCAAGGCCGGTTTCACGACCTTCCAGACGCTGCCGTTCCCGCAGCCGTGCTACCCGACCGGCTGGTGGAGCTGCACGCTCGCGCGCAAGGGCAAGGGTTTCGATTTCCGCGAAGCCGATGCGCGTGCGAAGGCATTCGACACCCTCTACTACACCGCCGACATCCACCAGGGCGCGGCCAAGCTGCCGCCGTTCGTGGCTGCCGAACTGGGCGAGTAAGCACCGCCCCGATCCGCGCAAAGAGCCTCGCAGACGCGGGGCTCTTTTGCGTTCTCGGTCCAGAAAAGGCTGTCTGCATGCGATGCATCGTTCCGCTCGCGGACCTGTCACGAATGCCTCTGCGGCCTAGAATTTGCGCCTGCCTCGCCCTCCCCCTGCGAGACCGGCCCGTTCCCTCCCCCAGGCGGTTCACGGTGCCGGCCTGGATGCCGCCCAATGAATCTGCTGAAACCCCCGGCCCCGCAGGTGCGGCCGGTGCCGCGACCGTCGCGGATGCTCAAGCATGGCGAACGACTGCTCGAGCCCAATGTCTACGTAGCCGAACTCGGCGGCCGCCCTGCCGTGATCAAGGACTACAGCCGCTATCGCTGGACGCCGCTGGCGCCGTTCGCGCGCATCCTGGTGCGGCGCGAGGCGCGCGTGTTGCGGCTGCTGCGCGGCTGGCGCCATG
This sequence comes from Lysobacter sp. GCM10012299, assembly GCF_042649405.1. NCBI lineage: Bacteria > Pseudomonadati > Pseudomonadota > Gammaproteobacteria > Lysobacterales > Lysobacteraceae > Lysobacter > Lysobacter sp. GCM10012299. The sequence continues at coordinate 164,994 of NZ_JBHRZC010000002.1, read as the reverse complement.
CGCCGGCGCTGCTTGGCACGATCGGCGGCCTCGCCTTGGGCATGGAACTGGTGCACGGCGAGCCGCTCGACAACGACACCCTGCAAGCGGCCGGAACGCAGTTGTTCCAGCAGTTGCGCGGCGCGGTGGTCAGCCTGCATGCCGCCGGCATCACCCACAACGACCTGCACGCGTCCAACATCCTTGTCTGCGGCACGACGCCTGTGCTGATCGATTACGCGTCGGCGCTGCGCACGCCGCGCTGGCTGCGCGCATTGCCCCTGGTGCGGCAACTGCGCCGCAGCGACCTGGCCAATGTGTTCAAGATGCAGCAGCGCCTGACCGGCGAAGGCCCGACGCCTCAGCAGGCCGCGGCACTGGCCGAACCGAGCTGGGTGCGCGCCATACGCGATGGCTGGCGGCGGTTGTACCGCGTGCTCAAACGGCAATGATCAGGCGGTAACGGGTTCGCCGCTTGCCGCGGCACTGCGGCGCGTGGATTCCCGCCGCGCGCGCAGTTGCAGGAACGGCCGCTCGACGGCGTAGTGCAGCAGTGCCCCGCCGGCGAGCGTCGCCAATGCGTAGACCGCGAACGCGATCAGGCCACGATCCTGCAGCCATTGGCCGAACTGCAGGTCGACGGCATGGAAGACCAGTTTGTGGCTCAGGTACAGGCTGTACGAGATTGCCGCGATCCATGCCGCGCCTGGCACGTGCCAACGCCCGATCCAGCTGCGCGTGCTGGCGCCCGCCACCACCAGGCAGGCGATGGCCGCCGACAAAACCGGCCAGCCGATCGAGTTGCCCAGCAGCCCCGTGCGCTCCCGGAACAGCCAGAACGCCAGCGCCATCATCAGCAGGCCGATCACCAGGAAGGCATTGGCGCGTTCGCCCATGCGTGCCCACAGCGCCGGGCGATAGACCGAAAGGGTCGCCAGCACCACGCCGGCCAACAGGCCATCGAGGCGGTTCCAGGTCGGGTAATAGATGTCCTCGACGAACCAGTTGCGCGGCGGATCGAGCGCGGCGTCGTGCAGCCACGTGCCGGTGCGCACCGCGATGCCGGCGAGCAGGACGAATACGCACAGGCCTGCGAACTTCGCCACCGAAGGCCGTCGCGTCAGCCACCACGCCAGTGCCGGGAACACCAGGTAGAAGTGCTCCTCCACGCACAGCGACCACGCATGCGAGAACGCCGCCTGCGTGTCGTAGTGGACCAGCAGGTTCATCGTGAAGGTGGCGAACTGCCACCACGGCGCCATGCCATCGGCCTCATGCAGGGCGGGGAACGCGACGTAGATCGCCAGCACCACCGCGAACGCCGGCACGATGCGCCAGGCGCGGCGTGAGTAGAACGCGGCGAACGACAGTCGCTCGCCGCGCGCCAGCGGTGCCAGCACCTGGCGGCCGATCAGGAAGCCGCTGAGGACGAAGAAGATGTCCACGCCCATCCAGCCGAAGCGCGAGAGCCAAGCGAAATCGGGGCCGAGGCCACCGACGAGGAAAGAGTGGAACAGCATCACCCAGATGACGGCGATGGCACGCAGCAGGTCCAGCCCGGGAAGTCGGCTCATTTACATGTCATTGGTCGTTACGACGCCGGTCCGTGGCGCGACGGGCCTGTTGGGCAGGGTGCTGCGGAATACTAGAGCGCGTCGCCGTCCATCTCGCCGGTGCGGATGCGCACCGCGCGTTCGAGGTCCCAGACGAAGATCTTGCCGTCACCGATCTTGCCGGTGCCGGCCGCCTTCATGATCGCTTCGACCACGGCCTCGACCTGGTCGTCGGTGATGGCGACTTCGAGCTTGATCTTGGGCAGGAAGTCGACGACGTATTCGGCGCCGCGGTAGAGCTCGGTATGGCCCTTCTGCCGACCGAACCCCTTGACCTCGGTGGCGGTGATCCCGGCCACGCCGGCCTCGGCCAGCGCCTCGCGGACGTCGTCGAGCTTGAACGGCTTGATCACCGCCATGACCATCTTCATCGCATCTCTCCCGGTCCGGACCGGACCCCTGCCATGCGGCAGGATAGCGAAGACCGCGCCCGCGCGAGCATCGGCGCCTACCTCGTGGGTCGGCTACGCCGCTTTCGCCGTGATCGGCAGGCCCAGTTTCGACTGATGGACGATGCCCCACTCCGGATGGTCCGCATCGTGCAGCCGGATGTCCTGGAACCCGGCCGCCTCCAGCAACCGCACCAGGTGCGGATAGGCGAACCTTCGCAGCTCCAGCGTGGAACCGTCGCCGCCGTGGAAACACAGGTCGGTGAAACGCTGCTCACTGCCATCGGCCGTGACATTGATCAGCACCCGCGTGTCGCCTTCGCCCTCGATCCTGTAGTCATGCAGCTCGGGGTAATGCTCGACCGTTTCCCCTTCCACGGCATAGGGGACGGTGAATGCAAGCGTGCCGCCGGGCCTCAGCAGCGCCCGCAGGTTGCTGAAGGCGCGCTGCGGTGGCCCATCCACGTGCTCCAGGACATCGCTGCTGACGACGAAGTCGAACTGGCCAATCTGGTGCGCGCCCGGTGCGCGGATGTCCAGCAACGGCTCGGTGTGGAAGAAGGTATTGGTGTAACCGAACTTGCTCTCCAGCGCGTTGGCGTACAGGCCTGCATCGCTCATGCCGATGCCCCGGAGGTACTTGCGCCTGGGCAGGCGCTCGAGCGCGCGGACCTGGCCATCGCCGTCCAGGCTCGACTGCAATGCGGCCATGATGGCGCGGAAGCGCAGCGTCGACCCGCAGGCGACGCAACTGCGCACCTCCCGTGCTGAGATCACATCGCGGGACGCCAACAGGCGGTAGCCGCAGATATTGCATGCGGGCGCATGCGCCGACGGCGAGCTTGACGGGAAGGCGCCATGGCGGGCGCCGGCAACCAGGTGGCGAAGACGGCGTGCGCAGGTGGTGCGGAGCAGTTTTTGCATGATGCAGTCGATGGGGGAGGGTCTGCGGACCAGGGCGGATGACGGTGCCTGGCCGGTGCGCGGGGCTCATGGTGACCGAGTCGCCTCCCCCACTCAAGGCGCCGACACCGGTGAGACGCCGTGCGCTACAGTGTCCCGCCCGCTCGGAATTTCCTTACAGCAGGTTGCAGCAGACGCCTACGGCGCCCTCACGGCCCCCACCGCAAGCTGCGATGACTGCTGGAGGACACATCACCCATGATCGACCTCAACCACATCGACGACCTCGCCCGCCGCCTGAGCACCCTGGTCCCGCCGGGCCTGCGGGAGAGCCGCGAGGAGCTCCAGCAGAACTTCAAGTCGGTGCTGCAGTCCGGCCTGGCCAAGCTCGACCTGGTCACGCGCGAGGAGTTCGAAGTTCAGCGCGCGGTCCTGCTGCGCACCCGCGAGAAGCTCGATGAGCTGCAGCGCACCGTCGCCGAGCTCGAAGCCCAGCTTGGCGGCGACGCGTCTCCGCGCCACTAAGCCTGTTCCCGCATGAACCTGGCACTCGTGCACAGCCGTGCACGAACGGGCGTCCGTGCGCCGCCGGTACGGGTGGAGGTCTACCTGGCCGGCGGACTGCCGTCGATGTCGATCGTCGGCTTGCCCGCAGCAGCCGTGCGCGAGGCCAAGGACCGGGTTCGTGCGGCGATCCAGTGTGCCCAGTTCGAGTTCCCGGCGCGGCGCATCACCATCAACCTCGCGCCGGCCGACCTCCCCAAGGAAGGCGGGCGCTTCGACCTGGCCATCGCGCTGGGGATCCTCGCCGCCAGCGGGCAGATCCCGCTCCAATCGCTCAACGACCATGAGTTCGTTGGCGAACTGGGCCTGACCGGCGAGCTGCGCGCGGTCGACGGCGTGTTGCCGGCGGCCCTTGCCACCGCCGAAGCCGGGCGACGGCTGATCGTTCCGGCCGGAAACGGCGCCGAAGCCGCGCTCGCCAGCCGCGTTGAAGCCCGCACCGCGCGCACATTGCTGGAAGTGTGCGCGCACCTCACCGGCCGCAAGTCGCTGCCATTCGCCGAAGTCGTTCCAGGCGTGCGCAGCGGCCAGCCCGACCTCGCCGACGTCCGCGGCCAGGCGCATGCGCGACGCGCACTGGAAATCGCCGCCGCTGGCGGCCACCACATGTTGCTGGTCGGGCCGCCCGGCTGCGGAAAAACCCTGCTCGCCTCACGACTCCCGGGTCTGCTGCCGGAGGCATCCGAAGCCGAAGCGCTGGAAGCCGCTGCGATCGCCTCGATCAGCGGTCGCGGGCTGGACCCGGCCCGCTGGCGCGAACGCCCGTTCCGCGCGCCGCACCACACATCAAGTGCGGTCGCGCTGATCGGCGGCGGTGCGCAGCCGCGCCCGGGTGAAGTCTCGCTGGCCCATCACGGCGTGCTGTTTCTCGACGAGCTGCCCGAATGGGAACGGCGCGCGCTGGAAGTACTGCGCGAACCGCTCGAATCGGGCGTGGTGACGGTGTCGCGCGCGGCACGCAGCGCCGAGTTCCCGGCGCGGTTCCAGCTGGTGGCGGCCATGAACCCCTGCCCCTGTGGCTGGGCCGGCGACGCCTGCGGCCGTTGCCGCTGCAGCAGCGAGTCGATCGCGCGCTATCGCGGTCGCATCTCCGGGCCATTGCTCGATCGCATCGACCTGCATGTGGAAGTGGCGCGACTGCCGCCGTCGGAACTGCGCCCGGATGCGCCGCAGGGCGAAGACACCGCGACGGTACGCACGCGCGTCCTGGCAGCCCGCGAGCGACAAGTTGCACGATGCGGCAAGCCCAACGCGCGACTCGGCCAGGCCGAGACAACCGCGACGTGCCTGCTGTCAGCGAGTGATCACGCGCTACTTGAGCGCGCCGTCGATTCGCTGCAACTGTCGGCGCGTTCGATGCACCGGATCATGCGGGTGGCCCGGACCATCGCCGATCTCGCCGGCGAGGTGTCGATAGGCACGCCGCACCTGACCGAAGCGATTGGCTTGCGGCGCGCGGCGCGCGGACTGGAAGTGCAGGGAACCTGATCGCACCCCGGGCGCATCACGCTACCCGGGGCTACGATCGCGAGCGCGTCAGTTGCTGGCGCAGCCCTGGCAGATGCGGCGGTTTTCCATCACGTTGCGCGCGGCTTCCCGCTCTGCGCGCCACTGCGACTGGGTCTTGCAGACGCGCTCCTTGCGGGTGCTGCCCAGGATCGGGCGGCGCTCGCAGACCATGCGCTCATCGTCGTCGCTCTTGTTGACGACCGCTTCGATCCACTCGAGCGTGTTGAAGACTTCGGTCTTCTGGTCTTCGTTGAGTTCGTCGGTGGACTTCTTGCCGTCGATCGTGCGCAGCATGCGGTCCTGCTTGGTCAGCAGTTCGCTGCGCTGGCTCGACGTCAGGTCCTTGTAGGGACCGGTGCCGGCTTCGACGCCTTCGCGGATCTCGCGTTGCTGGGTGCGGATGTCATCGACCATCAGCACGCGGCTGTCGACGGACGCGAATGCCGGCAACGTCAGGGCCAGGCCCAGCACGGCGGCAGAAAGGAGGCGGAAAAAACGCATCGGTGGAGGACCTGGCTCAGGGTCCTCCAAAATAACTTGCCAGATTTGGCAATGTCGACTGCCTTTTCGCGCAAATTTCGTTCAGCGTTGTGAAGCCGCGCCTGCGCTCAATGGCCGACACAGTCCGGGCAGACACGGCTGCGCATGATCAGGTCGCGCGCACTCTCGCGGTCCTGGTCCCATCGCGCCTGGGTCTTGCAGATGCGCTCCTTGCGGGTGCTTCCGAGGATCGGGCGGCGCTGGCACACCATGCGTTCGTCGGCGTCGTCGTGGTTCAACACCGCCGAGATCCATTCCAGCGTGTTGAAGACTTCGTTCTTCTGCAGATCGTTGAGGTCGTTGCTGGTCGTCTTGCCCTCGATCGTCTGCAGCAACCGGGCCTGCCTGACCAGCAGTTCGCTGCGATCGCCCTCGCTGAGGTTCTTGTAGCGGCCCGCGCCGGCCTCCACGCCCGCGCGGATCTCTGCCTGCTGTGCGCGGACGTCATCGAGCATCAGCACTTTGCTGTCGGTGGTCGCGAACGCCGGCATGGATATCGCCAGGCCCAGCACAACGGTGGAGAGAAGGCGGAGAAGGCGCATCGGGCGGACCTCGTTGGTGGACGCCAAAAGTAACTTGCCCGATTCAGCAATGTCGACTGCCTCCTCACGCCAAAATCGTTCAGGTTTGAGGCGCCGGCTCCTTGGTCCCCCAGATGCGCTCGTTCGGATCCAGTTCGGCGGTCTCCATGACCTCCCCGCGCCAGCCGAAGCCGCAGATGGCCAGGGCGCCCTGGTGGATCGGGTCCAGCCCGAAGGCCTGTTCAAGCTCGACTTCGTTGATCGCGCCGGTGATGAACGCGCCCAGCCCGGCCTCGGTCGCGGCCAGGTAGAGGGTCTGCGAGATATGCCCGCCTTCCAGTGCGACCACCCGGTAGCCCTTGGCGTGCTGGCGGTACTTCCAGAAGGTGCGGTCGAAGCGCGGCGACAGCATCACGACCACATGGGCGTCGGCGAACCAGTGCTGCTGGGCGACCATGTCCATGACGAATTCGCGCAGCGGCTTGTCCGGGCCGGCCAGCGGTTCCAGCGCGTGCTCCTGCGCCTGGTAGTGGTACAGCCCCGGCTCCACGCCCTCGACGTGCTGGACGATCAGGTAGCACTCCATCGGGTGCAGGCCGCCGCCGGAGGGGACGTTCTTCTTGAGGAACACGGTGTCGTCGCTGACCCGCACCTCGGCCTGGGCGGCGAACACGCGCTGCAGCAGCTGGGCGAATAGCTCGTACGGCACCTTGCGGGCCGGGTCGAAGTTGCGGCAGGTGGCGCGGCGGGCGAGGAGGTCGTCGAAGGCGGTGGGGGCGATGCGGGGTAGCGGCTTGAGGCTCTCGGCCTGGGTGCGGCGCACGGCCTCGACGGGCGGCACGCCCAACACCTGCCGCATCTCCACTGCCGTCTCGGTGCCGCTGTCTTTCATGTTCTTCACTGTGTCCACGCCACTCCATCGGGTGAACGCGTGCAGGGTGGCGGCGAGCGGATGCCAGTAGGTGCCACGCAGCGATTCGTCGCGCGCACGCATGGCGGCATGGGCAGGGTCGTCGCTGACCAGCAGACCCCCGGCGAGCAAGCGCTCCATCGCGGCACGCTGGTCGATACCGGCAGCGTCGACCCACTGACCGGGGCTCATCGCCCCCAGCAGTTCGCGCTCGCTGCCGTCTACCTCGACCTCTGTCCCCAGGTGCGGGGCCAGGGCGAGCCAGCGGCGTTCGCGGCGCAGGCCGTCACCACCGCCGAGAAGCACGGCCAGATCGAACTCTGTCTGCTCGCGAGGCTCGAGGAACAAGACTGCACAACGACGGATACGCATCCCTGGCCCCCACGGTCGAAGGCCCTACTTTGCTTGCAACGCGCGCATTGCGGAAGTAGCTTGCGTGCCCGGTACCCGCTACCGGGTGCCGTCCGCCACCATCTGACGAGGGATCGCCATGCAGCATGCCGACGATATGCGCAGTTTTGTCGCACCGGTTGTAGCAAAGTCCCGCACCGCTCCGTTTGATCCAGCCGTCGCCGATCGCCTGTTGGCGCTCTTGAGCACGGATGATGCTTTTCGCGAGTTGTTCCAACTCGCGCCCCACGAGGCGCTGAAGCAGGTTGGGTATCGGCCTGCAGAAGGGGAAGCGTGGCTTGGCTGCTTCTTTGGAATCGAGCTTGCCTCCAAGGCGCAGATTGCGGAGGCGAGAAGCGCGATCCGCAACATGCTCCTGTCCGGCCTGGCTCAGATCTCTCCGTTGCTGGATACGGGACTGAGCTCGCGACTGCAGCCGCCCGGGGACTGACGCGCCCCAACTGCGTAGCCACCGCGCCGCTGCAGCCGGCAGCCCAGTTGTGACGGCGGGCACAGGCGGTTAGATTGCGCCATCACGGCCTGCAACGGGCCTCCGAGGGGAGACGGGGATGGACAAGATGCTGACTGCGCCGCTGGATCCGGCTATCGCCGACCGGTTGTTGGACCTTCTTGGCACTGACGACAAGTTCCGCGCGCAGTTCCAACGCGACCACCTGTCTGCGCTGCGGAGCATTGGTTACGAAGCACCCACGCCCGCCAAGATGACGGCTTGCGGCTCCGTGCCGGCGGCTCAGTCGGAACCCTTCGCGGACTGCAAGGTGGAGGAGCTGGCGCCCAAGGAAGCGATCCTGGCGGCTCGCGAGAGCATCCGGGCCATGCTCCTCGCAGGGCTCTCCCAGACGGTCCCTAACCTGGATGCCGTCTTGATCCGGGAACGCCGCTCGCTCAAGTAAGCAGGGAGGACTTCGACCGGCCACAGCCGGTCGAAGTTTGCCAGCGCCTTTTCGGCTTCAGGCCCCAGACCCATGCGACTGAGCACCTCTGCTTCCTGAAGCAGGGCGAGATTGCTGTCGGCAACATTCAGTGCCTGCAGGCAATGACCGCAATTAAGCTCGATGTATGCCAGCCCGCGCCGGTTCTGCAGCTGGCGGGCAACCTCCAAGGCCGATTCCAAGTCACCCGCCGCTGCGTACGCTTCCTGTAAAGCCACCAGAGTCTGATAACGCTCATGCCCAGTAATGAGTGGCTTGAGCAGGGCAACAGCATCCTTCGGTTGCCCGGCCATCAGGAGGTCCTGCGCCCGGACCACGGCTGCCATTTCGCTGAGGCCAGGCATGGCCATCAGCGTTGGATGTGCCTTGAGCGAAGCCAAGACACCGGCGGCGACGTCCCGATTACCCAAGCGCTGCGAAAGCCGTGCTGAAGCGAGCGCGAGCTCGGCATCGTCCCTGGCGTCGGCATCGAAGTCTTTCATAAGGGAACCCAAGGCCTTCTGGGCTGCCTTGGCTGTGTTCGAACGTGCAGATGCCTGGTCACCAGACAACCACTGCGATACGGCCACGGGCAACAGGAAGTTTCGACTGTCCAAGCCGTCATCCTTCTGCACCAACGCGAGCCCATCGCGAGATAGCTTCCTGGCGGCGACCCAATCCGCCCGATCCACCGCAATGGTGGTCCGCTCGAGGTAAGCATGCTGATCTTTGGGACTGAGTCCCTGTTCCAGCTTCATGGCAGCGTCAAAGTTGCGCTGCGCCGCCTCGACAATCACCCGCCGGCGCAGGCTGCTTGCGGCGCCAAGACTGATTGCCTGGTCGAATGCCTGCGCGGAAAGCCGGTATTGCCCGATTCCGAGATAGGCACGCCCGGCCATGTCGTACCCGGTGGATGCCAGCTCGTACTGCTTGACCGCGGCGCTCTGTGCGTAGGGCAGAGCCTCCTGGAAGCGATTGTCTTCGTACAGCCAGATTGCCGTGTTCGATTGAGCAGGTTTGTAGTCTGGATACAGACGGGCGAGCTGCTGCCACTTGTCCAACGCCTTGCCCGGCGTGTCGAATCTCGCCACCCATGCGTCCAGGTACATTGCCTCGCGTGGTGCAAGATGATCACGCGCGGCCTGGGCCTTGCGTAGCATCTCGACGGCCTCCGGCGCCTTGACCTGCCCGTTCTTCACTCGCATCTGCCCGAGCCAGGCCAACGCAAATTTCGGATCCAGCTCGGTAGCCTTGCCGTACATCTCCAGGGCCTGCGGATAGTCCTGGCGTTGCATCGCCTTTTGGCCGAGGGCATATGCACGAAGGGCGTCAAGGTTCGAAGTAGTTACAGCGGGCAACGGCGCAGAATCCTGATCGATCGATGCGATCGCTTCACCCAGCTTTTCGCGAAGCGATGCGGTGACCTCGTCAATGGACGTGAGCGCCGACTGGACCCCCACGCCGTCGATGGACTCGGCGTACACAGTTGTCTGGGTATGCGGATCGATAACTTCGGCGCTTACCCGCACTCGGCCACCCACTTCGGCCACCGTCGGCAAGATCACCGCGCGGGCACCGTCACGCAACGCGACCTCCGATGCAATCGCGCGATCCATGACGGCGCCCGGCTTTAGCTGCATCCGGGCAAGCGCATCGCGGGCCTTCAGGTCGCTCAGCACATTGACGTAGCGCGACTGCTCCAGGCTGATCCGGAACGCCTGCTCGAGCGAGTCGTCCAGTACGGTCTGCCCGGTCAGGTTGCGCAGGTCCGCCACCACCACCCAGTCGCGCTGGTTGAAGGCGATCGCCGGCGCAGGACGGGTCATGAACCAGGTGCCGATGCCGAACAGCACCAGCACGGCCGCTTCGGCCACCAGCGATGCCGGTCGGCGCCACAGCGGGATGTCGCGCCACGCCTTGGGCGTGTTCGGCGGTGCGCGCAGCGGGGCGATGCCAGGTTCGCCGACTTCGTAGACCTGCTGGCTTTCGGGCATGCCCTTGAAGCGCCAGCGTCCGTGCGATTTCCACAGCAGCTGCTGGCCGCGTTCGCCCAGCTCGCGCGCGGCGCGGTGGGCCAGCGGCTCGGCCACGGCCGAGAGCAGGATCTGCCCGGGCCGCGCCATCGACATCAGGCGCGCGGCAGTTGGCTTCGCCAGTCCCTCCACTTCGAGCGGCTTGGCGCCGGCGAGGACAGCTTCGTCGGTGTTGCGCCAGGTCAGCACTTCGCCGACGTGCAGGCCGGCCCGAGCCTTGATCTCCTTGCCGAGCGAGGCGCTCATCACTTCCAGCGTGCGGACGTAGTCGAGGGCGAAGCCGAGGCCGTCGATGGGTCGCTCGAACATCAGCAACAAGCCGTCGGAGCGGTCGATCAATCGCCCGCGCCAGCGCTGCTGGAGGTCCAGCACGAGGCGGTCGTGGTCGCGGAACAGCGTGGCGGTGGCGACGTCACCGATGCTCTCGACCAGCGCGGTCGAGTCGCACAGGTCCGTCAGCAGCAACGTGCGCAGCTGCGGCGAATCGATCGACGGGCGATGGGTCATCTCATTCATCGATGGTGCTTCCCTCTTCGGCCTAGGCCGAGGTCAGTTCCGCATCGTGATCCTGCCATTGCACGCAATTGCCACCCATGCGCTTGGCCCGGTACAGGCCTTCGTCGGCACGGGCGTACCAGTCATTCCAGTCCTTCTCCGGGTCGACCAGGCAGGCGCCGACACTGAGCGGACACATCAACGGGGCGCCGTGCACCATCTGCATCAGGCCCTGGGCGGTGGAGACGACGAAGTCGGCGAAGCGCATCACTTCGTCGCGGCTGTCGGCCACCATCAACAGGCAGAACTCGTCGCCGCCGAGGCGGCAGGCGAGGTCGTCGGGGCCGGCCACCGAGCGCAGGATGTTGGCCACGCCCTGCAGCACGCGGTCGCCGATGAGGTGGCCGTGCTCGTCGTTGACCTGCTTGAAGCGGTCGCAGTCGATCAGCAGCAGGCCCATCGCGTGCGGCATGCCGAGCTTGCGGTACTCCTGCAGGTGCAGGGTCAAGCCGCGACGGTTGTAGAGGCTGGTCAGTTCGTCGGTGCGGATCAGCTCTTCGGTCTGGTTGAGCTGGTGCGTGGCGGCGTAGAGGCTGTCGAGTGCGGACTCGAGTTCCTCGTTGCGGCGGCGCAGGCGACGAATGAGGCTTTGTTCGTTGAGCACCACGCGCAGGATCGCGCGGCGCAGGAAGTACGACACCAGGCCCGGGTCGCGTTCGACCAGGCGCTGGAATTCCTCGTGGCGCAGTTCGATCAGCAGGCCGTCACTGGCGGCGACGGCATCGGCGCTGCGGACGTGGTCGCCGATCAGCAGTCCCAGCTCGCCGAAGAATTCGCACGGACCCAGGCGCTTGCCGACGAGGTCCTCGCCGAAGTCGAGGTCGATGATGCCGCGCGCGATCACGAACATGGTCGTGCCGAGTTCGCCGCGGCGGAACAACACCTGCCCTTCTTCGATCCGCCGCGAGCGGCCAATCTCGGCAAACAATTCGTATTCCGAATTGGTAAGCACCGCCGTCGCCACATCCGCCGACGCCGTGCTGGGTGTGCCTGCGATGAGGGTGTCGCGACTGTGTGCAACAGCCGCGTTTTCGCGAGTCATCCCACGACCCCGGTCCGTGGTGAGGCTGGAGAATAGCACCTGAACACGGTGGAATACGGTGAAAAGCGGGGGTTGAGGACGGGGTGGCTTAACGCTTTTGGGGCCGGGTGCCACGTCGTTTCTTACGTCATCCCGGCCCATGCCGGGATCCAGAAACGGCGCCGGTGAGGGACGTGGCCGCTGCGTTCAGGGAGCCAAATGCGGCAAAATCCGGGCTGCGAGGGGGCGGGCCTGGGTCCCGGCGTTCGCCGGGGTGACGAGGCTCCCCCTGCACTGCCCCGGCTTTTGGGCCAGGGCAGTGAAGCTAACCGAGAAATTTTCTCAGGCGGCCGCGGCGCGCTTTTCGTGGAACTGCTCTTCCTCGGTCGAGCCCTTCAGCGCCACCGTCGAGGACTTGCCGCCCTGGATGGTCTGGGTCACCGCGTCGAAGTAACCGGTGCCGACTTCGCGCTGGTGCTTGACCGCGGTGAAGCCCTTCTCGGCCGCGGCGAACTCGGCTTCCTGCAACTCGACGAACGCGCTCATCTGGCGGCGTGCGTAACCGTGGGCCAGGTTGAACATGCCGTAGTTGAGGCTGTGGAAACCGGCCAGCGTGATGAACTGGAACTTGTAACCGTAGCTGGCGATTTCCTTCTGAAACTTCGCGATGGTCGCGTCGTCGAGGTTCTTCTTCCAGTTGAAGCTCGGCGAGCAGTTGTAGGCCAGCAGCTTGCCGGGGAACTTGGCGTGGATCGCCTCGGCGAACTTGCGCGCGAACTCCAGGTCCGGCTTGCCGGTCTCGCACCACACCAGGTCGGCATACGGCGCGTAGGCGAGGCCGCGGCTGATCGCCTGGTCCAGGCCATTGCGGGTCTTGAAGAAGCCTTCGACGGTGCGCTCGCCAGTGATGAACGGTGCGTCGTTCGGGTCGATGTCGGAGGTGATGAGGTCGGCGGCCTCGGCGTCGGTGCGGGCGACGATCAGCGTCGGCACGCCCATGACGTCGGCGGCCAGGCGCGCGGCGACCAGCTTCTCGACCGCTTCGCGCGTCGGCACCAGCACTTTGCCACCCATGTGGCCGCACTTCTTGACGCTGGCCAGCTGGTCTTCGAAGTGCACGCCGGAGGCGCCGGCCTCGATCATGCCCTTCATCAGTTCGAAGGCGTTGAGCACGCCACCGAAGCCGGCCTCGGCATCGGCCACGATCGGCTGCAGGAAGTCGATGTCGCCGCTGCCTTCGGCGCACTGGATCTGGTCGGCGCGCAGCAGGGTGTTGTTGATGCGGCGCACGACCTGCGGCACCGAGTTGGCCGGATACAGCGACTGGTCGGGGTACATCTCGCCGGCGATGTTGGCGTCGGCGGCGACCTGCCAGCCCGACAGGTAGATCGCCTTGAGGCCGGCCTTGACCTGCTGCATCGCCTGGTTGCCGGTCAGCGCGCCGAGCGCGTTGACGAACGGTTCGCTGTGCAGCGAGGCCCACAGCTTGTTCGCGCCGAGCTTGGCGATGGTGTGCTCGACCGGCACGGTGCCGCGCAGGCGCACGACATCCTGGGCGCAGTACGGGCGGTCGATGCCGGCCCAGCGCGGGTTGGTGGCCCAGTCGTGGCGGAGTTGTTCGGCGGTGTGCAATGCGGTGGTCATGGCGGTGCCCTCTGCTCGTTTCTTTTTTTGAAGCCCTCCCCTTCAAGGGGAGGGTTGGGTGGGGATGGGTTGCGTCAGTCGAGTCGTGCGTAAGCCGGCAAGGTCAGGAAGTCCTCCAGCACGTCGGCATGGGTGAGTCGATCAAGCACGCCGATCGCTTCGTTGATGCGACTGGCACCCGGCATGCGCGCGCGGTCGCCGAGGCGGCCGGGCAGGTTGAGGAAGGCGCGTTCGAGCAATGCAAAGTCGACCGGCGTGCCGTCGTCCAGGTGCAGGCCATCGCTGTGCAGCCATTGCCACAGCTGTGTGCGGGCGATCTCGGCGGTCGCCGCGTCTTCCATCAGCCAGTGGATCGGCACGCAGCCATTGCCATCGAGCCAGGCGGCGAGATAGCGCACGCAGACCTCGACGTTGCCTTCGAAACCGGCGCGGCTGATGGTGCCCAGCGAGGGCTTGATGAGGTCATCGCGGGTGACCCAGACGTCTTCGCGCAACACATGACGCTGGTTGGGCGTGGGCATGCGCTCGTCGAAGATTTCGCGCGCCAGCGGGATCAGCGCCGGATGCGCGACCCAGGTGCCGTCGTGGCCGGCGGTCACTTCGCGCAGCTTGTCGGCGCGGACCTTGGCCATCGCGATTTCATTGGCGGCTTCGTCGCCGCTGATCGGGATCTGTGCGGCCATGCCGCCCATCGCGTGCGCGCCGCGCTTGTGGCAGGTCTGGATCAGCAGTTCCGAGTAGGCCTTGAGGAACGGCTGGGTCATCGTGACCTGGGCGCGCTCGGGCAGCACCTTGTCGCGATGGCGGCGGAAGGTCTTGATGTACGAAAACACGTAATCCCAGCGGCCGCAGTTGAGGCCGGCGATGCGCGTGCGCAGCGCGTGCAGGATCTCGTCCATCTCGAACACCGCCGGCAGCGTCTCGATCAGCACGGTGACCTTGATCTGGCCTGGCGCCAGGCGCAGTTCGCGCTCGACGTGGTCGATGACCTCGTTCCACAGCTGCGCCTCTTCCATCGACTGCAGCTTGGGCAGGTAGAAATAGGGTCCGCGATCCTTCGCGGCGAGCACGTCCGAATTGTGGAAAGCGAACAGGCCCAGGTCGAACAGGCTGGCCGACATCGGCGCGCCATCAATCAGGACGTGCTTCTCGTCGAGGTGCCAGCCACGCGGGCGCACCATCAGCACGGCCTGCTCCTCGAACGGGCGCAGGGTGTAGTGCTTGCCGGGGTTGCCATCGGCGCCCACGGCGGTGAACTCGAGCGTGCCTGCGACGGCGCCGATCAGCGCGCGCTGTCCGGCGATGAGGTTGTCCCAGGTCGGCGAGGTGCTGTCCTCGAAGTCGGCCATGTAGACCTTCGCGCCGGAGTTGAGCGCGTTGATGACCATCTTCGGGTCGACCGGGCCGGTGATCTCGACGCGGCGGTCGAGCAGGGCCTGCGGCAGCGACGCCACTTTCCAGTCGCCATTGCGGATGGCGGCGGTGTCGGCGCGGAAGTCGGGCAGGCCGCCGGCGTCGAAATGCGACTGGAGCGCCAGGCGGACGTCGAGGCGCGACTGGCGCGCCGCTTCGAAACGGCGGTGGAGTCCGGCCAGGAACCCGAGCGCGGCGGGGGTCAGAACCTGGTCCTGGCCCTCGGCCTGGGCCAGGACTTCGATATTGCCCTCGGCGATCTCATGGATCTCGCCGTCTTGCCGCTTGGCCATCACTGCCGACATGCCTGTAACTCCGTGGTCACCTTGTGGAGTCACCATGCGGCGGCGTGTGTTATTTGACAATCAAGATTTTTCAATGCTAATCATTACTTTCCTTAATAAGTATTGAAACCATGGCCAGCCAGCCGCCTGCCAGCCCGCGGTTCGCCTACAAGGGGGACCGCCTCAAGCCCCTTCGCGCGTTCTGCCAGACCGCGCGCCTGGGTTCGGTGTCGCGGGCGGCCGAGGCGCTTTACCTCAGCCAGCCGGCGGTAACCCTGCAATTGCAGGCGCTGGAGCGCGAACTGGGGGTGCGGCTGCTCGAGCGCAGCGGCCGCCGGATCACCCTCACCCGCGAGGGCCAGGAGCTCTACGAGCTGGCCCGACCGCTGGTGGAGGGCCTGGACGCGCTGGATTCGGTGTTCCTGGAGAAGATCCGCGGCCTTGATGCCGGCGAACTGAATGTCGCCGCGGGCAGCTCGACCATCCTCTATCTGCTGCCGCGGATCGTTGAAGCCTTCCGCGCCGCCCACCCGGAGGTGCGGCTGACCCTGCACAACGTCACCGGTGCCGGCGGGCTCGACCTGCTGCGGTCGGACGGGGTCGACCTGGCCGTGGGCTCGATGCTGGATGTGCCGGCCGATCTCAGCTACGAGCCCGTGTACCGCTTCGAGCCGATGCTGATCACGCCGCGCGACCACCCCCTGGCGCGCAAGGAGGACCTGCACCTGCAGGACCTGTCGCCGTATGGCCTGATCCTTCCGCCCCAGCGGTTGACCACCTACCGCCTGATCGACCTGGTGTTCCAGCAGAACCGGGTGCCGTACACGGTGGCGCTGGAGGTCGGCGGCTGGGAGGTCATCAAGCAGTACGTGGCGATGGGGCTGGGCATCAGCATCGTCACCGCGATCTGCCTGACCGAGGCCGACCGCGAGCGCCTCTCGGCGCGGTCGCTGGCGGAGTACTTCCCGTCGCGGACCTATGGGGTCGTGGTCCGGAAGGGGAAATATTTATCACCGCAGGCCAGGGCATTTACAGAATTAATAAAGCCGGCGCTGTTCGAGCGCGGGGACTATTACTCGACCGGGCAGTCGGAGCGCTGAGGGCTCCCTCGGCCTGCGGCCTCGACCCCCTCCCGGCCTCCCCCTGCGAGCAGGGGGAGGAGAAGATCGTCAGGCGTCGTGGTTCTTGCCCTTCGACACGCCGCGGTACCAGTTACGGATGCGGTTGAAGTCGCTGTCGAAGTCCTCGCCCAGGTCGAACGGCGGGCCGATGCCGATCACCTTGTGGCCGTAATGGAAGTACGCCGGCACCACCGGCACCGCTGCCGCCTTGGCGATCCGCCAGAAGCCGGGCTTCCAGCGTTCCACCGCGCGGCGCGTGCCTTCGGGCGCCAGCGCGTACCAGAGCTTGTCGGCCTCGCGGATCATCCGCGCCGCCTGCTCGACCACGCCATGGGCCGCCTTGCGATCGACCGGGATCACGCCGAGGTGGCGCATCAGCGCGCCCATCACCGGCAGCTTGAACAATGAATCCTTGCCCAGGACCTTGAGGTCCAGGCCCATCGCCATCTTCGCGGCGAAGCCCCAGATGCCATCCCAGTTGGACGAGTGCGGCGCACCGATCAACACCAGGCGCGGGATGTCGGGGAACGCACCGACCATGCGCCAGCCGCCGGCGCGGAGGATGGCGCGGCCGAGCCAACGCGTGAAGGCATTGGGTTTCACCCGCGGCGCGTTCGGCGGCAGGTTCAAAACCCGTTGGTCGTCAATCTCGGCCATTGGCCCCTCTTGGCTCGTGCTGCTTCTAAGTCAGCGTGGTTCTGTTGCCGCGGTCCTCAATCCCAATCGCGAACCGCGCGACCGCGTTTGATCGTACCGCGTTCGCGCTTCCCGCTGAGCCGCCGCTCCTTGGACGCACGGGTCGGTCGCGTCGCCACGCGCGGAGTCGGCGCGAACAGGCCGGTGGCGATGAAGGCCGCCAGGCGTTCGCGCGCGTCTTCGCGGTTGCGGTCCTGGGTGCGGAAGCGCTGGGCGCTGATCACCAGCACGCCCTCG
This sequence comes from Lysobacter sp. GCM10012299, assembly GCF_042649405.1. Lineage (NCBI taxonomy): Bacteria > Pseudomonadati > Pseudomonadota > Gammaproteobacteria > Lysobacterales > Lysobacteraceae > Lysobacter > Lysobacter sp. GCM10012299. The sequence continues at coordinate 147,740 of NZ_JBHRZC010000002.1, read as the reverse complement.
TCGGTGATGCGACGGTCGCGCTTGGCCAGCAGGCGCGCCCGCACCGGCTCGGGCAGCGACGGCGAGCCGGCCAGGTCGAAGCGCAACTCGACCGCCGTGGCGACCTTGTTGACGTTCTGCCCGCCCGGGCCGGACGAGCGCACGAAACGCTCGACCAGCTCGTCGTCGGGAATGGCCAGGTTGTCGCTGATCTCGAGCATGGCGCAACTTTAGCAATCAGGCCGTGGGCGGCGGGGCGTCCGGATGGCCGAACAATGCCAGCGCCTTCGCGAACTCGGCATCCGGCGGCGCGATCACTTCGATGCGCCGGCCGTCGAGCGGGTGCACGAACGCCAGCCGGCGCGCGTGCAGCAGCATGCGATGGATGCCCAACATGCGGAACTGGCGGTTGTGGCGACCGTCGCCGTGGCTGGTGTCGCCGATCATGTGGTGCGACAGATGCTTGAGGTGGCGACGGATCTGGCGGAAGCGCCCGGTTTCCGGTTGCGCGCACAGCAATGCATAGCGTGAGGTCGGGAAGTTGGCCGACGGCAGTTCCAGCTCGGTCGTCGCCAAACGCTTGAAGCGGGTGATGGCCGGCTTCTTGAGCGGCTTGCCCGGGCCGCCATCGAGCGGGTAGTCGACGACGAAGTCTTCTTCCGGCCAACCGCGGCAGATCGCCCAGTAGTCCTTCTCGACTTCGCGCGACATCAGCACCTTGCCCAGCGCCGAAGCACTGTCGCGATCGAAGGCGAGCAGCAGGCAGCCGCTGGTGGCGCGGTCGAGGCGATGCACCAGGAAGATCGGCTTGCCGAACTGCTCGCGCAGCCGATCGGCAGCGAAGTCGGTTTCGCCGCGCGCCAGGGCGCTGTCGTGGACCATCAGGCCGGCAGGCTTGTTGACCACGGCGAGCTGCTCGTCGACGTAGAGCACGTCGAGGGCCTCTGGCTCTGGCTCCAACCGCAGAGGGTCGTCAGGGGTTGGGGTATTCATTGCTGTTGATTCGAGTGTGGCCGGCCTCCCCCTGCATTCGCAGGGGGAGGAGCGGAGCGGAGCAGAGCTACGAGCGGCGGGGCCAGGCGGCCAGCAATGCCCACACGCCGCCGAGGCCTGCGATCCACGCCGCGGCCGGGATCGACCACAGGGTCGGGCCGCCGGCTTCCAGGCCGTACAGCACCGTGGCGCAGATCAGCAGGCCGACGCCGAGCACGGCGGCGACGGTGCGGCGCTGGGCCGAGCGGATCGAACGGTTGAGCTCGGTGAGGTCGCGCGAATGCAGGTGCAGCTCGGACTTGCCCTCGACCTGCTGGGTCAGCCAGGCGTGCAGCAGGCGCGGCATCTCCGGCGCGTGCGTGACCAGCTCCGGCAGGCGCTTGCGGAACTCGCTGGCCAGGCGCTGCGGGCTGTAGCGCTCGACCAGGATCTTGGTCAGCACCGGTCGCGCCACCGCCCAGATATCGAGCTTGGGATCGAGCAGGCGGCCGACACCCTCGATGTTGAGCAGGGTCTTCTGCAGCAGGATCAGCTGCGGCTGCAGCGTCAGCTCGTAACGCTGCGCGGTGCGGAACAGCTTGAGCAGCACTTCGGCCAGCGAGATCTCGCTCAACGGACGGGTGAAATACGGCTCGCACACCGCGCGCGCAGCCGCCTCAAGCTCGTCGATGCGGATGTGCGACGGCATCCAGCCGGCGCGCACGTGCAGCTCGGCGATGCGGCGGTAGTCGCGGTTGAAGATCGCCATGAAGTTCTCGGCGAGGTAGTACTGATCCTCGTCCGAGAGCTGGCCCATGATGCCGAAGTCGAGCGCGATGAAACGCGGGTTGTTGCGTCGCGCCGGGTCGCTGTCGACCCAGATGTTGCCGGCGTGGGCATCGGCATGGAAGAAGTTGTCGCGGAAGACCTGCGTGTAGAACACGCGCACGCCCTTGGCGGCGAGCGCGTGGCGGTCGATGCCGGCCGCATCCAGCGCTTCGATGTCGTCGGACGGGATGCCGCGCACGCGTTCGAGCGTCAGCGCTCGCTCGGCGGTGTGCGACCAGATCACCTCGGGCACGTACAGGTCGTCGCTGTCGGCCCAGAACCGGCGGAGCACGCTGGCGTTGGCGCCTTCGCGCTGCAGGTCGAGTTCGGCGGCGAGCGTGTTCTCGATCTCTTCGACGATTGCGCGCGGGCGGATCTTGTCGGCGCTGGGGTGGGTGCGATCGACGATCCCGGCCACGGCCTTGAGCAGGGCGATGTCGCCGCTGATCTGCTTTTCGATGTTCGGCCGCAGCACCTTGACCACGACTTCGCGCGATACGCCATTGGCATCCGGCGGCAAGGTCGCCGCGTGCACCTGGGCGATCGAAGCGGAGGCCAGTGGCGTCGTGTCGAACTGGGCGAACGCTTCGCTGACCGGACGCTCCAGCGCGCGCTCGACGATCAGGCGCGCGGCCTCGCCATCAAACGGTGCGACGCGGTCCTGCAGCAGGGCCAGTTCCTGGGCGACATCCGGCGGCACGAGGTCGCGTCGCGTCGACAGGATCTGGCCGAACTTGACGAAGATCGGGCCCAGTTCCTGCAGCGCCAGGCGCAGGCGGGCGCCACGCGGTTGCGCCGCGATTTCGGCCGACGCGCGCGGCACGAACGGCCGCGCCAGCTTGAGCCACGGTTCGACCGGGGTGTCGTCGAGCAGATCGTCAAGGCGGTAGCGCAACAGCACGCGGCCGATGCGCCATGCACGGAACACAGGCTTCATGCACCGCCCCCGGTACGCAGGCGCAAGCGACCCACGCGCGCGGCCAGGCGTTCCACATCGTCACGCAGGGTGTCGACATCGTCATGGAAGGCGTTGAGTTCTTCGCGCGGGATCACGTCGCGCGATTCCTCGGTGACGTACTCGGCGGCGTTGCCGGCAAAGGCACCGGCGGCACCGCGGGCGTGGCGCAAGCCGGCCGCGAACGAGTTGGCGATCTGCACGCCGAGCACTTCGCCGAAGACGCTGACGAACGGTTGCTGCCAGTCCGGATCGAAGCGTTCGGCCAGGCGCTGCAGGCGGCGCGCCAGTTCGGCGTCGCCTTCGATGCGCAGTTTGCCCACCGGCGGGGCGTCGTCGTTGCGCAGGAACGGCAGCTGCGACAGCAATCCGCCCAAGGTGCTGCGGACCGACAGGTCAGGCTCGCCCTCGCCTTCGATGGGCCCTACCTCAAGCCGTTCGCCGGCCACGCGCACCTGCAGTGCCAACGGCGGCGCGGCCACGCGCAGGGCAACACGGCGCCCGTCGAGGGTGCGCAGTCCGTCGCGGGTGTCCGGGTCCAGTGCCAGCGCGCGATTGAGCGCGGCCTCCAGGGCACGGCCGGCAATGGGCTTGAGCGCGGCCAGCGCCGAGGGGGCCGGGTGTGCGGATGGGTCTGTCATCCGGTCATTGTAGCCCTGCCCCTGTGGTCCCCAATGCAGGACGGCCAGGGCCCATTGCGGGGGCCCTGGCCGTCCGGGTGGCAACGATCATGCGCTGGTCAGACGCGTCTGCCGCGCAGCATGGAAACGATGGCCAGGATCAGGAAGACGACAAAGAGGATCCACGCGATGTTGCTGGCCGTGCCGGCGATGCCGGTAAAGCCCAGCACAGCGGCAATGATCGCGATGACGAAGAACACCACTGCGTAGTGCAGCATCGAAAACCTCCGGCGCGTCGCGCCTGATGGGTGTACTCCGATCCTGCCCGGGTTTTCGTTTTCAGTGGGTGACGGCGGCGTGTTCCGTCCATGCGGCCTTCAGCCGGGTGAGGCCCTCGTGAATGCTCACGCGCGGCACGTAGCCGAAGTCGCGCTTGGCCGGCGCCATGTCGTACCAGTGCGTGGTGCTCAGCTGCTCGGCAAGGAAGCGCGTCATCGGCGGTTCGCCCTTGAGCGGCAGCGCATGCCACAGCCCTTCGCACAGCACGCCTGCGACATAGGCGGCGCGGAACGGGATGGTCTTGGTCACCGTCGGCGCACCCGCGGCCTGCAGCAGGCCGTTGATGATCTCGCGCACGGTCTTCGGTTCGCCGTTGCTGATGAAGTACGGCCGCCCGGCGCAGGCCGCGCCAGGGCTGAGATGGTCGAACGCATCAAGATGCGCCTGCGCGGCATTGTCGACGTACGTGGTGTCGATGCGGTTCTCGCCGTCGCCGACGAAGCGCAGGCGCCCGGCCTTGGCACGCTCGACCAGTCGCGGCAGCAGCTGGTTGTCGCCCACGCCCCAGATCAGCCTCGGGCGCAGCGCGATGGTGGCCAGCGAGGTGTCGTTGGCGGCGATCACGGCACGTTCGGCGATCTGTTTGGTGGCGGCGTAGGGCGCCTTGAGGTGCTCGCCGTAGGGCACGTTCTGCGCGGTGCCGCCTTCGACCGGATGGGTGGCGCGGTGGGTGACGCTCGGCGTGGAGGTGTAGACGAGACGACCGATGCCGTGCGCGCGGCAGGCGGCAAGGACGTTGTCGGTGCCCACGACATTCGCCAGGTGGTAGCTCTCGTAGCTGCCCCAGGCGCCGGCCTTGGCGGCGTTGTGGAACACCGCATCGCAGCCGCGCGCAGCGGAGACGATGGCATCGCGCTGGGCCAGGTCACCCTGCACCTGGGTCACCCCGATCCCATCGAGCGCGTCGTAGCGGCCGCGGTTGAAGCTCACCACCTCGTAGCCGCGTGCGCGCAAACCGCGGCACAACGCCTGCCCGAGGAAGCCACCGCCGCCGGTTACCAGGATCTTCATTGTTGTTGTGGCCTTTGCCGACGCCGGCGTTGTTGCTGGGTAGATGGTCTAACGCTATGGCACATCGGAGCGAAGCACCGCGTCACGATTTCAGTAACGCCGCGGCCCACGAGGCCAGCTTCTCGCGGCCGATCTTGGCGTTGTGGCGGATATCGACCGGGAACTTCGGATGCAGCGCGAACCGGTCGATGTCGGCCGTGTGCGGCTGCGTCTGCCCCAGCGCGCGCAGCTCGCGTTCGATCCGCGGCCACTGCCCGGCGTCGACGCCAGGCTGAAGCTCCACGCACAGTACGGGCTGTTGCGCTCCCGGCGTACCGATGCCGACCAGCGCCGTGCGCCGCACCTGGCCGTGGGTGTTGAACACCGGTTCGACCTGCTCGGTGTACAGCGGCCCCTGCCCGGTCTCGACCCGGTGCGACTTGCGACCGCAGAACCACAACCGGCCCTCCGCATCGAGGTACCCGACGTCGCCCATCCGGTGCACGATGCGTTCGCTGCCGTCGGCCAGGCGCTCACGGATCTTCGCCAAGCGGGTCTGCGCTTCGCGGTTGAAGTACTGGTCGGTCACGCTGGGACCGGCCACGGAGATTTCGCCGACCACGCCGGTCGCGACTTCCAGGTCGGGCGACCACTGCGCGATCGCGTCGTCGCCGATGGCGATGATGCGCACCTCGTTCGGGGCGACCGGGCGCCCGACGCAGGTGCCGGCACCGGCTTCGGTCGCTGCGCGGGTGGCCTGCAGCTCGCGGCCTTCGATGACGGCCACGGGCAGGCATTCGGTGGCGCCGTACGGCGTCCAGAACTGCGCGTCGTCGGGCAGCAGTTCGCGCATCTTCGCCACCACATCGGCCGGCACCGGCGCGCCAGCGGAGGTCACGCGCTTCACCGTCGGCAGCGGCATGCCGTGACCGGCGAGTACCGCCATCAGTGCCGGCGAACCGAACAGCTGGTCGACGCCGAAGCGGGCGATGGCGTCGTGCAGCTTGCGCGGATCGGCCAGCGCCGGCTTGGTCGGGTCCATGTCGGGGATGATCGAAGTCAGCCCCAGCGCCGGGTCGAACAGCGCGAACGGCGGGAAGGTCGGCAGGTCCACGCCACCGGCACCGATGCCGAAGGCGTCGCGCAGCATGGCGATCTGGGCGACGAAGTGGCGGTGGCGGTAGACCACGCCCTTGGGGATGCCGGTCGAGCCGCTGGTGAAGAGGATCGCGGCGACGTCGTCGGGTTCGGTCGCGGCGAGTTGCGATCCGGCGCCCGCACCCTCGGCTTCGACGCGCGCCAAGGTGGCATCGGCCAGCCAGGCGCGGCGGCCGGTGGTGATCCTGACCGTCGCCGACCGAGCCCAGCCCAGCACCACCCGCGCCACCTGCGCCAGCGGAATGCCGATGAACGCCTCGGGGCGGGCCTCGTCCAGGCACTGCCGCAGCGCGCGCCGGTCGATGCCCGGGTCGACCAGCACGGGCACCGCGCCGGCCTTGAAGAGAGCGAACATCAGCAGGAAGAACTCCGGCGACGGCCGCACCATCACCACCGTGCGGGTGCCGCGGACGATGCCGCGGCGGGCCAGGCCGGCGGCGATGGCGTCACTGCGGGCGTCCAGCTCCCGGTAGGTCAGGGCCAGGTCGAACCGGGCCAGGCCGTCGGGGCCGCGGCTGCCGGGGCAGCGCATGGCGACCCGGTCGGGGAACTGCGCGGCCAGACCGGGCAGCGAGGCGGCGATGTTGCAGGGGGTGCTCATCCGTTCATGCTATCCATTCATTTCCGCCTTTATGCACAACGCTTGCGTCGCGCTGGCAAAGCCTCAGAATCGCGCCCCCGACTGCTGTTTCCGCGCCCCGCCCGTCCATGCAACACCCCTGCCTGACCTGCGGCGCCTGCTGCGCCTTCTTCCGCGTGAGTTTCCACTGGTCCGAGGCCGACCCGGACCTGGGCGGACGCGTGCCCGTGGAACTGACCGAGTCGCTGCGTTCGCACGAGCGGGTCATGCGCGGTACCTCGCAGGCGAAGCCGAGCTGCGTGGCGCTGGACGCCGACATCGGCCGCTACAGCCGCTGCAGCATCCACGACCGGCGCCCGTCGGTCTGCGCGGCGGTGCCGGCGTCGTGGGAGTTCGGCGCCGCCAGCGCGCAGTGCGACAAGGCACGTGTGGCGCATGGGCTGGCGGTACTCACGCAGGACGACTGGACGGGCGTCGGCGAGGCAGACAAGAACCCGCTGCCTGTGTTGTGAGTCAAAGCGGGTGCGTGTCCAGGAACGTGCGGATCTCCGGCACCAGCACAGCGGCCTTGTCCTCCAGCACGTAGTGCCCGGCATCTTCGAACGCGTGCACCTGCGCCTGCGGCAGCGCGTCGGTGAAGCCCTCGAGGAAATGCTTGTCGAATACGAAGTCGCGCAGGCCCCAGCCGATGAACGTCGGGCGATCTGCGTATTTGGGCAGCTTGCGCCCCATCGCCTGCACCAGCGGCCAGGCGGCATCGCCCTCGCCCAGCGGGATGTCCTGGACGAAACGCGAGGTGGCGATGCGATTGGCCCAGCTGTCGTACGGCGCCAGGTAGGCGTGGCGGACCTCGGCCGGCATCGCGTTCTCGACGCCGACGCGCGCGGTAATCGCGGCAAAGGCGTTGAGCCCGCGGATCATGCCGGTGCCCAGCGACGAATCGCGGCCCAGGCGCAGGGATTTCGGTAGCGGCTTGGCCGCCGGCAACGGAAACGCGCCGGTGTTGAGGATCACCAGCCGGCGGATCTGCGCCGAATGCTTCAGGCCCCAGCCAAAACCGATGCCGCCACCCCAGTCGTGCACCGCCAGCGTCACCGGGCCGGTGACGCCCAGTGTCTGCAGCAGCGTCTCGACGTCGTCGATGCGCGATTGCAGGGTGTAGCGATAGCCCGGGCTGGCACCGGCGGAATCGTCGGGCTTGTCCGAAAGGCCCATGCCGACGTGGTCGGGCACGATGCAGCGGTAGCGGTCGCGCAGGCCCAGCACCAGTCGACGCCAGTAATAGCTCCACGACGGGTTGCCGTGCAGCATGACCACCACTTCGCCGTCGCGCGGACCTTCGTCCAGGTAGCTCATCCCGATGCCGGGGCGGACCTGCAGGCGCTGCGGGGTGAAGGGGTACTCGGGAAGGGGAAGATCGACGGTCATGGCGGCTCGGTGGCGCTCGCGGGAGGCCGCAAGCCGGAAACAAGCCGCCATTATCCCGTGCCGGAGCCGCTATGCACACGTTCCGCTGACGCCACCGTCACCTTGATGAGCCGCGCGCCCTGCGATCACCGCGAATTCACGGTTAGGCAACCGCCCGGGCCAGACGATGGTCGCGATGACAGCCTGGCTGATGACAGCCCACAGGAGCGTGTCATGACCGACCATGTGATCACCGGCGAAGTCTCCAACAGCAAGGTCGCCGCCGTCCTCGACAGCAAGGCGGCCGCATTGCAGGCGGCCGACACGATTCGCCGCACGTTGCACCTCAAGGACAGCCAGGTGCGCGTGGTCGCTCCTCACGATCCGCGTGCGGGCAAGAAGCTCGAGCCGGAGAGCCAGGGCATTTTCTCGACGATGCTGCGCGCGCATTTCTGGCTCGGCCTGCTGGGTGCGGCACTGGGCGCCGCGCTGTTCGGCGTGCTGTGGGCGCTGAAGATCCCCTTCATCGTCAACTCGGCCCCGTATGCCGCCGGCGCGATCATCTTCTTCGCCGCGGTCGCGGGACTGATGTTCGGCGGCCTGGTCACGCTGCGGCCCGATCACGACCTCTACATCCTCAAGGTGCAGGACGCACTCGGCGAAGGCCGCTATGCGGTGGTGGTGCATGCGCTATCGCATGCGCAGCGCACGCAGGTGGCCGAGCTGCTGCGCAGCGCGAGCGGCGAGGTCATCACCACGCTGTAAGCCCGGCTAACCTGCTTTTCCGCACCCGCCCGGCAGGATTCGTGCCGGGCCGCGAGGCCGCGTAGCGCGGGTGTTTGCGCGCCGTGGCCTGCGCGCAAGACGTTCTGCGTAACTCCCTGCGTCGATTCCAATGCCGCCCCCCGGCGGTCGCGTCCAATGGCGCGTCCTCTGATGCAAGGAGTCCACCATGAAGTCCCCCCGGATGCATTCGTCCCGCTGGTTGCTGGCGGGTGTCCTGCCGTTGGTTGTTCCGTGCCAGGCACTGGCCGACGCCGTGACTGACTGGAATGCCACCACCAACCAGCTCGTCGGCGCGGCAGGGGGCCCGCCTCAGCAGTTCCGCGTGTTCGCGATGGTGCACATCGCCATCCACGATGCGTTGAACTCGATAGATCCGCGCTACCGGACCTATACCGCCGTCGGCGCGGGCAATCCCAACGCGTCGCCCGATGCGGCCGTCGCGCGTGCAGCGCGCGATGTCCTGCTGGCGACGTTGCCGACCCAGGCCGGAGCCATCAACACCGCCTACAGCAACTACATCGGCGCCCTTCCCGCCTGTCCGCCGGCACAGGCGGCATGCATCAGCCAGGGCGAAACCGTCGGCGCCGCGGCGGCCGATGCGATCCTCGACATGCGCGTGCTCGATGGCTCGCAGACGCCGCATGTGCCGTACACGCTCGGGCCGGGCCCTGGCGTCTACCAGCCAACGCTGCCGACACCTCCTGCACCGGCGCCGTTCCCGCAGTTCGGTGGCTGGGGCAATGTCGAACCCTTCGCGTTGAACAATGCGTCGCAGTTCAACCCGGGCAAGGCCGCCATGCTCAACATCAAGACCACGGCCTATGCCAAGGACTACAACGAAGTCAAAGCGGTCGGCAGCGCGGTCGTCCGCAATGCCGCGCCCGATTCCGAGCAGAGCCGCATCGCGCGCTTCTGGCCCGGCGGCGGCGGCAACCTCAATGGCGTCGCCCGCGTCATCCTCGCCGACTACGACTTCGACGCGTGGGAGCACGCGCGTCTGTTCGCGCTGATGAACATGGCCATCAACGATGGCCTCGTCGCCACGTTCCGGGTCAAGTACACCTACAACTTCTGGCGCCCCTACACGGCCATCCACTGGGTCGACGACGGCAACAAGGCCACGCAACCCGACGCCAACTGGACGTCGTACATCGTCACGCCGCCGTATCCGGATTACACCTGCGGCCTGCCCAACACCGTGGGCTCCTTCGCCGGCGCGCTGCGCGAGTTCTTCGGCACGGACAAGGTGCCCTTCACCTTCACCGCCAGCGGGCTTCCGCCGTCAGTCACGCGCAGCTACACCAGCTTGACGCAAGCCGCCAATGAAGCCGCGGATGCGCGCGTGTATGGCGGCATCCACTTCCGCACCGGCTGCGAGGGCGGGGTGAAGCTGGGATTGAAGGTCGGCAAGTTCGTGGCCACCACGCAGTTGCGGCCGCAGCCCAATCCCAACTGAGCCGTCCGACGACGACGACCGGACCGGCTGCCAGCGCCGGTCCGGTCACTGCGATTTCATCCGTTCGATGCGGCGACCGGCGTAGCGTCGGCGTCCTTTCTGACGCGTGATGGAGAGCGGGAATGGCGACGATCAAGGCATGGGCCGCCCAAGGCCCCGGCAAGCCGCTGGCCGTGCAGGACCTGGACCTGGGACCGCTCGGCGCGGAAGAGGTCGAAGTGGATGTCGAGTACTGCGGCATCTGCCATTCCGACCTGTCGATGCTCGACAACGACTGGGGCATGACCCAGTACCCGCTCGTGCCCGGGCATGAGGCGATCGGTCGTGTTTCCGCGGTCGGCAGCCATGCAAAAGGCCTGAAGGTCGGCCAGCGCGTCGGCGTGGGCTGGACGGCGGAAACCTGCATGCACTGCCGCGAATGCCTGTCCGGCGCGCAGAACCTGTGCCCGCAGGGCACGGCGACCATCGGCGGACACCATGGTGCGTTTGCGCAGAAAGTGCGCGCGCACTGGGCCTGGGCCATCCCTGTCCCGGACGGCCTGGATGTCGCCAGCGCCGGGCCGCTGCTGTGCGGCGGCATCACCGTATTCAAACCCTTCCTGGCCTACGACATCAAGCCGACCATGCGCGTGGGCGTGGTCGGCATTGGCGGACTGGGCCACATGGCGATCAAGTTCGCCGCCGCGTGGGGCTGCGATGTCACGGCATTCACGTCCACCGCGGCGAAGGCCGACGAGGCGCGCGGGTTCGGCGCACACCATGTCGTTGCCAGTCGCGACTCGGCCGCCATCGCCGCCATCGCCGGCAGCCTCGACCTGCTGCTGGTGACGGTGAACGTGCCGATGGACTGGGACGCGATGATCGGCACGCTCGCGCCGAAGGGGCGCATGCATGTCGTCGGCGCGGTGCTCGAACCGATCCCGGTCGCGGCCTTCAGCCTGATCATGAAGCAGCGCGAGATCTCCGGATCGCCCACCGGTTCGCCGACCGACATCGCCACCCTGCTCGACTTCGCCGCGCGCCACGACATCCGGCCGCAGGTCGAGACGTTCCCGATGAACAAGGTCAACGAAGCACTCGATCACCTGCGCGCCGGCAAGGCGCGTTACCGCATCGTGCTGGACGCGTCGGCGATCTAGTTTGTGCGGATCCTTGGTTGTGCGGATCTGACCCTTTTACCGGCGAATCACCGGTCGCTAACGCGCGCGCCTGTCGAGCGTGGGACGATCGGTCATCCCCACATCCGGAGGTCTGCATGAAGAAGTTCATGGCCGTATTCACCGGCACCGCATCGGCGCGCGAGAAGGCCGAGCGAGAGCTGGCCGACGAGGCCGCGCGCAACGAACGCGACCGCAAGGGCATGGAAGCCTGGGGTCAGTGGGTCGAAGCCCATCGCGATGCCATCGTCGAGATGGGCGCGCCGCTGGGTCGCACCAAGCGCATCGGCCGCGACGGCATCAGCGACATCAGCAACAACCTGGCCGCTTACACGGTGGTGCAGGCGCCGTCGTACGACGCGGCGGCGAAGATGTTCGAGAACCATCCGCACTTCACGATCTTTCCGGGCGATGCGGTGGAAGTGATGGAGTGCCTGCCGATCCCGGGCAGCACGGGCTGATTGAGGGTCGAGTGCGACGTCCATGGATTCCCGCCTTCGCGGGAATGACGATGTTCAAAAGAAAACCCGGCGCATGGCCGGGTTTTCTGTTTCGCGAACTGCGGTGGCTGTTACCAGACCACTTCCGCCATCGAGCAGTTCAGGCCCGAGCCGATGCCGAGCAGCGCCACGCGCGTGCCCTTCTTCAGGCGGCCGCCCTCGCGCAGCTTGCTCAGCACGATCGGCACCGAGGCCGGACCGATGTTGCCGTGCTCGCCGAAGATGGTCATGACCTTCTTCGGATCGATGCCGAAGGCCTTGAGGAAAGCCTGGGTGTGCGCCTTGCTGACCTGGTGGATGACGAACTCGTCGAGCTCCTCGACCACCCAGCCCATCGCCGCGCGGGCGGCGACGAAGGTGGTCTTGGCGAGCTTGAGGCCTTCGATCATCAGCATGCGGCCGTCGGCCACCATGCGGTCGTGGTGCAGGTCGCCGCGGCACAGCTGGTTCCATTCGGTGGCCGAGCGGGTGACGCTGCCGCGGTAACGCGGTGCACCTGGAGCCAGTTCGGTACGTGCCAGCACCATCGCCGCGGCACCGCTGCCGAGCGTTAGCGTGGCCATCTCGTCGCGGAACTGCTCTTCGGTGACGTCGTCGCGGCTCAGGCGCTCGAGGGTCTTCTCGTAGGCCAGGTCTGCGGTTTCGCCGTTGACGACCAGGGCGTAGTCGATCTCGCCGCGCTCGATCATGCGGCTGGCGATGTCCATGCCGTTGAGGAACGCGAGGCAGGCGTTGGCCACGTCGAAGTTCTGGCAGGTGTTGGGCAGGCGCAGGTTGCCGGAGACGATGGAAGCCGTGGACGGCTCCAGGTAGTCGCGGCTGACCGAGGTGCTGACGAGCAGGCCGACGCGATCGGCGTCGATACCGGCATCGGCCAGCGCCTTCACGCCGGCGAGCGTTGCGGCGTCGGATGCGCGTACTTCGCCGTCCCACAGGCGACGCTCGCGTACACCGGCGACTTCCTCAAGCACGTTGTACTTGATGCCGAGACGATCGAGCGTGGGCTTGAGGCGCGCGTTGATCTCGTCCGAAGTCAGCCGGCGAGGAGCATCGATATGTGCGAGGCCGGCGATTGCGACGTGCTGGAACAACATGATGGTCTGACCGAGACGGATGAACACACCATCTTAACGCTTAATCGCCTGACCCACCATTCGGGGGCGTGTGGTTCAGGCCCCCGACGACGGACGGTCCGGCCCGGGCTCAGCGTCCGATCGGGTAGGTCTGGGCGCTGCCAGCGGCGGCGGGAGCCTTCGAGGCGGCGCCCCCGGCCCCGCAGCTCCATGCCGCATAGCGCTGCGAACCGTTCAGGGGCTCGCCCATTGGCTGAACGGTATCAGCCTGGAGCGACGGCGCCTCGTTGCGAGCGGAGGTTTCGAGCTCCTCGCGAACGCGCAGCGGATTGCGCTCGTAGAAGGCCACGCTCTTCTTGACCGTCACCTCGATCTCGCCTTTCTTGACGCAACCGGCCGGCGGACCGCTGCCGTCGATCACGCGAACCGAGGACGCGCCCGGCTGCATCGGCACCCAGGTGCAGGCGCCGACGGCGAGCGCCGTACCCGTTGCCAGGACCATTCCCCACATCGACTGACGCATTGCCTGCTCCGAAACGTAATTGATCGCGTGCTTGATCGCGTGCAGCACGGCGCACATCGCGGCCGGCCTCTCGAACCGGCGCGATTGTCGCCTTCTTGGCTGACGTTGTGAATGAGAAGAAGTGAACAGTGTCTTACTTCGTCTCCGTCGACGTCTTTCCGTCGGCATCGAGGACCTGCACGTCGCCGAGCTTGAGCGCACGCACCGGCTGTTCGATCTGCTTGAGATCGCCCACCACCACCCAGGTCAGCGCGTCCGGATCGATCGTGGCCGCGGCCGCCTTGACCTGTTCCGGCGTCAGCGCCTCGATCTCGGCCTTGCGCTTGAACACGTAGTCGTCCGGACGGTCATAGCGGACGATCGCGCTGATCGCGCCGAGCACGGCCGAAGCGGTCTCGAACGAACCGGGCAGGCCGCGGATCTCGGTGGCCTGGATCTTCGCCACTTCTTCCGCGGTCGGTGGCTTCTGGCCGCTCGAGTAGGCGCTGATCTCGCGCTGCAGTTCCTTCAGCGAGTCGGCGGTCTTGTCGATCTGCACCGGCGCAAATGCCATCCACGGGCGCTGGCCGAGCGAGTTGGCCGAGAAGCTGTAGGCGCCATAGGCCCAGTGCTTGTTCTCGCGCAGGTTCATGTTCAGGCGCGAGGAGAACTCACCGCCCAGCACCGAGTTTGCGATGTCGAAGCGGACCGAGCTGGGGTCCTTGGTCGAGGGCACGACTTCGCCGGCGAAGATATTCGCCTGCACCGCGCCCGGCTGGTCGATCAGGAACACGCGCGGCGCCTTCGGCCGGGCGACTTCGCCGATCACCGGCTTGGCCGGCGCTTCACCGGTGCCCTTCCAGTCGCCCAGGTGCTTGTCGAGCAGCGGCACGATCTCCTTGAGCGTGGTGTCGCCAACGACGATCAGCGTCGCATCCTGCGGGCGCACCCAGGCCTGGTGGAACGCGACCAGGTCGTTGCGGCTGAGCGAGCCGATCGACTCCTCGGTGCCGCTGCCGCTGAACGGCATCGCGTACGGGTGGCCCTCGCCGTACAGCAACGGCGGCAGCACGCGAAGCGCGGCGCCATTCGGACGCGCCTTCTCCTGCTTGATGCCGGCGATCCAGCTCGCCTTGACCCGGTCGATCTCCTTCTGGTCGAAGCGCGGCGCGCGCAGCATCTGCGAGAACAGGTCGATCGACGGCACCAGGTTCTCCTTCAGCGCCGACAGGTAGACCTTGCCGCCATCGAGCGAAGCGCCGGCGCCCATGCTGGCGCCGAGCGATTCGACGCGGTCGCCGAAGGCCAGCGAATCGAGCTTGCCCGCGCCCTCGTCGAGCATGCCCATGGTGAAGCTCGACGTGCCGAGCGTGCGCCCCTGGTCGGCGCTGAAACCGCCGAGGAACTCGTAGCTCATCTGCACGACCGGCACGTCATGGCGCTCGGCCAGGATCACGCGCGTGCCGTTCTTCAGCATCGCGCGCTGCAGCGAGGGGAACTTCAGGTCGGGGAACTGGCTGGTCACCGGCACGCCCTTGCTGCGGTCGACCGTGCTCGGCGTGGTGGTGAACTTCGGATCCACCGGCGGCAGCGTCAGCGGCGCCGGCGTCACCGACGGGTCTTCCGCGATCGCGGTGCGTTCGCCCGGCACCACCAGAAGGGTATGGCTGCCCTTGGTCAGCCACTTGTTGCCGATCGCCTTGAGGTCCTTGGGCGTGGCGGTCTCGATGACCTTGAGGCTGTCGCGGAAGCAGCCCGGGTTGCCGGTGTAGACGGTGCACTCGGCCAGTGCGTCGGCCTTGCCGCCGAAGCCGCCGATGCGCTCGATGCCGCGCACGAAGCCGGCCTTGAACACGGTGCGGGCCTGCTCGACCTCGACCTTGCTCGGGCCGTCCTTGAGCAGGCGCTTGATCTCCTCGTCGATGACGGCTTCGACCTTGGCCGGGTCGACGCCTTCCTTCACATCGGCCGAGACCAGGAAGCTCGAGCTCAGCTGCGAGCCGTAGGCCGAGGCGGACACGCTGTCGACGATCTTGTCCTGGTGCAGCAGGCGGCGGTCCAGTCGCGAGGACTTGCTGCCGCCGAGCACCTGCGCCAGCAGTTGCAGCTGGTCGATGTCGGTGGTGCCGGTCTCGGCGACGTTCCAGACGCGGTAGATGCGCGACTGCGGCACCTTGTCGGTCATGGTCGCGCGGGTCGACTTCTCCAGCGGCGCGACATCGACCTTCGGCTGGGCCATCGTCGGCGTGGCCGGGATGTTGCCGAAGTAATCGGTGACCTTCTGCTTCGCCGTGGCCAGGTCGATGTCGCCGGCGAGCACCAGCACGGCGTTGTTCGGACCGTACCAGGTGCGGAACCAGCCCTTCACGTCCTCGAGCGAGGCCGAGTTGAGGTCGGTCATCGAACCGATGGTGCTGTGGTGGTAGGGATGCGTCTTCGGATACATCGCCTTGCCCAGCTCGTCCCAGACCTGGCCATAGGGCTGGTTCTCGCCCTGGCGCTTTTCGTTCTGGACGACGCCGCGCTGTTCGTCGAGCGTGGCCTGGTCGATCGCGCCGAGCAGGTGGCCCATGCGGTCGGACTCCATCCACAGCGCCATGTCGAGCGCGGTGGTGGGCACGTTCTGGAAATAGTTGGTGCGGTCGGAGTTGGTGGTGCCGTTCTGGTCGGTGGTACCGACCAGCTCGAAGGGCTCGAAGAACTCGCCGCGATGGTTCTCCGAGCCGTTGAACATCAGGTGCTCGAACAGGTGGGCGAAGCCAGTGCGACCGGCCGGCTCATCCTTGCTGCCGACGTGGTACCAGATGTTGACCGCGACGATCGGCGCCTTGCGATCGGTGTGCACGACCACGCGCAGGCCGTTGGGCAGCGTGAACTCCTCGAACGGAATGTCCACGGTCGCCTTGGGCGCGGCCTGCACGGAGCTCGGTGCGAAGCCGGTGCCGGCGACGGCCGTGGCCAGGGCAACGGCGAGGACCGCGGCGCGCGGTCGAATTTTGGCGGTCATGGAATACTCCTGATTGGGTGACTGCCCGGACTCCCTTGTCCAGGTGGAAGCCTGCATCCTAGGCCACCGGCGGAGGCAGGCAACAGGCCAAAAGTCCCAGTGGCCCGGCATCGGACCGGCATCCGACCGTCATCGGACCAACGCGGCACACTTCCTGCCCGCGCCATACACTGGCGCCTTCGTCGACCAGGGAAGACCGCCATGAGTGGTTCCGCGCCAGATTCCGCGATTCCCCGCCGCTGCCTGGTCACCGGCGCCAACCGCGGCCTGGGCCTGGAGTTTGTCCGCCAGCTGCTCGCCCGCGGCGACCGCGTGATCGCCACCAGCCGCCACCCCGGCCGCGCCCATGCCCTCAACCAGCTCGCCGGGCAGAACCCCGGTCGACTGCACGTGTTGCCCTTGGACGTGGCCGAGCCGAAGACGCACGCCGAACTCGCCCGCGAACTGCCGCTGGTCACCGAAGGCGACGGCATCGACCTGCTGATCAACAACGCCGGCGTGCTGCATTCGGGCGAGCGCTTCGGCCACGTCGCCGCGGCGCAGCTCGACGACAGCCTGCGCACCAATGCCGCCGGCCCGTTCCTGATCACCCAGGCGCTGGCGCCGCACCTGGCCGAAGGCGCCAAGGTCGCCAACCTGTCGTCGATGCTGGGCTCGATCGCCTCGGTCGACGGTTTCCACACGCCGACCTATGCCATCTCCAAGGCGGCGCAGAACATGGCGACGGTGCTGCTGGCGCAGGCACTGCGCGAACGCGGCATCGCCGTCATCGCCCTGCATCCGGGCTGGGTGCAGACCGACATGGGCGGCAAGGGCGCGCAGGTGACGCCGGCCGATTCGGCGCGCGGGCTGCTGGGCGTGATCGACTCGGTGGGTATCGCCGACAGCGGCCGTTTCATCGACTGGCAGGGCAATGCCCTGCCCTGGTGAACGCGCCGGTTGACCGCACCGCAGGAATCCAGACACTGTCGCGATGTTCGACGTCATCCTCTACCAGCCCGAGATTCCTCCCAACACCGGCAACGTGATCCGCCTGTGCGCCAACACCGGCGCGCGGCTGCACCTGGTGCGGCCACTCGGATTCGACCTGGAGGATCGCCAGCTCAAGCGCGCCGGCCTCGACTACCACGAGTACGCCACGCTGCAGGTGCACGACGACCTCGATGCGGCATTGGCCGCGATTGCCCAGGCCAACGGCGTGCCGCCGCGACTGTTCGCACTGAGCACGCGCGGCACGACACGCTTCGATGGCCCGGCCTACGCCACGGGCGATGTGTTCCTGTTCGGCCCGGAAACACGCGGCCTGCCGGCCGACGTGCTCGAGCGGGTGCCGGAAGCGCAACGCCTGCGCCTGCCGATGCGACCAGACAACCGCAGCCTCAACCTGTCCAACGCGGTGGCGGTGGTGGTGTTCGAGGCGTGGCGGCAGCACGGGTTTGATGGCGGCCGTTAAGCAGGGCCAGCTCGCCGGTTCCCGCTAACGGTAGTCAAGCGTGTAGATCAGCACGGATTGGATCCTGCCCCCGGTCGGGATTGCTCCGGACCGGTAGTAGCGCGCGGTGAAATCCTGCCGGAACGTGCTGCTGTCGACCGTGGTCACGTACTGCTTGGTGGTGGCGTCGATCGCTGCGCCGGTCCCGCCCTCGACGATCTGGATGGCGTATCCCGCCGCCCCGGTCGCGCCAGTAACGGTGTTCCTGAGCAAGGATATCGATGCATTCTCGAAGCTCGTGGCTGTGTTGAATCGCAGCGAGAACACGAGCGGTCCCGAACAGTTGGCAGCGATCGTGAAGTTGCGCGGTGAAGTAGTGCTTCCCACGCTGGGCAGATCCCTGGCCGGCGCCTGCGGCAGCACGATATCCGGCACCGGCTGCAGCGTGCAGGTGCGTGCTGCGAGGGTGCCGCCCGTGACAGTGCCGTTGTACGCGCGGGTTTGACCGAAATTGGCGCCGGGCTGGGATGACGTTTGCGCGGCTGCATCGACGATGGGAACGGAAGTGATCGTGCCGGATTTCGCGCCCTGGGTGAGGTTGACGAACTGCACCGAGCGGCCGACGGTGACGCCCCAGGGGCCGCCATTGGCGGGGGGCGCGAACGTCCACCGGTACGTGCTGTCGACAAGGGTCTGGTCGCCGACGACCGCCGGATTGAGTGATGCGTGCGGCGGGAAGGTGAAGTAGTAGCGCACACCGATGCCCGGTACATTGGTGTTGTACACATCGTCGAATCCCGCTGACAGGTTGCCCGCCACCACATTGAAAGTGAAGGCGCCCGAGACATTGGGTGCCCCGGCCTGCTGAACCGCGATGGAGTAACCCGGGAGCTGGATCCGGTCGGAAATTGCCGCTCCTGGCGGCGTGTCGGGCGATACGTTGATTCTTCCGGTGACGGCCACCGGGACGCTTGGCCCGCTGCCGCTGACGCAGGTGTTGCCGCTCGCGCACTGGGCGGCGGCGTTGAACGACCCGGCCAGTGCAAGAAGCAGCAGCAGGATCTTCCAGGCTGGCGCGCCGGAACGTCGCGACGCAATCGGGTGGTCAGTCGTTGTAGTCAGTTGCATCACGCATCCTTGCGTCGTTTTACTTCACCTTGTTTTCGCTGCTGTCGGGCGGCCTGTTTCCGCAACCTCCATGGCAATCCTTGCCTTGGGAGATGGAGGTCGTCTCGCGGACTGGCTAGCGGTAATCGAGCGTGTAGATCAGGATGCTGCCGTAGCTGGTCCTGCTGCTGTGCGCGACCTTGTTCGGTTCGTTCAACGCAGCGGCGCAGTCCTGCGGCGCCGGAACTACGTGCATCAACGGTAGCGGTCCGGCAGCCTCGGTGGCCGTCACCGGCAGATTCAGCCGGTCGCTCCGCCGCCGCACGACCGCGACCTCGCAAGTTGCAGTCAGTTGCATTTCACATCCACCGTCGTGTTGATGTCGACACTCCGCATCAGTAGTAGTCGAGCGTGTAGATCAAAGCAGACTGGATGCGCCCACCCTTTGGCGTGGCTCCGAAGCGGTAGTACCGCGCAGTGAACATCTGCTGGAAACTGGTGCTGTCGACGGTGGTTTCGTAGCGCTTCGTCATCGCGTCGATCACCGCACCCGTACCACCTTCCACGACCTGGATTGCGTACCCGGATGCCGCTGTCGCATCTGCAAGCGTGTTCTTCAGGAGCGAGATGGATGCATTCTCGAAGTTGGTGTTGCTGTTGAAGCGCAATGAGAACAGGAGTCCGTCGCTGCAATTGGCGACAATGGAGAAATTGCGTGGGGCCGTTGTGCTCCCGACATTGGGAAGATCGCGAGCGGGCACGTCCGGAAAGGCGATGGTCGCAATCGGCTGGACCGTGCATGTGCGGGCACTGATCGTGCCGCCTGTCACCACGCCGTTGTAGGCACCTGTTGCCGGGAACGCACCACTACCCCCACTCGAGTTGCGCGCGTCCGTGGTTACGGCAGGCACTGTAGTGACGGTTCCACTCTTTGGACCGACCGTCAGATTGATGAACTGTACCGATCGCCCGATGTTGACCAGCCAGGGTCCGCCGTTGGCGGGAGGATGCGTCTCCCAGAAGACGTAACTGTTCTGGATCGTTCGCCGTCCGGCCGCCGTGGAAGCAAGGGACGGATCCGTCGGCGGGTAGTCGAGGAAGTAGCGAACGCCAATTCCCGCGACGTTCGTGAGGTAGACATCGTTGAAGCCGGGGGCAACATTCCCAGGCGCGACAAAGAAGTTGAACCAGCCGTATGAAGTTGGCGCACCGTTCTGTTCTACGCTGATCGCGTACGGCGCAAGTGGTATGACTCCGGAAATGGGGGCCCCGACGGGCGTGTCGGGCGCCACGTTCAACCGGCCGGACACGGCCACTGCGATCTCAGGCCCCGTGCCACTGATGCAGGTCCTGCCGCCGGCACACTGTGCCGCAGCATCGACGCTGGCCAACAGTGCCACGAACAGCAACAGCAGACGAACCGCGCGAGTCGGAGTCAGTTGCATTTTGCATCCACCGTCGTGTACCCCATCTTGATGTCGACACTCTTCGGCAGCGCATAACGAAGCTTGCAGGTCTCATCCGCCGCAGGACCCCACTGCACCGTCAGCTCGCCTTCGTCGGATCCCAGGTTGCGCGCGATGACCTTGCCGGCCTGCGCAACCGTACCGATGCTGATGCCATGGTTGTCGAGCACATCGGCGCCAAACGGCAACGGTTGGCCGTTCGGCCGGGTCGTGCGAAGGATCGCCGCGCGCCCTGCGCTGGAAGTGTCGAACTTGACCAGCGTGATCGCGCCCGAGGTGGGTACGGTCTGCTCCTGGGTCGAATCGAGCTGCACGTTCAACGGCAGGCCGGCAGGATCGATGTCGATCGCGCTGCGCGTGAACGGCGACAGGTTCGAAACGACGGCGTGGCCCCAGCGATCGACCCGCAGGCCACTGCCGTTCGAGACGATGGCACCCTTGGCGCCCTTGGCTTCGACAATGGCGATGGTGTCGCCAAGCGTCGGCGTGAAGGTGACGCCGTCGGCGTAGGCCACGATGCCGCCGGAAACGCCGGCGCTGACCTGGCTGTAGTTGTTGGACTTGCTGGCGCTGCCGGTGATCGTCGCGCTCGGCAGGGCGTAGGAAGCGTTCGCGCCAAAGGTGCTGGTGCTTTCCGCACCGCCGCCACGGCTGCGGTTGGCGTTGATGCCGTAGGTGAAGGCGTTGTCGCGACCGAGCGTGCCGGTCACCGACTCCTGGAACGTCGACGCGCCTGTTGAATCGCGCTGCAGACTGGTCTGCGAGTACGGCGCGCGCGGGGACGACCCAAGCGGGATGCCCACGGTGAACATCACCCGGTTGTCCCACTCGCCGCGGCTCAGGTCGAACTGGCGCGATGCGGAGAAACCGAAGTTGATGCGCTTGTAGGTGTTGTTGTAGCCGAGCTGGTACTGCGTGTCGGTTTCGCTGCGGTTCCAGTAGTCCTGGCGCGAACCGGTCAGGTAGAAGGTGCCCCAGCCCGCCGGCAATGCCTGGTTGACCGTCAGCTGCAGGCGGCCGCGCTCGCGGTCCGGCCTGGGCAGGAGATCGTCCGGGGCGCGGGCGTTGAGCGTTACCGCGTCTTCCAGGTCCAGGAAGCCTTCGCTGGAGTAACGGTAGGCCGCGAGCGTGAGGTTGGTGTTGGTGGGCGCGACCAGCTTGCTGTAGCTCAGCCGGACGCTCTGGCCCTTGCGGTCCGGCTCGTGGTCGAGCTTGGCGTTTGACTGGGTGATGTCGAAGCCGACTGCACCAAACTTCGTATTGAGCGCGGCACCGACCGCGACCGCCTGGTAGTCCTTGGTCAGCGTGGCGCCGCCATACGCGGTGACGAGATTGCTGAGGCCGCGCTGGTAGGTGCCCTGCAGCAGCTCCGGCTCGCTATCGACCGTGGGATGGCGATACAGGCCTGCCGTGAGGCTGTAGCGGCCAACGCCGGGCCGCAGCGCGTTCACGGCGGCGGAATACGGCACCTTGGAAACGTTGACGCTGCCGTCGGCTTCGGTGACCTCCACTTCGAGGTCGCCACCGTATCCGCTGGGATACAGGTCATCGATCTCGAAGGCGCCCGGAGCGACATTGGTTTCGTACAGGGTGCTGCCGCCCTGGCGCACCCGCACGCGCGCATTGCTGTTGGCGATGCCGTGGATGGTCGGCGCGTAGCCGCGCTGCGACTCCGGGTACATCCGGTCATCGCTGGCCAGCTGCACGCCGCGAAAGCCGAAACTGTCGAAGATGGTGCCATCGGTGTAGGCATCACCGAGTGTCAGCTGGCTCTTGATCGACACCAGCGAGCGTTGTGCATAGGTCTGCACACCGTCGTAATGGCCGCCGTTGTTGTCGTCGTAGCTGTAGTTGCCGATGTGGCGCAGGCGCCACGGACCGATGTTGGCGCCGGCATTGATGCCGACGTAGCCCTGCATGATCGCGTCGCCCTGCGATTCGGCGCGATAGGCGTTGGCGTTGTACTGGAGGCGAAAGGCGTTGATGCCTTCGTCCCAGAACCTTGGATCGACGTAGCCCCGCGCATGCCGGTCCAGCGCGGCCTGCGGAATGCTGACGTCCAGGCGCTGCTCGCCATTGTCGAACACGGCGGTGGCACCCTCGATCAGGCTCGGCAGGGTGACACACGCATCCTCGGAGTCGGCCTCCAGCCGCGCCAGGCTTTCCGGCGCAAGCTTGGCCATGTCGATGCCGAGGCGGCCGAGGAGGTCCATGTCGAAGCACGGCTGGACGTCCTCGCCGCCGGGGCCCAACGGGCGCATCGTGACATCGGCCTTGCCGAGGTATTGCTGGTTTACCTGCAGGTCCGCCAGGTACGTGCCCGGCAGCGTGGCATTGCCACGTGCGAAGCGACTCAGGTCGACGCCGCCGCCGCCCTCGAATGCGTGCAGGAAGGCTTCGTTGAACTCGACCAGACCACCGGACTCGTCTGCGTTCGGACCGCCCGTCCACGCGCCGGCACCGCCGCTCGTCAGCAGCGCGGCCACCGCCAGGCTGATCGGGCGAAGACGGGGAAGCGAGCGGTTTCGATGGTGCGTTCGCATGCTGCTGGTTCAACCGGGCAAGCCGCGTCCCTGCCGAGGAACACGGCATTGATGCGCAGTTCAATGGAGTGCGGGGCGCTATTCGGCACCGCTGCGGAGGTTTAGGGGGACTGGCTGTTCACACCCGCCTGGCTGTTCAGTCCGGCCTCGCCATCGGTTGGGCCACCGTAGTCATTGATGGCGTGATAAGTGACCTTGGCCGTGGAGGCCGTTGGCACCTCCCCCTGCAGGACGAATGCCTTCGTTTCGCCCGGCGCGACCATGCCTCCGTCAGAGAAGCGCGCCGTTCGACCACCTCCGCTCACGTCGACCGATGCGAAGGACACGAAGTACGGCGTAGGGTTGTGCGCCTGGATTGCATCGCCACCGGCGTCCTTGACCAGGCTCCAGCGAACCTGCGCCGGGGCAGCGGCTGCGTCGGCGGCCTTCAGTGATTCCGGCCGGAAGAACAGCTTGATGCGGGTTCGGAATGCCATCTGCAGGAGATTGGACTGCGTGGCATCCGCGCCGGGTTTGGGTGGCACTTCCAGCAGGTTGAACCAGAACACCGATTCCTTGTCCTGCGGCAGCGCTTCGCCCGTGTAGATGATCCGCACGGCCTGACCCTTGCCAGGATCGATTCGTGCGACCGGCGGCGTCACGGTGAAGGGAACATCGATGGTCGACGGCGCGGCATCGGGATCGCCGCGGTCGAGCCAGATTTGCGTCAGTGCCGGTGTGTGCCCGTCGTTGGTCAGCTTGACCGTCACCTCGCGTTGCTTCGCGGGATACACGACGCGAGTTCCGGCGATCACCACCGAAGCGTAAGCGTTCGACGAGCCCAGGCCAACGACTGCAATCAGGCCCGCTGCCGTGAGTGTCACCAGATGTTTCATCGCGTTCATCGTTGATCTGTATCCGCAAGTGGACGGAGGAGAACTCCCCTCCGCCAGCCCGAGCCACAACTCAGTTGTAGGCCATGGAGTAGGTGACGCTCGACGTCACGGCGCCCACTGCGAGCGGTGTCGCGGAGATGCGGTGATACCGGGCAATGTAGTTGAGCGTCGCAGCGCCGCTGGCGATGGTGCCCTGCGCGGAGTTCTGCGCCACGTCGGCAGCACCGACGACGATCACGGTGCGATCCTGGTTGAGCAGCTGGATACGCAGGCCGGCCGAGGAACCGGCGCCAGTGGTGAGCAGCTCACCGCTCGTCGAATCCACGTTGGCACCCGACTCGAAGCGCGTGCGGACGGTGCCGCTGGCCGGCGTGCACGACGTCAACGCAATCTGGAAGGCCGTCTCGGTGGAGGTCGCTCCCACGGTGGTCAGGTTCGACTGCGAAGCAGCCGGCAACGTGACGGTGAAGCTGCGGGCGCCGTCTGCCGCCGTGCCGTTGATCGAACAGGTCTGGGTGGTGAGCTCGCCGGAGAAGTTGATGGTGCCGTCGGAGGCAAACGCCGACTGCGATGCCAGCGCGATGGCGCTGATCGTCATTGCCTTGAGAAGATTGGTTTTCATGTTTCAGTGGTTCCGAAGAGGGTGTGCGGTCAGTTGTAGACGAGCGAGTAGGTAACGCTCGAAGCGATGGCGCCCGTCCCCAGGTCCGGGGTGGCGGCTGCGCGCTTGTATCGGGCGAAATAGTTCAGGGTGACCGCGCCACCTGCAGGAATGGTCTTGGCGGTCGAGTTCTGCGAGACATCCGGTGCACCGACGTTGATGACGCCGCGGGTCTCGTTGAGCAGCTGCACATGCAGGCTGGTCGTGCCGCCGACACCGCTGGTGAGCAGCTCGCCGGTGCTTGAGTCGACGGTGGCACCTGATTCGAAGCGCGTTGCCACCGTGCCCGATGCCGGCGTGCAGCCGGTCAGTGCGATGGAGAACGGGGTCTCGCCTGCAACGGAGTTGAGCACTGCCAGGCTCGACTGCGGGGTCTTGGGAAGGGTCACGGTGATGTCCACGGCACCGTTGGCGGCTACGCCGTTGATGGAGCAGGTCTGGCTGGTGATCGAACCGGAGAACGTGATGGTGCCGTCAGAGGCAAACGCCGACTGCGATGCCAACGCGATCGCGGAGAGCGCGAAGGTACTGAGAATCTTGTTTTTCATACGGGTCCAGATGGGAAAGGTCAGGTTGACGGGGCGTCTGCTCGAGGTCGCCGTTGACCGCAGGCCTGGGCATGTCAGTGACCCCCGCCTGTTGCAGAACGACGCAAGGTTAGGTAGCCACCTGGACGTGGGGTATGAGAATTGTCTTGTTCTCCCGGCGAGGCGCTGAAGGCTGCGGGAAAGGCTCGCGCTGACGGCATATATGCCGAAAGCGCATTTGCCATATCGGCAAATTGGCTCGGCTTGCGCGGATTTGCGGGGATTTGCGGGGTTGTGCCGGTGGCCGGGACGCCACGCAGGGCGATCAGGTCAGCAAGCCGTGCTCACGGGCGTAGGCATAGACTTCCAGATCGGTCTTCAGGCCGAGCTTGGACATGCCGTCCATTTTTTGCCGGCTTACGGTCTTGATGCTGCGATCGAGCTGCTCGGCGATCTGCGACACGGTCAATCCGGAAACGAACAGTCCAAGTACTTCGGCTTCGCGCGGGGACAAGGGCAACCTGGCGGAGTCGTGGCCTTCCATCTGCTCCAGCTGATGGCCACCGCTGGCGCTGACGTAGTCGCGGCCGTGGGAAACAGCCTGGATCGCCAGCGGCAACTCGGACAACGCGTCGGACTTGTTGAGCAGGCCGCGCACGCCGGTGGCGAGGATCGAACTGAGCACGCCGGGATTGTTCATCATGGTCAGGACGATGATCGGCAGCTTCGGCCAGCGGCCGCGAAGGTGCTCGAGCATCGCCAGGCCGTCGGCAAGCTGGCCGCCGGGCATGCTGAAGTCCGTTAGCAGGACATCGCATTCGTGCGTTTCCAATGCCGCGACGAGTTCATCGGTACTCCCGGCTTCGGCAACCACGTGCAGGTTGTTGCGTTCCAGCAGTGCACGAACGCCGCTGCGGACTATCGGGTGGTCGTCGGCCAGAATTATGCGTAGCGTCATGGCTTCGTCGCGGCCTGTTCAGGCTCGAATGATCGCTCGCACGTTGCACATCCGCAACTCGCATCGCGATTGAGAAGATTCTGATGGAGGCGCGGATACGCGCTCACTAGCGTGGTTCCTTCAGGGGCCCCATTCAGTGCGATCGGTCATGCCATCCCGACTTGGAACCCCGCGCGCGGTGGGCGCGACGCTGCTCACCGCGCTCATCGCACTGTTCGGCGTTGCGCTGGGTGTTGCCGCGCAGGAAGTTGGCGCGCAGGAGACTGGCGCGCAGGAGGGCGGCATTGCGAAGCTCGATGCAGAGGAAACGCAGTGGCGCAGGGACCACCCCGTCGTGCGGGTGGGCGTGTTTGCAGGTGACCACCTGCCGGCTGAAACCTGGGTCGCCGGCCACCCGGAAGGGTTGGGGCCTGATTACGCGCGTCTGCTCGCGGCAAAAGTCGGATTGCGTCTTTCGTTCGATCCGTTCACCGACTGGGAGACGATTTCCTGGCCGGCCGCTTCGCAGACGCCGCGCTACGACCTGCTGCTGGGCCAACCGGACACGCCCGCGCGGCGCGGTCACTTCGAGTTCCTTCGCCCGTACCTGAAGGGCTACACCATGCTGGTGGCGCGTCGCGGCGACACGCGCATCCGCGGCGAAGGCGACCTGGCGCGTGCGCGGATCGTGGTGGAGCGGCGCTACCTTGAGTCGGCCGGCCTGGTGGTGAAGCGTTTTCCGGAGGCGATCATCCTGTATGCGCAGGATGGCCGGGAGGCCTTGCGCATGGTCGCCGATGGCGAAGCCGATGCCTACATCGGCCATACCGAGTACCGCACCCGTACGCTGCTGCATCAGCGCACGGTCGATGACCTGGTGCTGCTCGGCGCCGTGGAGATGCCGCCGCTGCAGCTCAGCCTTGCGATGCCGAAACGCGAAACGATGCTGATCCGCCTGTTGCGCAAGGCCGAGGCCGCGGTCAAGCCGGAAGAACTGCGAAGCCTGCAGGAACGTTGGGGCGTGGACATGTTGCCATCCGCACCCGCGCCGGACGGCGTCCTGAGCCATCGCGAGCGTCGCGTTCTCGAAGGGCTGCCGGTGCTGCGACTGGGCTACGAAACCAATCGCCCACCGTACTCGTTCGTCAACGTCGATGGCGAGTTCGACGGAATGGCCGCCGACTACGTCAAGGTGTTGCGCAAGGCGCTTGGGTTGCGGCTCGATCTGGTGCCCGCCAAGGACTGGACCGACCTGCAGCGAATGGTCCATGCCGGCGAGATCGACATGGTCGCCGCCGCAATGGCCGACGACTTCCGTGGCGATGACCTGTTGTTCAGCAGGCCCTATGAGCGTTTCCCGGAAGTGATCGTCGCGCGTGTGCACGGCCCCACCGTGGCCGGCCCGGAAGACCTTCGCGGACGGCGCGTGGCCGCGCGTGGCGAAGCGGGACTGCTGGCGCGCCTGAAGATCGTCCTCGACCAGAGCAAGCTGGTGCCGGTAGGCAGCAACGAGGAAGGACTGGCCCTGGTCGCCGACGGCAAGGCCGACGCGTTCGTTGGCACGTTCCCGGCGATCGATGCATTGATTCGCGACCGCTATGCGGCGCGCCTGCAGATGGTCGGGCCG
Source organism: Lysobacter sp. GCM10012299 (assembly GCF_042649405.1). Taxonomy (NCBI): domain Bacteria; kingdom Pseudomonadati; phylum Pseudomonadota; class Gammaproteobacteria; order Lysobacterales; family Lysobacteraceae; genus Lysobacter; species Lysobacter sp. GCM10012299. The sequence continues at coordinate 120,256 of NZ_JBHRZC010000002.1, read as the reverse complement.
ACCGGCCTCGACCACGAACTGGCATTTGGCGTGCGCCGTACGCATGCGGAACTGCTGCCGCTGGTCAACAACGCCTTGGCCGGAATCAACGAGCAGGAAAAGCAGGCGGTCCGCGCGCGCTGGCTGAGCAACGAGTACAGCGTCGGTGTGCCGTGGGGCTGGGTGCTCGGCATTGTCCTGGGCGGTTTCGTCATCTTCGGATTGATGACCATCGCCCAGTTGAGCATGCGCCGCCAGGTGCGCGCACGCACCGCTGCCGAACGCAAGCTGGCTGACCAGTTGCAGTTCCAGGAGCGATTGCTCAACAACATCCACTATCCGGTGTTCGTCAAGGACACACAGGGCCGTTACCTGGCGGTCAATCTCGCCTACACGCTGCGGTACGGCGTGGAGGAGAACGACCTGGTCGGGCGCACGCTGCTGGAAACACGGCACCTTCCGCAGATCGAGATCGAGGCCATCCACGATTTCGAGATGTCGGTGTTCACCACCGGCCAGCAGTTGAGCAAGGAGCTGCGCACCGAGGCGCCCGACGGCAGCGAGCGCCACGAGTTGCTGTTCATCCAGATGTTCGAACTGGGCAATGGCGAGCCTGCCGGGCTCCTGGGTACCGCGGTCGACATCACCGAGATCCGTGTCGCCGAGGCGCGGGCGCGCGCATCGGAACTGCGCCTGGCGCAGATCGCGCGCACCCTGCCCTCGGCGGTGTTCGAGCTGCGGGTGTGGCCCGATGGCCGGCGTGAGTTCACCTACGCCGACGGCGACACGCTGTCGACCATCGGCATCACGCCCGAGGAGATGATGGCCGACGAGTCGCTGGCGTTCTCGCACGTCTACGTGGACGACCGCCAGCTGGTCGCCGACAACGTCGCCGCCGCGGCCGCCGCGATGCAGCCGATGGCGCAGTTCGACGTGCGCCTGCATTCAGTGCAGGGTCTGCGCTGGGTGCGCACCGCGGGCGGTCCGCCGCGGCATGGCCCGGACGGATCGGTGGACTGGAGCGGCTACTGGATCGATGTCACCGACAGCCACGAGCAGGCGCAGGCGCTGGCCCGGGCCAATGCCGAGGCCAAGGCCGCGGTGGCGGCGAAGGCGGCGTTCCTGGCGATGATGAGCCACGAGATCCGCACGCCCATGGCGGGCGTGCTGGGGCTGGTGGAGCTGCTGGCGAAGACCGACACCGATCGGGAGCAGGCGCAGATGCTGGCGATGGCGCAGGACTCGGCGCGCACGCTGTTGCAGCTGCTGGATGACATCCTGGATTTCTCGCGCATCGACTCCGGCAGGCTTGAGCTGGAGAAGGCGCCTTTCGATCTGCGTTCGCTGGTCGATGGCGTGATTGGCCTGTTCTCCGCCAAGGCACACGAAAAGGGGTTGCGGCTTTACTGCGTGCTCGACTGGCGCCTCGCGGCCGAGTTTGCCGGCGACGCGGTGCGCGTGCGCCAGATCATCACCAACCTGCTCAGCAACGCGGTCAAGTTCACCGATCACGGGCAGGTCGAGCTGCGGATCGAGCTCATCGAGGAACAATCGGTGGACGGCGTGGACCTGCAGAAGCTCTCCATCACCGTGATCGATACCGGCATCGGTATTTCCGGCGAGCAGTTCCTGCGTTTGTTCAGGCCGTTCACCCAGGCCGAATCTTCGACGACCCGTCGCTTTGGTGGCTCCGGCCTGGGCCTGATCATCTGCCAGCGCCTGGCTGGCCTGATGGGCGGGGCCGTGCAACTGGAAAGCACTCCGGGCGTGGGAACTCGCGCCACGTTCGACCTGGGCCTGCCGGTGGTGGCAAAACTGCAGCCCGTGCCTGAGTTCGCTGGGAAGCCGGCCGTGTTGTGCACGCAGGATGCGATGTTCGCCCTGGAGTTGGCCAATGCACTGTCGTCGATGGGCTTCAGCGTCATCGAGATCGAGCCTGCCGACCTGCCGACGCTGGACCGCGATCATGCCGAGCTGTTGCTCGTCGACCGCCAGCTGATGGAAGCGGGACAGCGTCCGCCGCGCGGACGCTGCCTGTTGCTGGACAACGACGCCCATCATCGGCACCCGTCAGGGCGTGACCCCGCGGCAGACCCGGTCGTGCACGGCAACCCGTTGCTCTGGCGATCGCTGCGCGATGCCTGCCGCACGATGTTCGAGCAGGAGGCTGAAGCCGAACCCGAGCGCTGTGCGCAAGCTCATGTGCCGCAGGCCGCGCGGATCCTCGTGGCCGAGGACCATCCGGTCAACCGGGCCGTGATCTCCCGGCAGTTGAACCACCTGGGCTTCGAGTGCGTATTGACCGGCGACGGCGAGCAGGCGCTGGCGGCGCTCGCGGGCGGCGGCTTCGATCTGCTGATTACCGATTGCGACATGCCAAGGATGGACGGCTACACGCTGGTCCGGCGAATCCGCGCCGACGAAGCCGGCAAGGCGCAACGGCTGCCGGTCATTGCGCTGTCAGCCAGCGCGCTGCCCGCGGACGTGCAACGGTGCACCGACGCCGGCATGGACGGCTTCCTGGCCAAGCCGATGACGCTGCAGGAGCTCGATACGATGCTGACCCGTCATCTGCTCGACGGGTCGGATCCGGCGCCAGCCGCTGCACCGACGCTGGCCGATCCGATGACGTTCCTGACTGAATCGCTCGGTAGCGCCGTCGATGCACGGCGCCTGCTGCACGAACTTCTCACGACCTGTCGTGACGACATGCGCGCGTTCGATGTCGCACTGGCATCCGGGGATATCACGATGCAGCACAAGTTGCTGCACAGGATGAGGGGCGCACTGGCGTTGCTGCGCGACATTCCTCCTGCAAACAGTGATGAGCACATGGCCATGGCGCCGGCACGCCAGCGCGATGAATTGCTGTCCCGACTCGACAGGCTCGACAGCCTGCTGCGCGTTTCGAGCTGAAGCTCCACCGGCGGTGCGCGGTGCGCGAGACCCGACAACCCCGCTGCGCAGTTAGTTCCTGCACGGTCAAGTTTAGTATTCAGGTTAAATTTCGGTTACGTCAGGATACTGTCGCCACCGGTTCCGAAATCGTTTCCCCCGAATGACTCTGCTGTTTTGAGTGCGGTGCCGGACCCAAAACCATAACGAGGCTGAGACCTTATGAAGCGTTCCCTGCTTGCCGCCCTGACCCTGCTCGCCGCCGCTCCGCTCGCCGCTTCGGCTGCCGAAGGCGTGTCGTACAACTACGTCGAGGCCGGCTACGCCGCCACGTCGGCTGACAACAACGGCCTGGATGCCGATGGCTGGGCCATCAACGGTTCCGCCGCCATCGCGCCGAACTTCCACATCTATGGCGGCTACAGCGGCCAGAAGACCGACGACTTCAACACCGCGCTCGGCCGCGTCGATGGCATCGACGTCGACCAGTGGAATGTCGGCGTCGGCTACAACCACGAACTCAACTCGCAGGTCGACCTGCTGACCCGCGTCGGCTACCAGAAGGCTGAAACCGATGGTTACTCGGTCGGTGGCCTGAACTTCGGCGCAAACGATGCCGACGGCTGGAACGTCGAAGCCGGCGTGCGCGCCGCGCTGACGCCGAACATCGAAGGCTACGCACTGGCCGGTTACGAAGACTACGAACGCGTCGATGGCGAGTTCTACGGCCGTGTCGGCGCGCAGGTGAAGTTCAACCAGACCTGGGGCGTCAACGGTGAAGTGAAGTTCGTCGACGGCTACACCTCGTACTTCGTCGGTCCGCGCATGAGCTTCTAAGCGTCACCGAGCAAGTTTCGTCGCGATAGCTCTCTCTCCCCCACATCGCGATCTGGAAGCCCGGCCGTCACAGCCGGGCTTCTTTTTTGTGCGCTGCGACTTGTTACGAATTCGTGAAGATTGGCCATAATGCGGCAACCCCGCATGCAGCGGGCCAGCTTTCAAAAAAGGGAACACCATGAAGAAGCAACTCATCCTGGCGCTCGCGCTCGCCGCGGCTCCGTTCGCCGCCAGCGCCGACGGCCACAGCTACACCTATGTCGAAGGCGGCTATGCCCAGCTCAACCAGGAGCTGCCGCAGGTCGAGGGTTTCCACATCGACGACGTCGGTGCCGGTGGTTTCTTCGTCGGTGGCTCGGCCGAACTGGGCGACACGTTCCATCTGTTCGGCAGCTACCGCAAGGGCGACGACGATGTCGGCGTGTCGGCACCGCTGGTCGGCCACCTCGGCGACGCCGGCATCGACATGAGCCAGGGCATCGTCGGCCTGGGTTACCACCACGGCCTGTCGCAGCGCACCGACCTGCTCGCCGAAGTGAGCTACCTCAGCACCGAGATCGACGTCGAGGACGACGGCGAAGGCAGCATGGACGGCGACGACTTCCGCGTTGCGGTCGGCGTGCGTCATCTCATCGCCGACAACGTCGACATCTGGGCCAAGGGCAACTTCACCAACGGCGACGTCTACGACAGCGCCTTCAGCGCCACGCTGGGCCTGCAGTACCACCTGACGCCGATGTGGGGCATCGTCGGCGAAGCCGAGCTGGGCTCGGAGTTCTCGCAGGTCACCGTGGGCATGCGCGCGAGCTTCTGAGCCCGTCGCGACAATCGCACAAACAAGAAACCCGGCTCAGGCCGGGTTTTTTTGTTTCATGCTTGTTTAGTGCAATCGCGTGCGATCAGCCGAACAGGTCGCGCGGGTACTCGGGCTTCTGTTCGCGCGAGAGCAGCAGGCGCAGGCCTTCGGCGGGCGTGATCTCGCCGTGCAACACCGCCTGCACGGCGCTGGAGATCGGCAGTTCCACGCCATGGCGCTCGGCCTGGCGCATGACTTCGTCGGCGGTCTGCACCGACTCGACCACCTGGCCGATTTCGCGCACGGCATCGGCGATCGACTGGCCACGACCGAGAGCAAGACCCAGACGGCGGTTGCGCGACAGGTCGCCGGTGCAGGTGAGCACCAGGTCGCCCAGGCCCGCCAGGCCCATCAGGGTTTCGGCCTTGCCGCCGATGGCGTGGTTCAGGCGCAGCATTTCGTTGAGGCCGCGCGTGATCAGTCCGGCACGTGCGTTGAGGCCGAGCTGCATGCCGTCGGCGACACCGGTCGCCACGGCGAGCACGTTCTTCATTGCGCCGCCGAGCTCGGCACCGAGCATGTCGTTGCCGGTGTAGGCGCGGAAGGCCGGGCCATGCAGCGCGTCGGCGACTTCCTGCGAGAAGGCAGGATGGCTGCCGTGCACGGTCAGTGCGGTCGGCAAGCCCTGTGCGACTTCCTTGGCGAACGACGGGCCGGTCACCACCGCCAGCGGCACGTCGGCGCCGAGCACTTCCTCGGCGACTTCGTGCAGGAAGCGGCCGCTGCCGGGTTCGAAGCCCTTGGTCGCCCAGGCCACGCCGGCGTGCGCCGGGCGGTGCGGTGCGAGCTTGCGCAGCGTTTCGGCGAAGGCGTGCGACGGCACCACCACCAGCACCAGGTCGGCACCCTTCAGGGACTCGGCGAGGTCGGTGGTCGCGCGCAGCGATTCGGGCAGGGTGATGCCCGGCAGGTAGCGCGGGTTCTCGTGGGCGCCATCGATGGCCGCGACGCCGTCGGCGTCACGACCCCACAGCACGGTCGGATGACCGTGCCGTGCGATCAGGGCCGCAAGGGCGGTGCCCCAGGAGCCCGCTCCCAGAACCGCGACGGTGGGCAGTGCGTTCGCCTCCATGCCGCGGTCGCGATCAGGCGTTGCCGGCGGTCTCGGCGTCGGCCAGGCCGGCCTCGCCACCCTGCTGGGCGGCGCGCTGGCGCAGGCCTTCGGCGTACAGCGCTTCGAAGTTGATCGGCTGCAGGTAGAACGGCGGGAAACCACCGGTCTGGATGAGCTCGCTGATCAGCTGGCGCGCGTACGGGTACAGCACGTTCGGGCAATGGGTGCCGAGCATGCCGTCGAGGGTCTGGGCGTCGAAACCGGCCAGGCCGAACACGCCGGCCTGCTTCACTTCGGCCACGTACATGGTCTTGTCGCCGGCGTTGCAGGTCAGGGTGATGCCGAGGACGACTTCAAACGCGTTCTCGTTGAGGCGCTGCACGCTCTGGTTGAGGTTCATCTGCAGCTGCGGCTGGGCCTGCTCGTTGAACACGGCCGGTGCACCGGGGACCTCGAAGGAGACGTCCTTGGCGTAGATCTTCTCGACGGTGAATGCCGGGCCGGTGTTGGCTTCGGCAGTCGCTGCGCCGCCGTTGACGTTTTCTTCGGACATCTCGTAACTCCAAGCAATTGATGCGGAAAGTGGTCGATTATGGCACGCACCCTCGGTGCGGCCGGCTGTTCAGATTGCGCGAGGTGAAGTGTCTGCGGCAAGCCGACATCGCCTTCCCCATTCAATCCCCAAGAGGTGTGTTTGGGGCGCCGGGACGGCTATCAAGCCCGCCCCGTGAAACTTGTTTCACAGCGCCCGAAAGTGGCTCAGGCGCGGCCCTTCACCAGCGGCAGGTCGGCCTGCTGCCACGCGGCGATGCCACCGTCGAGCCAGAAAACCTGGGTGAAACCGGCCTTTTTCAGGCGCTTGGCGGCATCGGCCGAGCCCTGTCCGGTGCGGCACACCACCACGACCGGAAGGTCCTTGGCGTTGGCCAGCAGCTTGTTTTCCGGATCGAACTGGCTGGGCTGCACCGACTTGCTGCCGGCGATGTGGCCCTTCTCGAAGTCGTTGCTTGCCGACAGGTCGATGACCAGCGCGTTCTCGCGGTTGATCAGGCCGGTCAGCTCGGCCGGGCGCAGGGCCTTGTAGCCGCGGAACAGGCGGGCGATCTCGGTGTAGATGATCGCGATCGTCAGGCCGACCAGCGCCAGCGACAGATAGGGGTGGCGCTCGGCGAAGGCCAGCAGTTCTTGGAAGGTCACGGCATCACGGCAGCTGAAACGGGGGCGGGATTGTCTCCCAGTGCCGGCGGCGGCGCAAAATTCGCCGCCCGGGCGGTGCTGCGTGGCGCTGCGCTCGCGCCTACTGGCCTTCCCAGAGGTCCGGCAGGCCGCCGGTGGTCCACCAGGTCTTGGCTTCTTCGTCCCAGCGCCATTGTTCGCGGAAGCGGACGGTGCGCTCGGCCTGGGTGTGGCGGTTGACTACCCCTATCTCGATCTCGCGGATGGCCACGCCCGCCTTCCAGTCGACGCTGCTGCCCTTGTCGCGGTAGGCGGTGATCTGGACCTGCTCGTAGCGGGCCAGTTCGAGGTCGCTGACCGGGTGCTCGGCCAGGTAGGCCGGGTCGACCAGGGTCAGTGCGGCGTCGAAATCGCCCCAGCGGATCGCACCGGCCCAGGCGTACTGGTTGCGGTCGAGCGTGTCGGTCTTGCGGCTGGCCGCGGCGCTGCCAGCGACCGCCAGCAGGCCCAACAGCAAGGCCAGGCTCATCAGTTGGGTCAGACGACGCATTGAGACGGTTCCCCCGGTATCCGACGCCATCCTAAGGGCAAACCGTGGCGATCGGCCGCGGTTGCCGTCACGCCCGCGGGGGTTGCTTCAGGATCGCGACATAGCGGGCGGTGAACTCGGTGGCGACGCCGCCGTCGGGCAACATCGCCCGCGCCACCAGGCTGGTGCGGGCGCGGCCGCGCTCGCGCAGGGTGGCGATGAAGCTGGGCCAGTTCGAATCGGCGGCCAGTTCGGCCTGCACATCCAGGTCGGCAAACAGCGGGGCCAGGTAGCGGATCTGGCTGTCGGCGACGAACACCTCGGCCTCCAGGCCGGCGGCCTCGACGTGCAGCGACACCACGCCCCAGGACGCGAGCGTCATCATCGAGGCCAGGCTGCCACCGAAGGCGCAGCCCTTGTCGTTGACGTGGCGCGACAGCGGGGCGTGCAGGCACAGGCGCTGGCCGTCGTAGGACGCAACGCTCACGTCCATCGCCGCCACCGGCGGCATCGACTGGTAGTGGTGCAGCAGGCGCTCCAGGGCGGCGGCGTGTTCGTAGTCCTGTTCTGGAGCGACGTGGTTGGGGGCGAGCGTGTTCGGGTTCATCCGGCGTGCGTGGGAGCGGTGGGGGATGCGGGCGGGGCGGCTATGCTGATGGCATGCCAGCCCCTGCGCCGCCCGGATGGTACGTGATCTCGCTGCGTCCGCGTGGCGAGCATGCGGCGTTGCGCCGTGCCGCCGCGCGCGTGGGGGCCGGGCTCATCACACTTTCGCCGTGGCAACTGCAGTTGCGCGACGACGACGCGACGCGCGAGGCATTGCGCGATGCCACGCAGACCGCGCGCGTGGTGGTCACCAGCCCGACCGCGGTGCGCGCGGCGCGTTCGCTGCTGGCGCTGCATGCCCGGCCGGGGCAGCAATGGTTCGCGGTCGGTGCAGGCACCGCAGCGGCATTGCGCCGCGCCGGCGTGGCGGAAGTCGCGGCGCCATCGCGGATGGACAGCGAAGGCCTGCTGGCATTGCCGGGATTGCAGGACCTCGCCGGGACAGAGCTGGGTTTCATCAGCGCCCCGGGCGGTCGTGGCGTGCTGGTACCGGCGCTGCAGGCCCGCGGGGCACGGGTCGTGCGCGCCGATGTCTACGATCGTGTCGCGATCACGCCGACAACGCGTGCCGTGAATCAACTGCTCGCACTGGTCGCGCCCAGCGTGATCGCGCTGTCGAGTGGCGAAGCACTTGAGACGGTTCTCGCTGCATTGCCTGCGCCGGCCCGTGCACGGCTGCTGCAATCGTCTGTTGTTGCCGCCAGTGAGCGGCTGGCGGATATGGCACGGCAGGTGGGCTTCACCACAGTCGCGGTGGCCCGCAGCGCGCGTCCGCAGGACCTCATGGCGGCAGCGTCGGCCCACGCGCCGGCAGCTGCGAAAATGGCGCGCCCGGACAACCGTCCGTGACGCGTATCGCATCCGGTAGCATGGCGCCGTCCCTTACGACCTGACCCTGCCGTGTCCGCCACGCCTGAAGCCAACCCTGCGCCCGTATCCGCCACACCGTCGTCGCGCCGCTCGCGCGGCTGGCTGTGGCTGGTGCTGCTGCTGATCGTCGCCGGCGCGGGTGGCTATGGCTGGATGCAGTGGCAGGCGAAGCTCGAGCGCGACCGTGAGCAGGCCAGCGATGCCGGGCAACGGCTGGATGCACTCGATGGCCGCATCGATTCGATCCGCCGCGACCAGCGCGCGCAGGTGCAGCGACTGCAACAGGCCGATGCGACCAACCGCGTGCTGCGCGACGAACTGCTTGGCATTGGCCAGCGTGCGGCGCTGCTCGAGGACACGGTGTCCAAGCTGGCCGACCCCGATCGCCATGGCGAGCAGGCACTGCGGCTGGACGAGACCGAACTGCTGCTCAGCCTCGGCCAGCAGCGCCTGCTGATCGCAGGCGACCTCGATGGCGCGCGACGCGCATACGCGCTGGCCGGCCACGTGCTCGACGGTGTCGACGATCCGGCCTACCTGAGCCTGCGCCAGACGCTGCAACAGGAACGCGCCGGCCTGGACGCGCTCGGCATCGAACCGCGCGTGCAGGCGATGGCCGAGCTCGATGCGCTGGCGCAGACGGCGATGATCGCCCCGATTGAAACTTCCACGCAGGCGCAACCCGAAGCGCCGTGGTGGCGTCGCGCATTCTCGACCCTGATCGACGTGCACCCCAGCGACCGCATGGTCGCGGTGCAGGCCTCCGACCGCGTCGCCGCGATGGCCGGCCTGCAACTGGAAATCTCGCTCGCACGTGCCGCGGCCGAGCGTCGCGACCAGCCCGGCTTCCGCGCCGCGTTGCAGCGCGCCGACGGCTGGCTGACGCGCCTGTGGCCGGAATCGCCATCGCTGCAGCAGCAGCGTTCGCGCATGCGTGCACTGGCCCAGCGACCGCTTTCACTGTCGCTTCCGACCCTCGGCAGCACACTGCAGCAGCTGCGCCAGATGCGCGCGGCGGACTGACGACCGCCAAGGAGCCACGCGTCCATGAACATCTTCCGCAACCTGCTGTTCTGGATCGTGCTGGCACTGGCAGGCGCGCTGGTGGCGCAGGTATTGCTGCAGGATCCGGGCTACGTGCTGGTGCGTTACGGCGGCAACGACTACACCACCAACGTGCCCAAGGGCGCGGCCTTGCTGTTGCTGCTCGCGGCCGGCCTGTGGCTACTGTGGAAATTGCTGAGCCTGCCGTTTGCGGCGATGCGCCGGCACCGCAAGCGCCAGGCACGGGCGCAACTGATCGACGGATTGTCCGCGCTCGACCAGGGCCAGTGGGCCCGAGCCGAGAAGCTGCTCGACCAGGCCTCCGCGCAGGCGGACGTGCAAGCGTTGGCGCTTGCCGGTGCCGCGCGTGCCGCAGCGGCGCGTGGCGACGATGCGTCGGCGCAGCGCCACCTGGCCGCGCTCGACGCCGGGCACGCCACTGCACGCGCCATCGCCGGCGCCGAACTCGCACTGGAGCGGGGCCGTCCCGCCGATGCGCTGGCGGCACTGGATGCCGCGGGTGCCGCTCCGCTTCCGCCGCGGGGACTGGCCTTGCGCGCGCAGGCGCTGGTCGCGCTTGGCCGCAGCGGCGAGGCCTACGGGTTGCTGGGTGCGTTGCGCCAGCAGCAGGTATGGCCGGCCGATCGTTTGTCATTGCTCGAAGCACAGTGGGGCGCGGCTTCGCTGCGCGAAGCCGGCGATGCCAACGTCCTGGCCGACCGCTGGGAAGCGTTGCCCAAGCCGCTGCGCAGCGATCCGGCGGCCGTTGCCGCCTACGCCGAACGCGCCGCGGCGCTGCGCTGGGACGAGGCCGCGGCCAAGAGCATCGAACAGGCGCTCGACGCGCGCTGGGACGAATCACTGGCAGGCTTGTACGGGCGACTGTCGATCGGTCGCCTCGATGCCCGCCGCGCCAATGCCGATCGTTGGCTGCAGGCGCATCCGGCCAGCCCGGCGCTGCTGTTGACGCTGGCCCGCCTTGCGCGCGCACAGGGGCAGTGGCCACAGGCGGAGACGTACCTGCATCGCGCGCTGGCACAGGGTGCCAACAGCGAAGCCTGGGAAGAGCTCGGCCATGGCTTCAGCCAGGCCGGCGACGAGAAGCTCGCGCGCCTGTGCTATGCCAATGCCTTGAATGCCGCGCGCGGCGCGGCGACGCAGGAACTGCCCGGGCGCGACCTGCGCCAGAAGATCTTCGACCAGGCCGTGGTCGAGGAGCGCAACGAGCACGGCGTGCCGCGACTGCGCGGCTGAAGCATCGACGCCGCGACTTGCGCGGCTTACGCGGTCGGAACCGTGCTCAGCGCTCGAGGATCGCCACCACGCCCATGCCGCCGGCGGTGCAGATCGACACCAGGCATCGGCCGCCGCCGCGCTGCTTCAGTTCCTTCGCGGCGGTGGCAACGATGCGCGCACCGGTCGCGGCAAACGGATGGCCCGCGGCGAGCGAGGAACCGTTCGGGTTGATCTTCGCCACGTCGATGCGGCCCATCGGCGCGTCCAGGCCGAGGCGGCTGCGGCAGTACTCCTCGCTCTCCCACGCGCGCAGCGTGCACAGCACCTGCGCGGCGAAGGCTTCGTGGATCTCGTAGAAGTCGAAGTCCTGCAGGGTCAGGTCATTGCGCTTGAGCATCTCCGGCACGGCCACGGTCGGCGCCATCAGCAGGCCCTCGCCGTGGACGAAGTCGACTGCGGCGACGTGCGCATCACGCAGGTAGCACAGCACTTCGTGGCCGTGCGAGCGCGCCCAGTCCTCGGAGGCCAGCAGGCACGCGGAGGCGCCATCGGTCAGCGGCGTGGAGTTGGCGGCGGTCAGCGTGCCGCGGCCGGAGGTCTTGTCGAAGGCCGGCTTGAGCGAGGCCAGCTTTTCCAGGGTGCTGTCGGGACGCAGGATGTTGTCGCGCGAGACGCCGCGGAAACTCACCACCAGATCGTCGAAGAAGCCGCGCTCGTAGGCGGCGGCGAGCTTCTGGTGCGACGACAGCGCCCACTCGTCCTGCGAATCGCGCGAGATGTTCCATTGCTTGGCCATGTCCTCGCAGTGGTCGCCCATCGACTTGCCGGTGCGCGGCTCGGCCACGCCCGGGAACTCCGGCTTGAGCTCGCGGAAGTGGAAACCCTTGAACGCGGCCAGCTTGTCGCGTGGCGTCTTGGCGCGCGCGGCTTCGAGCAGGCGACGGCGCAGCTTCTGGCCGTAGACGATCGGCACGTCGGACGTGGTGTCGGAACCGCCGCCGATGCCGACCTCGATCTGCCCGGCGGCGATCTTGTTGCCGATGTGCACGATCGAATCGAGCGAGGTGCCGCAGGCGCGCTGCAGGGTGATGCCAGGCGTCAGCGGAGACAGGCCCGAGGACAGCGCGGCCTCGCGGCCGAGGTTCCAGTCGCTGGAGTGCTTGATCACCGCCCCCATCGCCACTTCGCCCAGCTGCTGCCCGTGCAGGCCGTACTTCTCGACCAGGGCGCCGAGGGTTCGGACCGACATGCCCAGGTTGCCAACGTCCGCATAGGCCGTGTTCTGGCGGCAGAACGGGATTCGGACGCCACCGAGCACGGCAACGGGACGGGCAGGACGCATCGTTACACCTCACGCTGAAGGGGGACACCCGGGCCTTAACGGCGCCGCGGGCATAATGTCCGCAGTGTAGCGCCGCCTTCGCGTGCGACCAAACGCCACCGTATCCATGAGTCTTGCCGACCCCGCCGCCGCTGCCCCCACCACCACCCTGCACGTGCTCGGCGCATTGGCGCTGGAGCTGCGGGGAGACGCCCCGGTCTCGCGCCAGACCCTGGCGCAGACCGAGGTTGGCGCACTGGCCGAGCTGGTCGCGCACGACCTGGCGGGCTTCGCACCCGAGGCGGCGGCGCTGGAGCTGGTGACCGTCGGCGCCCATTACGACCCGGTCGAGTTGCTGCGGCCGGGCTGGCCCCTGCACCAGGAACTGGACCAGCTGGCCGCGCGGGCGCCGCGTTCGGCCGCCCAGCCCGGCGGCCGGATCATCGCCTTCGGCGCGCACGAGGCGCAGCTGCCGGGTGCGTTGACGCCGTCACCGGACTTCGCCGGCGGACCGCTGCGGCTGGTGCCGTTCGTGCTCGGCGGCGATGCCGGCATCGCCACCCGGGTCGGCGACGCCTTCGAGCGCGAGTTGCTGGAGCGCGGCATGGCCGGCGCGGCCACCGCGCTGGCAGCGCAGGAAGCCTTCGGCCTGCAGGTCGAGCACGCGCGTTACCTCACCGTGCACGATCTGGCCGCGATGATGGCGATGCAGTACGACCACGCCGGCCTGGGTCCGCTATGGCCGCTGCTGGAAACCGCGTTGCTGCAACCGGAAGGCGAGCACTGGCTGGATGCGCCGCCGGAACCGCTGGTGCACTACGCCAACGGCGAGGCCCGCATCGCGCTGTTCGAACCGCGTGCCTGGAAGGCGCGCTATGCCACCGAAGCACCCTGCGAGACGCCCGAGTGCCGCGCCAAGCTCGAGCGGCTGCATGCGCACTTCCAGTCGCGCCAGCGCCAGATCGCCGCGGTGCTGGGCGCACACGGCGTGCCGGTCAACTTCGTGCATTGCACGGGCGAGCAGGCGCGCGAAGCGCTGGATTGAGCGACTAGAACTCCGTTTCGAAGATCGCGTAACCCGCGTCGACCATGCCCAGGGACTGGTACGTGCGCTGCGCGTTGGCGTTGTCGCGTTCCACATACAGGCGCAGGCCGACCACGCCGGGCGTGTTGCGAGCAAGCGTCTCGACGTGCCGGTACAGGGCCGCGAACACGCCCTGGCGGCGATGCGCCGGAGCCACGTAGACGCTCTGGATCCACCACCAGTCGCCGTTGCGCCAGTCGCTCCACTCGCGCGTGAGCATCAGCGTGCCGGCGGCGCTGGCGATGGTCTCGCGACCGGCGACGGTGGCTTCGCGCACGGCGACGAAGTAGCGCGCCCTGGCGGGATCGGCGATGGCCGCTTCGACGCCGGCCGTCACCGTGGCCGCGTCGAGTTGCTTGTGTTCGGTTTCATACGCCATCGCCAGCGCCCACTGCGCGAGCAGGTCGCGGTCGTGGGCGGTGGCCGCCCGGATGCGCAGCGGCGCCAGCACGGGATGGTCGGACACGTGGGCGTTATTGCGTGACGGTGATGACGCCGCAGGCCATGCGGCCGCCGGCGTTGCCGGTGGGCTGGGTCTTGTAGTCGTCGGCACTGGCGTGGACGATCACCGCCTTGCCGGCAACGTCGTTCGCGGCGCCGCCGCCGAGGGTGACGCCGGCGGCATGCACGTCGACCTTGGCCACGCCTTCGCCGTCGGCGACGATGTTGTTCATGTCACCGCCATGGTGCGCGCCGCTGTCGACCTTGCCGTGCGGCGATGCTGACGGATTGAAGTGACCGCCGGCGCTGCTGGCGTCGGCGGCGCTGCAGTCGCCCTTCTCGTGGATGTGGATGGCGTGCGTGCTGTTGGGCGCGAAGCCGCCGATCTCGCCGGTGATGTGCACGCCATCGCGCATGGGCACCACGCTGAGCTTGCCGCTGACCAGGCTGGCCGAGGCCGAGGCGAGGTTGACCGTCGCCGCTTTCGCGGTCGACACCGCGGTCGGCGTGGCAGGTGCCTTGGTCTTCGGCGCGGAACTGCAGGCGGTCACGGCCACCACCACGGTGGCGGCGAGCAGGGTGTTCAGCGTGGTGTTCATCGACTTCTCCATGTTTTTAAAGCCGTATTCAAAGCCGGATCGCACGCAGACTAGGCGCGTGCCGGTGGTCCGGCGGTGAAAGTCCGGCGGTGAAAATGAAGCTTCCCGCATTAACGGCGGCGATTCCCGGCCGCCTCGTTGCAGCATCGGCTCAGGTTCGGCGCCGTCCGGGGCCAAGCTTTCGCGTCAGCGTGTTGCGGCCCAGGCCCAGGCGCGCGGCCGCTTCGGTGCGGCGGCCGCCGGTGTGCTCCAGCGCAGCCTCGAACAGGGCGCGCTCGAAACGCTCGCGTGCCTGTGCGTGGATGTCGTCGCTGCCGAGCGCCAGCTGCGCGCGCGCCCATGCCGCGAGCTGCGTGTCCCAATCATCGTCCGCCGGGTTGCCACTGTCCTTGCCCGGCGTGGCGGCAAGCGCTTCGTCGAGGTCGGCACGCGCGATGGTCTCGCCCGGCGCGAGCGCGGCCAGGCGCCAGCACAGGTTCTCCAGCTGGCGCACGTTGCCGGGCCAGTCGTAGCCGAGCATGCGCTCCAGCGCCGGCTTGGCCAGGCGCTTGGCCGGCGCATCGAATCGCGCCGCGGCCGAGGCCAGGAAGCGTTCGGCCAGGCGCGGAATGTCGTCGCGGCGCTCGCGCAGTGGCGGCAGGTGCAGCCGCACGACGTCGAGGCGATGCAGCAGGTCGGCGCGGAAGCGGCCATCGGCGACCAGCGCTTCCAGATCCTGGTGGGTGGCGGCGATCACGCGCACGTCGACGCGGATCAGCTCGCGACCGCCGACGCGGAAGAACTCGCCCTCGGCCAGCACGCGCAGGAGCCGCGTCTGCAGCGGCAGCGGCATGTCGCCGATCTCGTCGAGGAACAGCGTGCCGCGATGCGCCTGTTCGAAGCGGCCGGTGTGGCGGCGCTGGGCACCGGTGAAGGCGCCGGCTTCGTGGCCGAACAGTTCGCTTTCCAGCAGTTCCGACGGAATCGCGGCGGTGTTGAGGGCGACGAAGGGGTGCTCGGCGCGTGGCGACTCGCGGTGCAGCGCGCGCGCCACCAGCTCCTTGCCGGTGCCGGTCTCGCCGGTGATCAGCACCGACAGCGGCGCCTGCGCGAGGCGGCCGATCGCGCGGAACAGCGTGCGCATCGCCGGCGTGTCGCCGATCAGCGCGTCGTCCTTGGGCAACTCGGCCTGCGTTGGCGCGGCACTCTCGCCCACCGCGGCAAGCGTGCGCGCGGCCAGCGCCACGGCTTCATCCAAGTCGAAGGGCTTGGACAGGAATTCATGCGCGCCGCCGCGGAACGCACCGGCGGTGCTGGCGACGTCGGTGTAGGCGCTCATCACGATGACCGGCAGCTGCGGCGCCTGCGCCTTGAGGCGTTCGAGCAGCACCAGTCCATCGTCGCCGGGCATGCGCACGTCGGTGAACAACAGGTCGGGGGCACCGCGTTCGGCCAGCGCGGCCAGGGCATCGGCGGTGTTCTCGAAGCCGTCGACCTTGTAGCCACCCTCGCGCAGCGCAGTGGCCAGCACGAAGCGCACGCCGCGGTCGTCGTCGACCACCCAGATCCTCTTCACGTGCCTTCCTCTTCCTCGATCTGCAGCGGCAACAGCAGGGTGAACACGGTGTGGCCCGGGCGCGAGCGATAGGCCAGCGAGCCGCGGTGCTCGCGCGCGACCTGCTGCGCCAGCGCCAGTCCCAGGCCGCTGCCTTCGGCGCGACCGGACACCAGCGGCAGGAACAACTGCTCGGCCAGTTCCTCGGGAACGCCGCGGCCGTCGTCGACGATCTCCAGCCGCATCGCGATCGGATGCACGGCATCGCCGATACGCACCGCGTGCTCGGCGCGCGTGCGCAGGGTGATGTTGGCGGCACCGGCTTCGATCGCGTTGCGCACCAGGTTCCATACCGCCTGCACGAGGCGGTCGGCGTCGCCGCCGAATTCGGGCAGGCTGGGGTCGTAGTCGCGGACCAGGCGCACGGCCCAGCCGGCGTCGCTTTCGGCCAGGCGCAGCACGCGCTCGAGCACGGCGTGGATGTTGAGCGGCGCGTGCGGACGCGGCGGCGCCGGCGTGAGCAGCTGGTCCACCAGGGCGGTCAGGCGCTCGACTTCGCTGCCGACCAGGGCCACCAGCTCGCCGGCGTCGCCATTGCTGTTTCCGGTGTCGGCATCGATGCGCCGCGCCAGCAACTGCGCCGCGCCCTTCAGGCCGGCGAGCGGATTGCGCAGTTCGTGGGCCAGGCCCTTGAGCGAGGCCGACAGCGCCGACGGCAGCAGCAAGGCCGGGTCGTCGCCGGGAAACTCGTCGACCGGATGCGCCTCGAGCAGCCAGCCGCCGTCTTCGCGCCGGCTGAGCCAGACATCGGCGAAGCACTCGTCACCGTCGGCGAAGCGCAGCCGGCTGCGGCGCAGGCGCAGGGGTGCGTCGGCGGCCGCGTCGAGGCGGCGCATGGCGTTGGCCAGGTGACCGTCGCCCCCATCCAGCCCCGCCAGCGGCCAGGCCACCAGCCGGCGGGCGCTGACCCCGAGCCAGCGCGAGAAGGCGGCATTGCAGCCGACGATCGCGCCGTCCTCGTCGCTCCACGCCAGCGGCGTGGTCAGGCCGTCGAGGTCAGGCCGGTCGAAATCGCTGGGGGCGGTCGCGGACATTGCACCATGTTAGTGCAAGCGGGCGAGGACGGGTTTGCCCGCCTTCAGCCGCGCCAGTTCGCATGCGTGCGCCAGAACTCGACGCTGCGCATATAGGCCTCGCGGTCGAGCGGCACGCCGGAGCCGCCTTCTTCCACGCCGAGCGCGTTTCGCATCATGGTGATGGGGGCCATGGGCGTCTCGACCGGCTCGGCGGTGTACATGCAACCCACCACGCCGTAATCGGCCGTGGTGTGCGTGCCCTCCTTCGCCAGTTGCTCGCGGCTGTAGAGGATGACGATCAGGTAATCGGCGACCGGCGGGTCGATGCCCTCGAACCAGCGCACCAGCACCGGCAGCTCGCCGCGCGTGCGTTCTTCGTAGCCCGATCGCAGCAGGTGGCGGTTGTCGTCGGTGATCGGCACGGCCAGGCAGCGCGTCGATGTCCAGTTGCGGTGCACGTGCAGCTTGCAGAACGGCGCGTAGCCGTCGAGCACCATCACTGGCGGCGTTTCGTTGAGGTGCCGCTCGAACTGCGCGGGCGTGCAGTCCTGGATGGTGTTGCGCCGTGGCTCGCGCGGGAACAGGCGGGTGCGGGCGAAGTCGGTGAGGACGATGGACATGCGCGGCAGTGAAGTCGGGGTGGCCGGCATTATCGGCTGGGAACCTCAGGGCGTCGCGAATGCCGCCTGCACTGCGGCGATGCTCACCGGCTTCTGCAGCACGTCGTCGAAGCCGTTGTGCACCAGCGACTCCATCTCTTCCGGCAGCACCGATGCGGTGTACGCCACGATCCGCAGCGGACCTTGCTGCAACTTCCGCAGCGCCAGGCAGACCTCGCGACCGTCCATGCCGGGAAGGCCGATGTCGAGCAGCACGGCGTCGAATGCCTCGCGCTGGAAGCACTCCAGCGCGGAGGCGCCGTTGTCGCATTCCACCGCTTCCCAGCCGACGCGTTCCAGAATCGCGCGGGCGAGCTTGCGATTGACCAGGTCGTCATCGACGATCAGTACGTGTGGCATGGCCTGAGCCCTCGTTGCTTGCGTGAACCGGTGCGCTCGCACGTGCAGTGCCGGGTCCTGTCACCGGAATCGAGAATGTGACGCTGGTGCCCGCGCCTTCCTGCGATTCGATCTCGATCGCACCGCCGTGGAGGGCGACCAGTTCCCTGGAGAACGCCAGGCCGAGCCCGGCGCCGGCCAGGGCCCTGGAGGCTTCGTCACGCCCTTCGCTGAAGGGCTGGAAGAGCCGACTCTTGATCTCGTCCGTCATGCCGATGCCGGTATCGGAGACACGCACGCAGGCCTGGCCATCGCGCAGGAACAGGTCCACCGCGACATGGCCGGCGCGGGTGAACTTGACGGCGTTGTGCAGCAGGTTGTGGAGGACTTCGCGGATGCGGACGCCGTCGCAGGTCACCCGCTCGGGAAAACCGGCCGCGACGTCGAGGCGAAACCCCAGCCCCTTCTGCTTGGCGACGATGGCATGGATGCGCGACACGCTCTGTGCGACCTGGCGAAGGTCGACATCGCCCAGCCGCAGCTGCAGCGTGCCGTTCCGCAGCTTGGCCAGGTCGAGGATCATGTTGACCAGGTCCAGCAGGTGGCTGGAGCTGTCGTGGATGTACTCGCCGTACTGGCGCTGCTCCGGCTCGCTGGCGGTGGTCTTGACCAGTTCGGAGAATCCGAGGATGCCGTTGAGCGGCGTGCGCAGGTCGTGGGAAATCTTCGCCAGGAAGGTCGACTTGAGCTCGTTCGCCTGGCGCTCGCTCCTGGCGAGCCGTTGCAGCGTGCGCTTCTGGCGCCTTGCCAGCACGGCGGCCAGGATGGTGAGCAGGCCGACACCGACGGTGAAGGCAACCGATCCGATCAGGTAGATCCGCCGATGCAGCTCGTAGTCGACCAGTGCGTCCTTGCGCGAGATTCCGACGACGATGATCAGCCGGTAGTCGCCCAGGTAGCCGCCTGACCACAGGCGCGGCACGACGTCGACCAATGGCACCGGCACTTTCTCGACGGTGCCGTCGTTCAGGCGCCTGAAGACCTGGTAGCTGGGCAGCCTGGCCGCCGGGACCTGGACGGCGCCGTGCAATGCGGCGCGCGGGCGACCGTCCAGCCCGAGTATCGCGGCGATATCGTCGCGACCCAGTTCGACCGCGCCGAACTGACGGGCCATCGGGCCGACGTTGAGCCTGCGCAACCGGCTCAGGATCTGCTCCGGTCGCACCTTGGCGACCACGGCACCGGCGAATGAGCCGTCGGGCCGCAGGATCGGACGGCTGACGATGAGCGCATCCGGCCGCCCTGCCCTCGCCGGCAGCGGCGTGGAGACCACCGTTCGATCGACCACTGTCCCGCCGGGAATGGTCGCCGGAAGCCATTCGGGGCTGCCCGACGCCTCGCCCACGGCCAGACGGTTGGCGGCATCGAGGATCGCCACTTCGATGCTCCGCTGTTCCGGAAAGCCCGCGTCGCGCAGCAGGCGATCGATGTCGATGTCCTTGCCGCGGGCCAGGTAGGCCGCGCGAACCACCCGCAGCATCTGGTCGATATCGTCGATCCGGTGCAACGTCTGTTCGGCGAAGGAGCGGCTGAGGCCGTTGGCCTCGCGGTAACCCTCGATCAGGGCGCGACTGCGGTCCTTGGCAAGCTGGCTGTAAGTCACGCCCCAGGCGAAGAAGATCATCATGGGGCCGATCAGCAGCATCAGCAATGCAGGGTCGAGACGGCTGGACCAGCGCCGCATGCGGGTCCTGAACGCGGATTCTTCGCGAGGGGCGGGCGGGACGTTCACGCTACTGCCATTCCACGCGCCAACCCAGCAGTGCTTCGGTTTCGTCACCGAGGCTGCGGTGCTCGATGGCGAAGGTGATGGCTTGCCGGTTCGGCAATGGCCACACGCCGCGGACATGGGTGATGAAGTTGTCCGGGTCGACGCCGTAGCCGATGCCGCCGGTGAGTTGCAGGCGGTCGCGCTCGTAGGTGAGGTCGGCGACGTAGGACATGCTGTCGTCGCCGATGTCGGGTTGCGAGTAGTAGCCGACCAGCGTGGCGTAGGTGTGTTGCGATGTCGGGATGCTCAGGCCTGCATGCCACAGGCGGTCGTCCTGCGAAGTGGCGCCGAACTGCTGGCGGACGCCGGCAAATCCCTGCACCTTGCCGCCGAGGCGATGGCCGAGGTTGAGCTCGATGCGCTGCGTGTCCTGGGCGGTGTCGTATTGCCGGTACTCGTAGGCGACTTCCCAGAAGTGCTGGCCCGGGACACGACGCAACCAGCCGATGCGGCCGCTGTTGGAGGGCAGCACGCTGGGATCGAGCGGATTGAGCGAAGGCAGCTCGCGATCGTTGTGCTCGTAGCGGATGTTGAACGCGTCCCTGGCATTGGCGGCGATCTCCAGTTGCGCCACGGCACGATTGGAATCGCCCGGCGCCAGGTCCTCGCGTCCGGCGGCGAGATCGAGGCGATAGCGCCATCCCGTCGCGAGTTCGGCGAGGCCAGCCTGCACGTCCGGGTCGCCGGGATGGGCCGCCTGCAGGGTCTGCAGGCGCTCGCGGGCATCGTCGTAGCGACGCTGTTGCAGGGCCACCATCGCCAGCCCGGTCTGCGCTTCGCGGTCGTCGGGATTGGCCGACACCAGTTCGCGGTAGATGGCTTCAGCTTCATCAGGACGGTATTGCTGGCGGGCGACCCGGGCCAGGCCGAGGCGTGCCGGCCGCGATGCGGGATCGGACTGCAGGACCTGCAGGTACAGCGCGCGGGCCTGCTCGGGGCGCTGCTGGAACTCATGCGTCACGGCCAGCTCGAGTGTCGGCGCCAACTCGCCCGGCGCCTGCGCGTGTGAGCGGGCCAGTGCATCGACGGCGTCGTCCAGCCGCCCTGCATCGCGTGCGAGCACGCCGGCCAAAAGGTCTACCCGGTAGTCGTTGCTGCCCGCGGCGCGACACTGGCCGAGCAATGCATCGATCTGCGCAGTGGGCCGAGGCTGCTGCTCCATCAGCCGCTGTGCCTGGTCGAGCTCGCACGTCGCCGCGGCGGCCGTCGGTGCCGCCGCCAGTGCCGCCAGCAGTGGAAGGACCACAGCGTTCATTGCGCCATCCAGAAACGCAGCCCGACCAGTCCGAGCAGCAGCACAAGGATGACGAGCTCCGCATACAGGAGACGTCGCTCCCGGCGCATGTCGGCCTGCACGATGGCCGTAAATTCGGCCGGGAGCCCGGTCGCGGTGGATTGCATCGGGTTCTGCGCGGCGGCTTGTGCGGCGGTCTGCACCGTCGACTTCACCGTGTTCTTGAGGTCGCTCATTCCAGTTGCCTCACCTTGCCTGTCTTCACCGTCTTGTCCCACTTGCGCTCGGCCCCGCGCAGCTCCTGCACGTAGGCGGACAGCGAGACGGCGCACAACACCGGGCCGACGCCCACCAGCGCCAGCAACGGACGCACCAGCCATGCCGGTGCGCCAGCGCGTTCGAGCCGATACAGCGCCCACGCAGCCGCCATGCACGCGCCGACCCACGCGTACAGCGCCAGGATGACCACGGCGTGCCAGTCCCATTGTTCGCCCGGCGACGGGAAGGCCAGCACCAGTTGCTGCAGCCGTTCCGGGAACACCGACCAGGCCATCAGGCCCACCGACAGCAGCCCCGGGAACAGCGCGCCTTCCAGCCAGGACCGCTTCGACGTCTGCGGGTCGATGACGAAGCACATCAACAACTGGAACAGGTAGACGAAGACATTGGTCAGCCACAGCACGTGGAAGGCACGCCATGCCCATGCCGGGTTCAGGAACAACAGGCTCAGGCCGCCGACCATCGCCATCAGCATCAGGATCGGTGTCAGCACGGTCGCGAACCAGATCAGCCCGAACACCAGGCCGCCGATGCCGCGATGCGAGAACGGGCGGAACCAGGCATGGCGGAACGCCCAGCTCAGCTGCAGGTTGCCGCGCGCCCAGCGCAGGCGCTGCTTCCACAGGCTGACGAGTGCATCGGGTTCTTCGGCCCAGACCACCGCGCTGGGGTCGAACAGGGCGCGCCGGCCGCTGAGCTCGGTGAGGAACGTCGTATAGGTGTCCTCGGCCAGGGTCGAGGTGTCGATGGCGCCACCGATGGCAATGAGATTTTCCCGCGAGTGCAGCTGCGCGCCACCGGCGACGCAGGCCATCACGCCCATCACGTTCTGCGCGCGGCGCGACGCCGCCTGCGCGGTGATGTACTCGAAGGCGATGGAACGCGAGACGTATCCGCCCGGATCGCTGCCTTCCTTGATGTACGCAGTGATCGCGCCGACCTTGGGGTCGGCGAGGTGGCGCACCATCCTGGTCAGGGCATCGCGCGAGTACTGCACGTCGGCGTCGGTGATCAGCACCGCTTCCATCCAGTCGTCGCCCAGCACGTGCGCCAGGCCGTAGTTCAGCGTGTGCGCCTTGCCCTGCCCGCCCTTCTCCCGGCGCAGATGGAATACGTTGCCCGGATAGCGCAGCGCGGCGGCCTGGGCCAGCTGCGGGGTCTGGTCGGTGCTGGCGTCGTCGATCACGTACACGCGCAATGCATCGCGCGGATAGTCGAGCGACATCATGTGCTCGATGGTGTTGTCGATGACCAGCCCTTCGTTCCACGCCGGGATCAGCACGGCCACGCGGCGTGTCGCCGGCGCGCAGTGCGGGTAATGGTTGCGCACGCCATGCAGGCCAACCAGCAGGAACTGGATCAAGGCCGCCAGCTGTGGCGCGGTGCCGAGGAAAACAGCGACCACGCACACCCATACCCAGACTTCCTGCATGCGCGTTGGCCTCCGCACGACCCGAGGGCAGTCGCCCATTCATGACCGTTGCTCTTTACCACAACCGCTGAGTGCTCCCCGCGAACCTGCAACGCGTGAAGATCACCGTCACGAACAAGCGGATAGCGTTCCGCGCAGCTGTTGCCGAATAGAAAATCATGCGAGTGCTCATCACCGGTGCAGGTGGTCCCTCGGCGGTCAGCGTCTGGAAATCGCTGGCCGACGACCACGACCTGTTCCTCGCCGACATGGACCCGGATTCGCCAGGCCTTTACCTGGTGCCGGCGTCGAGGCGGTTCTTGATTCCCGGCGGCGAGGACCCCGCGCTGGTTCCGGCGCTGCTCGAGCTGTGCCGGGCGCATTCAATCGAAGTGCTGATCTCCACGGTGGACGCCGAGCTGGCGCCGCTGGCGGAGGCGGACGCCGCGTTCGCCGCCATTGGCACGCGCGTGCCGCTGTCGCCGGCGCCGGTACTGCGCCGCTGCCGCGACAAGTGGGCGCTGCTGTCGCACCTGTCGGGCAATCCGGCCGTGCCCTATTGCGTGGCGCTGACGGCGGACTCGCTGCCGACGATCACCAAGTTCCCCTGTTTCGCCAAACCGCGCGCCGGATCGGGTTCGCGCGGCATTGCCATGATCGGCAGCAGCGAAGACCTGGCGGCGCTGCCCCAGGACGGGTCTTACCTGGTGCAGGAACTGCTGCCCGGCCCGGAGTTCTCGGTCGACGTCTACGTGAGCCAGCACGGTGAACTGGTCGCGGCGGTTCCGCGCGAGCGCATCCGCACCGACTCGGGCATCGCGATCACCGCGCGCACCGTGCACATGGCCGAGCTGATGGAGTCCGCGACCACCATTGCCCTGGCCGTTGGCGTGCGGTTCGTGGCCAACGTCCAGTTCAAGCAGGCCAGCGACGGGCGCTACAAGCTGCTGGAGATCAATCCGCGCTTCCCGGGCAGCCTGCCGCTGACCGTTGCCGCCGGCGTCGACGTGCCGCGGCTGCTGATGGACGACCTGCAGGGCAAGCCGCTGCCGCCGGGGCCCATGGAGTTCAGGGAGATACTCATGGTCCGCTACTGGACCGAGAAGTACCTGGATCCATCGGAATGGCAGGCGCTGTGCCGCCGCTGAGCGTGCTGCTGGTGAGGCACGCGCAAACCACGGCAAACGCCGGCGAGGTCACGGACAACCATGCCGACATCCGCCTGACCGCGCTCGGCGAACAGCAGGCGCGAGATGTCGCCCTCGCCGTCGGCCAGTCGCCGCCGGACCTGATCGTGGTGTCGCCGTTCCGGCGCACGCTGGACACCGCTTTGCCGCTGATCCAGGCACATCCGACCGTCGCGGTGGAGACGTGGCCGATCGAGGAATTTTCTTACCTGGCGCCGGCACGGGCGGAGCGCACCAGTCCGGCCGAGCGCAAGCCGATGGTGGCCGAGTACTGGCAGCGCGCCGACCCGCTGTACGTCGACGGCGCGGGCGCGGAGTCGTTCGCGCATTTCGTCGGGCGCTTGCGCCGGTTCCACCAGCGCCTGTGGCAGTGCAGCGGCCGCGTGGTGGTGTTCGGCCACGGCCAGTTCCTGCGCGGTTTCGTGCTGGGGCTGCACGAGGGATTTTCCGAAACGAGCGAAGCGATGCTGCGCTTCCGCGAGGTCGAGACCGGCAGCCCGGTCCGCAATGGCGAGGTCATCGCCGTGGCGCTGCCGCCGCCGGGCGGGGTGATCCATGTCGGTAGCAGCGATGGGCAGTAACGGTGACCTCGACCTTGCCGCTGCCGCCAGGCTGCTGGGCGACGAGCAGCTGGTGCCCCTGGTGGCCGATGCGTTCGCCAGTTCGGCACCGGCGCTGCTTCGGCAGTTGCGCGAGTGCATCCTCGCCGACGACGCAACGGAAGTGCGCCGGCACCTGCATCGTTTGACGCCGACGTTGGCGCTGCTTGCCAGCCAGGACCTGCAGGACCAGTGCGAACGCGTGTTCGCGCTGTGGCGCGCGCCGCGTGTCGCCGAGCGGGAAGCGCGCTCGCTGGCGCTGGCCGATCGCCTCGACTCGCTGGCTGGCGATGCCGTCCAATGGGTGAATCGGCAGGGTCAGGCGGCGCCGTGAGGCGCTGTGAATTCCGTGCGCTTCACTGCGCACTGTGTCGTATGACTTCCAGTGGCTCGGCCATGACATAGCCGGCGAAACGCCCCCAGTAGCGCGCCGTGGCAACGATCAGGTCGGGCGCCAGGTAGGCGCGCAGCGCGGTCTGGCTGCTGTAGGCATCGATGGCCTGGAGCTTGTGCTGCAGGTGGTCGGTGATGTCGATGAACAACCCCGGGCGGAATTCCACCGTCGCCGAGGGCGGCTGGTAGCAATACACCTTGCCGACACCGCGCGCGGCCACCATCGTCGCGCGATAGGTGTTGCGATGATCCTGGTGGGTGTCGTACTGCGAGTGCGTGTACACGTGGGTAGGATCGACCTGTGCAATCACCTGCTGGATCAGCTCGATGCTGGCGCCGCCTTCGGGCACCTGGGTGTCCTGCAGGTCGCCGAGGATCAAGTGTGCGTGCAACAGCCCGGCGGCGGCATGCGCTTCGCGCGCACGGATGCGGGCGTCGCCACCCTGCGCACCGTGGCTGAGGGTGAGGATGGTCACTTCATCCTGGCGCGCCGCGTGCATCGACAAGGTGCCGCCGCAGCCGATCTCGACATCGTCCGGATGCGCGCCAACAGCCAGCACCGAGCAGCGTTCCTGCTGGCGACGCCGACGCGTGCGCTGGCTCAGGGTGCGCACCTGCTCGAGGAATTCCTCCCGTGCGAACGGCTTGAAGAGCAGGCCGTCGGCGTCGTTCTGCAATGCGGTGCGCGCGTACTCGGCGCTGACCACGCCGGTCATCACCAGCACGCACGTCCACTTGTGCACCGCCTTGACCGCCTGGATCAGCTCCAGGCCACTGCCGCCGGGCATCTCGACGTCGGTGATCACGAGGTCCCAGTTGCGCGTCCCGATCGCCGCCCTGCCCTGGATCGCATCCACCGCCAGCGTCACCTGCGCCTGTTCGCCTTCCTCGAGCCACTGCCGCACGATCACGGCGTACTCGGGGCTGTCTTCCACCACCAGCACCTGCAGGGGTTGGTCGGGACGTATTGCCATGGGTTACAGCACGCGCTCGAGTTTGCGTTGCAATGCGGTTGCCTCGGCCGCGCAGTCGCGACCGGGGGCAAGGCCCTGGCTGCGCGCGCTCGCGATCTCCGCCTTCGCCGCGGCCAGGTCGGCCTCGAAGGTCGGGTCTGCGTGCAGGCGCGCGACGGTGCCGGCGCCCATGAAGCGGCCTTCGAGGATGTCGCTCTGCCAGTGGACGTTGCAGACCAGGCGGCTCTCGCCGAACGAACGGCCGCGGGCGAGGATCGCATTGGCGCGGTCGGGTGCGAGCTCGGCGAGGATCAGCGCCCACGCCCAGCCGATGGTGGTGTGCCCGGAGGGATAGGAACCGTCCTTGCGCAACGCGGCCTCTTCGTCGGGCGTGCAGCTGGCCTCCTTGGCGAGCGCGAACGGCCGCGTGCGGTTGTACTGGTTCTTGGCGCCGTAGGTCGACAGGCCGGCGTCGACCATGCTGCGCTGGAGCAGCAGGTACAGGCGCGGCGTCGCCTGTTGCGAGACCGGGATGCCCAGCGCGCATTCAAACGTGCCTGCCGCGTGCGGGAAATGCAGGTCGGCATCGCTGATCGCCTGCTGCCAGCGCGGCGTGCCGCGCAGGGTGATGGCTTCCTCGCGCACGGCCTGGTCGTGGGCGAACGCGGCCGAGCCCTTGGCCGGCGGCGCCGGGACCAGCGCCAGGCTGTCGAGGTACTGCTCCTTGTGCAGGTAGCCGGCGGGAATGCCCGGCGCGATTTCCGGGACGGCGGCGGGGGCGGTTGAGGCTGCCGCTGGTTCGGCGGCGACGTTGGCCGCTTTGGGCGCCTGGCTTGCGCAGCCGGCGAGCAGGACCATGCTCGTCGAGATCAGGCCAGCGCAGAGGGCCAGGTTGAGGGCGACGGGTCGGGGGCGCATGTCCATGCTCGCGTGGAATCGGTCCACGAACCTTCACGACGTCGCGGTGAAAACCCCGTGAGAGGTTGCGCCCGGCCAATGCTGCGCTGGCAGGACACGTTATTGTGGCGGCCCGCCCGTTGCCGGATCCGTAGATGGCCTCTCCTGTCGCACCAGCCGCAGCATCGACCCAGCTCAAGCACGCACTGCAGCCACGGCAGCTGATCATGATGGGCCTTGGCAGCGCGATCGGCGCCGGCCTGTTCCTGGGTTCGGGGGTGGGCGTGCAGGCCGCCGGACCGGCGGTGCTGGTGTCGTACCTGGTCGCCGGCGCGCTGGTGATCATCGTCATGAACGCGCTGGGTGAAATGGGCGCGGCCAAGCCGGCCAGCGGCGCGTTCTCGGTGTACGCGGCCGATGCCATGGGCGCGACCGCCGGCGCGACGGTGGGCTGGTTGTGGTGGGCGCAGCTGGTGATCGTGATCGCGGCCGAGTCGGTCGGTGCGGCGGGCCTGCTGGCCACGGTATGGCCATCGTTGTCGGTGCCGCTGGCATCGCTGACCTTCATGCTGTTCTTCACCGCCATCAACCTGATGGGGGTGAAGAACTTCGGCGAGTTCGAGTTCTGGTTCGCGATCCTCAAGGTCGTGGCGATCGTCGCCTTCATCCTGATCGGCATCGCCCTGCTGCTGGGCCTGCTGCCTGAGGTCGCCTCGCCGGGGCTGTCGAACTTCACCGCCCACGGCGGATTCGCGCCCAAGGGCCTGGCCGGGATCGGCGCGGCCCTGCTGGTGGTGGTGTTCGCCTTCGGCGGCACCGAAATCGTCGCGGTGGCGGCGGCCGAGACCCAGGACCCCGAGCGCAGCATCGCCCGTGCGATCCGCACCGTGGCGTGGCGCATCCTGGTGTTCTACATCGGCTCGCTGAGCGTGATCATCGCAGTGGTGCCGTGGACGAGCCCGGCGCTGTCGTCGCCGTTCGCGGCGGTGCTGGAGGCGGCGAAGATCCCCGGCGCGGCGACCGCCATCACGCTGATCGCGGTGATCGCGCTGCTGTCGGCGCTCAACGCCAACCTCTACGGCGCCTCGCGCATGATCCATTCGCTGGCCGAGCGCAGCGAAGCCCCGCGCTGGCTGGCGCGGGTGAACCGCAGCCAGGTGCCGGTGGCGGCGGTGCTGTCGTGCGTGGTGTTCGGTTTCATCGCCACCGCCATGGAGCTGCGCTATCCGGGCAAGGTGCTGCCGGTGCTGCTCAACGTGGTCGGCTCGACCTGCCTGCTGGTGTGGACGATCTCGCTGGTGTCGCAGTTGATCCTGCGTCGCCGTGCCGATCGGGCGGGGACGCGGTTGCCGTTCCGGATGCGCGGGTTCCCGTACCTGACGGTGATCGCGCTGGCGATCCTGGGGTTAATCTTCCTGTTGCTGCTGTCGGGGTCGGAGACGCGGCTCCAGTTTCTGTCGATGCTGGGGCTGACGGTGGGGATCGCGGTGGTGAGTGAGGTGGTGCGGCGGCGGAGGGGTTGAGGGCAAGGCTTGGGCATCGACAAGTTGCGGTAGCTCGGGCACCCATCCCCTCCCAACCCTCCCCTTGAAGGGGAGGGCTTTGTGCTCCTGATGGTGATGGTGCCCCTCCCCCGTTCGGGAGAGGGGCTTGTTGCTCAGTTCTCGTAGGCCGATTCGCCGTGCGAGGTGATGTCGAGGCCTTCGCGCTCGGACTCTTCCGACACGCGCAGGCCGACGGTGTACTTCACGATCAGGAAGCTCAGCAGGGCGACCACGCCCGACAGCACCATCGTCACCAGCACGCCCTGCAGCTGGATCCAGACCTGCGAGGCGATGGAGTACTCCGGCAGCGCGGTCTCGGTGACGTAGTCCCAGATGCCCGAACCGCCGAGCGCCGGCGACGCGAACACGCCGGTCAGCAGCGCGCCGAGGATGCCGCCGATGCCGTGCACGCCGAACACGTCGAGGGCGTCGTCGGCGCCGAGCAGGCGCTTGAGTCCGTTCACGCCCCACAGGCACACCGCACCGGCAAGCGCGCCGATGATCATCGCGCCGCAGAGGCCGACGAAGCCCGCTGCCGGGGTGATCGCGACCAGGCCGGCGACCGCGCCCGAGGCCGCACCCAGCATCGACGGCTTGCCCTTGCTGACCCATTCCAGCGCCGTCCAGCCCAGCACCGCCGCGGCGGTGGCGAGGAAGGTGTTGACGAAGGCCTGGGCGGCGACCGCGTTGGCTTCCAGTGCGGAACCGGCGTTGAAGCCGAACCAGCCCACCCACAGGATCGACGCGCCGACCATGGTCTGGGTCAGGTTGTGCGGCTTGATCGCCTCACGTCCGTAGCCCACGCGCTTGCCGATCACGTACGCGCCGACCAGGCCGGCCACCGCGGCGTTGATGTGCACGACCGTGCCACCGGCGAAGTCGAGCGCGCCCTTGGCGAACAGGAAGCCGGACTGGGCCAGCACGCCCGGAACGGCATCGTTGCCGGTGAACGCATCCGGGCCCGGGAAGAACCACACCATGTGCGCCATCGGTGCGTAGGCGAAGGTGAACCACAGCACCGTGAACAGCATGACGCCGGCGAACTTCACCCGCTCGGCAAACGCGCCGACGATCAGTGCGCAGGTGATGCAGGCGAACGCGCCCTGGAACACGAAGAACACCAGCTCCGGGATGTACACGCCCTTGGTGAAGGTCGCGCCCATCGCGGTGGCGTCCAGGCCCTTGGCGAACAGTCGGTCCCAGCCACCGATGAAGGCGTTGCCGCTGGTGAACGCCAGCGAGTAGCCGTACAGCGCCCACAACACGGCGACCAGCGAGAACACCAGCAGGCACTGGATCAGCACCGACAGGACGTTCTTGCTGCGCACCAGGCCACCGTAGAACAGCGCCAGCCCGGGCAAGGTCATGAAGATCACCAGTGCCGAGCACACCAGCAACCAGGCGACATCGCCCTTGTTGGCGACCGGTGCGGCCGCGGCGGCCGCTTCCTGCGCGAGGGCGAGTCCGGGAGCTGCCAGGATGGCGACAGCTGCCAGGAGTCGCGGAAGGCGGAAGGCATCGACCATGCGGCTGCGCTCGCGTGCATGAATGTCGTCATTCCCGCGAAGGCGGGAACCCAGTGTCGTGGGTAGTGTCACGTTGTTGGTCCCCGAAGTAGCGTCTGACGAAGCACAGTCGCTGGGTCCCCGCCTGCGCGGGGATGACGGCTGCAAGGTGTGGTGAGGAAGGTGGTTGTTCATGGCATCACCTCACAACGCATCGTCATCGAGCTCGCCGGTGCGGATGCGCACCGTGTGCTCGAGGGCTTGAACAAAAATCTTGCCGTCACCTACCTTGCCCGTGCGCGCGGCCGTCTGCAGGGCTTCCAGTGCCGCCTCGAGCACCGACTCGGCGACCGCGCATTCGACCTTGAGCTTGGGTAGGAAATCGACGACATACTCGGCGCCGCGATAGAGCTCGGTATGCCCCTTTTGTCGGCCGAAACCCTTTACTTCGGTAACGGTGATGCCGGACACGCCGACTTCGGTGAGCGCTTCGCGCACCTCGTCGAGCTTGAACGGCCGGATGATCGCGGTGATCAGTTTCATCTCGCAGCTCCGTGGGTTTGGATGGCTCTCTACTGTCAGAACGTCTTGGTCAGGGTCAGCACCACGGTGTCTTCGCCGAGGTAGTTGCCGTAGCGGTTGGTGTAGAGCGCTTCCTCGGCGTCGGTGTCCTGATAGGCCAGGGCGATGGCGAAGCCGCCGTCGAAGGACTTGGTGACGCCGAGCTTCCAGTCGACGTACTCGAAGTCCTCGTTGTTCTCGATCCACTGCTTGCCGGCGTGGGCGTTGAGCGTCCAGGTCGGGACGAACTCCCAGTTCACTGCCGCATCGAGATAGCCGCTGCCGTCCGAATCGGCGTAGCCGAACAGATCGGTCAGGGCGTAGGAGTACTTGGCGGCGAACACGCCGGCGCTGATGCCGAAGTAGATTTCGCCGGTGTCGGGGCTGTTGAAGCCCGAGGGATAGTCGCCGGGATACCAGTAGTACAACGCGCCGACGTCGAAACCCACGCTCTCGCCGAACTTGCCACGGTAGCCACCGTAGAAGTCGAGCTCAAGGCTGTTGGAAATCGAATCGGGTGAGACGTTGGTGTCGGACAGCCAGCTGACGTTGCTGCCCCAGCTGCCGACGTAAAAGCCGCTGTCGGCGGCATATTCGATGCCACCCTGCAGGGCCGGTTCCTGGTTGTTCTGCGAGATACCGCGGAAAAGATAGTCACTGGTCAGTGACAGTGAGCCGGACGTGCCGGCGTGTGCGTTGGCCATCCCCATGCCCACGAGCGCGATGGAAAGGATGGTTGCAGCGCAGGTCTTGCTTGCAGTGGTTCGAGACGACATGACGCAGGCTCCTCATAAGCGGTGGCCCCTCCCCGGTCATTGCTTCGTGCTCTTGCAACGCGGACGTTGGTGTCGTCTCCCGCGCTATCACTGGGACGCACTTCGCCTTGCGGCGGGCGCAGCCCGTCGATTTGGGTTACCTCGTGGATTGGTTGGAACGGCAGGGGGAGGCGAAGAGCACCCCACCCCAACCCTCCCCTGCATTCGCAGGGGAGGGAGCGGAGCAATCAGACCGTGTAGTACATCTGGTATTCGAGCGGGTGCGTGGCCGCGCGGAAGCGCGTCACTTCCTGCATCTTCAGCGCGATGTAACCGTCGATGAAGTCGTCGGTGAACACGCCGCCGGCCTTGAGGAAGTCGCGATCCTTGTCGAGTGCTTCCAGCGCCTGGTCGAGGCTGTGGCACACGGTCGGGATGTTCTTCTCTTCTTCCGGCGGCAGGTCGTACAGGTCCTTGTCGCTCGGAGCGCCCGGGTCGATCTGGTTCTTGATGCCGTCCAGGCCGGCCATCATCAGCGCGGCGAAGGTCAGGTAGCCCGACTGGATCGGATCCGGGAAACGGATCTCGATGCGACGTGCCTTCGGGTTGGCCACGAACGGAATGCGGCAGCTGGCCGAACGGTTGCGGGCCGAGTAGGCCAGCATCACCGGGGCCTCATAGCCCGGCACCAGGCGCTTGTAGCTGTTGGTGCCCGAGTTGGTGAAGGCGTTGAGCGCGCGGGCGTGCTTGAAGATGCCGCCGATGTACCACAGCGCCATCTGCGACAGGCCGCCGTAGCCGTCACCGGTGAACAGGTTGACGCCGCCCTTGGCCAGCGACTGGTGCACGTGCATGCCGCTGCCGTTGTCGCCGACGATCGGCTTGGGCATGAAGGTCGCGGTCTTGCCGTTGCGGTGGGCGACGTTCTTGATGACGTACTTCATGGTCATCAGCTCGTCGGCCTTCTTCACCAGCGAGTTGAACTTGGTGCCGATCTCGCACTGGCCGGCGTTGGCCACTTCGTGGTGGTGCACTTCCACTTCCATGCCGACCAGTTCCAGGGTCTTGCACATCTCGGCGCGCAGGTCGTGCAGCGAGTCGAGCGGTGCGACCGGGAAGTAGCCGCCCTTCACCATCGGGCGATAGCCGGTGTTGCCACCGTCGTACTCGCGGCCGGAGTTCCAGTGCGCTTCTTCCGAGTCGATGTGGAAGAAGGTGTGGCCCATTTCATTGGCGAAGCGGACCGAGTCGAAGATGAAGAATTCCGGTTCCGGGCCGAAGAAGGCCTGGTCGGCGATGCCGCTGGACTTGAGGAAGGCCTCGGCGCGCTTGGCGACGCCGCGCGGATCGCGCGAGTAGGCCTGCATGGTCGCCGGGTCGAGGATGTCGCAGGTCAGCACCAGGGTCGGATCGGCGGTGAACGGGTCCAGGAACGCGGTGCTGGCGTCCGGCAGCAGGACCATGTCGGACTCGTTGATGCCCTTCCAGCCGCTGATCGAGGAACCGTCGAACATCTTGCCGTCTTCGAACAGCGCCGGCTCGACGATCGACTTCGGGAAGGTCACGTGGTGCTGCACGCCGCGCATGTCGACGAAGCGCAGGTCGACGAACTCGACCTTGTGGTCCTTGATCAGCTTTTCTACGTGTTCGATCGACATGGGTACTCCGGGACAGGGGAATGACGGATTGGGAAAAAGTCGGCCGCGTTGGCCGCACTTGTCTATACGAACGCAATGACCGTGCCAACTTTTACTGACTCGTAAGCGGTTGATTTTGAACAGGGCGCCGGTAGCGCCGACACGAGATCGCACCATTGTGGTGCACCAGGAAGGGCCAATGCCTCAACCGGGTGCAAACGCCGATCCGGTATGCTGCCGCGTCGCGCGAACCCCGCCACTACACATTTTCGACGGCCCACTGCATGACTGATCTGCTCGCCGCGCTGCTGCTCGGCATCATCGAAGGCATCACCGAGTTCCTGCCGATCTCCAGCACCGGCCACCTGCTGATCGCCGAGCGTTGGCTCGGCCACCGCAGCGATCTGTTCAACATCTCGATCCAGGCCGGCGCGATCCTCGCGGTGGTGCTGATCTACCGGCAACGGCTGTGGGACCTCGCGATGGGCTTCATCGGCCGCCGCGCCAGCGCCGAGCACAGCCCGGCCGGCATGGCGCTGACGCCGGCACAGGCGCGCGACTACGCCTTCAAGCTCGCCGCCGCGTTCGGCGTGACCGCGGTGCTCGGCCTGGTGGTCAAGAAGCTCGGCTTCGAACTGCCCGACCAGGTCACGCCGATCGCGTGGGCGCTGGTGATCGGTGGCGTGTGGATGATCGCGGCCGAGCATCTGGCCGCCAAGCGCGCCGCCAAGCTCGGTGAACGCGCGGCCATCACCTGGACGGTGGCGATCCTGGTCGGCATCGCGCAGGTGGTGGCCGGCGTGTTCCCGGGCACCTCGCGCTCGGCGGCGACGATCTTCGTCGCGCTGCTGGCTGGCACGACTTCGCGCGCGGCGGCGACCGAGTTCGCGTTCCTGGTCGGCATCCCGACCATGTTCGCGGCGACCGCGTACGAGCTGATGCACGTGCTGGGCAACGGCGAAGCCGCGAACGAAGACTGGACCGCGCTGGCCGTGGCGTTCGTCGCCTCGGCGATCACCGCGTTCGTGGCCGTGAAGTGGCTGCTGCACTACATCCAGAGCCATCGCTTCACCGCGTTCGCGATCTATCGCTTCGTGCTGGGCGCGGCGCTGTTGCTGCTGGTGCCGACCGGTACCTGAATCGGCGATGGGGGTCTTCACCCCGTTTTAGGCCGCACTGCGTTTCCATTGGCACCCGCAATGGAGACCGCAATGAACCGATTGATGCTGCTTGCCCTGCCCCTGGCCCTCGCCGCCTGCGCCAAGGCGCCGACACCGCCGGAGGCGGCAACGCCCACAGCGGTAACGCCGCCTGCAGCGACGACGCCGGCGGCAACCCCGGCGGCAAGCACCACGATCGATGCCGCCGCGCTCGGCAGCCAGCACTGGAAGCTCGAGCAGGCGGTCGACGCCAAGGGCCAGCGCATCGACGCGCTGTTCGCCCGCGCCGACAAGCCGCTGCAGCTCGACTTCCGCGACGGCCGTGTCAGCGTGAGCAATGCCTGCAACCGCATGGGCGGTGGCTACACGCTCACTGGCGACCGCCTGCAGGTGGCGCGCATGGCCGCGACGCTGATGGCCTGCACCGATCCCAAGCTGATGGCGCTCGACCAGGCGATCGGCAAGCGCCTGGAGGCGCCGCAGACGGTCGCGCTGCGCAACGGCGACCAGCTCGCGCTGACTTCGGCCGATGGCGAAGTGCTGACGTTCCGTGGCGAGCCCACGGCAGAAACCCGTTACGGCGGACCCGGCGAAACCGCGTTCCTCGAAGTCGCCGCGCAGACCAAGCCGTGCAGCCACCCGCTGATCCCGAACAAGCAATGCCTGCAGGTGCGCGAACTGCGCTACGACGATCGCGGCATCAAGACCGGCACGCCGGGCGAGTGGCAGCCGCTGTACCAGGACATCGAGGGTTACGAGCACACCGACGGCGTGCGCAACGTGGTGCGCGTGAAGCGCTACACGATCAAGAACCCGCCGGCAGACGGCTCCTCGATTGCCTACGTGCTCGACATGGTGGTCGAGTCGGAGAACGTCGCGGCGTCGAAGAAGAAGTAACGGCCCTGCCGATCAGGCCGGCACGCGCGACTGCTTGCCGGCCTTGATCGCGTACATGGCCGCGTCGGCCTGCATCAGCAGCTCCGACAGCGTCGCCCCTGGCGTATCCGCCGGGTCGATCACGCCGACACTCAGCGACAGCACGTAGGGCTGGTTGGCGTGCAGCGCCGCCAGCTGCTTCAGGCCGACTTCGACGCGGCGGCGCACGGTCGCCTCGTCGATCGGATCGAGCGCGAGCACGGCGAACTCGTCGCCACCCCAGCGCGCGAGCACGTCGGCTTCGCTGAACACCACGCGCATCAGTTCGGCGGCCTGGCGGATCATCACGTCGCCGGCGGCATGGCCGTGGCGGTCGTTGACCTGCTTGAGGCCGTCGAGGTCGATGAAGATCAGCCGGCACGGCTGGTGCAGGCGCCGCACCACTTCCAGCTCCTGCGTCGCCAGCACCTGGAAGCCGCGGCGGTTGTGCAGGCCGGTGAGTTCGTCGGTCAGCGACAGCAGGCGCACTTCGCGCTCGGCGCGTTCGCGCTCGAGCATCTCCTCGCGCAGCAGCTGGTTGGTGAGCGCCAGCTCCTCGGTGCGGTCGAGCACGCGCTGCTCCAGTTCGGCATGGATCTGGATGTTCTCCAGCGCGACCGAGGTGGCATTGGCCAGGGTCTGCAGCAGGTGCGTCTCGTCGGCGCTGGGCATGTGGTGCTGCGCCCAGTAGCTGCCGATCGCACCGATCGGCTCGAGCGTGCGGATCGGCGTCATCAGCAGGCTGCGCACGAACGTCGGCCGATAGGCCGCGTGCGGGATGCGGTCGTCGGCGTAGATGTCCTCGATCGCCACCGCGGTGCGGTTGAGCATGCACCAGCCGCTGATGCACTGGCTCAGCGGGAAGCGCTGGCCTTTCCACAGGGGCGAGATCGCGTCTTCGTCGAAGTAATAGCACTGGCCGGCATCGCGCAGCACCAGCGAGGCGCCGTCGGAACCGGCCAGTGTGCGCGCGGCACCGCGCACGATCGCGGCGATGCTGTCGAGGTCGCGTGCCAGCGACAGCTGCTGCACGGCCTCGACCAGCGACTCGAGTTTTTCCTGGTATTGCATCGCAACTCCTCGTGCGATTGCAGTGCCCGCGCGCGCGGGCGAGGAGTCAGTCCCTGACGTTCAATCCTTGACGGCGTTGTTGAGCGAATAGGTGCCGTAGATCGCCACTTCGTCGAGGACATGGCTATGCATGGCCTTGAGCACCTGTGCGGCGGTGAAACGGTCCGGCACCGGCAGGTGGTCGATGTCGAGGGCGAAAAGGCGGAAGAAATAGCGGTGCAGTCGCAGGTCGTTCGGCGGCGGGAACGGGCCGTCGTAGCCGAACCAGTCGCCGGCCAGCGAAGCATCCTCGGCGAACCAGCCGGTGTAGTCGTTCATGCCCTGGCGCGCGCCGGCCGGACCGGCCGGATGCGTCTTGCCGTGCGGCACGACGCGATCGCTGCAGCTGCCGGCGACGATCTGGCTGACGCTGGTGGGGATGTCGACCATCGCCCAGTGGGTGAAGTCGCAACGCGGCTGCTCGGAGGGGATCAGCACGCCGGGCTTGCCAACCATCTCCGGCTCGGTCGGCACGTCCGGATCGATGCACAGCAGCACGAAGGACTTGGTGCCGGCCGGCGCGTCGCCCCAGGCCAGGTGCGGGTTGCGGTTGGGCGCGAACCCGAAACCGTCGGCGGTGGGCTGGCCGGCGGCGAATTCGGCCGGGATGCGCTGGCGGTGCTCGAAGCTGTCACTGCGGATGTACATGGGGGTCCTCCTTGCCGGGCCGGTCAGGCCCGGGTGCAATGTCCGCGCAGGCTACGCCACCCCCGCACCGGACCGCCATACGCGCTTAGTCGGCTGCCTTCATTCGGCCTGCTTCATTCGGCCTGGTAGCCCAGGCGCTGCGCCACCGGCGCAAGCAGCGCGAACTCCTCGGCCATGGCATCGCGGAACCGGCGCCAGTGGCCGGCGGGGAAATGCGGCGGCCCGATCTGCTCCTGCGGGACCACGCCCACGCGCAGGCCCATCGAATCGGCGATGGCCTGGGCGACGGTGGTCGGGTTGGCGTCATCCATCCGGATCAGGTGGTGCGGGAACAGGTCCTGCTCGTGCAGGTCGGCCACCTGGGCCATCGTCTGGGCCAGCCAGCGCGCGCCTTCCAGCGGCGAGGCCAGGGCCAGCGGCACCGGGCCACCGAAGGCGAGCCAGTCCAGCAGCATGTCGCGCGGGTCGCGCACGGCCACCATCAGCACGGCCTCGGGCAGGTGCGGGCGCAGGCCCAGCAGCAGTGCGTTGTCCCACCACAGCAGCCAGTCGAAGGCGCTGCCGCCCGGGATGCCGCGCGACGGCAGGGCCGCACGCCACAGGCTGACCATGTAGGCCGGGTCGAGGCTGCCGTCGAGCAGGCCGGGCACGGTGTTGTAGCGCTGCATCGGATCGTTCGGCGGCTGCGCGCCGAAGCGGTCGACCAACAGCGGACCGCCGGAGTGCTTCAGGGTCGCGCCGATGTATTCGACCAGCGAACCCGGTGCACCCCACAGCAGCAGCATGCCCGGTGCCTGCTCCGGACGCGGCGCCATTGCCGGCCATTGCGTGATCGGTCGGATCGTCGTTCCCGGCTGCGGCAGCGGCAGGCGCTCGTTGACGACATCGGCGTGCAGTTCGGCCCAGGTCGCGGCCGCCGCGTCGGGCTGGCCGGCGGCGTCGAAGCAGCGGCCGAGCAATTGCCGCAGGCTGCGCTTGACGCTCGGGTCCGGCGCCTGCGCCAGCAGCGTTTCCACGCGCAGGATCGCCGCGTCGGGGTCGTCGCGCAGCAGCTGGTCGACGATGCGCATCTCGGCCAGGGTGTGGCCGGGCTGCAGCTCGGTGATGCGCTGCGCGGTGGCGTAGGCCTGGTCGTGCTCGCCGGTCTGGTCGTGCAGGGTCGCCTGCGCTTCCAGTGCCGGCACGTAGTCGGGCATCGCTGCACGCCAGCGCGCGATCACGTCGCGCGCCTGGTCGCCGGCGAACTCCTCGAACAACAGGCGCGCACGCCACAGGTCCGGCGCCTGCGGGTGGTCGAGCAGGACGCCGTCGAGCGTGCTGCGGGCTTCGTCGAGCAGTTCCAGGCGACGCCAGGCCTCGAGTACCGCCAACAGCGCGCGGCGGTCGAGCGGCTGGGCAAGGAATGCCTGGCGGAGCAGCGACAGCGCGCGGTCGTTGCGGCCGGCATCGAGTTCGAGCTCGCCGACCAGGCGCTGCATGCCGGCGGTGGCGCCGTCGCCTTCGAGCAGCGGGGCGAGCTCGTCGGCCGCTTCGGCCGGACGCGACTGGCGGCGCAGCAGGTCGGCGACCAGCAGGCGCAGCGGGCGCGAGGTCGGTTCGGATTCGAGCAGGCCGCGGAAGGCCTGTTCGGCAAAGGCGAAGTGGCCCTTGCCCAGGTAGGCGAAACCGAGCGCGTGGCGCAGCTGCGGGTCGCCGGGGGTGCGTTCGGAGGCGCTGCTGAGGATCGCCAGGGCGCGGTCGGCATCACCACGGCGCAGCGCCAGGGTGCCTTCGATGGCGGCCACGTGCGGGTGCTCGGGGGCGATGCGGGCGGCGGTGCGGACCAGCCGATCGGCCTCGTTGAGGTCGCCGCGGGCGATCGCCAGATGGGCCTGGATGATGTAGGCGGGGAACTGGTTCGGGTCCAGGCCGGTGGTGCGGGCCAGGGCGGCCTGCGCCTCGTCGATCTGGCGCTCGCGCAGCAGCAGGCCGGCGCGCTCCAGGTGCATGTTGGCGTCTTCCGGGGCCAGTTCGATGGCCTGGTCGATGGCGGCCAGCGCGCCGTCGCGGTCGCCGTCCAGGCGCAGGGCCGCGGCCAGCAGTCGGTGCGCGTTGGCGTCCTGCGGCTGGGCGGCAATGGCCTCGCGCGCTGCGGCGAGCGCTTCGCTGGCCGCGCCACGGCGCAGGGCGTCAATGATCGGTTCGTACATGGACTGCTCGATGGTTCAGGCGAAACCGCGATTGTAGCGGCTGCGGGCGCACTGACCCTGCACGCGGCACGGGGTTTCAAGGTGTTTGGGGGTTCTGGAACCCCGCCCGGGGCTCAGCCGGCGGCGTCGACCATGCGCTGGGCGATCCAGCGCTCGGCGAAGCCGTCCAGGCTGGCGCTCTCGAGGAAGCCGCAATGGCCGCCCCACGGCGCGATCTCCAGCTGCGCGGTCCCGGGCAGGGTCAGCGAGTGGAAACCGTCGACCGGGATGACCGGGTCGTCCTGCGCCATCAGGATGCTGGCCGGCACCTGCAGGGCCGACAGGCGGTCGCCGGCGATCGAGTAACCGTCGAAGTAGCGCTCGAGCGTGCCGAATTCGGTGTGGCGCTCGACCATCCATTGCGTCAGCGGACGCATGCGCAGGCCCAGCACCTGGTCGTCGAAGGCGTGGATCTGCGGGAACAGTTCGCGCTTGCGCGCCAGCGAGTCGCGCCACTTGCGCTCGAAGTACCACAGGTAGACCGGCAGGCCGTTCTCCATCGACTCCATCGTCCGCGCCGGATCCAGCACCGGGCACACCGATGCGACGTGGACGAGGTCCAGCCCCGCCGCCGGCGCGCGCAGCGCCAGGCGCAGGGCGAAGTTACCGCCGAGCGAATAGCCGGCCACGGCCATCGGCCGGCCCGGGAAGCGCCGGGACACTTCCACCGCCGCGCGCACGACCTCGTCGATGCGGTTGGAGTGGAACAGGCCTTCGTTGAGGTGGTGGGTGTTGCCGTGGTCGCGGAAGTTGAGGCGGAACACCTCGAAGCCGGCACGCAGCAGTTGCACCGCGGTCAGGCGCATGTAGCTGGAGTCGACGCTGCCCTCCCAGCCGTGCAGCAGCAGCACCAGGCCGCGCGACTCGCGGTCGGGCATGACGCTGTGCAGGCCATGCAGGCGGGCATCGCCGGCGTCGATGAGGTGCTCGGTGCTGACCGCGCCCAGTTCGGCCAGGCTGCGCTCGCCATGGCGCCGGCGCAGCGAGCTGGAACCGAGCGCCGACTGGA
Organism: Lysobacter sp. GCM10012299; assembly: GCF_042649405.1. NCBI lineage: Bacteria > Pseudomonadati > Pseudomonadota > Gammaproteobacteria > Lysobacterales > Lysobacteraceae > Lysobacter > Lysobacter sp. GCM10012299. The sequence goes on along the minus strand of NZ_JBHRZC010000002.1, from coordinate 80,265 downwards.
CGTGCGCGTTGCGCAGCCAGCGGGGCGGTCGGTAGTCGGCGGCAGTCAGCATGCCTCGGACCATAGCCATCTGAATTCGAGTGCGCCCACTAATTTACGAATGCCATGACGATGGGAACGTAGAACTCAAGCCGTCATGGCCTCGACAATGCGCGATCGGGCCAGATCGGCGATGCGGCGACGTCCGTCGGCCTCGCCCGGGGCGATCGGCGCGAGGAAATGCACCTCGGCCAGCCGCGCCGGCTCACCGAGCAGGCGCACGAAGTTGCCCAGGAAGCTCTCGCCCGGCTGGAACGCGACGATGTGCTGGGCGCTGCCGCCTTCGCCATAGCGCAGCGCCACCGGCTGCACCGGCACACCGGCCTCGACCGCGGCCAGGAAGATGCGCGCATGGAACGGGCCGATCTCGCGGCCGCCGCGCGTGCCGCCTTCGGGGAACACGCCGACCGAGCGCCCGGCGCGCAGGCGCGCCAGCATCTCGTGCAGCACGCCGCCGAGCGATTCGGTGCTGCCGCGGGAATGGAAGATGGTTTCGCCGCGTGCGGCCAGCCAACCGACCAGCGGCCAGCCTTCGATCTCGCGCTTGGCGACGAAGCCCATCATGCGCTGGCTGTGCAGGGTTTCGATGTCGATCCAGCTGACGTGGTTGGCGACGAACATCGCCGCGCCCTGCAACGGTTCACCGACACGGCGCAGGCGGAAGCCGAAGATCCACATCAGGCCGGCCGACCAGGCGCGGATCGCGCGATGGTCCAGGCGCTCGTTGCCGACGCGCACGCCAGCGGTCAGCGGCGTGCCGAGCAGCAGCACCAGCGGCAGGTCGACGACGATGTGCCACAGCAGCAGCGGCACGCGGACGAGGTAACGGAGGACGCGCGCGGCGGGCGCCGCGGTCGGCGCCGTCGCGCCGGCATGGGGGGACGGCGCATTCATTGATGGCACGATACCGAAGCGATGTCGCTGCGGCCAGCGCTGATTCGCCATACGTGGGTGGATGTTGCGGCGATGAATGGCCGCCGCGTTCGATGCAGGAGCCAGGTCACCGGCTCCCGCATCGATCAGATGCGCGAAAGGTTTACTTCAGCGCGCAGGCCATCACCTTTTCCGCATCGCCCTGTGCACCCAGCGAAACCTTCGACAGCGACAGCTGCCTGGGGCCCTTCGCCTTCAGCGTCAGCAGCGTGTCGATCTTGCTCATGTCGGCACCGGCGGCCTGGAAGCACTTGAGCGGAATGCCCAGCGTGGTCCACTTCGCCGGCGCGAGCCCGGCCAGCGTGTCGGCAAGCGGCAGCGTCGCGCCGCAGCCCGGGCCGCAGCCCACGCCGATGGCGACATCGCCCTGCGCCGGCGAATCCACGCGCAGGGTCAGCACCAGCATCACGTCGCCGTTGGTCTCGCGGACGAGGTCCTTGGCGGCATCGGACTGCAGCGACACGGTGGCGGCACCGGCACCGGACCACTCGATGCGGCGCGCGTCTTCCTGCGCGAGGTGATCGACGCCACGCACCTTGACGCTGCCGTCGGCGGACGCGGCCGGCAACGACGGCGCGTCGGCGGCGGCACCAGTCGCACCCTGCAGGCGCATCGTGACGCCCGGCGTCAGCACGCCGCGCGCGTAGTACACGCCCGGACGTCCCATCGCCGCCGAGACGCCCGGCTCTTCCGACAGCTTCGCCAGGTTGCCGTCGTCGCCGTAGGTCAGGCCATGGCCGAAGGCGAACTGCGGCGAGTAGTCGGCCTGGCCGACGTTGTTGGCGTACTGGTCGGCGCGACGCGGCCAGGAGAAGCTCAGCTTGCCCTTGAAGTCGTGCGCAGGCTTGCCGTTGTTTCCGGCCAGCAACACGTCGGCGACACCGCCGCCCTCGCTGCCCGGCAGCCAGGCGGCGACAAAGGCATCGGCGGCGTTGATCTCGCGGTTCATCCACAGCGGCCGTCCACTGAGGAACACCGCCACCACCGGGATGCCTTCGGCCTTCAGGCGCTTGATCAGTTCGAGGTCACGATCGTCGCCGGGCTTGTACCAGAGTGTCGGGATGTCGCCCTGGAACTCGGCGTAGGGATCCTCGCCGAACACCACGATGGCGGCGTCGGGCTTGCGCGTGTAGCGGCCATCGATCGCCAGCTCGGCGTGGCCACCGGCACTGCGCACGGCGCTGTCGAGGCCTTCCCAGATGGTCTGGCCATTGGGGAAGTCGGCGCGCGTGCTGCCCACGCCCTGCCAGTTGAGGGTCCAGCCGCCACTCTGCTTGCCCATGTCGTTGGCGCCGTCGCCGGCGACGAGCACGTTGCGCTTGGGATCGAGCGGCAGCAGATGGTCGGCGTTCTTGAGCAGCACCAGCGATTCGCGCACGGCCTGGCGTGCGATCGCGCGATGGTCCGGGGCGCCGAGCAGTTCGAACTTGCCACCGAGGGGACGCTGCGACGGCTTGCCGGCATCGAACAGGTGCAGGCGGAACTTCACCCGCAACACGCGACGCACGGCATCGTCCAGGCGCGCCATCGGCAGTTCGCCACTGCGGGCCGCGGCGAGCGTGCTTTCGTACACCGCCTTCCAGGTATCGGGCGCCATCACCATGTCGATGCCGGCGGCGATCACCGCCGGGCAACCGTCGTTGCTGCAGCCCGGGACCTGGCCGTGGGCATTCCAGTCGGTGACGACGAAACCATCGAAGTTCATGCGCTTCTTCAGCACCTCGGTGATCAGGCCCTCGTGCGCGGCGAGCTTGATGCCCTGCCAGCTGCTGAAGGACGTCATCACCGCCTGCGCACCCACCGCAATCGCCGGCGGATAACCGGCGGCGTGGACATCGCGCAGTACTTCCTCGCTCGACAGGTTGTCGCCCTGGTCTTTGCCGCCGTCCGTGCCACCGTCACCGACGTAATGCTTGACCGAGGAGATCACGTGCTGGCCGTCGAGGAACCCGGGCTTGCCCGGGATGCCCTGCAGGCCTTCGACCATCGCCGCGGAGTACGACGCCACCAGCTGCGGTTGTTCGGAATAGCCTTCGTACGAGCGGCCCCAGCGGTCGTCCTGCGGCACCGCCACGGTCGGCGCGAACGTCCACTCCATGCCGGTGGCGCGCGTCTCGATCGCGGTGACGCGGCCGATCTCGCGGATCAGCGCCGGGTCGCGCGCGGCGCCCAAGCCGATGTTGTGCGGGAACACGGTGGCGCCGACGATGTTGCTCTGGCCATGCACGGCGTCGATGCCGAACACGATCGGGATGGCCTTGCCACCGCCGCTGGTGTCCATCGACGCTTCGTAATACGCGTCGGCCAGCGCCAGCCAGTCAGCGGGCGGGGCGTTGTACTTGGCGCCCGGGTCGGAGTTGCCGCCGGCGAGGACGGAGCCGATGCGATATTTGCGGACGTCGTCCGGCGTCATGGCGGTGATGTCGCCCTGGACGACCTGCCCGACCTTCTCTTCGAGCGTCATCGACGCCAGCAGGCGGTCGATGCGGCGCTCCATGGCGCGGTCGACGGGCAGCGCGCGCGCCACCTTCGGCCACAGCTCGGGGTGGATGCTGCCGTCAGCGGCGACGACGACGCCGGTGCCTGTCACCAGGCCCACTGCGATCAGTCCTGCCAGGATGCCGTTCTTCCGCGGGCGCACCGCACGTACTGCTGTGTCCAAGGCCGTCTCCATGATCCCCACGCCAGGCGCTTTCGCTGGCGGGGCAAGACTGCGGCCCATTGGCGGGTTGCGTCAATCAACCCATGGTAGGTGGGGCGGTGGTCTTTGCGTTGTAGGCGCGGGCCAGGTGGGGTGTCCTCAACACCAAGCCAGAAGCAACGTCCTTGGGTTCCCGCCTTCGCGGGAATGACGGCTTTCGGACGAAGACCGGGCAATGAAATGCCGGAGCGGCGTTCGACGGGCCGGGGATTGATCCGCAGTGGGCCATGGATGGCCCACGCCCTGCCTTCGGACAGGATGTCCGAACGAAGGGGCGGAGCAATCCCCGGCCCGGCGGACGACGCCCAACGGAGCAGGAGCAACGGCAACGGCAACGGCAACGTCAAAGTGGATTCCGGCGTACGCCGGGATGACGGTGACGGATCCCGGCGTACGCCGGGATGACGGTGGAGCTAGGTGCGGGCGACCACCGCCAGGGTCAGGCGCGAGATGCAGACCAGGCGGCCGCGCTCGTCTTCGATGCGGATGTCCCAGACCTGGGTGCGGGCACCGATGTGGATCGGTCGCGCCGTGCCGGTCACCACGCCATCGCGCGCGGCGCGCAGGTGGTTGGCGTTGATCTCGATGCCGACACAGACCTCGTCGTCGCCGACGCACAGGTTGCCGGCGCTGCTGCCCAGGGTCTCGGCGAGCAGCACCGAAGCGCCGCCATGCAGCAGGCCGTACGGCTGGCGGGTGCGTTCGTCGACCGGCATGGTGCCGCGGACGAAGTCGTGGCCGATCTCGGTGAAGACGATGCCGAGCGGTTCCATCGCGGTGCCCCTGGACAGCGCGTTGAGGTCGGCGGGGACGGTGGTGCCGCGGAACGGCGAGCGCTGCGGCGCTGGGGGGGTGACGTCGCTCATCGCGCAACCTTAGCCCAGCGTGGGCGGTGGCGGCCAGCCGTGGCGGCGGCCCGGTGCGCGGATGCGGTCAGCAGGAATGCGAAGAAAAAAATCGGCCCGGTGGACGGCGCGTCGCCACGGAGAGAGTCCGACGAGCCGACCCCGGGCCAGGGGGAAGTGAGAGATGCGTTGTATGGAGCGGTGGTGCGGGTACTGCCGTTACAGCGACAGCGTCATTCGATACGTTCATCCGGTGGGTTCTTCGCTCGGATCACGCGCAACGGAAGCGCGGCTGCATCCAGTCCTGGGCGTAGTGGCGGTTGGTGGCATAACCGCTGCTGTTGCCGTAGCCGACGCCGAAGTCACGTTCGCGGTGAACATGGCGCTGCGGCATCGGAACAACGTTCGAGCGCGGAGCGGAGACGGGGACGGTCGGGGTGTGGGTGAAGGCGTTCATGGCGTGGTCCTGGCGAAGAGGTCTTGCGGTGTGGCGAGTAGCGGTTCAGGCGCAACGGAAGCGCGTCGGGCCCCACTCGGAGGTGTAGCGGCGGTTGCTGGCGTAGCCACTGCTGTTGCCGTAGCCGATGCCGAAATCGCGTTCGCGATGCAGGCGGGCCGGGGCGGCGTTGAGCACGTTGGCGGTCAGGCGGGCCGGGGCGGCCGGCTTGGCAAACAGGGAGGAGAGGCGGATGGCGTTCATGGCGGTGTCCTGATCAGCGGGGGATGTGACTTGGTGTGTTGGTAGACTACAACACCATATCGATTCCGCCATGGGCCATAAGTCACCCCACCGAAGACCTACCTGGTGAAGCGCAACCACATCCGGAACTTGCTGATATAGATAGCTATTTGGAGCGAACCGTTGCCATGACTGATGGCAGGGGTGAAGGCTCCGGCCCGCCGACGGGGCCGCCGGACCCCGGAAACGGGCCAACGGAGACAGTGACGAGCGTCACGGTCAGGCGTCTGAACAGGGCGTCACGCAGGGGGGCCAAACCAGCCACTGCGCAAAAACGGACCCGTAGCCCGGGTAAGCGAAGCGCACCCGGGACCCCGGAGCCTCAAAGAATCGGCGCCAACCCCGCCCCGAACGCCGTAAAGATCCGCGTCGTGATCCCCTTGAACCCCACCGACACCTCCGGGAAGTCCCCGACCGGCTGGTAGCAGGCGCGAAACCCCGGGTCGCTCGGCAGCAACGGCTGCGGGCACTCCGGCCCGGGCACGAACTCGTAGCTGGTGGCGTAGCGCATCGGCCACAGGTCGAAAATCGGCATCGCCTCGAACATCTTGCCGATCGAATAGTCCAGGCCGGAGAACACCGGCGGCTTGTCGCGCCGCGCGATCACCCACGAGTTGGCCGGTTCCATGTCGCGACGGATGCTCTGCGCCAGCGCCTGGGCGAACGCCACGTCCTCGATCACCACCGCGCTCTCGGTGTTGTAGTGGTCGCCGCGCGGATCGAAGTTGTGGGTACCGACCACGCCGATCTTCTCGTCGATCACCATCGACTTGGCGTGCATGCCGATGCGCACGCCGGCGCGCTCGAGCGGCACCGGCTGGTTGGCCTTTCGCGAGCCGTAGCGCAACGCGGTGTACTCGCGGGACAACGCTCGGCGGTACTGCTCGCGCTCGACCGCGCTGCGGCGGTCATAGCGCTCGCGCAGTTCGCGGTGCGTTTCCTGTGGCGTGGCCGAGCCGTGCGACGACGGTGGCTCGATGGTCTCGTCGGTCAGCGCCCGGCCTGGCTCGAGCGACGACGGATCGGCATCGTCGTCGGTGTCGGTGTCGCTTGCCGCCGCCGCGGCAGGACCGCCGGCATCGTCGAACGCCGGCAGGGTCGCGCCGGTGGTGGTGACGTCGATCGGCGCGTCGCGCGGGAAGGGCTTGTACTCGAAGATGTTGAAGCCGAACTCGCGCAGGTAGCGGCGCTTGTACTTGTACGACAGCGCGTAGGCGATGAAGGCGTCCGTCGCCGCCAGGCTGTTGGTCGAGATGATCACCGTCGGCCGCTCTTCGCGCGGGCGCTGGTGCATCTGGCGGAACATCTCCTGTGCCGCGTCCGACAGCACCAGGTACGGGGTCTGCAGCAGCACTTCCTTGCGCGCCGACTCGATCAGCTCGCGCAGCGATCCCGACGCCACCGCTTCCTGCGTGGCGCCGTTGCTGTGGTGCTTTTCTGGCGTGTCGGAGATGTAACGCACCTGCCCCACCGGCAGTGCCTGCGCGGCCAGGCGCTGCTGGACCACGGCGGCATCGGCGGCGTCGCGGCGCATCGCCTGCGCGCGCTCGGGATGGTCGTACACCGGCGTCGGCAAGGGCGGGACACCGACGTGCAGCAGGCGCTCGCCGACGTCGTTGAGGCGCTCGACCGGGACGCTGCGGCGATCGTTCCAGAACAGCGCGAAGTCCTCGCCCATCACGTGCGCGACCGGGCCGGCGACGAGCAGGTCGCGGTCGCGGAAGTTGTATTCCTTGTCCCAGTCGTAATAGTCGTCCTGGTAGTTGCGGCCACCGGTGATGCCGACGGCGCCATCGATGAGCAGCAACTTGGTGTGCATGCGCTGGTTGAGCTTGTTCCAGCAGCACGCCGCGGCCAGCGCGTACTGCGGGTAGCTGGTCTGGGCACGGCCGAGCACGGGGCTGTACAGGCGCAGCTCGAAATTCTTGTGGGCGGCGGCTAGCGCGGCCAGCGTGTCGACATGCTTGAGTGCCGACAACTGGTCGATCAGCACGCGCACGCGCACGCCGCGTTCGGCGGCGGCGATCAGTTCCTCCATCACCAGCCGGCCGGCATCGTCCTCGTCGAAGATGTAGGTCTGCAGGTCGATGGCGGTGGTGGCGCTGCGGATCAGGTTGATGCGCGCGAGCAATGCGTCCGGGCCGACGTCGATGATCAGCGCGTAATGGCGCGGTGCCTTCGCGGTCGATTCGGCGAAGGCGCGCGAGGCCAGCTGGCGCAGCGGCGAAGGCTGCGCGCAGGCGTCTTCGCGGACGCAGTCGACCCGGGTGGGGCGCGCCGCGGCGACCATCGCGCTGGCGCGGTCGCGCTGGGCGTTGGACAGCGAGGCGCAGCCGGACACGGCCAGCGCCAGCACCACCACGGCCAATCGCCAGGGCACGGACTTCACGAGCACTTGCATCAGCGCGCCTCGATCACGCGCACGCGCATGTTGAAGCGGACCGTGTCGGTCAGCGCCAGCTGCCAGCCATTGAGGTCGTAATCGGCGCGGCTGATGCTGCCGCTGGCGACGACATCGCAGTCCTTGCCGGGCCGGTCGCACACGGCCGGCGCCAGGTAGAAGGTTTCGACGCGGCTGACCCCGTGCATGGTCAGGCGACCGCGCAGGCGACCGCCGGTGCGGATCAGCGGCTCCGGGTGCGGGTCGGATTCGAACTCGATCAACGGGTGGTGCGCCGAATCGAAGAAGCTCGGCCCCCGCGCCATCGCGGTATAGCGCGCGGATCCGGCGACTTCGACGCCGCCGGTGCGCAGCACGATCCGGACCGTGTGGCGTCCGTCCGGCAACAGCGTCACTTCACCCTCGTACTGGGGAAACATGCCGACCACGCGCTGTCCCCAGCGCGTGCGCAGCTCGAAGCCGAAGCGGGTGAAGCGCGGATCGAACGCCTCCACCGACGCCGCCCGCACGGGGGCCGGAGCCGGGGCAGCGGAAGCGACGGACTGGCGGGCCAGCACAGGCGGGCCCGGCAACAGGCACGACAACAGCACACAGCACAGCAGCGCCACCGGGGCGCATCGCGAACTCGTTGTCACGGCCACCAGAAAGCGCTGAGCTGGGCCACTCCCGGTTCGAGGCTGGTCTGCGCTGGCACGCTCAGCACCGCGATCCCGCCCGGAGGCATGCCGCGGTAATCGCCGGACTGGCCGCTGTGGAGCAGCGCGGCCAGCCGTTCCAGCCCGGGGTTGTGGCCGACGACCATCAGCCGTTCGGACTCGCCGTGGGCATCGGCCAGGGCGATCAGCGTGCCCGGCGTCGCCTCGTAGATCGACGGTTCGATGCGCTGGTCGACGTAGCCGATCGCGCCCAGCACCGCCTCGAGGGTTTCGCGTGTGCGCCGCGAGGGCGAGCACAGCACGCAGTCGGGCACCATCTTGTTGGCCGCCAGCCAGCGGCCGGCGGCTTCGGCCTCGGCCAGCCCCTCGGCCGAGAGCGGGCGGTCCAGGTCGGCCTGGCCGTTACCGGCCGGTTCGGCGTGGGCATGGCGCAGCAGGATCAATTCACGCATTCGCGTTGCTACCTTTTCGCGTCTGGACCGAGGGAGGGCAGGATCGAGCAACATTATCCTCGACCGGCGTGATGCCGCACTGATTGACCACGCTGGACTGCGCGGTCGTCACGCTTTCTTCAACCACTTCAACAAGGGCTGCCAGTCGTCCTGGTGCTCGCGCACCTGCGCCGAGTGGTAGTCGAACAGGCTCTTGCCCAGCCCGGTCAGCACCACGTAGGCCTGGCTGTCGCGCAGCTGCGCCACCACCGGGTACGGCCAGGCCGCGAGCAGTTCCAGCGCATGCTGCGAGGCGTTGGTCCAGGGCTTGATCTTGTTGCCGACCAGGCCGACGCGGAGCGAACCCTTGCGCACCCGCGGGTGCCGGGCCAGCGAATCCAGGAACGGCACGGTCGCGTCGATGTCCAGCGCCGACGGCTGCACCGGCACCAGGACGGCATCGGCGTGCTCGAGGAAGCTGTCGAGATCGTCTGCCATCGCGCCGGCAGGTGCGTCGATCACCAGGCGCTGGGTGTCATCGGGCAGCTGCTTGCGCCAAGCCTTGCGGCGGGTGCCGTCGAGCGGCAGCACGGCACTGTCGAGCAATGCGCGGCGCTGGGCCCAACGGGTGGAGGACTCTTGCGGGTCGGCGTCGACCAGCGCGGTACGCAGGCCGTCGATGGCCGATTGCGCGGCGATATGGGTGGCGATCGTGGTCTTGCCGACGCCACCCTTGGAACTGGCCACCAGTACGGTCTTCATGCGAACTCCCTCTGGATGGAAGCCGCAGCGTACACCGGCCCGCTGCGGCGAAACCATCGCGGCGGCGGGCTCAGCCGGAAGGTCCGAGGGTGATCAGGTCGCGCTGGCGGGGGTCGTCCGGCAGCCAGCCGGGCGGCATGGCGTGGTCGTTGGCCTTGAGCCAGGCCTGCAGGGCGGGGGCTTCGCCGAGTTGCCATACAGCCCGGGCGCGGTCCGGCCCTTTCTGGCCGGGGAAGCGTGCGCCCACGGACAACAACCATTTCTCCTGCCGCAGGCGTTCGCGCCAGTAACGGTTGGCGGGCGTGCCAACGGTGAGAACGACCATCTGGTAGACGCCCATCACCCGGGCCAGGAGGATGTCGGCCTCGGCCATTCGCGTCGACGTGCCCATGCAGTCGCGCCGGCGGGACACTGGCAGCGGTGGGCGGCAGGCGCGAGTCAGCGGCGAGAACGAGGGCAGGTCGCCCACGCCGGGGTCGTGCAAGGACGCCAGCACGGTCGAAAAGTCTGCGTCGGACAGCGCAGGGCTGCCGTCCAGGTCGGCGATGTTCCGCAAAGTCCGATCGGCTTGCGGCGACCGTGGCGGCAATGGCATCGATGCCAGCAAGTCGGCGAGGAGCTTCGCACCCGTGTCGTAGCGGCTGTCGTAATGGCTTGCCTGCGCCGCGAGATGCAGATACTCGTCGAAAGCGGCCATGTCGCCGTCCTGGTACGCGCGCTCCGCCGCGACCATCCAGACCTCGGCATTGTCGGCATCCAGGCGCATGAGCCGCTGCAGGGCCGACGTGCGATCACACAGGGTCGAGCCGGGTGGGCAGCGCATGGCCTCCAGCCAGGCGATGCCGGGGTCGTCGGGCCGCAAACGGCCGGCCTCACCCAGCGCGGCGGCGACGCGGTCACTGATGTCTTCGGGCGCGGTCCCGTCGGCCGCCAGCAGCGGTGCCATGAGGCCCGCGGCCAGCGCGGATTCGGCGTCATCAGGCCGGGCCGCCAACCACTTCGCAAGCGCCTCTCCCAGCTCCGCGTTCCACTGTTTCAACGCGGCCCACTCCGCGGGACTGGGCGGCAAATGTGCGGGGCGCATCGCCCGGCGTAGTGCCGGTCGCGGCGAAGCATCGACGCGCGTGGCTGTTTCGCTTGCTGGGGAGTTCGCCTGAGACGTCGGCTCCCGCTCCGCCTTTCCGCAACCAGCAAGGCAGGCCAGTGCGATGGCCATTGCGATCCAACCGCACCCGTTCCAGTGCTTCGCCATCCTCAGGCTCCCCATTGCGCCCACAGCGGTAACGTCAGCAGCGACAGCAACACACCGTAACCGACCATCGCCGCCGCCAGGCGCGGCGCCAGGCCGTGGCCGATCGCCAGCGCACCGGCGGTGACCATCGGCGGCATCGCCGATTCAAGCACGGTCGCGCGCGCCATCTCGCCCTGCAGGCCGAGCAGCGGGACGATCAGCAGCGCCAATGCCGGCATCAGCGCGAGCTTCAAGGCCAGGCCGACGGCGAGTGGCTTGAGTTCGTCCCGCGGCAGGGTCAGCCGCACCGACAGCCCTATCGTCAGCATCGCCAGCGGCAACAGCGCCTCCGACAAGCGCTGCAGGCCGCCTTCGATCCAGGCCGGCGGGTGTTCGGGCATCACCGTGAAGCCGACGACCAGCGCCCACAGCGGCGGGAACTTCAACACCCGCAGCGCCATGTCGCGTGCGCTCGGCGTGTGCTCGCCACCGTAGTGCGCCAGCACCCACAGCCCGAACGTCGACAGCATCAGGAACACGCCGAACTGGTCGTAGACCACGGCGTAAGGCAGCGCGGACTCGCCGATCAGCGCCCGCGTCAGCGGGTAGCCGAGGAAACTGGTGTTGCCCAGGGCGACGGTGAGCAGCAGCACGGCATGCTCGTCGCGGCGCAGGCGAAGCCATCGCGACAGCAGGCCCACCACCAGCACGGTCGCGCCGAGCAGCAGCCACGGCACCGCGGCGACGGCCAGCAGCGCCGGCTCCAGTTGCAGGCGCGGCGCATAGCGCAGCACCGCGGCCGGCAGGCAGACGTACAGCACCACCAGGTTGAGGGTGCGCGCCGCGTCGGCCGGCAACGCGCGCAGGCGCTGGAACAGGTAGCCCAGCACCAGCATCGCCAGGATCAGGGCGAAGGCGTCGAAGGCCATGAGTGTTCCGTGCCTGCTTCGGTGCGGTCGGGCGGACATCGTCCCACACACGTATCGCCCCGGGCACGGCGGAAGCGCTGCGGTTGGTTATCATCAACCCATACACGGATGGCCGGACATGCGCGCGCAATGAGTGAACTGCAGGACCTGACCGCGCTGATCCGCGCAAACACGCCCTTGATCGTGATCGAGACCCGTGACGAAGCGCGGGTGGTGGAACTGTTCCGCCAGGCCCTGATGCAGGTGTGGCGCGCGCTGCACCGCTGGTCGATCACCGAGGGGCTGCGCCGCATCGACCTGGACAAGGAAGACCCGCCCGAGGTCGCGCCCGATGCATCCACCACCCTGCACGCGATCCGCGATGCCACCCAGCGCGGCATCTACGTGCTGCTCGATATCCATCCCTACCTGGGCTACGCCAGCACGCAACGGCTGATGCGCGACATCATCCAGCGCCGCGACTGCCAGCCGCACGTGCTGGTGCTGGTCGGGCACAAGGTCGAACTGCCGCCCGAGCTCGATGCCCTCGCCGTCCGCTTCACCCCGCGCCTGCCCGACGCCAACGCCCTGCTCAAGCTGGTACGCGAGGAGGCCGAGGCCTACACGCGCGAGCACGGCGGGCGCCGGGTCGAGGCCGATGCCGAGACGGTGCAGCAGATCGTGCGCAACCTGCGCGGCCTCGACCCGATCGATGCGCGCCGCATCACCCGCCACCTCATCCACGACGATGGCGCGCTCGGCCCGGGCGACCTGCCGCAGCTGGCCAAGCTGAAGTTCGAGCTGCTCAACCGCAGCGGCCACCTGCATTACGAGTACGACAGCGCACGCATGGACGACGTGGCCGGCGCGCGCCGCTTCAAGCGCTGGATCGAGCAGCGCCGTGGCGTGTTCACCAGTGGCGACGCTCCGCCCGGGCTCGATCCGCCGAAGGGCGTGTTGCTGCTGGGCGTGCAGGGTTGCGGCAAGTCGATGCTGGCCAAGGCGGTCGCGGCCGGGTTCGGCGTGCCGCTGGTGCGGCTGGATTTCGGCACCCTCTACGACAAGTTCCATGGCGAGACCGAGAAGAACCTGCGCGCCGCGCTGAGTTCGGCCGAGCAGCTGGAACCGTGCGTGCTGTGGATCGACGAGATCGAGAAAGGCCTGGCCAGCGATGGCGGCGACGCCGACGGCGGCGTCTCGCGCCGGGTGCTGGGCTACCTGCTGACCTGGATGGCCGAACGCAAGTCGCGCGTGTTCCTGGTCGCCACCGCCAACCAGATCGACGCGCTGCCGCCGGAACTGCTGCGCAAGGGCCGTTTCGACGAGATCTTCTTCATCGACCTGCCCGACGCGGCGGCACGCGAGCAGCTGTTCGCCCTGCACCTGCGCCGGCGCAAGCTGGAACCGTCGAGCTTCGACCTGGCCTCGCTGGTCGCCTCCAGCGATGGGTTCTCCGGTGCCGAGATCGAGCAGGCGATCGTCGCCGCGCTCTACGCCGCGCACGCGGCGAAGGCGCCGCTCAGCGACTTCACCCTGCGCGCGGAGCTCAAGCAGACGCGGCCGCTGTCGGTGCTGATGGCCGAGCAGGTGCAGCAGCTGCGCGAGTGGGCGAACGGGCGGACGGTGCCGGCGGACTGATCACGGCGACCTGACCCACCGCGCCGGCACGCCGTGCCGCTGGTGGGGATGACCTCCGGGACGCGAAGCCACGCTGGCCGAAGCCTAGCGTGGCGGCCAGTCCCCCGGAGGTGGCTGCGATGAAACTGCTGACCGGCCTGCTGGCGGCGCTGTTGGCGCCCGCCGCGATGGCGGCACCCGCAGCGGCGCCGACGCCCTCGCTGCCCGCGCCCGACGACGGCTACTTCCAGCAGATCACCCGCGTCGGCGACGGCCTCTGGCTGATCGCGCAGCCGCAGCCGTTCCATATCCAGCCGGTCGGCAATGTCGTCGTGATCGAGCAGAGCGACGGCCTGGTGCTGGTCGACAGCGGCGGCTCGCCGGGGGCCGGGCGGCGCATCGTCGAACTGCTGGCCACGGTGAGTGACAAGCCGGTGAAGGCCGTGGCGCTGAGCCACTGGCATGGCGACCACGTGCTGGGCCTGTCGGCGATCGCGCAACGCTGGCCGAAGCTTGAAGTGATCGCCACCGCGACCACCGCCGGCCATCTCGCCGGCAAATCGATGCGCGCCTACCCGAAGGGAGCGCCCGATGCCGCGTTGCAGGCGGCGTTCGACCAGCGCCTCGACGGCATCGATCGTTTCCTGCGCGACACCCTGGCCAAGCCCGAACTGGGCAGCGTCGAGCGTCGCGGCTTCGAGCGATCGCAGCGCCTGTTCCAGCAGTACCGGATCGACACGCGCGGCATGTACCTGGTGCTGCCGACGCGCACGTTCGACGATCGGCTCGTGCTTGAAGACGCCAAGCGGCCGGTGGAACTGCTGCATCCCGGCCGCGGCAACACCGACGGCGACCTGGTGGCCTGGCTACCCCGGCAGCGCGTGATGGCCTCCGGCGACCTCGTGGTCGCGCCGATACCGTTCGGCTTCAACGTCTATCCGGCGGACTGGCAGCGCGCGCTGCAGGCGCTGGACGACCGCCACCCGGCGCTGTGGCTGCCCGGGCACGGTGCGGCGATGCGCGACGACCGCTACGTGCGGCAGCTGATCCACCTGATCGCCGCTTCGCGCACCGCGGTGGCCAGCGAAGTGGGCAACGGCGTGGCGCGCGACAAGCTGAAGCTCGACCTGTCGTCGCAGCGCGGCGCCTTCGTCGGCGACGATGCCTGGTTGCAGCGCTGGTTCGATCGCTACTGGACGCAGCCGTTCGGCGATGCCGGGTGGCGCGAGGCGAGCGGACAGCCGATCGAGCAGGGCGAGGGGTGAAGCGAAGGTGCGTGACGCTGCGGGTTCGCCGCAGCGTCACGCCACGGACTCAGTAACCGGCGGCCTGGCCGTCCTTGCGCGATTCGCTGGCGCCGACGTAGCCGCCATTGGGATTGACCATGATCGCCTGGTAGCCGCCGTACGGGCCGTCGGCGAAGCGCACCGAGTGACCCTTGCGCATCAGCGCGCGCACGGTCTCGTAGGAATAGCCGCTTTCCAGGTCGAGCTCGCCGCCGTCGCTCATCACCGTCGCCTGTCCGGCCGGTTCGGTGCTGCCGTCGTGCTGGATGCGCGGCGCGTCGCCGGCTTCCTGCAGGTTCATGCCGAAGTCGATCAGGTTGAGCAGGATCTGCACGTGGCCCTGCGGCTGCATCGCGCCGCCCATCACGCCGAAGCTCAGCCACGGCTTGCCGCCCTTGGTGACGAACGCCGGAATGATGGTGTGGAACGGGCGCTTGCCCGGCTCGAACGAATTGGGGTGGCCTTCCTTCAGCACGAACTGCTCGCCGCGGTCCTGGAAGATGAAGCCCAGGCCCGGAGGGGCCATGCCGCTGCCCATGCCGCGGTAGTTGGACTGGATCAGCGAGACCATCATGCCGTCGGCATCGGCGACGGTCATGTAGATGGTATCGCCTTCATCGAGTTCCTTCGGCGTGGCCGGCTGCACTTCCTTGAGTGCCTTGTCCATCGAGATCAGCTTGCGGCGCTGGGCGGCGTAGTCCTTGGAGATCAGCTTCTTCACCGTCGAGGCGGCGGACGAGCCAACGAACTCGGGATCGGCATACCAGCGCGCGCGGTCGGCGAAGGCGAGCTTCTTGGCCTCGGCGAACAGGTGCACGTGCTCGGGGCTGCCGAAGCCATACGACTTCATGTCGTAGGGCTCGAGCAGGTTGAGGATCTGCAGTGCGGCGATGCCCTGGCCGTTGGGCGGCAGTTCCCACACGTCGTAACCGCGGTAGTTGGTGCTGACCGGCTCGACCCACTCGCCCTGGTGCGAGGCCATGTCCTCGTAGCTCAGGAAACCGCCGTTGGCCTTGAAGTAGGCATCGATGGTATGGGCGATGTCGCCCTTGTAGAACGCGTCGCGGCCGCCCTTGGCGATCTTCTCCAGGGTGTTGGCGAGGTTGGGGTTGCGCCACATCTCGCCCGTTTGCGGGCCGCGTCTTTTACCGGTACCGCCGCCATCGACGGTGAACTGCTCGGTGAAGCCCGGGAACTTCGACAGCGTCGGCACGCTGCGGCCCCAGTAGTAGGCGATCACTTCGTGCACCGGGTGGCCTTCGCGCGCGTAGCGGATGGCCGGGGCGAGGTCGTCGGCGATCGGCTTGCGGCCGAAGCGGCCGTGCAGCGCGAACCAGGCATCGACCGCGCCCGGCACCGTCACCGGCAGCGGGCCGTGCGGCGGGATGTCGGTCAGGCCGCGGCGCTGGAACTCGGCCAGCGTCAGCGACTTCGGCGAACGGCCCGAGCCGTTGTAGCCGTAGAGCTTCTTCGTCTTGGGATCCCAGACGATCGCGAACAGGTCGCCACCGACGCCACTGCCGGTCGGCTCCATCAGGCCGAGCGCGGCGTTGGCGGCAATCGCGCCATCGATCGCGTTGCCGCCGTTCTTCATCACGTCCAGCGCGATCTGCGTGGCCAGCGGGTGCGACGTCGCGGCGATCGCATGCGGGGCGTAGACCTCGCTGCGGGTGGCGAAGGGCTTGCCGGTGATGCGATCGGCGCACATGGCGGAGAAGGGAAGGCTCAGGAGGACAGCGGTGAACAGCAGACGCATTGCCGGAGGACCCGCGCGGGAAAAATGCATCCTAGCGCGGGCGGCGGGCGTGGAGACTGTGCCGGTTTGCCCATTGGCGGGGATACGGGGGCGGATGGGTCCTTCGACTTCGCGGCTGCGCCGCTACGCTCAGGACGAACGGGCCGGGTATGCACCGTTCGTCCTGAGCGTAGGGCCGTAGGCCCGAAGTCGAAGGAAGCGTAGGGCCGTAGGCCCTACGCCATCACGGCCACTTCGGCGGATTGGCGGCCCAGGCCGCCTGCACTTCGGCGAGCGTCGCGCGCTCTTCCTCGCGCCATTCCGGCAGCAGGCGCGCGAACTGGTTCGGCGTGTTCCATTGCTGCGGTTCGCTGCGCACGGCGGCGGCGTACCACTGCACGGCGTCGTCCTTGCGGCCCACCGACCACAGGGCCAGGGCGAAGGTCGGCGGGATCCAGGTGGCGGTGACGCCGCGCGCTTCCATCAGCGTGCGCCACTGCTGCAGTGCGTTCTCGCTGTCGCCGGCGCGGTAGAGGTCCCAGCCGTAGTTCCATACGACCGCACGCCACAGGCCGTCGCTGCGGTCGATCGCGCCCAGTGCGCGGCCATAGAGCTGGCGGCCGAGCTCGACGCGACCGGCGTCCATCGCCATGTGCGCGAGCTGACCGACCTCGGCCTTGGCATGCGGGTTGCGCTCGACGATCTTGATGAGCTTCTGCATCGCCACGTCGCCGGTTTCGCGCACCGCCACCACCGGTTTGACGGTGTTGGCATCGGCGGCGAAGTAGAACTCCGCGGGCTTGGGAAAGGTTTGCGCCGACACGGCGCCGGTGGCGGCCAGCAGGGCCGTCATGAGTAGGCTTCGAGCAAGCATGTGTGGGGTCCCCTGTAACGGGCCAATCCTAACCCGCATTTGCCGCGCCGCGTCACGCTCGGCGCGTGCGGTTTGACCGTTTGGCCGCCCCCCGGCAAGCCGGAGGGCAGCACTGGCAAAACTGCGGGGGCGGCCGGGCGGGCCGCCGTGCCTCAGGGCAGCAGGGCGACCTCGTCCACGACCCACATCGGGTTGTACTCGCCCGAGGCGAAGATGAAGCACAGGTCGTGCTTGCCGGTGGTGGCCGGCAGCGTCGCCTGCAGCGTGGTCAGGCCATCGGACTTGCGCGCCGGGGCCAGCGGCAGCGTCGCCACCGGCTTGCCCTCGCAACCGTCCACGCGCACTTCCAGGGCGCCGCCCGGGATACTGGCCGGACGCGTGACCACCAGCTTGGCGTCGCGCCACAGCTGGAAGTTGTGCGGCAACTGGCCCACCCGCACTTCCAGGCGGGTCATGCCATCGAGGTCGGCGTCGTTGTAGACCCAGCACGGATCGAACACGTCGGCCAGCAACAGGGCGCGCTCGCTGCCCTCGCCTGCGGCCGGTGCGTCGTCTTCCATGCGCAGCGCCAGGCCCTTCTTGCACGATTCCAAGGCATGGCTGCCGCGTGCGCGCAGGCTGCGCAGGTCGACGGCGAACTTGCGCGGCGCGGCCAGGGCGATGCCGTTTGCGAAGGCATTGGCGGTGACGGTCGTCGGCAGGGCCACGCTCAGCGGCTGGCTGTAGACCGGCGACGTCGTCGTCGGTTCGCTGCCGTCGGTGGTGTAGCGGATCTCGCCGAACGCGGTCTGGTTGGACAGCGTCAGCGTGCCCTTGCCGTCCGCCGCCGGCGCCGCAGCGAAGGCGACGGCGAAGGCGCTGTCGGAGGCGTGGAAGCCGCTGGCGCGATAACGCGCCATGTCCGGAACCATGCGCCGCAGGAAGTCCTGCCAGTCGCGGCGGTTGTCGGGCGTCCAGACGTTCTCGGCCAGTGCCGCCACGCGCGGGAACACCGCGCGCTGCATCCGCTCGTTGGTGCGCTGGTGTTCGGTCCACAGGTTGGCCTGGGCGCCGAGCACGTGCCTGGCCTGGTCCGGATTGAGCTGCGGCGGCACCACGTTGTAGCTGTAGTACTGCTTCAGCCCGAACACATCGAGGCGGCCCGGGTTCTCGTCCGGCAGGTCGCTCTGGAGGTGATCGAGGTAGAGGTCCGGCGCCGGCGCCAGCACCACGTCGTGACCGGCGCGTGCGGCCTCGATGGCGCCGTCGGTGCCGCGCCAGGACATCACGGTGGCATCAGCCGGCGGACCGCCTTCGAGGATCTCGTCCCAGCCGATGAGGCGGCGGCCGTGTGTTTCGATGTAGTTGCCCAGGCGGCCCATGAACCAGCTCTGCAGCTGCATCTCGTCCTTGAGCTTGAGTTCGCGGATCTTGGCCTGCACCGCGGCGGACTGCTGCCACTGGTCCTTGGCGGCCTCGTCGCCGCCGAGGTGGATGTACTTGCCGGGGAACAACGCCATCATCTCGTCGAGCACGTTCTCGAGGAAGGTGAAGGTGCCGTCTTCGGTGTTGAACAGCCAGGTGTGCACGCCCCAGTCGGGCGATACCGGCGGCGCCTTGCCGGTCACGCCGAGCTCGGGGTACGCGGCGATGGCGGCTTGCGCATGGCCGGGCAGGTCGAGCTCGGGAACGATGGTGATGTAGCGCTCGGCGGCGTACTTCACCACGTCGCGGATCTGGTCCTGGGTGTAGAAGCCGCAGTAGGGCTTCGGCTGACCCTTGTCATCGCGACCTGCGGCGCCGGCCGGGATGCGGCAACCGCCGACGCCGGTCAGCTTCGGGTACTGCTTGATCTCGATGCGCCAGCCCTGGTCGTCGGTGAGATGCCAGTGGAAGGTGTTGATCTTGTGCAGCGCCAGCTGGTCGAGCAGCGCCTTGACCTCGTCGACGCTGCGGAAATGGCGGGCGGTGTCGAGCATCATGCCGCGCCACTGGAAACGCGGCGCGTCCTCGATGTGCTGGGCGTTGATCGCGGCGGTGCCCTGCGCGCCATCGCCGGTGGCCAGCTGCCACAGCGTGACGGCACCATAGAACAGGCCGGCCGGTGCGCGCGCGGTGAGCTTCACGCCATTGGTGGTGACGTCGAGCGTGTAGGCCTCGTCGCTGGGCAGCGCGGCCTTGGGATCGAGCTGGAAGGTGATCTTCGCGGCATCGGTGCCGACGGCCGGGGCGAAGCCGCGCGACTGCTTCAGTCGCGCGGCGAAATCGTTGGCAATGCGGGTGGCTTCGGCATCACCGCCGACCACCGAGATGCGCACGTCGGGATCGAGGACGAAGCGGCCCTGCCCCAGCTCGACCCTGGCCGGGCGCGGAATGACCGGCGTCGCTGCGGCGGAGGTGACGGGCGTGGCGCTGCTGGCGGCGGCCGGGCCTTCGGGGGCGTTCGCGTCGCGTTTGCAGGCCGACAGGCCGATGACCATGGTCACGCCGGCGACGGCGGTCAGAACTGGATGCAGTTTCATCGATCCCTCTTCTCATCTGCGGGCAGCACCGATGGTTGATCGGCGCCGCCGGTGACTGTCGCATAGCAAGCGGGCCCGGCATGACCGGGCCCGCTTTTTTTACATCACTACTACCGGAGGATCAGTAGTTGAAGCGGAAGTTCAGGTAGTACTGGCGGCCGTTCTCGTAGATCGAACGCGGACGGTCCTTGTTCTCTGCGAAGTAGGCGATCTTCGGGTTGTTGAGGTTCATGGCGTCGAGCTGCAGCGACATGTTCTCGTTGATCTTCCAACCCACCGAGGCCGACAGCGTACCGATCGAGTCCTGCCAGAAGGCAGACGCGCGATCCAGGCCGCTGAAGAACTCGTCACGCCAGGTGTAGTTCACGCGGGCGTTGAACATCTCGTTCTCGAAGTAGGCACCGACGTTGATGGTGTTCTCCGAGGTGCCCAGCATCGCGTCGGTCTCGACCGTGGCCGGGTTGCCGTCGTCCGGGTTGTCGGCTTCGCCATCGGCGTAGGTGTAGTTGGCGAACGCGCCGAAGTTGTCGCTCAGCGGCTGTTCCCAGGCCAGTTCGAAGCCCTTCACCTTGGCGTTGGTGTTGACCGGCACGGCCAGGTCGTACGGCACGTCGGCGCCCTGCGGGTGCAGGTTGTCGATCGTGAAGAACGACTGGCGGACGTTGCCCAGCGAGACGTAGTTGTCGATGTCCATGTAGAACACGCCAGCCGACACCAGCGAACGCTCACCGTAGTACCACTCCCAGGTCGCGTCGAAGTTGGTCGACAGGATCGGCTCGAGGTTCGGGTTGCCACCGGTGCCGGTGCCCACGCCACCGACGTTCGCCGGCGGGCTCAGGCTGACCGAGCCGGCCAGTGCCGAGAAGTCGGCGCGGGTCAGCGTGCGGGACAGGGCCAGGCGCAGCACGGTCTCGTCATTGATGTCGTACTTGAAGTTGGCGCTCGGCAGCCAGTCGTTGTACTCGTTCTTGGTGATGATCGGCTTGTACGGGCCGAATGCCGAGGTGGTGATGGCCTCCGGATCCTGCGCCGTCGTCTGGACGTAGTTCTTGACCTCTTCCTCGGTGCGCACGTAACGCACGCCGAAGTTGCCGGTCCAGCGGTCGCCGCGGAAGTTCAGCTGGCCGTAGGCGGCGTCGCTGCGCTCCTTCAGGCCGTACGCCGCGTTGTAGCGGAAGCGGCTGATCGGGTCGCGGTTGCTGAAGTTGCTGCCGAACTGGTGCAGGTCGTCGGCCGAGTAGTACCAGATGTCGCGCGGGAAGTTGCCGCCAAAACCTTCAGCGTAGTCGCTGGGGTAATCGCGGAAGCTCTGCGGCCAGTTGGCCGGATCGAACGCACCCGGGCCCGGGCCCTGGCCGGTGACCTGCGGCAGGTCACGCTCGTGGCGCGCGCTGCGGACGCCGAAGTCGACCGAGGAGATGGTGCTGCCCTCGACGAAGTAGGTGCCGTCGATCTGGCCCCAGTCTTCGCTGTCTTCCACGTCGATGTCGTTGTCGCCGAAGACCCAGTCGAGGCGGAAGTCGGTGTTGGCGGTGCCCGGGGCGGCGGTGTTGGCCGTGCCCAGGTTCCAGTCGGCCGCGCCGACGCCGTGGATGTTCCACGCGGCGCCGGTGTTGATGCCGGTGTCGAACTCCATCACGTCCTGGGTCGGGGTCTTGCCGTGGCCTTCCGAGGTACCGGCCTGGCCCTTCAAGGTCAGCTTGTCGCTGACGTCCCACTTGCCGTCGACGCTGAAGAACTCAGCCGAGGACTCCGAGTTCGGGCGGTTGATCATGTCGTAGATGCCGAACGCATGATCCTGGCCCGGGGTGGCGGCGAACTGCGCGGCCACCAGGGTGTTGTTGCGCACGACGTAGCCCGGCAGCGGCACCTGGCCGATGTCGGTGCCGCCGGAGCCGTTGATGATGCGGCGGCCCCACAGCATGTAGTTGCGGTTGTAGTTGTCGGCTTCCATGTCGGAGCGGAAGTAGTTGGCTTCCAGCTCGACGGTGTCGCTGGGCTTCCACTGCGCGGAGAACATGCCGCCGGTGCGCTTGCGCTCCTGCTCGAACAGGGCCGAACCGATCAGCACCGGGAAGTACACGCCGACCAGGTCCGGATGGGCGATGCCCGCCGCGGTGCCTGCACCGATCGTCTCGTAACCCAGCAGTTCCTGGCCGTCGCGGCGCAGGTGGCGCTCTTCGCTGAACGCCTGCACGGTCAGGCCGAAGGTGCCGTCGCTGTTCTTCCAGTTGCCCAGGACCGAGATCTGCGGGTCGGTCTTGCTCGGCTGGTCGGCGTACACGGCGCCGATCGAACCGAAGATGCTGAAGCCTTCATCGAAGTTGAGCGGGTTGCGCGTCTGGATGTCGACGCTGCCGACCGCGCCGCCTTCGACCAGCTTGGCTTCGGAGGACTTGCGCACCACGACCTTGTCGACCAGCTCGGCAGGCAGCAGCGAGTAGCTGACGCTGCGGCCCACGGTGCCGGTCTGGTTGAGCACGAACCAGTCGCCCGAGGCGATGTTGTGGCCGTCGACCAGGGTCTGGGTCAGGCTCGGGCTGGTGCCGCGCATGGAGACGCGGTCGTTCTCGTCGAACGCACCTTCGTTGGCGCTGGCCGCGCTGATGTTGACGCCGGGAACGCGCGCCAGCGAGTCGGCGACGTTCTTGTCGGGCATCTTGCCGATGTCTTCCGACGTGATGACTTCCACGCGGGTGACGTCATCGCGCTTGGTCTGGAGCGACTGCTCGATGGCGCCGCGGATGCCCTTGACGACGACGGTGTCGAGGTCCTTGGCTTCCTGCGAAGAGGCGGCAGCGGTGGTTGTTGCCGTGTCCTGCGCCATGGCGGTGCCGGCAAAGCCGAGCGCCGCGACGATACTCACCGATAGCATTGACTTGCGAAGTTTCATTGCTCTCCCTCCCACGGGCTGTGTGCGACTCCGCGATGCCGATTCTTTCGTCGGCGTTACGGAGCCAGTTTCCTGGTCCGCGCCCGGCTTTCGCCGCGGCCCGGTTCCGTTGTCCTGTGACTTCTGCTGCGATTTACCTTGCTCATTCGCCTGCCTGCTGTTCGCAGGTGTGCTCGAGGTACCAGCTGGCGGCGCCAATGACGCCCAGGCGTTCGTTCTCGATCAGTCGCACCGGCACGCGCTCCAGCGCGGCGTGCATCACGCCCTTGTCGAGCAGGCGTGCATGGAACTGGCTGTGCGGCAGGAAGTCCTTCAACCGCGGCAGGATGCCGCCGGCGATGAACACCGCCTTGGCGCTGCTGATGGTCACCAGGTCGCCGATGACGCTGCCGAGCAGGGCGCAGAAGGTCATCACCGCCTCGCGCGCGGGCACGTCGCCCTGGCGGGCGGCTTCCGTGATCGCGGCCGGGGCGCGCAGGCTCGGCTCGATGCCGTCGATGGCGCAGATCGCCTCGTACAGGTGCACCAGGCCGGGGCCGGAAACGAAACGCTCGGTCGGCACATGCGTCTGGCCGCGCTGGCGCGCCCAGTCGAGCATCGCCGCTTCGCGCGCATTGCCCGGGGCAAACGCCGTGTGGCCGGCCTCGGTCGGCAGCACGACTGTGCCGCCACGATGCGGAATGCGGATCGCCGCACCCAGGCCGGTGCCCGGTCCCACCACCAGCACCGGGCCGGCGGCGGCTTCGCTGACGCCCGGGGTGAGCAGCAGCGAGTCGCCCGGATCCATGCACTGCGCGGCGTGCGCGGCGGCCTGGAAGTCGTTGATGTACTGCAACTCGCTCAGGTGCAGCTCGCTGCGCAGCTGCGACAGCGAAATGCGCCAGGGCAGATTGGAATTGATGACCGCGTCGTCGAGGACGACGCCGGCGCTGGCGATGGCGACCCGGTCGATGCCGGCGCAGGCGCTGTTGCCGGCGATGAAGTCGGCCAGGATCGCGGCCAGGCTGGGGTAGTCGGCGCAGACGTACTTGCGGTGCGCCAGCACCACCACGTGCGATTCGTCGGAACCACCGGCGCGGACCAGGCCGACGCGGGTGTGGGTGCCGCCGACGTCGGCGGCGATGAAGCGGGTATCGGGATGCACGAGCGTAGGCACGGCGCTCACCCGCGGACGACGCGCATGGGCTGCGCGCTCACGAGAGGGCATGACTGGCTTGGCGTTTCCGTCGAATCCCACTGCATGTTCCCTCCGCTGGCGCCGGTTCCCCACCGGCACGGGCCGAATTTGGCTCGCCACTGACAACGTTGTCAACAGAAAGTTACGAAATTGTCAGAAAGGCCGGAATCAAGGCGTCGGCAGGGGTGATTTTTGTTGCGGCGCAGCAAGCGCTGGGCATCGGACGGACGCTGAAAGCCTTATAGGAAAGGGCCTCTGGCGTGGCGTCCCGACTTGTGACAACGTTGGCCGACGGATGTCGTACGAGTCAACGTGCGACATTGACCGCATTCCTTGGGAGGGGAACCCAGCATGTCCACCACCACTGTCGCCGGGCCGCGCAGCCATTACGGCTCGATCGCGATCATCGGCGCCCTGTTCTTCATCTTCGGCTTCGTCACCTGGCTCAACGGCCCGCTGATCTCGTTCGCCCGGCTCGCCTTCGATGTCAGCGAGACGCTCGCGTTCCTGATCCCGAGCGCGTTCTACATCTCGTACTTCTGCCTGGCGCTGCCGTCGTCGGTGATCCTCAAGAAGACCGGCATGAAGAAGGGCATGGCGCTGGGCCTGTTCCTGATGGCAGTCGGCGCGGCCGTGTTCGGCCAGTACACGACGGCGCGCGTCTACGGCGGCGCAGTCGGCGGCATCTTCATCATCGGTGCCGGCCTGGCGATCCTGCAGACCGCGGTCAACCCGTACATCAGCATCCTCGGCCCGATCGAGGGCGCGGCGCAGCGCATCGCGGTGATGGGCATCTGCAACAAGCTCGCCGGCTGGGCGGCACCGTACGTGATCGGCACGCTGGTGATGCACGGCATGGGCGACGTCGCCGCCGCTGTCGCAGGCGCTGACGCAGCGACCAAGGAAACCGTGCTCAACGAGTTCGCCGCGCGCATCCACACGCCTTACATGGTGATGGCGGGCCTGCTGGCGCTGCTGGCGGTGGCGATCCTGTACTCGCCGCTGCCGGAAGTGCGCGCCGAAGAGGTCAACTCCGAAGGCGACAACGGCGAGAAGAAGAGCCTCTTCCAGTTCCCGCACGTGTGGCTGGGCGCGCTGTGCATCTTCGTCTACGTCGGTGTCGAGGTGATGGCCGGCGATGCCATCGGCACGTACGGCCAGGCCTTCGGCCTGCCGCTGGACGAGACCAAGTTCTTCACCGGCTTCACCCTCGGCTCGATGCTGCTGGGCTACGTCGTCGGCCTGATCCTGATCCCGCGCTTCATCTCGCAGGAGCGCTACCTGAGCATTTCGGCAGTGCTGGGCGTGCTGCTGGCACTGGGCGCCTACCTGACCACCGGCTACGTCTCGGTCGGTTTCGTCGCGGCGCTGGGTTTCGCCAACGCGATGATGTGGCCGGCGATCTTCCCGCTGGCCATCCAGGGCCTGGGACGCCTCACCGAGAAGGGCTCGGCGCTGCTGATCATGGGCATCGCCGGCGGCGCGGTGATCCCGCAGCTGTTCGTGCACTTCAAGCAGCACTACGACTTCCAGCTGGTGTTCCTGCTGCTGGTGGTGCCCTGCTACCTGTACATCCTGTACTTCGCGCTGCGTGGCCACAGCGTTGGCCACGCCTCGGCGGTGGTCAACGGTGCGGCGGCATCGCAGCACGGTTGATGAAGGGCTGCCGCCGCCGCGATTCACTTCGCTGGCGGCGGTGGTTAGGCTAGTCGTCTTTACGCCGCGTCACCGGACGCGGCGGTTCATTCCGGCCACGCGAGGCTTCGGTGCGCAGACCCACGATTAAAGACGTCGCCGAGCGCGCCGAGGTGTCGCTCAAGACTGTCTCGCGCGTCATCAACGACGAACCCAGCGTGCAGGCCAGCACGCGAGCGCGCGTGCAGCGCGCCATCGACGACCTGGGCTACCAGCCCGACCCGTCGGCCCGCAGCCTGCGCAGCGCGCAGAACTACGCGCTCGGGCTGGTCTACGACAATCCCAACCCCTATTACGTCATCGCCGTGCAGAACGGCGTGCTGTCGGTCTGCCGCGAGACCGGCTACGGCCTGCAGATTCATCCCTGCGATTCGTCCTCGCCCAATCTCGCCAGCGAGCTGATCGACCTGGTCCAGCACTCGCGCCTGGCCGGCCTGGTGCTGGCACCGCCGATGTCCGAGCGCAACGAGCTGGTGACCGAACTGGTCGCGCACGGCATCCGCCTGGTGCGGATCGTCTCGGCGGCCGCCGACCCGCAGGACGGCAGCGCCTGCATCTATGTCGACGACCGCGACGCCGCCTACGAGATCACCGAGCACCTGATCCAGCTCGGCCACAGCCGGATCGGTTTCCTCTGGGGCGGCAAGTCGCACGGCTCGTCGTGGGAGCGCTACAAGGGTTACGAGGATGCGCTGCGCGAGTACGGCATCACCCTCGACCCCGACCTGGTGGTCGAAGGCGACTACTCCTTCGACGACGGCTTCCGCGGCGCCCGCCGCCTGTTCGCGCTGGCCGACCGGCCGACCGCGATCTTCGGCAGCAACGACGAAATCGCCGCCGGCGTGCTGGCGGCGGCCAAGTCCAGCGGCATGAACGTGCCCTACGACCTGTCGATCGCCGGCTTCGAGGACAGCCCGTTCTCCAAGCAGAGCTGGCCGGCGCTGACCACCGCCAAGCAGGCCACGCAGGAGATCGCGCGCCACGCCGCGCACCGCCTGCTGCAGGAGATCCGCGAGCACGCCCCGAGCAAGCCGCTGCCCAACGAGGGCTTCAGTCCCGAGCTGGTGGTACGCGGCTCGACGGCGCCGCCGCGACCGAAGGGCTGACGCGACTTCGCGTCATCCCGGCGCATTTACCGTCATCCCGGCGAAAGCCGGGATCCATCTGCCGTTGCTCTATTCGCCGTCACCTTTTTTTATCGCGCCATCGCGCAGGCTGCTGCGGCCACGATTCCTCGCCCGAGGGGAGCTCCGCATGTCGGCCCTGCCCACCGCCCCGCCCGCGCCCGATGCCTTGAAGGATCCGGCGCTGGTCCCGCTGTTCGAACAGGACCGCGCCCTGGTCAAGCTCGGCCGCGGCATCCGCGTGCTCAAGGCCATCGACTGGCCGATGGAACTGGAGGAACGCTTCCTCGCCGGCTGGCGTGTCGGCTGCCCGGAATTGCCGCAACCGCCCACGCAACCTCATGCAATGGCGTCGGAGATCGAGGGCCTCGACAACCTGCTCGGACGCATCGATCGCGGCCACCCGCTGGGCATGTGGCTGTACAAGTCGGCATGGAGCTACCGTGTCGCCGCGCAGATGCTCGGCGCGATCGGCACGCCCGAGTACACGCGTTGTTCGGCGCTGCTGTACGGCCGCCCTGACCACCTCTACCAGAACCAGGACGCCACCAACGCCGACGTCGCCAGGGACCTGCTGCGCGTCACCGACGAGCTGATCAACGACCGGCTGCTTCCCGAGATCCCCGTCGACATCGAGGCACCGGAATTCGCCCACCGCCTGCGCGAGCGCATCGATCCGTTCTTCACCCACGACAAGGTCGAAGTGGTGCTCGATCCGAACCTGGCCTCCAAGGCCACCGCCGGCAGCAAGCGGGTGACGCTGCGAGCGACGGCGGTGTTCTCCGAGCGCGACCTGGAGCAGCTGATCCAGCACGAGGCCTTCATCCACACGCTGACCGCGCTCAATGGCAAGCACCAGCCCTACCTGACCTCGCTGGGTTGCGGAACGCCGCGTACCACGCGTGCGCAGGAAGGATTGGCGACGTTCTCCGAGATCATCACCGGTGCGATCGACATCGCCCGCCTGCGCCGCGTCGCGCTGCGCGTGGTGATGGTGGAACAGGCCCTCAAGGGCGCCGATTTCATCGAGGTGTTCCGCGGCTTCCTCGAGGCCGGGCAGAGCGAGGTCGAGAGCTACCGCAGCGCCGCGCGCATCTTCCGCGGCGGCCATGTCGGCGGCCTGGTCTGCTTCACCAAGGACGGCGCCTACCTGGAAGGCGTGCTGCGCATCTATGCCTTCATCTGCAAGGCCCTGCACGAGGGTCGCAGCGAGCTGCTGCCGCTGCTGTTCTGCGGGCGCGTCACCGTCGCCGACACCGTCGTGCTCGAGCCGTACCGCAACAACGGCCTGATCGTACCGCCGCGCTACCTGCCACCGTGGGCACGCGACCCGACGCGGGTGCTGTCGGTGATGGCGTTCTCGACCGTGGTCCAGCGCCTGCGCCTGGAGAAACTGACGCTGCAGCGCTTCGTCGAGGTCGAGGACGAGACCCTCGAGGCGTCCGGCATCGGCGACTAGGCGGTCGGGGGCTTGGCCTACCCGGGTACGGTCCGGCGTTTACGTCTGGGCCGGCTGGCTCTGCAATCCCCCGATGCGGAGGACGCCAACCGAAACGGCACCGACGGAAGGTGCCGGGCCACATCGAGGTCCGCCCGGCTACCCGGCCCCGGGGCGGAAGTGCGCTGCAGGTCGGGATCTACCGAACCGCGAGTGACCGCTCCGCCTTCACCCATGCCTGCAGACATGCCCTGACCCCCGAACCTTCGCGCTCGCGGCGAGCCACGGAGAATCCAACATGAAGTCGATGATCATCCCGGCCGCGTGCCTGGTCGCATTCGCCTGTGCGGGTTTGTTTGTTCCGGTCGCCAGCGCGCAGGACATGGCCAAGACCGCGGGCAAGAACGTCAAGGTCCTGGTCGACAACGACAAGATCCGCGTGCTGGAACTGACCATGCCACCCGGCGCCAGCACGGGCATGCATTCCCACGGCGACAACTGGGTTTACTTCATCACCGGTGGCGAAGCGACGCAGACCAAGGAAGGCGGCAAGCCGGAAGTGGCCACCCGCAAGGCCGGCGAGTCGCTTTGGAGCGGCCCGGTGGTGCACGACACCGTCAACTCGGGCAAGAACGTCGTGAAGACACTAGTAGTCGAAGTGAAGTAGCCACGCCACCGCGCAGGACCGTAGCCCGGGTAAGCGAAGCGCACCCGGGGTTCATGCGCATCGGACCCCGGGTGCGCTTCGCTTACCCGGGCTACATGTGGTCAGCGCGTGGGTTCGAGCGACGGCTTCTTCCAGCTGTGGTCGACCACCGACGGCGCCGGGCTGTAGTTGCGCAGGATCGCGTAGAACGGCCCGTTCGGCGCCGGCAGCCAGTTCGCCTCCTTGTCCTTGCCCGGCGAGGCGTGCTGCAGGTACAGCGTGAGGCCACCGTCTGCATCGCGCTTGAGCGTGGACAGCATCGGCGAGTTGATGATGTAGCGATTGAGCGGGTTGTCGACCAGCAGCTTGCTCTTGCCGTCGTACATCGTGATCGACCAGAACGCGTTGGTCGGCGGCAGGCCGTCCTTGCCAAAGCGCATCACGTAATCGTGCTTCGAGGCATCCGCCGGTGCGCCCTTGGCGTCGACGAAGTAGCTCTGGTAGTCGGCTTCGGAGCCGGAGTTGCCGTAGATGCCGAGCTTGGCGCCGGCGAAGCGGTAGAGGTCGTTGCCCTTGAGGTACTCGCGGGTGCCGAACATGTCGGCGCTCGACACCTGCTCGGTGTTGACCTTGGTGGCAACGAATGTCTGCAGGTCCTTGTCGGCGTCGGCGATGCCGTCGAGCAGGGCCTGGCGAGTTTCAGGCGACAGCGCCGCTTCGTCGAACGGCTTGCCCGGGGCCACGCCAATCGCCTCGAAGCGCTTGCGCGCTTCCGCATCGGCCGCATTGGGCGGCATGAACTGCAGCAGGAAGTTCAGGTAGCCGAAGAAGCCAAGGTCGTTGGCCTTGGCGGCGTCGTACGTCGGGAAGTCGATCTTCGCCGCCGGCGCCGGCGCCGGCGTGCCGAGGAACTCGCTCAGCGGCTGCGCCTCGTACTGGGCCTGCAGCTTCTTGACGTTGGCCAGGTCGTCCGGCGCGAACAGCTGCGTGCGGAACAGACCGTAGGCGAACTGCGTCTCGGCCTGGAACACCTTGTCGATGCCCTTGGGCGTGTCGCCCTTCCAGCCGGGGCCGGCGATCATGTACTTGCCGGCCTTGCCCTGGGTCAGCGCCTTGTTGATGTAGGCGAAGTTATAGGTGTACATGTCGATCAACTGGACCGAGAAATAGCGTTTCTCGCCCAGCGCCGGAATGGTGATCACCACCGGTTCGGCGCGCAGGTCCATCCACAGGAACGAGTAAGGCGTGTCGGAGTTCGGCGTGATGATCGCCGTGTCCTTGGGCGTCGCCACGCTGGCGGCGCTGCCGATCTGGTTGAACGGCGCGTGGAAGTCGGGGCCGTTGGCGTCGATGGCCTGCGCATACATCGACTTGTAGCTTTCGACGATCGGGTAGCCCCAGATGTAGGCGTTCTTGGCGATGGCGCGGGCCTGCGTCGCCTGATCGCCCTGGCCTGTGGTTGCGGGCTTGTCAGGCGTGGTCGCCGCCGGCGGGGTTTCGCGTTTGCACGCGGGCAATGACAGCGCCAGTACGACGGCGACGAACACTGCGGACAGACGGATGCCCGGCAACGGCTGTTTCATGGCAAGCCCCACGTTTTGACAGTGGGGCGATGCTAGGACGGGCGCTGTGTGCGCGCCCTTCACGCTCGTGCTTGCAGGTGCCTCAGGCGCGCAGCAGCGTTGCCGCGCGTGCCAGCGCTTCGATCGCGCCCCACTCTTCCGCGGCCACCAGGCGCGACGGCGTGATCCACGAACCGCCGACGCAGGCGACGTTGGGCGTGGCCAGGTAGTCGCGCGCGTTGTGCGCGCCGATGCCGCCGGTCGCGCAGAAGCGGATCTCCGGCAGCGGGCCGTGCAGGGAACGCAGTGCGGCGGCACCGCCTGCGGCTTCGGCCGGGAAGAACTTCTGGAAAATGAAGCCGTGCTCGGAGAGGGTCATCGCCTCGCTGGCGGTGGCGGCACCTGGCAGCCACGGCAGTGGCGAATCCTTGGCGGCGGCAATCAGGTCCGGCGTCGAGCCCGGCGAGACGGCGAAGCGCGCGCCCGCCTGCTGCGCGTCGAGCAGGTCCTGCGGCTTGCGCACCGTGCCGACGCCGACGATCGCGCCTTCGACTTCGCTGGCGATCGCGCGCACTGCATCGAGCGCGGCGCGGGTGCGCAGCGTGATCTCGATGGCGGGGATGCCGCCGGCCACCAGCGCGCGCGCCATCGACACGGCGTGGCGGGCGTCCTCGATCACCACCACCGGCATCACCGGGGCTACGTGCAGTACGGATTCAAGCAGGCCCATCTATGCGTTCTCCAGTTATCAGATATTCGTCATTCCCGCGCAGGCGGGAATCCATGGACGTAAGGCCGACCAGCAACGTCCCTGGATTCCCGCCTGCGCGGGAATGACGGGAGCGTGTGAGCCGGGCGACGCAGTTCAGACGGCACCGAAGATGCCGCCGCCCAGGTCCGCCGTCGCGGCCGCATTGCGGAACACCGCAAACAGCTCGCGCCCCATGCCGACATGGCTGGCCGACAGATCGGCGCTGGCGTGCTCGCGCAGCTTCCATTCGTCCGCCGGCACCAGTACGTCGAGCTTGCCGTTGCGCGCATCGACGCGAACCACGTCGCCATCGCGCAGGCGGGCGATGTCGCCACCGCACTCGGCCTCCGGGCTGACATGGATCGCCGCCGGCACCTGGCCGGACGCGCCGGACATGCGCCCGTCCGTCACCAGTGCAACGCGGTGGCCGCGCTTCTGCAGCACGGTGAGCGTCGGCGTGAGCTGGTGCAGTTCCGGCATGCCGTTCGCGCGCGGCCCCTGGAAGCGCACCACCACGACCACGTCGCGATCGAGTTCGCCGCGCTCGAAGGCGTGCTTGACCTGGCCCTGCTCCGAGAACACGCGGCACGGTGCTTCAATCACCCAGCGATCTTCAGGCACCGCCGAGACCTTGATCGCGGCCGTTCCGAGCGGGCCGTGCAGCACGCGCAACCCGCCATCGGCACGGAACGGGTCGGCAACCGGACGCAGGACCGTGGGATCGCCGCTGCGTCCGGTCGCCGGCACGTATTCGACCTGCTGCTCCGGCGCCAGCAGGGCTTCGACGCGATAGCGCGCCAGGCCGGGGCCGGCCACGGTTTCGACGTCGCCGTGGGCGAGGCCGGCGTCGAGCAGCTCACCGATCAGGAAGGCGAGCCCGCCTGCGGCATGGAAGTGGTTGACGTCGGCGCTGCCGTTGGGATACACGCGCGCCAGCAACGGCACCACCGAGGACAGCGCATCGAAGTCTTCCAGGCGCAGCTCGATGCCTGCCGCCGCGGCAATCGCGATGAGGTGCAGCAGATGGTTGGTCGAACCGCCGGTCGCGTGCAGGCCGACGACGCCGTTGACGATGGCGCGCTCATCGATGATGCGACCGACCGGACGATAGTCGTCGCCCAGCGCGGTGATCTGCGCGGCACGGCGCGCGGCCTGCGCGGTGAGCGCATCGCGGAGTGGATTGTCCGGGTTGATGAAGCTGGCGCCCGGCAGGTGCAGGCCCATCAGCTCCATCAGCATCTGGTTGGAGTTGGCGGTGCCGTAGAAGGTGCAGGTGCCGGGGCCGTGGTAGCTCTGCGCTTCGGCTTCGAGCAGCTCTTCGCGGCTGGCTTCGCCGACCGCATAGCGCTGGCGCACGCGCGACTTCTCGTCGTTGGGCAGGCCCGAGGTCATCGGCCCGGCCGGGACGAAGATCGCCGGCAGGTGGCCGAAGCTCAGTGCACCGATCAGCAGGCCCGGCACGATCTTGTCGCACACGCCCAGGTACAGCGCGGCGTCGAACATGTCGTGCGACAGCGACACGGCGGTCGACAGCGCGATCACTTCGCGCGAGAACAGCGACAGCTCCATGCCGGCGCGGCCCTGGGTGACGCCGTCGCACATCGCCGGCACGCCGCCGGCAACCTGCGCGGTGGCGCCGACGCTGCGCGCGGCCTGCTTGAGCAGGAACGGAAACCGCTCCAGCGGCTGGTGCGCCGAGAGCATGTCGTTGTAGGCGTTGACGATGCCCAGGTTGGGCGCGTGGCCACTGCGCAGCGCGGCCTTGTCGCTGGGCGAGCACGCGGCGAACCCGTGGGCGAGGTTGCCACACGAGAGCGTGGCACGGTGCGGCCCGCGTCCGGCGGCGGCATCTATCCGCGCCAGGTAGGCGGCGCGGCGGTCGCGGCTGCGCTCGACGATGCGTTGGGTGACTTCGGCAACTACGGGGTGCAGGGCAGGCATGGACTTCGATTCCCGGTGGTCAGTCCCTCTCAGGGACTCCAGAACAACATCGGCACGACCGGTGCACCCGACAGCACCGAGCGGATCGGCAGCTTCGAGCGCGGGTCACGCGCGGCACCGTCGAGCACGCCGCGCTTCTTCGCGCCTTCGATATGCAGGTACAGCGACGGCGCGGTGAAGATCGCGCTCAACGTCAGGGTGATGCGCGGTTCCGGCGCCGAGGCGCTGCGGACCGCCAGCACCGGCGCGCGGCCGCTGGGCTGCAGGCCGATGTCGCGGCGCTCCAGATCGGGGAAGAGCGAAGCGACGTGGCCGTCTTCGCCCATGCCGAGCACCACCACGTCGAGCGGCAGCGCCTCGTTGGCGACCTGGGTGAGCACCGGCAGCAAGGCGCTTTCCGGCGTCGCGGTCGGGCGTCGCAGCGGCAGCAGTTGCGCCTGCGCCGCGTCGCCCTGGAACAGCGTCTCGCGCAGCAGGCGCTCGTTCGAGCGCGGGTGGTCCGGCGCGACCCAGCGATCGTCTACCGGCACCACGGTGACACGCGACCAGTCCAGCGCCTGCTTCGACAGCTCGATCAGGAAGGCGCGCGGCGTGGTGCCGCCAGACACCGCCAGGCGGGCCTGGCCGCGACGGGCGATGGCGCCGCGCAGGTCGGCGGCGACCGCCTCGGCGAGGGCCGCGGCGAGGTCGGCACGGTCATCGAAGAAATGCTCGCGCAGCGGCAGGGGATCCGGGGTCAGCACTTTGAATCGCTCCGCATGGATTCGTTGAGCCTGCGTGCCTGCTGGCAGGACGGCTTGCACGGGGTCAGACAGCGTCTTCATGCCAGGTCCTTCCGTCGCGTTCGATCAGCGCGACCGCGGCACTCGGGCCCCAGCTGCCGGCGGTGTAGGCCTTGGGCGCTTCGGCGCTGGCTTCCCACGCGGCGCGAATCGGATCGATCCAGGCCCATGCCGCCTCGACTTCATCGCGACGCATGAACAACATCGGATTGCCGCGCACCACGTCCATCAGCAGGCGTTCGTACGCTTCCGGCTGGCGGCCGCCGAAGGTCTCGGCGAAGCTCAGGTCCATCGGCACGCGGCGCAGGCGCAGGCCACCCGGGCCCGGCACCTTGTTCATCAGCCACAGCTTCACGCCCTCGTCGGGCTGCAGGCGGATGACCAGCTGGTTCGGGTAAATCGGTTCGGCCAGCTCGCCGAAGATCGAATGCGGCACCTGGCGGAAGGTGACCACGATTTCCGACATTCGGTCGGTCAGGCGCTTGCCGGTGCGCAGGTAGAACGGCACGCCGGCCCAGCGCCAGTTGCGGACTTCGGCCTTGAGCGCGACGAAGGTCTCGGTGCGCGAATCGTTGCGGCCCAGCTCTTCGAGGTAGCCCGGCACCGGCCGGCCTTCGACCGCGCCGGCGCGGTACTGGCCTCGCACGGTCAGCTGTGAAGTCGCGCCGTTCTCGATCGGGCTCAGCGAACGCAGCACCTTCAGCTTCTCGTCGCGGATCGCATCGGCGGCCAGCGACGACGGCGGTTCCATCGCCACCAGGCACAGCAGCTGCAGGATGTGGTTCTGGACCATGTCGCGCAGCGCGCCGGACTTGTCGTAGTAGCTGGCGCGACGCTCCAGGCCGACGGTCTCGGCCACGGTGATCTGCACGTGGTCGATGTGCTCGGCCTTCCACAACGGCTCGAACAGGGCATTGCCGAATCGCAACGCGATCAGGTTCTGCACCGTTTCCTTGCCGAGGTAATGGTCGATTCGATAGATCTGCGATTCGTCGAAGACCTTGCCGAGGGCATCGTTGATGGCCACCGCGCTGGCGCGGTCGTGGCCGATCGGCTTTTCCACCACCACGCGGGTGTTGTCGCCGGTCAGGCCATGCGCCTGCAGGCGGGCGCCGACGCTGCCGAACAGGTCCGGGCCGACGGCGAGGTAGAACACGCGGACCCGCGACTCGTCGGACAACTCTCCCGCCAGCTCGGCCCAGCCGGTGTCGGCACTGAGGTCGATGCGGCGGTAGCCGAGCATCTCGAGGAAGGGTTCCAGCGCCGCCGGCGAACGCGGATCGTCGGCAAGGGTCTTCTGCAGCGCCTCGCGGACGCGCTCGCGGTAGGCGTCGTCGCCGAGCGTGTCGCGGGCGAGACCGAAGATGCGGGTCCCGGCGACGATCTGGCCGTCGACATAGCGGTGGAACAGGGCCGGCAACAGCTTGCGCAGGGCCAGGTCGCCCGTACCGCCGAAGATGATCAGATCGAAGGGCGCCATCGGCGCGATGGAGGGGCTCACGGGACGCTCCGCGCGGAGGGGGTGGGGACCACTGAAGAGAACCAGACCAGAACCATACCAGTGACGATACCAGTCAAATACCAGGTCCGCAAACCCCCGACTTTAGTCGAGTCCTGAATACGTATTCCTGGGCGGGTTGCCGTCATTGGTATCTCACTGGTATCTTTTGTCCATGCAGGACTATCTGGTCAACGAGTTCAGCCGCCAGGCCGACGCGCGACGCGCGCCGGCCTACCAGCACCTGCGCCGGACCCTGCAGCACGCCATCGAGAATGGCGAACTGACCGCCGGCCAGGCCCTGCCGAGCGAGCGCGAGCTGAGCAAGCTGCTCGACCTGTCGCGGGTGACCGTGCGCAAGGCCATCGCCGGCCTGGTCGGCGACGGCCTGCTGATGCAGCGCCAGGGCGCCGGCACCTTCGTCGCCGAGCGCATCGTCAAATCGTTCTCCAAGCTCACCAGCTTCACCGACGATCTGCGTGCACGCGGCCTCGACCCGACGTCGCGCTTCCTCGAGCGCAGCGTCGGCGAAGTCACGCCCGACGAGGCCATGGCGCTGAACCTGTCGCCCGGCGCCCAGGTCGTGCGCTATTACCGCCTGCGCATCGCCGACGACATGGTCCTGGCGCTGGAGCGCACCGTGGTGCCGCAGTCGGTGCTGGCCGATCCGGGCCTGGTCGAGAACTCGCTGTACGAAGCCTTCACCAAGCTCGGCCTGCGCCCGACCCGCGCGCTGCAGCGCCTGCGCGCCATCGCCTTCGACGCCGAGCAGGCGCGGCTGATGAACCTGGCCGAGGGCAGCCCCGGCCTTTTCATCGAGCGCCGCACCTTCCTCGATGACGGCCGCATCGTCGAATACACGCGTTCGTTCTACCGCGGCGATGCTTACGATTTCGTTGCCGAGCTGCAGAGCGAATGAGCGCTGCCGGCCGACCCCCCTTTTCCGCTCCCCGCTCCGTCATTCCCGCGAAGGCGGGAATCCATGGACGTGGCGTTCCGCTGACTGTCGACGTTGCC
The DNA here is from genome assembly GCF_042649405.1 of Lysobacter sp. GCM10012299. NCBI lineage: Bacteria > Pseudomonadati > Pseudomonadota > Gammaproteobacteria > Lysobacterales > Lysobacteraceae > Lysobacter > Lysobacter sp. GCM10012299. Next base: position 44,082 of record NZ_JBHRZC010000002.1, on the reverse strand, counting down.
CGACAGGCAACGTCCTTGGGTTCCCGCCTTCGCGGAAATGACGAGCAAAACCTCATCAGGACCACCGCATGATCACCCCCACCTCGACCCGGATGCATGCCGAGGCGCAGCAGACGGCTGACGTCGTTGCCGGCCAGTTCGCCGCCAATGCCGGCATCATCGATGCACTTGTCGCCCGGCTGAAGCAGGACCCGCCGCGCTTCATCGTCACCTGCGCGCGCGGCAGCTCCGACCACGCCGCCACCTATGGCAAGTACCTGTTCGAAACCACGCTCGGCCTGATCACCGCCTCGGCCTCGCCGTCGGTCGGCTCGGTCTACGCCGTGCAGCCGCACATGGAGGGCGCCCTGTTCGTGGCGATCTCGCAGTCGGGCAAGAGCCCGGACCTGGTGCGAAATGCCGAAATCGCCAAGGCCGCCGGTGCGCTCGTCGTGGCCCTGGTCAACGTCGAGGATTCGCCGCTGGCGAAGATCGCCGACACCGTGATCCCGCTGCGCGCCGGTCCCGAGACCAGCGTCGCGGCCACCAAGAGCTACCTGTGCTCGCTGGCCGCCCTGCTGCAGCTGGCCGCGCGCTGGAGCGGCGATGCCGCCCTGCTCAAGGCCACCGACGAGTTGCCGGCGGCCCTGCGCGCCGCCTGGGCGCAGGACTGGTCGCCGCTGGTCGACGGCCTGAAGGATGCGCACAACCTGTTCGTGGTCGGTCGCGGCCTCGGCCTCGGCGCCGCGCAGGAAGCGGCACTGAAGTTCAAGGAAACCTGCGGCCTGCATGCCGAGGCGTTCTCCTCGGCCGAGGTCAAGCACGGCCCGATGGCCATCGTCGGCCCCGGTTTCCCGGTGCTGGCGTTTGCCCAGGACGACGACACCGGCGCCGGCACGGTCGCGGTGGTCGAGGAGTTCCACAAGCGCGGCGCGCCCGTCTGGCTGGCGCGTCCGGGCGCGCACCGCGACGACGCCCTGCCGATGCCGGCCTCGCCGCATCCGGCCTGCACGCCGCTGCTGGCGGTGCAGAGCTTCTACAAGGCGGTCAATGCACTGGCCGTGGCGCGCGGGCACAACCCCGACGTGCCGCCCCACCTCAACAAGGTCACCGAGACGGTGTGACGCAATGACCACCACGACCGCCTTCCACAACGGCCACGTCCTCACCGACCACGGCTTCGAATCCGACGTCTGCGTGCTGGTGGAAGACGGCCACATCGTCGCCGTCCTGCCGGGCAAGGCGCCCAAGGGCGCCACGGTCGTGGATCTCGCCGGTGGATATCTCGTGCCCGGCTTCATCGACACCCAAGTCAACGGCGGCGGCGACCTGCTGTTCAACGACGAGCCGACGGTGGAAGGCCTGCGCACGATTGCCCGCGCGCACCGCAAGTTCGGCACCACCGGCATGATGCCGACGCTGATCAGCGACGACACCGACGTGATGGCACGCGCCATCGCCGCCACCCGCGAAGCAATCTCGCAAGGCGTCCCGGGCATTCTCGGCATCCACCTCGAAGGCCCGTACCTCAACGCCGCCCGCAAGGGCGTGCATGACCCGTCCAAGTTCCACACGCCCTCGCAGGACGAACTCGACCTGGTGGCCTCGCTCGGCAATGGCCGCACGATGCTGACGCTGGCGCCGGAGCGCTTCTCGACCGACACGCTGCGCGAGCTCGCGGCGCGCCGGGTGATCGTCTGCGCCGGCCACACCGCCGCCACTTACGAACAGCTGCGCGACGGCTTTGCCGCCGGCATCCGCGGAGTCACCCACCTGTTCAACGCGATGACGCCGATGAACAGTCGCGAGCCGGGCGCAGTCGGCGCCGCACTCGAGAACCCCGATGCCTGGTGCGGCCTGATCGTCGACGGCTACCACGTCCACGACGCCGCGCTGCGCGTGGCGATCGCCGCGCGACCGACCGGCACGATGATGCTGGTCACCGACGCGATGCCGCCGGTGGGCGGCGAGCGCGAGGACTTCGAGCTCTACGGCGTGACCATGACCTGCCGCGACGGCCAGTGCACCACCGCCGACGGCACCCTCGCCGGTTCGGCGCTCGACATGGCCGGCGCGGTCCGCAACACCGTGCAGCGACTCGGACTGCCGCTGGCCGAAGCCTGCCGCATGGCCTCGACCTACCCGGCCGAGTTCCTGGGCCTGGGCGGCGAACTGGGCCGCATCGCCCCGGGCTTCCGTGCCGACCTGGTCCTGCTGGACCACGACCTGCACGTGCAGGGCAGCTGGATCAACGGCCAGCCCTGAGGGGCGCAATCCCTTCCAGCGGCACAGGCTGAACAGGGCGCGGCTGCGGGCCGCGAGGCGTCGCCATGCCCGACACCCGGCTCAGATTGGTCTGACTGCTACAATTCCGAGTCTTTGCTCGGACTTTTGCGTCGCGACCACCCGTCGCGAGGCATGGTTACGGGCGTCCGCAGCCACCCCCGCGCCCCCCGGCGCGCCGGAGCCACGCATGACCAGCACTGCCGAACTCAGCTCGCCGTCCTCGGCGAACACCGCGCTTACCAACTCGGTGCTCGATACCGACTACTCGCTCGAGCACAAGTACAGCCGCGAACAGGGCCGCATCTACCTCAGTGGTGTGCAGGCGCTGGTGCGCCTGCCGCTGATGCAGCGCCTGCGCGACCAGGCCGCCGGGCTCAACACCGCCGGTTTCATCTCCGGCTACCGCGGCAGCCCGCTGGGCGGCTTCGACCTGGAGCTGTGGCGCGCGCGCAAGCACCTGGAAGCGGCCGGCGTGAAGTTCACCCCGGGCCTCAACGAGGACCTCGGCGCCACGATGGTGTGGGGCACGCAGCAGACCAACCTGTTCCCCGGCGCCAAGGTCGAAGGCGTGTACGGTATGTGGTACGGCAAGGGCCCGGGCGTCGACCGCACCGGTGACGTGTTCAAGCACGCCAATGCCGCAGGCACGTCGAAGTTCGGTGGCGTGCTCGCGCTCGCCGCCGACGACCATGCCTGCCGCTCGTCGACGCTGCCGCACGGCTCGGAAGACGAGTTCGTCAGCGCGATGATGCCGATCCTCAACCCCGCCGGCGTCCAGGACATCCTCGACATGGGCGTGCTGGGTTGGGCGATGTCGCGCTACACCGGCCGCTGGGTCGGCTTCAAGACAATCGCCGAGACGGTCGAGTCGTCGGCGTCCATCGATGTCAACCCGCTGGCGATGCAGATCATCACGCCGGACGACTTCGAGATGCCGGTCGGCGGCCTCAACATCCGCTGGCCCGATCCGCCGATGGACCAGGAGATGCGCCTGCACCGTTATGCGGTGAAGGCCGCGCAGGCCTTCGCCCGCGCCAACGGCATCGACCGCACCGTGATTGACTCGCCGCGCGCGCGCCTGGGCATCGTCACCACCGGCAAGTCCTACCTGGACGTGCTGCAGGCGCTGGAATACCTGGGCCTGGACGAGAACGCCTGCGCCGACCTGGGCATCCGCGTCTACAAGGTCGGCATGACCTGGCCGCTGGAACCGGTCGGCATCACCCGCTTCGCGCAGGGCCTCGAAGACATCGTCGTCGTCGAGGAAAAGCGCGCCTTCATCGAGCGCCAGATGAAGGAGTACATGTACAACTGGAGCGGCCAGCGTCCGTCGATCGTCGGCAAGTACGACGAACAGGGCGAGTGGATCCTGCCGTCCACGGGCGAGCTGACCCCGGCCACCATCGCCGGCGTGATCGGCCGCCGCATCCAGAAGTTCCATAACTCCGAGCACATCGAGAACGTGCTGCGCTGGATGGCCGAGAAGGAATCCGAGCTGGCCCTGCCGCGTGCGCAGTTCCCGCGCGTGCCGCACTACTGCTCCGGCTGCCCGCACAACACCTCCACCGTCGTTCCGGAAGGTTCGCGCGCGCTGGGTGGCATCGGTTGCCATTACATGGTGACCTGGATGGACCGCAGCACCGACACCTTCACCCACATGGGCGGCGAAGGCGTGACGTGGTCGGGGCAGGCGGCGTTCACCGAAACGCAGCACGTGTTCCAGAACCTCGGCGACGGCACGTACTTCCACTCCGGCTCGCTGGCGATCCGCCAGTCGGTCGCGACCGGCGTCAACATCACCTACAAGATCCTCTACAACGATGCGGTCGCGATGACCGGCGGCCAGCCGGTCGACGGCACGCTGTCGGTGCCGCAGATCGCCCACCAGGTGCGTTCGGAAGGCGTGCAGACCATCGTGCTGGTGTCGGATGACATCGGCAAGTGGAGCAAGCGCGAGATCTTCCCGTCGGACGTCGAGTTCTTCGACCGCAAGGAACTGGACGACGTCCAGAAGCGCCTGCGCGAAGTGAAGGGCACCAGCGTCCTGATCTACGACCAGACCTGCGCCACCGAGAAGCGCCGCCGTCGCAAGCGCGGCAAGATGGTCGATCCGCAGAAGCGCGTGATGGTCAACTCGCTGGTCTGCGAAGGCTGCGGCGACTGCGGCAAGAAGTCGTTCTGCGTGTCGGTGCTGCCGAAGGAAACCGAGTTCGGCCGCAAGCGTGAGATCGACCAGTCCAACTGCAACAAGGACTACTCCTGCGTCAACGGCTTCTGCCCGAGCTTCGTGACGGTGGAAGGCGGCGGACTGCGCAAGAAGAAGGGCAGTGGCGCCAAGGATCGTCTCAGCGACCTGCCGATGCCGCAGCTGCCCTCGCTCGACCAGCCCTGGAACATCCTCATCACCGGCGTCGGCGGTACCGGCGTGGTGACGATCGGCGCGCTGCTCGGCATGGCCGGCCACCTCGAAGGCAAGGGTGCCAGCGTGCTCGACCAGACCGGCCTGGCGCAGAAGGGCGGCGCGGTCACCACACACATCCGCATCGCCCGCACCCCGGCCGACATCCACGCCGTGCGCATCGCCGCCGGCGAAGCCGACCTGGTGCTGGGCTGCGACATGGTCGTGGTCAACGATTACTGGGCGCTGTCGAAGGTGCGTTCGGGCCGCAGCTCGGTCGTGCTCAACAGCTATGAAGCGATGCCAGGCACGTTCACCACGCGTCCTGACATGCAGTTCCCGGCGACCGACATCATCGCCGCGATCAAGGTCGCGCTCGGTGGCAAGGATCCGCACGTCGTCGACGCCACCCAGCTCGCCACCGCGCTGATGGGCGATGCGATCGCGTCGAACCTCTTCATCCTCGGCTACGCCTGGCAGCAGGGCCTGGTGCCGCTGTCGCTGGATTCGATCATGCGTGCGGTCGAGCTCAACGGCGCCGCGATCGAGATGAACAAGACCGCGTTCGCCTGGGGCCGCCTGGCCGTGGTCGATGCCAAGGCCGTGGCCGAAGCCGCCGGCCTGGTGCGCAATGCCCAGACCGCCGCCGAATCGACCCCGCACGAGCTGCCGATGCTGTCGCCGGGTGCCTGGGAAGGCAACGAGTGGGGCGCGACCAGCGCACCGCGCACGACCCGCAAGGAAGACGAGCTGCGCCACGTGCCGGCACATGGCGGCGACAACGTCGCCTTCCTGCCGCTCGACGATGCGCGCCTGTCGCGTTCGCTCGACGAAGTCATCTCGCGTCGCGTCGCATTCCTGACCGAGTACCAGGACGCCTCCTACGCGCGCCGCTACAGCGATTTCGTCGCGCGCGTGCACGCGGCCGAGCGCAACGTCGCCGGTACCACCGACCTGACCGAGGCCGTCGCCCGCTACGCCTTCAAGCTGATGGCGTACAAGGACGAGTACGAGGTCGCGCGCCTGTACACCAGCGGCGATTTCCAGAAGAAGCTGGAGCAGCAGTTCGACGGTGACTACAAGTTGAAGTTCCACCTCGCGCCGCCGCTGCTGGCGAAGAAGGACGCGCAAGGCCGCCTGATCAAGCAGGAGTTTGGCCCGTGGGTGTTCACCGCGTTCAAGTGGATGGCCAAGCTGCGCTTCCTGCGCGGCGGTACCTTCGACATCTTCGGCAAGACCGAGGAGCGCAAGATGGAGCGCCAGCTGATCGTCGACTACTTCGCCACGATCGAAGGCCTGCTCGGCAAGCTCGACCGCAGCAATGTCGGCCTCGCCGCCGAGATCGCCAGCATCCCCGAGCACATCCGCGGCTACGGCCACGTCAAGGAAGACCACCTGCACAAGGCCAAGGCCCGCGAAGCCGAGCTGCTGAAGGAGTGGGACAACCCGCTGCGGATCGTCAAGGTGGCTTAAGCGCCCGGGTGACATCGTTTGAAGGCAAAGGCCGGCTCGCAGGAGCCGGCCTTTTCTTTTGAGGCTTGAGTCTGCGGAAAGGCGGCATCCGCCCAGCCGGGGATTGCTCCGACCCTTCATTACACGGACTTCGGTACGACCTTAACCGTCATTCCCGCGTAGGCGGGAATCCATGGACGTTGCTCGGCTCGTCCGCGAATCGAAAGTCCACGTCCTTGGATTCCCGCCTTCGCGGGAATGACGGGTTGTTTGGGCCGAAGACCGCGAAACGAAGTGCCGGAGCGGCGGACGACGCCCTTCCGTAGACGAAGGCCTCGCTGTGCAAAATCGCCGCCACGACGATGCCAATCCTCGTGCGCACCCTTTCGCCCCCCGGCCTCCACTTATGGATCGAGGACGCACCTACGCGTCCCCCAACCATCTGGAGATCTACCCATGAAGTCCCCCATCGTTCCCGTTTCCGGCGTTGCCCTGGCCCTGATCGCTGCCGGCATGGCGTTTGCCGCACCCACCGCCAGCGCCCAGGCCAAGTCCTCGGACAAGGTCGAGCTGGTGCACTGTTCCGGCGTCAACGCCTGCAAGGGTCACAACGACTGCAAGACCGCCGACAACGCCTGCAAGGGCCAGGGCAGCTGCAAGGGCAAGGGCTTCGTCGCCGCGTCCAAGAAAGCCTGCGACGACATCGGCGGCAAGCGCGTCGACCCCAAGGTCAGCTTCACCGCCGAGGCCAGCAGCCAGGTGCACTGCCATGGCATCAACGCCTGCAAGGGCCACAACGACTGCAAGACCGCCGACAACGCCTGCAAGGGCCACGGCAGCTGCAAGGGCAAGGGCTTCGTCGCACTGCCGGCCGCCAGCTGCGCCCACACCGGCGGCACCGCGGGGTGAGCATGCGCGCCGCCCTCAGCGGCGCAGGCGACTCCGGCGCACGCGCGCCGGAGTCCCGTCCCTGGCTCGGCTTCGGGCTGGGGCTGCGCCCCGAATACTTCGAACAGATCCTCGCCTCGCCGCCGACCGTCGACTGGTTCGAGATCATCTCCGAGAACTTCATGGTCGACGGCGGCAAGCCGCTGCACTACCTCGACCGCATACGCGCGCGCCATCCGATCGCGATGCACGGTGTATCGCTGTCGATTGGCGGCACCGACCCGCTCGACCGCGCCTACCTCAAGCGTTTGCGCGAACTGATGCATCGCATCGAACCGGTGTGGGTCTCCGACCACCTATGCTGGACCGGCGTCGACGGCATCAACAGCCACGACCTGCTGCCGCTGCCGTACAACGAAGCGACGATCGCGCACGTGGTCAGTCGCGTGCAGCAGGTGCAGGACCATCTCGGCCGCGAACTGCTGCTGGAGAACCTGAGCAGCTATGTCGAGTTCCGCGATTCGGACATGCCCGAATGGGAGTTCGTCGCCGGCATCGCCAGGCGCAGCGGTTGCCGGATCCTGCTGGACGTCAACAACATCCAGGTCAGCGCACGCAACCACGGTTTCGATCCGCACGACTACCTCGCCGGCATTCCGGCCGACCGGGTCTGGCAGATCCACCTGGCCGGCCACAGCGACTACGGCACGTACTGCGTCGATACGCATGACCATGAAGTGCCCGAGTCGGTGTGGTCGCTGTACGAAAGTGCCATCGCGCGCTTCGGCGCGGTCAGCACGATGATCGAGCGCGACGACCACTTCCCGCCGCTGCCGGAGCTGCTGGCCGAACTGGATCTCGCACGTGCGGCATTTGCCCGCGCGACGCCGGCGGTGGCGGTGGCGGCGTGATGGCCCGTTCGCCCGAGAACGTCGGGTTGGCCGAGCTGCAGCAGCGGTTCCTTGCACAGGTGCGCGGCGTCGGCGACCACGTCGACGGCCTGCTCGCCCGCGGGCAGATGCCCGCAACGCTAGGCCTGGGCATCTATGGCAATGCCTATGGCGCGCGGCTGCGCGAAGCGCTCGAGCACGACCACGCGGTGTTGGGCACCTATCTGGGCGATGAGCTGTGGGAGCGCATGTCCGAGGGATTCATCGCCACGCATCCCTCACGGGTACGTTCGTTGCGCGATTTCGGTTCGGGCCTGCCCGGTTTCCTGGCCAGCACCGAGCCGTTCGCCGCGCATCCGCAGCTGGCGGAGCTGGCCCGGTTCGAACGCTGCCTGCTGGACGGATTCGACGCGGCCGATGACGAGCGGCTGGCGTGGGGCGATCTGGTGGGCGTGCCGCAGGCGGCATGGCCGACCCTGCGCCTGGCCTTGCATCCGAGCTTCCAGCTGTTCGAAGCCCGGTTCAACAGCGTCGAGACCTGGCAGGCGATCAAGGCCGGGCAGACGCCACCACCCGCCGTCGCCGTGGACGCCTGCTGGGCGCTGTGGCGTGACGATGAGCGGGTCTGCCGCTTCCGCTCGCTCGATGGCCGCGAACACGCTTCGATCCGCCACTTCCTCGACGACGGAGGCTTTGCCGGCCTGTGTGAAGCACTGGCGACCGACCTTGCGTTGATCGAGGTGCCCGGCGTGGCCCTCGGCTACCTGCAGTCGTGGTGCGCGGAGGGCTGGCTGGCGCGTGTGTGCTGACAGTTCCGGGCGGTCGGCAGTGCCAGAATCCCGGCATGGACACCTTGCAACTGCAGGCGCATTGCGCGGGCCTCCGCGGCGCGACGGTGACCCTGCACCCGGACCCGCGCAACATCCTGGTCTACAACGTCGGCGACAAGACCTTCGCCTACTTCAAGACCAGCGAACCCGAGCGCTGGCGCTTCAGCATCAAGGTCTCGCCGGATCGCTTCGTCGAGCTGACCGACGTGCCCGGCATCAAGCCGGCGCGTTTCATGGGCCGTTTCCGCTGGATCACCATCGTCGATGTGCGCCGGGTGCCGGAGGACTACCTCGTCGAGCTGGTGCAGTGGTCGTACCGGCACGCGCTGGACGGGCTGAGCCGCAAACGCCGTGCGCAGGTGCTCGGCGACGACGCCTGATCCGGACTACACGGGGCACGTCGCGCCGGCTAGCATCGGGGACCGGAGTTTTTTCCGGATGCCCCGGAGTGCCTGCTCGATGCGCCCATTGATCCTGCCTGCCCTGCTCACGGCATTGCTGGCTTCGCCTGCCCATGCGCAATCGCTCGATACGACTGCAGCCGCCAAGGCCGTGCAGCCGCAGGTCCTTGCCTGGCGCCGCGACCTCCATCAGCACCCGGAGCTGGGCAACCAGGAAGTGCGCACCGCCAAGGTGATCGCCGACCAGCTGCGCAAGCTTGGCCTGCAACCGCGCACCGGCATCGCCCATACCGGCGTGGTCGCCGTGCTCAAGGGCGGCAAGCCCGGTCCGCGCATCGCCATTCGCGCCGACATGGACGCGCTGCCGGTGACCGAGCAGACCGGCCTGCCGTTCGCGTCGAAGGTGACGTCGCAGTACCGCGGCCAGCCGGTGGGCGTGATGCATGCCTGCGGCCACGATGCCCATGTCGCGATCCTGCTCGGCGTGGCGACCGCGCTGGCGGCGCAGAAGCAGGATCTGCCGGGCGAAGTGATGTTCGTGTTCCAGCCGGCCGAGGAAGGCCCACCGAATCCCGGCGAGACGTTCGGCGCCAAGCTCATGCTCGACGAAGGCGTGTTCAAGGACTTCAAGCCCGATGCGGTGTTCGGCCTGCATGTCTGGGCCGGTTTGCCGGTCGGCCAGGTAGGCGTGCGCAGCGGCCCGATGCTCGCCGCGGCCGATGAGTGGAGCCTGACCGTCAATGGCAAGCAGACGCACGGCTCGCGCCCGTGGGACGGCGTCGATCCGATCACCGTCGCCGCGCAGATCCTGCTCGGCACGCAGAGCCTGATCGCGCGCCAGGTCAATATCGCCGCGACGCCGGTGGTGCTGACCGCCGGCCAGTTCAACGCCGGCGTGCGCTTCAACATCATTCCCGACGAGGCAAAGGTGGTCGGCACGCTGCGCACGTTTGACGCCAAGGTGCGCGACGACGTGATCACGCGCTTCCGCCGCACCGCCGAGGACTTCGCCCACGCCAGCGGCGCGACCGCGAAGCTCGAGGTGGCCGCCAATGCACCGGCGACGATCAACGACTCCGCGCTGACCACGCGTGTGCGGCCGTCGCTGCAGCGCGCGGTCGGTGCCGACAACGTCGTCGAGATGCCGATGGTGACGGTGGCCGAAGACTTCGCCCAGTTCGCCAACACGGTGCCGGGCCTGTACTTCTTCGTCGGCTCCACGTCCGCCGGCATCGATCCGGCGAAGGCGCCGATCAATCATTCGCCGCAGTTCATGCTCGACGAGCAGTCGCTCGATGTCGGCACGCGCGCGATGTTGCAGGTGGCGCTGGATTACCTGCACGGCGGCGGTTGACCCCAGCGCGGCAACCTTTTTCTTTCGAATCCCTGCCGCGGTCGTCGATCGCGGCACCGACCACACCGGAGTACTCGATGCGTCGTCCCGCCTTGCACGTCCTGCCTGCCCTCATCGCTGCGCTGCTGGCCTTGCCGGCCCATGCCCAGTCGGCCGGCGAGCGCCCCGAAGTGACCGCCGCGGCCAAGGCCGTGCAGCAGAAGGTCGTGGCCTGGCGCCGCGACTTCCACCAGCATCCGGAGCTGTCGAACCGAGAAACCCGCACCGCGGCCAAGGTGGCCGAGCACCTGCGCGCGCTCGGGCTGAAGCCGCTGACCGGCATCGCCCACAACGGCGTGGTGGCGATCATCCAGGGCGGCAAGCCCGGCCCGCGCGTGGCATTGCGCGCCGACATGGACGCGCTGCCGGTGACCGAGCAGGTCAACCTGCCGTTCGCGTCGAAGGCCACCGCCACCTTCCGCGGTCAGACGGTCGGCGTGATGCACGCCTGCGGCCACGACGCCCACACCGGCATCCTGCTCGGCATCGCCGATGCACTGGTGAAGATGAAGGCCGACCTGCCCGGCTCGGTGATGCTGGTGTTCCAGCCGTCCGAGGAAGGCGCGCCCGATGGCGAGGAAGGCGGTGCGTCGCTGATGCTGGCCGAAGGCGTGTTCAAGGACTTCAAGCCGGACGCGATGTTCGGCCTGCATGTGTTCTCGACGCTGCAGGCGGGCCAGATCGGCGTGCGCCAGGGGCCGCTGATGGCGGCGTCGGACAAGTTCACCATCAAGATCAAGGGCCGGCAGACGCACGGTTCGCGGCCGTGGGGCGGCATCGATCCGATCGTCGCCGCGGCGGACGTGATCGGCACGGCGCAGACCATCGTCAGCCGTCGCACCGACATCGCCAAGCTGCCGGCCGTGGTCACCTTCGGCGCGATCAACGGCGGCATCCGCTACAACATCATTCCCGATGAGGTCGAGATGGTCGGCACCATCCGCACCTTCGACGAGGGCATGCGGCAGAAGATCTTCAGCGACCTGAAGAACGTCGCCGAGCATGTCAGCGCCGCCAACGGCGCGACGGCCATCGCCAATGTGCCCGACAGCGAGGGCAATCCGGTGACCGTCAACAATCCGGCGCTGACGGCGCGGATGCTGCCCAGCCTGCAGGCCGTGGCCGGCGTGGACAACGTGGTCGAGCCGCCGCTGCAGATGGGCGCGGAGGACTTTTCGTACTTCGCCAAGGAGGTGCCGTCGATGTTCTTCTTCGTCGGCGCGACGGCCAAGGGCATCGACCCGGTGACGGCGCCGAGCAACCACTCGCCGCAGTTCGCGCTGGACGAGTCGGCGCTGGACCTGGGCCTGCGCGCGTTGCTGCAGGTCACGCTGGACTACCTGCACCAGCCGCAGTAACCCCGTCATCAAACCCCGTCATCCAGGCGAAAGCCGGGACCCATCTTGACCTTGTGCCGAAGGCACAGTGGAAAGCAACGGCAAAATGGATCCCGGCTTTCGCCGGGATGACGGTCAAAGTTCGTTGACCGAATACGGATCCATTGAGTACGGATGGACTTCGGCCAGATGGCCCGGTTGCGCCTGCACCCGGGCGATCCACGTTCCAATCGCCGGGAACGATTCAAGCGCGAAGCCGGCCTCTGCGGCGACGCTGACGTACGCAAACACCGCGATGTCGGCGACGCCATAGCTTTCACCCAGGATGAAGTCGCGCGTCGACAACTCGCGCTCCAGTATCCCCAGCGCATTCGCACCCGCCGCCCGCTTCATCGCCACCAGCGCCTCCGATCGCCGTGGCAGCTTCCCCGTCAGCGTCCAGTGGCGCAGCGCGCCGATCTGGCTTTCGATGCGCTCCTGTTCGAACGACAGCCATTGCCAGGCCTTGGCCCTGCCGTAGGCATCGTCGGGCAAGTACCGGGTGCCTTCGGCGAGGAACATCAGGATCGCGTTCGATTCGGCAATCGTGCGGCCGTCGTCGAGTTCGAGCGCCGGCACGGTGCCGGTCGGGCTGCGCGCCAGGTGGTCGGGCTGACGCCCTTGGCCCTCGAAGATGCTGACGATGCGGGTCCGGTACGGGCGCCCGAGGTGCTGCAGCAGCTGGCGGACTTTCCAGGCGTTGCGTGAGGGCAGGTAGTCGTAAAGGGTGAGCATGGGGCGGGCCGGCGGGGTCGATGGGCGCAGTGTCGGCCGCGGTGGTCGTGGCCGATATCCGATCCTTGCGGCGCCTTGGCGGGCTTGCCGGTCAGGTTCGCCCCGGCCGGCGCGGGTAAAATCGCCGCCATGACCGCCCAAGACCTGCCGCTCGGCCGCCACGTCGACTACCCGCACGAGTACGACGCCTCCCTGCTGTTCCCGATCGCCCGTACGCTCGGTCGCGGCGACATCGGCATCGATGACGATGCGCTGCCGTTCATCGGCGTCGATCGCTGGCATGCCTACGAGCTGAGCTGGCTCGACGGCCACGGCAAGCCGCATGTCGGCACCGCGACCATCAGCGTGCCGGCGACCTCGCCCAACCTGGTCGAGTCGAAGTCGCTGAAGCTGTATCTCAACTCGTTCAACGCCACGCGCTTCGACAGCGACGAGGCGGTACGCGAGCGCATGGCCGCCGACCTGTCTGCCGCTGCAGGTGCGCAGGTTGAAGTCGCCTTCGGCCTGCCGCCGATCGACGAGAGTGCGGACTATGCGGTGATCGATTGCATCGACGGCCTCGATGTCGCCATCGACGATTACGGCCCGCCCAATGCCAGCCATCTCAGTGCCGACCCGGCGCATGTCGTCAGCGAAACGCTGACCAGCTCGCTGCTGAAGTCGAACTGTCCGGTCACCGGCCAGCCCGACTGGGCGCGCGTGGTGATCACCTACCACGGTGCGAAACTCGATCGCGCCGGCCTGCTGCGTTACCTGGTGTCGTTCCGCGACCACGCCGAGTTCCATGAGCAATGCGTGGAGCGCATCTTTTCCGACCTGGCCGCGCATGCCGCGCCGCAACGGCTGTCGGTGGAAGCCCGCTACACCCGTCGCGGCGGCCTCGACATCAATCCGTGGCGCGCGACGCCCGGCACCGCGCAGCCGTCCGCAGGGCGCGACGAAAGGCAATGAAGCGCGGCCTTCGTCACAACGCTAACGGCTTGTGACGGGGCTCACCCGGTCGCCATATTTCCTTAACAAGGCGCGTGTCATGGTGCTTCCGCCATTTAGGCAGGAGCTTCCCACCCATGACCACACCGGATAAGAAAGCCGATTTTTCCGGCGTAAGCGCCAACGTCGACACCACCGCCGAGAAGGTCGAGAAGGCCGATTTCTCGGGCGTGACTGCCTCCGTCGACACCACCGCCGAGAAGGTAGGTGAGCAGACCTACACCGTCGCCAAGGGCGACACCCTTTCGCATATCGCCAAGCAGTTCTATGGCAGCGCGAACAAGTGGAACGCGATCTTCGAAGCCAACCGCGACCAGCTGGACGATCCCGACAGGATCCAGCCGGGCCAGGTGCTGAAGATTCCGCCGCAGGACTGACCCACTCCCTTCCCCTTTGCGTCAAAGAGTTCCGAGGAGATCGACCCATGATCAATCGCAATCGCCTGCACTACGCCGTAGCCGTCGCCTTGCTGGCATCGCTCGCCGTGGTGGGCTGCAAGAAGAAAGAAGAGCCCGTTGCCGTGACCCCGGCGCCGGTCGAGACGACGCCAGCCGCTCCGGCCGAGCCGATGCCGGCACCGGTTCCGGCCGGCGTCGCCGTCACCAGCGTCACCCTCGGCACCACCGCGGGCGCGGACAAGAAGATTGCCGCACCGACGATGGCGTTCACGCCGAAGGACAAGATCATCGTCTCGGTGGCCACCGACGGCACCGCCAGCAACGCCGATGTCTCCACCCGCCTGGTCTACCAGGACGGCCAGACCGCCGGCGAGAAGAAGGAGACCCTCAACACCACCGGTGCGGAGACGACCAACTTCGAGTTCACCAACGCCAAGCCGTGGCCGGCAGGCAAGTACAAGGCCGAAGTCACCGTCAACGGTGCGCCGGCCTCGACCACGGAATTCGAGATCAAGTAACACGACAGAACCCTCTCTCCCCCACCCCATGGTGGGCAAGCATGGGCGCGGTCCTTTGCCGCGCCCCTTTTTTTGCCTGTCGTCAGCGCGCGCCGTCGTCAGCGAGCGGGAAACTCGCCGTCGACGTAGAACCAGCGCCCGTCCTCGCGCACGAAGCGACTGAGTTCGTGCAGCCGCACTGCCGGCGCGCCACCCACTTTGTAGCGGGCGACGAATTCGACGATGGCGCTGTCGGCGCCCGTCATCGCATGCCGCTTCACCTCCAGGCCAAGCCAGCGGGTCGACGCGGAGTCGCCCAGGTCGAGCGGCGCAGGCCGCGTGTCGGGGTGCCAGGTCTCGCGAAGGTAGTCGCTGTCGCCCCGGACATAGGCGCTGTAACGCGAGCGCATCAGCGCTTCGGCGGTGGTCGCGGCGGCGCCGGCATGGAGCGGGCCACAGCAATCGGCATACGGTCGGCCGAGGCCGCAGGGACAGGGGGCGGACATGGGCGTGTGCGACGCTGAATCGGGCTGGAGAGAGGGAAATCCCTGCCATTCTCGGCGAGAAAACACGCATGCGACTACCATGTCGTGTTTCTGTGATCGCGAGTTCCCCCCGATGAAAGCCCCCGCCTATCTCGACGACACCCAGATCGAACAACTGGCCGAGCTGCTGGAACAGCGCGCGGTGCCCTTCAAGGGCTTCAACCTGGAAGCGCTCGACGGCTACCTGTCCGCGCTCGCGGTCGGCCCGGAAGTGATCCCGTTCGAGCAGTGGCAGGGCCCGGTCTGGGGCACGCCGCCGCGCTGGAAGGACGACGAGGAGCGCGAGACCGTCGAAGCCCTGCTGCAGGGCCACTGGAACATGGTCAGCCAGCGCGTGCGCTTCGGCGATGACGACCTGCCCGACCACCTGGCGCCGCTGCTGTGGCTGCCCGAGGACCCGGAAGAGGAGCAGGAGGACGACCTCGATGTCGGCCGCGACTGGGCGTTCGGCTTCTTCCGCGGCGTCGAGCTGAGCGAGATCCCGTGGGACGCCTGGCTGGACGAGCACGAGTGGATCGACGAGATCTTCCTGCGCTTCGACCGCCTCGCCAGCGGCGAGATCGTCGGCGAAGACCCCGAGCAACCCGGCACGCCGGTCAGCTACCGCGAGCGCCTGGAGATCATCGCCAGCCTGCCCGGCATGCTGGCCGACCTGCACCACCAGCGCATCGAGGCGCTGACCCCGCGCGAGCCCATCCGCCGCGAAGCCACGCCCGACCGCAACGAACCGTGCCCCTGCGGCAGCGGCAAGAAGTACAAGAAGTGCTGCGGGGCAAGCTGAGCGCCCGGCCGAAGGACCGGCGCCCAACACCCGGGCGTATGGAAGCCGGCAACGCACACAGCGTTGCAAGCTGATGCTTTGCCGGCCCCGCTGAAACCGCGACAATGCGACGGTTGCGCGCCCGCGGGCGCGCGTCGCCCTCGGCAAGCATCCGCGAGCACCGCGATGCTGCCCGGCCTGCAAAGGCCTCCCGACCACACTGCATCCGCAAGCGAGTCACGCCGACATGTCCAACACCCCCAAGATCATCTATACGCTGACCGACGAAGCGCCGTTCCTGGCCACGCAGTCGCTGCTGCCGATCGTCGCGGCGTACACCGCCACCGCGGGCATTGACGTGGAGACGCGCGACATCTCGCTGGCCGGCCGCATCCTGTCGCAGTTCCCGGACTTCCTGAAGGACGACCAGAAGATCGGCGACCACCTGGCCGAGCTGGGCGAGCTGGCGACCACGCCGGACGCCAACATCATCAAGCTGCCCAACATCAGCGCCTCGGTGCCGCAGCTCAAGGCCGCCATCGTCGAGCTGCAGCAGCAGGGCTACGCGCTGCCGGATTACCCGGAAGAGCCGCAGGGCGAGCGCGAGAACGAGATCAAGGCCCGCTACGACAAGATCAAGGGCAGCGCGGTCAACCCGGTGCTGCGCGAAGGCAACTCCGACCGCCGCGCACCGCTGTCGGTGAAGAACTACGCCCGCAAGCACCCGCATCGCATGGGCAAGTGGAACAGCGAATCGAAGTCACACGTCGCGCACATGGACGGCGGTGACTTCTATGGCAGCGAGCAGTCGCACCTGGTGGAGAAGGCCGGCACGGTTTCCATCGACCTGGTCGGCAAGGACGGCCGCCGCAACATGCTCAAGACCAACATCAAGGTCAAGGCCGGCGAGCTGATCGACGCTTCGGTGATGAGCGCCTCGGCGCTGTCGCGTTTCATCGACGCACAGATCGAGGATGCCAAGGCGCAGGACGTGCTGCTCTCGCTGCACCTCAAGGCGACGATGATGAAGGTCTCCGACCCGATCATGTTCGGCATCGTGGTCAAGCGTTACTACCGCGACGTGCTGGCCAAGCACGGCAAGGAACTGGAGCAGGCCGGCTTCGATGCCAACAACGGCATCGGTGACCTGTATTCGCGCCTGTCGTCGCTGCCGGCCGACGTCGCCGCCGCGATCGAGGCCGACATCGCCATCGAGTACACCCGCCGCCCGGCGCTGGCGATGGTCAACTCCGACAAGGGCATCACCAACCTGCACGTGCCCAGCGACGTGATCGTCGACGCCTCGATGCCGGCGATGATCCGCGACTCGGGCTGCATGTGGAACACCGACGGCAGGCTGCAGGACACCAAGGCGGTGATCCCGGATCGCTGCTACGCCGGCATCTACCAGGCGGTGATCGACGACTGCAAGGCCAACGGCGCGTTTGATCCGGCCACGATGGGCAGCGTGCCCAACGTCGGCCTGATGGCGCAGAAGGCCGAAGAGTACGGCTCGCACGACAAGACCTTCCAGATCCCCGCCGACGGCACCGTGCACGTGCTCGACGAGGCCGGCAACGTGCTGATGGAGCACGCGGTGGAAGCCGGCGACATCTGGCGCATGTGCCAGACCAAGGACGCGCCGATCCAGGACTGGGTCAAGCTCGCCGTCAACCGCGCGCGCCTGAGCCACACCCCGGCGGTGTTCTGGCTGGATCCGCAGCGCGCACACGATGCCAACGTGATCGCCAAGGTCGAGCGTTACCTCAAGGACCACGACACCAGCGGCCTGGACATCCGCATCCTCGCCCCGGTCGACGCGATGAAGCTGTCGCTCGAGCGCATCCGCAAGGGCCAGGACACCATCTCGGTGACCGGCAACGTGCTGCGCGATTACCTCACCGACCTGTTCCCGATCATGGAACTGGGCACCAGCGCGAAGATGCTGTCGGTCGTGCCGCTGATGGCCGGTGGCGGCCTGTTCGAAACCGGCGCCGGCGGTTCGGCGCCCAAGCACGTGCAGCAGTTCGTCGAGGAGAACTACCTGCGCTGGGATTCGCTCGGCGAGTTCCTGGCGCTGGCCGCGTCGATCGAGCACATGGCCGACCGTTACGGCGATGCCCGTGCACGCGTGCTGGCTGACGCGCTCGACGCCGCCAACGGCAAGTTCCTCGACAACGACAAGTCGCCCTCGCGCAAGGTCGGCGGCATCGACAACCGCGGCAGCCACTTCTACCTGGCGATGTACTGGGCGCAGGCACTGGCCGCGCAGGACGTGGATGCCGGCCTGAAGGCGCGCTTCGCCAAGCTTGCGGCCGCGCTGGAGAGCAACGAGGCGAAGATCGTCGAGGAGCTGGTGGCGGTGCAGGGCAAGCCGGTCGAGATCGGCGGCTACTACCACCCGGACGTGGCGCTGATGTCGAAGGCGATGCGCCCGAGTGAGACGTTCAATGCGGCGGTGGCGGCGCTGTAAGGCCCTATCACCGTTGCTGCGTGAAAAAGGCCCGGCACACGCCGGGCCTTTTTGCTTATGCCCGTCATTCCCGCGAAGGCGGGAATCCATGGACGTTGCTCTCGATTGCCAGTGCAACGTCAAGATGGGTCCCGGCGTTCGCCGGGACGACGATCAGGGCGTTTGCGACGTCGCCGGACGCACGTACGGCAACGACGCGTTCCGGTCCCGTTCCTGCTCACGCTGCCGGAACAGCCGGTTCGCCTTTTCTTCCGTCATCTCGAACTTTGGCGCCACGTACGGCAGCAGCAGGCGTAGCCACGACTGGCTGATGCGTCGCGCCTCTTCCGGGCAGCCCTTCGCGCGCGCTTCGGGCAGGTCACCGTCGGTGACGATGCTCAGGTAACGCGCCGGATCGCTGCCATACAGCAGGCATTGCAGGTTGAAGTAGCGCTGCTCGCCCAGCGCGTGCTGGTCGGCGTACGCATCGAGGTTGTATTCACCGGTGCTGCGCGCCAGGAACCAGTTCGACGCCATGCGCAGGTTCTCGGTGACCACCGTCGTGGATTCGTCCAGGCCGGCGAAGCGCAGCATCAGCGTGGTGGCGAGCTGGTCGACCGCATCCTCTTCGCGCCCGGTGATCGGGATCTGCAGCATGTTGATCAGGGCGTGGCCCGTCTCGTGCAGGATGATGAAACGGAAGTTGGCATCCAGGTAACGCTGCGCGTAGTCGTCGCCGAGCTTGTTCTGCGCGGCCATCTCGCGGCCACGCTCGAGCAGCACCTTCATGGTCTCGTAGCACATGACCACTTCGCCGCGCTCGGGCGTGTAGAACGCGTTGGGTTCGCCGCACTCGGCGGTGAGGTAGTTGATCTGCCGCGGCAGCATCAGCATGCCGTCGATGGCATGCACTTCCGGCATCTTGTGCAGCAGGTCGCCGTCGTGGGCGAGCTTGTAGTACTCCTCCAGCGCCGGGTTCTTCGGTTTGACGTATTCGTAACCGAACTGCACGCCGCCCACCTTCGAATCGGCATCGGCCGCCTTGCCGAACACCACAGGCTTGAGCGCGGCCAGCTCGTCGCTGACCGCCTTCTCGGCGTCGGCGCGACCTTCGGCCCGGCCTTCGGCGCGTGCCGCGGCCAGCTTGGCCGGTTCACGCTTGGCGACGATCAGCGAATAGCCGAAGGCGCCGCTGACCGCGCCCAGGGCCAACGACAACGTGACGATCAGGACTCTTGGCGACATGCGCTTCCCCGTTGCGTGGCGCATCCCATATTCCGCCACGCCCGGATCGTAGCGGCTTGGGCGTGACGACGGAACCGCCCCGCATTCACGTGCTCAGGACGCGTGCGCCTCGGCGACCACCGGCTCGGGGCGTATCCGCACCGCCCACACCACGCCCGCGATCAACAGAGCGATGCCCAGCAGCTTCAGTGCGCCTGGCATCCGGCCACGCAGCGCGAAGGCGTACGCCAGCGCCGCCAGGGTCTCGAACACGATCAGCTGTCCGGCCAGCGCGGTCGGCAGGCGCTGGCTGGCTTCGTTCCAGCAGGTCGTGCCCAGCCAGGAAGCGAACAGGCCGATCGCGGCCATCAGGCCGATGAAGAACCACGGCCGCGGGCCGAACGGCATCGCGAAATCGGCACCGGCCAGCGCCATCCCTATCCACAGCAGGCCGTAGCCGACGGCGGCCAGCGGCAACGTCGCCACGCCCTGCGCGGTCGCCCAGGTGCGCGGGTTGCGGTCGGGGTGCGCGCGCAGCCAGTCGGCATTGCGCAGCGGGTACCAGGTCCAGCAGGCCACCGCGACCACGGCGAGCAGCGCACCCTGCGCGTAGCGCATCGGATTGGCCTGCGGATCGGCACGCAGCGCCTGCAGTTCGACGTGGTTGACGCAGCCGATGCCGGCAGCGATCAGCAGCAGCGACGGCGCCAGCCTCGCCCACGGCAGGCGACCGTCGCGGCGGTGGTCGCGCAGGTTGGCGCTGATCGCGATCACCACCGGCAAGGTGCCGATGATCATCGTCGGCAACGGCGCGCCGGCCAGCTGGATGGCGCTGGCCAGGCACAGGTAATAGAGGAGGTTGCCGATGACGGCCAGCTTCACCGCTTCCAGCCAGTCGATGCGCGAAAGACGCCGCAACGCGGCACGGTCGATCCACGCCAGCGGCAGCGCGATCAGTCCGAAGGCGAGATAGCGCCCCACCGACTGCAGGGCCGCCGGGTATTCCGGCAGCAGCAGCGGGCCGACGAACACCAGGCCCCACATCAGGCCGGCGGCGAGCGCATAGAGGGTTCCGATCCACATGTGACACAGCGTGCGCGGATCGGCGGCGCCTGTCTTGAACCAGATTGCGCTACTGGCGCACCTGCTGGCGGTAGCGCGCCGGAGTGACGCCGTAGCGGCGGGCGAACGCACGCGTGAGGTGGGCCTGGTCACTCAGGCCGACGCTCGCGGCCACGCGTGCGGGTGCGTGGCCATCGGCCAGCAGGCGCTTGGCTTCGAACAGGCGCAGCGCCATCAACATCTGTTGTGGTGTCGCGTGGTGGACCGCGCGGAAGCTGCGCAGGAAATGGAACGGGCTCAGGCCCGCCACGCTGGCCAGCTCTTCCAGCGTCAGCGAGCGGTCGAGGTTCGCACGCAGGTAGTCGATGACCGGCGTGAATCGCGGCGCAGCCTGGCGTGCGACTGCTGGGCGTCGGGCCTGGCGCCCGAAGGTGTGCAGCAACTGCGACAGCAGGCTGTCGAACGCCAGCGGTTCATCGGCAAACCACAGGCCGTCGAGCAGCGCCGTCACCTCGCGCGCGCTGGCTGGATCGTGGGCGACGGCGTCGGCGAACCACCAGCCACGCTCGCCGGTGACGGACTCCACCACGTCCGGATCGATGTAGACCATGCGGTAGCGCCAGCCGCCCTCGGTCTCGGCACGACCGGTGTGCAGCGCATCGGGATTCATCAGCACCAGCGAATCCGCCGGCGCCAGATGGTCACTGCCGTGGTAACGGAAGCGTTCGACACCGGACTCGATCGCGCCCAGGCCAAAGGCTTCGTGCGTGTGCGGCTCGAACGCGTGGCGGACGATGTGCGCCCGGTACAGCTCGATGCCGGCGCGATGCGTCGGCCGGCGGAACTGCGCCACGTCCTGCGGATGCTCGAACTGGAGGGGGACGCCTTGCATGCGGCGATGATGCCACCGGCGGCGGCCAGCCTGCGGGCCATGGCGCCGTCCCTGGCACCTTCAGCTTCGTGTCGTGGCCGCTGCGACCGTCGAGTTCAGGCGCAGCAACCGATGGCGTCGCGGACGTCGAGTTCAGGCGCGGAGCGCTTTTCCTCGGCCTTGCGGGCGGCGCGCGCGTGGCCCAGCGGGGCGAAGTACTTCTCGGACGCGGCGCGGTTGCCGTAGCCGTGCGAGTAACGGTCGTCGTCCTCGTCGAACGGATGCGGCTCGGTCTGGTTCGTCTGCAGGAACAGCAGGTTGGTGAAGATGCTCATGGCGGACTCCCGGATGGTCTTGCCTGCCTGGCGTGGACAACTTCCTTGAACAGGTTGCAAGATAGGCCTGCAGGATTCGAAGGAAAAGCGACAGTTTTGCAACCAAGGGTTGAGTTCTGATCAAGCCTTGGAATGACCACCGGCACTGGAAACCGTCCATGAGTCGTCCGCCCCTGCAGTCACTGATCGGATTCGCCGCCGCCGCGCGCATGGGCAACCTCACCCGCGCGGCCGAGTCGATGCACCTGACGGTCAGCGCGCTGAGCCACCAGATCCGCGCGATCGAAGAACGTCTCGGCCGGCGCCTGTTCGTGCGCGGCGCGCGCGGCGTGCGCCTCACCGACGACGGCCAGGCGCTGTACGAACGCATCGCGCCACACCTCGACGCGATCGAACGTGCATTGCAGCCGCGCGTTTGCCGCGACGACTCGTTGACGATCACCCTGATGCCCTCGTTCGCATCGAGCTGGCTGGTGCCGCGCCTGCCGCGCTTCCTCGCCGCGCATCCGCAACTGGAGATCAGCCTGCAATCGAACATCGGCGTGGTCGACTTCGCCCGCGAAACCGCGATCGATGCCGGGATTCGCTTCGGTCCGGGCAAGTGGCCGGGCCTGGAAGCGGTGCACCTGTTCGACGACTGGGTGACGCCGACCGCGAGCCCGGCACTGCTCGAACGCCTGGGCTACCCGACGCTGGAAACGCTTGGCAGCTTCCCCTTGCTTGGCGCGCCCGGCGGTCGCTGGAGCGAATGGTTCTCCGAATTCGGCGGCACGCCGCCGGAACGCTTCGTCGCCATCCTCGACGATTCGGAAAACCTGCATCGCGCCGCCGTCGAAGGGCTCGGGATCGTGCTCGGGCGGATGACGCTGGCGCGTCCGCTGATCGACGCCGGCCGCCTGGTGACGCTGTTCGACGAACGCTTCAAGGCCGAGTTCGCCCATTACCTGGTGTTCCCGCCGCGCTCGCGCGGGCACCGCGGACTGGCCGTGTTCCGCGACTGGCTGCTGGAGGAAGCGCAGGTGTACGAGGCCGCCGAAGCGGAGCCGCCGCGTCCCGTCGGCGCCGCGCGCAAGAAGGCGAAGGCGGCCAAGGCGCCGTCGGGGCCCAGGCGTCGCAAGGCCGGGTGATGGCCGCCGCCTGCGCTTGGGGTTAGGCTGGCGCCCCCGTACCCAAGGCCTGGAGCCCACCGCATGAAACGCACGCTGCCCGTCGTCCTGCTGTCCAGCCTGGTGTCCGTTGCGCTTGCCGGCTGCGCCAGCAGTGCGCACGACGCCACCAACGAAGCGGCGGCTGCGGCCACTGCCCCCGCTGCTGCCGCCACGGCAAACAACGGCGCCGCCCTCGACGCCGCCCTCGCTGGCAGCATCCGCGACCCGCGCAATGTCGCGCGCGACCAGTACCGCCACCCGCGCGAGACCCTGACGTTCTTCGGCGTCGCGCCGCAGCAGACCGTCATCGAGATCACCCCGGGCGCCGGCTGGTACTCCGAGATCCTCGCGCCGTACCTGAAAGACGGCGGCCATTACGTCGCTGCCGTGTGGGACGACGCCATCACCGGCCAGCCCAAGTACCGCTACGACCTCAACAAGACCCTGCGCGCCAAGTTCGCCGGCAACGCCGCCGCGTACGGCACGCCGGAAGTGCGCGTGTTCGATCCCAAGGCGCCGAACTTCGGCCGGGCCGGTTCGGCCGACACCGTGCTGACTTTCCGCAATGCCCACAACTGGGTCAGCGACGGCAATGCCGAGACCTACTTCAAGGCGTTTTACGACGTGCTCAAGCCCGGTGGCGTGCTCGGCGTGGTCGACCATCGCGCCAAGCCCGGCACCGACCTGGCCAAGCAGAAAGAGTCCGGCTACCTCACCCAGGACCTGGTGATCCAGCTGGCCCAGGGTGCCGGTTTCGTGCTCGAGGAGAAGAGCGAGATCAACGCCAACCCGAAGGACACCACCGACCATCCCAACGGTGTCTGGACGCTGCCGCCGGTGAATCGCCACGACGCCGCCGACGATGCCAAGTACAAGGCGATCGGCGAGAGCGACCGCATGACGCTGCGCTTCCGCAAGGCGAAGTAATCCCGACCGCGCGGGAAGCGACCTGCGCTTCCCGCGCCTGCACGCATGCTGATTGCATTCAACAAACCTTATGGCGTGCTGTGCCAGTTCACCGACCGCAGCACGCCGCCGCGGCCGACTCTGGCAGGGTTTGGCCTGCCGCCGGACGTGTATGCCGCGGGCCGTCTCGACCACGACAGCGAAGGCCTGTTGCTGCTCACCGACGACGGCACGCTGGCCCATCGCTTGACCGATCCGCGGCACAAGCAGCCCAAGACCTACTGGGTGCAGGTCGAGGGCGATCCAGGCGACGAACAGATTTCTGCCTTGGCGCGCGGCGTCGTCCTCAACGACGGTCCGACGCGACCGGCGCAGGTACAGCGGATCGAAACGCCTTCGCTGTGGCCACGCGATCCGCCGGTGCGCTTCCGCAAGACCGTGCCCGATGCCTGGCTCGAGATCACGATCAGCGAAGGTCGCAATCGCCAGGTGCGGCGCATGACCGCAGCGGTGGGATTGCCGACGTTGCGGCTGGTGCGGGTGGCCATCGGGCCGTATCGGCTGGGCGATCTCGCACCCGGCCAGTGGCGCAATTGCGACTGATGGAACGAGGTGTCAGCCGCGCGTCTCTTCGCGCGGATCGGTGTCCTCGGGGAAGTTCGCCACCGGCACCGAGTTCGCGCCCGGCCTTGTGAGCAGCAGCACGCCGCTCAGCACCACGGCGGTGCCGATCAACTGCACCGCCGTGATCGGCTCACCGAGCAGCCAGGCGCCGAGGAACACCAGCGACACCGGCCCGATCACCGACATCTGCGCCGCCGACCCCGCGCCCAGCCGCGCCACCGCGCCCATCGTGAAGGTCACCGGCAGGAACGTGCAGAAGATCGCGTTGACCAGCGCCAGCCAATAGACATTCGTGGGCAGCTGCAGCAGGTGCACCGGATCGCGCAGCAGCAGGTAGTGGATCACCGTCGCCGCGGTCGACACGCACATCGCGTACGCGACCAGCCGCAGCGAGCCGATGCGCTGGATCAGCTGGCCCGACATCGCCAGGTACAGCGCGTAGCTCAGCGCCGCCAACAGCACCAGGCCGCTGCCGAAGAGCACGTGTTCGCCCTGCACGCGCAGGTTCTCGACGAACACCAGTGCGACGCCGGCATAGCTCACCGCCAGCGCGATCCACTCCTTGCGCGCGACCTTGCGACCGAAGGCGAACACACCGATCAGCAGCACGAACGTCGGATTGAGGAACAGGATCAGCCGCTCCAGCGACACCGGCACGTATTCCAGGCCCCAGAAGTCGAACAGGCTGGAGAGGTAATAGCCGAGCACGCCGAGGATGAGGATCAGGCCGAAGTCGCGACGGCTCATCGGGTGGCGGCCCGCGCGACGCGACTCGTGGATGCCGAGGGCGACGAACAGCGGCAGCGACATCAGCATGCGCAGCGCCAGCACATCGAGCGCATCGATGCCGTAGCGGTACTGGAACTTGGCCAGGATCGCCTTGGCCGAGAACAGCACCGCGCCGACGGCGGCGAGGGTGAAGCCGATCCTGCGGGTGGCAGGGTCGTGGTGCGTTGCCGTAGCGCTGTTCGAGGAAGCGCTCATTCCGCGCTGGCGCCGTCGAGTTGCGCGACCTGCGCCGGCGTCAGCGACAACCGCGCCGCTGCCAGCAGTTCCTGCAGCTGCGCCACGCTGGTGGCGCTGGCGATGGGCGCGGTGATCGACGGCCGCGCCATCAGCCAGGCCAGGGCCACCTGTGCCGGCGTGGCCGCGTGGCTGGCGGCGACATCGTCCAGCGCCTGGACGATGCGCAGTCCGCGCGGGTTGAGGTACTTGCCGATGGCGCCGGCGCGGGCGCTGCTCTTGCCGACGTCGGCGGCGCTGCGGTACTTGCCGCTGAGGAAGCCGCTGGCCAGCGAGTAATACGGGATCACCGCGATGCCATGGGCCAGCGCCAGCGGTTCCAGTGCCGCCTCGAAGCCGGCGCGGTCGTACAGGTTGTAGTCCGGCTGCAGGCTCTCGTAGCGCGGCAGGTGGTGGCGCCGCGAGGTCTCCAGCGCCTCCGCCAGCCGCGGTGCGCTGTAGTTGGAGGCACCAATGGCGCGCACCTTGCCCTGTTCGATCAGGCGGGCGAAGGCACCCAGGGTTTCGGCCAGGGGCGTCTCGGGGTCGTCGGCATGGGCCTGGTAGAGGTCGATCACGTCGGTCTGCAGGCGCTGCAGCGAGCCCTCGACCGCGGCCTGGACATTGGCCGGCGACAGCCCGCGGTGGCGTTCCCACTTGCCGAGCTTGGTGGCGATCGTGACCCGGTCGCGCTTGCCGCCGCGCTTGAACCAGCGGCCCAGGATCGTCTCCGATTCGCCGCCCTGGTTGCCGGGGACCCAGTACGAGTACGAATCGGCGGTGTCGACCAGGTCGAAGCCGGCGTCGACGAAGGCGTCGAGGAGGGCGAAGGAGGTCGCCTCGTCCGCGCTCCAGCCGAACACGTTGCCGCCGAACGCGAACGGCGCCACCTGCAGCGACGAACGGCCAAGCGGACGGGAGGACTGGCTCATATGGGGGTGGCGGCTGAAGTAGGGTGTTACATGATGCGGTGCGTTGTGGTCCATGGGGCAGACGCATCCCGCAACGTCGTGTTGCGGATCATGACCGGATGTCGACCGATGCCGGCACGGGACTGCGGGCAAAAGGAAGCCAAATGCACGCATTCCGGCGGGTTTCTGCTAACGTCTGGACCGATTCTGCCGCGGCGCGGGAGGGGACGTCGCCGCCACGGGGACACGGACGCATGGCCATAGCGACAAGCAATTCGGGCCCCAGCACGACGGGTCGCATTCTGGTCGTCGACGACCAGAACGTGAACCTGCGCGTGGTCGGAACCCTGCTCGTCCGCCAGGGCTACGAGGTGATCACCGCCGGCAGCGGCGAGGAAGCGCTGCAGCGCTACGTCGAATCGCCGCCGGACCTGATCCTGCTCGACATGATGATGCCCGGCATGGACGGCTTCGACGTGCTCGCCTCGCTGCACGAACTGGGCCCGTTGCAGGTGCCGGTGGTCTTCGTCACCGCCGCCCACGACCGCGACCTGCTGCTGCGTGCCTTCGACGCCGGCGTGGTCGATTACGTCACCAAGCCCTTCCTGCCTGAGGAGCTGCTGGCCCGGGTCAACGCCCACGTCGGCCTCAAGCTCACCCGCGACCGCCTCGAACGTGTGGCCCGCGAACGCGAGGAACTGGTCAACCTGGTCGCCCACGACCTCAAGAATCCGCTCAGCAGCGTGCTGTTCGCCGGCGAGCTGCTGCGCAGCGGCGTGTGCAAGCCCGAACGCGTGCCGCGCTACCTGCAGATGATCCACGAGAGCGCCGACGACGCCCTGGGCTACATCCGCCATTACCTGGAAAGCCAGGGCGGGCGGCGCGCGCAGGAAGCCGCGGCCGAGCGCGCCGACCTCGGCGAAACGCTGGAGTGGCTGCTGCAGCGCTACGAGATCCAGCTCGATGCCCGCGGCATCCGCGTCGACCTGCGCCCGCCCTCTGGCCCGGCCCAGGTCGCGATCCATCCGCGCGTGCTGCGTCAGGTCAGCGAGAACCTGGTGACCAACGCGATGAAGTACGCGCCCGGTTGCGAGTTGCTGCTGACCGCACGCAGCGGCGCGCCGGGCTACTGGCAGCTGATCGTCGCCGACCGCGGGCCGGGCATCCCGGCCGACCGCCAGCGCGAACTGTTCAAGCCGTTCGTGCGCCTGCACGAAGGCGACGACCCCAATGGCCTGTCCAATGGCCTGGGCCTGTCGCTGGCCAAGCGCATCATCGCCAACGCCGGGGGCCAGCTCTGGTACGAACCGCGGCGCCATGGCGGCGCCCGGTTCATCATCGAACTGCCCGAAGCGGCGCCGATCACCATCTAGGCGCGCGTCGACCAGCCCCGTTTACTCCGGGCTGGCGCTGGCCCGGGTCGAACGCGTCCGCCGCGGCGCAGGGCGACGTCCCGTGCGCTGCGCCTCGACGCGGCGCGAACTGCCTTCGATCGCCTCGCCGCTGCCGTTCTCGGCCTTGCGCGCGCGACGCTTGGCGGCGTACCAGAGCAGGCCGGCACCGGCGACGGCGGCGGCCACGAGCACCGGATTGCGGCGTGCGAACTTGCCTGCCACCTGCACGCCACCCTTGACGACACCCAGCTTGGCGCCGGTTTCCAGCCATTTGCCGGCATGCTGGGTGACGCTCGGCACGGCGTGGCGGAGGTTGTCGCCGACGGCCGAGGCCAGTTCCAGGGCGCGTTCGGGCAGGTCGGAAAGCTTGCTCATCGGTAGGAACCCACGTGACGTTGGCTGGTCTGCAGTGTCCACGCGGCTTCGTTGAAGGAGCGTGAGCGGGACGCGTGGTTGCCGGCTCGCGGCTGAATGCCGATCATGGCCCTCGCCCAAGTCGCCCCAGCGCGGTCCGCCATGATCCGAGTGTTGCCCAACGTGCTCTACGCCGCCGAACTGCAGGCGGTGCGCGAGTTGTTGCCGCAGGTGCGCTTCGGCGACGGCCGCATCACCAATCCCGATTCGTCGGTGAAGCAGAACCTGCAGGCACCGCAGGACGACCCGGCCAACGCCCGCATCGCCCAGATCGCGCGCGATGCACTGATGCGCTTCCCCGAGCTGCGCGTGTTCGCGCAACCGCGGACGATGGCGCGGACCACCGTGGTTCGTTACGAGCCGGGCATGAACTACGGCTGGCATGTCGACGAAGCGTTGTTCCCGTCGACGCCGCCGATGCGCAGCGACCTGTCGTGCACGGTGTTCCTCAACGACCCGTCCGATTACGACGGCGGCGAGCTGACCATCCAGCTGGGCGCGCAGGAGCTGACCTACAAGCTCCAGCCCGGCAGCGCGATCCTGTATCCGTCGACCACCATCCATCGCGTCACCCCGGTCACGCGTGGCGTGCGCCTGGCGGCGATCACCTGGCTGCAGAGCTGGGTCGCCGACAGCGGCCAGCGCGAGTTGCTGGTGCAGCTGGAGGAAGCGCGCGCACTGGCCGCCAGCGGCGACGATCGCCAGCGCCTGCAGGTGCTGCTGGAGTCGCTGCGGACCAACCTGTTCCGGATGTGGGCGGACACCTGAGTCAGGTTGTCATGTCCGCGAGTTGCGGATGTCGCCTCATCACTGCTTCCACCCACGCTTCGCCTTCGGCGATCTGCGCGCCGTGCCGCTCCATCGCCAGCGCAAGGTCGTGGGCGCGATCGTCGCGGCCATAGCCGTGCGCTTGCGCCTTCGAATAGCGGCCCCACGCCGGTGATGCGGTCGCCGTGTCCAGGCCGGCAGCGTCGAGATCGAAGTGCTCGGCGAGTCGTTGCAGCTGCTCGCGCGGCTGTGCCAGCAAGGCATCGAAGTCCATGTGCAGCACGCGCGCAGCGTGTTCGCCGCGCGCGGTCGCGCTGAAGCGCACGCGCTCCGCCAGCCAGCCCATGGCGCATTGCTGCGGCAGGCTCAATGCATGCAGTGCAGTGCCGTCGGCGACGCCGCGTGTATGCAGGTCGCGCAGTCGCTCGCCGGCGGCGCTGGCCGCGTCATGCACCGAGGCCGGCGATTTCAACAGCGTCGCCAGGTAGGGCCGCAACGGCATGTCGAGCAGGACCGCGCGCATCGTCGGCTGCGATTGCAGCAATGGCGCGATCAATCCATTGCAGCTGCTGGTGGCCTTGACCACGCTGCGGGTCTGCGGTGGCAGCGGTTGCGACCAGCGCGACCACAGCGCGCGCAACAGCTGCGCTGCCTGCGCCGGCGACAGGCGCGACTGCAGTTCGTCCAGGCCGGGCCAGGCCTCGGCCAGCGTGCGCAACGGCAGCGGTTCACGCAGGCCCTGCAGCTGTGGCCAGCTGTCGAGCAGGCGGCTGAGCAGGGTCGAGCCGCAATGGCCGATGTGGAAGATGGCGTCGGCGGATGGCACCGCTGCCGCGTCGCGGGCGAGCACGGTATCGAGCGGCACCCAGGCGCCGTCGGCATTGGCGGGCAGCGCGCGGTCGTCGAGGAATGCCGCTTCCCGTCGCTGCGCTGCATCCAGGCGCAGGAACAACACGCGCCGCCCGACCAGGTCGAGCTTGAACGGCAGGAACCCAGGGTCGTCGAGCGGTGAAGTCATGCCGCGGAGTGTAGCGAGCCGGTCACGTGCCGCGGGGCTTGGCGCGGTGGGTGGCGGCGGCGGTCCACGGATCGTCGGGCCAGGGATGGCGGGGGTAGCGGCCCTTCATTTCCTTCTTCACTTCCGGGTAGGTGCGATCCCAGAACCCGCGCAGGTCCTGGGTGATCTGCAATGGCTTGCCGCCCGGCGAAAGCAGGTGCAGCGTCAACGGCACGCGTCCGTCGGCGATGCGCGGCGTGTCGGCCAGTCCGAACAGCTCCTGCAGTTTCACCGCCAGCACCGGTGCCACCGGCGCATCGGCGGCGTCGTCGAAGTCGTACTCGATGGCGCGCTCCATGCCCGATGGCACGGCCATCCGCGTCGGCGCGAGGGCGTCGATCTTCTGCCGCAATGACCAGTCGAGCTGCGAGCGCAACGCTTCGCCGAGCTCCTGCTCCGACAGCGCATCCAGGCGCGTCTTGCCGCTGAGCACCGGCTTGAGCCATTGCTCCACGGTCGCCATCAGCGCGGCGTCCGACAGGTCGGGCAGTTCCAGTTCGGGCAGCCATGCGCGCAGGCAACGCACGCGCGCGCGCCACTGCGACAGCGACGACGTCCACGGCAGTGCCTGCAGGCCAAGCTGGCGGACGGCGTCGACCAAGGCGTCGGCGTAGCGCGACGGGTCGGGTTTGGCCAGCGGCCGGCTGTCGATGACGATGCGGTCGAAGCGCTGCTCGCGCACGGCGGCAATGCCACGCAGCGCGCTGTCCCAGACCACGCGATCTTCGCTGACGAAGCGCCGCGGGAAGTCGTTGCGCAGGCGCTGCTCATCGAGCGGGGCGGCACGCATCACGCGCGCATCGCGTGGGTCGTCGCGCAGCTCGCTGATGGCAATCCAGGGTTCGCCATACAGGGCGCTGTCGTCGAACAGTTTGGCGCTGCGGCCGTTGGCGAGCTGGTAGCGGTAGGGATCGGTCGGGTGCTGGCGCGCGATCCGGTCCGGGAATGCATGCAGCAGCAAATCGCCGAGCAGGTGCGGCGGTGCCGAGGCCGGTGGCTGTGCATCGATGCGCAGTCGCCGGCGCCATTGCTTCGCGGCCTGGTCGATGGCGGCCAACGCCGAACGCGAGGCATCGGCGCCGACACGACCGGCACGGAACGCCGCCAGCGCCTGCCAGCGTTCGGCCAGCGCGTCGCTGCGCGAGCGCAATGGGTCACGCGCTTCGACCAGCGCCGCGAGATCGCAGGCGAGGGCCTGCTCGCTCGCCTGCGACGGCGCCAGCAGCATCGCCGCCAGACGTGGATGCGTGCCCAGCGCGAGCATGCGTCGGCCCAGCGACGTGATCGCCCCGCCGTCGAGCGCACCCAGTCGTTGCAGCAGTTCGCGTGCCGCCGCCAGCGCGCCCGTGGGCAGCGCATCGACGAAGCGAAGATTGGCATCGCCCCACGCCGCCAGTTCCAGCGCCAGGCCCGCCAGCTCCACCTGGCCGATCTCGGCGCGACGTTGCGGTTCCAGCCGCTGCGATTCCGGCCACAACCGGTACGCCCAGCCTTCCGCGACGCGGCCGGCGCGGCCGGCACGCTGGTCGGCGGAGGCCTGGGCGATGTTGACCACGTCGAGACGGGCGAAGCCGCTGTTGGGGTCGTAGCGCGGCTCGCGTGCCAGGCCGCTGTCGATCACCACACGCACGCCGGGCAGGGTGACGCTGGACTCGGCGACGTTGGTGGCCAGCACGACACGACGGCGGCCATCGGGATCGGGCTGGAGCACCCGCGACTGCTGCTCCACCGGCAGCTCGCCATGCAGGGTGAGCACATCGGCGCTTGCAGACGCCGCGCCCGCCTCGAGCGCGCCCTGCACGCGGGCAATCTCGCGCTGCCCGGGCAGGAACACCAGCACGTCGCCGGGATGCTGCACCAGCGCCTGCTCCACGGCACGCCGCGCCTGGTGCTCGATCGCCTCGTCACGCCGCCCCGGGAAATGCGCGATCGAAACCGGATAGCTCCGCCCCGCGCTGCTCAATCGCGGCGCATCGAGGAAAGCCGCCAGGCGTTCGCCATCAAGCGTGGCCGACATCACCACGATGCGCAGGTCTTCGCGCAGGCCCGATTGCACGTCCAGCGCCAGCGCCAGGCCGAGGTCGGCGGCGAGGTGGCGCTCGTGGAATTCGTCGAACAGCAGCGCGCCGACGCCCTCGAGCATCGGGTCGTCCTGCAGCATCCGCGTCAGGATGCCCTCGGTGACGACTTCTATGCGCGTGCGCGCCGACACCTTGTTCTCGAAGCGGATGCGGTAGCCGACCGTTTCGCCGACCGGCTCGCCGCGCTGACGGGCCATGAAGCCGGCGGCGGCACGCGCGGCCACGCGACGCGGCTCCAGCATCACGATCTTCTGCCCGGCCAGCCAGGGCGCATCGAGCAGCGCCGGCGGCACCTGCGTGGTCTTGCCGGCGCCCGGCGGCGCCTCCAGCACCAGGCGCGGGTGCACGGTCAGGCTGTCGCGGATGCACGGCAGCAGTTCGTCGATGGGGAAGGTGGGCGCTTGCCGGGCTTGCTCGTTCACCTCGCAAGGATAAGGCGCGAGCGCTTGTTAAACTGCCCCGCCCCGCTCTGCCCCCTCAGACATGCAACTGGTCGACATCGGCGCCAACCTCACCCACGACTCGTTCGACCACGACCGCGACGCCGTGCTCGCGCGTGCGCGCGAAGCCGGGGTGGCGCAGATGGTCATCACCGGCGCCAGCCGCGAGCATTCGCCGCTGGCACTGAAGCTGGCGAAGCAGCATCCGGGCGAACTGTTCGCCACCGCCGGCGTGCATCCGCACCATGCCAGCGAGTACACCGCCGAATGCGATGCGGAGCTGCGCGAACTGCACACGCACGCCGAAGTGGTCGCCGTCGGCGAGTGCGGGCTCGACTACTTCCGCGATTTCTCGCCGCGACCGTCGCAGCGCCGCGCCTTCGAGCAGCAGCTGCAGATTGCGGTGGACCACGCCGTCAACGGCGTGGCCAAGCCGCTGTTCCTGCACCAGCGCGACGCCCACGCCGATTTCATGGCGATGATGAACAACTTCGACGGCCGCCTCGGCCCGGCGGTCGTGCATTGCTTCACCGGCACGCGCGAGGAGTTGTTCGACTACCTCGACCGCGACTGGCACATCGGCATCACCGGCTGGCTCTGCGACGAGCGCCGCGGCCAGCACCTGCGCGAGCTGGTGAAGTCGATCCCGGCCAACCGCCTGATGATCGAGACCGATGCGCCGTACCTGCTGCCGCGCACGATCAAGCCGGCGCCACCGCACCGGCGCAACGAGCCGATGTACCTGGCCCACATCGTCGAAGAGCTGGCCCGCGACCGCGGCGAAGACGTCGCCACCGCCGCGGCCAACAGCACCGCCACCGCGCGCGCGTTCTTCCGCCTGCCGGGCTGAGGCCCCTCAACGGCTGGCCAGGCGCCTGGACGCCTGCGGCCTGGCGAGCACGATCTGGACGATGCCGGCGTTGCGCTGGCAGGCGCGTTGGGTGTCGATCATCAGCCGGGTACGGACGAGATAGGCCTGGCCGAGGTTGTCGACGCCGGTCAGGCGGGCGACATCCTGCTGGCTGGGCAGCAGTGGGCGCTGGCAATCGATGGTGATGGTCGGGGCCACCGCGTCGGGAGCTGACTGGGCAGCAGCTGCGGGCGCGACGAAGGCCATCAGCAGGACGGCGAGACGGATGTTCATGGGATGCTCCGGACGGCGCCGGTCGATCCCGGCACGTCCAGCCTCGCGCCGTCCCCGCTGCGGGTCTTGAGGCCACGCTGAGGGCAAGCGCAGGCTTATGTTGGGGCGGCGGCCAAAGCTTGGGGAATGCTTAGGCCGTGTGCACGACCCGCCCCCGTATCCGTATTTGGGTGTTTCCCACGTGCCGCGATGACCCGACCCGTTCCCCCCGTGCTCCGCTTCGACGACATCGTCCTGGACCTGCCAGGCCGGCGCCTGCTGCGCGCGGGCCAGCCACAGGCGCTGGAGCCCAAGGCCTTCGCTGTCCTGGAATTGCTGGCCGGCTCGCCCGGCCAGGTGTTCTGCCGGGACGAGATCCTCGACGCGGTCTGGGGCCATCGCCACGTCACCCCCGGCGTGCTCAACCGCGTGATCACCCTGGTCCGGCACGCCCTGGGCGAAGACGCACAAAGCTCGCGCTACCTGCACACGGTGCACGGCTATGGCTACCGCTTCGACCTGCCGGAAAAGACGGAGGAAGCCGCCAGCGTGGCCGACGTGGTGGTTCCGACGGCGGAGACCGTGCCGAACGTGACCGTCGAGGACGACGACGCAACCGCGGCACAACCTCCATCGGCGCCGCCGCCGGTCGATGCCGTTGCACATTCACATTCGCGTCCGTGGTTGCGCTACGCCATCGCGGCCGCCTTCGCGCTCGTGGCCGTCGCCGTTTCGATCGGGGTATGGCGGTCGCAACACACCGACGGCCCGACAGCAGCGCCGGTGCTGGCAGTCCTGCCGATGCGCGCCGTCGGCGACGACCCGCGCGGCCAGGCCTTCGCCGACGGCCTCAGCGAGGAAATGGTCGGACTGCTGGCCCACATCGACGGCTTGCGCGTGATCTCGCACACCGCCTCGTTCAAGTTCCGCGATGGCACGTTGCCGATGCCCGAGGTCGCCAGGCAGCTGCAGGCCACGCACCTGCTCGAGGGCAGCGTGCGCCAGGACGGCGAACGCCTGCGCATCAGCCTGCACCTGGTCGAAGCCAGCGGCAACCGCACGATCTGGTCGCAAAGTTTCGACCGCGAGTTCCGTGACATCTTCGCCGTCCAGCGCAGCATCGCCTACGCGATCGCCAACACGCTGGAGCTCCAGCTTGGCCTGTCGGCGACCTCGTCCAGCCCCGGCGAGGATCCCGCGCTGTACCGGCAGTACCTGCTGGCGCGCAATGCAGCACCGCGCGTCGGTGAGGATCGGGCCGAGGCATCGGAGGCCGCATTGCGCGAACTGACCCGCGAGCATCCCGACTACGCGCGGGCGCAGGGCGGTCTGGCGGTGATCCTGTGGGGACGCTCGCTGTCGGCGCGGCCCGGACGTGACGAGCTGCGGGCCGAGGCCGAACAGACGGCGGCGAAGGCACTGCAGCTGGACCCGCAGCAACCCGAAGCCAACACCGTCATCGCGGCAAAGGAATGTCGAGCGCAGCGGTGGGCCGAATGCATGCGGCTGTCGCAACTGGCGATCCGGCTGGCGCCTTCCGATACGTGGTGCCGGGGCTGGTACGCCTACCGCCTGGCCACGCTCGGTTACGTCCAGCAGGCCCTGCGCGAGACCGACGAAGCACTCAAGCTGGCGCCGTTCGACCAGGACCTGCATTTCTGGCGAGGCCGCCTGCTCGATACCCTGGGCCGCCACGACGAGGCGCGCGATCACCTCGCACTGTCGCAACCCGATCGCGCCGCCACCGCGACGTTCTTCAACGCGATATGGCGCCGCGACTACGGCACCGCGCAACGGCTGGTCGAAGCGCTGCCCGCCGACCTGCCCTGGCGCGCATCGGAACTGGCGGCGGTCGCGGCATTGCGCGACCCGAAGCTATGGCCGGCGGTGATACCGGCGATCGAACAGTCCGAACGGCATTCGCTGTATGGCCAGATTCCCTACGACTTCACCCGGCTGCTGTTGCCCGTGCGCGATTACGCGCGCGACATCGACGGACTCGATGCCGTGCAGCAGGCTGGATACGCGTCGTACCAGTGGGTGTTCTGGCAGCCCGAATCGCGCGAGCTGCGGCGGGATCCGGCATTCCAGCGCTACGTGCAGCGCAGCGGCATGGTGGCGTACTGGCGCGAGCACGGCTGGCCGGATGTGTGCCGCGGCAATGGTGACGGCGTGACTTGCGACTAGCGCGGATGCCGGATCTCGTTCGATGGGTACTTGAACCATCCGGACGGCACGCCAAGCCCCTGGCAGTCGATCCGCTGCGACAGTGGCTCGTCGTTGCGGTTAAGGTTCTCCTGGGCGCAGGGGTCCTTGATCGAGGGAAAAACCAGCGGTTCCGGCTCACGTCGGTCGGCGATGAAAGTGAAAGCGGGTCGACGCTCAGGGGCGACTGGCGCAGCCACATCAGTCGGGAGCGTCAGGCCCGGAGGTGGGCGCGAGACAGCCCCGCTTTGTGCGAGGGTAGGCAGTGGTAGCAAGGTGACGAACAACGCCGCGAGCATCCGGTTGCCTCCGGCTCTCAAGCGGGCTTCTCTTATTGCGTCCAAGGCGTACTCGATGCTGCCGAAGGCCGTCAATTCGAGCACCGGGCACTTCCGTAGAACATCAGAATCGTCTGAACTGCAGGATCGAGGCTAGTTGGCCCGCGCCAATTCGTACGCCTGCAGATGGCACCACGCGGCGGCGAGCAGCGGCGCGGACTGATCCGCAGCCTGCGCCCGATGCAGCATGTCGCCGACGATCTGCATCGCCTCCACGGCCTGGCCTGCTTCCAGGTCACGCAGCATCGAGGCCTTCAATGGCGAACCGGACTGGGTCAGCGTCGTCAGTGCCGACTGCTGCGCCGCCTCCGCGATCGGTTCACCTTCGACTTCGGCGACGGCCAGGCACTCGCGGTAGAGCGCGCGCATGAACGCGTCACCGCCCTCGCCCGCGACGATCCCGCCGACGCTGGCGCGCATCAGGCAGGTAGCCGCGGCCAGGGTCGACAGGAAGGTGTACTTGGCCCACTGCTCGCTGGCGATGCGCGGCGAACGCACGTGGTCGATGCCGGCATGGGCGCACAGCGCGGCGAACGCTGTGGTGCGTTCGCTGTCCGGGTTGCCCTCCCGCTCACCGAACGTGATCGAAGCCGGTCGGCCGAGATGCAGCACTTCACCGTTGGGCCCCTTCATCGCGCTGATGAAGCACAACCCGCCGAGTACGCGCTCCGCACCAAACCTGGCATCGAGCAACGGGTAATGGGCGAGGCCGTTGAGGATCGGCAGCACGGCGGTGTTCGCGGCGACGGCAGGCGCCGCCGAAGCCATCGCGCTGTCGAGGTCGTAGGCCTTGCAGCTCAGCAGCACCAGGTCGAACGGGCGCTCGCGTGCCAGCGTCGGCAATGCATCGGCGGTGACGTGCGCGACGGCGATGTCGGCATCGCCCAGCGGGCTGCGCAGCGACAGGCCGTGCGCGTGCAGTTGCTCCGCGCGCGCCGGACGCACCAGGAAGGTGATGTCGGCGCCCGATTGCGCCAGGCGGCCGCCGAAGTAGCCGCCGGTTCCACCCGCACCAAGGACAAGCACGCGCATCGCGGAACCCTCAGCTGCGCAGGCCGACACCGCGCTTGAGCAGCCACAGGCCGAGCGAGGCCAGCGCGACCACGAACGCCATCATCAGCGTGTAGGCCACCCACACCGGCACGTCGCTGACGCCGAGCAGGCCATAGCGGAACGCGTTGACCATGTAGAAGATCGGGTTGGCATGCGTCATCGCCTCGGCCCACGGCGGCAGCAGCTTGACCGAATAGAACACGCCGCCCAGATACGTCAGCGGGGTCAGGATGAAGGTCGGCACGATCGCGATGTCGTCGAACTTCTTGGCGTACACCGCGTTGACGAAGCCGGCCAGCGAGAAGATCGTCGCGCCCAGGATGACGGTGGTGAGCGTGACCAGCGGGTGCGGGATGCGCACCTTGGTGAAGAACATCGCGATCACCAGCACGATCGCGCCGACCATCAGGCCGCGCAGCACCGCACCGGCGACGTAACCGCCGAGGATCACCCAGTTCGGCATCGGGCTGACCAGCAGCTCCTCGACGTGGCGGCCGAACTTGGCGCCGAAGAACGAGGACGAGATGTTGCCGTAGCTGTTCTGGATCACGCTCATCATCACCAGGCCGGGGACGATGAAGTCCATGTACTTGATCCCGTCCATCTCGCCCACGCGCGAACCGATCAGGCCGCCGAAGATCAGGAAGTACAGGGTCATCGTGATCGCCGGCGGCACCAGGGTCTGGCCCCAGATGCGCAGGATGCGGTTGATCTCGCGACGGACAATCGTGCCCAGCGCCACCAGGTTGCGCTGGTGGTCGGTGAGTTCCTTGGCGACGGCGGTGTTCATGCTTCGTCCTGCAATGCGGTGTGGTGTGTGCCCCGGGCGGGAGCAAGCGTCGTCATGCGACGGCTTCCGGCGGAGCCTGCGCGGTGCTGTCCTGCGCGTTCTCGCCGGTCAGGCGGACGAACAGTTCCTCGAGGCGATTGGACTTTGTGCGCATCGAGCGCACGCGGATCCCGGCCTCGCCAAGCACGGCGAACACGCGGTTGAGGTCCATCGCACGCGGCATCTCGATGTCGAGCGTGTGGTCGTCGGCGGCCAGCAGCGTCGTGCCTTCGATCGTGGGCAACGTCGCCGGCAGCTGGCCGTCGATGTCGAGCAGGAAGCCTTCGACGTCGAGCTTGGCCAGCAGCGCCTTCATCGGGCCCTGCTCGACGATGCGGCCGCGGTCGATGATGGCCAGGTTGCGGCACAGGCTCTCGGCTTCTTCCAGGTAGTGCGTGGTCAGGATGATCGTGGTGCCGGCGGCGTTGATCTCCTTGAGCGTCTTCCACATGCCGCGGCGGATCTCGATGTCGACGCCGGCAGTGGGCTCGTCGAGGATCAGCAGCCGCGGCTGCGTCATCATCGCCCGCGCGATCATCAGCCGGCGCTTCATGCCGCCCGAGAGCGTGCGGCTCATCATGTTGGCCTTTTCCCACAGGTGGGCGCGCTTGAGCTCGACCTCGGCGCGCTGCAGCGCCTGCTCGCGCGGCACGCCGTAGAAGCCGGCGTAGTTGACCAGGATGTCGAGCGGCTTCTCGAACATGTTGAAGTTCAGTTCCTGCGGCACCAGCCCGATCAGGCGCATCGCGGCATCGCGATTGCGCGCCAGGTCGACGCCGAAGATCGACACCGAGCCGGCGCTGAGGTTGACCAGCGAGCTGACGACGCCGATCAGGGTGCTCTTGCCGGCACCGTTGGGGCCGAGCAGTGCGAAGAAATCGCCGGGCATCACGTCCAGCGAGACGCCCTTGAGCGCCTCGACGCGGTTGTCGTAGGTCTTGCGCAGGTCGCGCACGGACAGTGCGGGGGCCGCTGTTGCCGGGGAAGCACCTGCGGGAGCGGCAGCTGCCGCGGTGGAGAGGTTCGAAGCCGGGGTCATCTGGGAGGCCTGTAGTAGAGCGCGCCTGCGCTGCGAGCCGCGAAGCGATAACCGGTAGTATAGGCGGCCTCGTGCCGGCGCTCCGGCTACAGTCTGTTGCAACTTCCACCGGTATTGTCGTGGCCATCCAGCATTTCCCTCTCAAGCTCGTTTCGCGCCGGATGCTGGCCCCCACGGTCGGCCACTACACGTTCGTCCGCGACGACGGCCAGCCGCTGGACTTCATCCCGGGCCAGTTCATCCAGGTCCACTTCACCTACGCCGACGGCACCGCGACCAAGCGCAGCTATTCGCTGGCGACCATCCACGACCACGCCCTGGGGCCTGGCGAGGCGGTCGAGATCGCCGTCAGCTACGTCGCCGGCGGCGCCGCGACGGCGCTGTTCGAGGGCCTGGAGGGCGGCGGCCGGGTTGACGCCAGCGGTCCGTTCGGCCGTTTCTGCCTGATGCCGGCCGACGCCAACAAGCGCTACCTGCTGATCGGCACCGGCACCGGCGTCACGCCTTACCGGGCCATGCTGCCGCAGCTCGATGCCCTGATCCGCGAGCGCGGCATCCAGGTGGTGCTGCTGTTCGGCGCGCGCACCCCGGTGGAACTGCTGTACGGCGACGAGTTCCGCGCGTTCGCCGCCCGCCATCCGGACAACTTCCGCTTCGTCCCCTGCTTCTCGCGCGAATTGCCTGAGCCGGGTTCCGAGCAGGCGCATGCCGACGTCCGCCACGGCTACGTGCAGCAGTACCTCGACGAGTTCGCGCCCAGCGCCGGCGATGACATCGCCTACCTGTGCGGCAATCCGAACATGGTCGATGCCTGCTTCGAGGCCTTGAAGGGCCATGGCCTGCCAATTCCGCAGATCCGCCGCGAGAAGTACGTAAGCAGCAAATAAGGCTGCCATTCTTCCGGCGCCCCTCGTCTGGCATTCTTGAAGGCGCTTTGCCTTATGGACGAGAGGGAACCATGCGCAAGTTCGGGGGACGGACGGCCGCGGTCGCGGTAGTCCCATTGTTGTCAGGCGCGCTGCTTTCAGCCGCGCTGTTGTCGGGCTGCAGTTCGCAGGTGGAAGGATCGTCCGCGTCGGCCGCCAAGGCCACCGGGCAGCGGATGTTCGGCAGCATTGCGTTCGAACCGTGCACGCTGTCGGCGCCACTGTCGCCGACCAGCATCGACGCGCAATGCGCGAAGTACGAAGTCGCCGAGAATCCGGCCGAACCGAAAGGCCGCAAGATCACGCTCAACATGGCCTGGCTGCCGGCCAGCGACCAGTCGGGCGGCACCGCCGATCCGGTGTTCTTCCTTGCCGGCGGCCCCGGCCAGGCCGCCACCGAGTACGCGGCGCAGGTCGACATGGCGCTGCGCGATGCACGCAAGCAGCGCGACATCGTCCTGATCGACCAGCGTGGCACCGGCAAGCTCAGCCCGCTCGATTGCCGCGATGCCAACGGCCGCGAGCTTGCGCTGCCCGACGCCGACGGGACCGACGCCAACGCCATCGCCGACTACGCCGGACGCTGCGCGCAGGCGCTGGCCGGCAAGGCCGACCCGCGTTTCTACACCACCACCCAGGCCATCGCCGACCTCGACGCGGTGCGTGCCGCACTCGGCGTCAGCCGCATCAACCTGGTCGGCGTGTCGTACGGCACGCGCGTGGCGCAGCAGTACGCGGCGCGCTACCCGAAGCACACGCGCGCGATCGTGCTCGATGGCATCGCTCCCAACGACCTGGTTGTCGGCGGCGAGTTCGCCCGCACCTTCGAGCGCGCACTCGGTCTGCAGGTCGCGCAGTGCCAGAAACTGGACAGCTGCCGCAAGCGCTTCCCGCAGGACCTGCGCACGCAGCTGCATGCCCTGAAGACGCGACTCGCCGCAGCGCCCGTCGACGTCGAGTACCGCGACCCCGCCAGTGCCGAGGTGAAGCACGACACGCTCACCGCCGACACCGTGGTCGGTCTGACCCATCTGTTCTCGTACATGCCGCAGATGGCATCGCTGCTGCCGGTGGTGATCGACGAAGCCGACCGCGGACGGTACGCACCGCTGATGGCACTGTCGCAGATGATGACCCGTGAAGTCGGCGGGCAGATGTCGCGCAGCATGCAGTGGTCGGTGATCTGCGCCGAGGATGCCGATCGCTATCGTCCCGATCCTGCCGATGCCGACACGGTGCTTGGCCCCGACGTTGCGACCGCCTTCTTCGCCGCATGCAGCCGCTGGCCGCATGGCGCGCGTCCGGCCAACTTCAACGCACCGCTGAAGTCGAACGTGCCGGCGCTGCTGCTGTCGGGCGAGATCGATCCGGTGACGCCGCCGTCGTACGGCGAGCAGGTGCTCAAGGGCCTGCCCAACGGCCGCCACTTGGTGCTGCGCGGGCAGGGCCACAACGTCAGCGGCGTCGGCTGCCTGCCGAAGCTGGTGGGCCAGTTCCTCGAATCGACCGACGCACGCAAGCTCGACGCCAAGTGCCTGGACGCGATCGGCTACGTGCCGCCGTTCACCGGCTTCAACGGGTGGGAACCATGATCATCGCCAACGACCTGCACAAGAGCTTCAAGACCAAGACCGGCACCGTGCGCGCCGTCGATGGCGTCAACTTCGAAGCACGCGACGGCCAGATCACCGGCCTGCTCGGCCCCAACGGCGCCGGCAAGACCACTACGCTGCGCATGCTCTACACGCTGATGAAGCCCGACGCCGGCCAGGTGCTGGTCGATGGCGTCGATGCCGGGCGCGACCCGGAGGCCGTGCGTCGCGCACTGGGCGTGCTGCCGGATGCGCGCGGCGTCTACAAGCGCCTGACCGCGCGCGAGAACATCGCCTACTTCGGCGAGCTGCACGGCATGTCGTCCCAGGCCATCGCGCAGCGCACGCAGACGCTGGCCGATGCCTTGCAGATGCATGACATCCTCGACCGCCAGACCGAAGGCTTCTCGCAGGGCCAGCGCACCAAGACCGCGATCGCACGCGCACTGGTGCACGACCCGCGCAACGTCATCCTCGATGAGCCGACCAACGGCCTGGACGTGATGACCACACGCGCCATGCGCACCTTCCTCCAGCAGCTTCGTGCCGAGGGCCGCTGCGTGATCTTCTCCAGCCACATCATGCAGGAGGTCGCCGCGCTGTGTGACCGCATCGTCATCGTCGCCAAGGGCCAGGTGGTTGCCGCCGGCACGGCCGACGAACTGCGCGCACAGACCGGCGAAGCGAATCTCGAGGATGCCTTCGTCAAGGCGATCGGTTCGGAAGAGGGCCTGCACGCATGAGCTCGATCCAGTCCGACAAGGCACCTCGCTGCGGCAACGTCGCCACGCTGTGGTCGGTGATGCGCAAGGAACTGCGCGACATCTCCCGCGACCGCCGCACGCTGGCGCTCGCGTTGCTGATGGGACCGCTGTTGTATCCGCTGCTGATGATCGGCATCGGCACGCTGGCCGAGAGCCGCGCCAAGACGCAGCTCGACAAGGTGCTCGAGGTGCCGACGGTCGGCATCGAGCGCGCGCCAAACCTGGTGGCGTTCCTGGCCACGCAAGGCATCGAGGCCAAGCCGGCACCGGCCGACCTGGACGCGGCGATCGCGCGACAGGACATCGACGTCGCCATGCGCATCAGCGTCGGCTTCGCCCGCAACTGGCACGACGGCCAGCCGGCACTGGTGGAGATCGTTCGCGACAGCACGCGCCGCGACAGCGACATTCCCGGTGCGCGGTTGCGCGCGGCATTGACGGCCTACGGTGACCAGGTCGGCGCGTTGCGCCTGCTCGCCCGCGGCATCGATCCGTCGATCACGCGCGCACTGAATGTCGGCAGTCGCGATCTTGCCACCGAGGATGCCAAGCGCGGCCTCGTGCTGTCGTCGATCATGCCGTACCTGCTGATCCTGATGTCGTTCCTGGGTGGCGCCTACCTGATCATGGATGCGACGGCCGGTGAACGTGAGCGTCAGTCACTGGAACCGCTGCTGGCAACGCCCGCGCGACGCGGCGCGATTGTCAGCGGCAAGATCGCCGCGGCATGTGCGCTGGGCCTGCTGTCGTTGTTGTTGACGCTGCTCGCGTTCAAGTTCAGTGCGCAGGTGGGCACGAGCGTCGGCAAGATGCTCGACGTGAGCTTCGCTGCGATCGGCAAGATGCTGCTGGTGCTGTTGCCGATGCTGTTCATCGGTACGACGCTGCTGACGTTGTTGTCGGCGACGGCCAAGAGCATGAAGGAAGCGCAGAGCCACATGACGTGGCTGATGCTGCTGCCGATGATCCCGACGATCGCCTTGGCGGTGAACCCGATCAAGACGCAGATGTGGCAGTTCGCCGTGCCGTTCCTCGCCCAGAACCAGATGCTGCTGAAGGTGATCCGCGGCGAGTCGATCGATCCGCGCGTGTGGGCGAT
Organism: Lysobacter sp. GCM10012299; assembly: GCF_042649405.1. Taxonomy (NCBI): domain Bacteria; kingdom Pseudomonadati; phylum Pseudomonadota; class Gammaproteobacteria; order Lysobacterales; family Lysobacteraceae; genus Lysobacter; species Lysobacter sp. GCM10012299. The sequence continues at coordinate 607 of NZ_JBHRZC010000002.1, read as the reverse complement.
CTACCTGGCGGCGGGCTTTGGTGTGGCGGCGCTGCTGTGGTTCGCGGCGGTGCGGCGCTATCACCAGGAGAGGCTGGCGATTTCCGGCTGATGCGTTTGTTGGGCTTTGCGAGGAGACACGGGCCGCATTGCGGCCCGTTTCTTTTGCGCGGTGTCAGTGGGGGAGGAGGTGGGGTGTATTCCGCGAACCTCCGCTTCGCTCCGTGATTGTTCGCGAAATACACCCCACCCCCTCCTTCCCGAAGCTTCTGCCGCTTCATTGACTTCGCGTTTGGCGCCGCGGCCTTGTTTGCTTAGCGCGGCTGCACCGGCGGGACTCGGGCTGAAAGGACCAAGGGCGGTGTCCGTGCCCTCGGCTCATTCGCGCGTCCGCTCGGTGAGCTCGGTCCCGGACGCCCGCGAATGGATCATGTGGTTCTTAGAACCATAACCAACGTCCATGGGTTCCCGCCTTCGCGGGAATGACGGCTTGTCGACGAAGACCGGGCAATGAATTGCCGAAGCGTCGTTCGACGGGTCGGGGATTGATCCGCAGCGGGACATGGATGTCCCGCGCCCCGCATCGGACAGGATGTCCGACTAAGGGGCGGAGCAATCCCCGGCCCGG
>NZ_JBHRZC010000001.1:0-909926 GCF_042649405.1 Lysobacter sp. GCM10012299 | reverse complement strand
AGGACTGGGTTGTCGAGGAGGCCATTTCTTTTTGGTTACTTTTTCTTTGGGCCAGCAAAGAAAAAGTGACCCGCCGCTTTAGTGGCGGAAGCTGTTGACGTTGCCTCGCAAGAACAAAGGCAAAGTCAAAATGGGTCCCGGCGTTCGCCGGGATGACGGTGGCGGTGGCGGTGGCGGTGGGCTAGAGGTTCTGCTGGCTTCGGAAGTGCCGCTCTTCCCCGCTGAGCGGATCGACGAACCGCAATGAGCGCGCCAACAGTTTCAGCGGCCTGGCGTAGTCGTCGTCCATCGGGTCAGCGCAAACCGGGTACAGCGGATCGTTGAGGATCGGCGCTCCCAACGCCGCCATGTGCACGCGCAACTGGTGCTTGCGACCGGTCACCGGCTCCAGCCCGTAGCGCCAGAGACCATCGCCGCGCTCGAGCACCTCGATCCGCGTCTCGCTGTTCGCAGCACACTCACCTTCGCGCATCCGGAAGAACGGCTCGCCACGCTCCAGGTGCGACCTGCGCACCATCGGGAAGATGGCATCCGGCAGCGCTGCTGCCAGCGCTTCATACCGCTTGCTGATCCTGCGCTGCGGGAACAACGCCTGGTACAGCGCGCGCGAGTCCGCCCGCGCCGAGAACAGCACCAGCCCCGCCGTGCCCCGGTCGATGCGGTGCAGCGGCACCAGGTCCGGGTTGCCCAGCCGAAGCACCAGCCTGGCCAGCAGCGTGTGCTGCACATGCTTGCCGGCCGGCGTCACCGGCAGGAAATGCGGCTTGTCGACGACTACCAGGTGTTCGTCGACATGCAGCACGGTCTCTTCGAACGGAATCTCCGGTTCGCTCTCGACCTCCCGGTAGTAGGTCAGCTCCGCGCCGACGCGGTAGGCGGCATGGGCGGCCAGCGCCCGGCCATCGGCGTCGCGGACCAGGCCGCGCTCGAACCGGTCGAGCCAGCGCTCGCGCCCGATTGCCGGGAAGCGCGCGCACAGGCCCTCCAGCACCGTCAGCCAAGGGCCCGGCGGCAGTTGCAGGTGGCTGGCGGCGACGCCATTGCGATGGGAGGCGAGCGGTGCCATATCGGTATTGTCCCCCCAACGGCGGCCTTGCCGTCGTATTGGCGTTGAGAACGGCACATCACGCCGCCAGCGCCTAGAATGCGCGCTGTTTTCCTGCCCCCCACCGGATGTACCCCCATGGCGCTCAAGGCCACCGTGGTTAAGGCCGAGCTGCAAGTCAGCGACCTCGACCGCCATCACTACGCAACCTACAACCTCACCCTCGCCCAGCATCCGTCCGAGACGGAACAGCGGCTGATGGTGCGGCTGCTGACCTATGCCCTGTTCGCCGAAGATCGGCTCGAGTTCGGCCGTGGCCTGAGCAGCGAGGACGACCCGGACATGTGGCGCCGCGACTACACCGGCGAGATCGAGCAGTGGATCGACCTGGGCCAGCCCGACGAGTCGCGCATCCGCAAGGCCTGCGGCCGCGCGCGCCAGGTCGTGGTCGTGAACTATGCGGGCCGCTCCTCGGATATCTGGTGGGAGAAGAACAGCTACGCCCTCAAGCGCCTGAAGAACCTCACCGTCATCGACATCGGCGCCGACATCGTCGAGGCACTGGCTGGCGTGCAGCAACGCGGCATGCGCGTCAACGTGCTGATCCAGGACGGCGAAGTGCAGTGGCTGGGCGAAGGCCACTCCTTCACCTTCCGTCCCCTCACCCGCATGGCCTCAGACGAGGAAGCCGCGCGGGCATGACCGGGCACTACGACGTCGCGATTGTTGGCGGCGGCGCAGCCGGACTGATGTGCGCGCTGACCGCCGGCCAGCGTGGCAAGCGCGTGCTGGTGGTCGACCACGCCAACCGCGTCGGCAAGAAGATCCTGATGTCCGGTGGCGGTCGCTGCAATTTCACCAACACCGGCACCACACCGGCCAATTTCCTTTCGGCCAACCCGCACTTCTGCAAGTCGGCGCTGGCGCGCTATACGCCGTGGCACTTCATCGAGATGGTCGAGCGCCACGGCATCGCGTATCACGAGAAGGAACTCGGCCAGCTGTTCTGCGACATCTCCTCGAAGCTGATCGTGAAGATGCTGGTCGACGAATGCCACGCCGCCGGCGTGCGCATCGAGACCAGTTGCAGCATCGAGCGCGTCAGCCATGGCGAAGGCGAAAACGCCAGCTTCCGCCTGCATACCAGCCACGGTGCGTTCGCCGCGCCGGCGCTGGTGGTGGCCAGCGGTGGCTTGTCGATACCGTCGATGGGCGCCACCGGGTTCGGCTACGAACTCGCCCGCCAGCTCGGCCACGCCGTGCTGCCCACCCGCGCCGGCCTGGTGCCGCTCACGCTCAGCGGCAAGCACCAGGAGCGCCTGGCCGACCTCAGCGGTGTCGCGCTGCCGGTCACTGCCAACTGCAACGGCCAGTCCTTCAGCAATTTCATGCTGGTGACCCATCGCGGCATCAGCGGCCCGTCGATCCTTCAGATCTCCTCGTACTGGCAACCCGGCGACGACCTGCGCCTGGACCTGCTGCCTGGACGCGACGCCTTGGAAGCCCTGCAGCAGTGGCAGCACGAGCGCCCCGCGGCCGAACTCAAGACCGTGCTCGGCGAAGTGATGCCCAAGCGCTTCGCCCAGCGCCTGTGCGAGGTCTGGTTGCCGAACAAGCCGATCAAACAGTTCAACGCGCCGCAGCTGCGCGAGATTGCCGACGTGCTGTCGAACTGGCCGCTGGTCGCCAGTGGCAGCGAAGGCTATCGCACGGCCGAAGTCACCCTCGGCGGCGTCGACACCGACCAGCTGTCGTCCAGCACGATGCAGTCCAGGCTTGTGCCCGGGCTGTATTTCATCGGCGAAGTGGTCGACGTGACCGGTTGGCTCGGCGGCTACAACTTCCAGTGGGCGTGGGCATCGGGACACGCGGCGGGCATGGCGGTCTAGTCGCGATGTGCTGCCCATTACCTGCCGGGTAATGCACTTCACCGCCCGGCCCGGCTAAGGTTCGGCCATGAACATGATCCGTCCCCTCGGCGAACTGATCCGCGACTGGCGGCAGCGCCGTCACCTCACCCAGCTCGACCTGGCCGGACTGGCCGACACCTCCACGCGCCACATCAGCTTCATCGAAACCGGCCGCTCGCTGCCGAGCCGGGCGATGCTGATGCGCCTGGCCGACCGCCTCGACGTACCGCTGCGCGAACGCAACGTGCTGATGACCGCCGCAGGCCTCGCGCCGATGTACAGCGAACGCCGGCTCGACGATCCGGCGATGGCGCAGGCGCAGGCCGCCATCGACCTGGTGCTTGCCGGCCACGAGCCGTATCCCGCGCTTGCGGTGGACCGCCATTGGAACCTCGTCGCGGCCAATCGCGCGCTCGCCGCGCTGTTGCAGGGTGCTTCGGACGCGCTGCTGCAGGCCCCGGTGAACGTGTTGCGCCTGAGCCTGCATCCCGACGGTGTCGCGCCGCGCATCGCCAACCTGGGCCAGTGGCGTGCGCACATCCTGCATCGGCTGCGCCACCAGGCCGATGCGACCGGCGACGCAACGCTGGCCGCGCTGTACGACGAACTCGCCGCGTATCCGGCACCGGCCGATGAGGCAGCAACGCCAGGCCCACCCGCCGTGGTCGTCCCGTTGCGCCTGCACACGGCCATGGGCGAACTGTCTTTCATCAGCACCACCACGGTGTTCGGCACGCCGATGGACATCACCCTGGCGGAACTGGCGATCGAGTCATTTTTCCCCGCCGACGCCGCCACCGCGCAGGCCTTGCAGATGCTCGCCCCTACAAAGCCGTAACCCGCGTCTGGCATTCCATCACCACCATGGCCGCGCCGTTGGGCACGCACATCGAGGTGCTGGAATCGAGCACGAGGGCGCGACCGCCTGCGAACACGCGCGTGCTGCCCTGCAGCCATTGCCCGCCCGTGCAGCGCAGCGCCTCGGCCGGCCATGGCAGGTTGCAATGGGCGATGGTGTAAGGCGCGGCCACCGTCACCACGGGCCGTCCGGCCACGGTGACACGCGAGTAAGGTGCGGTCGGCGTGGCCGGACCGCCGTGGGAGCAGGCGACACTCGCGCCCAGATGAAGGATGGCTCCGCCCATGGCTATACCACCGTCAGCGCGCCGTCGTTGATGGTCACCATCGTGCCGGCCAGGACGATGCTGGCACCGCGGCCGTTGCTGATGGTGATGCCCGCTTCATTGACCGCGATGGAGGCGCCGTTCTGCGCGCGCAGCATCACGCCGCCATCGGGTCCGGGCACGTCCGATACCAGCACCGAGTTCTGGCCCGGCGTCTGCAGCAGCATCGCCGGCACGCCCTGCCCGGCCGGCGCCATCACCGGCAACTCGCCGGCATCGACCCAGTAGCCGCCGACCCAGATCGGCAATTCGGCGTCGCCCTGCTCGAACTCCACCCAGACCGGGGCACCGATCGCGGGCAGCAGGAACAGTCCGCTCTGGTGGCCCGCCACCGGAACGCATGGCATCGCCCAGCGCGAGTCGCCGGCGTCGAAGACCCTGGGCACCTGCACCAGCACGCGCCCGAGCTGCAGCGGATCGATGTTGTCGACCACCACGCCACGGAACTTGCCGTAATGCCGGAGGGGGTCGGACTTTGTCTGGTGCGGCATGCGACTGGATTCCTGGACCGCGTGGTGCTGGACGTGCGGATCCCCCGTGGACATCAACGTGAACAGCCCTGCCGGCAGGCCACGGCGCTGGAGCACGACCATCCGTCGCAACGCTCAACCATATGGTTGACATTGAAGGTGCTTGCCGCAATCCTCAACCACATGGTTGACGAAAGCTCCCTCGACGCCGTTTTCCACGCACTGTCCGACCCGACCCGGCGCGCGATGCTGCGCAGCCTGTCGCGGCAGCACAGCAGCGTCGGCGAGCTGGCGGCTCCCTTCCACATGTCGCTGGCGGCGGCCTCCAAGCACATCAAGGTGCTCGAGCGCGCCGGCCTCGTGCAGCGCCAGGTACAGGGTCGCATCCACACCTGCCGGCTCCAGGCAGCCCCCCTGCACGCGGGGCTGGAATGGATGCGCCACTACGAGCGCTTCTGGAACGGACGCCTCGATGCCCTCGATGCGCTGCTCAAGGCCGAGGACCAAGCTGCCAAGTCCGCGCCGGCCACTGTCAAACCCGTAAACAAGTCTTCCAGGAGCAAGCGATGAGTCCTGTCATTGTCCGCGTCACGCATCGATTCGATGCGTCCCCCGAGCGTGTCTTCGATGCCTGGCTCGATCCGGCCACCGCCGGGCGCTGGTTGTTCGCGACGGCCGACGGACAGATGCAGCGCGTCCAGATCGATGCGCTCGTGGGCGGTCGCTACGCCATCGTCGAGCGCCGCCCGAACGGCGATGCGGAGCATTTCGGACGCTATCTCGAGATCGACCGGCCGCACCGGCTGGTGTTCACCCTGGCAATGGAAGAAGACGCCGACCAGGGCGATCGCATCACCGTCGAGATCGTCGCCGACGGCGATGGCAGCCTGCTCACCCTGACCCACGAGATGGCAGCGGAAAACGCCGAGTACGCGAAGCCGGCCGAGTCGGGCTGGAAGATGGTCCTGGCCGCACTCGACCGCCACCTCGCCTGACCGTTGGAATCAGCCATGAATGCAATCAACGAAAACTTCGGCGTCGTCACTGGCCCCGGCACCGTGCGCATCGAACGCACCCTTCCGGGGCCAATCGAACGCGTCTGGGCCTACCTGACCGAGTCGGACAAGCGCGGCAGCTGGCTCGCCTCGGGCGGGATGCAACTGCACGCCGGTGGTCGCGTCGACATGGAGTTCCGCAACTCGGAACTGACCGAGAACGATGACGCGCCACCGCAGAAGTACGCGCAATACGCAGGCCCCAGCCAGATGCAGGGTCGCATCATCGCCTGCGATCCGCCGCGGCTGCTGGAATACACCTGGGGCGAAGCCGACTCGGATTCGCAGGTGCGGTTCGAGCTCACGCCGCGCGGCAACGACGTGCAACTGGTCGTCATACACAGCCGCCTCGCAACGCGCGACGACATGACCAGCGTGGCCGCCGGTTGGCACACGCACCTGGGCATCCTCGCCGATCGCCTTGCCGGCCGAACGCCGCCCGGTTTCTGGGCAACGCACACACGTGTGGAAGCGGAGTACGAGAAGCGATTTCCGCGCGAAATGTCGTCCTGAGCGCAGGCTGTGGCCAACAAGCTACCGGCCCTGCCGCATCGCCGGTCGCGGCCGGCCAAACCAGATGGCAGGCGGCATCACCGTGCCGTCGCAAGGGTCATGTGAGCTGCCGCGGATCGGATAGAAATTGTCGATGGATACTCGAGGGAAACCGTGCTTGGCGAGGATGCTCCCCATCGAGCGCATAAGCACGGAATCCTCGTAGTGCTTGAGGAAGGTCCGCGCACTGATCCTTGAAGGATCGCCTTCCACTGCGCGGCAGGTCTTCTTCCACGCCTGCCGCATGTCACGCTCGTTATCCGCGCCCGTCGGGGGAAGCAACGCGAAGGAATCCATCTGGTCCAGGCGGGCCTGCAACTGTGGCTCCAGCTTCTTTATCAGGTCCGAAACCGGGGCCTTGCACATGGAAGCATCGACTATCAGCGACGTGCCGGTGACATGCGAAGACACCGGACACTGATCCTGGGCCGGGAATGACGAAGCTCCCCACGAAAAGGTGAGGAGCAGCAAGCCAACGGCGACTCCCGTTCGATTCTTGCAGATGGAATGCGACACTGCCTCAGCCCATCCGAAACCGGTAACCATAAGCGCATGTCCCCCATCGTTCCCCTGAGAACCGCGACGCGCATTGCCCTGCTGTTCGCCCTCTCCCTGCTCGCGGCCTGCGCAGATCCGGGCCCTCCCCCAGGCGGAACTATCGCCCGGTTCGAGGCGATCGACCAGAAGGTCGGCACCGGTGCGGTCGCCCGCTCCGGCCAGGACGTGACCGTCCACTACACCGGCTGGAACTACGAGCAGAAAGCCGCCGACGGACACGGCAGCAAGTTCGACAGCTCACGCGATCGCAATGAGCCCTTCACCTTCCTGCTTGGCGCCGGCCGCGTCATCCGGGGCTGGGACGAAGGCGTGGCCGGCATGCGCGTCGGCGGTCGCCGCGTGCTGAGGATCCCGCCCGCCTACGGTTACGGCAGTGAAGGCGCCGGCGGCGTCATTCCGCCGAACGGGTCGCTGGTGTTCGAAGTCGAACTGCTCGACGTGCGCGATCATGCAAGCCCGTCGACCCGACCTTAGGCCGCAATCGCGTCGCGCGCCTTCGCGGCGATCTCGAACGATCGCAGCCGGGCCGCGTGATCGAACACGTTGGCGGTGATCATCAGTTCGTCGGGACGGTGGCGTTCGATGAAGGCGGCGATGCCGTCGCGGACGGTGGTCTCGTCGCCGACCACCGCACAGGCCAGTGCCTGCTCGACGCCGCTCTTCTCCAGCGGCGTCCAGTACGACTCGATGTCGTCGATCGGCGGCGGGATCAGCCCCGGCTTGCCACGACGCAGGTTCACGAACGCCTGCTGCTGCGTGGTGAACAACCGGCGCGCCTGCGCATCGGACTCCGCGCCGACCACGTTGAGGGCCAGCATCGCGTACGGCTGCGCGAGGCGCTTGGACGGCTGGAACTCGCGCCGGTAGGAGGCCAGCGCCATGTCCATCGCATCGGGCGCGAAGTGCGAGGCGAACGCGAACGGCAGGCCCAGCTGTGCCGCCAGCCGCGCCGAGAACAGGCTCGACCCGAGCAGCCACACCGGCACGTCGAGGCCGGCGCCGGGCACGGCGCGCACGGCCTGCGCGGGTTGCACCGGCTCGAAGTAATGCAGCAGCTCGACCACGTCCTGGGCGAACATGTCGGCGGCTTCGAAATAGCGGCGCAAGGCATGCGCGGTGGCGTGGTCGGTGCCCGGCGCACGTCCCAGCCCAAGGTCGATGCGACCCGGATACAGCGCCGCCAGCGTGCCGAACTGCTCCGCCACCTGCAGCGGCGCGTGGTTGGGCAGCATGACGCCACCGGCACCGACGCGGATCGTCTTCGTGCCGCAGGCGACATGGCCGATCAGCACCGCCGTGGCTGCGCTGGCGATGCCGGGCATGTTGTGGTGCTCGGCCAGCCAGAAGCGCTGGTAGCCGTGGCGCTCGGCGTGCTGCGCCAGGTCCAGGCTGTTGGCGAAGGCCTGCGCGGCGTCACTGCCTTCGGTGATCGGGGCCAGGTCGAGGATGGAGAATGGAATGGCAGGCGCATGAATCATCGGTGCACTCCCTGGCACGATCACCACAAATCAAAAACCACGCCGTCGCGCTCGTTGTCCCAGATGGTGCTGAACACCCACCAGCGCCCGTGCTCATGGCACAGCTGGATGCTGTTGGCGCCGCGCTTGAGCAATACCGGCGAATCCGCCGCCGGTCGCGCTTCGTAGCGGCTCCAGACGTGCGCGACCTGGCCGAAGCGCTCAACACGCTGCTCGATCTCGACTTCATGGAAATCGTTGGCGGCAAAGAATGGGGCGACATCGAGGATGTAGCTGTCGACATCGAACACCATCGCCCGCGTGGAGCCGTCGGCATCGACCACCGTGCGCAGGCTGCGCGCCTGCGGATGCTGCAGGTAGCGGAAGCGCGCCCAGTCGCGCGGCGCGCCGGCCGCGCCGGAGATGCACTCGTAGATCGCCCGCACCAGGCGCGGGATGTCCTGGGTGTCCTGCCACCAGCGCTGGTCGTCGTCCATCGAAGCAATCCTCCTGGAAGCAGCCTCGGGCGTCCGCCGTGAGGCGATTGTGAGCGGCGGCCGTCAGCCCGATGCCTTGCCGTTTTCGCCTTCCGCCAGCGGCACCAGGCGCAGGTCGTGGAAGTCGAAGCTGAAGTCGGTCAGCGGCGAGATCGCCTCCATCCGCGCTTCACGTATCCCGCCGTCAGCATCGAGGGCGAAGGTCACGAACGCATCGGCGTTGAGCCAGCGCTCGTTCCAGCGGACCACGAAGGTGTCGTTCTGCCAGGGCGTGAGTTCGCCCACGAGTTCCGGCGTGCGGCTGAAGCGCATGACCAGCTTGTCGCCGCGCTGCTCGACCATGATGTCGCCGTACCACGGGTCACGGTAGGTGCGGGCATAGCGTGCCAGCGGCAGCGACGGCGGCGCAGCAGCTGCACGCGCGGCCAGGTGCTTGTTCCAGTCCTCATCGGCCTTGCCCTGCGACTTCGCCAGGGCGGCAGCGTAGGCGGCGGTCCAGTCGGTCTTCGGTGCATCGAGGTAGGCATCGAGCACGCGCAGGGTCACGGCGTTGAACGCGCCGCCGACCTCGGCATTGGTCAGCACGATCACGCCCAGCTTGTGCTGCGGCACCAGGGTCAGGCGCGAGACCATGCCCGGCCAGCCGCCGGTGTGCCACACCAGCTTGCGCCCACGGTAGTCCGACAGCTGCCAGCCTTCGCCGTAGCCGAGGAAGTTGGGCTTGGCCGCTTCAAGCTCCGGCACCGAAGGCTTGGCGATCGGGATGGGCGTCAGCACCGACCACATGCCCTGCTGGCGCTCCTCGCTGAACAAGCGATGCTCGCTGCCGCGCGCGTCGCGGTAGGTGCCGCCGGCCAGTTGCATGTTCATCCACTGGCTCATGTCGTGCACGCTGGAATAGATGCCGCCGGCGCCGGAGACATTGCCCCACGACATCCGCGGTGCCGGCTGCAGGTCCTTGAAGTCCGCCTTCGCGTAGCCGGTGGCGACGTTGTCGCGCGGGCGCAGCGCATCGCTGTTGAAGCGCGTGTCGCGCATGCCCAGCGGGGTGAAGATGCGCTGCTGCAGGAACTGCGCGTAGCCCTGGCCGCTGGCTTTCTCGATCACCAGCTGCGCCACGCCATAGAGGATGTTGTCGTAGGCGTACTGGCCGCGGAAGCTGCCGGTCAGCGGCACGTCCTTGAGCCGGCGCGCGACTTCTTCGGTGCTGTAGTCGGTGCCGGGCCAGTACAGCAGGTCGCCGGCGCCCAGGCCCAGGCCGCTGCGATGCGCGAGCAGGTCGCGCACGCGCATCTCGCGGGTGACGTAGGGGTCGGACATGCGGAACCACGGCAGGTGGTCGATGACGCGGTCATCGAGGCTGAGCTTGCCTTCGTCGGCGAGGATCGACAGCGCCGCGGCCGTGAAGGCCTTGGTGTTGGAGGCGATCGCGAACAGGGTGTTGGCGTCGACGGGTTTGCCGCTGCCTTCCAGCTCGCGCTTGCCGAAGCCGCGCTCGAATACGATCTGGCCGTCCTTGACGATGGCCACGGCGATGCCCGGCACGTCGAACTGCTTGCGGACGCCATCGACGTAGGCGTCGAAGTCCTGCAGTTGCGGCGGCAACCCGGCCTGGGTCGCAACCTGCTGTGCACCGGCGGCGCCCTGCACCGCCAGCGCCAGGCCCAGTACGGCGCATTGCGCCGGAATGAATCGCAAAGACATGCGTTGATCAACTCCCCGAAGATGAGGCCACCTTAGCCAAAGTGCGCCCCCGCCCCAACCCCTTCCCTTTGCCGGACAAGGCGGCGCAGGCAGCAGGCATAATTCCCCTCCCCCGCAGCCTTGCCGACGATGCCCGCCCAGACTCCCCCATCACGCCTGGCCATCATCGGCGGCGGTCCCGCCGGCCTGATGGCGGCCGAGGTCGCTCGCGCGGCCGGACTGCAGGTGGATTTGTTCGAGGCCAAGGGCTCGGTCGGCCGCAAGTTCCTGATTGCCGGCAAGGGCGGCCTCAACCTCACCCATGGCGAGCCGCGCCCCGGGTTCGACCTGCGCTACGGTTCACGCCGCGGCGAGATTGGCGCATGGCTGGACGATTTCGACGCCGACGCATTGCGCGAGTGGGCCCGCAGCGGCTTCGGCATCGAAACGTATGTCGGCACGTCAGGCCGGGTGTTCCCGATGGACCGCAAGGCGGCGCCGCTATTGCGCGGCTGGGTCCGTCGACTGCGCGAGAGCGGCGTGAGCTTCCACGTGCAGCACCGCTGGCTGGGTTGGCGCGACGACGGCGCACTGCGCTTCGATACACCCGAGGGTGAGGTCGCGATCCAGCCTGACGCGACCGTGCTCGCACTCGGCGGCGGCAGCTGGCCCGAGCTTGGCTCCGACGGTGCCTGGGAACCATTGCTGCAAGCGCGCGGCGTCGACGTCGCCCCACTGCAACCGTCCAACTGCGGTTTCGACATCGGCTGGAGCGAGCACTTCGCCACGCGCCATGCCGGCGCACCGCTGAAACCCGTCGTCGCCCACTGGCGCGATGCCGGTGGCGGATACCACGAGTTGCAGGGCGAATGCGTCGTCACCGCAACCGGTATCGAGGGCAGCCTGGTCTATGCCCTGTCGGCGACGCTGCGGGATGCGATCGCGGCCCACGGCGAAGCGCGCATCGAGCTGGACCTGGCACCGGGCCGCGACCTGCAGCGCCTGCAACACGACCTGGCCCGCCCGCGTGGCGGTCGCAGCATGAGCGAGCACCTGCGGCGCCACGCCGGCATCGCAGGCGTGAAGACCGGGCTGCTGCACGAAGTGCTCGACAAGGACGCGATGCACGATGACGCGGTGCTGGCGCGCACGATCAAGCGCTTGCCCTTGCGCCTGCTGCGCCCGCGCCCGATCGCCGAAGCAATCAGCAGTGCCGGTGGCGTGCGCCTGGAGGCACTGGATGATGCGCTGATGATCCGCGCGTTGCCCGGCGTGTTCTGCGCCGGCGAGATGCTCGATTGGGAAGCGCCGACGGGCGGTTACCTGCTGACCGCGTGCTTCGCCAGCGGCCTGCGCGCCGGGCGCGGCGCGGTCGACTGGCTGACGCGCTAAGCGGATCAGCCCTTAGCCGGCGCAGTCACCGGAAGGTACATCGTGCTCGCGCACAGTTCGATGCCCTTGGCGCTCGCCGCCGGCATGTCGCTGCCTTTCAGGCCGATGACCTTGACCATGTCGCCGCCGGCCTCCGTCACCTTGGCCAGGGCGATGAAGCCGGTCTGGCTGCCGCCGCACATGGCGTTCGCCGGCATCTGCGTCGGCGGCGTCTGCTCGAGCACGCGACGCAGTTCGATTTCCTGGTCGGCCGCCACCATCATCGCCTGGGCATAGGTGTTGCCGGGCGAGTACTGGTCGGCGCCGTTGACGATTGCAACGCGCTCGGTGGTGAAGCTGGCGCCGTTGTCGCCGCGCATCGAGTTGTCGTCGATGGTGAGCTTGCCCGTGACCGCCGTCGCCACCGGATTGCCCGGCTCGAACTCGCCCATCGCCACGGCCTTCACCATCGGCGGCGCCGCGCGCTCGACCGGCTCGGCGTTGACGTCCGGCTGCGGATTGGCGGCCGGTGCTGGAGCCGTGATCTCTTCCGGCGGGGCGCTGTTGACCGGCGCCTGCTTGTCACACGCTGCAAGCAGCAACGTGGCTGCGGCCACCATGGACAGGGCCCTGCTCGTACCCATCGCTCGTGCTGATGCCATCAGTGTCCTCGCTAGTCTTGATCCGCGGCGCTGGCATCCCGGCAAACGTGCTGCACCGCGTTCGCTGCCCTCAGGCAGCGTCGTCGATCGCCGGGTCGACCAGGGGTTGCAGTTCGGGGTCGAGCGCCACGCGCTCGTCGAACACGAAGCAGCGACCGTCGTAATGGCGTCCGCCAACGCGTTCAAAGTAACCCAGAATGCCGCCATCGAGCTGCAATACGTTGCTCATGCCCTCGGCCTGCATCCACAACGCCGCCTTCTCGCAACGGATGCCACCGGTGCAGAAGCTCACCACCGTGGCGTCACCGAGCGCATCGCGATGCGGCTCCAGTGCCTGCGGCAGGTCGGTGAAATTGTCGATCGGCAGCGTCAACGCGTCGTTGAACGTGCCGTAGCCGAACTCCTCGCGGTTGCGCGTATCGAGCATCACCACGCGCTTGCCGTCGTCGTCGTGGCCCTGGTCGAGCCAGCGCGCCAGCGTTTCGGGCATCACGGCCGGTGCACGTCCCACCAGCGGCGAGGCGTTGTCACGGCGGAAGCTGATGATCTCCGGCTTGACCTTCACCTTCAGCCGCGCGAACGGCTGGCGCCGGCTGCGGCTGAACTTCACGATCAGGTCGGCAAAGCTCGCCTGCGCGCGCAGCGCGTCGAGGAAGCTTTGGATGCCCGCTTCGGTGCCGGCCAGGAACAGGTTGATGCCCTCGCCCGCCACCAGCATGGAGCCGCGCAGGCCCAGCTCCTCGGCGCGCGATCGCAATTGCGCGGCAAGGTCCTCGGGATTCTGGATGGGGGTGAAGTGGTAGGCGGCGATATTGAGCAGCATGGTGCGCATTGTAAGCGCCACCGGGCGAGCCTTAGCCCTGGCACCCAAGTCATTGATTAATCTGGATTCATCAGCGACTGCTGGCGGAGCCATCCGGCGGCCAGGGAGAGCCAGGCCAGGATCGCCAGCACCACCAGCTTCTGGCTCAGTCCCCGCGGCAGCTCACGCCACAGCGCGAGCACCCATAGCGCCGCAAAGCAGAACAGGGCGAGGCAGAAAGCGACGGCGAAGCAGCTGCGCCAGTGCGGGTCGGTGCGGAAGCGCCACGACTGCCAGAGCATGCCCAGGGCCGTGAACAGGAACGCCAGCGGCGCGGAGATGGCGTGGACGACCGCACCGGTGGTCAACGCGCGGCCGCCGCCGAGGTCGGTCTCGGCCTGGGCAGTGATCGCCAGCGCCATCGAGCCGAGCATGAACAGCACCAGCACCGCCTGCCTTCCCGGCCCTGCGACCGTGACGCGGTAGTAGCCGATCGCCATCACCGCGATGGCAGTGGCCAGGGACACGTAGGCGAACTGCAGCCACGGCCCGTAGGGGCCGATCAGGTAGAAGCTGAGCGGCACCCGGATCCAGTCGAGGTCTTCGCGCAACACCTGCACGGCGACCGCGGTAGCGAGGAACCAGGCGATGGCCACCAGCGCGACGGTGCCCAGGGTGCGGGCCAGCGCCCGCTCCCTGTGGTTGATGCCAACGGAGACATCGACTCCCGACATCGCCTCGACCTCGATGGATTCGCTTTAGTTGGTGATCAGCGCACGCCCATGAAATCCAGCTTGCCGACCGCGACGCCGTTGTGGCGCAGCAGCGCATATGCGGTTGTAACGTGGAAGTAGAACTGCGGCAGGCCATAGTGCAGCAGGTAGGCCGTACCGGTGAAGCGGCGCTCCTTCGGCGTCCCCGGGCGCAGCACGATCTCGCGCTCGTGGCTGCCTTCGAACAGCAGCGGGTCGAGGCCGTCGATGAAGGCCAGCGTGCGCGAAATGCGCGCATGCAGCTCGGCGAAATCCTGCTCGGTGTCGTCGTAGGCCGGGACCTCGACATCGGCCAGGCGCGCCGGGACGCTCTTGGCGAAATCGCAGGCGATCTGCACCTGGCGCACCAGCGGGAACATGTCCGGGAACAGGCGCGACTGCAGCAGCACGCTGCCATCGATCTTCTTCTCGACGGCGTAGGCCTCGGCCTTCTCCAGCAGGCCGGCCATGGCGCCGAGCATCTGCCTGAACACCGGAACGGATGCGTCGTACATCGAAATGGTCATGCCTTGCCTCGCGTGGGTTGACGTAGCCGGGCATGGTACATGGCGCCGGCGTCCGCCTTGTCGCTGCATTGCGCAACATAGCGTCCCGATCACCAGCCGATGCCGATACCGACGCCTGCCGACTGCTCGCTGCCACTGAACGCCGCACCCACCGACAGCGAGACATTGCGCTTGACCAGCCGCTGGTAGCCGACTGCCAGTGCTTCCTCACCTTCCGCGTAGCCGGCGCCGACCGAGACGCGGTTGAGGGTCTGGATGTTGGCCGCGCTGCTGGCCATGTGCACCATCGCCGCGGTCATCGCGCCCTGGCGGTTGATGCGCTGGTCGGTGGCGCGGAACTCGTCGTTGACCTCGCCGCGCAGGTCCTCGATCGCCTGCATCGGCAGGGCCACGATCTGGCTGACCTGCTGGTCGGTGTAGGCGTTGGCCTGGTTCAGGGTCGCCACCGACTGGTTCGACAGCTGCTGCACGTTGACCGCATCGGTCGCCGCGGTTCCCTCGGCGACATTGACCACCTGGCGCGCATTGCCGGCGGAGCCGACCGAAACGGTGTTGTCGCGGTCGGCCACCGAGTTCGCGCCGACGGCGACGCTGTTGGCTGCAGTCGCGCTGGCACCGCCACCGGCGGCCACGCTGTTGCTGCCGATGGCGGACGCAGTGGCCGCGCCGCCGTTGGCGGTGAAGCGCAGGTCGCGACCGGCGCCCACTCCGCCACCGCCGCCATTGGCCTCGATGCTGGTGACCCGACCGTCGAGGTTGGCCAGCGCATTACCGACATCGTTGAACACGTTGCCACCGATCGTGTAGCTGGGCGGGGTGATCACGCCACCCGGGCCGACCGCCGCACCGCCACCGAACATGGCAACCACTTGCTGGCTCATCGTCGCCAGCTGACCGACATTGACCGCATCGGTGACGGCACTGCCGGCGGCGACGTGGGTCACCTGGCGCTCCGCCCCGGCACTGCCCACCGAGACCTCGCCGAACGAGTTCTGCGGGGCAGTCAGCGCAAACGCGGTGTAACCGGTCTGCGCGCCGACCGCCGTCTGCGATGCCGAACCCAGCGCCACGCTCAGGGCGTGGTTCGCGGTCGCGCCCGCACCCAGCGCCACGCCCTGCCCGGCGTTGACCTGGGCCTGGCTGCCCATCGCGATGCCGGAAGCGAGCAGCACCTGCGCGTCGCGACCAATCGCAATCGCCCCGGGAGCGGTTGAGCCCACCACGGCACCATTGCCAATGCCAATGCCGTTGTCGCCGTTGACCACGGTGGTTGGACCGACCGCGATCGAGTCAGTCCCGACCGCGAGCGAATCGGCGAGCACGGAGTTGGCGTGGAAGTAGGCCGTGCTGGTCGTCGTGACGGCGTTCAACGCACCCTGCAACTGCCGCAGCGTCACCGCGTCCTGTGCTTCAGTACCGTCGGCGACATGGATGATCTGGCGATAGGACGTGCCCGAGCCGACCGAGACCGCGCCCAGCAGCACGGCATCGGTGGTGTCGATGGGAATCGCGGTCGAACCGGCGGGGATCGAACCCGTTGTCGGTGCGAGCGCGCGGTCGGAGACCGACGCGGACCCCAGCGCGACCGCGCCACTGACGGACGCCACAGTTCCGAAGCCCAGTGCCGTGCCCTGCGCTGCCGTCACGCTGCTGGTTGCGCCCAGTGCGGAGGCCTGCGTCGCGCCGGTGGCGATGATTGCCCCAGCGCCAACCGCCGTGCCCTGGTCGGCCTCGACCCGGGCGTTGTTGCCGAGCGTTGTGTCTTCGGGTCCGGCCGCGAAACTGGTGCGGCCAATGGCGATGCTGCCCACGCCACCGGCGATGCTCGCCTGTCCGACCGCGATCGCGCTGTCGGCCTGCGCCCACGCGTCCGCGCCGACCGCCACCGAGTTGATGCCGTCAGCTTCGCTGAACTGCCCCAGCGCCGACGACGCCGTGCCGACGGCGCGGGCCGAGCGTCCCAGTGCCGTGGCGAACGCGGCAGTCGCCTGTGCTCCGCTGCCGACCGCGGTGGTGTTCTGCTGATTGGCGACGGCGCCAGCGCCAGCCGCAACCGATGCCGCGCCGGTCGCCTGCGCATCATCGCTGCCGTCGTTGAGTCCATCGGCCTTGAAGTAGCGCAGGCCGCCAATGGCCGTGCTGAGCTGGCTGACATTGACCGCATCCGTCGGCGCCATGCCGGCGGCGACGTTGACGATCTTGCGTTCGCCACCGACGGTGCCGACGGACACCGTGTTGGCCTGGTCGGCGACCGAGGCGTTGCCGATCGCGACCGCATTCACTGCGGTCACGCGGCTGCCGAATCCGAGCGCGGTACCCTGGGAAACGGTGACATTGCTGGTGGCACCAAAGGCCGACGACTGCAGCGCGCCGACGGCGATGACGCTGTCGGCGCCCACCGCCGTGCTCTGGTCAGCCAGTACCTGCGCGCCGCTGCCGATGGCGGTGTCGTCAGGTCCGGCGGCCCGGCTGGCCGAACCGAGCGCGGTACTGCCAGCACCCACTGCGGCACTGCCACGACCGCCGGAGAAGGCATCGACCGCCGAAGCGATCGAGTCCGCACCCAGTGCCAGTGCACCGGTCTGCGAGGCATTGGCAGAACGCCCCAGCGACGTCGCGTTGGACGCAGTCGCCTGCGCGTTGTTGCCGACCGCCAGCGCTTCGCTTGCCGTGGCATCAGCGGACTGCCCGAGCGAAACGCTGAGCGAACCAGTCGCGGTGGCGTTCTGGCCCAGCGCGGTGCTGACGTTGCCCTGCGCCAGCGCCGAGGTACCCAGTGCCACGGAATTGCTGCCGATCGCACGCGCCCCTTGGCCGATGGCGCTGGCCTGCGGCCCCTGCGCATTCGACGCCGTGCCGAAGGCGACGCTGTTCTGGCCATTGGCAATCGCATTGGCGCCCACCGCGGTGGCGTCGGAGTTGTTGGCGCGGCTGTTGTTGCCGATCGCGATGCCGCGGCTGACCGGCGTCCCGCTCGGGTCGTTCGCTGCCACTATCGCGTTGGTGCCCAGCGCGAGGCCATCGACCGAATTGACCTGGCTGGTGTTGCCGATCGCGATGCCGTTGGCGCCGATCGCGCTGGACTGGAAGCCGATGCCGATGGTGTTGCCGCCGCTGGCCACCGCCAGCGTACCGATGGCCGCGCTCTGGATGCCCGTCGCCGCGGCGCCGGCGCCCAACGCCAGGCTCGCGGTCGTGGTCGCACGTGACTGGTAGCCCAGCGCGGCACTGCCCAGGCCCGAAGCCTCCGCATCGGTGCCGATCGCGGTACTGGCGTCGATCAATGCACGACTGCTGGAACCGACGGCGATCGAACCAAACCCGTTCGATTGCGCCGCACTGCCCACGGCAACGCTGCCTGCACCTGTCGCTTGAGTGACCTCTCCGGCCTCCACCAATCCGTTGCCGTTGACGTCGTTCCAGCTGCCGATGGCGATGCCGAGCGTGCTGGTGGCCACGCTCCGGTAACCGATCGCCATCGAGCTGAGGCCACTGGCCAGCGAATTGGCACCGCTGGCGATCGAACGCGATCCCGTCGCCTGCGCATCGTCGCTGCCATCGCCCAGGCCCTCGGCCTGGAAGTAGCGGATGCCCTCGGTGGCCTGGACCACGGCGTCGAGCTGGCTCATGTTGACGCCATCGGTCGGCGCGGTGCCGGCAGCGAGATTGACGATCCTGCGCTGCGCCGCGGCCGTGCCGACGGACACGGTATCGGCCTGGTCGGCGACGGAACCCGTACCCAGCGCGACGGAGTTGGTGGCGGACGCTGTCGAGGAGAACCCCACCGCGGTCGCATCCGCCGCGCTGGCGATGGCCTCGGTTCCCAGTGCGGTCGCATTGCCGCCGGTAGCGCTGGCGTTGCTGCCGCATGCGAAAGAACCTGCGCCGGTCACCGTCTGGGCGAACGCGCCGGTGCACGATGCCTGCGCCAACGCCAGCGGCGATGCACCGGCAAGCACCAGCGCCACTGCAATGCGCAGCACCTGTGACGGGCGACGACGGTTGTTCCCAGACACGCCATGGATGGTGTTCACGATGACTCCTCATGCGAGCAGCGAGTGTGTGTAGCAATCACATGCTTGCCGGAGGCTCACGCCTTGGACGTGGAGTTGCCGTGAAAGAATTCACACATGCCGGGCGAGGTGCGCGGCATGGTTCTTGCTCGCGATCGGGTCGCAATGGCGATGCATTGCATGTTGCGAGGCCGCACAACGCGTGCCTTGCAGCGGTCAGGTCGCCGGTACCAGCGCGTGACCCTCCGCCAGGCGCGCATACAACGCCTCGAGCCTGCGACCCATGCCTTCCGAGCCCCAGGCACGGGCATCGTCGGGACCGGCGGCCGCCAGTTGCGCGCGCAATTCAGGCGAACGCAGCAAGCGCGCGACATGGCGTGCGAAATCCTCGACATCCGGCTCAGCCACCAGCGCGCTGCGCGCATCACGCAATACGGTCGCCGTGCCCATGACCGCGGTGGACACGATCGGCACGCCCAGCGCCATCGCTTCTATCAGCACCAGGCCCTGTGTTTCGGTGGGCGAAGCGAACACGAACGCATCGCCCGCGCGGTAGGCATCGAGCAGCGTGGTGCGACGGTCGAGGTTGCCGAAGAAGCGCACGTGACCCTGCAGGCCCAGCTCCTGCACCAGTCGGCGCAGGCGTGGTTCGTCGGGGCCTTCGCCGGCGATCAGGAACAGCAGGTCCGGGAACGCCGCGACCAGCTTGCGCACGACCTGCAACAGGAAGCCGATGTTCTTTTCCAGCGAGAGGCGACTGACCGTCACCAGCGTCGGCCGCTCCGGCGAGATGCCATGCGCGGCGCGGAAGCGGGCGCCATCGCCGTTGCGGAACTGATCGAGGTCGATGCCGGTGGGGATCACCGTCGACGGCGTGGTCACGCCGTAGCGGTCCAGTACGTCCACCATCTGCTGGCTCGGCACGATCAGTTCGTCCACGCCGTGGCACAGGTGGCGCGAAGCGCGCCGTGCCAGCAGGCGGGTCAACGCACTCGGCAGCCATGGCAGGTAATGGCCGACGTACTCCTCGAAATAGGTGTGGTAGGTCTCCACCGTCGGCCAGGCGCCATGGCGCGCCAGCCGCACGCCGAGCGAATGCGCGCGGAACGGGGTGTGGATGTGGATCACGTCCCACTCGCGCTCGCGAAGTGCCGCCTCGGCACGGGCAAGGTCGCGGGCCTTGATCAGGCGGTCTTCGGGATCGAAGAAGATCTCGCGCGACGGCAGCCGCTGGATCTCGAATCCTTCGTTGCCGTCATCCACGGCCTGCTGGTCGGTGCCGTAGTCGGGGGCGACCAGGGTGACCGCGTGCCCCATCCGGGTCAGTCCCTGGGCGAAGGTGCGGATCGAGGTGGAGACGCCATTGATGCGCGGGAAGTACACGTCGGACAACATCAGGATGTTCATGCCGGTCTCGCCTGGGCCCGTGCCCGCGCAACGACGATTCCACAGGCTGAACGTTACCGTTTTGTCACAAAGACGCGGTTCGATGCCGTTCCGGCCGATCAGGGCTCCTGGACGTCCGTCCAGCGCTGCGGTCCGGCCCCGTGTTCGCCCAGCACGTCGCCCGGATTGGCCAGGCGGCAGCGCTCCAGTGACAGGCAACCGCAGCCAATGCAGTCGTCCAGCGTGTCGCGCATCTGGATCAGCTGCTGGATGCGGGCATCGAGTTCCTCGCGCCACATCGCCGACAACCGGGACCAGTCGCGACGCGTCGGCGTTCGCGCCTCCGGCAGGCTGGCCAGTGCGTCGCGGATGCTGGCCAGCGGCATGCCCACGCGCTGGGCGGCGCGGATGATGGCGATCCGACGCAGCATGTCCCGCGAATAGCGGCGCTGGTTACCTGCCGTGCGCTGGCTGTGGATCAGGCCCTTGGCTTCGTAGAAGTGGAGTGCGGACACCGTCGTCCCGCTGCGTTGCGCCACTTCGCCGACGGTGAGCTCGTCGTGGGATGCCATTGCCCTTGACCTCAACTTAACTTGATGTTCTATCCTGCTCGCCGTGTTCAATTCCGGTCAAGTCCTGCTCACTTCATGGATACCCGCAACGCGCGCGACGGTTACGACACCCGATCCGTTCCGGCCGCAGCCACCATGCAGGCCGTCGTCTTCGACCGCTACGGGCCTGCCGACGTGCTGCGCCTGGCGCAGCTGCCCCTGCCGCACCCTGCCCGCGGCGAGGTCCGCGTGCGCGTGCGCGCCGCCGGCGTGCAGCCTGCCGACTGCTCGACGCGCAGCGGCTGGTTCGCGCAACGCGGCATCGGCCAGGCGCCGTTCCCGCGCCAGCTCGGCAATGAGTTCGCCGGAGTGGTCGAGCAGGTGGGCGCCGACGTCGACGGCCTTGTTGCCGGCGACGAAGTGCTGGGCTGGACGACGGCCAATGCTTACGCCGAGGCGGTCGTGGTGCCCGCGGACCAGCTCGTCGCCAAGCCGGCGATGATGACCTGGGCCGTGGCGGGATCGCTGTCCGCCTCCGGGCAAACCGCGCACACGGCCGTGCAGGCGCTGGCCATCGCTACAGGCGACACCGTGCTGGTGCACGGCGCGGCCGGCGGCGTCGGCACCATTGCCGTGCAACTGGCACGGCTGCGCGGTGCGCGCGTCATAGGCACTGCCAGCCGCGAGAACCACGACTACCTGCGCCACCTCGGCGCAGAGCCGGTGCTGTACGGACCGGGCCTGGCCGCGCGCGTGCGCGAACTTGCGCCGGAGGGCGTGCAGGCCGCGCTCGACGGCGCCGGGCGCGGGGCGCTGGACGCGTCGATCGCGCTCGGCATCGAACCTTCGCGCATCGCCACGCTGGTTGCCTTCGAAGACGTGCAACGCCTGGGCGTGCGCGGTGTGCGCAGCGACCGCAACCGGGCGCGCCTGCAGGAGCTGGTCGACCTGCATGACGGCGGACGGCTGCGCGTGCACGTGCGCGACATCCATCCGTTGTCGCATGCCGCGGTGGCCCATCGCGATGTCGAGAACGGGCACGGGCGCGGCAAGGTCGTGCTGATGGTCTACAGCACCTTCGGGCATGCGCTGTGAATGGTGATACCGCGGCACCGGCTTCGTACGACAACGAGGACGGCGGCCTGCTCGACCGCCGCTATCGCGGTGTCACGCTCGGCGCGGTGGCGCTGGTCGCGTTGTACGCCTTCGAGGCGCTCGCCGTCGCCACCGCGATGCCGACGGTGGCCCAGGCGCTCGACGGCCTGCCGCTGTACGCCCTCGCCTTCGGCGGCACCCTCGCCGCCTCGGTCGTCGGCATGGTCGTGGCCGGGCGCTGGGGCGACCGGCGCGGGCCGGCACCGCCGCTGCGACAGGGCATCGCATGGTTCAGCGTCGGCCTGCTGATCGCCGGCCTGGCGCCGTCGATGTGGGTGCTGATCCTCGGACGCATCGTCCAAGGCTACGGCGGTGGCTTGATGTCGGTGGCGTTGTACATCGCGGTCGGGCGCGTGTATCCGCCCCAGTTGCATCCGCGCATCTTCGCTTCGTTTGCTGCGGCCTGGGTGTTGCCGGCGGTGATCGGCCCGGCGATCAGCGGCCTGCTGGTCGAGCACCTGGGTTGGCGCTGGGTCTTCCTGTCGGTGCCGCTGATCGCGCTGGTCGCGGCATGGTTCGTGCTGCCGGCGCTGCGCGGGCTTGGCGCGCCGGAAGGCGGTGGTCATGACGCGGCCGCCGAACAGCCGCATCGCATTGCCTGGGCGGTCGGCGCCGCCGCCAGCGCGCTGGTGTTGCACTACGCCGGCCAGCAGCACCATGCCGGCGCCTTGCCGCTGCTCGCGGTGGCGGTGGCAGGCGTGGTCATCTGCGCCTGGCAGTTGCTGCCGCGCGGCACGCTGCGCATGGCGCGTGGCCTGCCGACGGTGATCGCGATGCGCGGCATCGCCTCGTCCGCGTTCTTCGGCACCGAGGTCTTCGTGCCCTTGCTGTTGTCGCGCGAACGCGGACTGTCGCCGACCGCGGCCGGCGCCGTGCTCACCGCAGGGGCGATCGGCTGGTCGCTGGGCTCGTGGTGCCGCAGCCGCCCGTCG
This sequence comes from Lysobacter sp. GCM10012299, assembly GCF_042649405.1. Classification (NCBI taxonomy): domain Bacteria; kingdom Pseudomonadati; phylum Pseudomonadota; class Gammaproteobacteria; order Lysobacterales; family Lysobacteraceae; genus Lysobacter; species Lysobacter sp. GCM10012299. The sequence continues at coordinate 887,364 of NZ_JBHRZC010000001.1, read as the reverse complement.
CAGCCGTTCACGCCACCGCAGCTGTTGCGCATCGGCATGGGCTTGATCCTGGTCGGCGTCAGCGGCGTGGCGATGTCGATCGCGCCGTCGGTGCCGGTTGCCGTCGGCGCAGTCGACTGGATTGCCGCCGGCTTCGGCATGGGCGCGCTGTTCCCCACCCTGTCGGTGCTGACGCTGCAACTGTCGCCGCCGACGCAGCAGGGATTGAATGCGTCGGCGCTGCAGCTGTGCGATTCGCTGTTCACCGCCACCGTGCTGGCGGTGGGTGGTTCGATCTTCGCCGCCCTGCTGGTGCGCGCGCCTTCCCTGGCCTATCTGTCCGGGTTCGCGTTGTCGGCGCTGCTGGCCCTGCTTGGCGCGGCGCTGGCGCCACGCATCAGCGCTTCTCGGTGACCGCGCGGCGCAGGTTGCGTCGCGCCTGCGTGTCGAAACGCTGGTGGAAGTAGTCGCTTAGATAGATACGCGGGCGTGCCAGCAGCGCCTTGAGGAAGCGTCGCCGGTTGAGCTTGAACAGCCACGCCGGCACATGGCCACGGTATTCAGCGGTGATGCCACGGTCGTAGGCATCGAACAGCGCCGGCTCCGCACCGAGGATGGCCATGTCGCAATCGAGGAACAGCGCAGCCTCGTCGTCGACGTCGGCCGGCTGCAGGCTGCCATGGCGCGCGGTCAGTTCGATCAGGTCCATCACGCGCCTGGCATCGATGCCGGCCGTCGGCCACCAGCGTGCGATGTGGGCCACCGCCATTTCGGCCGAGCGGGTTTCGTTGTCGCGTCGCCCGGCCTCATAGATCGCATCGTGGTACAGCACCGCCAGCCCGACCTCCGCCGGTTGCCGCCAGCCCGGGCCCGCTGCGACCTCGTGGTAGTGCCGCAACACTTCCTGCACGTGCTGGAAGTTGTGGTACGAGCGCGGTGGCGAGGCATAGGCTGCCTCGAGCGCGTCGAGCTGTTCGGGCGGCAGGTCCAGTGGAAGCGCGACGGTCATCGGCACGGGTCTTGGTTCGCTATGGCCCGGACATTGTGACCCAGACCGCTACGAGTGCGACTTCACCCATTCGACGTAACGGTCCATCCAGGCCTGCAGGAACTTGCGGCTGCCCTCGCCGATCTGGCCGTCGTCATCGAACAGCCCTTCCTTGGCGTGGATGAACACCTCCGGCTGGCCCATCGTCGGCATGTCGAGGTAGGCCAACGTGTTGCGCAGGTGCTGCTGCGCCATGGCGCTGCCGATCGAACCGATCGAGGCACCGATCACGCCGGCCGGCTTGCCGGCGAAGGCGCTTTGCCCATAGGGCCGCGAGGCATGGTCAATCGCGTTCTTCAGCACGCCCGGCACGGAGCGGTTGTACTCCGGGGTGACGAACATCACGCCCTTCGCGCCGGATATCTCCTGCTTGAGCCGCTTCACCGGCGCCGCCTGGTGGCTATCGTCGTCCTGGTTGTACAGCGGCAGGTCGTCGATGCGGCACTCATGGAACTCGAAGTCCGGCGGTCCCAGCTTGAACAGGCCGTGGGCAAGCTGGCGGTTGATCGACTCACGACGAAGGCTGCCGATCAACACGGCAATGCGGTAATGGCTCATCACGGGCTCCACGGTGCGTTGTCCGACCCGTACTTTTGGAGCGGCGACGTGACCAGCCCGTGACGGCGCCGTTTCGGCAGACCTTGCGATCAGGCCTTGCGCAGGAAGATGGTCTTCAGCACCAGCCCCTTGATCTTGTCCGAGTTGCCTTCGATGTGCTCGGCGTCGTCTTCGACCAGGCGGATGTTCTTGATCACCGTGCCCTGCTTGAGCGGGATCGAGGACCCTTTCACCTTCAGGTCCTTGATCACCACCACCGTGTCGCCATTGGCGAGGGCGTTGCCGTTGCTGTCGCGCACGACCGTGCCGGAGTCGGCACCGCTGTCGCCGGAAGCGGACCATTCGAAGCCGCAATCGGCACAGACGAAGTTGCCGCCGTCGACGTAGGTGTTCTCAAGCGTGCATTGCGGACAGGCGGGAGTGTTGGGCATCGGAGTGGGTTCTGGCAGGGGGCCGGCTATTTTACGCCAGCCCGCTCGCGGGCCTCCTGCTCGCGCTTGCGCATCTCCTCGACATCGCGCTCGAGGAAGTAGTTGAGGAAGGTGCGGATCACCGCCACTGCCGCCAATCGCCCGATCCCGTCCCAGTCGGGTGTGATCGATGACTCCAGGATGTCCGCCGCCAACTGGAAGGTCAGCCCGGCAACCAGCCAGCGCGAAAAGTCCATCCAGATCTGGCGACGCGCATGATTGTCATGGTCGTGGCGCCAGAGCATCCGGATCACGCCGACCAGAGCCTGCAGCGTGCCGACGAGCACCACCAGCAGCGCGATGATGTCGATCATCACCACCACCGGTTCGGTGATCGAAACCAGCCACTCCTTCATGGCGCCCTCCTGGTTACGGTGACCGGGTTACTCGCGCACGACGCAGCGGAAACCCAGATGGCAGGTCGAGGTGTCGATCGGCTGCGCCATCCGCGCCGCCGGACGATAGCGCCGGCAGTAGTTCGGCGCGCACAGGTGCGAGCCGCCCTTCATCACCCGGCGCGGGATCTTCACTTGTGGCTGGCGCGGATCGAAGCTGGCATCGCGCTCGCCCCCGCGCGGATTCTCCAGCGTGCAGCACGAATGCTGCTGGATGCGGTTGTGCTCCTGGTACCAGTCGGTGGTCCATTCCCAGACGTTGCCGGCCATGTCGTGCAGGCCGTAACCGTTGGCCGCGTACGAACCTACCGGCGCGGTCCACAGGTGACCGTCCTGCTGCAGGTTCTGCCAGGGGAACTCGCCTTGCCAGGTGTTGGCCATGTACTTGCCGTCGGGCGTGAACTCCTCGCCCCAGGTGAATTCTGCGGCCTCGAGACCGCCGCGTGCGGCGAACTCCCACTCCGCTTCGGTCGGCAGCGACTTGCCCGCCCAGTCGGCATAGGCCTGCGCGTCCTCGAAGGCGACGTGCACGACCGGATGGTCACCCAGCTCCGCGATCGAAGACTCCGGCCCGCGCGGGTGCCGCCAGTTCGCGCCGGCGATGTAGGCCCACCAGTTGTAGTGGTTGCGCAGGTCCACCGGCCCCTGCGCCGGAATGAACACCACCGACGAGGGCACCAGCAGCGCCGGGTCGGCCCCCGGGTAGTCGGCAGGATCGGCCGGTCGCTCGGCGAGCGTGACGTAGCCGGTCGCCTCGACGAAGCGCGCGAACTGAGTGTTGGTGACCGCCGTGCGATCGATCCGGAATGCCGGCACCGACACCTTGTGCGCCGGCGCTTCCTCGGGGTAGTGGTGATCTGACCCCATCAGGAAGGTTCCACCGGGGATGTGCACCATGTCGTCGAATGTGCTGCCGTCCGAACCCATCGATCCCTCGTCTGCCGCGAATGCTGGCCCCAGCTTAGCGTGAATGTTCATGTTGCAAAGACCTGGTTCCAGTCGTTCTTCATGCTGACCAGGCCGATGCCGTACTCCTCGGCGTGGTCGAGCCCGTCCTTGAGCGCACTGAGTTTGAAGTCGCGGTCGTAGGCGAATTCGCGCTCGGCGTCGTCGTGGTGCAGGTACCAGGCCATGCGCGGACCGTCGCCGGCCAGCGTGTAGCGGATCATCGCCAGGTCACCGTCGGAGTTGCCGAACGCGAACATCGGCCGCCGCCCGAGATGCAGGCCGATGTTCACCACCTTCTCCTCACGGTCGTCGAAGCTTCCCAGCTCCGGCAGCTTGCGCAGCACCGGTGCTCCTTCGACGGTTTCGACCTTCATCCGCATGCTCGAACCGATGATCTGCTCCGGCGGAATCCCGTACAACTTCTCGGCCACCACGCGCACGAACTCGATGCCGCCGCCGGTGACGATGTAGGTCTTGAAACCATTTGCCCGCAGGTAGTCCAGCAGTTCACGTTGCGGCACGTAGGCACCCTGGGTGAACAGCTGCATCAGCGTCGGGTGCTTTGCCTCGGCCAGCCATTCGGAGGCATTGGCGCGGAACTCGTCGACGGTCATGCCGGCGTGCGTGGCGAAGGCCGGTTCGAAGGCCTCCTTCTTCGGCAGTGCCGCCAACGCGTGCAGGTCGCAGTCCAGCATCGCCCTGAACGCGGGCTTCTCCAGCAGCTTCGGGTCCTGCCTTGCGAGCAGCTTCACCTGCGCCAGGGCGAAGAACACCTGCACCTGCAGGGGATACTCGCACCACAGCGTGCCGTCGTTGTCGAACACGGCGATGCGGTCGCTGACGGGAACGAAGTCAGGGCCACCTTGCGTGGTCACGCGCTCCACGAAGGACTTGATCGCGGCCTTGTTGGCGCCTTCGTTCCAGGAGGGCAATGGGTCGTTCATGGGATTCCTCAGCTCTGTGGCCCTCACCCCAACCCCTCTCCCGCTCGCGGGAGAGGGGCTCAGTACCTGTTGCGCGTCAGCTGGCGCCGGACGGAACTTCGGCCATCTTCGACAGGGCGTCATCGATGGTGAAGCTGCCCGGCTTCTGCGCCGGCGGGAAATCCTTGAACGTGGCGGCGAACTGCGCGGCCGCCGCCTGTGCCGCGTACAGGAAGTACATGTTGTTCAGACACCAGTCGTAGTAGGTATTCGACGTGACGTCTGCCCGTTCGTACGGATCCATTCGAAGGTTGAAGAGCTTGGGCAATCGCAGCTTGGTGAACGGCTCCGCCCATATCTGCAGCGTGCCCTTGCAGCGCTGCTCGATGAAAACGAGCTTCCAGTGGTCGTATCGCACCGCCAGCACGTCGCCGTCATCGCTGAAGTAGAAGAAGAACTTGCGGGGTCCTTCCTTGGCCTCGCCCTTCAGGTACGGCAGGAAGCTGTAGCCGTCGATGTGGTTCTTGAACTTCTTGCCGTTGACGGTCGTGCCCTTCTTCAGGCGATCGGCCGCACCGGTATCACCGGCCGCTTCCAGGAACGTCGGCAGCCAGTCGTGGTGCTGGACGATCTCATTGGAGACCGAACCGGCCTTGATGTGGCCCGGCCAGCGCACCAGCAGCGGCACGCGGAAGGCGCCTTCCCAGTTGGTGTTCTTCTCGCTGCGGAACGGCGTCATGCCTCCATCCGGCCACGTGTTCATGTGCGGACCGTTGTCGGACGAATACATCACGATCGTGTCGTCGGCGATGCCGAGTTCGTCGAGCAGGTCGAGCATCTGGCCGACGTTCCGGTCGTGGTCGATCATCGTGTCGTGGTATGGCGACTGCCAGCGGCCGGCCTGCCCCAGGCTTTCCTTCTTGGTATGCGTGAACAGGTGCATGTGGGTGGTGTTGAGCCACACGAAGAACGGCTTGTCGGCCTTGTGCTGGCGCTTGATGAAGTCGGTGGCGGCCTCGACGAACTCGTCGTCGCAGGTTTCCATGCGCTTCTTGGTGAGCGGGCCGGTGTCCTTGATCTTCTGCTTGCCGACCTTGCCCCAGCGCTCCTGCACCGTGGTGTCGTCCTTGTCGGTGGCCCAGCAATGCAGCACGCCGCGCGGTCCGAAGTGCTCGCGGAAGCGCGGGTCCTTCGGGTAGTTGGCCATCTCCGGCTCTTCCTCGGCATTGAGGTGGTAAAGGTTGCCGAAGAACTCGTCGAAACCATGCACCGTGGGCAGGAACTTGTTGAGGTCGCCCAGGTGGTTCTTGCCGAACTGGCCGGTGGCATAGCCGCGGTCCTTGAGCAGGTCGGCGGTGGTCACCGTCTCCGGCTGCAGCCCTTGCGGCGCAGCGGGAATGCCGACCTTGGACAGGCCGGTACGGTACACGCTCTGGCCGGTGATGAACGACGAGCGGCCTGCGGTGCAGGACTGCTCGCCATAGGAATCGGTGAAGAGCATGCCTTCGCTGGCGATGCGATCGATGTTCGGCGTCTGGTAGCCCATCAGGCCGCGCGTGTAGCAGCTCAGGTTGGCAATGCCGATGTCATCGCCCCAGATCACGAGGATGTTCGGCGGCTTCTTGCCGCTGGCCTTGGCCGTGGACGTCGCTGCCGGTTTTGCCGCAGCCTTGCTCGCGGCCTTCTTTGCTGTTGCCATTGCTACACCTCCAGTAACCCGTGGGGACATCGCGTCGCAGCAACACGCCACCTGCAGTCGACGTCAAGCTGGATTCTTGATCGCCGGGCGAGCCAGCTCAGCCCAGCAATGGAACGTTGAAGGCCATGCTGGCCGCCGCCAGCAGTCCGAGCAGCCACAGCAGGCCGGCGGTGATCAGGGTCAGCGACACCGGGTACTTGCTCTCGCCGTGGACCAGGCCCTGCTGGATCATGCGCACACGCTCGGCACGCAGTTCACGCATGTAGTTGATGTGGTAGACGATGCCGAGCGTCAGCATCACCATGCCCAGCACGACCAGGGCGATGCCGAAGTTGCGGGGCTCGCGCCCGCTGCCCTCGAGGATCTTCGACTCCTGCATCTTCTGGAACACCTGGAAGATGGTGAAGCCGAAGCTGATCAGTGACAGCGCCGTACGGATGATCGACATCAGCGTGCGGTCGGCACTCATCCGCGTGCGCTGGAAGGACATCCCGGTGCGGCGCGAGGACAGCTCGACGGATTTCTCGTCGGTCGTGTCGTACGGCGGCTTTGGCAGGTTGGCCGACAGCGGCAGTTCGGGGTTGCCTTCTTCGGGAAGGATGGGGGTCATGGTCAGAGGGCTCCGGCCTTGCGCTTCAACCACCAGTGCGCGATCCGGTCCGCCGGGCCGCGCATCAGGAAATAGGGAATGAAGCCGAGGATCAGCGCGACGTTCAGCGCCTCGAGCACGTGGAAGGTGCCGAACACCTTGTACTGGTAGATCGTGTCCATCACCAGGCCGAGGATCAGGATCCGCGCGGTCGCCCTGAAGCCCTCATGGAGCGACGCTTCGCGTCGCACCGGGTCATGCATGATGGTCCAGAAATACGGATGGCGACCGATCCTGGCGTCCTTGAATCCGTCGCGGAACGCCAGCAGCAGCGCCATGCCGGGCTGCAGGAACAACCGGAACGTCATCGGCCCCTGCGTGCGTCCGATCAGGTCGGTGTAGAAGCGCACCACGTCGTTCAAGAACCCGTCCATCCCGCTCCCTGTGTAGCAACAGAGGGCTGCTCGCGCTCGCTGCGCGCAACAGGCAAACCGGGACGCCGCCGAACCTCCGGCGCAACGTTGAATGGGGACGCGTCCACGGAAACAACGCGGTCGATGTTCGTGTCAGCGAAGTGAATGACCCGTGATGGCTGGCGGGCATTCGCGTGACTTGACGCGATCTGGCGCTTCGTCGCGGCAGTGCAGCAGGTCGATCTCGTACTGCTGGAATGCGCGTGCCCAGCGCGTCAGTCGCGTCTGGGCACGTGTTTGGTCAGACGATGCGGATCAGCGGCCGAGCTCGGTCAGCAGCGTGTGCCAATGATCGAGATCGCCGTCGAGCGCCGACACCGGCACGCGCTCGTTGAGGCCATGCGCGAAGTCATCGGTCGGCCGCATGTAGAGGCCCGACACGCCGTAGGACGGGATGCCCTCGGCGCGGAAGTGCAGGCTGTCGGTCGCACCCGGCGACATCTGCGGCACGATCTGCAGGCCCGGCTGGCGACGGTCGACCGCCTTGCGCACCGCTGCCATCACATCGTCGCGCAGCGGCGAGGCCGGGCTCTGCGTCGGCTCGCCGATGATCTCCACCTTCGCCGGATACTTGGCCGCCGGATCGATCACCACGTCCGCGATCTGCCGACGCACGTCCTCGACCGCGACGCCCGGGAAGATGCGGCAGTTGACCGTCGCCGTCGCCCGCTGCGGCAGCGCGTTCTCGGCATGTCCACCCGACAGCATCGTCGCCACGCAGGTGGTGCGGATCATGCCGACGTATTCGGGATCGGCCGCAATGACCTTGATCGCCTCGGCATCCTTCGGGTCCTCGGCAAAGCGCAGCATCGCCTGGCCAAGCGCACCGGACGCCTGCTTGCCGGTGGCGCGGAAGAACGCACGCGTCAGCTCATCGGACTGGGCCGGAAACTGGAACGCCGCCAGCTTGTCCAGCGCCTTGGCCAGGTCGTAGATGGCGTTCTCGGCGTGCGGACGGCTGCTGTGGCCACCGGGATTGGTCACCTCGATGGTGACCGTGCCGTAGGTCTTTTCAGCGGCCTGCAGGTTGTAGGCCACCGGCTTGTCGTTCGCCGACAGCGTGCCGCCGCCGGCGTCGCCGTTGAGCAGCAGCTCGGCATCCGGGAACTGCTTGCTCAGCGCGCGCGTGGTCACCATCGCGGTTTCCTCGTCGCCGGACAGCGCCAGGACGATGTCGCGCGACGGCTTGAAGCCTTCGGCCTTCAGCCGCAGCAGCGTGGCGACGATCACCGAGACATCGAACTTGTTGTCGAGCACGCCGCGGCCGTAGAAGTAGCCGCCTTCGGTCACCAGCTTGAACGGATCGCGGGTCCAGTCGGCCGGCTTGGCCTCCACCACGTCCATGTGCGCCGACAGCAGCATCGGCTTCTTGCCGCCGGTGCCGCGATAGCGCGCGACCAGCGCCGCGGTCTCGCCGTAGCTCTGCACCTGCACGTCGTCGGCAGCGAAGCCACCGGCCTTGAGCTGATCGGCAAGGTACTGCGCGTAGGCCGGCACCTGGCCCTGCCCCATCACCGTGCGGAAGCCGACACCCTTGCCGAGCAGTTCGACGGCCTTGTCGTGTGTCTTCGCATCGACTTTGGGCGTCGCCGCGTCGGCGGGCATGGCATGGCCGTAGAGGCCGGACAGCACGATCAGGGTAGCTGCAGCGCGAAGCTTCATCAGGCGGGTCCCGGCGGTAGGTTCGGCCGAGTGTAGTCGGGCCGCAGGCGCGCCAGCAAAGGCCGGGAGGCACGGTTCCGGCTATTTCTTCCGGCCAGGCTTGGCCAGCTTCTGCACCACGGCCGGTTTGAGCAGATCACGCAAAGTGTCCTTGCCCAGCCAGCGTTCGCTGGCCACCTCCGATGCCGCCAGACGCCTGGCCAGTGTGATTGCTTTCGCGTGCAGGCCGGCATTGCGCCGGCCGATCGAACGCAGCGCCCAGCTTGCGCCCTTGATCACGAAATTGCGGTCGTCGCTGGCTGCGCGTTCGATCAGGCCCAGGCCTTCCACGGCGTCCACATCGTCCAGCCTGCCGTGCAGGGCGAGGCTCGCCAGCAATGCGAATGCCGCGCGCCTGCCGAGTTCGTCGCGGCGGCCGGACCACTGCACGACCTTGCCCCAGGCATGCGGCGAGCGGTCGAACAGCACGAAGCAGACGGTGTCGACGATGGCCCAGTTGTCGAAGTCACGGCACCAGCGGTCCATCTGCGCCGCCGTCACTCGTGCCGGATCGTCGACATAGGCCGCCAGCGTGCGCGCCTCGTAGACGCCGGTGCCCCACAACGCCAGGGCCAGTTCGCGGTCGTGGCCAAGCGCCTTGGCCACGGCCTGGATGTCCTTCATCGCCACGCCGATGGCGTGGTCGGAAGGAATGGCGTAGCGGGCCATGCCCTCGAGCGTGGCTTTCGTCGCGCGCCGGCGCAGTTGCTGCATCGCCTCGTCCAGGCGCGACTCCAGCGTTGCGGGTGGCGCGGCCGCCGCCACTGTCGCCTTGCGCGGCCGCGTGCGTGCAGGTGTGTCTACCGTCTGTCGCATCGCCGTGCGCTCAGGCAGCCTTGAGCTGGTGCAACAGGATCGAGTTGCCTTCGCTGTCCAGGCACACGGCCATGCGACACACCGGGCTGTGGATCATGTCGCCGCGAAAGGTCACGCCGCGTCCCTTGAGGTCGGCGACCAGCTTGTCGAGGTCCTCGACTTCGAAGGCGATCGTGCCGCCGGCCGATTCGCTGGGCGCGTCGGCGATGAAATTGGTCAGGGCGAAGCAGCCACCGCCCGGCAGGTCGTACTCGACCCAGTACTTGTCACCCTGGTTGCCCACGGAGCCGGCCTTGAGACCGAGTGCGTTCTCGTAGAACTCCCGCGCACGCGCCACGTCGGCGACGGGATACATGGTGTAGGCGACCTTCTTGAGCATGACCGGCTCTCCCTGTCTGGGGGTGGGACTGCACACGAACGCCCGGTGATACGCCCCGCCCTGCCCCGAGTCAATGCCCTGAACCGGCATGAATCCGTGATGTCGATTTCACGGTCACCCAATCGTCGACTCAGGAGACTGGCGATCACGTCGCCCGTCCGTCCACTGCCCCGACAGGAGCCGATCATGACCAAGCGTTTCCAGCGAATCACCCCGTTCCTCTGGTTCGACTCTCAGGCCGAAGAGGCCGCCAACTACTACGCGTCGATCTTCCCCGATTCATCGGTCGGCAAGATCCTGCGCTACGACGAAGCGTCCTCGCAGGGCTCCGGCCGGCCGGTCGGCTCGGTGCTGACCGTCGATTTCAAACTCGATGGCTGCGACATGGTGGCCCTCAACGGCGGTCCGCACTTCAAGTTCAACGAAGCCGTATCGCTGATGGTCAACTGCGAGTCGCAGGACGAGGTCGAGCATTACTGGAAGCACCTCACCGCAGGCGGCGACCCGGCCGCGCAGCAGTGCGGCTGGCTGAAGGACAAGTACGGCGTGTCCTGGCAGGTGGTGCCGGTGGAGATGCTCGACCTGATCTCCGACCCGGACCCGGTTCGCGCCGGCAAGGCAATGAAAGCGATGATGCAGATGAAGAAGCTGGACGTGAACGAGATGCGCAGGGCGATGGATGCCTAGCGCCGCGCCGCCGGAACCGCGACGTAGCGCTTGCCGATCGCAGCAACAAACTCGTCGAGATCGGTGGTGCCCGTGTTGCTGAGGATCACCACCGTCAGGTCGGCATCGAGGAAGCGGTACAGCTGCGCCTGCGCGCCCATGATCTGCCCGGGCCGCTTGACCACGCGGTACGGCTTGCCGTCCACCTTGGTCGTATACGACCACACGCCGTAGCCGTAATCGTCCAGCCCCGGGGCGAACATCTTGGCGAGTGTCGCCTGCTTGAGCAGGCGACCGGCGAACAGCGCGTCGGAGAACCTGAGCACGTCGTCGACGGTGGAATACATCCCGCCGGCGGCGTACCAGTTCTCCGGATACACCGGCAGGTCGTTGGCCAGGCGCTTGAGGTCGTCGCGCATGAAATAGGTGCTGGCCAGGCCCTTGACGATGTCGGACTGGCGCAGCATCCCGCTGTCGGCCATGCCCAGCGGCTTGAGGATGCGCTCGTCGAGCACCTCGTCGAAGGGCTTGCCGCGCAACCGCTCGACGATCTTGCCGAGGATGACGTAATCGCCATTGTTGTAGTCGAACACCTTGCCCGGCTCATGCACCAGCGGCCCGCTGGAGAAGCGCGACAGGAGCTGGTCGCTGGTCCACGGATGCTGGTACGCCGGAATGCCCTCGGTGATGGCCTGCTCGGCGCTGGTCACCTTGTCCATGTTGTCGATGCCGGAGGTGTGGTTGAGCAGCTGGTGCACCGTCACCCGCTGCGCCGCCGGCCCGGCGTAGTCCGGCAGATAGGTGGCGATGGTGCGGCCGGGATCCAGCTTCTCTTCTTCGTACAGCTGCATCACCAGCGTGGCGGTGAAGAGCTTGGTGATGGACGCGATGCGGTAGCGGGTCTGCCGCGTATTGGGCACCCCGAGCGCGATGTTGGCCTCGCCGAAGCTGTGTGAATAGACCACTTCACCGCGCCGCTTCACCAACACGGTGCCGTTGAAATCGTGCTTTGCCGCGTAGTCGGCAACGAAGGCTTCCGGATCCAGCGTGCTGACCGGTGCCTGCGCTATGGCTACAGGCGACAGGAACAGCACGGAGAGCAGCAACACACGCAGGGACATCTTCATCTCGCACTCCCGTGGCGGCGGCGAGCAGCCGCCCATCGGCTTACAGGGAGACATCCAGGCGGACGATGGTTGCAGAGCAACGTCCATGGATTCCCGCCTTCGCGGGAATGACGGGTTGCCCAGGCCGAAGACCCGGCGACGAACTGCCGGAGGGGCGTCCGCCGCAGACGAAAACCTTAGCCCCGCGCCAAAGCCCGCCTGGCAAACAGCACACAAACCACGCCAAACACCATGTGCGCGACCAGGCTGGCAGTGATCGTGTCCAGATGCTCGAACGAAGGCGAGCGCCCCACCCTCGAAAGCGGCATCACCACGAAATTCATCACCACATACAACACCACGCCATACGCCGCACCGAGCGCGAGCGGATGGCGCAGCAAAGCAGGCGCCCGCCGCGCCACCAACGTATAGATCACCACGAACGACGTCGCCATCAGCACATGCAACCCCGCCCCCAACAGCGCCGACTGCAACCCGCCGTCATAGCTCGCCTTCCCCAGAACCCCCACCGCGATCGTCTGGAAAACCTTTTCGATCCCGGCTGCATCCCACGAGAACCAGACCGTGATCGCGAAGCAGATATCGCCGATGGCGATGATCAACCCACCCAACACCACCTGCAGCCAATCAACCGGGCGTTGCATATGCAAGGACATCGCAGAACTCCCCATGCGTGAAGGTTCAAAGCCCGCCAGATCGTAGGCCCAAACCGGCACCCCCGGGCCCCACCCCGACGACCGGCACCATGACTTATGACCTAGACAAAACTGTCTAGACAAACCGGTCTAGTTGGAATAACGTCCCTCCCAGCCGAACCCAGACGACCCCGCGAACCCATGACGCGCAAGCCCGCCAAGCCGCCCAAACCCACCGCCGCCGAACTCGACCTGCTGCGGTCGGTCTGGCGCCTGGGCCCGTCGACCGTGAAGGACATCCACCAGGAGCGCCTGGCCGAACGCCCCGACCTCACCTATGCCACCGTCCTGCGCCTGATGCAGATCATGCACGGCAAAGGCCTGCTGACCCGCGACGAAAGCCAGCGCTCGCACGTCTACGCCGCCGCGCATGCACGCGACGCGCTGCAGACCAACCTGCTCAAGGACCTCATCCAGAAGGCCTTCGCCGGCTCCGGCAAGGACCTCGTGCTGGCCGCACTCAGCGACCACGTCAGCGACAAGGAGCGCGAGGAGATCAAGCGCTTCCTCAAGGAGAACCCCGATGGCTGATCCCACCCTCCTCGTGCCGCTGCTCGGACGCGCACTGCTGCACTTCATCTGGCAGGGCGCCCTGATCGGCCTGGCTGCAGCGCTGGCGCTGCAACTGATGCACGCCGCGCGCCCGCAAGCGCGATATGCGGTGGCCTGCCTGGCCCTGCTCGCCTGCGTGCTGGTGCCGGCCATCCACCTGGCGATGATGCTGGCCGCAGTCGATGCCAGCGCGCCGCTGGCCGCCATCGGCGCATCGGTGTACCTGGCTGCCGTCGACGTTTCCACCACCACACTGATGTCTTGGCCGCAGCGGATCGAAGCGGCGATGCCCTGGATCGTGCTGGTCTGGTCGGCCGGTGCCTGCACCTTGTCGCTGCGCATGGCCACGGGCCTGCTGTGGATCCAGCGCCTGCGCAGCCTGCCGCAAAGCGGCGCACAGGCTGCATGGCAGGCACGACTCGACGCCCTCGCCGCGCGATTCGGCCTGCGCACACCGGTGGCATTGCGCCTGGTCGATTCGCTCGACTCACCCGCCTCGGCCGGCTGGCTGCGCCCGGTCGTGCTGCTGCCATCGGCCCTGCTGACGCGCATGCCCGTCGACCTGGTCGAAGCATTGCTGGCGCACGAACTGGCGCACATCCGCCGCCACGACTACCTGGTCAACCTGCTGCAGGGCGTGATCGAAGCGCTGCTGTTCTACCACCCGGTGACCTGGTGGCTGTCACGTCGCATCCGCATCGAGCGCGAGCACATCGCCGACCAGCTCGCCGCCGACGTCACCGGCGCGCCACGCCGCCTCGCCCTCGCCCTGTCCGAGCTGTCCGACCTCTCCCGACTCGACCGTGCGCACTGCGCACACCCGCACCTTGCCCAAGCCGCCCATGGAGGCCAGCTGATGTCCCGCATCGAACAACTCGTCCGTCCCGGCCGTCGCGCCGCCAGCGGCCGCGTCGCCTTCCCCCTGATCGGCCTGGCCGCTGCGTGCCTGGCGTTCTATGCGCACGCCCAGATCAAGAGTGAAGCCCCGGCCAAGCCCGCGGCATCGCAGCGCGCCGCTGCGCCTGCACCTGCATCGGCACCGGCACTTGCATCCAAGCCTGCGCCGACACTCTCCGGCGGCGGCCACACCCTGCAGCTGCACACCGGCAAGACCCGCGATGCCTATGCGCTGATCAGCAAGGACCGCGACGGCGTGACCATGTCCGGCTCGACCGACGACCTGCCGCGGATCGAAGCAGCCAGGCACAGCCTGCAGGGCGATTTCGTCTGGTTCCGTCGCAGCGGCAAGGCCTACGTGATCGTCGATGCGGCCACGGTGGCCAGGGCGAACGAGGCATGGCGCGACAGCGCCAAGCTGGGCGCACAGATGGAAGCCCTGGGCGACCAGATGGAAGTGCACGGCAACAAGATGGAGGCCATCGGCGCGCAGATGGAGAAGCTGAGCGAGCGCAACACGCCGAGCCCGGCGATGGATGCGGCGACGCGGAAAATGGAAGCCCTTGCCGAGCAGCAGTCCAACCTCGGTGACCGCCAGTCCAGTCTCGCCGACGACATGCACGGTGCCAGCGATGCCGAAATGGACAGGCTCTCGGCCAAGATGGACGCCCTATCGCAACAGCAGGATGCATTGGCGCGACAGATGGAAGAACAATCCAAGGTCGTGGACGCCGAGGCACGCCGCTTGGACGCCAACCAGGGACCGATGGAAGCCCTGAGCCGCCAGATGGAAGAGGCCGGCAAGCCGATGGAAGCGCTGGGTGCGCAGATGGACGTGCTCGGCAAGCAGCACGAAAAGCTCGTCGCCAAGGCCGAAGCCGAGACGCAGAAGCTGATCAGCGAAGCCATCAGCAAGGGCCTGGCCCTGCCGGCACCTGCTTACAGCGCGCAGTAACCAATGCCCAAGGGGCGGGCGACACTGCCCGCCCCTGACCGGCTTGCCGCGACACATAACGCTTTGGCATGAGCGACGCGGCCGCCAGCCCGCCGCAAACTGTCCCCTCCCCGCCCCGCGCTGCGTTGTTCATCTACAGCAGGCCGGGGGCAAGCGAGTCGTCTTGTGCCGGCATCAATCCGCACAAGGGGCTCCAGTTGATCTTCGATTACAGGAAAGCTTCGTCGCCCGCCGACGTTGAGGCCGACATCTGCATAGTCGGCGCCGGCGCGGCCGGCCTCGCCATCGCCTGGGCGTTCCTGGGCACGCGCGTGAATGTCTGCATCGTCGAAGGCGGTGGTCTCGATGCCGACGAGCGCAACCAGGCGCTGTTCGAAGGCTCCTCCGTGGGCGTGCCTGAGTTCGATCCGGGCGCGTCGCGACTTCGCGCCTTTGGCGGCACCTGCAATCTCTGGGGCCGCGGCTGCATACCGCTGGCCAACCTGGAAGCGCGCGACTGGGTGCCCGACAGCGGCTGGCCGATCGGATTCGCCGACCTGGAACCGCACTACCTCAAGGCCCGCACCTTCTGCGGCCTGGAGTCGCATGAACTCGGCGAAGACACCTTCCTCACCCCGTCGTCGCGAAAGACGCTTGCCTTCGATACCGATTCGCTGGTGCACAAGACCTTCGCCAGCAGCCCGATGATCTTCGGCGAGGCCTATCGCAGCGAGTTCGAGCGCGCCCGCAACATCACCGTGCTGCTGCACGCCAACCTGCTCGAGCTGGAGGCGCTGCCCTCCGCCGCGGCGGTCCGGCAGGCGCGCATCGGCACGCTCGACGGCCATCGCGGCGTCGTCCGCGCCCGTCACTTCGTGCTGGCCTGCGGCGGCATCGAGAACGCGCGCCTGCTGCTGTCGTCCAACTCGGTCCGGCCCGAAGGGCTGGGCAACGACCACGATCTGGTCGGCCGCTATTTCATGGACCACCCCAGCGGCAAGCTCGGCGCGCTGTACACGCGCGACCCGGAAGCGGTGATCCGTCCTTACGACCGCAACGTGCCCAAGGGCAAACCGCAGGCACATCCGGAAATCTGCCTGTCGGACGAAGCGCAGCGCCAGCACCGCATCCTCAGCGGACGCGTGCGGCCGTTCGCGTTCGAAGAACCCGTGCCCGAAGGCCTGCAGGCACTGCGTGACCTGCGCGCGATCATGCGCGCGCGCAGGCGCCACGAGAACTGGGAGATCAAGGCGCGCGTGTGCGGCCGCAAGAATGGCGAGCCCGATTACATCGCCAAGTCGCGCCCCTCCGACGACGACATCGCGTCCCTGACGCTGCGCGCCGGCCTCGGTGCCGCCGATATCGCCATGGCCTTCGGCCGCAAGCTCACCCGCAAACCCACGGTGAAGACCGAACGCGTCGACCTGGTCGGCTACTTCGAGCAGGTTCCCAACCGCGACAGCCGGATCACCCTGGGCGAAGAGCGCGACGCGCTCGGGCTGCGCAAGGTCAGCGTCGACTGGCGCCTGACCGAACTGGACCGCCACACCTATCGCACCGCCGCCAGGTTGTTCGGCACCGAAATGGCGCGCGTGAGCAACGGCGAGTTCCGGCCGGAACCGTGGCTGGACGAAGAGAACGGCGTGCCACAGGTGTTCGGCACGTCGCATCACATGGGCACCACGCGCATGGCCGATGCACCCGAGCTGGGCGTGGTCGATCGCAACTGCCAGGTGCACGGCATCGGCAACCTGCACATCGCCGGAAGCTCGGTGTTCCCGACCGGCAGCTGGGCGTTCCCGACTTTCACCATCATCGCCCTGAGCCTGCGCCTGGCCGAACAGCTGCGACAACGCCTGGAACAGGCCGCGCCGCTACTGGGGGGCTGAAACCCGATCCACTGTTCTTGTCCGGCTCGCGGCGCCGGTGTTAGCGTCGGCCCAATGGAAGGACTGACGCTCACTCAGGTGCGTGGCCCCGAACTGGTGGCGACCGCACGCGAGCTGTTCCGCGAGTACGCCGAAGCCATCGGGACCGACCTGGAGTACCAGGGATTCTCGTCCGAGCTGGCGGCGCTGCCTGCACCCTATGCGCCACCTGGCGGCGCGCTGCTGGTCGCGCGCATCGGCGATGACGTCGCCGGCTGCGTCGCATTGCGACCGCTGGATGCGACAACGGGCGAGATGAAGCGGCTCTACGTGCGTCCGGCCTTCCAGGGCATCGGGCTTGGCAGGCGCCTGGTCGAAGCCGTGATCGACGCAGCGCGCGAGGCCGGTTATCGCGAACTCCGGCTCGACACACTGGCCAGCATGGAATCGGCCCAGGCCCTGTATCGCCAACTCGGCTTCGTCGAGATCGCGCCGTACAACACCACGCACATTGCCGGCACGCGCTTTTTTTCGCTCGCGCTCGACGCTGCCTGATATGCCACCGAGACGTCCATGGCCGTGATCCCGTGCTGGCGCTGGGTTCACACCAGCCTACGAAACGCCGCCCCAGAATCCCCGCACCACGGCGGAGACAACACCATGAGCAATCCGGTTGGCTGGTTCGAGATCTATGTGCAGGACATGCCCCGCGCCCGCGCGTTCTACGAGACGGTGCTGGGGCGAAAACTGGAGCGACTGGAAAGCCCCGGCATCGAAATGTGGGCCTTCACGATGGCGCCCGACCAGCCGGGCGCCGCTGGCTCGCTGGTGCACATGGACGGCTTTCCATCCGGCGGCAACAGCACGCTGGTGTATTTCATCAGCGACGACTGCGCGGTCGAAGGCGCGCGCGTGGCTGCTGCCGGCGGCAAGGTGTTCAAGGAGAAGTTCTCGATCGGCCAGTACGGCTCCATCGTCCTGGCCCTCGACACCGAGGGCAACATGTTCGGACTTCATTCGATGAAGTGAGGCGCGCTCAACGCAGCTGGCTGTCCTTGCTGCCGCGACGGTTGTAACCGCTGTGGGCGGACTGGTCTTCGTCGTGCGCCTGCTGGCAGTCGACGCACAGGCGAACACCCGGCACCGCCTTGCGCCGCGCCTCGGGGATCTTCTTTCCGCACTCTTCGCAGTGCACCAGGCCGGGGCCCTGCGGAAGCTGGCTGCGGGCGCGCTCGATGGCGTCCTTGATGGTCGCGTCGATCTGGTCCTGAACGGCGCCGTCGCCTGCCCAACCAGTGGCCATGGGATCGTCTCCTGTGGATCGAGGGGGCGAGCATATCCCCCTCGACCTGAATTCCCGGAAACAACCCACCTGCTGCGGAGGAGCCATGGCCATCGACGAAATCGACCTGCTGGCGACACGCCTGCTCGGCGGTGCGCCCTGCCTGCCGACCGTGGCGGACGCGGTCGTCGGCGCCAGCGCCGTCCACGGCCGCGGCCTGTTCTCCACCCGTGCGCGGGACATCGGCGAAGTGCTGTGCGTGCTCGATGGCCAGGTCGTCGACGTGGCGGCATTCCCCGGCGTGATCGATGCACTGGAATGGAACGCGCTGGATCCGACCCGGCTGCTCGTGCGTGGCATCCGCACCAGCTATGGCTACATCAACCACAGTGCCGCGCCCAACGTTGCCATCGACGACGACGGGCGGACGATGCGCACCTGCGCGGCGGTCGCCGCCGGGGAAGAGTTCACGATGGACTACCTGGCCCAACCGGTCCCGGCCGGGTACCGCGACAGCGGTGAGGGGCGCCGGCTGCGCTGAGGGGCGCCCACAAGCGGAATGTGCCGATCCGAGCATGACGTTGTGCACTCACGCCAACCTGCCCCGGCAGGACTAAACTCACCCCAGCCCATCTGGCGCCTCCGGCGCGAAGGGTCTGGCCATGTTCACCTGGGTCATCGCCGCGACGCTGGCACTCGCCGCACCGGCACCCACAGTCGCCGACGCAACGCCGCCGGCACAGATCATGGCGCTGCCCGCGGAACTCAAGTCGCGCTACCAGGCGGAAGTCCTCGACGGCCACCGCACGCAGCAGGCACGGCTGGATCGCACCGTCGAATTCCTCTTCGGTGAGCAGGGCCTGGGCATGACCTACCGCGAGAGCGCGACCACGACCGTCGCCGAGGCTTATGCCACGCGGGAAGCGAACTGCCTGACCTTCACCCTGCTGTTCCTCGCGCTGGCCCACGAAGCCGGCCTCGATGCGGCGCCGCAGGAGATGGTGCAGACACTGGCCTGGCGCCAGGCGGAAGGCACGCTCTACCGAAGCAACCACGTCAACGCCGTCGTGCGGATTTCCGGACGCCAGTACAGCGTCGACGTGGCCCGCGATGCCGTGATGGGTTTCCCGCCCCAGCCGATCAGCCAGGCGCGCCTGTATGGGCACTTCTACAACAACCTCGGCATCGCCGCGATGGAACGGATGGACCTGGTCGCCGCCAAACGCGACATCGACCAGGCCATCGCGCTGGACCCCGGCTACGCCAACCACTGGAGCAACGCGGGCGTGATCGCAGTGCGCAACGGTGACACCGAAGCGGCCGACGGCTATTACGTGAAGGCGCTGTCGCTCGACCCCCACAACACCAATGCGCTGTTCAACATGGCAGGGCTGGCGCACCGCCGCGGCGACGCCAAGGGGGAAGCCGACTATCGCCGCCGGCTCGCCCGCATCCAGGAGAAGGACCCGTTCCACCACTTCCTGCTGGCGATGAACCACGAGCGTGCCGGCGAGTTCGACCTGGCCATCCGCCATTACCGCAAGGCGATCCGGCTGTTCGGCGAAGAACCCCGCTTCTACTCGGCATTGGCGCGCGCCTACGTGGGCGCTGGCGATACCCGGCGTGCCGCCAAGGCCCTGGCCCGCGCCCAGTCCCTGCGGGACGGCGACACCCGTGCCGCCAACCGGGCCAAGCTCGACAACCTGAGGCAGCTCGACAGCCTGCGGCAATAATCGCGCCGGCCCATATCCCCAACACGCGTCCCCTTCCCCACGCCCTTTGCGTTTGCCTTGTCTAACGGGGACTCAGTGTGGGGAAGACAATGGCGCATGAACTGGCATGGATGAAGAACAAGCTTCGCAGGATCGCCAACGAGAGCGCGGAGCTGCCCGGTCTGCGTGCCCTGGCCAAGCCCCTCTACCGGCGGATGTTCAGCCGCCCCTACCGTGACGGCAACGCCTACTTCGGCGTGTTCGACTCGCGCGCAGATGCGCTCGCCGCCGCTCCCTCGCTGCCAACCACCTACGACCAGCCCGGCGCCGGCGATATGTACCTCGATCGCCACAGCACCATCCGTGTCAGCGACTACCCGGTGGTGCACTGGCTGTCGCGATTGTTTGCCGACGGTCGGCACCGCATCTTCGACCTGGGCGGCCACATCGGCGTGAGCTACTACGGCTTCCGCCGCTACCTGAGCTATCCGCAGACACTGCAGTGGTGCGTCCACGACGTGCCGGCCGTGGTCGACGCCGGCCGCGCCTGGGCGGAACAGTACGACCCGGAAGGCCAGCTCCAGTTTGCCGACGCGCCCGACGCCGCCAGCGGCCACGACGTGCTGATCAGCAGCGGCGCGCTGCAGTACCTGGACTACACGCTGCCCGAGCTGCTCGCGCGACTGGAGAGCCCGCCGCCGCATGTGCTGGTCAACCTGACCCCGCTGCACCCCAATCAGGGTTACATCACCTTGCAGAACATCGGCAAGGCAGTGCTGCCGTACCGGGTGATGGCCAAGCCCGAGCTGATCGAGTCGATGGCGAAGCTGGGCTATGTCGTCGCTGACCAGTGGCAGTCGCGGGAGCGCTTCCTGAAGGTGCCGTTCGAACCCGCCTGCACGATCGATCACTACAGCGGGTTCTATTTCAAGCGGGCGTGATTTGAAGGGGCGTGATCTGAGGTGGGTGTGCGATCGTGTGTCGAATCGGGCCCCGCCCGTTCGTCGCACCATCAACACCCTGCCCCAGGAACCCGCCAGATGGCCCTGCAGCTTTACGCCCACCCGTTCTCGTCGTACTGCCAGAAGGCCCTGACCGCGCTCTACGAGAACGGCACGCCGTTCGAGTTCCGCCTGCTCGACGATCCCGAAGGCCCGGCGATGCGCGAGCTCACGCGGCTATGGCCGATGCGCCGTTTCCCCGTGCTGGTCGACGGCGACCGCTCGGTCATCGAAGCCAGTTGCATCATCGAGCACCTGGCGCTGTACCACCCCGGCCCGGTGCAGCTGGTTCCCGACGATCCCCGCGAGGCGCTGGAAGTGCGCCTGATGGACCGCTTCTTCGACAACTACGTCTCCACGCCGCAGCAGAAGATCGTCTTCGACGCGATCCGCCAGCCGCAGGATCGCGACCCCTACGGCGTTGCCGAAGCCCGCGCGATGCTCGAAACCTCCTACGCGTGGCTTGAAGACCGGATGCAGGGCCGGCAATGGGCTGCTGGCGAGCACTTCAGCCTGGCCGATTGCGGCGCGGCGCCGTTCCTGTTCTACGCCGACTGGACGCATGCGATCAGCGATGCATTTCCCACCGTTCACGCCTACCGCCGACGCCTGCTGGCACGGCCGTCGTTCGCGCGCGCAGTCGACGAGGCCCGGCCCTATCGGTCGTTCTTCCCGCTCGGTGCGCCGGATCGCGACTAAGACCCCATGTCAGTCATCGTCGTCGCAGTCGCACTCGTCCTGCTGGTCGGCCCCCTGGTGCTTGCATCGATGGGCCTGTTGCGATCACCACGCGGGGAACCTTCAACGGTTCCCGCCTGGGACCGGTCGCTGACCATCCACTCGACACTGCTCTACACCCTCGCCTTCAACCTCACCTTCTTCATCCAGGAGCTGCTCCTGGTGCTCCCGAAGGCGCTGACACCCGGACTGCAGCCGACGCTGTTCCACAACAACCACAAGTGGGTTGGCGACAACCCGCTGGCCAGCCTGTTCCAGGGCACCGGCGCACTGGCGACGGTGCTGGCAGCGTTGGTTTGCATGGGGCTGCTGCGGCATGCGCGCGGCACGACGCTGCGCCTGTTCCTGGTGTGGATGGCGTACTGCGGACTGTTCATGGCGTTGCCGCAGGTCGTCATCGGCGCGCTCAGTGGCGGCAGCGATGTCGGCATGGCGATGGACTACCTGCAGCTGGCGCCGTGGGTGAAGACGGTATCGGCGCTGGCTGCACTGCTCGCGATGCCGCTGGCGGCCATGTGGCTCGCGCGTCCGTTGCTCGGCCTTGCCGACCCACCGTCGCGCATCGCCACGCCGCGATCGCGCACCCGCTTCATGTTCCAGGTGGCGACGCTGCCGGCGATCCTGGGCACGGTGCTGGTGATCCCGTTCCGGGTACCACGCGAAGCGCTCGAGGTCGTGCTGCTGCCGGTGCTGGTTGCGTGGATTGGCGTGGCCTGGATGCAGGCCGGCGCGTGGCGCCTGGACGCCATCGAGACTCGCGGCATGGGCACGGGATCGACGCGCTGGCTGCTGTTGGCCGTCGTCGGGTTGCTGCTCGTGTTCCAGCTGCTGCTGCGGCCCGGCATTGCGTTCTACTGACCCTCAGACGGGCGGCACCGTGCGCTCTTCCCGCACGACGACGGTGCCATCGGGGCGCACATCGCGGTACACCACCCTGTCCACCGTTTCCGACGGCCGTGGCAGACGCGACTGCGCGAGCAGGTCGATGTTCTGCTGTTCGATCACCTCCAGGCTGCGCGCGATGCGGCGCAACAAACCCTTGATGCCGAACACCGCGAACGGCACCAGGATCCACAGGACGGACAGGATCAGGGCGAATATGAACACGCACGCCCACAAAAACGTGCTGCCGGTGTAGGCGGCATTGGTAACGGCACTGGGCTCCATGGCGCGACTCCAATCGGTACTGGATGAACGCGCAGTCTTGGAAGGTCGGCGTGATCCCGGCGTGGATGTATGAACGCTCGCCCCCGGCCGGCGTCATAGTCCCTACACTACGCACCCGTCCCGCCTGGCCCTCCCGTGTCCGAACCCGTCCGCCTCTCCCGCCGCGTCGCCGAACTGGCTGGCTGCTCGCGCGCCGATGCCGAGAGCTACATCGAAGGCGGCTGGGTGCTGGTCAACGGCGTGGTGATCGAGGCCCCGCAGCACATGGTGTCGGATGAGACCGTGGAGCTCGACCCCGAGGCGGTGCTCGAGCCCCCGCAACCGGCCACGATCCTGTTCCACAAACCCGTCGGCGTGGATGCGATCAGCGGTCGCACGGAAGCCGCGGGAATGGTGACGCCGGCCACGCGCTGGGCCGACGACCCGACCGGCGTGCGCCTGCTGCAACGGCACTTCATCCGGCTGACGCCGCTGGTGCCGCTCGACCGAGACGCCAGTGGCCTGATGGTGCTCACCCAGGACGGCCGCGTGTGGCGACGGCTCACCGAGGACGCCGACCAGATCGAGCACGAGTACGTCGTCGAGGTATCCGGCGAGATCGCGCCCTATGGACTGCACCGCCTCAACAACGGCGGACTGCGTTTCCAGGGCCGCGAACTGGCGCCGTGCAAGGTCAGCTGGCAGAACGAGATCCGCCTGCGTTTCGCGATCAAGGCCGCGCGCCCCGGGCAGTTGCAGGACATGTGCGCGCAGGTCGGGCTGGATGTCGTGGCGATCCGCCGCATCCGCATCGGCAAGATCCCGCTGGCGAAGATGCCGGTGGGCGCATGGCGCTACTTGCCGGTCGGCGAGAAGTTCTAGCCCTCACCGTCATCCCCGCAGCACCGTCATCCCCCCAGCACCGTCATCCCCCCAGCACCGTCATCCCCCCAGCACCGTCATCCCCCCAGCGCCGTCATCCCCCCAGCGCCGTCATCCCGGCGAACGCCGGGATCCAGGCCCGTACCCTTTCCAGCCAAAAGCAACGTCCCTGGATTCCCGCCTTCGCGGGAATGACGTCATGAAACTGACACCTTGTCGGCCTGGATCCCGGCATTCGCCGGGATGACGGCATGTCAGCCGCCGCGCACGCGCAGCGTCAGTCCCTTGAGGAAATTGCGCAGCATCTGGTCGCCGCACAGGCGGAAGTTCTTGTGCGTGCTCTGCCGGAACAGCGCCGTCAGTTCCGGCTTCGACACCGGGAATCCTGCCGCCGCAAACGTCTCGTGCATGTCGGTGTCCTTCATCTCGAAGGCCACGCGCAGCTTCTTGAGCACCACGTTGTTGTTCACCCGCTTTTCGACCGGGCGCGGCGGAAGGCTCTCGTCGCGGCCGCGCTGGTAGATCACCAGGCCGTCGAGGAAATGCGCGAGCACCTTGCCGCTGCACTCCACGTACTCCGGATCATCCTCGCGCCGCAGGAACGCCAGCACGTCGGCCTTCTCGATCGGGAACTCCGGATCGGCCAGTTTGGTGATCTCCACGACCTTGATGTCGCTCAGGTCGAGCATGTAACGGATGCTGCGCAGTACGTCGTTGTTGATCATGGTCGGGCCCTCAGTCGGCCATCTCAGCGGCTTCGCGGCCCTGCTGGCGGATCAGCGCCTCGTCGCGGGCCTCGTTGATCGCGTCGCGGACGCTGTCGAGGTCGACGCGGCGCTCGTCATACGTGAACTTGCCGGTCAGTGCGGAGTCGGTATGCAGGTCACCGGCCTCGAACAGCGCCCACATTTCCTCGCCATACCAGGTGTCGAACAACTCCGGCGCCCAGCGCCCCAGGTAGGCGGTGAGGTTGTTGACGTCGCGCAACAGCATCTGCCGGGCGGCGTTGTTGCCGGCGGCGCTGACCACCTGCGGGAAGTCGATCACCACCGGGCCTTCCGGACCGACCAGGACGTTGTACGGCGACAGGTCGCCGTGGATGAGGCCGCAGCACAGCATCAGCACCACCTGGCGCACCAGCACCGCGTGGAACTCGCGTGCCTGTTCCGGGCTCAGCTCGACCTCGCCCAGGCGCGGTGCCGAAAACCCTTCCGCATCGGTGACCAGTTCCATCACCAGCACGCCATGGAAATAGCCATGCGGCTCGGGCACGCGCACGCCCGCCTCGCGCAGCTGGTACAGCGCGTCCACCTCGGTGTTCTTCCAGGCGGTTTCCTGCTGCTTGCGGCCGTACTTGCTGGCCTTGCCAATCGCACGCGCCTCGCGGCTGCCGCGCACCTTGCGGCCTTCCTGGTACTGCACGCGCTGCTGGAAGCTACGCTGCGCCATGTCCTTGTAGACCTTCGCGCAGCGCACGTCGTCGCCGCTGCGGACCACGAACACCGCCGCTTCCTTGCCGCTCTTGAGCGGACGCAGAACCTCGTCGATCACGCCGTCGTCAATCAGCGCCTGCAGCGCGGTAGGGGTCTTCATGGAATCCGGGGAGTTGCCGCAGGTGGGGGTAGGCGCGGTGGGCCGGCATTCTCGCACGCGCGGCCCCCTCGGGCGCCCCGGGGCTGCCCGCTGGCCCTGCCCCGTTCATCCGGCAAGGTCCTATTCCGGTAACATTTCCCCGGAACCCCCCAGCTCGGACGGGAAATCCTTCAGTTTCGGTAGCCCGTCCTTCATCGGCAGCACGGTCTCGCCGTAGTTCACGTGCACCGCCGGCACGAAGGCCAGGGTGGGGATGGTCGCGGCGTAGACGTCGGTCAGGTCGAACGGCGGGTGGTGGGTCATCAGGTGGCCGCCGCAGCGGCTGCAGAACTGGCGATCGCTGGTCGGTGTCTTGGCGTAGTGGCCGATCAGTTCGGCGCCGCGGGTGACTTTGACGTTGCCCGGCTTCCACAGGGTGAAGGCGTTGACCGGCCCGGCCGACCAGCTGCGGCAGGACGAGCAGTGGCAATACCCCATCGCCTCCGGCGCCCCGCTCACCTCGATGCCGACCGCACCGCAGAAGCAGGTGCCGCTGTATGTGTCGCTCATGGCGCCTCCGGCCCGTACCCGCACACCCTCGCCAACGCGGTGCACGGGCCGGCACGGACAGGCCGTGGTTACTTGCCGCCGCCCTGCCCCGACGCCGTGGCCGCAGGCGCTACCACCACCGGCGCCGCCTTGGCCTTCGCCTCGGCTTCGGCAATGGCCGGCGTGCTGCCCAGGTTCTGCTGCAGGAAGCCGGCGATGCCGGTCCAGGCGATGTCGATGGCGACGCGATCGGAGAATCCGTGGCCCATGTCCGGGAACGCCAGCAGCACCGGCGGATGCTGCTCGAGGTTGAACATTCGCACCAGGCGACGGGTGTGCTCGAAGTCCACGCGCACATCCTCGCGGCCGTGCAGCAGCATCACCGGCAGGGTCAGTTCGTGGAAGTGGTACAGCGGCGAGGTGGCCTGCATCTCGGCCATGTCGGTGCGCGGATCGCCCATGATGCGTTCCAGCATCGGCCGCGCCTGCGCCGATCGCGCGCCGTCGCTGGCGGTGAAGAACAAGGCGCGGTCGCTCAGGCCCGACAGCGAGATCGCGCAGCGAAAGCGGCCCGGCCAGCGCACCGCCGACACCATCGCCGAGTAGCCACCGTAGCTGGCGCCCAGCGTGCACATGCGTGATTCGTCCAGCGGATACGCCGCCACTGCGGCACGGATCGCCGCGTCGATGTCGTCCTCGATCAGGCGACCGTAGTTGCGGTGCCCCGCCTCGCGGAACGCCTTGCCGTAACCGTCGGAACCGCGGTAATTGATCTGCAGGACGGCATAGCCCTGCGCCGCGACGAACTGCACCTCGCGATTGAAGGTGAGGCGGTCGCTCACGCCGATCGGACCGCCGTGCGGGAACACCACCAGCGGGCGCTTGCCGCTGCCCGGCGGCAGCGTCAGGAACGCCTCGATCGGCAGGCCATCGCTGCTCTTCACGTTGAGCAGGTGCGCCGGCGCGAAGGCCAGGTCGGTCAGCTGCGGCGCCACGTCTTCCAGCAGCGAAGCGCGCTTCTGCGCCATGTCCAGGTGATAGAGCTGCGGCGGGTGGTCGGTCGCACTCACCCACAGGATCAGCTGCTTGTTGTCGCGGTTTCGATCCAGCACGGCAACCGTGCGCCCGGGGAACGCCGCCTGCAGCGTCTGGTTGAGCTTGCGGTTGGCTTCGTCGAAGTACTCGGTGACCAGGCGACCGGCCTGGTAGTAGCGCGCCGCCACCGGCTCGCGCTGCTCGTTGAAGATCGCGCTGCGGATGTCGATGCCCGGCTTGCTGAAGACCGTGCGCGATACCTTGCGCGTGGCAGGATCGAACGCCACCAGGTCACGCTGGGCGCGCTCGTCATCGGTGAAGCCGTAGATGGTGTTGCCATCGAACGACAGGCCCGCGGGCGTGAAGCCGCCCTCGGCCTGGGAGCGCAACACTTCCTGGTACACGCCGTCGCGGCCGTGCACCAGCGTGACGGTTTCGTCGCGGATGACCACCGCCGCGCGCAGCTGGCCGTTGCCGTCGGCATACCAGCCGATGTCCTTGCTGACGCCGACGTTGAGGCGATCACGGCTCTTGGCGGTGCGGAAGCCGGAGATCTCCTTGTCACCCACCAGTTCGACCCGGTGCACGACCAGCTCGCCGCGGCTGTCGAAACCCTCCATCAGGATGAAGTTGGCCTCGCCCGGCAGCAGGTCGACGATGTTGCCGGTGCCGCCGATCGGCAGGCGCTTGAAGCTGCGCTTGCCGTTGTCGCTGCCACCCACGCGGTACACGGTGTAACTCGTTCCGTCGTCGTCGGCGGTGATCAGCGTGCGGCTGTCCTTCCACATCAGTTCGTCGACTGCGGCGGTCGATGTCACCAGTCGCTGCACCTGGCCTTCGACCAGGTCGATCAGGTTGATCCCCCACTTGCCGTCTTCATCGCGGACGGTCTCGGCGAGCAGGTCACCGGCAGGATTGAGGGACACCTCCGCCACGCGGTCAGGCTTCCACATCACCTCGGCCGCAATCGGCACGGCAATGGGCTTGGGCGGCTCGCGCCCGTCATTGAGCTTGTCCGACGGCGTGCTGTTGCCGGCGCGCGCGGCGCGATAGAACTCCGGGAAGGGATCCGGGTACAGGCCGGAGTACTCGAACTTCATGCGCGCATACAGCGCGGCGTGATCCTTCTCCAGCCAGTCGAGGATCGGCAGCGAGCGGTTGGCGATGTGGAAATCCGTCGACGACCAGCTCGTCGGGCGGAGGATCAGGTCGCCCGGGTAGACGATCTTGCCTGCGGTGACTTTGAACCGGTACTCGTCGGACGTGAGGGTGTAGCGCATCCGCTGCCCGGTCCAGCTGACCAGGTCCATCTCGGCCCAGCGGTAGTTGCCGGCCTTGGCGGCATACAGGGTGACGTTGCGACCTGGGCGCTGGTTGTTGAGAACCGCGGCAACGCCGTCGTCATCGCGCACCCGCACGGCCGCAATCGTGGCGCTGGCATCGACCGACAGCACCAGCAGGCCTTCATCGGCAGCCAGCTTCGGGTCCTCGCCCGGATCGATCTTGCGCATCGCGGCGCAGTCCAGCGCCAGCAGCAACAGTGCCAGGGCGAGCAGCGCCCGCCATTTCCCGCTCAGTCCAGTACGTGCCATGTGTTCCCCCTGCCGGTAACGCTATAGCAACCGGCGGGGGAAGTCAGCGGGGATGGGATTTTGTCTCAGTTTCGAGGCGACGCTTTACGCCGCCGGGTGCGCCAGCGCGTAATCGATCGCCGCGCAAACCGCGGCCGCCTGCGCGGCGTTGCACTGCCCGGGCGTGGCGCGCGGGCTGTCCGGGTAGACCTCGGTGGTGGTCTTGTAGCGCGCGTCCGTGATGCCCGCGCACAGGCCGAGCTTGCGCAGCGGGTATTCGATGACGCCGTGCGCGACCACGGTCGAACCGATGATCTCGCCCTTGTCGTCGGCCGGCGCGATGTGGGTGACCTTCTCCACCGCCGCAATCACCGCCTGCTGGAAGCCCGGCTGCGGTGCCTCGCTGTCGTCGACCAGGTAGAAGCCATCGGGGATCTCGCCCGGCTCGTACGGCTTGCCATCGCGCGCCGCCAGGGCCGGACGGAACTCGGACTCGTCGCTGTCGGTGGTTTCGTGCAGGTCGATGTGCACAAGCACGCTGTCGCGCACCGGCGCCACCAGCTGCATCAACGCCGCGGATTCATGGGCCGGGCTGTCCTCGCGGAACGAGCGATTGGGATCGATCGCATTGGCGTTCCAGCGATGGATACGCTCATAGGCCCAGGGGCTGATGCATGGCGCGACCAGCAGGTTGACCTTGCCCGCGTAGCCCGCGGCATGCAGGTCGACGAACTCAAGTGCGCCGTGCACGCCGCTGGTTTCGTAACCGTGCACGCCACCGGTGACCAGCACGGTGGGCAGCTGCTCGTTCCAGTCACGGCTCTTGATGGCCAGCAGCGGATAGCTGTCTGCGCCGTAGTTCAGCTCGCCGTACGGCACCACGTCGAAGCGCGACCCCAGGCCTTCGATCTTGCCGCGCACTTCAGCATCGAAGCTGCGATGGCGAACCTGCCGCGACAGCCATTCGGCCCGCTCCGCCTCGCCCCAGGGTTGCCCGGGAATGCCGATGGGATAGAAGGCCTGGACAGTCATGCGCAGCTCGCTGGGGGATCACGAAGGGGGCCGCAACTTTAACACTGCTCCTACATCCGCCCTCCCGCTTCACTCCCCTCTCTCCGCACCTCACGCCCCCTTTACCCCGCAAGGGAGCTAATGACGCGCCGCCCCCGATTGCGGCCCTTCCGGGCCCGACAACCGGCCGATCGGGCTCCCGACGCGGGCCCTGCGGAACCGGCGGCATTCAAGGCAAGGACGGTGGTTTGGCGTCAGGCGTACATCCAACCCAAAGGGAATGACCATGAAGACCAGCAAGCCGCAAAAACACCTGATGCTCGCCACCGCCCTGGTGACCATCCTTGCCGCCACCTCGGCGTTCGCAGCCGACGGCGACAAGAGCAAGATCAAGGGCCTGATCACCGCCGTCAACGGCAACACCCTCACCGTCAAGGACGGCAATAACGCCGAGCAGACCATCACCGTCTCGCCCGACACCAAGCTGAAGAAGACCAAGGGCCTGACCGGCGTGATCCATTCCAAGGTCGAGCCCGGCGCACTGATCCCCGGCCTGCCGATCAGCGCCGACGTCACTGCCGCCGGCACCGGCTTCAACGCCACCGAGATCTCGTTCAAGTCCGAAGACTTCAAGACCGCGCAGCAGGTGCAGGCCGGCGTAGCCCCGACCAGCGCCCTGGCCAACGCCAACGCACAGCGCATCGACGACTTCGGCACATACGAAGCCCTCGCCACCGCCGAGGTTCTGTTCGCCTCCGGCAGCACGAAGATCTCGCCGAAAGGCAAGGCAGATCTCGATGCCCTCGCCGCCAAGGCCAAGGAGACCAAGAACTACCAGATCGTGATGCAGGGCTTCACTGACTCGACCGGCAACCCGGAAGCGAACCAGCGCCTGAGCACCGCGCGCGGCGCCGCAGTCGCCAACTACCTGCGCCAGCAGGGCGGCCTGCAGCCCGGCCGCGTCCGCGCACCGGCCGGCATGGGCGTTGCGACGGACGCAGGCTCCGGCAGCAACGCCAACGCCCGCAAGGTCGACGTAAAGCTGGTGGTAGACAAAGGCGTCCAAGGCGGCACCAAGTAACCGCCCCCACCGTAGCCCGGGTAAGCAAAGCGCACCCGGGACCACGCCCCCAAACCGCCCGCCGAAAAGCGGGCGGTTTTTTTTACGACGCATCACCCCCGCAGTCATCAACAGCACAACCGCCCCAACCCGCCGTTTAGATTTCTGCAACCGAACTTATGCGCCGGATTTACGGCCATCGCGGCTTAATGGTGTGCGATGCATGTCGAGCATCGTCATTCCCAGGAGCACGAGAGATGGCAACCACCAACCCCACTCCCCGCGGCTACCACAGCATCACCCCTTCGGTAGTGGTGAACGACGCCGCCAAGGCGCTCGAGTTCTACCACAACGCCTTCGACGCCAAAGAAACCTATCGCCTGCCGATGAACGGCAAGATCGGCCACGCCGAACTGCAGATCGGCGACTCCCGCCTGATGCTCTCGGACGAATGGCCCGAATGGGACGCCCTCGGCCCGAAGACGCGCGGCGGCGCGACCGGCAGCTTCATGATCTATGTGCCCGATGCCGATGCCGCGGTGGAGAAAGCAGTGAAGGCCGGCGCCAAAGTGATCCAGCCGGTCGAGAATCAATTCTGGGGCGACCGTGTCGGCACGGTCGAAGATCCGTTCGGCCACAAGTGGATGCTGGGCACCCACGTCGAAGACATCAGCGACGATGAGATGAAGCGTCGAGGGGAGGAATGGGTGAAGGAGCACGCGAAGCAGTAGTTCTCAACAAGCAAGAGCCCTCTCCTCATTGCTGGAGAGGGCTTGGATCAACTCCGCTATCTGAAGCTGGAAAAGACTACTGCAGTCCAAGCCAACGGGGTACCGCCTTCCCTGCACTTTCCAACTGGTCCGAGCGCATGACGCAAAAGGCGGCACCGCAAAGGGACAGGAATGCGTACGCCCAGCAATTAAACCTAACCAGCGCGCCGAACTGCCCAGCAGAGCCCAGCCAGATGCATACAAGCGCCGAACCTGCCAGCGCGGCGTATGAGAGGTTCAGAACTCTGACCTCATTCCTGCGCCTTCGCGCCGAACTGTGGCGCTCCAACTTCCAATGAAGCTGCTTGGTTTCATCGTCCATATCGAGCAGAGGCCATGCAGCTGACACTTCGCACAAAGCACGACCCGCCTGAGATGATGTAAGAAGTGACCGAATCAACGAAGCTGGCAGATACTCTCCGAACAAGTGCCGAACGGCAACTTCGATCCACGCATCATCTCTTTCGGCCGCCCGACTCCACAGCTCGAGGAAGTCCTTTCGATCGGCGCTCACGGACCTACGCATACTGAAGACCGCCCTGATCAACGCAACGCCCGCGGCGATCAATACGAGGGGAACGATGAAACGCCCTTCTGCCACATCAAACAGCTTCTCGATCACAGCTCTTCCCTCATCCATGATTCTGCTTCATCAAGTTCGCTTCCCAAAGGAGCCCGCCCACTCCACAGAACTCTCTCTTAGGCCGAGTCGAGCTTCAGGCTCTCTTTCACCCCCCCTGGCATACCTTTCAGGATGAATGCCTTCGAGGTCGACTCAAAGAATCGCCAGTACTCGAAAGCAACGCAACACAGAAACGAGTCTTGCGCCAAGCTCACTGCATCACTGAAGTGCGAAACAACTTCACGAGCAGCTCGCGGATCAAAAGAGATCGAGGTGATGCCTCCGGGGCTCGACCAGACGCCAGGAATTTGCCCATGAACGATCGCAGACGTTCGCGAGTACCAGCTATTGAGACGCGAAACAAAGCCGAGGCAACCTTGGCGAACAGAAAACTCCGGGGTGTGCAGCTTATGAAAATCCAGAATCTCTGCCTTGGTAACGTAAAAAGCACTATCTCTAACCTGGGTCGCTAGCTCCATTGGGTGCGACTTGAAGTAGGTGTAATAGAGCGCACACTCAACCATGGACCTCATTGAAGCTGCAGCCGGCTTATACAGTCCCAAGCCTATTAGGCAAGCTGCATTGTGCCCAGCATGCTGCATCTCCCTTATGAACACCGTAGCCGCAGACTTGGAGTCCATTTGCTCGAGCTGACCAGCCCATACCGCCAGGCGATAGCTACCCTGTTCTATCTCGGACACGAGATCAACTTCAGCTGACAACGAATGAATGTTCTTGGACCAATCAACTGCATTCAGCGCAGCAATAAGCTGACTACTCATATCCCCCACCTGTCTTGCGATCAATTCCACCAAGATAGGGGTCTTGAGTAATTTCCACGCCTAGTAGCGAGAGCATGGCAACGGCCTCCTCTGGAGATGCCCTGCCCAGAAAACTCTCTACTAGCTGCCTCACGGTTTGCTTAGACGGATCAAGGCCTTTCGAAGCACGACGAGAAACCGCGCTAAGAATCCCGAAGAGATTACTCTTAGAAATTCGGTCCGATTGCACCTTGTTGACCGCCATCTCGATAAGCGCCGAACCGCTAACTACTTCAGGGGAATCGAAATCCAGCCTCGCCTGCTTCTGGAACGAATAGTCCAGCGAGTCCGCAAACTCCCAGAGCCCCTTCTGTAACAAATGCACAAAGTCGGAATTCGAGGACAGGAGCTCAACAAACTTTCGAAGGTCCCTCGAAGACAACCTTGAACCCACGATTGCTGCATATATCGCCCTGTAGAGCCGCTCGTTAGAACTGTTCATACCCCAATCCTTTGTGCAAATTCCGCTGCGACAGCAGCAAGGTTACGCGAAGCTTCGGTGCTGTAAGGCTTTGAGCTATACCAAACAAAGCCCTTTCCCTCCTCAGGGTCAGCGAAAGCCGAATACTTCTTCAAAGTATTGTCCATACAAAGATCGGCATATCTTGGATTCGTCCTTATTGCAACCTCCTCACTCAAGTGCCCTATTCGGGGAACTCGATTGAACAAGATGTGCGCGGTAGGCCCAACGGCCCCATGCTTCTTTGATTTAATGAAATCCAGCATTAGCCCAATGCCGCGAACCGCGTAGCGCTCCGGCGCCACAGGAATCAGCACGTGATCCGAATTGGACAATGCTGTCTTTGTCATAAGGGATCCAGCCGGATGACAATCGATAAGTACAACATCGTAGTCACGCCTCGCTTCGGCAATGAACTTGGCAAACCGCTCTTCAATCACATCGACCTGACTATCCGTTCTGCCCAATGCCACGTACATCAGGTCCAGAGTTGAGGGAACGATGTCGAGTTGACTGCCCGATCGATACTTGCCAACGTTATGAACCAGGGAGCTCAAAGGCGGGGGCATGGCCGACCCAGGCAGCTGGAGCTTGTATGGATCCAGCACCACTCCACTATCCTGCAGGACAGCGATTACGGTCTTCCGTTGCGCTTCCAACCCAAAGTAGTTCTTCGCGGGAATGTAGCACTGGGACAGATTGAACTGGGGGTCATAGTCGATCAGTAGAACCTTCCGAGGCCTAGGGACGCTCCCGAACCGGTACACAGCTAGGGCGCCACCGATGTGTGCCGATACTGTCGTCTTACCTACCCCGCCCTTCATATTCATTACGGTTACTACGCGTGACATCTAACTCTCCCCTGAGTAAGCGTGCAGTTGACCAATGATGTTGCGGGCTAGCGCCCCCCGGTAGCACCCCTTCTGGAGCCACTGCCTGCCTACATATTCCGTCGGTACTCCCCACCAACGTCATACAACGCATGACTAATCTGCCCCAGGCTATGCGTCTTAACCGCCTCCATCAGGCTGGCAAACACATTCCTGCGCTCCCGCGCCGTCGCCTGTAGCGACTTCAACCCATCCGCCGCATACCCATTCCGGTTGCCCTGATACCCGGCCACGTTCTCGATCTGCTGCCCCTTCTCCCCTTCCGTACTGCGGATCAGCTCGATCTCGGTGACGATGTCGCCGCCATGGTCCTTCGGCAGGAAGGTGTTCACGCCGATCAGCGGCAGCGAGCCGTCGTGCTTCTTGTGCTCGTAGTACAGGCTCTCTTCCTGGATCTTGCCGCGCTGGTACATGGTGTCCATCGCGCCGAGCACGCCGCCGCGCTCGCTGATCGCCTCGAATTCCTTGTAGACGGCTTCCTCGACGATGTCGGTGAGCTTGTCGACGATGAAGCTGCCCTGCCAGGGGTTCTCGTTGAAGTTGAGGCCCAGTTCCTTGTTGATGATCATCTGGATCGCCACGGCTCGGCGCACGCTTTCCTCGGTCGGCGTGGTGATCGCTTCGTCGTAGGCGTTGGTGTGCAGGCTGTTGCAGTTGTCGAACAGCGCGTACAGCGCCTGCAGCGTGGTGCGGATGTCGTTGAACTGGATCTCCTGCGCGTGCAGGGAGCGGCCGCTGGTCTGGATGTGGTACTTCATCATCTGGCTGCGGGCGCTGGCGCCGTAGCGCTCGCGCATCGCGCGCGCCCAGATGCGGCGGGCGACGCGGCCGATGACGGTGTACTCCGGGTCCATGCCGTTGGAGAAGAAGAACGACAGGTTCGGCGCGAAGTCGTCGATCTTCATGCCGCGCGCAAGGTAGTACTCGACGATCGTGAAGCCGTTGCTCAGGGTGAAGGCGAGCTGGCTGATCGGGTTCGCGCCGGCCTCGGCGATGTGGTACCCGGAGATCGACACCGAGTAGAAGTTGCGCACGCTGCGGTCGACGAAGTACTGCTGGATGTCGCCCATCATGCGCAGGGCGAACTCGGTGCTGAAGATGCAGGTGTTCTGCGCCTGGTCTTCCTTGAGGATGTCGGCCTGCACGGTGCCGCGCACGGTCGCCAGCGTGTGCGCCTTGATCTTCTCGTAGGTCTCGGCGTCGACGACCTGGTCGCCGGTCACGCCCAGCAGGCCCAGGCCGAGGCCGTCGTTGGTTTCCGGCAGCATGCCGCTGTAGGTCGGGCGCTGACGGCCGGCGAACATCGCCTCGATCTTGTCGTGCGCCTCGTCCCAGCGCGACTGGTCGGCGCGCAGGTACTTCTCTACCTGCTGGTCGATGGCGGTGTTCATGAACATCGCCAGGATGATCGGCGCCGGGCCGTTGATCGTCATCGACACCGACGTGCTCGGCGCGCACAGGTCGAAGCCGGAGTACAGCTTCTTCATGTCGTCCAGCGTGGCGATGTTGACGCCGGAGTTGCCGATCTTGCCGTAGATGTCCGGGCGCACGGCCGGGTCCTCGCCGTACAGCGTGACGCTGTCGAAGGCGGTGGACAGGCGCGCGGCCGGCTGGCCGACCGACAGGTAATGGAAGCGGCGGTTGGTGCGCTCGGGCGTGCCCTCGCCCGCGAACATGCGGATCGGGTCCTCGCCGGTGCGGCGGTACGGGTAGACGCCGCCGGTGTACGGGTAGTAGCCCGGCAGGTTTTCCTGCTGCAGGAAGACCAGCAGCTCGCCCCAGCTCTTGTACGTGGGCGCGGCGATCTTCGGGATCTTCTGGTGGCTGAGCGACTCGCGGTAGTTCTCGACGCGGATGGTCTTGTCGCGGACCTGATATTCGTTGACCTCGTCGGTGATCGACTTCAGGCGCGCCGGCCAGCCGCGCAGCAGCTTGAGGGCGTCGGAGCTGAGCGACTGGATGGCGTCGTTGTAGCGCTGGCGCAGCGTGAGCAGCGTGCGGTCTACGGCCTGCCCTTCGACTTCGCCCTGCGGGCTACGCTCAGGGTGAACGGTGCCCAGGAGGTCATTGGAGTCGTAGAGGTCCAACTGCTTCGGCAGCTTGTCGTCGCCGAGGTCATGCAGCGACTGCCAGTAGCTCTGCGCACGATCCGCCACTTCCGCCTGCGTCTCGATCTGCGCGTTGATGCCGCGGCCCTGCTCGGCGATCTCGGCCAGGTAGCGCACGCGCGCACCCGGGATCAGCACGGTCGCGCGCGGCTCCTTCAGCGAGGTGTCGATTTCCGGCGTCCACTTCTCTGCCGGCAGCGACAGCTTCTCGCGCAGCAGGCGGCACAGGTTGGCGAACATCCAGCTGATGCCGGGGTCGTTGAACTGGCTGGCGATGGTCGGGTAGACCGGGACGTCCTCGTCCTTGGTCTGGAAGGCGACGCGATTGCGCTTCCACTGTTTGCGCACGTCGCGCAGCGCATCCTCGGCGCCGCGCTTGTCGAACTTGTTGAGCACGACGAGTTCGGCGAAGTCGAGCATGTCGATCTTCTCCAGCTGGCTCGGCGCACCGAAGTCGCTGGTCATCACGTACATCGGGAAGTCGACCAGGTCGACGATCTCCGAGTCCGACTGGCCGATGCCGGCGGTCTCGACGATCACCAGGTCGTAGCCCAGACCCTTGAGGAAGCCGATGCAGTCCTTGAGCACGGTGTTGGTGGCCGCGTGCTGGCGGCGCGTGGCCATCGAACGCATGTACACGCGCTTGGAGCGCAGCGAGTTCATGCGGATGCGGTCGCCCAGCAGCGCGCCGCCGGTGCGGCGGCGGGTCGGGTCGACCGAGATCACGGCGATGCGCATCTGCGGGAAGCTGGCGAGGAAGCGGTTGAGCAGTTCGTCGGTCACCGACGACTTGCCGGCGCCGCCGGTGCCGGTGATGCCGATCACCGGCGTCTTGCCGCCGGCCAGGTGCCACTGCTTGCGCAGGTGCGCCAGCTGCGATTCGTCGAGCAGGCCTTCCTCGATCGCCGAGAGCATGTGGCCGATGCTGATTTCATCGTCCTTGTCGGGCGCGTGCTCGGGCGTCTTGGCGCCCTTTCGGGCGTCGTTGGCGCGACGGATCACGTCCTCGATCATCGCGACCAGGCCCATGTGCATGCCGTCGTTGGGGTGGTAGATGCGCTCGACGCCGTAACCCTGCAGTTCGCGGATTTCTTCCGGCGTGATCGTGCCGCCACCGCCACCGAACACGCGGATGTGCGAGGCGCCACGCTCGGCGAGCATGTCGACCATGTACTTGAAGTACTCGACGTGGCCGCCCTGGTAGGACGACAGGGCGATGCCGTCGGCGTCTTCCTGCAGCGCGGCGCGGACCACGTCCTCGACCGAGCGGTTATGGCCGAGGTGGATGACCTCGGCGCCCTGCCCCTGGATCAGCCTGCGCATGATGTTGATGGCGGCGTCGTGGCCGTCGAACAGGCTGGCGGCGGTGACGAAGCGCAGCGGGCTGCTCTCGACGGCGGTTTCGGGGAGGGGGCTGGCAGGGGTGCTCATGACGCGCTCAATACGGAAACGATCGAATCCGCATTGTAACGCGTCGGGCGTTAGTCGCTGGCCGAGCCATCCTGTTTCCCCCGTCATCCCCCAGACACACCCTGCGCAGCCCCACGGGTTCTGGCTACACTCAAACCCAATGTCAGACGACACCGCCCTGCTCGAACTTCGCCGCCAGGCCCACCACGGTTCGCCGCAAGCGCTGTACCAGCTCGCCACGGCGCTGGTCGTGCGGCATGAGCTGGAAGAGGCATTCGCCCTGCACCGCCGCGCCGCCGAGGCGGGTCTGGCCAATGCGCAGATCGAATGCGCGCGCATGCTGCTTTATGGCGTGGGCTGCGAGGCCGATGCCCAGATGGCCAGCGCCTGGCTGCTGCGCGCCGAACACGCGGGCAGCCCCATCGCCAGTTACTTCCTCGCGCTGGTGGCGCTGGGCGGCTTCGCCCTGCCGCGCGATGGACGCATCAACGAACGACTGTTGCGGGCCGTCCGCGCCAACTATCCGCCGGCATTGCGCGCCGCGGCCATCCACTTTGGCCGCAAGCCCGGCGATGCCGACCAGACCCGCTGCATCCAGATGCTGGAACTGGCCGCCGGCCATGGCGACGCGGTCGCCGCGCGCCTGCTCGCCGAACGCCTGGCGCGCGGCGAAGGCTGCGCGCGACAGCCCTTTGCGGCGCGCGACATCTGGGCGCAGCTGTCGGCGATAGGCATCGGCGCGATGCCCGCGGTCACGGTGCCCGAGTACCGCGCCGAAGGCACTACGCCCGGCTCCCTGGCTTTGGAAGAAGTGATGTCCCCGGTCGTGTTGAAGCGGCAATCGCTGCGACCACGGGTGATGACCCTCGACGGCCTGCTCAGCGCCGACGAATGCCGGTTGCTGGTGGCCACGGCCGAAGCGCGCTTGCAGCGCTCGCAGACGGTCGATCCCGAAACCGGCCTTCCCGCCCCCGTGCAGATCCGCACCAGCAGCGATGCCGCCCTCGATCCGATCCTGGAAGACGTGGCGCTGCGCTGCGTGCAACTGCGCATGGCCAGTGCCGCCGGCGTGCCGCTGTCGCACGCCGAACACCTGACCGTACTGCGCTACGAGCCGGGCCAGGAATACCGCCCGCACCGCGACTACCGTCCACCCGGATCGATCGAACGCGACTGCCCGCAGGCCGGCAATCGCCTGCGCACCATCTGCGTCTATCTCAATGAGGTCGAGGCCGGCGGCGAAACGCACTTCCCTGTGTCGGGCCTCAAGGTCGCCCCGCGCCCCGGCCGCGCGGTGGTCTTCGACAACCTCAATCCCGACGGCTCGCCGGACGTCGATTCGCTGCATGCCGGCCTGCCGGTCGAGCGCGGCGTGAAGTGGCTGGCCACCCTCTGGCTGCGGCAGGCGCCCTACCGCAATTTCTGAACAGGCGTCACCGGGGACAACCCGAGCACAGCCCCGATTTGCCGGTCATGGCGCGTACGTATGCGTATCCGTCGATTGGATTAGACTGTCGCGCCTGTGGCGAGGGGTTGCCCCCTGCCATGGAGGCGAATCCTTTTCGATTCAACTACTTACACATCACAGTTGGCGTATAGCGCGACGCGCGAATCCTGACGCCAGCAGCGGAGCACCCGATGATTTTCGAAACTCTGGACACTTTCGGCCACGAGCAGGTCGTGTTTTGCCACAACAAGGACGCGGGCCTGAAGGCCATCATCGCGATCCACAACACCGTGCTCGGTCCGGCCCTGGGTGGCACCCGCATGTGGCCGTACAAGACCGAGCAGGACGCGCTCAATGACGTGCTGCGCCTGTCGCGCGGCATGACCTACAAGAATGCGGTCGCCGGCCTCAACATCGGCGGCGGCAAGGCCGTGATCATCGGCGACCCGGCTGCCGACAAGTCCGAAGCGCTGTTCCGCGCGTTCGGCCAGTTCGTCGAAGCGCTGGGCGGCCGTTACATCACCGCCGAGGACGTCGGCATCGACGTCAACGACATGGAATACGTCTACCGCGAGACCGAGTACGTCACCGGCGTGCACCAGGTCCACGGCGGTTCGGGCGACCCGTCGCCGTTCACCGCCTACGGCACCCTGCAGGGCCTGATGGCGACGCTCAACAAGCGCTACGGCGATGAGGAAGTGGGCAAGTACTCCTACGCCGTGCAGGGCCTTGGCCACGTCGGCATGGAGTTCGTGAAGCTGCTCAAGGAGCGCGGCGCGAAGATCTTCGTCACCGACATCAACAAGGGCCTGGTCGACAAGGCCGTGTCCGAGTACGGCGCCGAAGCCGTGGGCCTGGACGAGATCTACGACGTGCCGGCCGACGTGTACTCGCCGTGCGCCCTGGGTGGCACCGTCAACGAGAACACGCTGCCGCGCCTGAAGATGAAGGTCATCTGCGGCGCCGCCAACAACCAGCTGGCCAACAACGCCATCGGCGACGAAGTGTCCAAGCGCGGCATCCTGTACGCACCGGACTACGCGGTGAACGCTGGCGGCGTGATGAACGTGGCGCTGGAACTCGACGGCTACAACCGCGAGCGCGCCATGCGCATGATGCGCACCATCTACCACAACCTCGCGCGCATCTTCGAGATCGCCGAGCGTGATGCGATCCCGACCTACCGCGCCGCCGACCGCCTGGCCGAAGAGCGCATCAGCGCGATCGGCAAGCTGAAGCTGCCGCTGGGCCGCAGCGCTCCGCGCTTCCAGGGCCGTATCCGCGGCGGGCATTGATCGCCCTGCCGTAGCAGCACCCCGAAAACGCCCGGCCCTGCCGGGCGTTTTTATTGCACCGCACGACAACGAAATCGCCGCGCGCGACTAGAATCGGCGAATCCGATCACATTTTCCCTTGAAGGCCCCGCATGCGCAGTTTTTCACTTGGTGACGATATCGATGCACTGCGCGACGCGGTCCGCCGCTTCGCCGACTCCGAGATCGCACCGCGGGCCGCGAGCATCGACGAAGAGAACTGGTTCCCGCAGGACCTGTGGCCCAAGCTCGGTGAACTGGGCCTGCTCGGCATCACCGTCCCGGGCCAGTACGGCGGCAGCGACATGGGCTACCTCGCCCACCTGGTGGCGATGGAGGAAATCTCCCGCGCGTCCGGTTCGGTCGGCCTGAGCTACGGCGCGCATTCCAACCTGTGCGTGAGCAACCTCTACGCCAACGGCAACGAGGAGCAGCGCAACAAGTACCTGCCCAAGCTGTGCAGCGGCGAGTGGAAGGGCGCGCTGGCGATGAGCGAGCCCGGCGCCGGCTCCGACGTGGTCGGTTCGATGATCTGCCGCGCCGAGCGCAAGGGCGACGTCTGGGTCGCCAACGGCAACAAGATGTGGATCACCAACGGCCCGGAAGCCGACGTGCTGATCGTCTACATGCGCACCGCCGGCAAGGAAGCGGGCAGCCAGTGCATGACCGCCTTCATCGTCGAAAAAGGCATGAAGGGTTTCTCGACCGCGCAGAAGCTCGACAAGCTCGGCATGCGCGGCTCCAACACCTGCGAGCTGGTGTTCGAGGATTGCGAGATCCCGGCCGAGAACGTGCTGGATGAAGTGCACAAGGGCGTCAAGGTGCTCATGCGCGGCCTCAACACCGAGCGCCTGGTGCTCACCGGCGGCCCGATCGGCCTGATGCAGGCCTCCCTCGACATCGCCCTGCCGTACGTGCGCGAGCGCAAGCAGTTCAGCGCCGCCATCGGCACGTTCGGCCTGATGCAGGGCAAGATCGCCGACATGTACACGTCGCTGCAGTCGAGCCGTGCGTTCGCCTACCAGGTGGCGCGCGATTTCGACAGCGGCCACAGCAGCCGCGTCGATGCGGCCTCATGCCTGCTGCATGCGTCCGAAGCGGCGGTGCAGGTGGCGCTGGAAGGCATCCAGGCGCTGGGCGGCAACGGCTACATCAAC
The DNA here is from genome assembly GCF_042649405.1 of Lysobacter sp. GCM10012299. NCBI lineage: Bacteria > Pseudomonadati > Pseudomonadota > Gammaproteobacteria > Lysobacterales > Lysobacteraceae > Lysobacter > Lysobacter sp. GCM10012299. Next base: position 846,090 of record NZ_JBHRZC010000001.1, on the reverse strand, counting down.
GAGTTCGCCACCGGGCGGATCCTGCGCGATGCCAAGCTCTATGCGATCGGCGCCGGCACCAACGAGATCCGCCGGATGCTGATCGGGCGCGAGCTGTTCAACGACAAGGGCTGAAACTGAGCCCTCCCCTTCAAGGGGAGGGCTTTCGCTACCATCCCATCGACCACGTTGCCATCGTCCGCGTCCAGGTCTGGCCGTCGACATGCTGCGCGTCGACATCGAAGGCGATGCGACCGGCGCGGCGCAACTTCGCGCCAAGGCTGAAACCCAGCACGCCGACATCACTGTCGAGCGCGCTGCCGGCAATCGGCGACCAGACATCCAGCGCGGTGAATCGCGCATCGATGTCGCCACCGGACTGCGACAGCAGGTGCTGCCATTCGGCACGGCCCTGCAGGCTCCACAGCGCCGAGCCCACCGACCAGTCGTACGCAAATCGCGCACCGAGCAGGCCCTGGCTCAGGGTCATCGTCGATGCCGTGGTGGTCAGTCCGAACCCGGCCGCGCCCAGCTCGCTGAAGCCGTCGCGATCGAGCTGCAACGACTGGACGCCGGCATACGGCGTGATGCGGCCGCGACCGACGGCCACCGGCAGCCCCGCCTGGAGGCCGACGGTCGCGTAGCGATGCGCGTAGTCGGCATCGACGCGGAACGCATCGGCACCCAGCAGGATGTCGCGTTGCGTCCAGCGCTGCATGCGACCCAGCGCCGCACTGCCAAGCAGGTAGCCACGGCCGAGGTCGTAGGCGGCGTACAACTGCCCCTCGGCCTGGCGGTTGTGCTCACGGTCGGAGCGCAGGTCGTGGTGGGAGTAACCCTCGGTTTCCGACAACGCCATGCCAACGGTCAGGCGATCACCGAAACGGCGGTCCTGGCCCAGCAACCAGCCATCGGCGTCGATGTCGAATCGCGACATCGCCCGCTGCGACTTCATCTCGTCGGTCCACGTGCCGGCCACTGGCGCGGCCTGCAAGGCATCCACGCGCGATTCCAGCGCGCGGCGATTGCCTTCGATCGCCATCAGCGCGAACGCGGTATCGGCCCCGTGCAGTTCGCCGGACAGGCTCGACAGCGTGCGCTCGGCCGCGGCCGCGCTGGCGCTTCGCTGGATGGTGCCGGCCGCGCCGAGGAACTCGCCATCGATCGCAGCACCGGTGCCGCTGGCCTGGCCCTGGTCGATCTGGTCGAACGCACCTTCGACCCGCTCGGCGCCGGACACGGACGCCGGACTCAGGCCCATGCTCTGTGCGGTGGCGGTGACATCCAGCCGGGTGATGTCGAGCATCACCAGCAGCGGCTCGTAGCGCAGCGTCGCCTGCAGGAACACCCCCGGCGCCGCGGTCAATGCATCGAACCTGCCGGTGTATCCGGCCATGGCGAACAGCACGCGTTCCTGCGCCTGCCAGGTGTAGCCCGACTTCACGCCGAGCACGTGCACGTCGCCACCGTCGATCGTCGTGGCGCCGATGATCGTCACCGGCGAACCGACGCGATACGCGAACTCGGCGCCGGCGGTCTGGTGGTAAGTGCCCTGGACGGTGATGTTGTCGCCATCGAAGACCAGGCGCCCCTGGTTCTCGAAGGAACCGCTGCTGGCGCCGATGCGCGCCTCGCCTTGCGCACCGATGGTGGTCAGGCCGGACAGCTGGTTGCTGATCACCACGCCGCCATTGACCACCGTGCCGCCGCCGTTGAACCCGCTCTGGGACAACCGCAGCGTGCCGTTGCCTTCCTTGATCAGCCGTCCCGGACCGGTCAACTGGTTGCCGAAGACGACGGTCCGGTTGTCGAAGCGGACCGTGAAGTCGCCGAAGTCCAGCCGCTGCGGCCCGCGGATCGCACTGGCGATGTTGAGCATGCCGTTGCCGAAGACCGGATCGATGCCAGTGGCGCCGAGGTCCGTCCCCGTACCCAGCAACGTCTGCCGCACGTTGTCGTTGCTGAAGAACGGAAACGCCTGCCACACCAGGGCCGCGGCGCCAGAAATCTGCGGCGCGGCCAGCGAGGTGCCGCGGTAGCGCCAGTAGCTGGGCGACGTCGGTGAATCGTCCTTGCCGGTGACCACCACCTCACCCAGCGCGCCGAGGCAATAGCGCATCGCCTGGCCGCAGGCGTTGGCATAGCTGGCAAGCGCGTTGCTTCCATCCAGCGCGGTCGCCGCGATCCAGCCACGTTCCAGGTCCGCCGCGGGCAGACTGCCGCCGAGTCCCGGCTGGCTGGGCAGCGCGGCCATGCTCGACGGGTTGGGCTTGGACTCGTTGCCGGTGGCGAACACCACCAGCCCGTCGTTGCCGATGATGAAGGGACGGTACTCGTCGGCGATGGCTGCAGTCGCCGCCGGGTTGGTCCAGTACAGGCCGCCCCAGGAGTTGTTCATGATCCGCACGCCGCGGTTGATCAGGTCCTGGTGGATGCCCTTGAGCCCGAGCGCGCCGTTGACTTCGTTGCCCGAACCGGAGCCGTCGTCCTTGGGTTCCTCGTCGCTGATGATGCGCGCCGAGACGATCTGCGCGCCGGGTGCGATGCCGCCGGGCCAAGCACCGAATGGCGTGCCGGCCATGATCTGCGACACCGCGGTGCCATGGCCGACGACGTCGTCGATGGCCAGGTTGTTGGGGGGCGACGAGATGTAGGTGAGGTTGTCCACCACGCGCGGAGACAACGCCGGGTGGTTCTTCATCACGCCGCTGTCGACCACGCCGATGCGCACGCCCGCGCCGGTGATGCCGGCCTGGTGCGCGACGGCGGCACCGGTCGACGTCAGGTGATCACCGAAGCGTGGATCCGGCGTGGTCACCACCGGCGGCGTCGGCGGCGGAGGCGCCGGCGGGTTGACCGTCGCGGGAGGTGGATCGGCGCGGACGTTGCCGCCACCACCGCCACCCCCACAGGCCGCCAATCCACACACCGCCGACAGCAGCAGAGCGCTGCGCAGCGCGGTCACCAATCCTCGTTCGCGAAATTGCATGTCGTCCTCGACCACGGCGCGTTCGCTCCCCAGCGAATCCTGCGCGCGTCCTGCGTTTGTTTTAATCCAACCCGCCGCCCACCACAATCGGAACAGGTCGCGCCTGAACAGGCGGGCCGTCCTGGTGGTTTGCGGCGGTGCAGCATACAGCCGCATAATCCGGGGGTTCCGGCCTCGCGCTGGCCTGATTTTGTCCTGGAGTTGTCCATGAGTGACGTCGTCATCGTCGGTGCCAAGCGCACCGCCATCGGTTCCTTCCTCGGTCAGTTCACCGGCGTGCCGACGCCCGTGCTGGGCACGGCCGCCATCACCGGCGCGCTCGAGCACGCCAACGTCGCTGCCGACCAGGTCGACGAAGTGATCATGGGCTGCGTGCTGCCGGCCGGCCTGGGCCAGGCACCGGCGCGCCAGGCCGCGCTCGCTGCCGGCCTGCCGACCTCGGCCGGTGCCACCACGATCAACAAGGTCTGCGGCTCGGGCATGAAGGCGATCATGCTGGCCACCGACCTGATCAAGGCCGGCTCGGCCAATGTCGTCGTCGCCGGCGGCATGGAGTCGATGACCAACGCGCCGCACCTGCTCAACAACTCGCGCACCGGCATCCGCTACGGCAGCGCCGAGTTCCTCGACCACATGGCGTTCGACGGCCTCACCAGCCCGTACGACGGCAAGGCCATGGGCGTGTTCGGTGACATGGCGTGCGAGAAGTACGGCTTCGACCGCGAAGCGCTCGATGCCTTCTCGACCGAGAGCGCGCGCCGTGCGCAGGCCGCCGTCAGTGGCGGTGCGTTCAAGGACGAAATCGTTCCGGTCACGGTCAAGGGCCGCAAGGGCGATGTCGTCATCGATGGCGACGAAGAGCCGGGCAAGATCGACCTGGCCAAGATCCCGACCCTGCGCGCCGCGTTCGGCAAGGAAGGCGTGCTGACGGCCGCATCGTCGTCGAAGATTTCCGACGGCGCCGCCGCTGCCGTCCTGATGAGCGCCGACGAAGCCGCCAAGCGCGGGATCAAGCCGCTGGCCCGGATCGTCGCCCACGCCGGCCATGCCCAGGCACCGGAATGGTTCACCACCGCTCCGGTGAAAGCGATTTCAAACGTGCTCGAAAAGGCCGGCTGGCAGGTCGGTGATGTCGACCTGTTCGAGGTCAACGAGGCCTTTGCCTGCGTGGCCATGGCGCCGATGAAGGACCTGGGAATCCCCCACGAAAAGCTGAACGTCAACGGTGGTGCGGTCGCCCTCGGCCACCCGATCGGAGCCAGCGGCGCCCGCCTGGTCGTGACCCTGGTGCATGCCCTGCGTTCACGCGGCGTCAAGCGCGGCGTCGCTTCCCTGTGCATTGGCGGTGGCGAAGCCACGGCGATTGCTGTAGAAGTGCTATAAGACGTTAAAAACGTATTACTTAAAAAAAACCGGACAAGCCGCTTGACACGCGTCACCGGCTTGTCATCATGTTATAGACGCGCAACTGCGCGTTGCCTAACTAAACGACGAGGATATAAACCATGACTTTCAACAAGGCGCTGCTCGCCCTGGCTATGGGCCTGGCCCTGGCTGCTTGCTCGAACCAGAAGCAGGCTGACGAAGCCGCTACGGACGCCGCCGCTGCTTCGACCGAAGCCGCTGCTGCTGCCGACACCGCTGCTGCCACCGGCGACGCCGCTGCTGCTGACGCTGCCCAGGCTGCTGCCGACACCGCTGCTCAGGCTGCTGACGCTGCCGCTGCTTCGGCTGACGCCACCGCCGCTGCCACCGCTCCGGCCGCTGCTGACGCAGCTGCTGACGCCGCTGGCCAGGCTGCTGACGCCGCCACCCAGGCTGCCGACGCTGCCACCCAGGCTGCTGACGCTGCCAAGGAAGAAGTGAAGAAGTAATCACTTCGGGCAGGCAACTGCCCGGGTGTTGCTCTCACAGGAAAGGCCGCCGGGATTCCCGGCGGCTTTTTCCGTAGAGGGGCCACGAAGCGACTGGGCCCCTGGCAACATGATCCACATCACGCGGTTCGCAGTAAGCTCCACCCCGGTCATTGGATGATCGGACTGGCCCGGCCGGATCGCAGTGAGCGCCGGCGTTGCCTGATCTTGTTGATGGTGATTTTTTTACCTGGCACTTCTCGGACAACCCAACGGAGAGACTCATGAACACCAAGCTCTATGTAGCCCTGGCCGCCGCCGTGCTTGCGCTGTCGGCCTGCCAGAAGACCGAAACCACGCAGACCGAAGCCGCCGAAGCTGCCAATGCCGCTTCGAACGCCGCTGACGCTGCCGCCACCGCCGCCAACGAAAGCGCCGAAGCCGCTGCCGCCGCCACTGACGCCGCTGCCGCCCAGGCCGGTGCCGCCGTGGACCAGGCTGCCGACAAGACCGCTGCCGCTGCATCCGACGCCGCTGCCGGCGCCGCCGCTGCCACCGCCGATGCCGCCCAGGCCACGGCCGACGCTGCGGAGAAGGTTGCCGACAAGGCCGACAAGGCCGCGGAAGACGTGAAGAAGTAAGCGCAGTACGTTTGCTGCATCGATTTCGAAAGGCCCGCGCAAGCGGGCCTTTCTTTTTCCTGGCGTGCGCGGGATGACGGTCTGGCGCCTTTGTGGTCTCATGCCGAATCTTCCGCACCCCTTGCATCGATGCCCGCCCTGACTTCCAACATCGATCCGCGTTCCCAGGATTTCCAGGACAACGTCGCCTACCACCGCGCCCTGGTCGATGAACTCGATGCCCGCCTCGCCCGTGCCGCCGAGGGCGGTGGCGACAAGGCGCGTGCCCGCCATACCGAACGCGGCAAGCTGCTCGCGCGTGATCGCATCACCGCCCTGCTCGACCCGGGTTCGCCGTTCCTGGAGATCGCGCCGCTCGCGGCCGAAGGCATGTACGACGACGCCGCGCCGGCCGCCGGCATGGTCTGCGGCATCGGCCGGGTGATGGGACAGGAAGTGGTGATCGTCGCCAACGACGCCACCGTCAAGGGCGGCACCTACTTCCCGATGACGGTGAAGAAGCACCTGCGCGCACAGGAAATCGCGCGCGAGAACCACCTGCCCTGCGTCTACCTGGTCGACTCCGGCGGCGCGTTCCTGCCGCTGCAGGACGAGGTATTCCCGGACAAGGAACACTTCGGCCGCATCTTCTACAACCAGGCACGACTGAGCGCGGAGAACATCGCGCAGGTCGCCGTGGTCATGGGCTCGTGCACTGCCGGCGGTGCCTATGTGCCGGCGATGTGCGACGAGTCGATCATCGTGCGCGAACAGGGCACGATCTTCCTCGGCGGCCCGCCGCTGGTGAAGGCCGCCACGGGCGAAGTGGTCGATGCCGAAACGCTCGGCGGTGCCGACGTGCACACCAGCGTCTCCGGCGTGGCCGACCATTTCGCCGAGGACGACCGCCACGCGCTGCAGATCGCGCGCGACATCGTCGCCACGTTCAACCGCCGCAAGACGCTGCCGGTCGCGGTGCAGGCGGCGCGCGAGCCGCTGTATCCGTCCAGCGAGCTGTACGGCATCGTGCCCAAGGACACGCGTCGTCCGTTCGACATCCGCGAGGTCATCGCCCGCGTCGTCGACGGCAGCGACTTCCAGGAGTTCAAGGCGCGCTACGGCAAGACCCTGGTCACCGGCTTCGCGCACCTGCACGGTTACCCGGTCGGCATCGTCGCCAACAACGGCATCCTGTTCGCGGAGAGCGCGCTCAAGGGCGCGCACTTCATCGAGCTGTGCAACCAGCGCGGCATCCCGCTGGTGTTCCTGCAGAACATCACCGGCTTCATGGTCGGCCGCAAGTACGAGAACGCCGGCATCGCCAAGGACGGCGCGAAGATGGTGACGGCGGTGGCGTGCTCGCACGTGCCCAAGTTCACCGTCGTCATCGGCGGCAGCTTCGGCGCGGGCAACTACGCCATGTGCGGCCGCTCTTACGGCGCACGCTTCCTGTGGATGTGGCCTAACGCGCGCATCTCGGTGATGGGTGGCGAGCAGGCCGCGAGCGTGCTGGCCACGGTCAAGCGCGACGGCATCGAAGCCGCCGGCAAAGTCTGGACCGCCGAAGAGGAAGAGGCGTTCAAGTCGCCGATCCGCGACCAGTACGAAAGCCAGGGCAACCCCTACTACGCCACCGCCCGACTCTGGGACGACGGCATCATCGATCCGGCAGATACTCGCCGCGTGCTCGGCCTGGGTCTGTCGGCCAGCCTCAATGCGCCGATCGAGGACCGCACGCGATTTGGCGTGTTCCGCATGTAATACAGGCGGATGTCCTGATTATTCGCGCGATGGCGGCATAGGCCAATTCAGGCAGGTGATCGTCAGATAAACGGTTGGGCCAGCGTGATGATTGGGTGAGGCGCGTCACACCGATGATGGCGTACGGCCAGTAGCCTCGACTGGTTACACTCCATCACTGCGCAGTGTTCTGCCCAACATCAGGAAGTCCCCATGGCGATCTTCAATTCCCCCCCGTCGTCCACCCCCAAGAACGTGCCGCCGACCCAGCCGCTGCAACCCGAGTCCGCGTTGGGCAAGGAGCCGGACGTGCGCAATGAAATTTCGTTCGGCTCCAGCGCTGCGCCCAAGCCCGCTGCCGCGCCGGCACCGCGCCCGGTCGAGCGCGAGGGCAAGGAGTCGCTGATCGCGGCTGACCTGTCCATCGAAGGCAAGATCCAGGGCGCGGGCCACATCCGCATCGCCGGTCGCTTCAAGGGCGACGTGCAGGTCGAAGGCGACCTGACGGTCGAAGTCGGCGCCAAGGTCACCGGCGGCGTGCGTGCGCGCAAGGTCGTCATCGCCGGCGAGCTCGAAGGCAATATCGAATCGGCTTCGCGCGTCGAACTGCTCGAAGGCGGCGTGGTCGTCGGCGACGTCAAGGCCGGCACGGTCACGGTTGCGGCCGGTGCGCGCATGCGCGGCCAGGTCGAGTTCGGCTGGGACGAGAAGGAAGCGGCCAAGGCCAATGGCAAGGCCGACAAGGCTGACAAGGCCGACTTCAGCAAGGCGGAGGCGAGCACCGCCGCATGAGTGCCGTTCGCCCCGGTACACCCGGTGCGACGCGCATCTGCCCGCACTGCAAGACGAAGATCCTCGACAGCGCCACTGTCTGTCCGTCTTGCCGGCACCACCTGCGCTTCGACCCCGATGCCGTGGAGTCCGCCAAGCAGCGGTCGGTGCCGCTGCGCGTGGAAGGAACGATCAAGCCACCGCCGGGCGACAACGCCCTGGAGTATTCGGTGGTGCTGACCATCCGCAATGACGAGGGCGTCGAGATCGATCGCCAGGTCATGGGGGTCGGGGCGCTCTTCGCTGGCGAAGAGCGCTCCTTCACCCTCGAAGTCGAAGCGGTGGAAGTGAAAGGCTATCGAGCCGGACGTGGCCGCGGCCGCCACTGACGTCGTCCCGGCGAACGCCGGGACCCAGGCCCGCCCCCTCTCACCACACTCACGTCGTCCCGGCGAACGCCGGGACCCATTTGCTGTTGCCCGTCGACCAGAAGCCAACGTCCATGGATCCCCGCCTTCGCGGGGATGACGATGACGGTCAACTGGGGATGACGGTCAATGATGCTTGCGCGGTGGCGCCGGCCCACAGTTGTCGCAACCGCCACAGCTGGCGTCGGCCAGGCTCGTCGGCGGCGCGATGCGACGACCCAGCGCGCGCAACCAGGCAGGCTTGCCGTCGCGCACCATCGGCACCGCCAGCGCGATGCGCAACCGCCGCACTGCATTCGGAAACTGCCGACGCGCCACGAAGCCCGCACTGATCACCACCGCCACGGCGATGACCAGGTACTGCGCGAGCAGGCCGGCGTCCATGCTCACCCTGCTCCCAGCGCCACGGCGATCTGGTAGGTCAGCATCGAGGCCAGGTAGGCCAGCGCGAACAGGTAGCCGGCGCTGATGCCCACCTGCTTCCACGAATTGGTCTCGCGCTTGATCGTGGCCAGGGTCGAGATGCACTGCGGCGCATAGATGAACCATACCAGCAGCGACAGCGCCGTGGCCAGCGACCAGCCGTCGCTGATCAGCGGCGTCAGTGCCTGCGTGGCGGCGTCGTCATTGGCGGCTGACAGCGCATAGACCGTGGCCAGCGACGACACCACGACTTCGCGCGCGGCCATGCCCGGGATCAGCGCGATGCAGATCTGCCAGTTGAAGCCCAGCGGCGCGAACACCGTCGTCATCGCGTGCCCAATGCGGCCGGCGAAGCTGTAGTCGATGGCCGGGCCGGTGGCGCCGGCAGGCGCGCCCGGGAACGACAGCAGGAACCACAACAGGATGGTCAGCGCCAGGATGATGCCGCCGACGCGACGCAGGAAGATCCAGGCGCGTTCCCACAGGCCGATCAGCAGGTCGCGCGGGTGCGGAATGCGGTACGACGGCAGCTCCAGCAGCAGCGCGTGCTCGCTCTTGTCGCGGCGCCACTTCTTCATCACCCACGAAACGGCCAGTGCACTCAGGATGCCGGCCGCATACAGGCCGAACAGCACCAGGCCCTGCTGGTTGAGGATGCCGAACACCTGCTTCTGCGGAATGAAGGCACCGATCAGCAGCGCATACACCGGCAGTCGCGCCGAGCAGGTCATCAGCGGCGACACCAGGATGGTCGCAAGACGGTCGCGCGGGTCCTGGATCGAACGCGTGGCCATGATGCCCGGCACCGCGCAGGCGAAGCTCGACAGCAGCGGAATGAACGAACGGCCGGAAAGGCCCGCCGACGCCATCATCCGGTCGAGCAGGAACGCCGCGCGCGGCAAGTAGCCCGACTCTTCCAGCGCGAGGATGAAGGCGAACAGGATCAGGATCTGCGGCAGGAACACGATCACGCTGCCCAGGCCGGCGATGATGCCGTCGACCAGCAGGCTGCGCAGCGGACCTTCGGGCAGCATCGCCCCGACGAAATCGCCGAAGGCGGCGGTGCCGACTTCTATCAGGTCCATCAGCGGCGTCGCCCAGGCATACACCGCCTGGAAGATCAGGAACATCACCACGGCCAGCGACACGAGTCCCAGTACGGGGTGCAACAGCCAGCGGTCGAGCGCGTCGTCGATCTCCGCAGTACGTCGCGGCATCGTCACGGCCAGCTCGAGCAGGCGCCGGGTTTCGGCGTGCAGCGCGTCGGCATCGTCCGCGAGGTTGGCGGGCATGTGCACGCGCGGCTCGTGCAGCTTGTCGGTAACGTTGTCGAGCATCGCCACCAGTTCGCGCGCGCCGCCGCTGCGCACGGCGACGGTGGGCACCACCGGCACGCCGAGCTCGCGCTCGAGCACGGCCAGGTCGATGTCGATGCCGCGGCGCTTGGCCGCATCCATCATGTTGACCGCGACCACCATCGGCCGGCCCAGTTCGCGAACCTCGAGGGCAAAGCGAAGGTGCAGGCGCAGGTTGGTCGCATCGACCACGCACACCAGCACGTCCGGTGCGGGCTCGCCCGGATAGAAACCGCGGCACAGGTCGCGCGTCACCGCCTCGTCGAGGCTGGCGGCGTGCAGGCTGTAGGCACCGGGCAGGTCGAGCACGGCGTAGTGGCGGCCGGAGGGCGCATGGAAGCGACCTTCCTTGCGCTCGACCGTGACGCCGGCGTAGTTGGCGACCTTCTGCCGGCTACCGGTGAGCTGGTTGAACAGCGCGGTCTTGCCGCAGTTCGGATTGCCGACCAGGGCGACGCGTATGGCCTCGGCGGCGCTCATGCCTGGCCTCCTTCCGTGCCATCCGCGTCAAAGCCGTTGACGTGCTTGCCGCTGCCGTTGGCCTGCACGCGCACGCGCGCGGCCTCGCTTCGGCGCAGAGCGAAACGGGTGAAGCCGATCTGCACCAGCAGCGGCTCGGCCGAGACCGGACCGGCGGCCATGACCTCGACACGCTCGCCGTTGACGAAGCCCAGCTCGCGCAGGCGACGCGCGATCGAATCGTTCGGCGCGTGATCGTCGACGCTTTCAACAGTGGCGGCGGTGCGATGGGGCAATTCGGACAGCTTCAAGTTTCACCTGCAAGCCGGCCCGGGGCAGAAACGGGCCAAGGCGCCAAATGGGAATTGTTCTCAATTCTACACCACCGCCCGCGGACGCACGGGTCCAGCGGGCCACCGGCTATGATTCGCCACAGTCCAACAAGCCAAGGCCGATGACCCATCCCCTGCTGAACGTGCGCGAAGGGGCCGTCGCCCGCCTGCGCCTGAACCGACCCGACCTGCACAACGCGTTCGACGCGGTGGTGATCGCCGCGCTGACCGGGGCACTGGAAGCGGTGGCCGCCGACGACAGCGTACGGGTGGTCGTGCTGGAGGGTGAAGGCGCCTCTTTCTCGGCCGGGGCCGACCTCAACTGGATGCGCGGCATGGCCGCCGCCAGCGAGGACGCCAACCGCGAGGACTCACTCGCCCTCGCCCGCCTGATGCGCACCCTCGACGAGTTGCCCAAGCCGACCATCGCCCGCGTGCACGGCGCGGCGTTCGGCGGCGGCGTGGGCCTGGTGGCCTGCTGCGACATCGCCATTGCCGCGCCCGAGGCCAAATTCGGCCTGACCGAGAGCAAGCTGGGTCTGCTGCCGGCGGTGATCTCGCCCTACGTGATCGAGGCCATCGGCCCGCGCCAGGCCCGGCGCTGGTTCGCCACCGCCGAGATTTTTGCCGCCGACGTCGCGCTGCAGATCGGCCTGGTCCACCAGGTCGTCCCCGCAGGCGAGCTCGACCACGCCGTGCAGCGCCAGATCGACCTGCTGCTGAAGGCCGGCCCCGTCGCCTCGGCCACCGCCAAGGCCCTGGTCCGCCGCGTCACCGGCGAACGCGACCGCGACCGCGACCTCCTCGACGCGGACAATGCCGCCCTCATCGCCGGTCTGCGAGTATCGCCCGAAGGCCAGGAAGGCCTGGGCGCCTTCCTCGAAAAGCGCAAACCGCGCTGGGCGGAATAAGCAGGCGAACGAAGAACCATTCGAGAAATTCGAGGGATGGGTCAGCGACCCGTCCTGACGCCCCTCTCCGACGGAGCGGGCATTTTCAAGGAGTACTTGAAGTTGTTCGACAAGATCCTGATTGCCAACCGCGGCGAGATTGCCTGCCGCGTGATCCGCACCTGTCGTCGCCTCGGCATCGCCACCGTCGCGGTGTACTCGCAGGCTGATGCCGACGCGCAGCATGTGCGCCTGGCCGATGAGGCCTGGCCGATCGGTGGCCCGCGCCCGGCCGAGAGCTACCTGCGTGGCGATGCGATCCTCGAAGTCGCGCTGAAGTCGGGCGCGCAGGCGATCCATCCCGGTTACGGCTTCCTCAGCGAGAACGCCGACTTCGCCGATGCGGTCGAAGCGGCGGGGCTGGCCTTCATCGGGCCGCGCGCGGCGTCGATGCGCAAGATGGGCAGCAAGGCCGGCGCCAAGGAACTGATGCAGGCCGCCGGCGTACCGGTCGTGCCCGGCTATACCGGCGAGGACCAGTCGCCCGACGTGCTGCAGCGCGAAGCCGATGCGATCGGTTACCCGCTGATGATCAAGGCCGCGCATGGCGGCGGCGGCAAGGGCATGCGCATCGTCCGCAACAGCGCGGAGTTTGGCGCCAACCTCGAAAGCTGCCAGCGCGAAGCGCGCAATGCCTTCGGCCGCGATCGCGTGCTGCTGGAGCGTTACGTCGAGCGCCCGCGCCATATCGAGATCCAGGTGTTCGGCGACAGCCATGGCCACGCCATCCACCTCAACGAGCGCGAGTGCTCGGCGCAGCGCCGCTACCAGAAGGTGCTCGAGGAATCGCCCTCGCCATTCCTCACGGCGCAGCTGCGCGACGCCATGGGCGCGGCCGCGGTGATGGCTGCACGCGCGATCGACTACATCAACGCCGGCACCGTCGAGTTCATCGTCGGACAGGACGGCGATTTCTATTTCATGGAGATCAACACCCGCCTGCAGGTCGAGCACCCGGTCACCGAGTTCGTCACCGGACTCGACCTGGTCGAATGGCAGCTGCGCGTCGCCGCCGGCGAAGCACTGCCGCTGGCGCAGGACCAGATCGCCCAGCAGGGCCACGCGATCGAAGTGCGGTTGTATGCCGAAGATCCCGACGCCGGTTTCCTGCCCGGCTCCGGGCGCCTGGAACGGCTGCGCTTGCCGGCAACCGACGCGCACGTTCGCATCGATTCGGGCGTGATCGAGGGTGACACCGTCACGATCTTCTACGACCCGATGATCGCCAAGCTCATCGTCCACGACAGCGATCGACCCGCCGCCCTCGCCCGCCTGCGTGCGGCCCTGGCGCAATGCGACATCGCCGGGCCGAAGTCCAACATCGAGTTCCTCGAGCGGCTGGTGCGCCACCCGGCGGTGGTCGAGGGCCGCATCGACACCGGCTACCTCGACCGTCACCTGGACGAGTTCGTGCAGCCCGGCAGCGACGCCGGCAACGACGACACCGGGCAGGACCTGCTGCTGGCCGCCGCCACGGCGCAGCTGCTGGCCCAGGAGCGCAGCAGCCTGGAGCGCGCAGGCGTCTCCGCCGACCCGTCGTCGCCGTGGGCGATCGCCGACGGCTGGCGCCTGGGCCACGGCAGCCGCCGCAGCCTGGCCTTCCTGCAGGGCGAGCGCCGCCTGGAGCTGCATGCCCAGGGCAGCAACGGCAGCTACCGGATCGAACACGCGGACCGGATCCATACCGTGGAAGGCGCACGCAGCGAGGCCGGCGACGCCCTCAGCCTGCGCATTGACGGTCGTGGCCGCCGCTTTACGTTGGCTATGGATGCGGCCTCCGCGGACATGCCGCGGGACGGCGGCGGGCAGCGGATCGTCGTCCATGACGGCGGACGTCGACTCCGTCTTCAGGCGGTGCCGATGTATCGTCCGGAACGGAGCAGCGCGGTCGGCACCGGCAACCGGTTGCTCGCGCCGATGCCCGGGCGGGTGGTGCTGGTGAAGGCCGCCCCGGGTGACGAAGTCGAAGCAGGACAGGAGCTGATGGTGATCGAGGCGATGAAGATGGAGCTGAGCCTGAAGGCACCGCGCGCCGGCACGGTCGCCGAGGTGCGTGCGGCCATCGGCGACTTCGTCGAGGCCGACGCCGTACTGGTGGCGCTGGCGTCATGAAGTCCTCGGTCCGCATCGTTGAAGTCGGGCCGCGCGACGGCCTGCAGAACGAGAAGACGAATGTCGCCACCGCCGACAAGATCGAACTGATCGACCGGCTCTCGGCCACCGGCCTGCGCAGCATCGAGGCCACCAGCTTCGTCAGCCCCAAGTGGGTGCCGCAGCTGGCCGACGCGGCCGAGGTGCTGGCCGGCATTCATCGCCGTCCTGGCGTGCGCTATCCGGTGCTGGTGCCGAACGAACAGGGCTACGCCCGCGCGCGCGCCGCCGGCGTCGACGAGATCGCGGTGTTCACGGCCGCCTCCGAGGAATTCAATCGCCGCAACATCAACGCCGGCATCGATGAATCGCTGCAGCGCTTCGCGCCGGTGATGGAGCGAGCGCGCGTCGATGGCGTTGCCGTGCGCGGTTACGTCTCCACCGTGCTCGGGTGTCCGTACCAGGGCGAGGTCCCGCTGGCCGACGTGGTGCGCGTGGCGCGTGCGCTGCATGACATGGGCTGCTACGAAGTCTCGCTCGGCGACACGATCGGCATCGGCACGCCCGGCAAGGCGCGGGCGATGTTGCTGGCGGTGGCGCAGGAAGTGCCGATCGGCGCGCTTGCGGTGCACTTCCATGACACCTACGGCCAGGCATTGGCCAACATCCTCGCCTGTCTTGAAGAAGGCGTGGCGGTGGTGGATTCGGCCGTGTCCGGCACCGGCGGTTGCCCGTATGCGAAGGGCGCCAGCGGCAACGTCGCCTCCGAGGATGTCGTCTACATGCTGCACGGCCTCGGCATCGACACCGGCGTCGACCTGCCGGCACTGGCCGAAACCGGCCGCTGGCTCGCCGCCCTGCTGGGACGCGAGACCGGCAGCAGAGTCGGCAAGGCGCTAGCGGCCTCATGACGCCGAAGTCGCCAGCGTTCTCGCCCCCGACATCGCCGGCAACGGCCGATGCGGCGGCCACGCTGGCGGCCATCGACGACGCGCTCAAGCGCGACCGCGCCCTGCCCGAAGCCACCAGGGAACTGCTGCTGCAGGCGCGCCAGGCGCTCCAGGATGCCTGCGCCGAAGCCGACAGCGAACGGCATCGCTATCGCGCCTTGTTCGACGCCCTGCCCGACCCGGTCAGCATCATCGCGTATGACGGCACCGTGCTGGACCTCAACCGCGCCGGCCTCGAATCGTATCGCCGGCCACGCGAGGAACTGGTCGGCCAGCCGATCGAAACGATCAACCCCGACCTGCCGAAAGACCACATGGCGCCGGTGCTGGAGACGCTCAACCGCGGCGGCAGCTACATGGTCGAAGTCACCAACATGCGCAGCGACGGCACGCGCTTTCCGGTCGAGGTCCACACCGGGCCGCTGGAATACGACGGCCGCAGGGCGATGGTGGCGGTGGCGCGCGACCTCAGCAGCCGGCTCAGCGGGCAACTGCGCTATCGCGAGCTGATGGAAGCGATGGACCGCGGCATCCTGATCCAGGACGCCGACCTGCAGATCGTCTTCACCAACGTGGCGGCGATGAAGATCCTCGGCGTCGGCGAGGACGAATCGGTCAACGATGCATTGCGCGAAGACAACTGGATGGTGGTCGACGAGCGCGGCCGCCAGCTGCCACCGGAGCAGTATCCCTCGCACCGGGCACTGAGGACCGGGCGCATCAGCGAGAGCACGGTGCTCGGCCTGTTCCATCGCGCCCGGCAGCAGCTGATGTGGCTGACGGTCACCGCGGTGCCGCAGTTCCCGCCCGGTGGCAACAAGCCGCACCAGGTGCTGTCGCTGTTCTCCGATGTCACCACGCTCAAGCGCGACAGCACCCTGTTCGACCGCGCCCAGGCGATGGCGCACATCGGCGGGTGGGAGTGGGAAGTCGGCCCGGACCGCCTCTATCTCACCGACGAAGCGCAACGGATCCTGGGCCATCGGCCCGCGCCCGTCACGATCGAAGGCATGCTCAACTGCCTGCGCCCGCACGACCGCGAACGCGTGCGTGCGGCGCTGGGCCAGGCGATCTCGTTCGGTCGCAAACTCGAGTTGGAAGTCCAGGGCAATCGCGCCGACGGGCGCGGCTTCTGGCTGCGCGTGATCGGCGAAGCCGATGCCGCTGACCCGCTCAACTCGCGCCTGACAGGCACGCTGCAGGACATCACCGAGCGCAAGCACGATGAGGAAACGCTGCGCGTGCAGGCACGCAGCGATCCGCTCACCGGCCTGCTCAACCGCGACGCAGTGCTGGCCGAACTGGAAGCGCGTCTCGACGATCCGCTGCGCGACACGCTGGCCGTGCTCTATGTCGACCTGGACCGTTTCAAGGTCGTCAACGACGTGCTCGGCCATGCCGCCGGCGATCGCCTGCTTGCTTCCGCCGGCCGCCGCATCCAGCGCGCGATCGGCAACGAAGGCTTGATCGCGCGCTTCGGCGGCGACGAGTTCCTGGTCATCTGCGACACCGGCAGCGACCCCACGCGTCCCGAACGCCTGGCCGATGCCATCCTGGAAATATTCGGCGACAGCTTCCGCCTCGATGGCGAGGAGTTCAGCATCACCGCCAGCATCGGCATCGCCCAGGCGCCGCTCGACGGCGTGCGCTCGCAGCAGCTGATCCAGAGCGCAGACGTGGCGATGTACGACAGCAAGCGCCGTGGCCGCAATGGCTGGCAGGCTTTCACGCCGGAACTGGCCGAGCAGCAGTTGCATCGGCTGCAGCTGGAGACCCACCTGCGGCGTGCGGTCAACAACGATGAGTTCCACCTCGTCTACCAGCCGCAGGTCGACCTCACCACCGGCGCGATGGTCGCGGCGGAGGCGCTGATCCGCTGGCGCAATCATTCGCTCGGCGAGATCCGCCCGGACCGCTTCATCGACCACGCCGAAACCACCGGCGACATCGTCGGCATCGGCGACTGGGTCCTGCAGGAGGCGTGCCGGCAACTTCGCGAATGGCAGGAAGGCGGACTGGCCGTGCCGCGCGTGGCGGTGAACGTGTCGTACCGGCAGTTCCTCGGCGAAGACCTGGCCAGCAGCGTCAGCGCCGCCCTGTCGGAGTACGGCCTGCCCGGCGACGCGCTGGAACTGGAATTCACCGAACGCGTGCTGATCGAGGACGCCCCGGATACGTTGCGCACGTTCGCGGCGCTGCGCGAGATGGGCGTGATCCTCACGATCGACGACTTCGGCGAAGGCTACAGCGCCCTCAACTACCTGCGTCGCCTGCCCATTCATGGCCTCAAGCTGAGTCAGCTGTTCGTCCAGGGCGTGCCGGACAACCAGTCCGACGTCGCGGTCTGCCAGGCCGTGGCCGGCATTGCCCGCAGCCTCGGCCTGGCCTTGGTCGCCGAGGGCGTGGAGACCGAGGAACACCGACGCTTCCTGCTCCAGCTGGGGGTCAGGATCGGCCAGGGCTTCCTGTTCGCGCCGGGACTGATGCCGGACGAGCTGAGGCTGGTCTATCGCACCGCGGCGATGGGAAAGGGTTAAGGCCGCTCTCCCCTTGTGGGAGAGGGGCAGACCGCGCATGCGGCCAGGGAGAGGGGCAGTCCGGTAAAATCCCGTCTTTCCGCGTCCCTGGACCCTTCCCATGCAACTCGATACTGTCCGCGCCATCGTCACCGGCGGCGTTTCCGGCCTCGGCCTTGCCGTCGCCCAGCACCTGGTCGCCCATGGCGCCAAGGTCGCGCTGTTCGATGTCAATGACGACAAGGGCGCTGTTGCCGTGTCCGCGCTCGGCGCCGACAAGGCCCGCTACTTCAAGACCGACGTCACCAGCGAAGCCGACGTCGCCGCCAATGTCGCCGCCGCCAGCGAATTCCTGGGCGGCCTCAACGCCACCATCAACTGCGCCGGCATCCTCGGCGCCGGTCGCGTGCTGGGCAAGGAAGGCGCGATGCCGCTGGCGCAGTTCCAGGGCACGGTGATGGTCAACCTGGTCGGCAGCTTCAACGTCGCCAAAGCCGCGGCCGCACTGATGCAGCACAACGAAGCCGGCATCGACGGCGAGCGTGGCGTGATCGTCAACACCGCGTCGGTCGCCGCCTATGAAGGCCAGATCGGCCAGGCCGCGTACTCGGCCTCGAAGGGCGGCGTGGTCGGCATGACCCTGCCGATGGCGCGCGAACTGTCGCGTTTCGGCATCCGCGTGATGACGATTGCGCCCGGCATCTTCTGGACGCCGATGGTCGACGGCATGCCCGACTCGGTGCAGCAGTCGCTGGCCGCGTCCATCCCGTTCCCGTCGCGCCTGGGCAAGCCGGAGGAGTTCGCCGACCTGGTCGCCTACATCCTCGGCAACACCTACCTCAACGGCGAGACCATCCGTCTCGACGGCGCCACGCGCCTGGCGCCGAAGTAAACCAATCAAAGGTCACGCATGAAAGCCTACGACGTAAAGAAGGGTAACGTTGTCGAGTACAACAACACCGTCTACCAGATCCGCGACATCGAACGCAGCTCGCCGCAGGGCCGCGGCGGCAACGTCAAGTTCCGCTTCACCATGTACAGCGTGCCGGGCGGCACCAAGCTCGACGTCAGCATGGGCGGCGACGACGAAGTGAAGGAAGTCGAGCTCAGCCGCCGCCAGGCGACGTTCTCGTACAAGGACGGCGACGCGTTCGTGTTCCTCGATGACGAGGACTACACCCCGTACACGCTCGACGCCGACGTCGTCGGCGACCTCGCCGGCTACATCGTGGCCGACCTGGCCGGCTGCTACGTGCAGATCATCGATGACGCACCGGTGGCGCTGCAGCTGCCGCAGAGCGTGGCGATCGAGGTGATCGAGACGCCGCCGGAACTCAAGGGCGGCACCGCGACCAAGCGCCCGAAGCCGGCGAAGTTGTCGACCGGTATCGAGATCATGGTTCCGGAATACATCGGCAACGGCGAGCGCGTGCTGGTGAACACCACGACGGGTGAGTTTGCCGGTCGCGCGGATTGACGGGTGGGGTGACGTGTCCCGGGTGCGGCCATTGGCCTTACCCGGGCTACGGGTGGGGTGATGGGCCCCGGGTGCGGCCATTGGCCTTACCCGGGCTACGGGTGGGGTGATGGGTCCCGGGTGCGGCCTTTGGCCTTACCCGGGCTACGGGTGGTAGCCCGGGTAAGCGCAGCGCACCCGGGGAGCGACGCGCATCAAGGCAACCGCACGCCACCCTCTTGCGCATGCAACTCGCGCAAACGCTGCCCCAGCAGATCGCGATTGGCCGCAATGCCATCGAGCAACGCCTGCTGCGTCGGCGTCATCAGCTCGCGAGCGCCAGCTTCCACGTCCGCGTGCAACTGCTTGAGCCGACCGCGACGCTGTTCGCCCTCGATGGCAAGCTGCTCACGCTCCCGTGCTTGCGGCAACCCGTAACCGGTTCCCTCGAGTAGCTGCGCCGGTCGGCCAAGATACGCGCCCTGCTGCAACAAGCTCTCCAGCACGGCGACCTCCGCCGGATGCTCGTCCGAGCCAAGGTACTTTCGCTTCAGCGCCTCCTGCACCTGCAACCGCTGCCGGCGCTGCGCCGCCTGCTCGAGCAGCAGCAATGCCGCACCGCTGCGAAGATCGGCGCGCGAGATCCACGGCCGGCGTTGCGCGGGATCCAGCGCCATCCAGTCCTCGACGCGCGCCTGCGGTAACCGCAATTGCAACCGCGCCACGTCGAACAGCTGCTGGAAATGCGGGCGCAACGACTCGAAGTGGTAGCCCAGGCGCAGTGCCTCGGCCGGATCATCGAACACGCTGTTGTCGGCAACGCCCGCGCGCTCCAGCCGGTGCAGCACGCCGGTGGGCGTGATGCTGCCGAGGTCGGCGGCGGCCAGGCGCGGCACGCCGTCGTGCAACAGCTTGTAGGTTTCCACCGCGCAGTTGTTGCTGAGGAAGTAATAGCGGCCGTCGTAGCTCCAGTGCAGCTGCGCCGACCGTTCCAGCAGGCCGGCGATTTCGTCAGGCGTGAGGCGCAACGGCGTCGAGCGCAAACCGCGCAGCTCGACCTTGGTGTACTCGTCGACGACCTGCGTCAGCGGCAGCACGAACAGGCGCGACGGATAGCGGCCGGTCAGGCCGCGCCAGCTCGACAGCTGCACGTCGCCGACGAACGCGCGGAACGACAGCACCAGGTGATGCGAGAGATCGAGGCGGCAATCCGGCCCGGGCACCCGCCCGGGCGCACAAACGACCAGCCGCAGCATGCTGTGGCCCCAGCGGCTCATCACCTGGTCGTTGCTGTCGGCCAGCAGGTAGTCGACCGCGTAGACGCGCCGCGGATCCAGCGCCGCCAGCGCCTGCGCGTCGCCGTCTCCGGCGTCGGCATAGACGAAGTCACGTGCACATGGGGCGCCCTCGCCCGCTGCCGCCGGTGGCGCGCCCAGTCGCTGCGCGAAGTATCGATGCAGTGCCGGGCGACGACAGGCATAGCTGCCGTCCAACAGGAAGTACTCGAGGTTGACCGCGACGAACTCCGCCGGCTTGCTCAGTTCGTAGCGATCCGGGCTGCGGTCGACGAAGCGGTTCTCGCGCCGGCCGGCCAGCTGCGTGCCGATGCGCGTTGCACGGACCTGCCAGCCGGCCAGGTCGAGCAGGCGCGGATCGCGCGACATCGGCCCGCCGGGCGCGACGCGATCGTAAAGATGCGCCAGCTCGTGCAGCACGGTCGACAGCGTGCGCTGCCGTGCGGCGGCATCGCCGGCGGCGATCGCTGTCAGCAACTCGCGATCAAGCAGGATTTCGTTGCGACCCGCATGCCCTGCCACGCCGGCGTCGAGGGCGTCGCTCCATCGCAACCGTATCGGCCGATCGAGCGCAGCCTGCATCGCGTCGGGCAAGTGCGTGCGCGCCTGCTCGAACAGTCGCCGGGTGGCGACGATCTCGGGCGTGGCGAGGCCCGCTTCGTCGAGCTGCACCTGCAGCGCGGCCCGGGCCTGTCCGGCCCAGAGCCCCAGGATCAACAGTGGCCAGGCCGCGAACCGGACCCACCGGTCGCGGCCGCAGCCAGTGTTCACAGCGCCAGGATGGCCTTTGCCAGTTCGATGTCGCTGGCCTGGCGTGCCTGCGGCACGTGCTCGCGCAGATGGCGCAGCGCGGCTTCGAGCTGGGCGCCACGGATGGCGCCATCGCTGGCGACGAAGCTGGCGGCGTCATCGCGCGCGGCCAGCACCACCTTGTCGTTGCCGGACGAAGAGTCCGAACTGGCGCTGGAAGCGGAGCTGCCGCCGGCGGAGGTGCCCGCGAAGCTGGAGGCAAACGCGGCCGGCGCCGCACCCAGCAGCGCAATGGAAAGCAGGATGGCAGGGGTTTTCATCGACGGCTCCAGGAGTTCAGCGAATCAGGGGACCGGCAAAGATTACCGGCTGTGACTGCGTTTGAAGCGCACCGCGTTCACACCGCGATAACGGATATTCACGATCGGCCGTCAACCAACGCGACGCCTGCCGCTACGGGTCGAACAGCTTGCCCGGATTGAGAACGCCGTTCGGGTCCAGCACTCGGCGAATGCCGCGCATGATCTCCACCTCGGCCTCGCTGCGCGTGCCCAGCAGGTAGAGTTTCTTGACCAGGCCGATGCCGTGCTCGGCGGAGATGCTGCCCCCGTGCCGCTCCAGCGACTGCGCCAGCAGCTTGGTGACCTGTTCGCAATGGCCGACGAACTCCGCGTCTTCCATGCCCTCGGGCTTGAGCACGTTGATGTGCAGGTTGCCGTCGCCGATGTGGCCGAACCAGACCACGTCGAACTGCGGGTACTCGCGCGCCAGCAGCGCCTGCGTCTGGGCGAGGAACTCGGGCATCGCCGAGATCCGCACCGAGACATCGTTCTTGTAGGGCCGCCAGCGCGCCAGGCTTTCGGTGATGCCCTCGCGCAGGCGCCACAGCTGCGCGGCCTGGGCATCGCTCTGGCTGATCACGCCATCGCTGACCAGCCCCTGCTCCAGGCAGAACTCGAAGGCGGCCATTGCTGCCGCCTCGCGCTGCTCGTCGCCGACCGCGAACTCGGTGACCACGTAGAACGGGTGAACCTCTTCGAACGGTTTCTGCGCGCCGTGAGCCAGCACGTGGTGCAGCGCGCGATCGGTGAAGAACTCGAACGCCTCCAGCGCCAGCCGTTCGCGGAAGGCGGCGAACACCTTCATCAGCACTTCGAACGACGGCAGCGCCAGCAGCATCACGTTGGTCGGCGGCGGCGGATCGGTCAGGCGCAAGGTGGCCTCGACGAAGATGCCGAGCGTGCCTTCCGAGCCGATCATCAGCTGGCGCAGGTCGTAGCCGCTCGAATTCTTGATCAGCGCGCGATTGAGCTCGAGCAGGTCGCCCTTGCCGGTCACCACGGCCAGCCCGGCGATCCACTCGCGGGTGTTGCCGTAGCGGATCACGCGGATGCCGCCGGCATTGGTGGCGATGTTGCCGCCGATCGAACACGAGCCGCGCGCACCGAAGTCCACCGGGTAGGCCAGGCCGTGTTCGCGGGCGGCGTTGTGCACGGCTTCCAGCGGGATGCCGGCCTGCACGGTCAGGGTGCGGTCGACGGCATTGAAGTCGAGCACGCGGTTCATCCGCTCCAGGCTCAGCACCAGCTCGCCATTGGCCGCGACCGCGCCACCCGAAAGCCCGGTGCGACCGCCCGACGGCACCACCGCAATGCCCTCTTCGTTGGCCCAGCGCAGGATCATCTGCACTTCCTCGACCGACGATGGCAATGCCACCGCCAGCGGCGCCGGCGTCCAGCGCCGGGTCCAGTCGCGGCCGTAGTGCTCCATGTCGCCCGGGTCGGTGCTCAGGCGCAGGCCGGGGGCTCGGGCAGCGAGGCGCTTCAGTGGATCGGTCATGGAGGAGTCGGTCACAAAGGCGTCAGCCGGTAGCGTGCCAGCAGTGGCACCCCGGCGCCAGTGATGCAGCGCAGCAAACCGGTCCGATTTCTGACATATTCAAACCCCATCCCCACCACCCGACACGTCGTGAGCCTGCAGACCTCGTACCCGAAGTCCGACATCCGTGTGCTGCTGCTCGAGGGCGTCGCCCCGACCGCGGTGGAGAGTTTCCGCAACGCCGGTTACTCGCAGATCCAGACCTACGACAAATCACTGCCGGCGGAACTGCTGCGCCAGGAAATCGCCGCCGCACACATCATCGGCATCCGTTCGCGCACGCAGCTGGACGCCGACGTGCTGTCGCACGCGCGCCGCCTGATCGCGATCGGCTGCTTCTGCATCGGCACCAACCAGGTCGACCTCGACACTGCCGAACTGGCGGGCATCCCGGTCTTCAACGCGCCCTACTCCAATACCCGCAGCGTTGCCGAGCTGGTGGTCGCCGAGGCGATCATGCTGATGCGCGGCATTCCGCAGAAGAATGCGCAGTGCCATCGCGGCGGCTGGTCGAAGTCGGCCGCTGGCAGCCACGAGGTGCGCGGCAAGACGCTGGGCATCGTCGGTTACGGCCACATCGGCACCCAGGTCGGCGTGATCGCCGAAGCACTGGGCATGCAGGTGATCTTCCACGACATCGAAACCAAGCTGTCGCTGGGCAACGCGCGCGCCGCCGCCGGCCTCGACGACCTGCTGTCGCGCAGCGACATCGTCACCCTGCACGTGCCGGAGACGGCCGCGACGCAGGGCATGTTCGGCGCCGCGCAGGTGGCGCGGATGAAGCCGGGTGCGCACCTGATCAACGCCTCGCGCGGCACCGTGGTCGACATCGATGCGCTGGCATCGGGCCTGGCCTCGGGCCAGGTCGGCGGCGCCGCGGTCGATGTGTTCCCGGTCGAGCCGCAGGGCAACGCCGACGCGTTCGTCTCGCCGCTGGTCGGCCTCGACAACGTCATCCTCACCCCGCACATCGGCGGCAGCACGCTCGAGGCCCAGGACAACATCGGCCTGGAAGTGGCGGCAAAGCTGATCCGCTACAGCGACAACGGCTCAACCCTGTCGGCGGTCAATTTCCCGGAAGTGACCCTGCCCGAGCACACCGGCAGCCTGCGCCTGCTGCACATCCACCGCAACGTGCCGGGCGTGCTGTCGCAGGTCAACGACGTGTTCTCGCGCCTGGGCGTCAACATCGACGGCCAGTTCCTGCGCACGCATCCCAAGGTCGGCTACGTCGTGATCGATGTCACCGCGACGCAGGCCCAGGCGGCGCTGGTTCGCGACGAACTGGCGCGCATCCCGGGGACGCTGCGGGTGCGCATCCTTTACTGATGCCCAGCAGTGCCTGGTCAGGGCGCCCTGGCCAGCCACTTGCGCGCCATGCGCTGCATCGACTCATCGCTGCCCGGGTCGGCGAGGATCTCGTCGATCCGGCGCCATGCCAGGTCGTGCGACTCGTCGCTGACGACGTAGTCTTCGCCCTGGCGGGCATGCACGACATAACGCACGTCGTAGTGCCAGTGACCGGGCACGTCGCCGCGCTCGGGAATCCAGTGGCGGTCGAGGTCGAACATCTCCGGCTCCACCTGCAAGCCGGTCAAGCCTGATTCCTCCTCCGCTTCACGCAATGCCACGCGCGCCAGGTCGCGGTCGCCATCGGCATGGCCACCCAGCTGCAGCCAGCGCTCAAGCTTGCGGTGATGCGTGAGCAGCACGCGCGTTCCGCTGCGGTCGACCAGCCACGACGAGGCGGTGAAGTGACCGATCAGGTGGATCCGTTCGAACACGGTGTCCGCCGATGCCAGGAATCCGGCGAAGTCGCGTGCGCTTTCAGCTTCCTGCGGCCATTGCGCTGCATATGCGGCCAGTGCCGCGCGCAGCGAGTCCATGGAGCTGTCGTGGTCGCTGGCGGTGTGGTCAATGTTCAACGGATCTGCCCGGCTGGAGATGCCGCCATTTTAGTTGGCGCGCCGCGCGGTTGGAGAACTTTTCCACCCGTGAACTAAGACGATTCGTATTCCGTGGCCGCGTGGCGGTGCGACAGGCTCCGCATGCACACACACGGGAACACTCATGGAAGAGTCGACGTCGCAGCCCCTGCGCAAGCGCGCAGTCCGGACTTTCCTGGCCACGGTGCTGCCCCTGGTGGCCCTGGCCACCACGGCGGCACAGGCGCAGACACCGGCCGACAGCGAGCCGGTCCGCTTCACCGGCCCGCTGGTGAGTTCCTCGCCGCCGCTGGGCAAGGGCGAGCTCAACATCGAGCCCTACCTGATCAATACGCAGACGGTGGGCTACTACGACAGTGAGGGTCATCGCCGCGACGTCGATGGGTCCGCGGACGACTGGCAGCTCTCCGTTCCGATCCAGTACGGCGCCACCGACCGGCTGTCGCTGGGCATCACGCTCAACGCCGCCTATGCGCGAGGCGTGAACTCGCAGCGGCACCTCACGGCCGGCGACACCCGACTCTCGGCGTCGTGGCTGCTCGCGCAGGGCAGCGGCAAGCACCGGTCGAAGCTGACGATCTCGGCTCGCCAGAACGTCACCACCGGACAGCATGACCGCCTCGAACTGCGACGCGTGCCCGGAACCACCGGCAGCGGCACCGATTCCACGACGCTCGCGCTGGACGGCCAGGCGTACTTCCTCCCGCGCAGCAACCTGCGTGGTCGCGCCGGCATTGCCTGGCGGCTGCCCGGCGCCGATGCCGGCCTGCACGGCCAGAGCGGTTACAGCACGCGGGCCGGTTTCGAGGGCAATGCAGAACTGGGCGACGGGGTGGCGGCCAATGTCGGCGTCGAGTACAGCATCAACCGCCACTGGGCGCTGGCAAGCGACCTTGTCTATGAGTACGAAGACACCACGCGCGTCCGCGGCCACGACGGGCTGGGCGCGGTCGACCTCACCCTGCCCTCGTCCTGGCGCGTGTCGATCGCTCCGGCCGCGGAGTACCACTGGTCCGACAACGCCGGTGTGATCCTCGGTGCACTGGTCTCGCTCGATGGCCGCAACAGCGCGGCGATCGTGTCGCCCCAGGTGGCAGTGAACCTGGTGTTCTGAGGCAACCCGGCGGTGGCCCGGCCGTGGCAACCCATGCCCCGGGCGCTGTCCGCGTATACCGCAGGGACGTGACGTTACACGCTTGCCGCTTCTTTCCCGCGTGGGTTAAGGTGGCCCGCCCCCCCACGGCCCATACGTTTCACTCGCCGCCTGAATGGGTGGCAGATCACATTTCAGGGGAATCAGATGTTCAAAAACCTCTTCATCACCAAGCCGGTGGCGCCCGCCGGGCACGTCGATGCCGGTGAGCCCGTCGAAGGCAGCCTGGAAGGCGAGGCGGTCCTCAAGCGATCGTTGACCGCCACCCAACTGGTGATGCTGGGTATCGGTGCCGTCATCGGCGCCGGCATCTTCGTGTTGTCCGGCCACGCAGCGGCCGAGCACGCCGGCCCCGCCATCGTCCTGAGCTTCATCATCGCCGGCTTCGCCTGTGCCCTCGCCGGCCTGTGCTACGCCGAGTTCGCAGCGATGATGCCGGTCTCCGGCAGCGCCTACTCCTACTCCTACGCCACGCTGGGCGAGTTCGTCGCCTGGTTCATCGGCTGGAACCTGGTGCTCGAGTACATGTTCGCCGCGTCGACCGTCGCGGTCGGCTGGTCGGGCTACCTCAACAGCTTCCTCGAATACTTCCACATGGCATTGCCGGTCTCGCTGGCAGCCGCGCCGCTCAACGTCGTCGACGGTTCCATCGTCTACACCGGCGGCCTGATCAACCTGCCGGCGGTGTTCATCGTCGCCGCGCTCAGCGGCCTGTGCTACGTCGGCATCACCCAGTCGGCGGCAGTGAACTCGGTGATCGTGGCCATCAAGGTCGTCGTCATCGTGATGTTCGTGGCCTTCGCGGCCAGCTACATCAACCCGGACAACTGGGTGCCGTTCATCCCGGAAAATGAAGGCCCGGGCAAATACGGCGTCTCCGGCATCATCCGCGGTGCGGCCGTGGTGTTCTTCGCGTACATCGGTTTCGATGCGGTCTCGACCGCGGCCGGTGAAGCCAAGAACCCGCAGCGCGACATGCCAATCGGCATCCTCGGTTCGCTGGTCATCTGCACCATCATCTACATCATCGTCGCCCTGGTGCTGACCGGCCTGCTGCCGTACCACATGCTGAGCACACCGAAGCCGGTCGCGACCGCGCTGGAAGCCTACCCGGCCCTGGGCTGGCTCAAGCTGATCGTCGAGATCGGCGCCATCGCCGGCCTGAGCTCGGTGATCCTGGTGATGCTGATGGGCCAGCCGCGCATCTTCTACTCGATGGCGAAGGACGGCCTGATGCCGCCGATCTTTGCCAAGGTGCACCCGAAGTTCCAGACGCCGTACATGGGCACGATCATCGTTGGCGTGTTCGCCTGCCTGCTGGCCGGCTTCCTGCCGATCGGCCTGCTCGGCGAGCTGGTCTCGATGGGCACCCTGCTCGCCTTCGCCACCGTCTCCATCGGCGTGCTGGTGCTGCGCAAGAGCCGCCCGGACCTGCCGCGTCCGTTCCGCGTGCCGGCAGCAGCGATCATCTGCCCGCTCGGCGCGGCCGCCTGCCTTTACCTGTTCTGGCAGCCGTTCTCCGAGCATTGGCACCTGATGACCGGCTGGACCGCGATCGGCATGGCGATCTACTTCTTCTACGGTTATCGCAACAGTAAGGTACGCAAGGCTCAGCGCTGATCCGCTGAACCACTCAAGGCCGGCGGAGACCCCGTCGGCCTTGTTCATTGAGGTTTCGCCACTTTTCAATTCCGGCCACCGGCCGGTTCGGGAATCGCCTGATGTTCGGACAACTCTGGGCCACCAAACACCCCCATGCCAGCCATGCCGATGCGCAGGGCCTGGAACTGCACCGCACCCTCGGTCCGTGGGGTCTGACGGCGCTGGGCATCGGCGCGGTGATCGGCGGCGGCATCTTCGTCATCACCGGCCAGGCCGCGGCGGACCATGCCGGCCCGGCGATCATGCTGTCGTTCGTGCTGGCGGCGATCTGCTGCACGTTCTGCGCGCTGGCCTATGCCGAGTTCGCGGCGATGGTGCCGGTCTCGGGCAGCGCCTATACCTATACCTACGCGACGCTGGGCGAACTGGCGGCGTGGTTCATCGGCTGGATGCTGGTACTTGAATACGGTGTGTCGGCGTCGGCGGTGGCGGTCAGCTGGACCGGCTACTTCCTCAGCCTGCTCGACCATTTCGGCATACACCTGCCACAGGCGTTGGTCAGTGCGCCGCTGGATGCGCAGCTCAAGCCGACCGGCGCGATCGCCAACCTGCCCGCGGCCGGCATCGTGCTGCTGCTGACGTGGCTGTGCTACGTCGGCATCCGCAAGTCGTCAGCGATGAACATGGCGATGGTGGTGCTCAAGACCGGCCTGATCCTGCTGGTGATCTTCGCCGGCTGGAAGTACATCGACCCGGCCAACTGGCATCCCTTCATCCCCGCCAACGAGGGCCCCGGCAAGTACGGCTTCGAAGGCGTGCTGCGCGGTGCGGCGCTGGTGTTCTTCGCCTACATCGGCTTCGAGGCGGTGTCGGTGGCGGCGCAGGAGTCGCACAAGCCGCAGCGCGACCTGCCGATCGGCATGCTGCTGTCGCTGGCGATCTGCACGGTGCTCTACATCGCCATGGCCGCAGTCATGACGGGACTGGTGCCGTTCGCGCAGCTGGGCACCGATGAGCCGGTGGTGACTGCCGTCGCGGCGCATCCGGAGCTGGGCTGGCTGCGCGTGGTGGTCGAGATCGGTGCGTTGATCGGCCTGTCGTCGGTGGTGCTGGTGATGATCATCGGGCAGCCGCGCATCTTCATGATCATGGCGCGCGACGGCCTGCTGCCGCCGCTGTTCACGAAGATCCATCCGGAGTACCGCACGCCGCACATCAACACGGTGATCACGGGCATCGGCATCGCGATCCTGGCGGCGCTGTTCCCGCTCGATGTGCTCGGTGAGCTGACCTCGATGGGCACGCTGATCGCGTTCGCGGCGGTCTGCGGTGGCGTGCTGATCCTGCGCCGCACGCAGCCGGACCTGCCGCGTCCGTTCCGCATTCCGTTCGCGTGGGGCGTGTGCATCGCCGGCATCCTCAGCTGCCTGGCGCTGCTGTCGACGATGACGGCGCACAACTGGTTCCTGATGGTGGTCTGGACGGCGGTCGGGTTCCTGATCTACTTCCTCTACGGCTACAAGCACAGCAAGCTCAAAAAGGGCTGATGTGCAAATAAAAGGGCGCCAATCGGCGCCCTTTTCATTTGGCTGTGCGTCGCGACCTACAGCGCGTCGATATCGCCCAGGGCGCGGATCAATTTGCGCGCACGCTTGTCCGGCTTCGTCTCCGGGGCGCGGTAGCCGTTGCGCTCAGCGATGCGCTGGGCGCGCAGCTGCTCGCGCGCGAGGCGTGAGGCTTCGCTCTCGGCGTACAGGGTCTGTGCGGTGCTGGCGGGGCCGCGGGTGTCGCTGAGCGCGAGCACGCTGATCTCGAAAGTTTCCTCGCCGCGCGCCACGCGCAACGCGTCGCCCACGCGCACCACCCGCGAGGCCTTCGCACGTTGGCCGCCGACATCGACCTTGCCGGTCTCCACGGCCTGCTTGGCCAGGCTGCGGGTCTTGTAGAAGCGCGCGGCCCACAGCCACACGTCCAGTCGCACTGCCTGCATCGGTACCGGTTGTTCGGTCACTGCGTTGTCCAGCCTCGCGGCCATTGCATCGGCCACTGCATTATCGCCGAACCGGGGCCCGGGCGCGCCTGCGCAAAGGCATACAGCCACGTCGCGCCACGGGTGCTACCTTGCCGCCCTCACCTGCGCAGGACTCGCGATGCCGCCCAGACAGCACAACCTCACCGAGGGCCCGATCGGCCGCAACCTGCTGGCGTTCGCGCTGCCGATCCTCGCCGGCAACGTCGCGCAGTCCCTCAATGGCTCGGTGAACGCGGTCTGGGTCGGGCGCTTCCTCGGCGAGGAGGCGCTGACCGCCACGGCCAACGCCAACAACATCATGTTCTTCCTGATCGGGTCGGTGTTCGGCTTCGGCATGGCGGCGACCATCCTGATCGCCCAGGCGATCGGTGCGCGCGACATCACCCAGGCGCGGCGCGTGATGGGCACCAGCGCGACCTTCTTCGTCGGCCTGTCGGTGGTGATCGCGGCGCTGGGCTTCTGGCTGTCGCGCTACCTGCTGGCGGCCATGGGCACGCCGATGGCATCGCTGCAGTTCGCCGAGGATTACCTGCAGGTGATCTTCCTGGCGATGCCGATCCTGTACACGTTCGCCTTCATCTCCGCGGCCCTGCGCGGTGCCGGCGATTCGCGCACGCCGTTCCGGTTCCTGCTGGTGTCGGTGCTGCTCGACATCGCCTTCAACCCGCTGCTGATCTTCGGCCTGGGCCCGTTCCCGAAGCTCGGCATCGCCGGCTCGGCCTGGTCGACGCTGTTGGCGCAGGGGCTCACCCTGGTCGCCCTGCTGCTGTACCTGCGCCACCGCAAGCATCCGCTGTGGCTGGGCCGGCACGACGCGCACATGTTCAAGATCGACCTGACCATCCTGCGCGCGCTCGTGGTCAAGGGCGTGCCGATGGGGCTGCAGATGGTGCTGATCTCGCTGGCCATGATCGCGATGATCACCATGGTCAACCACTACGGCACCGACACCACGGCCGCCTACGGCGCGGCGCTGCAGCTGTGGACGTACGTGCAGATGCCGGCGATGGCGATTGGTGCGGCGTGCTCGTCGATGGCCGCGCAGAACGTCGGTGCGAACCGCTGGGATCGCGTCTCGGCCACCGCCAAGGCCGGCGTGCTGTTCAACTTCCTGCTGACCGGGGCGATCATCGCGCCGCTGATCCTGCTCGACCGCTGGACGCTGGCGCTGTTCCTGCCCGAAGGCAGCGGCGCACTGGAGATCGCGCGCCACCTCAACCATATCTCGGTGTGGTCGTTCCTGTTCTTCGGCGTCACGTTCGTCGTGTCTGGCGTGGTCCGCTCGACCGGCGCGGTCATTCCGCCGCTGCTGATCCTGGCGCTGGCGCTGTGGGGCATCCGCGTGCCATTCGCGAACCTGCTGCAGCCGACGATGGGCGAGGATGCGATCTGGTGGAGCTTCCCGGTCAGTGCGTTCTGCTCGATGCTGATGGCGCTGTCGTATTACCGCTGGGGCAACTGGCGCAAGGCACGGATGCTGGCGCCTGATCCGCACGAGGTCGCAGTGCCCGCGGAAGTGCCGGCCACGCCGCCGTCGCCGGTGGCGGACCCGAGTGCCGAGACCGACGAAGACGTCGCCACCGGCCTGGTGTTGGCCGAGGACGCCAAAAAGTCCTGACCAGCCGTAGCCCGGGTAAGCGCAGCGCACCCGGGACCCCCGTGCGCGTGGAACCCGGGTGCGCTGCGCTTACCCGGGCTACGGGGTGACGCCTACTTCGGCGAGGCGCTGGCGCAGGCGGTCGAGGTGGCTGCCGGGCCAGTAGACCTGGTTGCATGCGCTGCACTGGCTCATCGAGTCGTGGCGGCATCCGGTCTGCTCGCGCAACCGGTCTGCGGCATCGTCGTGCAGCAGTTCCACTCGTCCATTGCAGCGCGCGCAGCGCGTGAACGGCGCGATGCGCGCGTCCAGCTGGAAGCGGTCGCAGACCTCACGCAGCTGCCGGCGCGGATCGGTCGCGTGCAGGAAGGCGCCGTGCGTCAGTGCGGAGCGCTTGAGCAATCCCTTGTCGCGACTGAGCAGTGTGCGCCGCTGTGCGCGCGAGATCGCCAGCAGCTCATCGTCGTCGTAGTCGTTGCGGTAGAGCGTGTCGAAGCCGAGCAGCCGCAGGTAGGCCGCCAGCCGCCCCAGGTGGACGTCGAGCACGAAGCGCGGTTCGCGCAGGGGTTTCGGGCGCAGCCGGCAGGCATCGCCGAGTTCGAACCGCTCGAACATCGGATACACCGCTACGCGCTCGCCGCCATGCAGGCGATGGGCGAAGCCGACCGGTGCGCCATCGACCAGGATCAGGTCGACTTCGGTGTGCGGCACACCGAGCGATTCGATGCGGTCCTTCACCGTGGGCGTGCCATCGAAGGCATGCACGAAGCTGCGCTTCCTGCGCTCGGGTGCGAGGAAGTCGCACAGCTCCTCGTAGAAGCGGAATTCGCATTGGCGAAGCAGGCTCGCCAAGGTGTGCTCCCAGGGCACGGCCGCAGCGGTCGCGACTGCGAGCGTACGCCCATTTGCGAGGGCACCAATGCAAACGGCCGCCCTGGGGCGGCCGTTGCAGTTCGCGGCAGACTGGAAGCCTGCGCGGATTCTCGAGCCCGATTACTCGGACTTGGCGTACGCCGCGAGATCTTCCTTGATGCGGGCCTTCTTGCCCTTGAGACCGCGCAGGTAGTACAGCTTGCCGGCGCGGACCTTGCCGCGGCGCTTCACGTCGACCGAAGCGATCGTGGCGCTGTGGGTCTGGAAGACGCGCTCGACGCCGAAGCCGTGCGAGATCTTGCGGACGGTGAACGACGAGTTCAGGCCGGCGTTCTTGATCGCGATGACCACGCCTTCATAGGCCTGGACGCGCTCGCGGTTGCCTTCCTTGACCTTGACGTTGACGACGATGGTGTCGCCCTGGCTGAAGTCGGGCAGCTGACGCTGGATCTGCTCGGCTTCGAAATTCTGGAGAAGCGTATGGATCGACGGATTGTTCATGGCTTTGGCCTGTTTGATTCGTTATAGCGCGAGTGCACGTGGACCCGCGTCTGGCAGGGCGGAACTAGGGGTGGAACTAAGGGGGTGACGCTAATGCAAGCCGCGAATTATAACGGCTTTTTTCCTTGTGTGGCTAGGACTTGGCGTCCAGCCCGGCCTTGTAGGCCGCCAGCAGCTTGCGGTCGGCCTTGGACAGGCTGGCCTCGTCCAGCAGGTCCGGACGCCGCTCCCAGGTCCGTCCCAGCGCCTGCATCCGCCGCCAGGCGGCGATGTGGGCGTGGTTGCCCGACAGCAGCACCTCCGGGACCGACCCCAGCTCGTGCTCGATCGGCCGGCTGTAGTGCGGGCAGTCCAGCAGACCGTCCTCGAAACTGTCCTGGACCGCCGATTCGGCGTCCCCCAGCACGCCCTCGCGCAGCCTGGCCACGGCATCGACGACCACCGCCGCGGCCAGCTCGCCGCCGGACAGTACGTAATCGCCGATCGAAATCTCCTCGTCGACCTCGGCCTGGATCAGGCGCTCGTCGATGCCCTCGTAACGCCCGCACAGCAGGATCAGGCGGTCGCGGCCGGCCAGCTCACGGACCTTGGCCTGGGTGAGGGGCACGCCCTGGGGGCTCAGGTAGACGACCTTGGCCGGCGCCGGATCGGCCGCGCGCGCAGCCTGCAGGCTCGCCCGCAACGGGTCGATCAGCATGACCATGCCGGGGCCGCCGCCACAGGGGCGGTCGTCGACCCGGCGATAGTTGCCTTCAGCGTAGTCACGCGGGTTCCAGCCATGCAGCGACAGCAGGCCACGCTCGCCCGCACGCCCGACCACGCCAAACGCGGCGCACTGGGCGACGAACTCGGGGAACAGGCTGATGACGTCGATGCGCACGAACTAGAACTCGGGGTCCCAGTCGACGGTGACCACGTTGTTGGCGAAATCCACGGACGTGACGTACTGCGGAACCACGAACGGAATCATCCGCTCGCGCTCGTCGTCACGCGCGACCAGGACGTCGTTGGCGCCGGTGGCGAAGATGTGCGAGACCACGCCCAGCGACACGCCGTCGACAGTGACCACGCGCAGGCCTTCCAGGTCGACCCAGTAGTACTCGCCTTCGCTCGGCGGCGGCAATGCCGAACGCGGCACGTAGATCTCGGTGCCGCGCATCGCCTCGATGGCGTCGCGGTCGGTGACGTCGGGGAAATGGGCAACGGTGTACTTGCCCTGCTGCTTCCCGCGCACGCCACGCAGCTCGCGCTCGTTGCCCTGCGCGTCGCGCAGGATCCACGGCTGGTAGTTGAAGATCGCGGCGCGCGGCTCGGTCCAGGACTCGAGTTTCGCTTCGCCACGAATGCCAAAGGCGCCGGACACCCTGCCTAGCAGGATGCGGCGCCCTGGGCGCTCCCCGGAGGAGCCAGTCATGCAGGTGCTCTAAGCATCGGCCGCGCGGTCAGGCGCGGCCGGCAGATCAGGCTGCGGTCGCGGCCTTGGCCGCTTCCTTGTACAGCACGGCGACCTTGTCGGTCAGCTGCGCGCCGTTGCCAACCCAGTGAGCGATGCGCTCGACGTTGAGCTCGACGCGCTTCTCGGCGCCCTGGGCGACCGGGTTGTAGAAGCCGACGCGCTCGATGTTGCGGCCGTCACGGGCGTTGCGGCTGTCGGTGACGATGACGTGGTAGAACGGACGCTTCTTGGCGCCGCCGCGTGCGAGACGAATCTTGACCATGGTTCGGTAGTTCCTGTGTTGCCCAGTCGCCGGAATGGCGAGGTAAGCCAAAAAGTATAAGCCATTGATCCGGGTCAGGAAAGCCCCTGGGCGTGCCTGACCACGTGCCTGAATGACTTACCTGAACGGCATGCCGCCGCGGGCGCCCATCATGCCCTTCATGCCCCGCATCAGGCCCTTCATGCCGCCTCCGGACAGCTTGCTCATCATCTTTTCCATCTGCTGATACTGCTTCATCAGCTTGTTGACGTCGGCCGGGGTCAGGCCGGCACCCTTGGCGATGCGGGCGCGACGCGAGCCGTTCAGCAACGCCGGATTGCGGCGCTCCTTCTTGGTCATCGAATTGATGATGGCCACCATGCGCGGCACTTCCTTGCCGGTGACCTGGCTCTTCACCGAGTCCGGGATCTGGCCCATGCCCGGCAGCTTGTCCATGAGGCCGTGGATGCCGCCCATGTTCTGCATCTGCTCGAGCTGGTCCTTCATGTCGTTGAGGTCGAACTTCTTGCCCTTGGCGACCTTCTCGGCGAGCTTCTGCGCCTTGTCCTTGTCGACCTGCTGCTCGACCTGCTCGACCAGCGACAGCACGTCGCCCATGTCGAGGATGCGGCTGGCGATGCGGTCCGGGTGGAACACGTCGAGGCCGTCGGGCTTCTCGCCGGTGCCGATGAACTTGATCGGGCGCTGGGTGATGTAGCGCACCGACAGCG
The DNA here is from genome assembly GCF_042649405.1 of Lysobacter sp. GCM10012299. NCBI lineage: Bacteria > Pseudomonadati > Pseudomonadota > Gammaproteobacteria > Lysobacterales > Lysobacteraceae > Lysobacter > Lysobacter sp. GCM10012299. The sequence continues at coordinate 811,123 of NZ_JBHRZC010000001.1, read as the reverse complement.
CCGCGCCGCCACGGGCGTCACCGTCGGTCTTGGTCAGCACCACGCCGGTCAGCGGCAGCGCTTCACCGAAATGCTTGGCCGTGACCGCGGCGTCCTGGCCGGTCATCGAGTCGACCACGAACAGCGTTTCCACCGGCTTGACCGCGGCGTGCAGCGCCTTGATCTCGGCCATCATCGCTTCGTCGATGCTGGTGCGGCCGGCGGTGTCGACCAGCAGCACGTCGACGTAGGACTTGCGCGCGTCGTCGATGGCGGCCTTGACGATCGCTTCGGGCTTCTGGTCGGCGCTGGACGGGAAGAACAGCACGTCGACCTGCTGCGCCAGCGTCTTGAGCTGTTCGATCGCGGCCGGACGGTAGACGTCGGCCGACACCACCATCACCTTCTTCTTGCGCTTTTCCTTCAGGTGCTTGGCGAGCTTGGCCACCGTGGTGGTCTTGCCCGCGCCCTGCAGGCCGGCCATCAGGATCACGGCCGGCGCCGGCACGTTGAGGTTGAGGTCGGACGCGGCCGAGCCCATCACTGCCGACATTTCGTCGCGGACGATCTTGATCAGCGCCTGGCCCGGGGTCAGCGACTTGAGCACTTCCTGGCCGACCGCGCGCACCTTGATGCGCTCGACCAGGGCCTGCACGACCGGCAGGGCCACGTCGGCCTCGAGCAGGGCGATGCGGACTTCGCGCAGCGACTCGCGGATGTTCTCCTCGGTCAGCCGGCCGCGGCCGCGAAGGCGCTCGATGGTGCCGGAGAGACGTTGGGTCAGGGATTCGAACATGCGGGGATACCTGGACTCGCGCGGACGCGGAATGGATCAAAGCGGGGCGCGAAGTATAGCCCCCATCAAAGACCCGGCGCCGGTCACTGCGGTTCGTCTCGCGGCTATGCGACACTGCGGCGATGACAATCGTTCTCATCGCCATTGCACTGTATCTGCTGGCCACCGCCATGCTCGTCGGCGGGGTGCGCCAGCAACCGCCGCGGACGTCGCGGTTGTGGCTGCTGCCCGCCTGGGTCGCCGTGCTGCTGCACGGCCTCGCCCATCTGCTGGCGTGGCACCAGGCCGGCGGCGCCGACCTGCACTTCTACGCGGCGTTGTCGCTGGTGGGACTGGGCATGGCGACGTTGACCGCACTGGTCGGCGGCGGCGGGCGCATGGCGGCGCTGGGCGTGATCGTCTTTCCGCTGGCGGCGCTGACGCTGTTTGGCTACCAGCACCACGGCCACATCATTGCCGAGCGCCTCGACTGGCGCCTGCAGCTGCATGCCTGGTTCGCCCTCCTCGCCTACGCCACCCTGGCGATCGCCGCGCTGCTGGCGGTGATGCTGTGGCTGCAGGAACGGGCCCTGCGCCGGCGCGAGTTCCATCAGTGGCTGCGCGCCCTGCCGCCGCTGGTGGAGCTGGAGACGCTGCTGTTCCGCACGATCGCAGTCGGCTTCGCCCTGCTCACCGCGACCCTGCTGACCGGGGTGCTGTTCGTCGAGAGCCTGTTCGCCCAGCACCTGGTCCACAAGACCGTCCTGAGCGTGCTGTCGTGGCTCGTCTTCGGCGGCCTGCTGCTGGGCCGCTGGCGCTACGGCTGGCGCGGCGGCACCGCCGTGCGCTGGACCCTGGTGGCCATGGCCCTGCTGGTCCTGGCCTTCTTCGGCAGCAAGTTCGTCCTAGAGCTGGTCCTCGGCCGCCCTGCCTGAACCCTGTTCAGCTGGCGGAACCCGGCATCCCATTGCTGCAACAATATTTGCATTGACAACAATTGCCCGGGCGAAGAAAATTTCGCCCCATGAAAACGCTACCCCTCGCCGCCTGCAGCGGGTCCACGCTCGGACTGCTATTCAGGCAAGTCCGCGACGCCATGTGGGGGCGGATGGAGCATGAGCTGTCCAAGGCCGGCCACGAGCTGACGTTCAGCCAGTACATCACCCTCAAGCTGCTGTCCTTTGGTCCCGCCGGCGTCACCGACCTCGCCCGTCATGCCGAGCTCAATCCCGGCGCGATGACGCGCCTGCTCGACAAGCTCGAGGCGCGCGGCATCGTCGCGCGCGTGGCCGACCCGGCGGACCGGCGTGGCATCAACATCCACCTGACCGACGCTGGCCAGGCCATGTGGCTCGACGTCAACCAGTGCGGCCAGCGCGTGCGTGAGCGCGCAATGGAAGGCATGGACGACGCCCAGCGCGAACTGCTGATGCGGATGCTCGAACAGGTCCGCGACAACCTTTCCCTTTCCGACACCTGACAATGACCTCTTACGCACTCCGCCCGCATCGCGGGCTGAAGCCCGTGCTCGCCGCATTGGCCGTTGCCGTCCTCGTCGCCGGCTGCGCAAGTTCGCGCGGTCTCGCCCCCGAGGGAGCGCCGCTGGATGCCGACAGCCTGCAGGCCCAGCGCAGCCTGTCCGGCGCAGCCGCCTCCGATGCAGCATTTCCCGCACAGGACTGGTGGACGTCGCTCGGCGACGCCCAGCTCAATGCCCTGATCGCCGAAGCGCTCGCCGGCACGCCGAGCCTCGACGCCGCCGATGCGCGCGTGCGCCAGGCCGTCGCCCAGGCGGGCCTTGCCGATGCCGCGCGCAAGCCGACCGTCGGCGCCGCCGCGCAGTATTCGGGCGTGCAGTTGCCCGAGACGCTCGCGCCGCCGCCGATTGGTGGCAGCTACCAGGGTGTCGAGGTGCTCAACCTCAGCTTCAGCTACACCTTCGACCTGTGGGGCGGTGAGCGTGCGCGCTGGCAAGCGGCCGTCGGCCAGGCCCGTGCCGCCGAAGTCGATGCGCAGGCCGCACGGTTGACCCTGTCGTCGAGCATCGCGCGCACGTACGTTGCGCTCGCGCAGGCATTCGCCGCGCACGATGTCGCTACGGAAGATCACGCGCGTGCTTCGCAGCTGCTCGACCTGGGTCGCCAGCGTGTCGCCGCCGGCCTCGACAACCAGTTGCAGATCCGCCAGGCCGAAAGCGCCGTGGCCAGTGCGCAGCAGCAGATCCAGGCCAGCGAGCACGAGATCGAAATTACCCGCAACGCGCTGGCTGCGCTGCTCGGCAAGGGCCCGGACCGTGGTCGCGACATCGCCCAGCCAGGCTTGCTCACCGCGGCCTCGCCGAACGTGCCGTCGGTGGTGCCGAGCGAACTGCTCGGCCATCGTCCCGACGTCGTCGCCGCGCGCTGGCGCGTGGAAGCGTCGCAGCAGGGCATCAAGGCCAGCAAGGCGGCGTTCTACCCGACCGTCAACCTGGTTGCGATCGCCGGCGTGGCCGCCGGCAATCTTGGCGACCTGTTTTCCAGCGATGCGTTGATCTATGGCGGCGGCCCTGCGCTGACGCTGCCGATCTTCGACGGCGGTCGCCTGCGCAACCAGCTCGCGCGCAGCGATGCCGATTACGACCTCGCCGTGGCCAGCTACAACCAGACCCTGGTCGGTGCGCTGCGCGAAGTCGCCGATGCGCTGCACGCCGCGCGTTCGCTCGACGGCCAGATCGTCTCGGCCACGCAGGCGCGAGATGCCGCGCAGGACGCATGGCAGATCGCGACTTCGCGCTATCGCGCCGGGCTCGGCACGCAGCTGGACGTACTGGCCGCGCAGCGTCCGCTGCTCGAAGCCGACCGCATCCTGACCGTGCTGCGCGCGCAGCGCCTGGCCGCATCGATCGACCTGGACCGCGCCCTCGGCGGCGGTCTCGCCTTGACTGCCCCCGGTTCTGAAACCGGCACTGCCCTTAACAACGCTGCCCCTAATAACGATTCCGCGAAGGCCCCCTCGCCATGACCACCGAACCCAATCCCAACGCACCCAAGGGCGCAGTGGCGCCGTCCAACGGCAAGCGCAAGCGCGCACTGCTGATCCTCCTCGCCGTCGTCGCCGTGGCCGGTGTGTCGTGGTCGCTGTATTACCTGCTCGTCGCACGCTGGCACGAAGACACCGACGATGCGTACGCGCAGGGCAATGTCGTCAGCATCGTGCCGCAGACCATGGGCACGGTGGTCGGCATAGACGCCGACGACGGCATGAAGGTGGTCGCCGGCCAGGCGCTGGTGCACCTGGATCCAAACGACGCGCGCGTCGCCTTCGACCAGTCTGTCGCCAACCTCGCCAACACCGTGCGCCAGGTGCGCGGCCTGTACAGCGCGGTCGATGCCGGTGCTGCTGACCTGGCCGCGCGCCAGGCTTCGGTCGACCGTGCACGCGCCGACCTCAAGCGTCGCGAAGGCCTGGTCGGCAACGGTGCGGTGTCGGCCGAAGAACTCGCCCACGCCCGCAACGAACTGGCCGTGCTCGAAGCCGGCCTGCGCTCGATCAACGGCAACCTGTCGCGCAACCGCGCCCTGGTCGACTCGACCACGGTCAGCAGCCAGCCGCAGGTCGAAGCGGCGGCCTCGCAGCTGCGCCAGGCGTACCTCAATCTGCAGCGCACCGCGATTGTCGCGCCGGTGTCGGGCTATGTCGCCAAGCGCCAGGTCCAGCTCGGCCAGCGCGTGCAGCCGGGTACTACGCTGATGACGATCGTGCCGCTGGAGCAGATCTGGGTCGAAGCCAACTTCAAGGAAACCCAGCTCTCGCGCATGCGCATCGGCCAGCCGGTCAAGGTGCACGCGGATCTGTACGGCAGCGGCGTCGAGTACGACGGCAAGGTCGCCAGCCTCGGCATGGGCACCGGCAGTGCGTTCTCGCTGCTGCCGGCGCAGAACGCCAGCGGCAACTGGATCAAGATCGTGCAGCGCGTTCCGGTGCGCATCGAGATCGAACCGCGCCAGCTCGCCGAGCACCCGCTGCGCCTGGGCCTGAGCATGCATGTCGACGTCACCGTCCGCGACCAGGACGGCGCCGTCCTGGCCGATGCACGCAAGGGCGACAAGACGCTGTTCACCACGGCCGCCTACGAGCAGCAGCTCAACGACGCCAACGCGCTGATCGGCAAGGTCATCCAGCAGAACCTGCCGACCGCGGCCCACAACTGAGCGGCCTGAGCTCGCCATGTCCACTATTGCGCAACAGGAAGAAAACGCCGGCTTGCCGGTGACGCCGCCGTCCGCCCCCGCGGCGGCGGCCTTCCGCCCACCCAACATGGCGTTGACGACCATTGGCCTCGCCCTGGCGTCGTTCATGCAGGTGCTCGACACCACGATCGCCAACGTCTCGCTGCCGACCATCTCCGGCAACCTCGGCGCCAGCGCCAACCAGGCGACGTGGGTCATCACCTCGTTCGCGGTCAGCAACGCCATCGCGCTGCCGCTGACGGGCTTCATGACCCGCCGCTTCGGCGAGCGCACGCTGTTCACCTGGGCGACGCTGGCGTTCGTGATCGCGTCGCTGCTGTGCGGCCTGGCCAACAGCATGGGCCTGCTGGTCGCGGCGCGTGCGCTGCAGGGCTTCGTCGCCGGCCCGATGTACCCGGTGACGCAGGCACTGCTGATCTCGATCTATCCACCGCACAAACGCGGCCAGGCCATCGCGCTGCTGGCGATGGTGACCGTGGTTGCGCCGATTGCAGGCCCGATCCTCGGCGGCTGGATCACCGACAACTACAGCTGGGAATGGATCTTCTTCATCAACATTCCCATCGGCATCTTCTCCAGCATCGTCGTTGGCCGCCAGCTCAAGGGCCGGCCGGAGCGCCACGAGAAGCCGAAGATGGACTACATGGGCCTGGCGATGCTGGTGCTCGGCGTCGGCGCGCTGCAGATCATGCTCGACCTGGGCAACGACGAAGACTGGTTCAACTCGACCAAGATCGTGTGGCTGGCGATTGTCGCGGCGGTCGCGCTGGTCGTGTTCGTGATCTGGGAGCTGACCGAGAAGGACCCCATCGTCAACCTGCGCCTGTTCCGCCACCGCAACTTCGCCAGCGGCACGCTGGCGATGGTGATGGCCTACTCGGCGTTCTTCAGCGTCGGCCTGCTGGTGCCGCTGTGGTTGCAACGCAACCTGGGCTACACGCCGATCTGGGCCGGTTATGCCAGTGCGCCGATCGGCATCCTGCCGGTGTTGTTGACGCCACTGGTGGGCAAGTACGCGCCGAAGTTCGACCTGCGCATCCTGGCCACGTTCGCCTTCATCGTGATGGCCGGCACCAGCTTCATACGCGCCGGTTTCAACCTCGATGTGAACTTCGAGCGGGTGGCCGAGGTGCAGCTGTGGCAGGGCCTGGGCGTGGCGCTGTTCTTCATGCCGGTGCTGACGATCCTGCTGTCGGACCTGGAGCCGCACGAGATCGCGGCCGGCTCCGGCCTGGCCACCTTCGTGCGCACGCTGGGCGGCAGTTTCGCCGCCTCGCTGACCACCTGGGCCTGGAACCAGCGCAGCACGGTGCACCACGCGCGCCTGACCGAAAGCATCAGTGCCTATGACCCGGCGATGCAGCAGACGGTGACAGCACTGGGCCAGGGCGATCCACAAAAGGGCGCGATGGCACTGAACCAGATGATCTCGCAGCAGGCGGTGCAGATCGGCTTCAACGAGATCTTCCACCTGCTGGGCATCCTGTTCCTCGTCGTGATCATATTCGTCTGGTTCGCCAAGCCGCCGTTCGCGGCGAAGATGGGCGGCGGCGCGGCAGCGGCGGGCGGGCACTGACGGGCACTGGGGCGAGGTTGCCCGCAATGCAGCGCGAATCGCGTTGTATCGCGTAGACCTCCCTCGCGGCCCGCAGATGCCCTCCCACTACGTCCTCACCCTCTCCTGCCCCGACCGCCCCGGCATCGTCAACGCCGTGACCGGGCACCTGCTGCGCTTCGAGGGCAACATCCTCGATGCTCAGCAGTACAACGACCTGGAAACCGATCGCTTCTTCATGCGCACGGTTTTCGCGCTGGAGGCCGGCGCGATAGATGCGCTGAGCGACACCTTCGCGACCCTGGCCGAGGGCTTCGGCATGCGCTGGTCGCTGCGCGACCGCGACGTGCCCCGGCGCGTGATGCTGCTGGCCTCGAAGTTCGACCACTGCCTGGCCGACGTGCTGTACCGCTGGCGCATCGGCGAGCTGCCGATGGAGATCACCGGCGTGGTCTCCAACCACCCGCGCGAGACCTACCCGCACCTCGACCTGGACGGGATTCCGTTCCACTACCTGCCGGTCAGCAAGGGCCGCAAGGAAGAGCAGGAAGCGCAGCTGCTGGCCTTGATCGAGCGCAGCGGCACCGAACTGGTCGTGCTCGCACGCTACATGCAGGTGCTGTCGGAATCACTGGCGACACGCCTGGCCGGACGCTGCATCAACATCCACCACTCGTTCCTGCCCGGCTTCAAGGGCGCGCGTCCGTACCATGCGGCGCATGCGCGCGGGGTCAAGCTGATCGGCGCGACCGCGCACTTCATCACCGCCGACCTCGACGAAGGCCCGATCATCGAGCAGGACACGCAGCGGGTCAGCCACCACGACACGCCGCAGGACCTGATCCGCATCGGCCGCGACATCGAGCGCCGCGTACTGGCCCAGGCCCTGCGCTACTGGCTGGACGATCGCATCCTGCTCAATGGGCATCGCACCGTGGTGTTCGCGGTTTAGTGCGAGCCCGTCATTCCCGCGAAGGCGGGAACCCATGGACGTTGGAGTCAAGATCAAAATGGGTCCCGGCTTTCGCCGGGATGACGGCTGGATCAGGCCTGTTCGAGCGCGTCCGCCAGGCGTTCCACCGCGATCACTTCCATCTCGCCAACACGCCCGCTCTTGGGTGCGTTCGACTTCGGCACGATCGCACGCTTGAAGCCGTGCGTGGCGGCTTCCTTGAGGCGCTCCTCGCCATTGGGCACCGGCCGGATCTCGCCTGACAGGCCAACCTCACCGAAGGCCACGGTCTGCTCGGCCAGCGGCCGGTCGCGCAGCGACGACAGCACGGCCAACAGCACCGGCAAGTCGGCCGCGGTCTCCTGCACCCGGATGCCGCCGACGACATTGACGAACACGTCCTGGTCGCCGACGCCGACGCCGCCGTGGCGGTGCAGCACCGCCAGCAGCATCGCCAGGCGATTGCCCTCCATGCCTACCGCGACACGGCGCGGGTTGGACAGCGGCGAGGCATCCACCAGCGCCTGCACTTCCACCAGCAGCGGACGTGTTCCTTCGCGCGTGACCATCACGCAGCTGCCCGGCTGCGGGCTGTGGCTGCCGGACAGGAAGATCGCCGACGGGTTGGGCACTTCGCGCAAGCCCTTGTCGCCCATCACGAACACGCCCAGCTCGTTGACCGCGCCGAAGCGGTTCTTGAAGGCGCGCAGCACGCGGAAGCGGCTGCCGCTCTCGCCTTCGAAATACAGCACCGCGTCGACCATATGTTCGAGCACGCGCGGGCCGGCGATGCCGCCCTCCTTGGTGACGTGGCCGACCAGGAATACTGCAGTGCCGGTCTCCTTGGCATAACGCACCAGTCGCGCGGCGCTCTCGCGCACCTGGCTGACCGAGCCGGGCGCCGCGCTGAGCTCCTCGGTCCACAGGGTCTGTATCGAGTCGGCGATGATCAGGCCCGGGCGCATCTTCGCCGCATGCTCAAGCACGCGTTCGACCCCGGTCTCGGCCAGCGCGTGCACGCCTTCGACCGGCACGCCCAGGCGCGCGGCGCGGCCGGCGATCTGCGCCAGCGATTCCTCACCGGTGACATAGAGCCCCGGCAGGCTGCCCGCCATCTTGCTGATGGCCTGCAACAGCAGCGTCGATTTTCCGATGCCCGGGTCGCCACCGACCAGCACCACCGAACCGTGCACGAGGCCGCCACCCAGCACGCGGTCGAACTCGCCGATGCCGGTGCTGACGCGATCTTCCTCGCTGTGGCGGACCTCGCTGAGCGCGGTCACCGCCGGCGCGTCGGCGCGCCCGGCCCAGCTGCTGCGACGGCTGGCGGCGACGCTGGCGCCGGCCTTGGCGGCCGGTTCGACGACGAACTCGCTCAGCGTGTTCCAGCCACCGCATTCACCGCACTGCCCCTGCCACTTGGTGAAGTCAGCACCGCATTCGGAGCAGACGTAGGCGGTGCGGGACTTGGAGGCAGGTTTTGCAGCGGGCTTGGGCATGGCGGCGACGCGAAGGAGTTATGCCGCCACTGTACGGGGCAGCGTCGCGTCAGGCGAGACTGCCCTCACCCCAACCCCTCTCCCGCCAAGCGGGAGAGGGGCTTTCAAGTCAGGCCGCAAAGCGAAGGTGGTACTCCGGGTATAGCGCGCTCAGCTCCTGCTGTGGCGCGCCCAACAGGCCAACCACGTCGCCCTGCGGCACGATGCTGTAGCCGCGCGCGTCGATGTCCTTGGCGATGCCCTGCCAGTCCAGGCGCGGCGCGGCCATCTCGCTGTCGAGGGTCCAGCCGAAGCTGACCTCGCCCAGCACGGCCATCTCATCGTCGGGCAACGGCGCGCCGCTGGGCGCCACTACATAGCCGTCGTCCTTCCCCACCACGAAAACATCCATCCGCATGGTCAACACCTTGTCGACGCCTCTTCCGGAAAAACAGGCGGCATGGTGGCGAGCGCAGTAGTAACAATTCGTGAAATCGAGATTTCCGATTGATGAAACGTTCATTCCGACGCGGTGTTCACAGGCGGGTCAGCTGCCGCAACGGTAGCCACCCACTCGTCCACCGCCTTCTCGAGCACCGCCAGCGGCAGCGCGCCGTTGCCCAGCACCAGGTCGTGGAAGGCGCGGATGTCGAAGCGCTTGCCAAGCCGCTGCTGCGCGCGCTGGCGCAGCTCGACCATCTTCAGGTGCCCCATCTTGTAGGAGCTGGCCTGCCCCGGCTGGACCAGGTAGCGGTACACCTCGATGCGCACCTCGGCCTCGGTCATGCCGGTTTTCGACCGCATGTAGTCGATGGCCTGCTCGGGCGTCCAGCGCTTGCGGTGCAGTCCGGTGTCCACGACCAGCCGCACCGAACGGAACATCTCCGCGCGCAGGCGACCCAGGTCGCCCCACGGATCATCCTTGTACAGGCCCATCTCCGCGGCCAGCTGCTCGGCGTACAGGGCCCAGCCTTCGCTGAAGGCGCTGGGGTTGAGGCTGCGGCGCAGCAGCGGCAGGCCGGTCAGCGTCTGGCCGAGCGAGAGCTGGAAGTGATGACCGGGCGAGCCTTCGTGGTAAGTCAGCGTCGGCAGGCTGAAGCGCGTGTTGACGGCCATGTCGCCGAGGTTGATGAAGAACACGCCCGGGCGTGAGCCATCCATCGCCGGCGGCACGTAATAACCGCCCGGTGCGGTCGCCTGCGCCTGCACCGGAACGGTGCGCACTTCCAGCGGCTGCGTCGGCACGCGGCCGAAGTACTGCGGTATCTGCGGTTGCAGTTTGTCGAGCGAACGACGGATGTCCGCGACCAGTTCTGCGCGCCCGGCGTCGGAGTCGGCATAGAGGAAGCGCGGGTCCTTGTTGAGCGCCTGCATGCGCTCGCCCACGGTTCCATTCTTCAGCCCCTGCCGGACGAGCAAGGCATCCATCTCCTTGTCGATCCGTGCCACTTCCGCCAGGCCGATCCGGTGGATCGCGTCCGCGTCCAGGTCGGTGCTGGTGTTCCAGCGCAGTGCCGCGTCGTAGAAGGCCTTGCCGTCGGGGAGTGCCCAGACGCCGCGATTGCCAGGATGGGTCGCGATCACTTCGTCCAGGCGTGCCAGCAGGCGGGCGTAGGCCGGGTTGGTCTGGTCGGCGACCGCACTGGCGGCCTGCGCAAGCAGCGCGTCGCGCTGTTGCGGCGAGATCGAAGCGACCTTGCCGAGCTTGCGGCGCAGCGATTGCACGAACACGCTCTCGGCCGGCGCCGGCTTCAGCAGTGCGCGGATCTGCGTCGCCGCGCCTTCCAGCGCGATCTGCGGCGGCACCACGCCGTGCCGTGCCTGCATGTCGAAGTTCGCACGCACCTGGTCGAGCTTGGTCGCCGCCGCGCCCAGGCGGGCGATGTAATTGCGGGCGCTGGCCTCGTCAGTGACCGCGTGGTTGTTGTCGAGGAACTGCGGCAGGGTCACCGGCACGCTGAAGAGCTGGTCGACGGCGTAGGTGGTCGCGCCCACGGGCAGCCATGCAGGCGCCCAGTCGAAGCGCATCAGGTCGATCTGGGTGGTGTAGAACCACGTGGCCAGGTCGTAGTTCCACCTCTCCTGCCCGGCGAGCTTGCTGCGGTCCCAAGCGCGGATCGCATCCAGGTTGGCCTGCATCTGCGCGCGGCGTTCCTCGCGCCTTGGCAGGGAGACATCGGTCAGCTGTGCCGACAGGTCGATGCCGTCACCGGAAATGCCAAGCAGGCTGCGCAGCTCGGGATCGTGGACGACCGCGCTCTGTGTCTGCGCATCGAGGAGTGCATGCAGCGTGGCTGGACGTTCTGCCTCTGCGGCTTCGGGGCGGCCGTGCGCGGCCAGACCGGCCACCACCAGGATGGCCATCAACAGGTTTCGATGCATCGATGCTCCAGTCACGGAAGGTAGTCGTCCAACACGACCACCGGCAAATTGCGGGCGTCGTCCATCCATTCGGCCACCGCCGGTCGTGCCATCAGGCGCAGGCACCATTCCTGCGCGAGAGGAAACCCGCCGAAATCCGGCCGATGCGAGATGATGCGCTGGATTACGGGAACGAAGGCGAGGTCCGCCAGCGACAGCGCGCCGAACAGCCACGGTCCGCCGCTGTCGGTCAACGTCTGCTCCCACACCTGGAGAAGACGATCGGATTGTTCGACTTCGTCGGCGGTCATCGCCCGCCGCTTTGGATAGAACGAACTCTCGAACGACAGGCGCGCGCAGATGCCGGACAGGCCGCTGTGGACCCAGGCCAGCAGGGATCGCGCCCTGGCACGCTGGTGGATGTCGGCAGGCAGCAGTGGCGTGGCGCCCAGTTCGCTGGCGTATTCCATGATCGCCAGCGAATCGAAGATCACATGTGCGCCGTCGACCAGCACCGGCACCGCCGCCGGTGGCGAGAACTGCGCGATGCGAGCGAGGTTGTCATGCCGCTGCGGCCGGCGGATGTCGACGATCCGCTCCTCGAACGCTATGCCCTGCTCACGCAACGCGAGCCAGGCGCGCAATGCCCAGCTCGAGGCGTTTCGGGTTCCCGTGTACAGCACAAGACTCATTTCGACGTCCCCGAATGCTGCGCCTGCGCGCAAGCGCGAATTCCAGCGGGCGAGAATAGTGCAATCGACGCCGGTGGTTTGCGGTTCGTGCCGCAGTTTGCTTCGGCGGAGCTGCGATTCAACGACGCACCTACTGCACGCGCACCGCCAGGTCGCGCCCGGCGCTGGCCGCGTTGCCCGTGTAGTCCTTGGCCGTGATCCTCAGGATGTAGTCGCCGGCGGCAAAGTCCGACGGGTCCCATTGGCCGGTGGCCAGCACGCCATCGCGAACGGTGTTGGTCACCACGTACTGGAAGCGTGTGATCGCGCTGCCGTGGACGGTGATGCCGCTGCCTGGCGCATAGGCGATCTTGACCGCATCGTTATCGGCCGGCATGCGATCGAAGGCGATGTTCATGCGTGGCGCCTCGTAGCCGGGCAATGGCCGGCCAGCTGCATCGAGCCACTGGTAGCCCAGGGCATGCAGTCCCAGCCGGCGGCGAGGCAGGTTGCGATCGACCTGGTCCCAGGCATCGACCACGATCTGCACGCCAGGCAGGGAACGCGACAGCAGCACGCGGCCGTCCTGCTTCTCCAGCAATGGCTGCTGGGCGGCGGCGTCGAACAGCTCGATCCGGTCGATGCGCGGCGGGTAGCTGTCGGCGTAACCACGGAACCCCAGGGCAATCGCGTTGCGCTCGTAACCCTGTGCGCCCACGCTCAGGTGAACATGCGCCATGCCATTGATGGTGCCGAGCACATCACCGGCCTTGAATCTCGTGCCGCGCATGACGCGCATGCGTTCGGGCTTTCCGGTTTCGTCGAACAGCACATGGAAACGTTCCGGATCGATCGGCTTGCCCTGCGCGGTACGCCCGACGCGCATGTGGATGTAACCGATGCCGTCCAGCTCCAGTCCTTCGCCGAGCTGGCCCATGGCCCAGCTCGCGGTCGGGCTGGACACCTTGCCGTCGGCGATGGCGAGCACTTCCTGGCCGACGTCACCGCGGATGTCGAGGCCGCCATGCAGGTGATCGCGGCTCTCATGCTGGTAGTTGCCGCGCACCTCACCCAGCGTGCCGACCACTTCGTGCCAGCCGTCCTGCGGACGCAGCGGCCAGCGTCCCTGCGTGTCCGGCAGGGGCGCATCGGCGGCCGGTCCAACGGTCAGCACGGGCGGCGTGGTCGCTTCGGTGGAGATGGGCAAGATGCGATGCACGCGATGGCTGGCGGCATCGGCGACATACAGCGCACCGTCGCCATCGATCGCCAGGCCGGCCGGGCGCGACAGGCGCTGGTCCTGGCTGGCGCCGGTGATCACTGCCCAGCGTCCGTCGCGCGTGTATTGCAGGACCGTGCCACGACTGTTCTCGGCGACATAGACCGCGCCGTCGTGCGCGATGGCCAGGCTCAGCGGGCGGTGCACGACGGGATTGGCATCCTCCGGCGCGCCGCGCAGCACGGTATCGACATCGCCGCGCGGGCTGACGCGACGCACCGCGTTGTTGCGCGTATCGGCAACCCAGAGTCTTCCGAATGCATCGATCGCCAGGCCGGTCGGCGTGTCGAAACGCGCCTGTTCGCCCAACCCGTCCAGGTAGCCCGGGCGATCACCACCGGCCAGCGTTCTGACCATGCCATCGGGCGCAATCACGCGGATGCGGTCGTTGTACGTGTCGGCGACATAGACGCGACCGTCCTTTGCGACTGCGACGCCAATGGGTCCGTTGAACTGCGCTTGTGCCGCCGGACCATCGCGGAAGCCGGCGCTGCCGTTGCCTGCGATGGTTGTCACGATGCCTTGCGGCGACACCTTGCGGATGGCGTGGTTGCCGGTGTCGGCGACGTAGAGGTTGCCCACCGCGTCGATCGCCAGTCCGGACGGGGTGTTGAATGCGGCAGCGCCGCCCGCGCCATCGGCAAACCCCTCGACCGATCCGGCCACGGTCGTGACCGAGCCGTCGAGTGCGATCCTGCGGATGCGATTATTGTCGCCTGCGTCGGCGACGTAGACCGAGCCATTAGCGGCGTGGGCGATGCCGTAGGGATCGGCGAAGCGTGCCTGCATCGCGGCTCCCTCGCGCAGGCCCGATACACCGTCGCCGGCGAGCAGTTCGAGCCTGGCCTTCCACGCGAACGGGGTCGGTGCCGGTCCGGTCGGCAAGATCGCGACTTCGCGGGTCGGTGCGAAGATGAAGGTGGCGGCCAGCGCCGCCGTGGTCAGGCCAATGGCCAGCCACAGCCAGGTGCTTCGGGTCATGCAGTTCCCGGGATTCGTCGCGGCGCGCGCACGTTGCGCGTCGCTGGCGATCGATTCTAGGCCGATCGCGGGGGGCCGCGTCCATCCGTCGCACCACTCGCTTCGCGATTACGCCAACACGGGCAACTTCGCCAGCAGCTTGTCGAGCGTGATCGGGTACTCGCGAACGCGGATACCGGTGGCGTTGTGGATGGCGTTGGCAATTGCCGCGCTGACGCCGCAGATTCCGAGCTCGCCCACACCCTTGGCCTTCATCGGCGAAGACATCGGGTCGGCCTCGTCGAGGAAGACCACTTCCTGGTGCGGCACGTCCGCATGCACCGGCACTTCGTAACCGGCCAGGTCGTGGTTGACGAAGAAGCCCAGGCGCTTGTCGACGACCAGTTCCTCCGACAACGCAGCACCAATGCCCATCGTCATCGCGCCGATCACCTGGCTGCGCGCCGACTTCGGGTTGAGGATGCGGCCGGCCGCGCACACGGCCAGCATGCGTCGCACCCGCGACTCGCCGGTGGCGATATCGACGCCGACTTCAGCGAAGTGCGCGGCGAATGTGGACTGCTGGTATTTCTTGCCGAGGTCGCCGAACTCCATCACATCCTCGGCCACCACATCCCCACCCTCGCCCGCCTGCGCCAGCGGAATGTCGCGCCCGCCGACCTTGATGCGGCCATCGGCGAACGTCGCCTCGTCGGCGTTGAAGCCCAGCTTCGTCGCGATGGTTTCGCGCAGCTTCTGGCAGGCAGCGTAGACGCCGGCCGTCGAGCTATTGGCGCCCCACTGGCCGCCGGACCCGGCCGAAACCGGGAACGACGAATCGCCCAGACGCACCACCACGCGATCAATCGGCACACCCATCATCTCCGCGGCGGTCTGCGCGATGATCGTGTAGGTGCCGGTGCCGATGTCGGTCATGTCGGTCTCGACCGTGACCAGGCCAGTGCGGTCCAGGCGCACGCGCGCGGCGGACTTCATCGTCAGGTTGTTGCGGAACCCGGCCGCCACGCCGATACCGACCAGCCAGCGGCCGTCGCGCTTCTCACCCGGAGCCTTGGCGCGCTCGCTCCAGCCGAAGCGCTGCGCGCCCTGGCGCAGGCACTCGTTGAGCTGGCGCTGCGAGAACGGACGCTGGGGGTTTTCCGGATCGACCTGGGTGTCGTTGAGGATGCGGAACTCGATCGGATCCAGGCCGAGCTTCTCGGCCATTTCGTCCATCGCGATCTCGAGCGCCATCAATCCCGGCGCCTCGCCGGGCGCGCGCATGGCGTTGCCTTCGGGCAGGTCGAGCACGGCCAGGCGCGTGCGCGTCATCCGGTTCGCACCGGCGTAGAGCAGACGCGTCTGCTGGATCGCCGTCTCCGGCCCGCCGCCGGGCAGATCGCCCGACCAGCTCTCGTGCCCGATCGCGGTGATCTTGCCATCGCGCGTCGCACCGATGCGGATGCGCTGGATCGTGGCCGGGCGATGGGTGGTGTTGTTGGCCATCAGCGGCCGCGGCAGCGCGATCTTCACCGGCCGGCCGCAGGCGCGCGCGCCCAGCGCGGCGAGTACGGCATCGCAGCGCACGAACAGCTTGCCGCCGAAACCGCCGCCGATGTAGGGCGAGATCAGGCGCACGTTTTCGCGCGGGATGCCGAGGGTCTTGGCGACGTCGCCGCGGCCCCAGTTGATCATCTGGTTGGCGGTCCACACGGTCAGCTTGTCGCCTTCCCACGCCGCGATCGACGCGTGCGGTTCCATCATCGCGTGCGACTGGTCGGGCGTGGTGTACGTCTCGTCCAGCGTCACCGGCGCCTTGGCGAAGGCACCGTCGAAGTCACCTACGGCGCTGTCGGGTTTGGGCTCTTTCGGCACCTGGGCGCCGGCCTTGGCCTTGTGCAGGTCGTAGGCGCCGCTTCCGCGGTTGTACTGCACGCGTACCAGCTGCGCGGCCGCGCGCGCCTGCTCGAAGGTCTCGGCGACGACGACGGCCACGGCCTGGTGGTAGTGCTGGATGTCCGGACCGCCGAGCAGCCTGGCGGTGTTGAAATCGCCCTTGGCCAGCGGGCCCGCGTTGGCGGCAGTGACTATCGCCAACACGCCGGGCGCATGCTCGGCGGCGGTGAGGTCCATTGAAGCGATCCGGCCCTTGCCGATACCGGCGCCAACCACGTAGCCGTATGCCGGCGTGGGGAACGCGTCATGCCATTCGTGCGCGTAGGTGGCGGTGCCCGTGGTCTTGCGCGGCCCGTCGATGCGATCGAGCGGCTGGCCGACGACCTTGAGCTGGTCGATGGGATTGGTGCCGGCGGGGGTATCGAATTTCATGGTCTCATCCCTTCGCCTCGACCAGCACCGCACTCAACGTGCGCTGGGCAAGCAGCGTCTTGAACTCGTTCTGCGTGGTGGTGCGTGCACCGCCGAACAGGCGATCGGTCACGGCTTTGGCACCGCGCGGCAACTCCGCTTCCGCAGCCTCGACGCGCCACGGCCGCGGCGCCACGCCGCCCATGGCGACGCGACCGGTGCCATCGCGCTGCACGATCGCCGCGACCGATACCAGGGCAAATGCATAGGACGCGCGATCACGGACCTTGCGGTAGATCTGCGTACCGCCGACGGGTTCTGGCAGTGTCACCGCGGTGATCAGCTCGCCCGCGGCCAGCGTGGTTTCCAGGTGCGGCGTGGTGCCCGGTGCCCGATACAGTTCATCGAGAGGCATGCTGCGCGTCGAACCGTCGGCGCGAACGGTCTCCACCGTTGCATCGAGCGCGCGCATCGCCACGGCCATGTCGCTGGGATGGGTGGCGATGCAGGACTCGCTGGCGCCGATGACCGCGTGCTGGCGGCTGAACCCTTCCAGCGCCGCGCAGCCGCTTCCCGGCAGGCGTTTGTTGCAGGGCTGGTTAGTGTCGTAGAAGTACGGGCACCGCGTGCGCTGCAGCAGGTTGCCGGCGGTGGTCGCCTTGTTGCGCAGCTGGCCGGACGCACCCGCCAACAGCGCGCGCGAGAGCACGCCGTAGTCGCGGCGTACGCGGGCGTCGGCGGCGAGGTCGGTATTGCGGACCAGCGCACCGATGCGCAGGCCGCCGTCGCGGGCCTTCTCGATCTTGTCCAGCGCCAGGCCGTTGACGTCGATCAGATGGCTCGGCGTTTCGACCTCGAGCTTCATCAGGTCGAGCAGATTCGTGCCACCGGCGATGAACTTCGCGCCGGGCGTGCGCGCGACAGCGGCTGCGGCCTCGGCGGGCGACTTCGCGCGCTCGTATCCGAAGGCCTTCATGCCGACCTCCCCGCCACCTCTGTGATGGCATCGACGATATTGGAGTACGCACCGCAGCGACAGATGTTGCCGCTCATGCGCTCGCGGATCTCCTCGGTGCCCAGGCGCGGTCGCGCGGTCAGGTCCGCGCTGACCAGGCTGGGAATGCCGTCCTTGATCTCGTCGAGCATCGCCACGGCGGAACAGATCTGCCCGGGCGTGCAGTAGCCGCACTGGTAACCATCGTGTTTGACGAAGGCCGCCTGCATCGGATGCAGCTTGTCGGGCGTGCCGAGGCCTTCGATGGTGGTGATGCGGTCGCCGTCGTGCATCACCGCCAGCGTCAGGCAGGCATTTATGCGGCGGCCGTCGACGATCACGGTGCAGGCACCGCACTGGCCGTGGTCGCAGCCCTTCTTGGTGCCGGTGAGGTGCAGGTGCTCGCGCAGCGCGTCGAGCAAGGTGGTGCGCGTATCGAGCTCGAGCTCGTGCGCCTTGCCGTTCACGCTGAGCTTGACCTTGTGCACCACCGGCGGCGCCGCTGGCGCCACCGCGCTGGCCTCAGCTGCGAACGTGGGAAGTGCCATGGCCGAAGCCGAAGTCACGCCCGCCTTGAGCAGGTCGCGCCGGGTGATGGGTAGGTTGCGGATACGGTCCACAGTCTTGCCTTTCGATGCGTGCGTCCACGACTGATCACTAGAAGCGACCTCCGGTGAAGGCTGAGTGGATAGAGCGCGAGGATGTCGTATCCCGGTGGCCGACGCGTGTCAGCAGTCACGCGCGCGAATCCCGCCATGCCGGAAGCGCCAAAAAAGAAAAGGGCCCACAGGGAAACCCTGCAAGCCCTTGTTTTTTATGGTGCCGGAAATAGGAATCGAACCTACGACCTACGCATTACGAATGCGCCGCTCTACCAACTGAGCTATTCCGGCGGGTCTATCGGCCGGGCCCCTCTGTCTAGGCGGGCCGGCTGCGGAAATTTCCGCGAGGCGCGAATTCTAGGCGCTGGGCCCGCTTTTGGTCAATCAATCCTTGGTCAATCGACCAGCTGCAACCTCAGCTCCTTCGGCAGGGCGAACACCATGTCCTCGGGCTCGCCGTCGAGCTCGCTGACATGCAGGGCGCCCAGTTCACGCAAGCGCTCGATCACGCCCCGCACCAGCACCTCGGGCGCCGAGGCGCCGGCGGTCACGCCGATGCGCTTGCGGCCCTCGACCCAGGACGGGTTGATCTCGATCGCGCCGTCGATCAGGTAGGCGGCAACGCCTTCGCGCTCGGCCAGTTCGCGCAGGCGGTTGGAGTTGGAGCTGTTGATCGAGCCGACCACCAGCACCAGGTCGCACTTGGCGGCCAGTTCGCGCACGGCGTCCTGGCGGTTCTGGGTGGCGTAGCAGATGTCGTCGTTCTTCGGGCCCTGCATGGCCGGGTACTTGGTGCGCAGGGCCTCGATCACGCTGCGGGTGTCGTCCACCGACAGCGTGGTCTGGGTGGTGTAGGCGACGTTCTGCGGCTGGTCGATCTCCAGCGCGGCGACGTCGTCGCTGTCCTCGACCAGGTAGATCTTTCCCGAGCCGGCCTCGCGCTTCCACTGCCCCATCGTGCCTTCGACCTCGGGGTGGCCTTCGTGGCCGATCAGCACCACGTCGCGGCCGGCGCGGCAGTGACGGGCCACCTCGAGGTGGACCTTGGTCACCAGCGGGCAGGTCGCGTCGAACACCTTCAGGTCGCGCCGCTGCGCTTCCTCGCGCACGGCCTTGGACACGCCGTGGGCGCTGAAGATCACGGTGGCGCCGTCGGGCACCTCGTCGAGTTCCTCGACGAAGATCGCGCCCCGGTGCTTGAGGTCGTCGACCACGAAGCGGTTGTGCACCACTTCATGCCGCACGTAGATGGGCGCGCCGAGCGTCTCGATCGCACGCTTGACGATCTCGATGGCGCGGTCGACACCGGCGCAGAAACCACGGGGATTGGCTAGCAGGACATCCATGGCGCCATTGTACTCCGCTGCAGCAGGGCTACTTGGTCGCAGCCGGCTGCGGTTTGGGTGCCAGCAGGCCAAAGAGGGCGATACCGACCGCGCCGACGACGATTGCCGAATCGGCAACGTTGAACGCCGGCCAGTAGTGCTCCTGCCAGTGCCACTGGATGAAGTCGACGACGTGGCCGTGCAGCAGCCGGTCGATGACGTTGCCCAGGGCACCGCCGATCACCAGGGAGTACGGCAGCGCGCTCTTCCAGTCGCTACGACGGGTCTGCCTCAGCCACAAGCCGAGCAGGCCGCTGATCGCCACCGCCAGCACCACGAACACGTACTTCTGCCAGCCGCCGGCATCACTGAGGAAGCTGAACGCCGCGCCTGTGTTGTAGGTGCGGTACCAGTTCCAGACGCCTTCGATCACCGGGATCGCGGTGTACTCAGGCAGCGAGGTCAGCACCCACCACTTGGTGAGCTGGTCGAGCACGATGACGGCCACCGACAGCAGCAGCCACGGCAACGCGTTGGGACGAACCGGCGCCATCAGAACCACTCCCGGTTTTCGCCAGCGCCGCTGATGTTGACCACGCAGCGGCCGCACAGCTCCGGATGGGCGGCATCGCTGCCGATGTCGGCGCGGTACTGCCAGCAGCGCACGCACTTGGCCTTGGTCGTCGGCGTGGCGAGCACGGCGATGTCCTTGATGCCGTCGTCGGCGACGACTTCGACGTCACCGCTGATGAACAGGAAGCGCAATTCGTCGCTGAACTGCGCCAGCCAGTTCTGGTCGGCAACGCCGGCCTTCAGCGCAATCTCGGCCTCGAGCGCGGCGCCAATGTCACCGGCAGCGCGCATCGGCTCGAGCGTCTTGCTGACTTCCTCGCGCAGGGCCAGCAGGCGGTCGAAGTCCTGCGGCGACAGCACCGAATCGTCGCCGAGCACGGCCAGGCCGTCGTACCAGGTGGTGAACAGCACGTTGTCCTCGCGCGGCCCCTGATCGGTCACCTTCGGCAGGTGCTGCCACATCTCGTCGGCGGTGAAGGCCAGGATCGGCGCGATCCAGCGCACGAAACCCTCGGCGATGCGGTACATCGCGCTCTGCGCCGAACGGCGGCCGCGCGAGTCTTCCGGCATCGTGTAGAGGCGATCCTTGGTGACGTCGAGGTAGAGCGAACCCAGGTCGACGCTGCAGAAGTTCGACAGCGCCTGCACGATCTCGGCGAAGTCGTAGCGCTCGTAGGCGCTGGCGATGCGGTCCTGCAGCTCGGCCGCGCGGTGCACGATCCAGCGGTCGAGCGCGACCATGTCGTTGAGCGGACGCAGGTGCACCGCCGGGTCGAACCCGCTGAGGTTGGCCAGCAGGAAGCGCGCGGTATTGCGGATGCGGCGGTAGACGTCGGCGTTGCGCTTGAGGATGTCGTCGGACACCGACATCTCGTTGCGGTAGTCGGTCGAGGCGATCCACAGGCGCAGCACGTCCGCGCCCATCTGGTCGATGACCTTCTGCGGCGCCAGCGTGTTCTGCAGCGACTTGGACATCTTCTTGCCCTGCGCATCGACGGTGAAGCCGTGCGTGAGCACCTGCCGGTACGGGGCGACGCCGTCCATCGCCACGCCGGTCAGCAGCGAGCTGTGGAACCAGCCGCGGTGCTGGTCGGAGCCTTCCAGGTAGAGGTCGGCCGGCTTGTGCAGGCCGTCCTGCGGACGCTGTGCGAGCACGCACTCGTGGCTGACGCCGGAGTCGAACCAGACGTCGAGGATGTCGGTGACCTTCTCGTAGTCCGCGGCTTCGTTGCCGAGCAGCTCTTCGGCGGTCATCGCGTACCAGGCATCGGCGCCTTCGAGCTCGACGCGCTCGGCAACCTTCCGCATCAGTTCAGGCGAACGCGGATGCGGCTCGCCGGTCTCGCGATGGAAGAACAGCGCGATCGGCACGCCCCAGTAGCGCTGGCGCGAGATCGTCCAGTCCGGACGGCCTTCGATCATGTTGTAGATGCGCGCCTCGCCCCACTCCGGCACCCAGCCGACCTTGCCGATCTCGGCCAGGCTGTCGCGGCGCAGGCCGGCCTGCTCCATCGAGATGAACCACTGCGGCGTTGCGCGGAACACCACCGGCGTCTTGTGGCGCCAGCAGTGCGGGTAGCTGTGGGTGATGCGATGCGCGAACAGCAGGTGGCCGCTGGCACCGATCACATCGAGGATCGGCTGCTCGGCCTTCCAGATGTGCAGGCCGGCCAGCGTGGTGCCGTCGGCCGGCGGCGTCGACGGCAGGTACAGGCCGCGGCCGTCGACCGGGTTCATCTGGCCGGCGCTGTAGCGATCCTGCAGGCCGTACTTGAGGCCGACCACATAGTCTTCCTGGCCGTGGCCCGGCGCGGTGTGGACGATGCCGGTGCCGTCCTCGGCCGAGACATGGTCACCGACCAGCATCGGGATCTCGCGATCGGAATAGAACGGATGCTGCAGCAGCTGGCTGTCGAGGTCGTTGCCGAGGACGCGGCCGAGCACCTTCACGTCTTCGATGCCGTAGCGCGACAGCGCCTTGCCGGCCAGCGCTTCGGCCAGCACCAGCAGGCGGCGGCTGCCGTCAGCCAGGCGCGGGCCTTCGACCAGCACGTATTCGAGGTCCGGGCCGACGCTCACTGCCAGGCTCGCCGGCAGCGTCCACGGCGTGGTGGTCCAGATCGGCATCGCCACGCGCACGCCGTCCTCGACGGTGGCGCCGAACAACGCCGCCAGTGCCTGCGGGTCACGCGCGTCGTAGGCGACGTCGATGGCCCAGGACTGCTTGTCGGCGTATTCGATTTCGGCCTCGGCCAGGGCCGAGCCACAGTCGAAGCACCAGTGCACCGGCTTGGCACCGCGCACCAGGTGGCCGCGTTCGACGATCTTCGCCAGCGAACGGATGATGTCGGCCTCGTAGCGGAAGTCCATCGTCCGGTACGGGTTCTCCCAGTCGCCGAGCACGCCCAGGCGCTTGAAGTCGGTGCGCTGCAGGTCGATCTGCTCGGCCGCGTATTCGCGGCACTTCTGCCGGAACTCGCTGGCGTCGATCTTGTCGCCGACCTTGCCGAACTTCTTCTCGACCTGGTGCTCGATCGGCAGGCCGTGGCAATCCCAGCCCGGCACGTACGGCGCGTCGAAGCCGGCCAGCAGCTTGGACTTCACCACCACGTCCTTGAGTACCTTGTTGACTGCGTGGCCCAGGTGGATCGCGCCGTTGGCATACGGCGGACCGTCGTGCAGCACGAAGCTGCGCTCGCGCTTGCCGACCTTCTCGCGGATTCGCTGGTACAGGCCCTCGCCTTCCCAGCGCGCCAGGGTCACCGGCTCGCGCTTGGGCAGGTCGCCGCGCATCGGGAAATCCGTCGCCGGCAGATGCAGGGTGGCTTTGTACTGGTTGGTTTCGTTATTGGTCACAGCGTGCGCTCAGGCGAAAACTTCTTGCGAAAGGATGGCGCGCGCCTGCTCGGCGTCGCGGTGCATCTGCGCGGTCAATGCCGGCAGATCGGAGAATTTCAGTTCATCACGCAGCTTGGCGACGAATTCGACTTCGATGCGCTGGCCGTACAGGTCGCCGTTGAAGTCGAACAGGTGTGCTTCGAGCAAAGGCTCCACGCCGGCCACGGTCGGTCGCGTGCCCAGGCTCGACACCGATGCGCGCGGCGTGTCGCCGACGCCGTGCACCCAGGTCGCATAGATGCCCGACAGCGCCGGGGTCTTGCCGGCGAAGCGCAGGTTGGCGGTCGGGAAACCGAGCGTGCGGCCCAGGCGCTTGCCGGGCACGACGTGGCCGTCGATCGCATAGGGCCGGCCGAGCAGTTCGGCGGCCGAATCGAAATCGCCGGCGAGCAGGGCTTCGCGGATCTTCGTGCTCGACACGCGCTCGCCATTGAGCAGGAACGGTTCGATCTCGCCGGCACTGAAGCCATGCTCGGCGCCCATCCGCTGCAGCAGCGCGATGTCGCCGGCGCGGCCCTTGCCGAAACGGAACTCCGGCCCGACCCAGACTTCGCGCGCCGACAACCGCCCCATCAGCACGGTGCGCACGAAGTCTTCGGCCGACATGCTGCAGAAGCGACGGTCGAAGCGCAGCAGGCCCGCCTGGTCGGCGCCGAGCGCGAACAGGCGCTCGGCCTTGGCGTGGGTCAGCAGCAGGCGCGGCGGCGGCGACGCGGGAGCGAAGAACTCGCGCGGCAGCGGCTCGAAGCTCAGGACCACCGCTTCCACGCCCAGCGCGCGCGCACGGGCGACCGTGTGGCGCACCAGCGCCTGATGCCCGAGATGCAGGCCGTCGAATGCGCCGATGCAGACCACACTGCCGTGCGGGCACCGGGACCCGCCCTCGACGTCACGAAAAAGCCTGCTCATTGCCATTAAGTATAGCCGCGGCAAGGGATTTCCATTCCCCTTGCCGCATTTGCTCAGTGCCGCAGGTCGCGCGGGCGCAGGCCCAGCGCGATCAGCACGGCAACGTAGGTCAGGCCACCGGCACCGACCAGCACGGCCAGGTAGCCGAACCGCGCCCACTGCCCCATCGTCGTGAACGCCGGCACCCAGTGCAGGCCCAGGATCAGCACCAGCGCCATTGCCGCGCAGGCCAGCACGAGGCGAACCACGTACCGCGTCCAGCCGGGCTGGTGCTGGTAGACGCCGGACTTGCGCAGCCAGTGCCACAGCAGTGCCAGGTTGATGTAGCTGGCGGCGGCACTGGCGAAGCCCAGGGCCAGGTGCAGGCCCGGCGTCTGCTGCAATGCGGCCAGCACGCCCTGCGCCCGCACCTCCGGCTTGACCCACATCAGGTACAGGACCCAGAGGAAGAGGCCGTTCAACACCATGTTCGCGACCAGCGACGCGATGCCGGCACGCACCGGCGTTCGCGTGTCCTGCCGCGCGTAGAACGCCGGCAGCACGATCTTGACGAGGGCGAACGCCGGCAGGCCGAAGCTCAGGCCGAACACCGACATCGCCGCCATCTGCGTATCGAAGGCGGTGAACTTGCCGCGCTGGAATAGCGTGGCCACCAGCGGCTCGGCCAGGAACATCAGTCCCAGCATGGCCGGCAACGCGATCAGCAAGGTCGTGCGCAGACCCCAGTCCAGCGCCTTGGAAAACCCTTCCTGGTCGGTCTTGACGTGGTGGCGCGACAGCGCCGGCAGGATCACGGTACCCAGTGCGACACCGAACACACCCAGCGGCAGTTCAAGGAACCGGTCGGCCTGCGACAGCCACGACTGCGAGCCAACGAACAGCAGCGAAGCGATCACCGTGTCGAGCAGCAGGTTGATCTGCGCGACCGAGGAGCCGAACAGCGTCGGCACCATCAGCTTGACTACCTTGCGCACATCGGGATGTTTCCAGCCCCACTTCGGCAGCGTCAGCAGGTCCAGCTTGCGCAGCGCCGGCAACTGGAAGATCAGCTGCAGGATGCCGCCCAGCAGGACCGCCCAGCCCAGTGCCAGGATCGGCACTTCCAGCAGCGGCGCCAGCCACAGCGCGGCGGCGATCATGCACAGGTTGAGGATGACCGGGGTGAACGCCGGCAAGCCGAACCGGTGGAAGCTGTTGAGCGCCCCGCCGGACAACGCGGTCAGCGAGACGAACAGGATGAAGGGGAAGGTCATCCGCAGCAGGTCGACGGTCAGGCCGAACTTGCCCGGGTCGTCGAGCGCGCCGGGGCTGAACAACGCCGCCACCTGCGGGGTGAAGATCAGCCCCAGGGCCGTCAGGACCAGCAGGAACCCGCCCAGGGTGCCGGACACACGGGAGACCAGTTCCTTGAGGTCGGCATGCGGCCGGGTCTCCTTGACCTCGGTGAACACCGGCACGAAGGCGGTGGAGAACGAACCCTCGGCGAACAGCCGGCGCATGAAGTTCGGGATGCGGAACGCCACCCAGAACGCATCGGTCCCGGCGTTGGCGCCGAACGTCTGGCTGATCGCCACGTCCCGGACCAGGCCGAGGACGCGCGAAACCATGGTCATGCTGCTGAACGAAAGCAGCCCGCGAACCATCTTCGGTGCCGTCACGCCCGCTCCCCCTGCCCGATCAGACCGCCCTGCCCGCCCCGCCCTTCGAGGTTGACGCAACTCATTGTATCGTCCATACTTTCCGGTCTGATTTTCCGCAATCCCATATTTCTCTTACCAGTTTCCAGGAATTTGCCGTGGCAAACATCAAGTCCGCCAAAAAGCGCGCCAAGCAGACCGTCGTCCGCAATGCCCGCAACGCCAGCCAGCGTTCGATGCTGCGTACCGCTGTGAAGAAGGTGCTCAAGGCCCTGGGCGAGAACGACGCCGCCGGCGCCGAGACCGCCTTCGCAGTCGCACAGCCGATCCTCGATCGCTTCAGCTCGCGTGGTCTCATCCACAAGAACAAGGCTGCCCGTCACAAGGCTCGCCTGAACGCCCGCATCAAGGCGCTCAAGGCTGCGTGATCCTGCCGACGCGCCGGCAACGCCGGCGCTGAAGCGGTAGTCAAGTTCGTCGCCCTGCCCGGCCTCACCGCCGGCAGCGCAAAACAAAAACCCGGCCGATGCCGGGTTTTTTGTTGCCTGTGCGACGGGCTCAAGGCGCATGCGGGCCTTCTGCCTGTGCGGCCTCCAGCGCATCGGCGCGCTGGCGGTCGAAGAAGGCCATCACGTCCTGCATGATCGGGAACGTACCTTCGCGGCCGATCGCCGAGACCATGTACCAGCGATCCTTCCAGCCGAGCTCGTCGATGATCGCCTTGGCTGCGGCCTGCTGCTCTTCTTCCAGCAGCAGGTCGGCCTTGTTGAGCACCAGCCAGCGCGGCTTGTCGAGCAGCTCAGGGTCGTGCCTGGCCAGCTCGCGCTCGATCGCGCGCACCTGCTGGGCCGGGCTCAGCTGCTCGCTGCCCTCTTCCTCGCCGAACGACATCGGTGCCATGTCCACCAGGTGCAGCAGCAGACGCGTGCGCTGCAGGTGGCGCAGGAACTGCGCGCCCAGGCCGGCACCGTCGGCGGCGCCTTCGATCAGGCCCGGGATGTCGGCGATGACGAAGCTGCGATGCGCTTCGACGCTGACGACGCCAAGGTTGGGATACAGCGTGGTGAAGGGATAGTCGGCGACCTTGGGAGTTGCCGCCGACACCGCACGGATCAGCGTGCTCTTGCCGGCATTGGGGAAGCCGAGCAGGCCGACGTCGGCCAGCAGCTTGAGCTCGAGCTTGAGCTCGCGCTCCTCGCCCGGCAGGCCCGGCAGCGCCTTGCGCGGCGAGCGGTTGACCGAGCTCTTGAAATGCATGTTGCCCAGGCCGCCACTGCCGCCCTTGGCCACCAGCAGGCGATCGCCGTGGGCGACCAGGTCGCCGATGACTTCATCGGTGCCGACGTTGGTGATGACGGTGCCGACCGGCACGGTGATGATCAGGTCTTCGCCGGCCTTGCCGTACATCTGCCGGCCCATGCCGTTCTCGCCGCGCTTGGCGCGGAACTGGCGCTGGTGGCGGAAGTCGACCAGGGTGTTGAGGTTTTCGTCTGCAACCAGCCAGACGCTGCCGCCGGCGCCGCCGTCACCACCGTCGGGACCGCCAAGCGGGATGAATTTTTCACGGCGGAAGCCAACGCAGCCATTGCCGCCGTTGCCTGCGCTGACCTGGATTTCGGCTTCGTCGACGAGTTTCATGGGAGCGTTGAATACTTCAGTAGTGGAGCTGTTGAACGGATGCGAGCTTATCGCAGAAACGAAAAGCCCCGCCGAAGCGGGGCCCCTCGCTGCAGCTTCGAATCCGATTACTCGGAGACGACGCTGACGGTGCGACGCTTCTTCGGGCCCTTGGTCGCGAACTCGACCTTGCCGTCGACCAGCGCGAACAGGGTGTGATCGCGGCCGAGGCCGACGCCGGAACCCGGGTGGAACTGGGTGCCGCGCTGACGAACGATGATGTTGCCGGCCTCGATGGCCTGGCCGCCGTACATCTTCACGCCGAGGTACTTCGGGTTGGAGTCGCGGCCGTTACGGGTGGAACCTACGCCCTTTTTGTGTGCCATGGCTGCTTCTCCTTATTAGCCGGCGATGCCGGTGATTTCGATTTCGGTGTAGTGCTGACGGTGACCCATCTGCTTGCGGTGGTGCTTGCGGCGACGGAACTTCACGATGCGCACCTTGTCGGCGCGGCCGTGGCCGACGACCTTGGCGGAGACGGTGGCACCCTTCAGGGCGTCGCCGATCTTCACGCCATCGCTTCCGCCCAGCATCAGGACGTTGTCGAGCTTGATCTCGCTGCCGACTTCGGCATCGAGCAGTTCAACGCGCAGGGTTTCGCCCTGCATCACGCGGTACTGCTTACCGCCGGTGACTACTACTGCGTACATGACCAGATTCCTCTGTAGTTATTTTGGTCGCTGCCGCACCCAGAATCGGGCGGACAGGAGCGGAATTTTAGGGGTTTCAGCGGGTTACGGCAAGTACTGGGCCACTTTCGGAGCCGCGGGGGGCCGGCGCTGGCCTGCCACCCCCTTAACGCGGCCCATGCTGTACTGGCCGGGCGTCCCGGTACTGGATGCCCGTAGCCCCCGCCAGGGGCGCCTGAGCGGGAGGAAGGACCATGTTCAGCCAGATTCTAGAGCAGGTGAGCCACCGCTTCGGCCTGGATCCGGACCAGGCCAAGCGCCTGATGGGGCTGCTGGTGGCGCAGGTCTTCAATCCCCGGCACGGCGGAGCCGCCGGCTTCATCCAGTCGTTCAGGGACCAGGGGCTGGGTGGGTTGATGGACTCCTGGCTCGGGCCAGGGCCCAACCAGCCGATCACCCCCGCCCAGCTAGAAGGCATCCTCGGCAGCGACACCCTCTCCAGCTTCGGCACCCGCCTGGGCCTGCCTGCTGCGACGGTGGGCAGCGCGGCGGCGGCGATGCTGCCCGATGCGATCGACGAACTCAGCGAGCACGGCGACCTGCCGGTGCAGCCCAGCCCGCTGTCGCAGAAGCTCGAACACTGGTTTGGCGGAATCGGCATGGGCCTGGACGAATTCGGGCAGTGGATGCCGGGGCCGACCGGTGTCGCCGCCGTTGCGGCTGCAGCCGCGGCGACGGGTGCCGCACCTGCCGCACCCGTGCACGCCGAAGCGCCCGTGCACGCGCCCGCCCACCACCGCTCAGGCGCCCATCGCTGGCTGCCGTGGCTGTTGATCGGTGCAGTGATCCTCGTAGCAGTGCTGCTGCCGCGCGGTTGCCACGGCGAGCGCACTGCGATCACCGGCACGCCACCGGCAGCGAACAATGCTGACGCAGCCACGCAGGCGCTCGACCTGCTGATCTCGCGCAAGTTCACCGCCGACGACCTGGTGCACGCTCTGAACCTGATGGTCGTGCACTTCGACAGTGACAGTGCGCGCATCTCCGCGCAGAGCGACGCGATCCTCGCCAAGGCCGCTGCCGCGATCAAGGCGGCGCCGGCAGGCACGCGCATCGAAATCGGCGGCCACACCGACAACAGCGGAGATCCGGCCGCCAACATGAAGCTTTCGCAGGACCGCGCCGATGCCGTGAAACAACGATTGGTCGAGCACGGTGTCGATGCGGCGAGCGTGGCAAGCGTCGGCCATGGGCAGGATCAACCGATCGCCGACAACGCCAGCGAAGAAGGCCGCGCGCGCAATCGCCGCATCGAGTTCAGCGTTGTGAAATAAGCGGCGCTTTCACGCGAAGCAGACACGTCGCCTCTGCTGCGATGCGCATTCATCATTGATCGCACTGATCGCGCAAGCGTTGCTTGCATTCGCGCGCATGCTTTTCCGCCGCGAATGCTTGCACTTCTCCGATGGTTTGGAATACGTTCACGTTGTGAGCGGCTACAGGGGGCCGATCACCATCGAGGTCCCGCGCGGCTGCGTGCTTGTAACGCGGCAAAGGGGATTGACCGCGATACGAAACGGGGGCCCCCGGCATGTCACTGGAAGGATCCGGCAACGTCCGCGTTGTGCACTCGAGTAACACGTCTGCCCAGACGTCCGCGGCGCCTCGCCGCAACTTCATCCATCGAATCCCGCGTGCCCGCGCACGGCTGCATGGCAGCGCCTGCGCCTTGGGCACATCCCCCGTCTGGCGACACGGATCTGCTCCGATGTAGCCGACACGAACCCCGTAGCCAGGGGGAGGCGACGGGAAATCCTGAGCAGCCAACAAAGGATGTTGTCATGACTCGCAAGACTCGTTCCCTGAAGTGGACCGCGCTGGCCATCGCTACCGCCTTCATCGTCGCACCTGCCGCCAACTCCGGCGGAAAGCTGCCGAACGTCAACACGTCCAAGATCTCCACCGTGTCCAAGCAAGCGGCGAAGGCGGCCAAGAAGCAGCCGGTGCAGTACGACCGCTTCATCATCACCTACAGATCGGACGCAAAGAGGGTCAGCGCCGCCGCCGATGGCGCGCAACTGGCCACGGCCGCGAAGGCGCTGGGCCTTGGCATCGCGCCGATGCGCACGCTGGCGACCGGCAGTTCGCTGATCCGCACTGATCGCAAGCTCGACCTGGTCGCGACCAAGAAGCTGATGATCGAGCTGATGAAGGACCCGGCCGTGCTCGCGGTCGAACCCGATCGCCTGCGCAAGCCGCTGATGGTGCCCAACGACCCGCTGTATGCACAGCAGTGGCACTACAAGAATGGTCCGGGTGGCATCAACGTCGAACCGGCATGGGACATCAGCACCGGTTCCGGCGTGGTCGTCGCCGTGCTCGATACCGGCATCACGCCGCATTCGGAGTTGAACACCCAGACCGTCGCCGGCTACGACTTCATCATCGACCCGGAAGTCAGCGTCGATGGCGATGGCCGCGACGCCGACCCGAACGATCCGGGCGACTGGCACGACGGCGAGTGCAACATCTTCGGCATCCCCGAGGACAGCAGCTGGCACGGCACGCATGTGTCCGGCACGGTCGCGGCTGCAACCAACAACGGCGCAGGCGTGGCCGGCGTGGCGTTCGGCGCGAAAGTGCAGCCGGTACGCGTGCTCGGCAAGTGCGGCGGTTACGAGTCCGACATCATCGATGCGGTGACGTGGGCGTCCGGTGGCACCGTGGCCGGTGTCCCGGCCAACGCCACACCGGCGGAAGTGATCAACCTGAGCCTCGGTGGCGGTGGCGCCTGCTCGGTCGCCGAACAGGCTGCTTACACCGCGGCAGTCGGTCGCGGCACGACGGTGGTCGTATCCGCGGGCAACTCGTCCGACGATGCCGCCAACTACTCGCCGGCAAGCTGCAACGACGTGATCACCGTCGCCTCGGTCGGCCCGACCGGCACGATCTCGGACTTCTCCAACTACGGCACCGTCGTCGACGTCGCCGCACCGGGTGGATCGGGCTTCGCTCCGGCCGCGGACAACATCCTGTCCACGCTCAACCTGGGCCTGCAGGGCCAGGGAGCCGAAGGCTATGCCTGGTATGCGGGCACCTCGATGTCGGCACCGCACGTGTCCGGCACGATCGCCCTGATGCAGGCCGCCGCGCCGACGCCGAAGACCCCGGCACAGATCAAGAAGATCCTCGAGAACACCGCCTATGCCTCCGGCGGATTCGCGGGCGGTTGCAGCTACGACAACTACTGCGGTGCGGGCATCATCGACGCACGCTACGCAGTGGCCGTCGCAGCCGGCACGGAACCCTTGCCGCCGGATGTCCCGCCGCCGCCGCCGCCGCCGCCGGCCATCCCGCTGAGCAACGGCGTCACCGTCACCGGCATTACCGTCGCCGCCAACGGCACGATCCGCTACGAGCTGCTGGTTCCCAACGGCGCGTCGAATCTGCTGTTCGCCATGTACGGCGGCACCGGCGATGCCGACATGTACGTCCGCCGCGGCGCCGAGCCTACGCTGACCGCGTATGACTGCCGTCCGTTCACATCGGGCAACAACGAGAACTGCTTCTTCCCGGCACCGCAGGGCGGCAAGTGGTACGTGACGATCCGTGGCTTCACCGCCGCCGCCGGCGTGTCGCTGTATCCCAGCTTCACCGACGCCAACTGGCCGCGTGCGGTCGAGGCCGAGGCCACCGCGCTCAGCAACCATCGCACGCGCGTCGACCTCACCTGGACCTTCGGCAAGAAGAACATCGACATCTACCGCAACGGCGCCATCCTCAAGACCGTGAAGAACAAGGGTGCAGCCACCGATACGTTCCGCATCATCGGCAGCGGCACCATGAGCTACAAGCTGTGCAACAACGGTACGCAGGAGTGCGCGGACCCGGTCGAGATCGAGTACGTCTCGCACAAGTAAGCACTGAGATGACACTGACGAGGGCCCGGTTCGCCGGGCCCTCCCTTTCGTGACGACATGCTCCCGGAGCGCCCATGAAGCCAGTCCGCATGACTGCAGTACCCCTCCTTCCCGCGCCGTCGCGCACGGCACTCGCCGCCGCGGTGACGCTTGCCGCCGCGATCGCCATCGCCGGCTGCAACCGCGATGCCACACCGGCACCTTCGACCCAGGCCACGGCAGCGACCCCCGCCGCGCCCCCGGCCGCGCAGTTCGAGGCGCGACTCAATCTGGTCAACAACAACGGCACCGTGCGCTATGACGGCACCGTCGGCAGCGACGAGAGCCGCAAGGCCATCGAAGCCATGCTCCGCCAGGCCTACGGGACCGGAGTCACCGGCACGCTCGCGGTGGACGCAGCCGCAAGGCCGGCACCGTGGCAGGCGAACCTGCCGCAGTTCCTGAGCGCATTCACGATGCACGGCGCCGCCGTTGGCTTCGACGGACAACGCATCGAACTGAGCGGCCACGCATCGGACAGCGACCGCACCGCCCTGCTCGCCCGCGCCGAACAACTGTTCCCGGGCTACACCCTCACCGGCCTGTTCCGCGGCGTGGGCAGCAGCAGCCCTGACGCCTCCGCTCAGGCGCTGGCGGCGCTCAAGACCGGCGCATCGGCCGGCGACGTGGTCAAAGCCCTGAACCAGACCCCGATCCAGTTCATCGACGGCAGCGCCCAGGTGAGCCCGGACAGCCTGGCCGTGCTCAGCCAGGCCGCCAAGGCCATCCAGGGCAGCGCCGGCGAGCGGCGGATCGAGATCACCGGGCCAGCCGGCGCCGGCGAGGACCTGGCGCTGTCGCAGCAGCGCGCCGAGGCGATCAAGGTGCAGTTGATCGTCAATGGCGTCAGCCCGGCCTCGATCGAGACGAAGGGGCATCCCGCGGGAAGCACGGACAGCGGGGCGAGCTTCCGGTTGCTGTGACGCAACGTCCATGGATTCCCGCCTTCGCGGGAATGACGGGCTGAGGGCAACGACACTGGGTCCCCGCCTTCGCGGGGATGACGGGTAGAGGCAACGTCCATGGGTTCCCGCCTTCGCGGGAACGACGGGCAAACGCCGAAGACCGGGCAATGAAGCGCGGGAGCGTTGGCCGACGGGCCGGGGATTGATCCGCAGTGGGCCATGGATGGCCCACGCCCCGCATTCGGACAGGATGTCCGAACTAAGGGGCGGAGCAATCCCCGGCCCGGCGGACGACGCCACCCCGAAGCCCACCGCCCCGAGCACGCCGAGCCGGCCAGCCAGGCCTGAATACCCCCCAGCAGCCCCGCCCTGCGGCCCTTCCGAAACTACTAATTGCCCCCATCTTCGCCAGTCGATACGCTCCTCTGTTCGCCGACGCATCGCGCGGCGGCGACCTCCTCCCAGACAGGCAACCGATGGCGCTGGACTACATCCGCATCCGCGGCGCGCGGACGCACAATCTCAAGAACATCGATCTCGACCTGCCCCGCGACAAACTGATCGTGATTACCGGCTTGTCGGGCTCGGGCAAGTCCTCGCTCGCGTTCGACACCATCTACGCCGAAGGCCAGCGCCGCTACGTCGAATCCCTCTCGGCGTACGCCCGCCAGTTCCTGTCGGTGATGGAAAAGCCCGACGTCGACCACATCGAAGGCCTCTCACCGGCCATCTCGATCGAACAGAAATCGACCTCGCACAACCCCCGGTCGACCGTCGGCACGATCACCGAAATCTACGACTACCTGCGCCTGCTCTACGCCCGCGTAGGCACCCCGCGCTGCCCCGACCACGGCTACCCGCTGGAAGCCCAGACCGTCAGCCAGATGGTCGACCAGGTCCTCGCCCTGGGCGACACCGAAGAAGGCCGCGAACAGCGCTACATGCTGCTCGCCCCGGTCATCCGCGAACGCAAGGGCGAGCACGCCCAGGTCTTCGAACAACTGCGCGCACAGGGCTACGTCCGCGTCCGCGTCGACGGCGAACTGTACGAAATCGATGCTGTTCCGCCGCTGGCACTGCGCGTCAAGCACACCATCGAAGCCGTCATCGACCGCTTCAAGCCGCGCGAAGACATCAAGCAGCGCCTGGCCGAATCGTTCGAGACCGCCCTCAAGCTCGGCGACGGCATGGCCCAGGTGATGTCGCTCGACAACGCCGACGCCGCACCGCTGCTGTTCTCGTCCAAGTACAGCTGCCCGGTCTGCGACTACTCGCTGCCCGAACTCGAGCCGCGCCTGTTCTCGTTCAACTCGCCGGTCGGCGCCTGCCCGACCTGCGACGGCCTGGGCGTGGCGCAGTTCTTCGACCCCACGCGCGTCGTCGTGCACCCGGAGCTGTCGCTCTCGGCCGGCGCCGTGCGCGGCTGGGATCGTCGCAACGCCTACTACTTCCAGCTGATCCAGTCGCTGGCAAAGCACTACAAGTTCGACGTCGATGCGGTCTGGCAGACGCTGCCCGAGAAGGTGCGCGAAGCCGTGCTGTTCGGCAGTGGCGAGGATCTGGTGACCTTCACCTACCTCACCGAAAGCGGCGGCCGCAGCCAGCGCAAACATCGCTTCGAAGGCATCGTCCCGAACCTGGAACGCCGCTACCGCGAAACCGAATCGGCCGCCGTGCGCGAGGAGCTGGCCAAGTACATCAGCGAGCGCGCCTGCACCGACTGCGGCGGCGCCCGCCTCAACCGCGCCGCCCGCAACGTCTTCGTCGCCGACCACCCGATGCCGCACATCGTCGTGCTGCCGGTCGATGAGGCCCTGTCGTTCTTCAAGAGCCTCAACCTGCCCGGCTGGCGCGGCGAGATCGCGACCAAGATCGTCAAGGAGATCACCGATCGCCTGCGCTTCCTGGTCGACGTCGGCCTCGACTACCTGACCCTCGAGCGCAAGGCCGACTCGCTGTCGGGCGGCGAAGCCCAGCGAATTCGTCTTGCCTCGCAGATCGGCGCCGGCCTGGTCGGCGTGATGTACGTGCTCGACGAACCGTCGATCGGCCTGCACCAGCGCGACAACGAGCGCCTGCTCGGCACGCTGACGCGCCTGCGCGACCTCGGCAACACGGTCATCGTGGTCGAACACGACGAGGACGCGATCCGCCTCGCCGACTACGTCGTCGACATCGGCCCCGGCGCCGGCGTCCACGGCGGCGAAGTGATCGCCCATGGCCAGCTCGCCGACCTGCTCAAGGCACCGCGCTCACTGACCGGCCAATACCTCAGCGGCAAGAAGCGCATCGAGATCCCGGCCAAGCGCCACAAGCCCGATCCCAAGACCACGTTCCACCTGCGTGGCGCCACCGGCAACAACCTCAAGGACGTCGACCTGGCCGTGCCGAGCGGGTTGTTCACCGCCGTCACCGGCGTATCGGGTTCCGGCAAGTCGACGCTGATCAACGACACCCTGTTCGCGATTGCCGCCAACGAACTCAACGGCGCCTCGCACACGCCGGCGCCGCACCGCGAGTACGAGAACATCGAGTTGTGGGACAAGGTGGTCGACATCGACCAGTCGCCGATCGGCCGCACCCCTCGCAGTAACCCGGCGACCTACACCGGCCTGTTCACGCCGCTGCGCGAACTGTTCGCGCAGGTGCCCGAAGCGCGTGCGCGCGGCTACTCGCCGGGTCGCTTCAGCTTCAACGTCCGCGGTGGCCGCTGCGAGGCCTGCCAGGGGGATGGCCTGATCAAGGTCGAGATGCACTTCCTGCCCGACGTGTACGTCCCGTGCGACGTCTGCGGTGGCAAGCGCTACAACCGCGAGACGCTGGAAGTCCTCTACAAGGGCTACAACATCAACGACGTGCTGGAGATGACGGTCGAGGATGCGCTGGGCCTGTTCGAGGCGATCCCGGCGATCTCGCGCAAGCTCGAAACGCTGATGGACGTGGGCCTGAGCTACATCAAGCTCGGCCAGAGCGCGACCACGCTGTCCGGTGGCGAGGCGCAGCGCGTCAAGCTGTCGAAGGAGCTGTCGCGTCGCGACACCGGCCGCACGCTCTACATCCTCGACGAGCCCACCACTGGCCTGCACTTCCACGACATCGAGCACCTGCTGGCCGTGCTGCATCGCCTGCGCGACGACGGCAACACCGTGGTCGTGATCGAGCACAACCTCGACGTGATCAAGACCGCCGACTGGGTCATCGACCTGGGCCCGGAAGGCGGCCACCGTGGCGGCACCATCCTCGCCACCGGCACGCCGGAACACATCGCCAGCCTGCCCCACTCCCACACCGGCCGCTTCCTCGCCCCGCTGCTCGGCGCGAAACAGGAAGCCGCCGGCAAGAAGACGAACAAGAAGAAAACCGCCGCATGAGCGACACCCCCGCTGCAAATGGCGACCCGTCGAAGACGGGTCGAAGCACCGCGCGCAAGCGCAAGCCCGCCGCAAAGAAGTCGGTCAAGGCAACCAGTGAGAAGGCGCAGCCGGCAAGCGCGCCTGCAACCCAACCGGAAGTGTCGACGCCGCCCGCACCCGTCGCGCTGATCCGCGTGCCGATGTCGGTGCGCTGGCGCGACCTGGACGCGTTCAACCACGTCAACAATTCCAAGTACCTGAGCTACCTCGAGGAAGCCCGCCTGCACTGGATGCTGTCGGTGCCGGGCCAGGGCCTGGACGAGCACGTCGCCCCGGTCGTCGCCGCAGCCAACCTCAACTACCGTCGCCCGATCGAATGGCCGGCGCAGGTCGCCATCGAGCTGTTCGTCGACCGCCTTGGCAACAGCAGCGTCAGCATCGGCCATCGCATCATCGACGCCTCCGATGACAGCGTGCTGTACTGCGACGGCAACGTGGTGATGGTATGGATCGATCGCGGCAACGGTCGCGCCGCGCCGTTGCCCGAGGCCGTGCGCGAGGCCTGCTCGTCGCATTGACCGCCCCGTGCGCCGCTCCCGCATGGAGAGCGGCGCATGCACCCGGCTAGTGCTTCGCCGTCTTCTTGCCGGCCTTGGCCGCCTTCGCGGGCTTGCCCGACGCCCCTTCAAGCGTGACCTTGGCCCACAGGTCGCCATTGTCGTCGGGGTGCACGTTCTGCACTTCGCGGCCGAAGCCGGGGAAGCGCTTGCCGAAGGCCTCGACGGCGATCAGGTACTTCACGATCGTCCCGCCCTTGGGGTCGACCCGTTCGCCCGGCATCAGCACCGGAATGCCCGGCGGATACGGCACGATCATCAACGCCGCCACGCGGCCCGGCAGGTCGGCGATCCGGACTTCCTCGGTGGTGCCGTGGATCAGCTGCTGATACGCCTCGGACGGCGTAAGCACCTGTTCCGACAACACCTCGCCCGCGGCATTGGCCATGGCCTGCAGATCGAGCTCGGTCATGACCTGGTGCATCTCGTCGCACAGCTGCGGCAAGGTCATGCCGCCATAGCGTTGCGGATAGGCGTGGACCAGTTCCGGCAGCGCCTCCTCGAGCGAAGCGTTGCGATCGTACAGGCGCTTGAACGCCATCAGCGTTTCCAGCAGCGTGCCCCACTTGCCCTGGGTCGTACCGACCGAGAACAGCACCAGCACCGTGTAATCGCCGGTGCGGGCGATCTCCTGGCGACGCGCGTCGAGGAACTTCGACAGGATCGTGCCGGGAACGCCACGCTTGGCGATCTTGCCCCTGGAGTCCGTGCCCGGACACAGGATGGTGACCTTGGTCGGGTCGAGCATGCAGAAATCGCCGGCCACCACTTCGTCGGGAATGCCGTGCCAGCTCTCGCCAGGCCGCAGCGTCCAGCACGCGGGGTCATTGCACAGTACGTCGCTCGCCGCATCGGCCAGGTCGACCTTCTTCTTTCCGACTGGCACCTGGTCAGGCTGGAACAGCGAGAAGAACCACTCTCCTTCTTCCTTGAAACGCTTGTTGACCGAGGCCACCGCCTTCCGGAACTCCACCGCGTAGCTGACCGTCTCGCGCAGCAGCGCACTGCCGGACGGCTCGTCCATCATCGCGCTGGCGATGTCCAGCGAGGCGATCAGCGGATAGAACGGCGAGGTCGTGCCATGCATCATGAAGGCTTCCTTGAGGGGAGCCCATTCGATCTTGCCGCGATCGCTGTTGCTGACGTGGATGTAGGACGCCATCGAGAACGCCGGCAGCATCTTGTGCGTGGACTGCACCGCAAAGACGGTCGGCCGGTTCTTCATGTCGCGCGGCACGCCCATCGCGAAGCGGTGCTTGAACAGCGGATGGAACTTGCCGTACGCGTACCACGCCTCGTCGAAATGCACGCGCGGAACGCTCTCGCCGAGCATCTCGGCGACCTTGTCGACGTTGTAGAGCATGCCGTCGTAGGTGGGATTGGTCACCACGGCATGCACCGGCGCACTCGACTTCGCACCTGCGGCCAGCGGTGAATCGGCAACGAGTTTGGCGATGTGCGCCTTGGTGAACCGCTTGGGTGGGATCAGGCCGATCATGCCGTAGCCATTACGGCTGGGCTGGAAGTACACCGGCCGCGAACCGGCCAGCGTCATCGCGTGGTTGAGCGACTTGTGGCAGTTGCGGTCGACCACCACCATCTCGTCGTTTCCGACCGCAGCCTGCACGACGATGCGGTTGGAGGCCGACGAGCCGGCCAGCACGTAGAAGGTCCAGTCGGCGCCGAACACGCGCGCGGCCATCCGCTGCGATTCCGCCGGCGGCCCTTCGATGTCCAGCCAGGATCCCAGCTCGACATTGGAGATGCCGATGTCGGCACGCATGATGTTCTCGCCGAAGAAGCGGTGGAACTCGGCGCCGGCCGGGTGCTTGAGGTACGCCGCGCCGCCCATGTGGCCGGGCGCGTCCCATTGATACGTGCCCTCTTCGGTCAGCTTCTTCAGCGCCTTGAAGTACGGCGGCAGCATGCCATTGTGGTAATCGTCGATGGCGAAGCGCACGCGCTTGGCGAAGAACTCCGGCGTCTCGCCGATCAGGTTCACGTACTCGCGGACTTCGCGGACCACGCTCATCGGCAGGTTGCCGGTGGTGACGCCGCGACTGAGCAGGAAGATCGGGATGCGCAGCGATTTCTGACGCACCGCACGAATGATCTCCAGCACCGCCTTCTCGTTCATCTTGGCGGTCTCACCCAGGTCCCAGTCGATCGCCACGCACGAGTAGGACGCCGAGCCCTGGGCGATGATCAGGCCGTCTTCGCAACTGTGCGCGCGCAGCACTTCGATGCCCTGGTCCTGCACTGCCTGGCCCAGCCGGGACAGCGCCAGCGCGTACGCCGAGCCCTGGTCAGGGAGATCGGTGGTCACATACAACACCCAGGGGTTGGTCATGGACATGGCGATTCCTCTAGTGATGAAACCTGCGGGCCTGTACCGGGCTCATTCCTGCACGACGTAGGTGTAGAAGCGGATGCGGCCTTCTTCGTGCACCTGGTAGACGCCCTGGACCTCGTACGAGAATCCCGGGAAGCGGTTGCAGTTCTCCTCGAAGGCGAGGAAGTAATCGATCATCGGCTGGGCCTTCGCGTCGTAGCGCTCGCCGGGGATGATGATGCCGATGCCCGGTGGGTAGATCAGCGCCAGCGTCGCCGCGATCCGGCCGGACACCTCGCTCATCGGCACGAAATCGACCTCGCCGCCGACCAGCGCCTCGTTGGCCTCGCGGGCGGACATTGCCTGCTCCGGGAACGACTCGTAGCGGAAGCTGAGGCGCTGCAGCTCCTTGATGTTCTTGGCGACGAAGTAGTCGTGCATCTCCTGCGCGACCTGGCGCAGCGTGTAATCGCGGTAGCGCGCTTCGTTGCGCTGGTACAGGCCGGGCACGACTTCGGCCAGCGGGCTGTCGGCCTCGTAGTGGTCGCGGAAGCGCTCGAGCGTCGCCAGCAACATCGCCATCTTGCCCTCGCCCACCGCCGGGGTCATGAGGAAGAGGATGCTGTAGAGATCGTTCTTCTCCGGGATGACGTTGTTCTCGCGCAGGAAGTTGGCGAGGATCGTGGCCGGGATGCCGGTCTTGGCGTAGTTGCCGGTGGCGGCATCTATCCCGGCCGTGGTCAGCATCAGCTTGGTCGGGTCGACCATCGCCGCGTCCTCGCCGAGGTTGCGGAAGCCGTGCCAGGTCGCGCCGGGCGCCAGCTGCCAGTAGGCCTGCTCGCGCGCCAGTACGGACGTCGGGACGTCCTCCCAGGGCACAGTGCGACCTTCATACTCGACCTGGTCCGGGACGAACGGATTGAGGAAGCCCGCGAACCGCTTGCGGACCGCCTTGCGGCCCTCGATGCCAAGTTTGACCATGTCGTCCCACAGCACTCGGCCGGCTTTGTCGGCATGCATCTGCGCGTTGACGTCGAG
Organism: Lysobacter sp. GCM10012299; assembly: GCF_042649405.1. Lineage (NCBI taxonomy): Bacteria > Pseudomonadati > Pseudomonadota > Gammaproteobacteria > Lysobacterales > Lysobacteraceae > Lysobacter > Lysobacter sp. GCM10012299. The sequence goes on along the minus strand of NZ_JBHRZC010000001.1, from coordinate 771,126 downwards.
GCTGGAGAACAGCGGGTAGAACGGCGACGTCGATGCCTGCAGCATGAACATCTCGTTGAAGCGCTTGTGGTTCACCCGGAACGGCTTGTCGCGGATGTGGGCATCGCGCACATGGATCTGCGAGGCCTGCGAGAACCCGGCCAGCTGCTTGTGCGTCGACTGGGTGGCGATCACGCCCGGGGAATCCTCATCGAGCTTGAGCCCCATGCTGAAGTGATCCTTCATCAGGGGATGGAACGCGCCGAACCCCGCCCAGGCCTCGTCGAAGTGGATGTACTCGCACAGGTGGCCGATCTTCTCCAGTACCTTGCGGGCGTTGTAGACGGTGCCGTCATAGGTGCACTGCTCGATGATCGCCACGCGGATCGGACGCTCGCGCTTCCAGGCGTCGGTTCCGGCCAGGCGCGGGTGATGCTTGAGCTTGTCGCGGATCGACGCCTCGTCGAACGCCGACCAGTCGATCGGCCCGACCATGCCGAAACCGTTGCGGTCGGTCTCCAGATAGATCGGAATCGCGCCGGCCATCAACAGCGCGCCATGGTGGTTGGATTTGTGGTTGTTGCGGTCGAACAGCACGATGTCCTTGCTGCGCAGCAGCGAGGTATTGACTACCTTGTTCGACGACGACGTGCCGTTGAGGACGAAATAGGTGCGATCGGACTGGAAGACCTTCGACGCGCCACGCTGCGCCGCCAGCGCCGGTCCTTCGTGGATAAGCAGGTCGCCCAGCCCCACCATCGCGTTGCAGATGTCGTCGCGGAACACGTTCTCGCCCATGTGCTCGTAGAACACCCGGCCCACCGGATGGCGCATGAACATCTGCCCGCCCAGGTGCCCCGGGCAAGCCCAGGTGCGGTTGGCGGCATAGTCGTACTTCATCAGCTCGCCGAAGAACGGCGTGCGCAGGCTCTGCGCGTAGCGCTCTATCGAAGCGACCAGCCGCTTCTCGTAGAACTCACGCGTTTCCAGGTCGGCGATCAGCACGCCGTCCAACGCTTTCAGGAACGGCTCATCCAGCGCTTCGTCGTCGCGGCCGCTGATCATGAAGATCGGCATGCGCAAGCCGCGCTCGTCGCGTGCATCCACCACGGCCTGGGCACCATCACGGGAGACGATTATCGCGCCCAGATCGGCACCGCCACGGACTGCTTGCGGGATCTGCTCCACATCGATCGAAGTCACTGCAAAGTGCAGCTCCTCCTCGATCACCTGTGCCACTACACCGGTAGGTTCGCCCACCACCAGGATGCGAAAGAAGCGTTCGAGGGGAATGCTCATGGGGAGTCCTCTTCCTGGCGGTCACGGCCTTGCCTGAGGCCCGCAGATGCTGGCAGCGAACCATGTCACTTGCGACCGTTTCGACTGCGTGAAGGCATCCGTCCGCCGGCCCCGCGTGGCGGGGGGTCGTGGTTTCACGCGGACATTACAAGCGCTATGAAAATCTCGCGGCGATCTCCAGATGAACCGGGGGAAGCATTGCCGATGGACAGGCACTGCCGGGTTCGAATCATCGCCTCCGATTCGCGCGCATCCGACTGTGCGCGCAACCGCTTTCCTGGCCGCCAGCGCGGCCCGGCACCAGCACGTCACTTACCAGCACGTCACGTACAACCACGTTCCAGCACGACTTGCAGCGCCTGAAGTTCCGACCCACCCAACGGAGCCTGTCATGAGCGAGTCCCAGTCCCATCAGAAAATGAATGTGTTCCAGCTGACCGTGATCACGCTGGTCAACATGATGGGCTCGGGCATCATCCTGCTGCCCAGCAAGCTGGCCGAGATCGGCACCATCACGATCTTCTCCTGGCTCTTCACTGCCGGCGGCTCGCTTGCCCTTGCCTACGTCTTCGCCCGCTGCGGCATGCTCAGCAAGAAACCCGGCGGCATGGGTGGCTATGCGGAGTACGCCTTCGGCAAGGGCGGCAATTACATGGCGAACTACACCTACGGTTTGTCGCTGGTGATCGGCAACGTCGCCATCGGCGTCACCGCAGTGGGTTACGCCACAGTGCTGTTCGGCGCGACCCTGAGCCCGATGCAGACCTGCTTCTGGACCATCGTGCTGCTGTGGATCACGACGTTCGCCAACTTCGGCGGCGCCAGCATCACCGGCAAGATCGGTTCGGTCACGGTGTGGGGCGTCATCCTGCCGGTGGTGCTGATCTGCCTGATCGGCTGGTTCTGGTTCAGCCCGAGCACTTGGTCGGCCGCCTGGAACCCGCATGAGATGGGCTTCTGGTCCGCTGTCGGCAGTTCGATCTCGGTCACCCTGTGGGCGTTCCTCGGGCTTGAGTCGGCCTGCGCGAATGCCGACGCCGTCGAGAATCCCGAGAAGAACGTGCCCATCGCGGTGCTGGTCGCGACCATCGGCGCCGCCGCTGTCTACATCATCTCGACCAACGTCATCGCCGGCATGATCCCCAACGCCGAACTGGCCAAGTCCAGCGCGCCGTTCGGGCTCGCGTACGAGCACATGTTCAGCCCGATCGTCGGCCAGACTGTCACCGCGTTGATGGTCATCGCCTGCATCGGTTCGCTGCTGGGCTGGCAGTTCACCGTCGCCCAGGTCTTCAAGAGCTCGGCCGACGTCGGCTACTTCGTCTCGGTCTTCAGCAAGGTCACCAAGATCGGCACGCCGATCACCGGCATGCTGATCCTGCTGGCGGTGCAGACGGGCCTTGCACTGATGACGGCGAGTCCGGAACTGAGCGAGACGTTCGGCAAGGTGGTCAACCTGGCAGTGGTGACCAACCTGGTTCCCTACGTGATGTCGATGGCCGCCATCGTCACCATCCAGAACGTGGCGGGCATTCCCAAGGTCAAGGCAAGGATGACCAACGTCATCGCCCTGATCGCGACGATCTACAGCTTCTATGCCCTCTACAGCTCCGGCACCGAAGCAATCGTGCTGGGCGGCATCTGCATCTTCCTCGGCTGGACCCTGTTCGGATTCTTCGCCGCCAACCGCTTCTATCGCATGGAGCAGGAAGCGCACATCCCGAACCCGGGAAAGTCGTTCCAGACCTGATCCAAAGGGAATCGTTCAAACCGATCCCCGGTCCTGCAAAGGGCCGGGGATTTTCTATGCGCGATCAGCGCAGAGCAACGTCCATGGGTTCCCGCCTTCGCGGGAACGACGGCTTGAGACGAAGACCGGGCAACAACTCGCCGGAGCGTCGTTCGACGGGTCGGGGATTGATCCGCAGCGGGACATGGAAGTCCCGCGCCCCGCATCGGACAGGACGTCCGACTAAGGGGCGGAGCAATCCCCGGCACGGCGGACGGCGCCGTACCGCAGACGAAAGCCCCAGACCAGGACCGCCTCAGGACAGCTTCGCCCCCACCTTCACCGCCCTGCGTCCAACCAGCGCATAGAACGGAATGCTCAGCACCAGCACGACGAACGCATTGCGATCCAGCTCGGCCGACTGCCCCAGGATCACCCCGCCGCAGTACACACAGGCCAGCAACCCCACCACCCCCAACAACCAGCGACGCGACGCAGTCAGGTCCAGCGTCATGTTGAGGCGCCACATCGCCACGACCGAATAGACATACGGAATCACCATCAACACCACCGTCGCACTGGTGATGCGCGTGAACTGGTCCGCCACCGTCGGCGACACCGTCAGCACCAGCAACCCCGTCATCAGCACCCCGGTGATGATCAGGTTGCGCGCCGGCATCCCCCGCGCATTCTTCTCGGCGAACACCCGCGCGAACATCCCGTCCTCGGCCGCCGCCTGCGCCGACTGCGCCACGATCAGGATCCAGCCCGTCAGTGCGCCCGTCGCCTTCGCGATCGCCGCCAGCGAAATGATGATCGCCCCCCACGGCCCCAGCATCACCCGCGCCGCATCCGCGAACGGCGCGTGCGAGGCCTTCAGCTCGGCGTTGCTCAGCAACCCCATGATCACCGTGCAGCACACCACATAGATCACCGTCGACACCACCAGCCCGATGATCGTCGCCAGCGGCACGTTGCGCTTCGGGTTCTCGATGACGCCCGCCGACACCGCCGCGCTCTCCACGCCCAGGAAGGCCCACAGCGCGATCGACGCGCTGTGCATGATCGCCGTCGATTCGGGGACCGAGCCGGGGTTCCAGCCCGCCATGAACACCTCGGGGCGAAACCAGAACCACCCCAGCAGGCCGATCACCGCGATCGGCAGGATGCCGGCGATCGTGGTGATTGCAGCAAAGTGGCCGACCGCGTTGGCGCCGCGCAGGTTGAGCCAGATGAACACCCAGATCACCACCGCCGTGCAGACACAGGAAAGCCACGGGTTCGCCAGCACCGGGAAGAACACGCCCAGGTAACCGGTCACCGACACCGCGATGGCGATGTTGCCGATGACATTCGCAACCCAGTAAAGGAAGTTGGTCTGGAACGCCGCGAACGGCCCCAGATGGTCGCGTGCATACGCGTACGGCCCGCCCGCCTTGGGATCGACCATGCCCAGGTGCGCGAACACCAGGCCCAGCGCGGACGCCCCTATCGCGGCCGCGATCCAGCCGAAGATCGAGATGCTGCCGATCGAGGCCAGGCTGGCCGGCAACAGGAATATCCCGGTGCCGACCATGTTCGCCACCACCAGCGAGGAGGCGCCGAGCAACCCCATCTTGCCGTTGCCGCCACCATGCATGATCGTCGCCTCAGCCTGTCGTCAGGCACTGCACGTAGTACTCGCCGTCCTCTACCTCGACGCCGTGCGTGTCGTGCCCGAAGCCCGGGAACGCCGCGTCCCAGCCCTGCAGCGACTTGAGGTAGCCGATATACGGCCCGTTGGCCGCACCCGCGGACTCGCCGGGCATGAGCATCGGGATGCCGGGCGGATACGGCACGATGCTGGTCGCCACGGTGCGCCCGGCCAGCTTGGGCAGGGGCACGCGTTCGACCTTGCCCAGGATCAGGTCCTGGTAGGCATCGGCCGGCGAGAGCTTGATGTCCGGCATGTTGGAATAGGCCTTCTGCAGGTGCGCGGTCTGCCCGCCCTTGCGCAGCTCGGCGAACATCTGGTCGCCCATGTCGCGCAGGCCCATGCCTTCGTAGCGCTCCGGGTAATCCTTCACCAGGTTCGGCATCACGCGGCTCAGCGACTGGTTGATGTCGTAGTCGCGCTTGAAGTCGAGCATCGCCGCCAGCAGCGTGCTCCACTTGGCCTTGGTGATGCCGATGGAGAACAGGAACAGCACGGCGAAGTCGCTGGTCTTCTCCACTTCGATGCCGCGCGAGTCGAGGTAGGCCGTCAGCAGCGAGGCCGGGAAGCCGTCCTTCTGCAGCACGCCATCGTCGCCCATGCCCGGCGTCAGCACCGACACCTTGATCGGGTCGAGCATGCAGTAGTCGTCTTCGAGCTTGTCGAAGCCGTGCCAGCCGTCGCCCGGGTGCAGCACCCAGCACGACGAATCGGTGGCCAGCACTTCCGGAGGTGCATCCTCGAAGTTCACGCGCTTGCCGCCGATCTTGACCTTGTCCGGGTTCCACGTGCGGAAGAACCATTCCTTCTTCTTGGCGAAGCCGGCGTTGATGCGGCCGACGGTCTGGCGGAAGCTGATCGCCTCGTCGATGCTCTCGCGCGTCAGCGCCAGGCCACCGGCGCCGTCCATCATCGAGGCGGCGATCTCGTTGGAGGCGATGATCGGATAGAACGGCGACGTCGAGCCGTGCATCATGAACGACTCGTTGAAGCGCGCATGCGGAATCGGGTCGCGGCCGTCGCGCATGTGGATGTACGAGGCCTGCGAGAACGCAGCAAGCAGCTTGTGGGTCGAGTGCGTCGTGAAGACCGTCGGCCCCTTGCGATCGTGGTCGGCCGCGTTGCCGTGCATGCCCAGGCGCCCGGCATACAGCGGATTGAAACGCGCGTAGCCAAACCACGCCTCGTCGAAATGAACGCGATCGACCCACGTGCCCAACTGCTCGAGCACGCGCTTGACGTTGTAGCAAAGGCCGTCATAGGTCGAATTGGTGACCACGGCGAACACCGGCTGCTTGTCCTTGAGCCCCTTGCTGATGGGCGTGGCCGCGATGGACTTGGTCAGGTAGGCCTTGGCCAGCCGCTCCGGATAGATCGGCCCGATCAGGCCGTAGCGGTTGCGCGACGGCACCAGGTATTGCGGCACGCCACCGGTCATGGTCAGGCCGTGTTCGATCGACTTGTGGCAGTTGCGATCGCACAGCACCACCTTGTCGCGCGGCACGCAGGCCATGAAGATGATGCGGTTCGACGTCGAGGAACCATTGGTGACCGTGTAGCTGCGGTCCGACCCGAACACGGTGGAAATGTACTTCTCGCTGGCGCCGATCGGCCCGGTGTGGTCGAGCAGCGAACCCAGCTCGCCGACGCTGATCGACAGGTCGGTCTGGAATACGTGCGAACCGTAGAAGTCATGGAACGCACGCCCGGCCGGGTGCTTGAGGAACGCGGTGCCGCCGGTGTGGCCCGGCGTGTGCCACGAGTACTCATGAACCTGGTTGAAGTTGTAGAGCGCGCTGACCAGCGGCCCGAACAGCCCACCGACGTACTTGCCTACCGCCGCCATCACGCGGCCGCAGACGAACGTGGATGCATCCTCCAGCAGCCAGACCAGCTCGTCGATCGCCTGCACCAGCTCGATCGTCAGCGACCTGGCCTTCTCGCGCTCGGTCAGCAGGAAGATCGGCACGAACTCGTTGCGTGCGCGGATGGTGGTGATCAGGTCGATCGCCGCGGCATTGCCGCGCTCCTTGCCTTCCTCGTCCGGCAGCGACCAGTCGATCAGCATCGCCTGGATCGAGGCGTCGGAGATGATCGTGGCGCGCGCGTCCTCGACGTGCGTGGCGGTCACCGTCTCGACGTTGCGGTCGTGGAACTCGTCGACCAGCATCTTGCAGGCCCGTCCACCGGCGGTGTCGGTGCCGATCTTCGGGTGGACGATGAGGACGCGGAACTTCTGACGCTGGGCGCGACGCTGAAGCATGGCAATGCACTCCTGGCTCACGGATAGGACGCGACCTGCCCGCGTCCGGCGAATGTCGGTGATCCTTGTCGCGCCGTCGGGTCAGGTGTGCGCGCCCCTCATCAGGGGTTGAGGTCGTAGCGGAGCGTTACCTGCAAGCGTTGTGCTTCGCCATCGTTGTCGTTGAGGTCGGTGTTCTTGCCCCACAGGTATTCGGCGCCGAGCATGGCCCGTTCGGAGAACTGCCACGCCAGGTTGAGCGATGCGAAGCGGGTGCTCTTGGGCAGCGTCGGGTCGATCAGCATGTCCTCGTCCGGATCGATGCGCAGATAACCGTAGGAGGCGCTCGAACTGACGTTGTCGGTCCAGCCATGGGTGTAGCCCAGGCCCCAGCCACCGGCATCGATGGCCTTGAGGTCGGCATTGGCGTTGAACGCGGCATCCAGCCCGAACCCGGAGATGTCCTGCAGGAAGTTGGCGTAGCCGGAGCCGTAGCTGGCCCAGGCCTGGACGCTGTCGTTGTCGAACAGGCCGGCGGCAAAGCTGAGCTGGGTGGCATAGGCATCGGTGTTGCGTTGCACGTCGCCGATCGCGCTCTGCACGCCCAGGTCGCGGAACAGGTTGGCCCACTGGATGTGCCAGTCCGGGGTTTCCCAGCGCAGGCCGAGCGTCAGGTCGGGAATGCGCGAATAGGTTTCGAAATCACCGATCTGGGCGATGTCGGCGTTCGGCTTCTCAATTGACATCGGGATGGTCAACTTGCCCTCGCCCGCCCGGTACACGATCGGCGAGTAGCGCACCTGCGGCGTGTACTTGAAGGTGAAGGAGTTCGGACCCTCGTAGTCGAGGGTGTTGGGGAAGGCGTCGATGTCGGTGAACGCAGACAGGTAGTAGCCGGCGATCAGCGAGTAGTCCTTCGCTTCCAGCTCGCCGTACAGGTACTGCATGTTGTACGGCATGTCGCCGCTGCCGCTGCCGAAGAAGTTGTTCTTGTAGACCACCTTCAGCAGGCCATAGTCGGTCTGGCGACGGAAGTCGAGGCGGAACACGCTCTGCTTGGCGCTGAGGTTGCTGCGCGAGTCCGAGTCGTGGAACGGCTGGCCCTGCACCGGGATGGACGACGGCACGAACAGGTCCTTGGCGCCCATGAACTTGTTGTCGAACATCATGTCGAACTGCGCGACCACGTCGATCTTGATCAGGTTGCCGGTGTCGCCGAGCTGGACATAGCCTTCGGGCAACGGCTCTGCCGTCGCCGGCAATGCCGAGGGCGGTCGGTGGATGCGCGATTCTTCGGGCGCCGGCCCGGTCGCCGAGGCAATCACCGGCGTAGGCGCTGCGGTTGGTGCAGTCGGTGGTGGCGCGGCCTTGGCCTGCGCCTCCCTGGACTCCAGTTCGTCCAGGCGCTGCTGCATCTTCTGCATCATCTGCTGCTGCTGTTGCAGCTGCTGGCGCATTTGCGAGAGTTCGGCCTTCAACTGCTCGGCCGACGCCGCAGACTGGGCTTGTACGGGCAACGCGGCAAATGCAGTGCAAGCTGCAATTGCAACGGCCAGCGAGGAAGCTGCGAAATCATGTCGCATGATCCATTCCCTCCCACTGTCGACCGCATGGCATGCGGCGCGAGGCCCCAACGTTAATGCCGGCTAACGTGAAGCGACCGTGATGCTTCGGCTGGCGGCCTGTGTACCTCGAATTAACATTTCACATCCAGGACCGATCGCCCGTGAACTCGATCGTCAGCCAGAACTGGGGCCTGTCGGCGCCAAGGCGCGCGGCGATGTCCCTGCGGATCGCGTCGACACGTGAAATCGGCCCGATCTGGTGATCGGCGGGCACCAGGATGAGTATCTCGACGAACCGGCCCCGCCCCACTTTCGCCACGTGGCTGGAGTACTCGAGGAAGCCGTGCTCGGCGACGACTTCGTCCATGACCTGCTTGACCTCCCGATCGAGATCGCCGGGCGCGACCTGCAGGACTTCGCGGATCGCCCGCCAGGTCGAACGCATCGGCACCGCCAGCATCGCCAGTGCGATGCAAAGCAGGATCGCCGGATCGATGAAAGGCACCCACGCATCGTGGCCCGCGCCCTTCATTGAGACAGCAACCGCGAAGCCCAGCAGCAGCGCCAGGCTGAGCGATCCGCTGACCAGCCAAGCACGCGCATCGAGCGCCAGCAGGTTCGACCCGAGCCGTCGCGCGTGGCCACGCATGTAGGCCGACATGCCCATGCCGACGACGCAGAGGATGCCCGCCCAGAGCGCGCCCAGCCCGTACGACACCTCGTTGCCGCCGGAGGTCAAGCCGATGATCGCGGTGAACGCCGCATACAGGCACGACAACGCCAGCGTGGCACCGCCGAACGCCTCGACCATCGGCTCCAGGTGCCAGTAACCGAACTGGAAGCGGCGGCTGCCTTCGTACGCCACCAGCCTCGACACGCTGAGCGATGCCACCGTCAGCACCACGTCGACCAGGCTGTACATGCCGTCGAAGATGATCGCGTCGGAATTGACCAGCAGGCCGCTGGCGATGCCGACGACGCCGACCACGATCGTTATGCCGATGGAAAGCTTGAGGAGGCGCTGCTCGGGGCGGGTGTCCATCGAATCTCCGTGGTCGTGCGGAGTCGGATCGCGGGAAGTGCCCGGATTGTGTTGCACCCGGCCGTGACGCCAGTGTAGCTGCCGGCGGTGCCCTGCCCGCCCTTGGTGGCTATTCGCCCGCGGCGCGGACGACGAACTCGCCCAGGAACTTGCCGCCATCCTTCGTCACGAATTCGATGGCGACCTTGCTTCCGGGCTTCAGCGCCGCGCCCGGCTGCATCAGCATCAGATGCATTCCGCCCGGCTTGAGCACGGCCGAATCTCCGGCGCCGATGCGCAGCTCCGGCAGCGCGCGCATGCGGCTGACACCGTCGACCACGCGGGTCTCGTGCAGCGACACGTCACCGAACGCAGCACTGCTGGCAGTGAGCACCGTCAGCGGCTTCTTGCACGGGTTCTCGATGCGGCCGAAGCCGGCCATCATCGGCATCGCCATCGGCGGCATCCGCAACCAGCCGTCGCGCACGACGAGCGTGCACTCACCGGCGAATGCGGACGTGGACAATGCGGCGAGCAGGGCCAGTAACCCCAGGCGGAGGCGTGATGCGTTCATGGGCCTATGATACTTCCCACATGCTGAAGGAGTCGCCGATGAAGCATTCGCTCTCGCTGCTTGCCCTGGCCTGCTCGGTCGCGGCCTGCTCTCTCGCTGCCTGTTCCGGGTCCAGGGCACCACCGGCCGAAGGTGCTTCCGCCCCGGCACCGGCAAACGCCGGGAAAGGCGCGGAGCGCGACGAGGCCACCGCGACCCGACTGTCCGTCTACAGCGGCGGCTACGACCAGCTGGCCAACAGCGGCGTCCCACAGGCTGGAATGCCGGGCTACGCCCTGGTCGATCGCAAGCTCCAGCGCACGCTCAAGCAAGGCGAGAATGCGATCACGGCCGATGATGTTCCGCCGTCGATGGACGTGGAGGCCGCGTCCTTGCGCCCGCTGACGGACGGCATCGGCATCGTCGGCCAGCGTTACGTCGCTGCGCTGTCGGGCACCGGCGACGTGCTCGCACAGGCCACAGGCAGCAAGGTCACCGTGGAGCACACCGCCGGCGGCGCCAAGCAGACCGACACCGGCACGCTGCTGTCGGCTGGCGATGGCGTGACGCTTGCGCTGGACGATGGCCGCATCAAGTTGATCCGCAACTACGACAGTTTCAGCCTCGTCGATACGCAATCGCGCCTGCCCCGCCACGCCGCGCTGCAGTGGACGGTGACCGCGCCGCGCGCCGGCGATGCGCAGTTCCAGCTCACCTACCCCATGGGCGGCCTGGCCTGGCGCGCCGAGTACCTGGCGACGCTGGCCAAGGGCGACGGCTGCCAGCTCGCGCTCGATGGCGCGGCGTTGATCGCCAATCGTTCCGGCGTGACATTCGATGACGCCGTGGTCAGCCTGGTCGCCGGCGAACCGAACGTCGACCGGATCCAGGCCACCGGCAGCCGGATGATGGTGACGAGGGACCGCATGGAAATGGCCGCGCCGGCACCGCCGCCGGCACCCACCGTGCGCGACTCCGGCGAATATCACGCCTACGACCTGCCCGGCCGCGTGCGCCTGGCCCACGGCAGCAACGAGCGCGTGCCGCTGTTCGCGCCGAGGCCGTCGATCGCGTGCGAGCGCGCCTACGTGGTCGAGGCCGACGGCGGCGACTGGGTACCGCCGCAACCGGTGATCGAACCCTCCTACCGTGGCGCAACCGGCGTGCTGCCTGTGACCACGACGGTCACGATCAGGAACTCGAAGGAAGCCGGGCTCGGCCAACCGCTGCCTGCCGGCCGCGTGCGCGCGTTTGTCGACGGCGACTTCCTCGGCGAATCCATGCTGCCGCACACCGCCACCGGCGAGGAAATCCGCTTGCAGGTCGGCAAGGCGTTCGATCTGCGCGCAAAACGTGAGGCGAAAGACTTCCGCCTCGACCGCGCCGGCCGCACGATCACCGAGACGTTCGAACTGACCTTGACCAACGGCAAGAAAACGGCGGCTACCATACGCGTGATCGAGCCGCTGCCGCGCTGGAGCGACTGGCAGCTGGTGGCCAGCAGCGTGCCGGGCAAGAAGAAGGACGCCCAGCACGCGCAGTTCGATGTACCGGTGCCGGCCGAGGGCGAATCCACGCTCACCTACACCGTGCGTTATCGCTGGAACAAGGACGTCACCCCGTGAGTATTCCCGTCATCCCCTTCAAGAGTCCCATTCGATGAGCGCCAGCATGATCCAGACCCACGCCGCCGACGGCATCGTCGAACTCCAGCTGGCGCGTGCGCCGGTCAACGCGCTCAATCCCGAGCTGTGCAACCAGCTGACCGCGGCGATCAACCAGGCCGTCGCCGACGGCGCGCAGGGTCTCATCCTCAGCGGCAGCCCCAAGGTGTTCTCGGCCGGCCTCGACGTGCCCTACCTGGTCTCGCTCGGCAATGACCGCGATGCGCTGATGAAGGCCTGGGAGTCCTTCTTCTTCGCCGCGCGCACGCTGGCCGAATGCCCGGTGCCGGTGGTGGCCGCGATCGGCGGTCACGCGCCGGCCGGCGGCTGCGTGCTGGCCCTGTGCTGCGACTACCGCGTGATGGCGCGCAGCGAAGACCCGGCCAAGCCGTATCGCATCGGACTCAATGAAACCCAGGTCGGACTGGTCGTGCCGGTCGGCATCCTGCGCCTGATGCAGCGCGTGGTCGGCGTCTACCAGGCCGAACGCCTGGTCGTGGCCGGCGAGATGGTCGCCGCCGATCGCGCCGAGCGCCTGGGCCTGGTCGACGAACTGGTCGATGGCGGCCAGGAAGTCGCGCGCGCACGCCAATGGCTGGGTTCACTCCTGGCATTGCCGCAACCGGTGATGCGCCAGACCCGCGCCATCGCCCGCGCCGACGTGGTCGACGCGCTGCAGCCGGAACAGATCCAGCTGCCGCGCTTCATCGATGCCTGGGGCGACCCGGCCACGCAGGCGGCACTGCAGGCGCTGGTCGCGCGCCTGGGCAAGTAACGCGTCGCCTACAGCAACCAGATCTCCACGCGCTCGTTGCGGAAGCGGGCGCCTGCATCCGCCGGTGCCTTCAACGGCACCTGCGCGCCCATGCCGCGCGCGTGCAGCACCGGCAGGCCCAGCGCCATCAGTTCGTGCGCCACCAGGTCGGCGCGGTCGTTGCTCATCATCATGGTGGCCGCCACCGAGGTGCTGGTGCCGACGTCGGCGAAACCGACGACGAGCAGCTGGCGTCCCTGGTTCACCGGCAGCTTCATGAAAGCGGCAAGACGCTCGATGTCGCGCACCGAGCGGCTGTCGTAGACGCTGCTGGCCACGCCGCTGTCGTTGTTGCCGGTGAAGTTGAAGCGCAGGCTCAGCGGCAGCCGCATGGCGTTGCCGATCAGCGCCTTGTATTCGGCCGGACCGAACAGCGACGGCAGCTTGTAGCCCGGCCGCAACGTCACGCCAAGGTGGCCTGCCGAAGCGACGGCGTCCTGGCCGTGCTGGCCCATCGCGTACAGCGCGAAGCTGCGGCTCAACGCGCCCATCATCTGGCTGCCGTACAGGTACAGGCGACGTGTCAGCGGATAGTCCTCGCTGAGCACGTTCAAGCGTGTCGGCGCGACCGCACGGCCGCCTTCGGCGATGGCCAGCGGCTTGACGCCAGCACCCCAGCGCTGGCGCAGCGTGATGAAGCCGATCGCCTGCGGATCGGCCTCCACCGCGCGCAACAGCGCGGGACCGTCCGCATGCTGCCGGCTCATGCCGTAGGCGCTGCCTGCCATGACGCGTTCGTCGACGAGGTCGCGCGCCGAGTTCGCGCCGGCCACCATCTGCAGTCGCACCGGACCCGGACGCCCACCCACTTCGCGCCAGTCGTGGACCTGCCCGGAGAACAACCGGCGCATCTGCCCGATGTCCAGGCGCGTGACCGGATTGTCGCGATGGACCACGACCGCCACGCCGTCCAGCGCCAGCACGAACTCCTGGTCGTGCGACGCCAGGTCGCCCAGCTGCCAGCCCTCGTCCAGCTCGGCGGCAGTCGGCCGACGCGTCATCATCGCGATCTGCGCTTCACCCGCGACAAGATCGGCGAAGCCCTTCGTCGTGCTGCTGCCGGCGATCTCGACGATCAGCGGCTGGCCATCGCGCACCGCGTGGATCTCGGTCGTCGCCGGTGACGCCTGCACGCGACGGATGTCCTGGTAGCCGATGTCGCGCAACCAGGCCTCGGCCACCGTCGGCACCAGCCGCGCACCCAGCGTCTGCGAACCGTGGATGCGCACCCGCTCGGCATCCACTTGCGCATGCGCCATAGCGCACGTCCCGAGAATCAGCAAACCCCACACAAACCGTGCGATACGTGACATTGCGCACGCCCCCCATGCGAAAACCCGCAAGCATCGGGAGGTTTGATTACGTTCTTGTTACCGCGTGCGAATTGTTGTTACAGCTGGCTAGTCGCCTTTCGCAACTGGGCGGTTGGGATCAGCGATCCATCCGCTCCAAGATCCTTTGAACAATCGCGCGCCCTTCAGTCCGGCGTGCTCCATCGCGAGCAGCAGATGACAGGCCGTGACGCCCGAACCGCACATCACCACCGCGTCGCTGGCGGGATGACCGTCGAGCTGGGCGGTGAGCTCGGCGGCCAGGTCCGTCGCCGGACGGAAGCGACCGTCGCGCATGCTCGATGCATAGGGCCGGTTGCGCGCGCCCGGCACGTGGCCGGCAACGCGATCGATCGGTTCGATGTCGCCGCGGAAGCGCTCAGCTGCGCGTGCATCGAACAGCAGGCCGCCGCTGTCCAGGTGCGCCTGCACCTGAGCCGCGTCGAGCAGGCGCGATTCGTCGAACGATCCCGTGTATCGCGTTTGCATCGGTTCGGGCACTTCGGTATCGACCGGCAGGCCCTGCGCTTGCCATTGCTCCCAGCCGCCGTCGAGGACGGCGACGCGCTCGTGGCCGAGCATGCGCAGCAGGAACCACAGACGCGCGGCGGCCAACGCACCGTCGCCGGCGTCGTAGGCGACGACCTGGGTCTGCGGCGTGATGCCCCAGCGACCCAGCACCGCGAGGAAGTCGTCGAGCTGCGGCCACGGATGGCGACCGGCATCGATCTGCATCGCAGGCGCAGTGCCCTCGGGTGCGGACAGGTCGCGCTCAAGATGTGCGTAACGGGCGCCGGGAATGTGTGCCTGCCGGTACGCGGCTTCGGCCGTGGCGGGATCGCCAAGCTTCGAACGTGCGTCGACGACAACCACATCGTCGCGGCCAAGCGCCGATGCGAGTTCTTCCGCCGAGATCAGCGTTGTCCAGGATGTCATGCGATGGCCTCCAGCCGTTGCCGCAGGTTCAACAGCATCGACGCGGTCGCGCCCCAGATGCGTTGCGCGGGATAGCGGTACTCCAGCACTTCGCGCGGACGTCCGCGGAAGTCGAGCGTATGCGTGGCCAGGTTGGCCGGATCCAGCAGGAACGACAGCGGCACCTCGAACACGTCGGCGACTTCGTTCGGGTCTGGTCGTGCGACGTAGTCGTCGGCGAGCAGGGCCACGACGGGCTGCACGCGGTAACCGGTGATCGTGGCGAGCGGATCGAGGAATCCCAGCGGCGCGATCTGCGCGGGGGCCAGGCCGATTTCCTCGCAGGTTTCACGCAGCGCGGTGGCGACAGCGTCGGCGTCGTCGAGTTCGACGCGGCCGCCGGGGAAGCTGACCTGTCCGGCATGCTGGCGCAGCGCGTCGGTACGACGGGTGAGCAGCACCTGCGTGCCACTGCCGCGTGGCACCAGGCCGACCAGTACCGCCGCGGCCACCGATACCGTTCCGTCGGGCACCAGGTCGTGCAGTTCTGCGAGGTTCCAGCCAGGACCTTGCGGTGGCAATGCCAATGGATGCAGCGCGGCCACCAGGCCGGGGCAATCAGGCAGTACCGGACCGGCTGGCAATGGCTTCACCCTCGTCGCTGCTCCCGTTCGGGCAAGGTGGTTTCCATCATGCGCAAGCGCTCGTCGTCGTTCATCTGGGGCCAGCGCGCGATCTCGGCACTGGTGCGATGGCAGCCGTTGCACAGGCCGTCGTCGTCGAGTGCACAGACGCCGATGCAGGGACTCAGCACGGCGCGGAAAAGAGTATTCATCAACTGCCAACCGTAAGACGGGAGTGCACGGGTTTCAACCGTGAATTGCGGTTGCTGTGACCCGTAAAGACATTGAGCCGGCACGAGGCCGGCTCAATGCGTGTTGCTTTCGTCGTTTGCGCGGTGACTGCGCGAACTGGATCCCGGCTTTCGCCGGGATGACGAATTGGCAAAGCCGTGGCCGCTATGCGGCCGCGGGCCCATTCGTCACTTCACGCTGACCAGCTTCACTTCGAACTGGACGGCGACGTTCGGCGGGAACGGGGTGCGCGGGTCGGCGCCGTACGCCTTCTCCGGCGGCAGGGTCACTTCCCACTTCGAACCGGCCGGCATCTGCAGCAGCGCTTCGCGCATCGCCGCCATCTCGATCTCGCTGACCTTGATCGCCGGGATCGCCTGCGCCGGACGCGGCTGCTGCGGACGCTCGCCCCAGGCGTAGGGACCTGCGACTTCCAGCTGCACGGTGTTGGCCTGGGTCGGCTTGGCACCGGTGCCGGTCTCGATCACGCGGTACTGCACGCCGCTCGGAAGCACCTTGACGCCAGCCTTGGCCTTGTTGGCCGCAATGAAGCTGTCGCTCTTGGTCTTGTTGGTCGAGGCCGCCTTGTCCCACTCGGCCTTGGCCTTGGTCTGCTGGCGCTGCTGCATGTTCTGCACGGCGGTGCGCAGCTGGTCCACGGGCACTGCCGGCTGCTTCTTGCCGTAGCCGTCCTGCAGACCCTTGATGATGGTGTTCACATCGACCTGCTCGCCGCTTTCGACAGCGTTGCGACCGAGGTCATAGCCGAGGGCGTAGCTGAGCTTGCCTTTCTCGGTAGAAGTGTCCTGCGCGACGGCGTTGCCGGCGGTCAGTGCCAGGGCCGCAACGGCGGCAGCAATCAAACGCAACTTCATTCGGTGGAATCTCCGTGATGGATCGAGGTGCGGGTTGGCCGCGCCGTTGGGTATACCAGTCTAGTCAGGCCCGCACCGGTCGAATCGGCCCGGATGGACGCGCTAGGATAACGGCGCCAAGGCTTAATCGCCACTGAGGCCGCCCTGCTCTGACAGCGCTCCCGGCCGGGAGTTCCGCGACCGTGGCAGGTCTTGTCCAAACCTCTCCAAAACCCGCCGAGCGACCCCTCCTATCATGTCCGAAACGCCCGTCCTGATTGCCGATCACGGCGCCGTGCGCCTGATCACCGTCAACCGCCCCGACAAGCTGAATGCGCTTAATGCGGAAACCCTGGATGCCCTGCTGGTCGCCTTCGAGGCCGCCGAGGCCGCGCCGGAGGTCCGCTGCGTCGTCCTGACCGGGGCCGGAACGAAGGCCTTCGTGGCCGGTGCCGATATCTCCCAGATGAACACCCTGACCCCGGTCCAGGGCCGGGACTTCTCCCTGCGCGGGCAAAAACTGATGCGCCGGATCGAGAAGATGCCCAAGCCGGTGATCGCCATGGTCAACGGATTCGCCCTGGGCGGCGGGCTCGAGCTGGCCATGGCCTGCCACCTGCGCATCGCCGTCGACACGGCCAAGGTCGGCCAGCCCGAGGTCAACCTGGGCCTGATCCCCGGCTTCGGCGGCACCCAGCGCCTGCTGCGCCTGGCCGGGCGCGCCGCGACCCTGGAGCTGTGCCTCGGCGGAGCACCGATCGATGCAGCGCGTGCGCGCGAACTGGGCATCGTCAACCGCGTGGTCGCCGCCGCCGACCTGGAAGCCGAAACGATGAAGCTCGCCGGGCAACTGGCCGCGTCGGCACCGCTGGCGCTGCGCGGCGTGCTCGACTGCGTCAACGTCGGTGGCGAATGCGGGATCGAAGAAGGCCTGGAGTACGAGACCGCGCAGTTCGGCCTGATGTTCTCCACCGACGACATGCGCGAAGGCACCACTGCATTCCTGGAGCGGCGCAAGCCGGGCTTCAGCGGCAAGTGATGGCGCAGGCTGTCAGCGCCGCGTGTGTTTGCGGTTGCCGCGATGCCGGCGGCGCGGTCGCGCATGCGATCGCGGCCGCGCTGGCCGATGACGACATCGACCGCGCGATTGTTCTTGGCCTCGTCGCGGACGACGCCGTTGCCTGCCAGCACTGCAGCGATGCCTGCCGCTCACGCCTGCGGGTGGCGCGCGACGAACGACTGCAGGCGCTGGCTGCACGCGAGCGTTATCGCGCGCGCAACACACGCCTGGAACGACGCGCCCGCGAGCGTGCCGAGCACCGCGCCGCGCAGGTGACGCCCGCGCCGGATGCGGCCACGCCGACGACGACCGCACCGACACCGCCCCCCGCCCTGCCCTCGGCCGCCGCCGCCGCGCTCGCCCGCGCGCGCGCCAAGGCCGCAGCCCGCCACAAGCCGTGAACCGCCGCATGCCTGCAGCAAGAGCGAAGAAGTCTCCGTCGAGATCTGCACCGAAGGCCGAACCTAAGGCCGCATCCAAGGCCACGTCGAAGCCCGCGCGTCGCAGCGCCCGCCTGAGCCCGGGCGAGGTCGAAACGATGTTCGCGCGACTGAAGGCGCTGAACCCCAGGCCCACCACCGAGCTTGAGTTCAGCACGCCCTACGAACTGCTGGTCGCCGTCACGCTGTCGGCGCAAGCCACCGACGTTGGCGTCAACAAGGCCACGCGCAAGCTCTTCCCGGTGGCGAACACGCCCCAGGCCATCGCCGCCCTCGGCGTCGACGCGCTCAAGCCCTACATCGCGACGATCGGCCTGTTCAACACCAAGGCCGCCAATGTGGTGGCGATGGCGCAGCAGCTGCTCGAACACCACGGCGGCGAAGTCCCCAACGACCGCGCCGCCCTGGAAGCCCTGCCGGGCGTCGGTCGCAAGACCGCCAACGTGGTGATGAACACCGCCTTCGGCGAACCGACGATGGCCGTGGACACCCATATCTTCCGCGTCGCCAACCGGACCGGCCTGGCACCCGGCAAGACCGTGCGGGCGGTCGAGGACGGCCTGCTCAAGGTCGTACCCCCGCAGTACCTGCACGACGCCCACCATTGGCTGATCCTCCACGGTCGCTACGTCTGCAAGGCGCGCAAGCCCGATTGCCCCCATTGCGTGCTGCGCGATCTGTGTCGTTTCAAAGAAAAGACACCCGGCGAACCCGACCGTCTGTCGGAATAACCGCGAATTCCGCTTGGCCCGATCGGGCTGGGCTTTAACCGGTTGGCGGCGGTCATGCAGACGTCATCCCGGAGAAATAAGTCAGCACTGTCATATTTACGCAACTTTCACACCCTAGCCTGCGCAGCGTCTTCCAACGCCCCAAGGGCTACGTCCATGAAACTGTCTCGCAGCACCCTTTCCGTCGCGCTGCTCGCCGTCCTCGCTGCACCTGCCGCCCACGCCGAAATCGCTTTCGACGTCATCGGTGGCTCCGAGATTTCGTTCGAGGGCCTGGTCCAGGCCGACTACAACTACTTCGACAACGATTTCGCCAACCTCAACGGCGACGCCCCGGACGGCAAGGACAGCGACAACGAACTGCGTCGCGCCGAGCTGGTGCTGAAGGGCAAGGGCCCGGGCAACATCGACTGGGTCGTCGGTTACGACGCCAAGGCCGACAAGTGGCTCGACGTCAACGCCAAGTACAAGATGGGCGGCGATGCCAACCACTACTTCCAGCTGGGCCAGTTCAAGCAGCCCAACAGCCTGGAAGAGCTGTCGTCGACCAAGAACAACGACTTCATCTCCAAGTCGGTCGTGACCAACACCTACGGCATCGCCCGCCGCCTCGGCGCCGCCTACCACTACGGCACCAACGACTGGGGCCTGACCGCCAGCTACTTCACCCGCGAGCTGACCGAGCATCCGGCCCCGACGCCGCACGGCCCGGGCTTCGGCTTCCGCGGCAACTGGGCGCCGATCAACGACAAGGGCAGCATCCTGCACTTCGGCCTGTCGTTCGTTGACTACGACACCTTCACCGACACCACCCGCATCCGTGCCCGCCCGAACGCCGACCTGGCCGGCCAGCGCATCGTCGACTCCGGCAACATGACCAACGCCGACCGCCAGCAGACCATCGGCGGCGAAGCAATGTGGGTCACCGGTCCGTTCAAGGCGCAGGCCGAGTACATGCAGTCGACGGTGGAGCGCTACAACAACGGCAACGTGCGCCAGTCGCACGACTTCGACAGCAGCGCCTGGTACATCAGCGGCCTGTGGAACATCACCGGCGAGACCTGGGGTTACAAGGACGGCGTGCCGACCACCCCGCTGCCGGACAACCCCGGTTCGGGCATGTGGCAGGCCGGCCTGCGCTTCGACTCGATCGACCTGGACGACGGCACCGTGATCCCGGGCGCCACGCCGACCGCAGCCTCGGTGGTCGACGGCGTGCTTGGTGGCCAGATGGATACCTGGACGGTTGGCGTCAACTGGTACTGGCGTTCGAACTTCAAGTTCATGCTGAACTACGTGATGGTCGACAGCTCGCGCTACTTCGTGCGCACCCCGGCCGCTCCGTACGCCGACAACCCGGCCAACAACAACGTGCTGGTCAACGGCAAGGTCGACGACAACCCGAACATCATCGAAGCCCGCGTCCAGCTGTACTGGTAAGCCTCCACGGGGCCCGGCGTTGCCGGGCCCCGATTTCATGCATCTCTTTCCTCCCCCTCGGGCGCGGCTCAGCCGTGCCCATTTTTTTGACCCGACAAACCGTAGCCCGGGTAAGCGAAGCGCACCCGGGGACCCGGCGCGCACCCGCGCGCGCACCCGGGTGCGCTTCGCTTACCCGGGCTACGAGACAGCTGTAACGCGTGTGTCACATAGCCGTCCCGGCACTGTCATCGAACCGTTATCAAATGCGCCGCGTACGGGTCAGCTCCAACGTCAACCCGCTCGTCGTCACTCCAGGAGACCACTGTGTTCAAATCCATCCAGTTCCGCCTCGTCGCTCTTGCGCTGGCGACGGCGTTCGTAGCCAACGCTCAGGCCGCCGACGTCACCGGCGCCGGCGCGTCGTTCGTGTATCCCGTGATGTCGAAGTGGTCGGCCGACTACAACAAGGCCGCCGGCAAGAAGGTCAACTACCAGTCGATCGGTTCCGGCGGCGGTATCGCCCAGATCAAGGCCGCGACCGTCGACTTCGGTTCATCCGATGCCCCGCTCAAGCCCGAAGAACTGGCCCAGAACGGCCTGGCGCAGTTCCCGTCGGTGATCGGCGGCGTGGTGCCGGTGGTCAACGTGCCGGGCGTGGCCTCGGGCGCGCTCAAGCTCGACGGTGACACCTTGGCCAACATCTTCCTGGGCAAGGTCAAGATGTGGAACGACCCGGCGATCGTCGCCCTCAACGGCGGCGTGCAGCTGCCGGCGAAGAAGATCACCGTCGTCCACCGCTCGGACGGTTCGGGCACCACCTTCAACTTCGTCAACTTCCTGTCCAAGGTCAGCCCGGAGTGGAAGAGCGGCGTGGGTGAAGGCACCGCGGTCAAGTGGCCGGTCGGCATCGGTGGCAAGGGCAACGAGGGCGTGGCTGCGTACGTCAAGCAGATCGTCGGCGGCATCGGCTACGTCGAGCTGTCCTACGCGCTGCAGAACAAGATGGCCTACACCCGCATGAAGAACGCCGCCGGCAACTTCGTGCTGCCGTCGGACGAAACCTTCCAGGCCGCCGCCGCCAGCGCCGACTGGGCCAACGCCAAGGACTTCTACCTGGTCATGACCAATGCCCCGGGTGCCAATTCCTGGCCGATCACCGCGACCAATTTCATCCTGATGTACAAGCAGCCCAAGAACGCCGCCGGCGCCAAGAACGCCAAGGACTTCTTCCGCTGGGTCTACGCCAACGGCGACACCCAGGCCAAGGCCCTCGACTACGTGCCGCTGCCGGACGCGCTGGTGCAGCAGATCGAGAAGTACTGGTCGGCGAACATGAACTACTGAGCCTTGATGCTCTTGCAGGACTGAAAGCGGGCCTTCGGGCCCGTTTTCTTTTGCGGGCGGCTCCCCGGGTGCGGCCTTCGGCCTTACCCGGGCTACGCCGTCCCGGGTGCGCTGCGCTTACCCGGGCTACTGCGGCTACGTAGCCCGGGTAAGGCCGAAGGCCGCACCCGGGGAGCCGACCGCTGGCTTGGCTACAAAAATGTGACCGTTCCATGTCATCGGGGTGTAACAAAAAGATCATCAAATGGCGCAGCCCGGGGCAAGAGCCTTGGATTCCCGATTCATATCTCCCTCCCCACACGGAGTTGCGCATGAACACGACGACGGCCCGCGTTGCCGCCCTCGCCTTCGCCATTGCCCTGGCCACGACCGCCTGCAAGCCGTCCGGCGAGGCACAGGCGCCTGCTGGCGACGCCAGCACGCAGGCCGCAGCTTCCGCTGGCGACAAAGTCGCCGTGCAGATCACCGGCGCCGGCGCGACCTTCATCTACCCGCTGATCTCGAAGTGGTCGGACGACTACCACCAGGCCACCGGCGCCAAGGTCAATTACCAGTCGATCGGCTCCGGCGGCGGTATCGCCCAGATCAAGGCCGGCACGGTCGACTTCGGTTCCTCCGACAAGCCGCTGAGCACCGAAGACCTCGCCGCGGCCGGTCTGGGCCAGTTCCCCTCCGCCATCGGCGGCGTGGTCCCGGTGGTCAACATCGAGGGCATGGAGCCGGGCAAGCTGCGCCTGACCGGCACGCTGCTGGCCGACATCTTCCAGGGCAAGGTCACCACCTGGAACGACCCGGCGGTCGCCGCGGTCAACCCGGGCGTCACCCTGCCCTCGACCAAGATCAACATCGTCCACCGCTCCGACGGTTCGGGCACCACCTTCAACTTCACCAACTACCTGTCGAAGGTCAGCCCGACCTGGAAGAGCGGGATTGGCGAGGGCACCACGGTGAAGTGGCCCGGTGGCGTCGGTGGCAAGGGCAACGAAGGCGTCGCCTCGTACGTGCAGCAGATCAAGGGTTCGGTAGGTTATGTCGAGCTGGCCTACGCCGTGCAGAACCGGATGACCTACACCTCGCTGCAGAACGCCGCCGGCAACTGGGTGCAGCCCAACGCCGCCAGCTTCCAGGCCGCCGCCGAAGGCGCCGACTGGGCCAACGCCAAGGACTTCAACCTGGTCATCACCAACGCCAGCGGCGCACAGGCCTGGCCGATCACCGCGACCAACTTCATCCTGATGTACAAGCAGCCCAAGGACGCCAAGCGCAGCGCCGACACGCTCGCCTTCTTCAAGTGGGCCTTCGAGAACGGCCATGCGCAGGCGCAATCACTGGACTACGTGCCGCTGCCGCCGGCACTGGTGCAGCAGGTCGAAGCGTACTGGGCCGCTGAGTTCAAGTGACGGATTGACCCATGTCCGCCACGACCATTCCCGCGGCAGTACCCGGATCGCGCGATCACCACGACGCGCGCAACGACAAGCTGTTCCGCTACATCCTGACCGGCACGGTGATGTTCGTGCTGGTCGCCCTGGCCGGCGCTGCGCTGTCGATGCTCTGGGGCGGTCGCCACGTGCTGGCCGCATCGGGGCTGGATTTCTTCATCACCTCCGAATGGAATCCGGTCGAAGACAAGTACGGTGCGCTGGTGCCGATCTACGGCACCATCGTCACCGCGATCATTGCCATGCTGATCGCGGTACCGGTCAGCTTCGGCATCGCCTTCTTCCTGACCGAAGTCGCACCGCGCTGGGCGCGCGGCCCCATCGGCACCGCGATTGAACTGCTCGCCGGAATCCCGTCGATCATCTACGGCATGTGGGGCCTGTTCGTGCTGGTGCCGGTGATGACCGAGTACGTGACGCCGTGGCTCAACGACAACCTCGGCACCTGGCCGCTGATCGGCCAGTTCTTCCAGGGCCCGCCGCTGGGCATCGGCATGCTCACCGCCGGCATCGTGCTGGCGATCATGGTGATTCCGTTCATTTCCTCGGTGATGCGCGAGGTCTTCCTGACCGTGCCGACGCGACTGAAGGAATCGGCTTACGCGCTGGGCTCGACCAAGTGGGAAGTGAGCTGGGACATCGTCCTGCCGTACACCCGCTCGGCGGTTATCGGTGGTGTCTTCCTCGGCCTGGGCCGCGCGCTCGGCGAGACCATGGCCGTCGCCTTCGTGATCGGCAACAGCGTCAACTTCTCGACCTCGCTGCTTGAGCCGGGCACCACCATCGCCGCGCTCATCGCCAACGACTTCGGCGAAGCCACCGAAACCTATCGCTCCGCGTTGCTGCTGCTCGGCTTCGTGCTCTTCATCGTCACCTTCGTGGTGCTGGCCATCGCCCGCCTGATGCTGATGCAGCTGTCACGCAAGGAGGGCAACTAAATGGCTACGACCGCCACCGCTGCCAAGACCCTCAAGGCCACCGACCATCGCGTCGCCGATGGCCTGTATCGCAAGCGCCGCATCATCAACGTCGTCTCCATCGTGCTGGCCTGTGCGGCCGCCGTGTTCGGCCTGTTCTTCCTCGGCTGGATCCTGTGGACGCTGATCGCCAAGGGCATCGGCGGCGTCAACGTGGCGTTGTTCACCCAGAACACGCCGCCGCCGATGCAGGAAGGCGGCCTGCTGAACGCCTTCTTCGGCAGTGCAGTGATGTGCGGCATCGCGATCCTGATCGGTACGCCGCTCGGCATCGCCGCCGGCACCTGGCTGGCCGAATATGGCAACGCCCGCAAGATCGGCACCGTGGTCCGCTTCGTCAACGACATCCTGCTGTCGGCGCCCTCGATTGTCCTGGGCCTGTTCGTCTACACCCTGGTGGTGATGCAGTCCGGCGGTAACTTCTCGGCGCTCGCCGGCGCGATCTCGCTGGCCTTCATCGTGTTGCCGGTGGTGGTGCGCACCACCGACGAGATGCTGCGTCTGGTGCCGGCGCAAATGCGCGAAGCCGCCCTGTCGCTGGGCGTGCCGCAGTGGAAGGTGATCGTGCAGGTGCTGTATCGCAGCGCGTCGGCCGGCATCGTCACCGGCGTGCTGCTGGCGCTGGCGCGCATCTCCGGCGAGACCGCACCGCTGCTGTTCACCGCCTTCGGCAACCAGTACTGGAGCACCAACGTGCTCCAGCCGATGGCGAGCGTGCCGGTGGTGATGAACCAGTTCGCCGGCAGTCCCTATGAGTCGTGGCAGGTGCTGGCGTGGGCCGGTGCGCTGGTCCTCACGGTGTTCGTCCTCCTCATCAGCCTGGTGGCCCGCGCCATCGTGCTTCGAAACAAGATCAGCCATGACTGACCTCACGCCCTCCCGAATTGCCCGGACTCCGGCCATGAACGACTCCCGCCTGACGGTCGCCACGCCCGAGCGCGCCACCGCCGCAGTGGCACCGGTGAAGCTCGCCGCGCGCGGACTGAACTTCTACTACGACAAGTTCCATGCGCTGAAGGACATCCACCTGGAGATCCCGGAGAAGCGCGTCACCGCGCTGATCGGCCCTTCCGGCTGCGGCAAGTCGACCCTGCTGCGCATCTTCAACCGCATCTACGCGCTGTACCCCAAGCTGGAGGCCAGGGGTGAGGTGCTGCTCGATGGCGACAACATCCTCGACCCGCGCTATCCGATGAACCGGCTGCGCAGCAAGGTCGGCATGGTGTTCCAGAAGCCGGTGCCGTTCCCGATGACGATCTTCGAGAACGTCGCCTACGGCATCCGCCACCACGAGAAGCTGTCCAAGGCCGACATGAACGACCGCGTCGAGCATGCCCTGCGCCAGGGCGCGCTGTGGGACGAGGTCAAGGACAAGCTCGGCCAGAGCGCGCTGGGCCTGTCCGGTGGCCAGCAGCAGCGCCTGTGCATCGCCCGCGCCGTGGCCCTGCGCCCGGACGTGCTGCTCCTGGACGAGCCGACCTCGGCGCTGGACCCGATCTCCACCAGCCGCATCGAGCAGCTGGTCGAGGAGCTCAAGAAGGACTACACGATCGCGATCGTGACCCACAACATGCAACAGGCCGCGCGCGTGTCGGATTTCACCGCCTTCATGTACCTGGGCGACCTGATCGAACACGGCAACACCGAAACGATCTTCTCCAACCCGAGCAAGCAGCAGACCGAGGATTACATCACCGGTCGCTTCGGTTGATGCATTCGATCAGGACACCACCATGAGCACCCAAATGCACGACCACATCGTCAAGAGCTACGACGAAGAGCAGCGCCGCCTGCTCAACGAAACCCTGCGCATGGGCGAGATGGCCGCCTCGCAACTCGAGGCCGCCCTCGACGTCGTACAGCGTCGCGACGACAAGGCCGCCGAGCGCATCATCGCCAACGATGAGGCCATCGATGCGCTGGAGCAGGAGATCAGCCACGACGTGATGAAGCTCGCGCTTCGCGGCCCGATGGCACGCGACCTGCGCGAGATCCTGTCGGCGATCCGCATCGCGGCGGACATCGAACGCATCGGCGACTACGCCGCCAACGTCGCCAAGCGCTCCACCGCGCTGAACCTGTCGCCGCCGTTGCCGCACATCAGTGGCCTGCATGCGATCGGCACGCTGGCGGTGCAGCAGCTGCGCGACGTGCTGGCCGCGTACCGCGACAACAACATCGAACTGGCCCAGCGCGTGCGCGCCCGCGATGCCGAGATCGACATCGCCTACACCGCGCTGTTCCGCGAACTGCTGACCTACATGATGGAGGACGCGCGCAGCATCACCGGCTGCACGCACCTGCTGTTCATGGCCAAGAACATCGAGCGCATCGGTGACCACGCCACCAACATCGCCGAGAACGTCTGGTTCCTGGTCAGGGGCGAGGAAGTATTGCCGCCGCGCGAGAAGCGCGACGACAGCAGCACCACCGGCGCGGTCTGACCGCGCCAGGCTCGTTCCGCCCGGCCGAACCGCTTTTGCAAAGCTCCGGTGCAACGGCCGTGACTTCCCCGGCCGTCGGCCTTTGTGGAACCCGTCTTTGCGCGGATAGCAGGTGGCCAGGGCAGTGGCTACGATGTGCCGTCCCCTGAGGCGGCAGAACTGAACGAACTCTAAATGCAGGCGCTGATTAGCGCCTGCACCGAATCATTCCGCCCTCTCCCCAACTCATGGCTTATGCGCCGGCCCCAAGCCGGCCCCAAGCTCTGCCAGGAGAACCCCGCGGCATGAAACAACTTATGGCCAATGGCGATCTGCAAGCGGCACATCTGGGTGATGGCCTCGCACTGGAGCGCGTGCTGTGCCAGTCGCGCCAGGACCTGCGCCGCTACGCCGAGTTCCACTGTGTCGTCAACGACGTCGAAGATGCCGTCCAGGAAAGCCTGATAACGGTTTCACGCAAGCTCGGCGACCTGCGCACGCTCGAATGCTTCACCTCGTGGGCGTTCCGCATCGTCAAGCGCGAATGCAACCGGCTCAAGCGCGGCCGGCGCTGGGTTACCGGCGACGCCATCACCGACGAGATCATGCCGGTCGTCACTCCGGAACCGACGGAATGGCGCCACGATGTCGCCGCAGCGCTGGAATCGTTGCCCGCCCACTACCGGGAAGTGGTACTACTGCGCGACCTCGAGGGACTAACGATCGCCGAAATAGCCGACCACCTCACGCTAACAAGCGAAGCGGTCAAATCGCGACTGCATCGCGCGCGGGCACTGGCACGCGATTACCTCAGCCAGTGAATCGTTTTGCCTTACCGGTGCCTCTGTATCGGCAACGGAAAGGACTGCACAGAGTTCGACCCGGACCGTTTTTCCAAGGCGGATCCCCCGCCACCACCCGCAGGAGAGAACAAATGTCGAAGCAGACCAACAAACCCATCGCCCTCGCCCTTGGTGCCATCGTTGGCGGCCTGGCCCTTTCGGGCTCGGCGTTCGCGATGAGCGACCTGGCCTCGGGCTACATGCTCGGCGCAGGCGCGGCCGCGTCCGACAACAAGGCCGCCGAAGGCAGCTGTGGCGTCGACAAGATGGACACCGACAAGGACGGCAAGGTCTCCAAGGCCGAGTTCGGCGCCGCCCACAAGGGCGACACCAGCAAGTTCGCCGCGCACGACGCCAACAAGGACGGCTTCATCACCGCCGACGAAGTCAAGGCAACCGAAGGCAAGTGCGGCGCCGACAAGGACAAGAAGAAGGCCGGTGAAGGCAAGTGCGGCGAAGGCAAGTGCGGTGGCTCGGCCTGAGTCATGACCGCGGACGGCATCGGCCAGCTTGAATCTGGTGCCGCCGGCCTCGGCTTGCGGCGGGCCCTGCTGGGCCCGCTGCAGTCGTCGCCGCCTGGCGACTTCGACTTCCTCGAATGCGCGCCGGAAAACTGGATAGGTGTCGGCGGCAAATTCGGAGCTGCACTCGAAGACCTGACGTCGCGCCATCCGCTCGTCTGCCACGGCCTGTCGCTGTCGCTCGGCGGCGTGGCACCGCTCGACGAGACCTTCCTGCATCGTGTCCGCCGCTTCCTCGACCTGCATCGGGTGCCGCTCTACAGCGAACACCTGAGCTACTGCAGCGACGACGGCCACCTCTATGACCTGCTGCCGATTCCTTTCACCGAGGAAGCGGTGCACCACGTCGCCGCGCGCATCCGCCAGACCCAGGACATCGTCGGCCGCCGCATCGCGGTCGAGAACGTGTCCTACTACGCCCCCGCCCCGGCCGATCGCGACCAGCCGGCGCTGCGCGAGATCGATTTCATCAAAGCCGTGCTGGCGGAGGCCGATTGCGACCTCCTCCTGGACGTCAACAACATCTACGTCAACGCGATCAACCACCGCTACGACGCCAGTGCATTCCTGGCCGCGCTGCCCAGCGAGCGCATCGCCTACATCCATGTCGCCGGCCACTACGACGAAGCGGACGACCTCAAGGTCGACACCCACGGCGCGCCGGTCAAGGACGCGGTGTGGTCGCTGCTCGGTGAGGCGTACCGCGTGCACGGCCTGCGTCCGACGCTGCTCGAGCGCGATTTCAACTTCCCGCCCTATGCCGAACTGGTCGGCGAGCTGGCGACCATCCGCAAGGTGATGGACGACGTGTCGCCGCGGAGCGCCAGGCGTGCACATGGCTGAGGCACCCGATCGCCTGCGCGCGCAGCAGTCCGCGCTGACCCGGCACCTGCGCGACCCGCAGGCCAGCCCGGCGCCGGACGGCTTCGAGGATCGCCGGCTGCAGATCTACCGCGAGCTGCTGTTCAACAACATCGAAGGCCTGCTGTCGGGCAACTTCCCGGTCATCGGCAAGCTGCTCGGCGCGGAGACCTGGAAGGCGCTGGTCCGCGATTTCTACCGGGACTACCGCTGCCACACGCCGCTGTTTCCCGAGATCGCGCGCGAGTTCCTGCGCTACCTGGAAGTTCGCGGCGAATCCGGCCGTGCAGGCGACCCGCCGTTCCTGCAGGAACTGGCGCATTACGAGTGGGTCGAACTGGCCTTGCAGATCGCCGAAATCGATGACGAGACCGGTGCCGATGCCAGCGGCAACCTGCTCGACGGCGCGCCCGCACTGTCACCCTTGGCCTGGCCGCTGGCCTACGCCTGGCCGGTGCACCGGATCGGCCCGGACTTCCAGCCCGCCGAGCCGCCGGCCACGCCGACGCTTCTGCTGCTGCGTCGCGACCCTGACGGTACGGTGCACTTTTCCGAACTCAGCCCGCTGGCCTTCCGCCTGATCCAGCGGCTTGGCGAATCGCCGCAGCTCACGGGTCGCGACCAGCTGAAAGCGTTGGCGGCCGAAGCCGGTAGCAGTGACGTCGCCGGCTTCATCGAGCAGGGCGCCGCGCTGCTGGAGCAGATGCGCGGCAGCGGCGTCGTACTGGGTTCCCGTCGCGCGAATCTTTCTGCCTGATCGGTGCCTCTTGTAGGGAGTGACGCCATGCCGGCGTCGTCCAATACGGAGCACCCCGATGTTCGACCGCAAGTACGGCCTGACCACCCTGCGCAACCGCCTGCAAGGCATTGGCGCCTGGGTGGCCCCCTTGGGACTGCGCCTGGTCCTGGCCTGGGAATTCTTTGAAGCCGGGCGCGAGAAGCTTCGCGGCGAGAACTGGTTCGGCCAGATCATGGAGGCGTTTCCGTTCCCGTTCGACCGGATCCCGGCTGACCTGAGCTGGGCGATGGCGACCTGGTTTGAACTGATCGGCGGCATCGCGCTGCTGATCGGTCTGTGCACGCGGTTCTTCGCCGCCTCGCTGTTCGTGCTGACGGTGGTGGCGATTGCCGCGGTGCATTGGCCCACCGACTGGATGGGGCTGGCGCAACTGGCCCAGGGCTATGCGATCAGCGACGACGGTGCCGGCAATTACAAGCTGCCGCTGATCTTCCTGGTGATGCTGCTGCCACTGATCTTCAATGGCGCCGGCCGGCTGAGCGTCGATGCACTGTTCGCGCGACTTGCGGCGATGCCGTCACCGCGCCCACAGGGTGACGTCCTCGGCTGGGGCATGGTCCTGCTGGTGAGCGGGCCGGTGGTGGCGATGCTGCTGCCGTTGCCAGGGGCGCTGATATCGGCCGCTGGCGCGATGACGCTGCTGGCCCGGCGCTGGCTAGCCTGATATGCGGGGCCGCTGATATGCGCGTCTGCTAGGCTTTTGCCCATGACCGATGCTGGCTCCTCCCCCAAGACTCCCGCTGCCCCCGCCCATCCGACGCTCGCGAGCCGCTTCCGCGGATTCCTGCCGGTCGTGGTGGACGTCGAAACCGGCGGCTTCGACTGGAACCGGCATGCGCTGCTCGAGATCGCGGTGGCACCCATCGACCTGGATGAAAATGGCCTGCTGGTGGTCGGCGAGATCACCAGCAGCCACGTCGTGCCGGCGGCCGGGACCGAGATCGATCCGAAGTCGCTGGAGATCACCGGCATCGACATCGACCATCCGTTCCGCGCCGCCCTGCCCGAGCGCGCCGCGCTCGAAGCCGTGTTCGCGCCGGTGCGCGCGGCGGCGAAGAAGCACGGCTGCCAGCGCGCGATCCTGGTCGGGCACAACGCCCACTTCGACCTCAACTTCCTCAACGCGGCGGTCGCGCGCAGCGGGCACAAGCGCAACCCGTTCCATCCCTTCAGCGTGTTCGACACGGTGACGCTGGCCGGCGTCGCCTACGGCCAGACCGTGCTCGCCCGGGCCGTGCAGGCGGCGGGCTTCGACTGGAACGGCGAAGAGGCGCACTCGGCGGTGTACGACACCGAGCGCACCGCGCAGCTGTTCTGCAAGATCGTCAATGCGTGGCCGAAGCCGATGCCGGTGGTGGTGCCACCACCGGCACCCGCATCCAGCTGAGACTCAGGGCGAGGCCAGCTTCAAGCCGACCAGGCCGGCGACGATCAGGCCGACGCTGACCAGTCGCAGCGCGTTCACCGGTTCGTTGAACAACACGATGCCCAGTATCACGGTGCCGACCGCACCCACGCCGACCCAGATCGCGTAAGCGGTGCCTACCGGCAGCGACTTCATCGCGATCCCGAGCAGGCCCAGGCTGATCGCCATCGCTGCAATGGTGCCGATCGTGGGCAACGTTTTGGTGAAGCCTTCGGTGTATTTCAGACCGATCGCCCAGCCCACTTCGAACAGGCCGGCGAGTACGAGGATGATCCAGGGCATGACAACGTCTCCAATCGTAGTGGGGTCGTCCCCTTGCGATGATGGAGAGGCGGGGTCGTCCCCGCTTCCTTGAGTGGGCGAAACGGTAGCACAGCGTCGCGCTACCTGATCCCGGCTATCGCCGGGACGGAGTGTTGCGCGATTACTTCGCCACGCCGCGCTGGCGCACGACTTCGAACAGCGTCACGCCTGCGGCCACTGATACGTTGAGGCTCTCGACGCCAAGGCTGCCCGCGCCCGGCATCGGAATCTTCACCAGCTGGTCGCAGTTCTCGCGCGTGAGGCGGCGCAGGCCGTCAGCTTCGCCACCCAGCACCAGGCCGACGTTGCCGCGCAGGTCGAGCGAGTACAGCGACGTGTCCGCTTCACCGGCCAGGCCGTACAGCCACACGCCGAGCTTCTGCAGGTCGCGCATGGTGCGGGCCAGATTGGTCACCGGAATCACCGCGACGCTGTCGGCGGCACCCGCGGAGGTCTTGCGCACGGTCGCGTTGACCTGCACCGACTTGTCCTTGGGGATGATCACCGCGGTGACACCGGCCGCGGCAGCGCTGCGCAGGCAGGCGCCGAGGTTGTGCGGGTCCTGCACGCCGTCGAGGATCAGCAGCAGCGCGCGACCTTCGGCAGCCTCGACCAGCGCCTCGAGTTCGTTCTCGTTCCAGGTCTTGGCGGCGGCATAGCGCGCGACCACGCCCTGGTGGCGCAGGTTGCCGACGACGCCATCGAGCGCCTGCGTGGCGACGCGGCGCACGTCGATATCCATGCGGCGCGCGTTGGCTTCGATCTCGACGATGCGCGGGTTCTTGGCGCCGGCTTCGATCAGCACTTCACGGACGTGCTCGGCATCGTGCTCGAGCGCGGCCGCGACCGCGTTGATACCGGCAATCCACTGCTTCTGACTCATTGCTTTCTCTCATGGCCCTGCGGGCCGATGCCACGCAGGGGGTGACTTTCAGTAGGGTTTCTTTGAACGCTTGGCCGGCTGCCCACGCGGCGGCAACGGCTTGGCGCCGCGCTCCTCGACCAGGCGGAAGTCGATCTTGCGGTCCTCGACGCTGGCCTTCATCACCACGATGCTGACGCGGTCGCCGAGGCGGAACTCGCGACCGGTGCGCTCGCCCGCGAGGGTCTTGCGGATCGGATCGAAATGATAATAGTCGTGCGGCAGCTGGGTCACGTGGATCAGGCCATTGACCTTGGAGTTGTCGAGCTCGACGAACAGGCCGAAGCTGGTGACGCCGCTGATCACGCCATCGAACTCGCCGCCGACGTGCTGCTCCATCCACGCGGCACGGTAGCGCTCGTCGACCTCGCGCTCGGCCTCGTCGGCACGGCGCTCGCGCTCGGAGCACTGCAGGGTCAGGGCCGCCATCTCGCTGGGCGAGTAGCGGTATTTTTCCGGGCGACCGCCGGTCAGCGCGTACTTGATCGCGCGGTGCACCAGCAGGTCGGGGTAGCGGCGGATCGGCGAGGTGAAGTGTGCGTACGCCTCCAGCGCCAGGCCGAAGTGGCCGACGTTGTCGGGTGAGTACACGGCCAGCGACTGGCTGCGCAGCAGCACCGACTCGATGAGCGCGGCATCGGCGCGCTCACGCACCTTCTTCAGCAGGATGGTGAAGTCGCGCGGTTCGACCTTCGCCCACGGCGGCATGCGCAGCTTGAATTCCTTCAGGAACTCCTGCAGGTCGGCGTACTTCTGCTCCGGCGGGCGCTCGTGGATGCGGTAAGGAGCAGGCACGTGGTGCTCGAGCAGGTACCTGGCCGCCTGCACGTTCGCGGCGATCATGCATTCCTCGATCAGCTTGTGCGCGTCGTTACGCTGCAGCATGCCGGCCTGGACGACCTCGCCCTTGGCGCCGAGAACGAAACGCACTTCGCTGGACTCGAATTCGATCGCGCCGCGGCGCTCGCGCGCCTTCGACAGGATGCGGTAGAGCTGGTGCAGGCGCTGGATGTTGGGCAGCAGCGAGCCGATCTGGCCGAGCGCTTCCTCGCGCGCATCGTCGGCGATGCCCTCGCCCACCGCATTCCAGACCTGGGTGTAGGTCAGGCGTGCGTGCGAGTTCATCACTGCTTCGTAGAACTTCGACTCGGTGACCTCACCATTCCGGTCGACCTGCATGTCGCAGACGAAGCACAGGCGGTCGACCTTCGGGTTGAGGGAGCAGATGCCGTTGGACAGCGTCTCCGGCAGCATCGGAACCACGAAGCCGGGGAAGTAGACCGAGGTCGCGCGCTTCTGCGCTTCGTCGTCGAGCGGCGTGCCGGGGCGCACATAGCTGGAGACGTCGGCGATGGCCACGATCAGGCGGAAGCCGTCGCGGTTGGGTTCGCAATAGACCGCGTCGTCGAAGTCCTTGGCGTCCTCGCCGTCGATGGTGACCAGCTGCAGCGCGCGCAGGTCGACGCGTTGCGCCGCGGTGGCGGCGTCGACGGTGAGCGGTACGGCCGCGGCTTCGTCGAGCACTTCCTGCGGGAACTCGTGCGGAATCTCGTGGCCGTGGATGGCTGCCTGCACTGCCAGCGAGGCGGTGAGGCGGTCGCCGAGTACTGCCAGGATGCGGCCGATCGGCGGGCGTTGCGGATCGGGTGCCTGCAGCAGCTCGCAGACCACCAGCTGGCCGTTCTGCGCGCCCAGGCGCTCGTCCGGCGGGATCTGCACGTTGCGCTGGATGCGGCGGTCGTCCGGGACGACATAGCTGATGCCGGCCTCGAGCACGAAGCGGCCGATCAGGCGATTGATGCGACGCTCCAGCACGCGCGTGATCGCACCTTCGCGACGGCCGCGGCGGTCGACGCCGGTGACGCTGGCGAGCACGCGGTCGCCGTGCATGGCCTTGCGCATCTCCATCGGCGGCAGGAACAGATCGTCGCCGCCGCCTTCCAGGCGCAGGAAACCGAAGCCGTCGGGGTTGGCAATCACCACGCCCGGCACCAGCGCGAGTTGCTGCGCCGGCAGGAATTCGCCCATGCGATTGCGCAGCAGCTGGCCGTCGCGAACCATCGCGCCCAAGCGCTTGCCGAGCGCGTCGAATCGCTCCGGCGCGGTCAGGCCCAGGCGCTCGGCCAGTTCCTCGGCGGGCATCGGGCCATCGCCATCGGCCAGCATCTGCAGGATCACTTCGCGGCTGGCGATCGGCTCGGCGTAGCGGGCGGCCTCGCGTTCGGCGTAGGGGTCCTGGAAGCCACGCGGACCACCGCCGCCGGCGCCACTGCGGGCGGGCAAATGCGGCGGGGGTTCGGGCATCCAGCCCGGGCGCTTGGCGGGCTTTTTTGCCCCGCCGGGTTTGCCGGACCTGGCGGGAGCGCCAGACGTCTTGCGCGAGGGGGACTTGGTGCCGGACTTGCCGCGACTCGGGGGTTTCTTGCTCATTCAGCCATGGTCGCACATCGGGATGAACGCGGTGTCGCCTCGCGGCAAATCCCTGCCGGATTCATGGCGTTTTCCGATGGTCCCTTAGGCACCGCGAGCGCCTAACTCCATGGGGCAAACCCACCGCAAACCGGCGGCTGGCCCTCCGAGCCCATGAAGAAGGAAAATCATGCACGAGACCACTGCGCGAACACGCCACCTACGATCGCTGGACAGCCCGGATTCGATGCACTCCGCAACCCGCTGGGTTCTGCTGGCACTGCTGTTTCTGAGCGCCACCGTGGGGGCCCAGACAACACCGGCAGCGGGCGGCTGGAGCTTGAATCGACCCGTCTACCTGTTTCGATCCGACGGCCGCCATTACGACGAGATATTCCGGGACGGTTTCCGGTCCCGGGGTACCTCCGACACCAACCTGGAAGCGTTCATCGTCTCCGCAAGCAACTCCGCCATCCCGTTCCGCTTCATATCGCTGACCGATGACGAGAACCTGCGCTTCTTCCAGAACCCCATGCTCGACTACTACAACAATGGAGGAGCAAGCCAGGGCCCCTTTGTCGGTTACCAGTATCGGATCGAAGCGGGCAACTTCGAGTACTCGGCGATTTCCTCGCTGGAACACGCCGCCGCCGCGTATCCCGGTTTCGCGGCGCAGTTGACGGCCACCCTGCGGCAGTATGAGCACCAGCGGGAATGGGTGGCACTGGATCGCGTCGAGAACCACCGGATCATCGACGTGCAAGTGCTTGAGCACATTCCCCGCTCATCCCCCGCGCAGTTTCGCGTCCTGCAGACGATCCCGAATCCGAATTACCGGCCGGGCACCCGGGCTGGCGGCAACCCCGGCCCTTACATTTTCCAGCCCGGCCGAATCACCGAGCCACGCCTCCTGGCAAATGCGCCAGGCGCGCGACGATTCTCGCCATCCTTTGGGCAGTGTTTTGGCTCCAGCCGCCCAAAACGATCCAGTGAAGGCAGCTGCGAACGCGATTTCGCCCAGTCCGACGCGCAACTCAACGATTACTTCAACACGGAGACGGGCAAGGGCGAGAACGGACTGACGCCCTGGAAATCAAACGCCCACACGCGACTGTATTCCGTGATCGAGGGCGTCGATTTCTGCACCATCGACATCCAGCGCGGTTCGTACCAGATCGTCATCCGGTGCCCGACCACGAACCGCCACCTTTACACGCCCAGGAAGTTCGACGTGCTGCTGTCTGCCGGAGGCAGGGTCCGAACCTACGTGGACACGAGAATCCCCTACGACCGGCTCAGGCGGACGAACGAGACCAACGCCGTGTCCTACAGCATCCGTGCAGAGGACATCCCGACGGTGTATTCGGGCTTCAATTTCGACTTCTACACGTCGAAACGGACGCCGCTCGGCACGATCTTCTCGGGAAGTACGGGCAACTGGTGGACAGGGGTCCGGCTGCGTCCGCACTACCCCGTTCAGCCGTAACCGCCGCGACGCCCCACAGGCGCAGGGCCCCGCCGGCCCAAACGCAAAAACCCCGCCGAAGCGGGGTTATTGTGAGGGTGGTAAACCCTGAATAAATGGTGCCCAGGAGAGGACTCGAACCTCCACGGTTTTACCCGCTAGTACCTGAAACTAGTGCGTCTACCAATTCCGCCACCTGGGCTCTCTGCAACGGTTTGCGCCGTGCGAGGCCGCGTATGTTGCGTTGCGGCGGCCACCTTGTCAACGGCTTGTGAGCAATTTTTTTTGGTGACGGCGGAAGCAACAGCAAAATGGGTCCCGGAGTTCGCCGGGATGACGGGGTTACGTTGCTGCTGGACCTTGAATGAATCCGCCGGGAGGCGCCTGTTGCCGCCTTCCGGATTCGGGGCTATGGTCGCCGTACATCACTAATTGGCGGGCGACGCACCCGGTGCGTCGCCCGCGCTGCTATTGGAGACCCATCGATGAACCACCCCATTCCCCCGCCCCTGCTGATGTCACGCCTGGACGTGGAGCGCATCGAAGCCCTGCTCGAGTTGCCGATCGCCGAAGGCATCGACACGTCGGCGCTGGAGGCGGAGCTGGAACGGGCCGAAATAGTGGAGCCGGGACAGATGCCCACGGACGTGATCACCATGAACACGACCGCCCGCTTCCTCGACGAGACCAACGGCGAAGAGCACGAGCTGACCCTGGTGTACCCGCGCGATGCCGATGGCAGCCCGGACAAGGTCTCGATCCTGGCGCCGGTCGGCAGCGCCCTGCTCGGCCTGCACGTGGGCGATTCGATCGAATGGCCGCTGCCCGGCGGCCGCACCATCCGCCTGAAGGTGCTGTCGATCCGCTACCAGCCCGAAGCCAACGGCGAAGCCCATCGCTGATTGGCTTCACTGCCACCGCTAGAATTCGCCCCAACGACTTTCCGCAGGTCCGCATCGCTACATGAACGAAACCGTCCGTCCGGCCTTCCACGGCTTCGAGCAGATCCCCCTGCGCGAGTACGCCGAGCGCGCCTACCTCGATTACTCGATGTATGTCGTCCTCGACCGCGCCCTGCCCTTCCTCGGCGACGGCCTCAAGCCGGTGCAGCGCCGCATCATCTATTCGATGAGCGAGCTCGGCCTCAATGCCGGCGCCAAGCCGAAGAAGTCCGCGCGCACCGTCGGCGACGTCATCGGTAAATACCATCCGCACGGCGACAGCGCCTGCTACGAGGCGATGGTGCTGATGGCGCAGCCGTTCTCGTACCGCTATCCGCTGGTCGAGGGCCAGGGCAACTTCGGTTCGACCGACGATCCCAAGTCGTTCGCGGCGATGCGCTACACCGAGTCCAAGCTCACGCCCATCGCCGAAGTGCTGCTGGGCGAACTCGGCCAGGGCACGGTCGACTGGACGCCGAACTTCGACGGCACCCTGGAAGAGCCGACCTGGATGCCGGCGCGCCTGCCGCACCTGCTGCTCAACGGCACCACCGGCATTGCCGTGGGCATGGCCACCGACGTACCGCCGCACAACCTCAACGAGGTCGTCAGCGCCTGCCTGCGGCTGCTCGACGACCCCGACGCGACCACGCGCGACCTGTGCGAGCACGTGCTCGGTCCGGACTACCCGACCGCGGCCGAGATCATCACCCCTCGCGCCGACCTGCTGAACATGTACGAGACCGGCCTGGGCAGCGTCCGCGCCCGCGCCGTGTACGTGAAGGACGGCGGCAACCTGGTCATCACCGCGTTGCCGTACCAGGCCTCGCCCGGCAAGGTGATCGAGCAGATCGCCACGCAGATGCGCGCCAAGAAGCTGCCGTGGCTGGAGGACATCCGCGACGAGTCCGACCACGCCAACCCGACCCGCATCGTGCTGGTGCCGCGCAGCAACCGCATCGACGCCGAACAGTTGATGGGCCACCTGTTCGCGACCACCGACCTCGAGAAGAGCTTCCGGGTCAATTTCAACGTGATCGGCCTCGACGGCCGTCCGCAGGTGAAGGGCCTCAAGGCGTTCCTGAGCGAGTGGCTGTCGTTCCGCACCGACACGGTCACGCGTCGCCTCAAGCACCGCCTCGAAAAGGTCGAGCGCCGACTGCACCTGTTGGAAGGCCTGTTGATCGCCTTCCTCAACCTCGACGAAGTGATCCGCATCATCCGCAGCGAGGACGAACCGCGCCCGGTGCTGATGGCGCGCTTCAAGCTCAGCGAAGAGCAGACCGACTACATCCTGGAAACCAAGCTGCGCCAGCTGGCACGCCTGGAAGAGATGAAGATCCGCGGCGAAGAGGCCGAGCTCGAAGCCGAGCGAGATCGCATCATCGCCACGCTCGACAGCAAGGCCAAGCTGAAGAAGCTGGTCAAGGATGAACTCATAGCCGATGCGAAGAAGTTCGGCGACGAGCGTCGTTCGCCGCTGGTCGCGCGCGGTGCCGCGCAGGCACTGTCGGAAACCGAACTGGTGGCCAGCGAGCCGATGACCGTCGTGCTCAGCGAGAAGGGCTGGGTGCGCGCGGCCAAGGGCCACGACATCGACGCGGCCGGCCTGAGCTACCGCGAAGGCGACGAGCTGCTGGCCGCGACGAAGAGCCGCAGCACGCAGCAGGTGGCGTTCCTCGATTCGACCGGTCGTGCCTATTCGACCGTGGTGCATTCGCTGCCCTCGGCGCGTGGCAATGGCGAACCGCTGACCGGCCGCTTCTCACCGGCACCGGGCGCGTCGTTCCAGGCGCTGGCCAGCGGCGACAACGACCAGCGTTTCGTCCTCGCGTCCAGCCACGGCTACGGCTTCGTCACCCGCTTCGAGAACCTCACCGGCCGCAACAAGGCCGGCAAGGCGATGCTGTCGCTGACGCCGGGTGCCAAGGTGGTCCAGCCAGCGCTGGTCGGCGACGTCGACCAGGGCCGGATCGCGGTGGTGACCAACGTCGGCCATCTGTTGACCTTCCCGGTCGGCGAACTGCCAGAGCTCGACAAGGGCAAGGGCAACAAGCTGATCGACATCCCCAAGGCCAAGCTCGGTACCGAGCGCGTGGTTGCGGTCGCGGTCGTGGCGCCGGGTTCGACGCTGGTGGTGACCTCCGGTGCGCGGACGATGTCGCTGTCGTTCAAGGACCTCGACGCCTACGTAGGTGCGCGGGCAACCCGCGGCGGCCTGCTGCCGCGTGGCTGGCAGAAGGTGGAAGGGTTGGCGGTCGAGTAATGCAGCCCGACTTCTGGCACCAGCGCTGGGCGGAAAAGCAGATCGGCTTCCATCAGGACAAGCCGACGCCATTGCTGCTCAAGCATTGGCCTTCGTTGCAGGTTGCAGCCGGCAGTCGCGTGTTCGTGCCACTGGCCGGCAAGAGCCTGGACATGGCCTGGTTCGCGTCGCAGGGATTGCGCGTGCTCGGCGTCGAGCTGTCGCGGATCGCCGTCGAGGCGTTCTTCGCCGAGAACGGCCTCGAGCCCGACATCACCCAATCGCAGTACGGCAGCCACTACCGTGCCGAAGGCATCGAGCTGATCTGCGGCGATGCGTTTGCACTCGATGCGGCCGTGCTTGCCGACTGCACGGCCGTGTACGACCGGGCCGCCCTGATCGCCCTGCCCGCGCCGCTGCGCCAGCGCTATGTGCACGAACTCCATCCGCGCCTGCCGCAGCGCTGCCGCGGCCTGCTGATCACGCTGGAGTACCCGCAGCACGAGAAGGACGGCCCGCCGTTCGACGTGCGCGAGGGCGAGGTGCGCGAGCTGTACGGGCGCGACTGGGACGTGGCCACGCTGGAGCGTCGCGATATCCTGGCGCAGCAGCCGAAATTCATCGAAGAAGGCGTCACGGCGCTGGATACCGTGGTCTATCGGATCGACCGCCGCCGGTTTTGACCTGGATCAAGGCGGTCATCGCGCTCCCGGCCTAGCCTTCTGCCATGGCCACGCCGTCTCCCGCCTTCGACCCCGATCTGCTGCGCCGCTATGACCGGCCCGGGCCGCGCTATACCTCCTATCCGACCGCTCCCCAGTTCTCCACGGACTTCCAGTCCGGCGAACTGCGCGAGATGGCGGCCATCAGCAATGGCGACCCGATTCCGCGCCCGCTGTCGATCTACGTGCATGTGCCGTTCTGCGCGAGCCCCTGCTTCTATTGCGGCTGCAATCGCGTCATCACCCGCGACAAGGCCCGCGGCGACGCCTACCTGACCCGTCTGTACCGCGAGATCGGGATGATGTCGACGCTGTTCGACCGCGATCGCGAAGTCGCGCAGCTGCACCTGGGCGGCGGCACGCCCAACTTCCTCGCACCGGACCAGATCGCCGAAGTCGTCGACGTGATCCGGCGCCACTTCTCGCTTTCCAACAGCCCGTTCTCCCGTGACGGCGAGCTTGAGTGCTCGATCGAACTCGATCCGCGCTTCGTTTCCCCCGACGACATCCGCATCCTCGCCGAAGCCGGCTTCAACCGCGCCAGCCTCGGCGTCCAGGACTTCGACCCGGTGGTGCAACAGGCGGTCAACCGGATCCAGAGCGTGGAGGAAACGCTGGCGATCATCGAGGCGTGCCGCAAGCACGGCCTGCGGTCGGTCAACGTGGACCTGATCTATGGCTTGCCGCTGCAGTCGCCGGACGGTTTCGAACGCACCCTCGACATCACCCTGGCCGCGCGCCCGGATCGCCTGGCGATCTACAGCTATGCGCACCTGCCTTCCCTGTTTCGCCCGCAGCAGCGTATCCGCAGCGAAGATCTGCCCTCCCCGGCGGTCAAGCTCGGATTGCTGCAGCGGGCGATCGAGCGCCTTGGCGAAGCGGGCTATGTCTATATCGGCATGGACCATTTCGCCCTGCCCGAGGATGACCTCGCCGTGGCCCAGGCGCGCGGTGGCCTGCATCGCAACTTCATGGGCTATACCACGTGCGCCGACAGTGACCTGATCGGGCTCGGGGTCAGCGCGATCAGTCACATCGGCGCCAGCTTCAGCCAGAACCCGCGTGACCTTCCCAGTTGGGAACACGCCATCGACGAAGGCCGCCTGCCGGTCTGGCGCGGCATGCGCCTGGACGACGACGACCTGGTCCGGGCCGACGTCATCCAGCAGCTGATGTGCCACGGCGAGATCGACATCGGCGTGGTCGAGCGCCGCCACCTCATCGACTTCGCCAACTACTTCGGGCAGGCACTGCAGCGCCTGCAACCGCTGCAGCACGACGGACTGGTCGACGTGTCCGCCACCCACATCCGGGCCACCTCCCGGGGCCGGTTGCTATTGCGTATCCTTGCCTCGTGTTTCGACCGATACCTCCCCAGCCAGCCCGACGCTGCTCCTGCGCAGTTCTCGCGGACCGTGTGAACCGGGACGGAGCCTGCGCATGAGTTCGGGCGTCATGTTTCCGCATACCGACGCCAGCATCCTGGCTGACGACGGCGATCCGGTCACGTTCTGCTCCACCTGCGCCTTCTCCCAGGCCTGCCTGTCGTCGGGCATGGACAAGAGCGCGCTGGCGGAGCTGCACGTGCTGGTCGAGCATGTCGGTCCGCTGCACGCCGGCGACCATGTGTTCCGCGAAGGCGATCCCTTCGGCGCGATCGCCGCCGTGCGCGCCGGCACCGTCAAGACCTACATGACCGATGCCGACGGGCGCGAGCAGGTGCTGGGCTTCCACCTGCCCGGCGAGGTGATCGGCCTCAACGCCATCCACGACGATCGCTACCCCTGCAACGCCGTCGCCCTGGACACGGTGATGCTGTGCCGTTTCTCGTTCCCGCGCATCGCGCTGCTGGCCACGCGACTGCCCAATCTGCAACAGCACCTGTTCAAGCTGATGAGCCGCGACATCGGCGTGGCCTCGCTGTTCGCCGGCGACCATTCCGCGGACGAACGCATGGCCGCCTTCCTCATCGGCCTGTCGCGACGCCTGGCCCTGCGCGGGTTCTCGCCGCGTCGCTTCCAGCTGACGATGTCGCGCACTGACATCGCCAACTACCTGCGCCAGGCGCCGGAGACGGTCAGTCGCGTGCTGCGCCGTTTCGAGCGCGATGGCCTGCTGGCCATCAAACAGCGCGACGTCGAGATCCTCGACATGCCGCGGCTGGAAGCGCTCGCGCTGACCATACTGCGCCACTGATCGCGACCGAGCCGCGGCCGGGCCGCAGTTGCCTCGCGCTCCATCCGGGACGATCCACTCCGCCTTGATCTGCGTCATGGAGCCGGCAGGCCGTGCAGGCAGAACATGCCGGCGTCCGTTCCATCACTGGAGTGCCGCAATGAATTCCACCCGCAAGCTTTGGGCAGGATTGGCGATCCTGCTCATCGCTTCGTTTGCCGTCCTGATCTGGGTCGGCAGCGAAATCCACCGCCAACAACCCCCGATGCCCGAACAGGTGGTCGGCGCCAACGGCGAAACGATCTTCACCCGCGCCGACATCGAGACCGGCCGCCAGGTCTGGCAATCGATCGGCGGCCAGCAGCTGGGCTCGATCTGGGGGCACGGCGGCTACGTCGCGCCGGACTGGAGCGCCGACTGGCTGCACCGCGAAGCCGAAGCCGTCATGGACGGCTGGGCACGCAAGGAATCCGGCGTCGACAGCTACAAGCAACTCGACGCCACCCTCCAGGCCGGTTACCGCGCCCGCCTGCAGAAGATGATGCGGACCAACACCTACGACGCATCGACCGGAACCATCCGCCTGGATGACGACCGCGTCGCCGCGATCGCCAAGGTCGCGGCGCACTACCAGAGCCTGTTCGGCACCGACCCGGCCACCGCGGGACTGCGTGAGGCGTACGCGATGCGCGACGGCACCGTCGCCGATGCAGCGCACCGCCGCATGCTGACCGCGTTCTACTGGTGGACCGCGTGGGCAGCGGTCAGCGAGCGGCCCGGTTCGGACATCACCTACACCTCCAACTGGCCGGCCGACGACCTGGTTGGCAACAAGCCACCGTCCAGCGCCTTCGTCTGGACGGTGTTCAGCGTGCTGTTCCTGATCGCCGGCATCGGCCTGCTGGGTTGGCATTACGCCGTCAACCACGGCGACGAGTTCGCGCCGGCGCTGCCCAAGAGCGATCCATTGGCGGCGATCAAGGTCACC
This sequence comes from Lysobacter sp. GCM10012299, assembly GCF_042649405.1. Lineage (NCBI taxonomy): Bacteria > Pseudomonadati > Pseudomonadota > Gammaproteobacteria > Lysobacterales > Lysobacteraceae > Lysobacter > Lysobacter sp. GCM10012299. Next base: position 728,155 of record NZ_JBHRZC010000001.1, on the reverse strand, counting down.
GCATCGATGAAGGCCACGGCCAAGTACTTCTGGGTCGTGATGGCGCTGTTCCTGACCCAGATCCTGCTTGGCGCGATCACCGCGCATTACCAGGTCGAAGGCCAGCAGGCTTACGGCTTCGCCCTGGCCGATGTGCTGCCCTATTCGCTGACGCGCACCTGGCACACGCAGCTTGCGGTGCTGTGGATCGCCACGGCCTGGCTCGGCATGGGGCTCTACATCGGTCCGGCGATTTCCGGGCACGAGCCGCATTTCCAGCGCCTGGGCGTGAACGTGCTGTGGGTCTGCCTGCTGGTGATCGTGGTCGGTGCCTTCGCCGGGCAATGGCTCGCCGTCATGCAGAAGCTGGGCCTGGAGAAGAACTTCTGGTTTGGCCACCAGGGTTGGGAATACGTCGACCTGGGTCGCTTCTGGCAGTGGTTCCTGTTCATCGGCCTTGGCCTGTGGCTGACCCTGGTCGGCCGCTCGCTGTGGCCAGCGTTGCGCAACGGCGGCGATTCGCGCTCGATCGTGATGCTGCTGTTCCTGTCGACCGTCGCCATCGGACTGTTCTACGGCGCCGGCCTGATGTGGGGCGAGCACACCTCGCTGTCGATGGTCGAGTACTGGCGCTGGTGGGTGGTGCACCTGTGGGTCGAGGGCTTCTTCGAGGTCTTCGCCGTGGCCGTGATGTCGTTCCTGTTCACGCGCCTGGGCCTGCTGCAGGTGCGCACTGCGACGGTGGCGGTGTTGTTCGCCACGATCGTGTTCATGGCCGGTGGCGTGCTGGGCACCTTGCACCATCTGTACTTCACCGGCACGCCCACCGCGGTGATCGCCCTGGGTGCCAGCTTCTCGGCACTGGAAGTGGTGCCGCTGGTCTACGTCGGTTTCGAGGCCTACCACAGCTACAGGATGAGCAAGTCGACACCGTGGATGCAGCGTTACCGCTGGCCGATCATGTTCTTCATCGCGGTGTCGTTCTGGAACCTCGTGGGCGCTGGCCTGTTCGGCTTCCTGATCAATCCGCCGCTGTCGCTGTACTACATGCAGGGCCTGAACCTCACGGCCACGCATGGCCACACGGCACTGTTCGGTGTCTACGGCATGCTCGGCATCGGCCTGATGCTGTTCTGCCTGCGCGGCCTGAAACCGGACGTGGTCTGGAACGAACGCCTGCTGCGGACCAGTTTCTGGGCGCTCAACCTCGGCCTGGCCGGCATGGCACTGTTCACGCTGCTGCCGCTCGGCATCCTGCAGCTGCTCGCAGCGCTCGATCACGGCTACTGGTACGCACGTTCGGCAGAGTTCATGCAGCAGCCGATCGTCGAGATGCTGGTGTGGATGCGCGTTCCTGGCGACACGATCTTCAGCGTCGGCGCGGTTTCGCTGGCCTGGTTCGTGCTGCAGCTGTGGATAGCACCGCGGCGTGAAGCGGCATTGGACGCGCTGCCGGCGCATCGCTGAACCGATCGCGCGTGGGGAGAGGGCCGCTTTTGCGGCCCTTTTTCTTTTGCAGATCGCGGAAGCGCTCTCCGGGTGATCCAGGTCAAGGCACTCCAGGCCCTGCGCTTCCACACTCACGCCATGCACCAGTCCACGCCCCTTCCCGCTTCCGGCCTGTCGACCCGTCACCTCGTCCAGGCCCCCCATCGGCTGATGTTCTTCATTGGCGCCGGCAATCTCCTGCTGGCGATGCTGTGGTGGGCCTTGTGGATGGCATCGGCACGCTGGAGCGGCTGGACGATGCCGCAATCGCCGATCTACGCCGGATGGCTGCACGCATTCATCATGCAGTACCTGGTGCTCCCCAGTTTCATCTTCGGTTTCCTGCTGACGGTGTTCCCGCGCTGGATGGGGCTGTCGCCGCCGCAGCGCTGGCACTACGTGCCGGTCGGCGCAGGCCTGATGGGCGGGCAGCTCGCGACCCTGCTGGGCGCCTGCGGCTGGGAAGTGGGCTTTACGGTCGGTCTGTGGATGGCCCTGGCCGGCTGGATCGCGGGCGTTGCCATCCTCGGCCGCCAGGTGCTGCTGGAAAAAGGCCGCACCTGGCACGCCTGGTCGTGCCTGGCCGGACTGACGCTGGGCCTCGTCGGCGTCGCCGCCTTCATCGCGTTCGCACTCGGCGCTTCCCCATTCTGGGTGATGTTCAGCGTCAAGGTCGGCAGCATCGGATTGCTGCTGCCGGTGTACATCACTGTCGCCCATCGGATGTTCCCGTTCTTCGCCGGCAACGTCGTGCCCGGCTATCAGCCATGGCGACCGATGGCGTGGCTGGCGACGATGTGGGCACTGCTGCTGGTGCACCTGGCGATGGAGCTGAGCCACGCATACGCCTGGCTGTGGCTGGCGGATGTACCGCTGCTGGTGGCCAGCGTCATCGCCCTGTGGCACTGGTGGCCCCGCGGACGCATGCCCGGCTTGCTGGCAGTGCTCTTCATCGGCACGGCATGGCTGCCGCTGACCTTCGGGCTGTATGTCACGCAAAGCCTCACGTACCTGATCACCGGTGAATTCGTGCTGGGCCGTGCGCCGATGCATGCACTGTTCATCGGATTCTTCGGCAGCCTGCTGGTGGCCATGGTGACGCGCGTGACGCAAGGCCATTCCGGACGGCCACTGGTGATGCCGCCGGTGGCGTGGTTCGCCTTCATCGCGATCCAGGTGGTCGCTGCCATGCGCGTGGCCGCCGAACTCATGCCCGATGTGCTGGCCTGGCAGGTGCTGGCCGCCGCGGGTTGGCTGCTCGCCTTCCTGCCCTGGGTCACGCGCATCGGCGTCATCTACCTCAGCCCGCGCGCTGATGGTCAACCAGGCTGAGCGGAATACGAGTCGAATCCATGATCGAGTTCTATCCGCAGATCAAGCTGGTGCACATCGCCGCGATCACCTGCAGCGGCGCACTGTTCGCCATGCGCGGCAGTGCCGCCGTGGCCGGCATGCGCTGGCCGATGGCAGCGCCGGTGCGCTACGTAAGCTACGGCATCGACACGGTGTTGCTGACCGCGGCGATGATGCTGCTGACGATCCTGCCGGGCGGTCTGTTCGCCAATGGTTGGCTGACGGTCAAGGTCGCACTGGTGGTGACTTACATCGTGCTCGGCGTGATGGCGATGCGTGACGGCCGCAGCCGCCGCGCGCGCGCCGGTTTCCTGGTCGCCGCACTTGTGGTGTTCGCGCAGATCTATTTCATTGCACGCGCGCACCATCCGCTCGGCGTGTTTTACCTCTGGCTGGGCTGATCCGGCGGCCGCACCGCCTGTGAACCTTGCCTCGGTCCGGGATGGGCCACCGACTGTGGTGGCCGCAGCTCGCTTCCGGGCGCGGCCCCTGCCTGAATGGCCCACGGCGCTGGAGCGCACTGGCAGGAGGTCAAGCACGCCCTCAGCGCCTCTGCGGCAATACGCTGGCTTGCATACGCGTCGGTACGGTTTTTCAGGCTTGATCGCAGTCATTGCAGCGACCAATGCAGACGACGACACTTGTCGGATTACCAAGTCGCAGCAGAGCCAGATGACCCGTCCCTCCTCATTCGATCGCGAGCAGTTGCTCGCATGCGCCAACGGCACCATGTTTGGTCCGGGCAATGCCCGCCTGCCGGCACCGCCGATGCTGATGTTCGATCGCATCACCGAGATTTCGACCGAGGGCGGTCGTTACGGCAAGGGCGTGATCCGCGCGGAACTCGATATCAACCCCGATCTGTGGTTCTTCGCCTGCCATTTCGAAGGTGACCCGGTGATGCCCGGTTGCCTGGGCCTGGATGCGATGTGGCAGCTGTGCGGCTTCTTCCTGCCGTGGCTGGGCGAACCCGGTCGCGGCCGCGCCCTCGGCGTGGGCGAGGTGAAGTTCACCGGCCAGGTACTGCCCAATGCCAAGCTGGTCCAGTACGAGATCGACATCCGCCGCGTGATGCGCGGCAAGCTGGCGCTGGTCATCGGCGAAGGCCGGATGTCGGTCGATGGCCGCGAGATCTACAGCGCGGACAACCTGCGCGTCGGTCTGTTCACTTCGACGGAGGGTTTCTGAGTGCGCAGGGTAGTCATCACCGGCCTGGGTATCGTTTCCTGCATCGGCAATGATCGCGCTTCGGTTTCCGCATCGTTGCGCGAAGGACGTCCCGGAATCAGTTTCGTCCCCGAGTACGAACAATTGGGGCTGCGCAGCCAGGTCGCGGGCGTTCCGCACATCGACCTGGATGCGCGGATCGACCGCAAGCTCAAGCGCTTCATGGGCGATGCGGCGGCCTACAGCTATGTGGCCATGCAGGACGCGATCGCAGACGCAGGTCTCGACGAGGAACAGGTGCGTAATGTCCGCACCGGCGTGATCGCCGGCTCGGGCGGCGGTTCGCCGCAATGGCAGATCGAAACCGCCGACCTGTTGCGCAACAAGGGCGTTCGTCGAGTCGGCCCGTACATGGTGCCGCGCACGATGTGCTCGACGGTATCGGCCTCGCTGGCCACCGCGTTCGGCATCCGCGGCCACAGCTATTCGGTGTCCGCGGCCTGCGCGACCTCGGCGCATTGCATCGGCATGGCCGCCGACCTCATCCGCCTTGGCGTGCAGGACGTGGTCTTCGCCGGTGGCGGCGAAGAAGTGCATTGGGGCATGACTTCGCAGTTCGATGCCATGGGCGCGCTGTCGACCCATCGCAACGACAACCCGCTTGCGGCATCGCGCCCCTATGACGCCGACCGCGACGGATTCGTCATCGCCGGCGGCGGCGGCATGCTGGTGCTGGAGGATTACGACCACGCCAAGGCTCGCGGCGCGCGCATCATCGCCGAGCTCGTGGGCTACGGCGTGACCTCCGATGGCGCCGACATGGTCGCGCCCTCGGGCGAAGGCGCGGTCAGGTGCATGCAGATGGCCCTGGCCGGGCTGGATGGCCAGGGCGTCGGTCCGGTCGACTACCTCAACACCCACGGAACCTCGACGCCCTTGGGCGACGTGGTCGAGCTGGAAGCGGTTCGCGCGGCATTCGGCGACGCGATCCCGCCGCTGTCGTCGACCAAGGCGCTCAGCGGCCACTCGCTCGGAGCGGCCAGCGTGCACGAGGCGGTCTACTGCCTGCTGATGATGGAGGACGGCTTCATTGCCGGCTCGGCCAACATCGACACGCTCGATCCGCGCGCAGAGGGATTCCCAATCGTGCGCGAGAGCCGTGAGCAGCACTGCACGACGGTGATGTCGAACAGCTTTGGTTTCGGTGGCACCAACGCCACGCTGGTGTTCAAGCGCGTGCAGTAAGCGTCGACGCTGCCCGACGCGTCGGGCGGCGGCGCTTGCATCGATGGCATCCGATCGGCGTCACCGGTTTCGGTGACGCCGGCGCATGCGGATCTTCTACCCGCAGCCAACGCGCATCGGCTTTGACCAGGATCAAGCCCGAGCCCTTGGCGCGCAGCTTGCAGACCCGCCAGCGCACGCTACTTGCCCCAACGGCTCGTTCGCGCGTTCGCGCCGATTCGTTTGACATACATCAATGCGGGATGGGGTACCCGGGCCTACCTTGCCGCCATCGGCCATCCGGCCATTGGCAAGGCAGTCACACATGAGTCGCGTATCTCATCATCTGCTGTTCTATGCACTCGCAGGCGCCCTGGGCATCGGCGCACCGGTTGCGATCGCCGCAACCAGCCACGACGCGGCCACCGACAAGGCCGCCGTGCTGGGCGAGCCCATCAAGGCGGTGCTCACCGCTCCTCCCCTGGTGCCACCACCGACCAATCGCACCGCTCCGGCCAAGGTGGTCGTCGAGCTGGAAGTGGTCGAGAAGGAAATGCCGATCTCCACCGGCGTCACCTACAACTTCTGGACGTTCGGCGGGACCGTCCCCGGCAGCTTCATCCGTGTGCGCCAGGGCGATACGGTCGAGTTCAACCTGAAGAACGCCCACGACTCGCACATGCCCCACAACATCGACCTGCATGCCGTCACGGGCACCGGTGGTGGTGCGGAAGCGACGTTCACCCTGCCCGGCCACCAGACGACGTTCACCTTCAAGGCAATGAACCCGGGTTTGTACGTCTACCACTGCGCGATGCCGCCGGTCGGCATGCACATCGCCAACGGCATGTACGGCCTGATCCTGGTCGAGCCGCCGCAGGGCCTGCCCAAGGTGGACAAGGAGTACTACGTCATGCAGGGCGACTTCTACACCGAAGGCAAGTACGGCGAACCCGGGCTGCAGCCCTTCAGCCTGGAGAAGGCCATCGACGAACATCCCACCTATGTGCTCTTCAACGGCGCCGAGGGTTCGTTGACGGGCGACAAGGCGCTGTCCGCCCATGCGGGCGAGACCGTGCGCCTGTTCGTCGGCAACGGCGGCCCCAACCTGGTGTCGAGCTTCCACGTGATCGGCGAGATCTTCGACAAGGTCTACACCGAGGGCGGCAGCAAGTATCAGGAGAACGTGCAGACCACGCTGGTTCCGGCGGGCGGTTCGGCCATGATCGAGTTCAAGACGGATGTTCCGGGAAACTACATCCTCGTCGATCACAGCATCTTCCGTACGTTCCACAAGGGCACGCTGGGAATCCTCAAGGTCGACGGCGAGAAGGACGCGTCCGTCTACACCGGACAGCAGTCGAGCATGGAGCTCCCGCCAGCGGGCAAGTCCGGCCACTGACGGCGACGCGAAGCGCTACCGTGTCCACCTCGACCATGCTTTGGCTGGTGTTGCTGGCGACCTCGCCGCCGGCACCAGCCGCGGCCACGTACGTGGAGATTTCGGGCGGTGCGTTCCGCTCGACGATCCGCTACGAGGGAAATGACGGGAACAGCGCGGTCGCGAACTTCGCGCTCATGCAGCACGCAGTCAGCAACCGCGAGTTCCAGGCGTTCGTCATGCAGCACCCACAGTGGCGTCGCGATCGCGTGCCGGCGCTGTTCGCCGACTCGGGATACCTCTCGCACTGGCAGGCGGCCGACGCGCCAGATCCACTCGACGCGGATGCGCCGGCGATACACGTCAGCTGGTTTGCCGCCGATGCCTATTGCAAGGCGCAGCAGGCGCGACTGCCGGACTGGGCGGAATGGGAATATGTCGCTGCCGCGGACCCCCAGCGGCGTGATGCCCGCGATGACCCGACCCGGCGAAGCCGCCTGTTTGCCGACGGTACGCCCCACGCCGTCGATGCAGGCAGGGACGCACCTGGCAACGCTTACGGCATTCACGGCCTCCACGGCGCCTCATGGGAATGGGTCGGCGATTTTTCCACGCTGCTTGGCGACAGCGACAAGCGTGGCGGGGACGACGGCGACCGCCTGCAGTTCTGCGGCGCCACCGGCCTGTCTTTCAACAATCGCGACGACTATGCCGTGCTCAAGCGCGTGGCCCTGTTGTCTGCCATGCAACCGCGCAGCACGTTGGGCAACCTCGGCTTTCGCTGCGCAAGGAGTCGACCATGAGACCTTTCCTTGCCGCACCCGTCACGAGTGTCGTGATGGGACTGCTGTTCTCGCTGCCTTCGCTGGCCTTCGCCGACGAGCTGCCTGGCGATTCGGTCTACCAGGTGGCTGCTTCGCTGACCGCCCAGGACGGCCGCAGCCTGTCCTGGCAGGACCTGCGCGGCCGCCCGATGGTGGTGTCGATGTTCTACAGCAACTGCCACCTGATGTGCCCGCTCATCATCGCCAGTGGCAAGGAGCTGCAGCAGCAGCTTTCGACCGGCGACCGTGACGCGCTTGAGCTGGCGGTGCTCAGCATCGATCCGGTGCGCGACACACCGGCCGCACTGCAGGAAGTGGCCGATGCGCACCGTCTGGACCCGCACTGGCACCTGTTACGCCCTCGCGACAGCGATGTGCGTACGCTGGCGGCGGTCCTCGACATCCGCTACCGCGCCCAGCCCGATGGAACCTTCAACCACACCAGCGCGTTGATCCTGCTTGACCGCGACGGCCGCGTACTCGCCCGCAGCGAGGTCACCGGCCTGAAGCCCGATCCGGGATTCGTCGCTCAGGTGAAGCGATACCTCGCTGCTTCGCCCTGACAACCGCTCACCCCATTTCCCCTTCTTCCCACGGAGTAGCCCATGAAGATCCTTTCCACGTCATTGCTCTGCCTCGGACTCCTTGCCGCGTCCGGATTCGCCCACGCCGCAAGCAACTGCACCCTCTCGCTCAAGGGCGACGATGCAATGCAGTTCGATTTGAAGACGGCCACGGTGTCGGCCGCGTGCCCCACCATCACCGTCGAGCTGTTACACACCGGCAAGCTGCCGGCCGCAGCCATGGGCCACAACGTGGTCATCAGCGCGAGCAAGGACGTGGACGCCATCGCGCGGGACGGCATCAAGGCCGGCGTGGCGAACAACTACATCACCAAGGGCGACACCCGCGTCATCGCCGCGACGACACTGGTCGGCGGCGGCCAGAAGACCAAGGTCACCTTCCCCGGCAAGAAGCTCACAGCCGGTGGCGACTACACGTTCTTCTGCAGCTTCCCCGGGCACTCGATGCTGATGAAGGGCAAGTTGACGGTCACCAAGTAAGGTCACGAGCTGCGCGCACCCGCTCCGGCGGGTGCGCCGCCTGCCCATTCCTGAGAGGCGGAGGCAACGATGGCAGGCAACCACCGCGATTGGGTCGCCAAGGCCATCGCCAGGATCGAGGCCGACTTCAATCGCTCATCCGACACGCATCTGATTCCGATCGAGCTGCCAGGCTATCCCGGCATCGACGTCTACCTGAAGGACGAGTCCAGCCACCCCACCGGCAGTCTCAAGCACCGGCTGGCGCGCTCGCTGTTTCTCTATGCACTGGCCAATGGCTGGCTGCATGAGGCCAGCACCGTGGTGGAAGCCTCCAGCGGTTCGACCGCGGTGTCGGAAGCCTACTTCGCGCGGCTTCTCGGCCTGCCCTTTGTCGCGGTCATGCCCCACGGGACGTCGCCGGAGAAGATCCGCGCCATCGAGTTCTACGGTGGCCAGTGCCACCTGGTCGACAGTGCCTGCGGGCTGGACGAAGCGTCGCGGCGGCTGGCGCGCCAGAGCGGCGGCCATTTCATGGATCAGTTCACCTACGCCGAACGCGCCACTGACTGGCGTGCCAACAACAACATCGCCGAGTCGATCTTCAGGCAAATGGCGCTGGAGCCGCATCCGGTGCCGGCATGGATCGTGTGCAGCGCCGGCACCGGCGGCACCTCGGCGACGCTCGGCCGATACGTCCGGTATCGTCGCCACGACACCCGCATCCTCTGCGCCGACCCGGAATCGTCGGTGTTCTTCGACTACTACGCCGGCGCAATGCGCGGACACGTCGACGCCAGCCTGTCGCTGCCGCACGGCTCGCGCATCGAAGGCATCGGCCGGCCGCGGGTGGAGCCCAGTTTCATACCGGGCTGCATCGACACGATGGTCAAAGTGCCTGATTCGCTGAGCCTGGCGGCGATGCGTCACGTCAGCGCCCGCCTGGGCCGTCGCGTCGGCGGATCGACCGGAACCAATTTCGTCGGCGTGCTGTACGCAGCGCAATGCATGCGATCTGCAGGCCAGACCGGGTCGATCGTCGCCATCCTGTGCGATGGCGGCGAACGCTATGCGCACAGCTACTACGCCGCCGTCTGGTACGACCGCAACGGCATCGACGTTGTCGACGCCGACGCCGCCGTGGTTGCCGCGCTGGAAGGCACAGACCTGGAGCTTGCAATCGCTGCAGCGCCGACCTGATCCGTCACGCCTGCCCCAGCGCGGCCTGGTGCACCCCCGCGACCGCACGGCCCGACGGATCGGCCATGGTCGCGAAGGCCGCGTCCCAGGCGATCGCCGCCGGTGACGAGCAGGCGATCGACTTGCCGCCCGGCACCGTCTCGGCGCAGGCGGCACTGGGGAAGAACTGCTCGAAGATGTGCCGGTACAAATAGGCCTCCTTTGACTGCGGCGGGTTGACCGGGAAACGGCTGGCGGCCGCGGCGAAGACGCGGTCGCTGACCTGTGCCTGCGCATGCGCCTTGAGCCCGTCGATCCAGCCGTAACCGACGCCGTCGCTGAACTGTTCCTTCTGCCGCCACAGGATCGATTCGGGCAGGTAACCGTCGAAGGCTTCGCGCAGGATCGACTTCTCGATACGACGCGTGCCGTCCGGCCGGGCCCCGGCCATCTTGTACTGCGCGTCCATGCGCATCGCCACGTCGAGGAACTCGACATCGAGGAACGGCACGCGCGGCTCCACGCCCCAGGCCATCATCGACTTGTTGGCGCGCAGGCAGTCGTAGTTGTACAGCGCGTCGATCTTGCGCACGGTCTCTTCATGGAACTCGCGCGCGTTGGGCGCCTTGTGGAAGTACAGGTAGCCGCCGAAGATCTCGTCGCTGCCCTCGCCCGACAGCACCATCTTCACGCCCATCGCCTTGATTCGCCGCGCCAGCAGGAACATCGGCGTGGAGGCGCGGATGGTGGTGACGTCGTAGGTCTCGATGTGGCGGATCACTTCCGGCAGCGCATCCAAGCCCTCCTCGAAGGTGTAGGTGAAGCCGTGATGCACCGTCCCCAGCGCGTCCGCGGCGATCTCGGCCGCGGCCAGGTCGGGCGATCCTTCCAGGCCGATCGCGAACGAGTGCAGGCGCGGCCACCAGGCTTCGCTGGCATCGTTGTCCTCGATGCGCTTGCGCGCGTAGCGTGCGGCCACCGCGGCGACCAGCGACGAGTCCAGTCCGCCTGACAACAACACGCCATACGGCACGTCGCTCATCATCTGCCGGTGCACGGCGCGCTCGAAGGCCTCGCGTAACTCCTGCTTCCCCACTTCCACGCCCTGCGTGGCGTCGTAGTCGCGCCACGGCTTGACGTAGTAGCGCACCAGCTCGCCCTTGGCACTGTCGTAATAGTGCCCCGGCGGGAACTGTGCGACATCGGCGCAGACATCGGCCAGCGCCTTCATCTCCGAGGCCACGCACAGGCGGCCGTCATGGTCGTGCCCCCAGTACAGCGGACAGACGCCGATCGGGTCGCGCGCAATCAGGTAGCGCTTGCTGCCTGCATCCCACAGCGCGAACGCGAAGATACCGTTGAGTTCGTTGAGCCAGGCACCGATGTCGTCACGCTCGCGGTAGAGCGCGCTGATCACCTCGCAATCCGAACCGGTCTGGAAGGCGTACGGCTCGCGCAAGCGCTGCTCGAGCTCGCGGTGGTTGTAGATCTCGCCATTGACGGCCAGCGCCAGTTCGCCGTCGGCCGAGTGCAGCGGCTGCGAACCGCCGGCCGGATCGACGATGGCCAGGCGCTCGTGGACGAGGATCACGCTGTCGTCCAGGTGCACGCCGCTCCAGTCGGGGCCACGGTGGCGCTGGCGTTGCGAAAGTTCGAGGGCGCGCCGGCGCAGCGCTTGCACGTCGTCGCCGGGTTGCAGGCCGAATATGCCGAGGATGGAACACATGGGAGGACTCCTGGGTGGGCTTCTTTCGTGGACGGGAGGGCAGAAACGAAGAAGCCCGCGCTTTTGGCGCGGGCTTCGTGAGCGAGTTAGCGTGTCTTGCGCGCGCTAATCGCCGGCCCGCGGATGGCTGGCGTTATTGCGGTTGTTATTGTTCAGGCCGGCCACGGGCGCACCGCCGCGAAGGGCGGCGTTGGTGGCGTGGGCGAGGGCCTGGACGGAAGACATGGGCCGATCCTGCGTCAGGTCGTGGCCACTTGCAAGCCCCCTCCACCCCGGCAGCAGCGGGCCCTGCTCCGATGCCCGCCAATGCGAGACACTAGGACGGGGAATCAATCCACGATGGGGACCATGAAGAAACTGATCAAACGCAGCCTGGTCGCGCTGCTGCTGTTGCTGGTGGCAGGCGCTTTCGCGATCTGGTGGCTGATGCGCGGCAGCCTGCCGAGCCTGGATGGCGAACTCGCCCTGCCCGGCCTGTCGGCACCGGTCTCGATCCAGCGCGATGCGCTCGGCGTGGTCACCGTCGATGCTGCCAACGAAGCCGATGCGATGCGCGCTCTGGGTTACGTCCACGCGCAGGAACGCTACTTCGAGATGGACCTGCTGCGCCGCGCGTCGTCCGGCGAGCTGTCGGCCCTGTTTGGTCCGGCCGCGATCGACACCGACAAGCAGCGCCGCGTCCACCGCATGCGCGCCCGCGTGGCGGCGCACCTCGATGCGATCCTCGGCGACAAGCGGCCGATGGCGCAGGCCTACGTCGATGGCGTCAACGCCGGCGTGGCCGCACTGAAGGTGCGCCCCTGGCCTTACCTGCTGCTGCGCACGCAGCCCGAACCGTGGCGCCTGGAGGACTCGGCGCTGGCCGGCTACGCGATGTACTTCGACCTGCAGGATGCGAGCAACGCGCGCGAACTGGCGATGTGGAAGCTCAAGCCGCACGTGCCGGCTGCGCTGTATGCCCTGCTCGACCACGACGGCAGCAGCTGGGACGCGCCGCTGGCCGGCCGGCCGCGCGGTGACGCCGCCCTGCCCGATGCGGCCACGCTCGACCTGCGCACGCTGCCGATGCCCGATCCCGCCGACCGCCCGGCCAACGTGCCCGAGCGCTCGGACGTGGGCAGCAACAACTTCGCCGTCTCCGGCCAGCTCACCGCCGACGGCCGCGCGATCGTCGCCGACGACATGCACCTGGGCCTGCGCGCGCCGAACATCTGGTTCCGCGCCCGCCTTCGCTATCCCGACCCGCGCGCCGTCGGCGGGCATGTCGACGCCACCGGCTTCACCCTGCCCGGCCTGCCGGCGCTGGTGGTCGGCAGCAACGGCCAGGTCGCCTGGGGCTTCACCAACAGCTACGGCGACTGGCTCGACTGGCAGCGCCAGCCGGCCTGTGCCGAGCCGTGTACGGGCGTGACGCGCCATGTGGAACGCATCCGCGTGGCCGGCCAGGCCGATGTCGAGTTCCCGGTCGACGAATCGGCGTGGGGACCGATCCTGTTCCGCCAGCCCGACGGCAGTGGACTGGCCCTGCGCTGGGTCGCCCACCAGCCCGGTTCGATGAACCTGGGCCTGGCGAACTTCCTGCACGCGCACTCGCTAGACGACGCCCTGCAGATGGCCGACCACACCGCGATCCCCGGGCAGAACCTCGCCATCGGCGGTCGCGACGGCCGCATCACCTGGCGCCTGCTCGGCCCGGCGCCCGTGCGCCAGGCCAGCTGCGCCGCGACCACCGTCAGCGAGGCCGCAACGTGCCCGCCGTGGCCGATCACGACCGCCCCGGGCATCGCCCTGCCGCCCGGCACGGTGCAGCGGATGTGGAGCGCCAACACGCGCGTCGTGGACGGCGCGCTGCTTGCCCGCATCGGCGACGGCGGCTATGCCAATGGTGCGCGTGCGAAGCAGATCCGCGACGACCTGTTCGCCAGGGAGCGTTTCAGCGAGCGCGACCTGCTGGCGATCCAGCTCGACGATCGCGCGTTGTTCCTGACCCGCTGGTGGCAGTTGCTGCGTGACCTGGGCGCGTCGGACAAGTCACCGTCACTGCACGAACTTGCCGCCGCATCGCCGACCTGGCAGGGCCATGCGAGCACTGATTCGGTCAGCTACCGCGTAGTGCGCGCCTGGCGCCTGGCCGTGCACGACCGCCTGCTCGACGGCCTGACCGCACCGGCACAGGCCGCGCTGGGCAAGGACTTCGAGATGCCCAACCTGTCGCACTTCGAAGGCGTGGCCTGGCCGCTGGTGACACAGCGCCCGGCGAACCTGCTGCCGCGTCGCTTCGCCTCGTGGGATGCGCTGTTCGAGGACGCCGCGATCCATGTGCGCGACGAGTTGCAGAAGAAGGGCCCGATCGCGCAACGCAGCTGGGGTGAGCGCAACACCGCGAAGATCTGCCATCCGCTCAGCCGCGCCCTGCCCGACTTCGCCAAGCCGGCGCTGTGCATGGCCGCCGATGAACTGCCCGGCGACAGCGGCATGCCGCGCGTGCAGGGGCCGAACTTCGGCGCCTCCGAACGCATGGTCGTTTCGCCGGGCCATGAAGCCGACGGCATCATCCACATGCCGGGCGGACAGAGCGGTCACCTGATGTCGCCGTTCTGGGGCGCAGGCCACGACGACTGGGTGCACGGCCGGCCGACGCCGTTCCTGCCGGGCAAGACGCAGCACACGCTCAAGCTGGCGCCGCAGTAAGCCCTCACCCCAACCCCTCTCCCGCAAACGGGAGAGGGGCTCAGAGGGAGAGGATGGTTTGGCCCCCTCTCCCGCCTGCGGGAGAGGGATGGGGTGAGGGCGCTCTCAGCGCAGCAGCATCCGTTCGATCAGCGCCAGGTACAGATCCGGCAGCGCCTCGAGATCGGCCACCGACACATGCTCGTCGACCTTGTGGATGCTGGCATTCACCGGACCGATTTCGATGCACTGCGCCCCGAGCGGCGCGATGAAGCGCGCATCCGAAGTACCGCCGCCGGTGCTTTCCTCCGGCGCCGCACCGCAGTACTGGCCCAGCACTTCGCGCGCGGCAGCGCGCAGCGGGCCTTCCGGCGTGTAGAACGGCTCGCCGCCGCGATGCCAGCGCACATCAAACTCCAGCCCGTGCCGCCGCAGCACCGCTTCGCATTCCTGCTCAAGCCGCTCTGCGGTCCAGCTGGGATTGAAGCGCAGGTTGAACAGCACTTCGAGCTCGCCGGGAATGACGTTGTTCGCGCCGGTGCCGGCATGGATGTTGCTGATCTGCAGGCTGGTCGGCGGGAACGTCTCGTAGCCGTCGTCCCAGCGCCGTGCAGCCAACTCGGCGAGCGCGGGCATGGCCTGGTGGATCGGGTTGCGGGCCTTGTCGGGATACGCGACATGGCCCTGCACGCCGCGCACCGTCAGCGTTGCCGACAACGTGCCGCGACGGCCGACGCGCAGCAGGTCGCCCAGCTTCGCCATCGAGGACGGCTCACCGGTGATGCACCAGTCGAGGCGTTCGCCACGCTCGCGGAACGTCTCGGCAACGCGGCGCACGCCATGGATGGCATCGCCCTCTTCGTCGGAGGTCAGCAGCAGCGCGACGCGACCGGGATGGTCGGGATGCGCGGCGACGAAGCGCTCGATCGCGATGACGAAGGCGGCCACGCTGCCCTTCATGTCCGCGGCGCCGCGCCCGTACAGCACGCCGTCGCGGATCTCGGGCAGGAACGGATCGCTGGCCCACGCGTCGCGCGGCCCCGGCGGAACCACGTCGGTGTGGCCGAGCAGCACCAGGGTCGGGCCGTCGCTGCCGTGCACCGCCCACAGATTGTCGACGTCGCCGTAGTGCATGTGCTCGCAGCGGAAGCCCGCGGCGAGCAGGCGCTGGCCGAGCATTGCCTGGCAGTCACCGTCGTCTGGCGTGACCGACGCGCGTGCGATCAGGTCGCGGGTGAGGTCAAGAACTTCGCTCATGCGTCAGTCCAGCCCGTCAACCCAGCGCGCCGACGCCGAAGCGCTGCTTGAAGCCGTTGTCGCTGAAGCCCTGGCTGACCTTGCCGTCGTCGGTCATCACCAGCGGGCGGCGGATCAGCTGCGGGTATTCCTTCAGCAGCAGCTTCCATTCGGCGTCTGACCCGGGCGTCTTGCGATTCTCGGGCAGGCTGCGCCAGGTGGTGGACGACTTGTTGATCATCGCGTCCCAGCCGCCGAGCTGGTCTTTCCACTCCACCAGCTGTTCGGGCGACTGGCGGTCGTCGCGGTAATCGACGAAGGCATAGCCCAGGCCGAACCGGTCGAGCCACTTGCGGGCCTTCTTGCAGGTGTCGCAGTTGTTGAGTCCGTAGAGGGTGGTCATCGTTCCAGTACCGTCGTTCCGGCGAAAGCCGGAATCCATTGTGCCGTTGCTCGCGCAACGTCCAGGTCAAGATGGGTCCCGGCTTTCGCCGGGAAGACGAACGTCAGTCGGCCAGTCCGCGCAGCAGTTCGTTGATGCTGGTCTTCGACAGCGTCTTGGCGTCCACCTGCTTGACGATCACCGCGCAGTACAGCGAATGCGATCCGTCCTTGGCCGGCAGCTGGCCGGACACGACCACGCTGTACGGCGGCACGTAGCCATACGTGATCTCGCCGGTGGCGCGGTTGTACACGCGCGTGCTCTGGCCGAGGAACACGCCCATGCCGATCACGCTGTGGTGGCCGACGACGAAACCTTCGACCACTTCCGAGCGCGCACCGATGAAGCAATGGTCCTCGATGATCGTCGGCGAAGCCTGCAGCGGCTCCAGCACGCCACCGATGCCGGCCCCGCCGGACAGATGGCAATGCTTGCCGACCTGCGCGCACGAACCCACCGTGGCCCAGGTATCGACCATCGTGCCTTCGCCGACGTGCGCGCCGATGTTGACGAAGCTCGGCATCAGCACCACGTCCTTGCCGATGTAGGAACCGCGGCGGGCGATCGCACCGGGCACGACGCGGGCGCCGAGCTTGCGGAAGTCCGCTTCGCCGTAGCCTTCGAAGCGTCCCGGGACCTTGTCCCAGAACGGCGCCGGAAAGCCTTCGACCAGCTGCATGTCGTTGACGCGGAAGTACAGCAGCACGGCCTTCTTCAGCCATTCGTTGACGGTCCAGCCGCCCTTGCCGTCCGGCTCGGCGACGCGGAACTCGCCGCTCTCCAGGCCCGAGATCACGCGCTCGACGGTCGGTCGCGTCGAACCTTCGAGTTCGTCCGGGGTCAGCATCGCCCGGCGCTCGAAGGCGCTGTCGATCATGAACTTCAGTTCATCGACGCCCGGACCCTTCGGCGCGACCTTCTTGCGGACGGCCTTGCGGGTGGTCTTGCGGGCGGGCTTCTTCTCGGAACTCATCAACGATCTCCTTCAAGGCAGGCCAGCAGTGCTTCGCGCAGGGCCTCCTGTTGCGTTTGATCGAGCGCGCCATCGCGCCCGTCGGGTTGGGTACTGGTGAGCTGGAACACGTCTTCGGCGCGCTCGCCAAAGGTGGCGATGCGGGCGTCGTGCACGCGCAGGCGCTGGTTGCGGATCGCCTGGGTGACATCGGCCAGCAGGCCCGGCCGGTCGGTGCAGACCAGGCTGAGCATGGTGCGGCCGTCATCCAGCGTATCGAAGCCGACCTGCGCGGCAATGCGGAAATGCCGCAGGTGGCGCGGCTGCTGACGACGCGTCGGCCTGATGCGGTCGAGCGGACCGTCGAGCACCGCGGCCAGACGATGCTCGACCTCGTCGATGCCCGGCGGGCAGCGCGGGTCGATCGGCACGACTTCGAAGCTGTCGAAGATCATCGCGTTCGGTCCGTCCAGCACGCGCGCCTGCTGGATCGCCAGGCCGAGCCGGTCGAGCGTGGCCACGATCGCGGCGAACAGACCGTCGCGGTCACCGCAGTGCACGAACACTTCGAGCGCGCCGGCGTGCTCGCCGACCGGACGCGCGCGAACACGCGTTTCGCCGACGGCGACACCACGCAGCGAGGCCGCCTGCCAGGCGATCTGGTCGGGGCGGCTGCGCTGGAAGCCGATCTCGGGCATGCGCTCGAAAAGCTCGTCGACTTCCTCGTCGCCAAAGCCGAGCGTGGCCAGCATCGCGCGCGCGGCATCGCGCGTCTCGGTGGCGCGCTCGACGCCGGCGACCGGATGCTCCAGGCCGCGCCGAAGGGCCAGGCGCGTGGCCGTGTAGAGATCGGCCAGCAGGCGATCCTTCCACGCGTTCCACAACTTGGGCGAAGTGCCGGCGATGTCGGCGCAGGTCAGCAGGTAGAGGTGGTCCAGGTGCTCGCGGTCGGCAACCTTCCCGGCGAAGCGATGGATCACTTCCGGGTCGGCAATGTCCTGCTTCTGCGCGGTGACCGACATCAGCAGGTGCTGGCGCACCAGCCATTCCACCATCGAGGTGTCGGCACGCGACATGCCCATCGTGCTGCAGAAGATCCGCGCGTCGTCGGCACCGAGTTCGGAGTGGTCGCCACCGCGGCCCTTGGCGATGTCGTGGAAGAGACCGGCGAGCAGCAGCAGTTCCGGCTTGCGCAGGCGCGGCCAGACTTCGTGGGCGATGCTGAAGCGCTCGTCCACGATCCCCGAGGCAAAGCGTGCCAGGTTGCGCAGCACCGCCAGCGTGTGCTGGTCGACCGTGAAGACATGGAACAGGTCGAACTGCATGCGCCCGGAGACTTTCGCGAACGCCGGGATCCAGCGCCCCAGCACGCCCAGGCGCGCCATGCGCTCGAGCGCATGCACCGGGTGCGGGCCGCGCAGCAAGGCGATGAAACGTTCGCGCAGGGTCGGTTCGGCCTGCTGGAACGCGGGCACGCGCGACAGCGATTCGGCCAAGGCGCGGGCCGTCTGCGAATGCAGGCCGCGGATGGCATCGTGCGCGGCCCAGACCGCGAACAATGCGAACACGTCATAGGCATCGCGCGGCCACTGCGGATCGCGCGCGGCCAGGTAATCGCGGCGCAGTTCGAAGGCGTGATCGATGGCGACTGGTGCGGTCTCGCCCTCGATCTGCTCCTCGAAGCGCTGCAGCAGCCGCTCGCCGATGCGCAGCACCAGCGCGGCGCTGCGATAGAAGCCCTGCATCATCTGCTCGACGGCGAGCGTGTCGGCGTTGTCGACGTGCCCCAGGCGCTCGGCGAGCAGCTTCTGGTAATCGAAGCGCAGCCGCTCCTCGCGCTTGCCGGCGACCAGGTGCAGGCCGAAGCGCAGGCGCGAGAGCGCCTTGCGTTCGCGTTCGAGCGTGGCCAGCTCATCGGCGCCGAACTGGCCGATCGCGACCAGCGACTCCAGGTCGCCGGTGCCGACGATGCGCAGCGCCATCCAGCGCAGCGTCTGCACGTCGCGCAGGCCACCCGGACCTTCTTTCAGGTTCGGCTCGAGATTGTCGGCGGTGTCGTCGTAGCGGGCGTGGCGCAGGCGCAGTTCCTCGCGCTTGGCGCCGAAGAACTCGCGTGCCGGCCACACCTGGTTCGGCGCCGTCGCGACCTGCAGGGCATGCATGTCCTCGACGGTGGCGATCAATGGACGCGCTTCCAGCATCGCCGTGAGCACGGTGATGTCGGCGGCGGCCTGGGTGCATTGCGCCGCCGAGCGCACGGCATGGCCTACTGGCAGGCCTGCATCCCACAGCAATGCGACGAATGCGGCCAACGCCTCGCCGTGGGCGAGCTGGGCGTCGGGTTCTGCCAATACCAGCAGGTCGATGTCGGACTGCGGGAACAGCTCGCCGCGGCCGTAACCGCCGACAGCGAACAGCGCCAGCGGTGCATCGGCCGGGAGGCAGCTGGCCCAGGCGGCACGCACCTGGGTGTCGACCGCACCGGTGCGCGCCTGCAGCAGGCGATCAATGTCGGCGTCGGGGTCGCTGTCGAAACGTTGCGCCAGGCCGGCACTCACCGCGGCCAGTGCGCTGCGGATGGCGAGTGCCTGCTCGCCCGGCTCATGCGCCGCCGGTCGCGCCGCCGAGCCTGCGGAGGATGCTCCGGCGTCGGCGACCGGAGCCGTCATAGGTCGTTGTCGTCCCCGGGCACGCGGGTGAGGATCTCGACACCGTCATCGGTGACCACGACCGTGTGCTCCCATTGCGCCGAGAGCTTGCGGTCCTTGGTGACCACGGTCCAGCCGTCGGGCAGCAGCTTGGTGTGGCGCGCGCCCTCGTTGATCATCGGCTCGATGGTGAAGGTCATGCCCGGCTTGAGCACCAACCCTTCACCGGCGCGGCCGTAATGCAGCACCTGCGGGTCTTCGTGGTAGATCCGGCCGATGCCGTGGCCGCAGTACTCGCGGACCACGCTGAAACGTTCGCTTTCGGCGTACTGCTGGATCGCCGCCCCGATGTCGCCCAGGGTGGCGCCCGGGCGCACGGTCCGGATGCCGCGGAACATCGCCTCGCGGGTCACGTCGACCAGGCGCCTGGCCATGACCGACGGCTCGCCGACCACGTACATGCGGCTGGTGTCGCCGTGCCAGCCGTCCTTGATGACGGTGACATCGATATTGATGATGTCGCCGTCCTTGAGGACCTTGCCGGGGCTCGGGATGCCGTGGCAGATGACGTTGTTGACCGAGGTGCACACGGTCTTGGGGAATCCCTTGTAGCCGACGTTGGCCGGGATCGCTTTCTGCACGTTGACGATATGATCGTGGCAGATGCGGTCCAGTTCCTCGGTGGTCACGCCCGCCTTCACGTGCGGGGCGACGACCTGGAGGACCTCGGCGGCCAGGCGGCCGGCGACGCGCATCTTCTCGATCTCTTCGGGGGTCTTGATGGTGATGGCCATGGCGCCATTATCGCCTATCTGCGGCCCGTTCAGGGTCCTGGCGACCCCCAGCTTGCCCGTAACTGTCCGTTGCAGCTACAATCCCGCGGCTTGGTCGGACCCTTATGTCCTTCCAGCCGCCCACGCCGGGCGCAGCAACCGGGCCAGCAGGCCCCGAGCAGGCGAATACACACCCGCTGCAACCCTTCGTGCCGGGGTGCCTGCGGTCCTTCGGGACCAACAGGTTCGGTCACGGACGCAGCGGGGAGGCCCAACCCCGGAACCATCGCCCCCGGCCCTGCCGCGGGCAGCCGCCATACCCTGACCGGCGGCCGGTTCCACTGCCTTGGAGTTTTGCAATGCCCCAGATCACCATGCGCCAGATGCTCGAAGCAGGCGTCCACTTCGGCCACCAGACCCGTTACTGGAACCCGAAGATGGGCCCGTACATCTTCGGCGCCCGCGGCAAGATCCACATCATCAACCTCGAGAAGACCGTTCCGCTCTTCAATGACGCGATGAACTTCATCTCGGGCATCGCGCAGAAGCGCGGCATGATCCTGTTCCTCGGCACCAAGCGCAGCGCGCGCGAAGCCATCAAGGAAGAAGCCGAGCGTTGCAACATGCCGTACATGACCCAGCGCTGGCTGGGCGGCACGCTGACCAACTTCCGCACCGTCAAGCAGTCGGTGCAGCGCCTGAAGGACCTGGAAGCCGCCGAGACCGACGGCACCTTCCAGAAGCTGGTCAAGCACGAAGTGCTGGGCCTGCGCCGTGAGCGCGACAAGCTGGAAGCCTCGCTGGGCGGCATCAAGGAAATGAACCGCCTGCCCGACGCGCTGTTCGTGATCGACATCGGCCACGAAGACATCGCGATCAAGGAAGCCAAGAAGCTCGGCATCCCGGTCATCGCCGTCGTCGACACCAACTACGATCCGGCCCTGGTCGACTACGCCATCCCGGGTAACGACGACGCCATCCGCGCCGTGCAGCTGTACGCCCGTGCCGCCGCCGACGCCGTGCTGGAAGGCAAGGCCGCTGCGCCGACGCCGGCTGGCGTGCGCGAGGAAGACTTCGCCGAAGCCGCCGCCGAAGGCGAAGAGAACGGTGCAGAGCGCAAGGCCCCGCGTGGCCGCGCCCCGGCCAAGAAGGCACCGGCCAAGAAGGCCGACGCCGCCGAGTAAGACCCGCGTCATGCGGTCGCGCGATCATGCGCGGCCGCATCGCTCTGGTCGTACTGCATCAGGTTTCATCGCATCGATTCAGCGGACGCGCCACGCACCGGCCAGCCATGGCCCGAGCGACTTTTGGCGCCATCCGCACATCCAACGAATTCCGAGGTAATCCCCATGGCTGAAATCACCGCTTCCCTCGTCAAGGAACTGCGCGAGCGCACCGGCGCCGGCATGATGGAGTGCAAGAAGGCACTCGTCGAAAACAATGGCGACATCGACGCTGCCGGCGAGTGGCTGCGCAAGTCGGGCCTGGCCAAGGCCGACAAGAAGGCCGACCGCGTCGCCGCCGAAGGCCGCATCGCGGTCGCCCAGGACGGCGGCAAGGCCGTGCTGGTCGAGATCAACTCCGAGACCGACTTCGTCGCCAAGGATGACAACTTCCTGGGCTTCACCGAAGCCGTCGCCAAGGCCGCCCTGGCCTCCGGCGCCGCCGACGCCGAAGCACTGAAGTCGGCCAAGGTCGACGGCGGCCAGACCGTCGAGGAAACCCGCGCCGCCGTCATCTCCAAGGTCGGCGAAAACGTGCAGGTCCGTCGCCTCGCCCGCGTCGACAGCGCCAACAACGTTGCCGCGTACGTCCACGGCGGCCGCATCGGCGTGCTGGTCGAGGTCAAGGGTGGCGACATCGAGCTGGCCCGTGGCATCGCCATGCACGTTGCCGCGATGAACCCGCCGCACATCAAGGCTTCCGACGTCCCGGCCGAGTTCGTGGCCAAGGAAAAGGAAATCGAGCTGGCCAAGATGTCCGAGAAGGACAAGGCCAAGCCGGCCGAGATCCTCGAGAAGATCATCAGCGGCAAGATCGCCAAGATCGTCAACGAGGTCACGCTGTACGGCCAGCCGTACGTGCTCAACACCGACCAGACCGTCGAGCAGGTGCTCAAGGCCGCTGGCGCCGACGTCGTCACCATGCAGCGCCTTGCTGTTGGCGAAGGCATCGAGAAGGTCGTCGAGGACTACGCTGCCGAAGTGATGAAGCAGGCCGGCCTGGCGTAACGGGCTGGCAAGAGCCGCCGGCGCTCACGCGCAGGCAACAACGAGAAGGCCGCGAGCAATCGCGGCCTTCTTGTTTTTGCGGCCCCTCAGAAGCTGAGGGTGTAACGCGCGTTGATGCCGTGGTCGCGGGATTCGTCGGCGAACTGGCCGCTGTAGTTCAACTCGACCAGACCATTGCGACTGACCCGCGCACCCAGGCCGACCTCGGCCAGGTCCGCGTTCTCGGCCAACGGCGCACCGAAGACGTCGAATGTCCCGCCGCCCTGCCAGGCCAGTGATGCCGTCGACGACAGATCGCCACTGGCATGGCGGCGACCGATGCCACCGCGCAGGCTGAGCCAGCTGTCCTTCTGCCCTGCAGCCTGCAGGTTGAAGTTGAAGCGCAGGCCCAGCGTCGACAGATTGACCCGGCTGTCCGCGACCTGCCCCGCCAGCGCCGCAACGCCACCGTTTTCGGCGATGCCATCCGAGCTCGTGCGAACCTGGGCGAACTGGCCGTACGGCTCCCATTCCCAGGCACCGGCCGACCAGCGATAGCCACCTTCGATGTACGCCTGGCGAGTGTCGGCGTCATAGTCGGCACGGGTCCGATCCTGCACGCCGGGGAACGCGATCGTCCGTTCGACATCGACGTCATGCGTGGCATGGCCATAGCCCGCGCGCAGGCCGAAGCCGCCCCAGGACTGGCCCGCGTACAAGCCGACGTGACGGGTGTTGATGTCACCGCGCGAGCTCCGGCTCGGCAACGTCACGTCATCGCGGCCAAGACCGCCGAGCACGCCCACGCGAAAACCGTTGTCGAAGCGGAAGTCGTAACCGAGCAGCGTGGTGCTGCCGTTGTAGTCGATCTCACCGGCGTTGCCATCCGCGTGCAGCGTGCCGCCGCTCCCGAGCACCTGGATCCATGCAGCAGAAGGGGCATCGCCATTCGCCGGCGCGAACCCGCCTGCCCCGGCACGGGCCCGGACCAGCGCGGCATCACGCACATGGCGGCTGCCTTCGACGAGGACCGAGTGGACGCCGGGATACAACTCGCCACTGAGCGAGTCCAGCGCGTCGAGGGCCTGCTGCGGGAACAACTGCGTCAGCGTCTGCGCCAGACGCGCATCGAACGGCAGGACATCCGCGGCCGTCGCCACCGAGCGCTGGTTGCGCGTGCGCGCGGCGTCGGCGAGCGCCAGGCCACGCGCGACATCGACGTCGACCTGGTTCGCGCCGTAGTTGAAGTCGAACTTGAGGAACGGCGAAATGGCCGACGCATCGATCCGGGCGAACTGGCCGGAGATGCCATCGGTGGCGGTAAGGAAGTTGAAGCGCTGTCCCAGCAGGTACCTGCCGGGCGCATTGAACACCCGCAAGGTGCCGCCAAGCAGGATGGCGGCCCCTTGGACATCGATGCGATCGGACGCCGACGGCGCGGCGATCTCGGCCTCGTAGACCGAGCCCGGCGCCTGGGTGTACGTGCCTTCGACACGTAACGTGCCAATCGAGTTGCCTGGCGCGATCGTGCCTTCGACCACCGTGTCGCCGAGCGTGCCGTTGCCATGCAGGCTGCCTCCCGCCGCAACCCTCGTGACGCCCCCGCTGACCTGGCCCTGGACGCTGGCGACACCGCTGTTGACGAGCAGATCGGTACTGGCGAGCTTTCCGTTGAGCACGAGCAGGCCGCCATTGACGTCGACCTTGCCCAGTCGATTGTCGGCGTCGAGTTCGAGCACGCCCTGCCTGACGTCGAGGCCACCGAAGGTGTTGTTGCCGCTCAGGCGCAACCAGCCCACGCCCGACTTCGACAGCCGACCGGAACCACCGATGTCGTTGCGCCAATCGTCCCAGGCCTCGCCTTCCCAGACCTTGATGCCGCCGGCGCGCTGGTTCATCACCACGTTGGTATCGACACGGATCTGTCCGGGGCCGTCGATGGCCTTCTCCAGGTTGGCCAGTCCCCAACCGTAGATCTCGTCGATCCCGGGTGCACCCAGGTCGGTCGTCGTGGTCAGCAGCACATCGCGCACCTGCGCGTTGTCGAGATAGGGGAAGCGCTCGATCAGCAGCGCCAGTGCACCGGTGATATGCGGCGCCGCCATCGACGTGCCGCTGTACTCGGTGTATTCGTAGGCCGGTACCCGGCTGCGCACCTCCAGGCTGATGCTGCCGTCCGGATGCGCCGTCACCTCGCCCTGGGTCCGCTCGTCGCCGCCGTACACCGTCGACCGGATGTCGGACCCCGGCGCGGCAAGACACCAGTTCATGCTCAGGCCGCACTTGTTCGAGCGGTTGCTCAGGACGAGGTCGCGGTCGACATTGACCACACTGAGCCAGTACGGCTCGATGTCTGAAAACGCGCGCGGCAAGGTGGCGTGCGCACCCGCGAATGGGCTGGCTTCCGGACTTTCAGTCGCCGCATCGGTGTTGCCTGCAGCCCATACCTGGATCAGTCCGCGCGCGCGGGTACCGTCGGCGATGGCTTGCCAGTAACTCGCCAGCTCCGGATCCGACAGGTAGGCGTCCAGCAGCTCGACCGTATCGGGCTCGAATGCGAAGCCCCAACTGTGGTTGATGACCCGCACGCCCTGCGCGTTCATCTGCTGGTACATGTCGACGAATGCCGAAGTATCGGGACCGACACCCGCCAGGCCCACCACCGAATATCCGCCTCCCGGGTTCCGCTGCCATTGCCGCGCGGTGTTGAAGAACAGGCGCGCCGTGGTCAGGTCGGCACCAAAGGCCACGCCGTGCGTGCCCTGCCCGTCGCGATTCGCAACGATCGTTCCGCCGACATGCGTGCCGTGGCTGTTGTAGGTAAAGCCCGGCTGGACGTAGTTGCCATTGCGGATGATCTCGCGGATCCGCTCCGGCACGCTGTCGTCGAACCGCACGTAGTCGACGGCAACTTCGTCGCCACGCGATGAGAAGCAGGCGCCCGGTCCCGAAAGGAATGTCGTATTGGTGCAGCGGGTTCCGTCGGCAAGGGTGTCGCCAATCTGCAGGCTGCGGTGGTCCTTGCCCGCGAACTCCGGATGATCCAGGCCGGTTCCGCTGTCGAAGATGCCGGTGCGAACGCCGCGACCGCTCAGGCCGCGGGCGTAGGCGTATTCCGCACGGATGGCGGCGAGGCCCCAATCGGCACCGAACTCCTGCGTGCGCCAGCTTGCCGCGTCGCCGGTGCGAGCGGTTTTGCCTGCTGTCCCTTGAGCGCTGGCAGTTGCGAGCCCACCGAGGAGGAAGACCACAGCGATTGCCGTGGATAGAACCGACCGTGCGTGCGTCCGGCTTGCTGCTTGTGCGATCGCATTCCCTGCGTTTTGGCGCATGTTTCTGACGCTCCTTTGTGGACATGGATGAACCTGGCCACGTAGATGACCAGTTCGAACCACACCAGAGAATCAGAATCTCCCCCATCGAGTCGTCCGGGAACGTGCGATTTTCTCGGGACTTCTTGCGCGCGCAGACAATCGCCGACCTGCCATCAGCCGGCAAGGAATCGGGATTCGTGTGTCAGGGACAGATCAAGAGTCTGGAGAAGCCGTTCCGTCGACTTCCCCAGACATGCCGGACGCAGGGGGGGAGCCCCCGGCACTTACCGGAGTGGGTCCGTGGTAACCCATCCGGCTACGCACCCTCCTGGCGCGCAACTTTCTTTCAAGCAACCTGCATGCAAAGCCCTACAGTCGTGCCACTCACTACTCGCACGAAATACTTTGAGAAGCAGAGCAGGTTGCTGACGCTGTGGCGTAGTCCGCAGTGACGGAACGTTCGCGGACGCCCCATCTGACCATTACGATCGATGTGCGTATATGAGAATCGTCCGAAATCACCAGTTGAATCCGCATGGACAAGGTCCGATAGCGGAAACATCCCAGCGGACACGAT
Source organism: Lysobacter sp. GCM10012299 (assembly GCF_042649405.1). Lineage (NCBI taxonomy): Bacteria > Pseudomonadati > Pseudomonadota > Gammaproteobacteria > Lysobacterales > Lysobacteraceae > Lysobacter > Lysobacter sp. GCM10012299. Next base: position 701,969 of record NZ_JBHRZC010000001.1, on the reverse strand, counting down.
CGCCCAGCAGCGGGTCGCGCTGGGATGTGGTGGTGGCAGGGAGCAGAAAACCGTGAGGGCAATTGGCGCCATCCTTGGCGCCCCATGCTTCATCCGGAAGACTGCATGCGCGGCCGTCGCGACGGGGGGAGGAGGTCGCGGAGTCCGGCCGCAGCAAGTTTGAAATGCGCCGTCCCTGGCGCGAGATGCTTCATCCGGAAGCCTTTACTACCCTTACAGCCCGCGGGGCAGCGCGAACGTTGTCGATGCGACGAATAGGTGCGCCATCCATGGCGCGTGAGCCTTCCTCGCGGAAGGTCATGGCCAGTAACGCAGGGGGTGCCCAACCCCCCTACCCCCCGGATGGAAAATTTTCTAGAACTGCCAGGCGGCGCTGAGCAGGTAGTAGCGACCACGCGGTTCGTCGTAGGCGATGTCGTAGCCGAGCTTGTCGGGGTCGTAGTTGACCGGCTGGTGATCGGCCAGGTTGTTGATGTTGAGCGAGAACCGCCAGCCGGGCAGACCGGCATAGGCCAGGTACAGGTCGGCCGTCGTCCAGGCCGGGGTGCGGCACTTGCGCACGGTCGCGTTGAGCCGCGGACACGCTTCGCCCGCGAGTGCCACGTCCGACGGCCCCATCTCGTGCAGGTTCAGGGCCGTGACCCAGTCGCCGAGGGTCCATTCGACACCGGCCAGCACCGAACGCTGCGGTGCGCCGTGGCCGGCGTAATCCAGTTCCGGGCTGGCCGCGTTGGCCTGCCGGAAGAGATGGTCCAGGTAGCTGGCCGCCAGGCGCAGGACGAAGCGTCCGTGCCTGTCGGTATCGATCCGGTACTCGGACTGCAGCTCCCAGCCTTCGACTTCGGTGCGGCCCACATTGGTGAAGTAGTCGTTGATGGCGTACAGCCCGCCCGACTCGTCGCGCACCAGCGCATCCGGGAATGCCTCGGGATGGGCCAGCGCATTGGTGCTGAGGATCTCGTTGCGACGCAGGATGCGGAAGCGGTCCAGGCTCAGCTCGAAGTCCGTCGTCGGCGCCCATACCGCGCCGAGGATGTAGCTGCGCGATGTCTCGGGCTGCAGGTCCGGATTCTCCCTCGCACCGAGGGTGAGCAGGCAGTAGGTGATTCCATCGTCGGCCATGAGCGGCAGCTGGCAGGGCGCCAGCGCGTCGGTCAGCTCGACGATGTCGATGGAGTCGGAAACGGTCGGGCGACGCAGCTCGAACAAGGTCGGTGCGCGATACCCGGTCGCGGCGGTACCGCGCAACGTCAGCGTCGGCGACAGCTTCCACTTCACGCCCAGCATCGGCGACGACTTGCTGTCATAGCCCTGGCGATGGTCGATCCGCCAGGCCAGGTCGGCGTTGAGCCAGGTCGTGATCGGCATGCTCAGCTCGGCATAGAGCGCCGAGCTGTAGCGGTGCTCGTCGATGTCGATCTTCTGTGCGCCCAGTGCGATGTCGCCGGCGATCATCAGCGCATCGGGGCGGTTTTCCAGCGCATCGCGATTCCACTCCACGCCGACCGCGGCCTGCGCGCGCCCGCCCGGCAGGGAAAACCCGGGGCCATTGGCACTGAAGGCGACCTGGTCGAACTGGGCATCGCCCTGCACGCTTACGCGCGGCGAGAGTTCAGTGAGCAGCGCGGGCGGATTGCCGGTGCTGTTGAAGCGGTAGCTCACGTCCTCGATCGCGCGGTCCAGCACGCTGTTGCTGACCAGCCCGTCGATCGAGTTGTCGACATCATTGCGGTGGTGGGCGAGATCGACGCGCCATTGCCAGGCGCCGTCGCCGTCACCGCTATACCCGTCCAGGCCCAACGTGAGGTCGCCGCTGCGCGCGGTGCTGCGGCTGCGCACCGGGCCGATGTCGAAGAAGGCGTAGTTCAGGACGGTGGCGTTGCCCTGGAAAAAGTCGTCGGGATGGCCGAACGGCAGGAACACCGCCGCATGGAACGGTGCTCCCTGCAGTCGTTGCTGCACCTGGCTCAGGCGCAGCGAGGCGCTCAGCTCCACCGTGTCGGTCAGTGGCTGCCGCATCTGCCCGTAAACCGCGGTGCTTTCCAGTTCCGGCTGCAGGGTGACGTAGCGTGGTTTGTCGAGGTAGCACTCGCCCGCTTCGTCGCGGACCGAATCCGGACAGGCCCACTGCTCCAGTCCCTGGCTGCTGAAATAGGCCAGCTGGACGCGCTGGTCGCGCAGGCCCCACCGCCGCAGGTCGGCGCTGCGCCAACTCCGCTCCGAGCCGAGCAAGGCTTCGCGGTGCAGGTAGTCGGCGCTGATCGACCAGCTGCCGCCGTCATCGGCGACCTGGCCGTAGTTGAAGGAAAACCGTCGCTGCTCGGCATCGCCGCGCTCGGACAACCCGTAGCGTGCGACCGCTTCACCGCCCACCTGCCCCTTGCGCAGGATGATGTTGACCACGCCCGCCATCGCATCGGCGCCGTAGATGGCCGACGCGCCACCGCGGATGATCTCGATGCGCTCGACCATGCTCAGCGGAATGCCGTTGAGGTCGGTCAGGCCGCCGAGGTCGGCCGAGGCCAGGCCGTAGTTGGCCATGCGCCGGCCGTCGAGCAGGAACAAGGTCGCGCGCGGTCCCAGTCCGTACAGGCTGGTGGTGGCCGCGGCGGCGAACGGCTGCTGCGACTGGAAGCCGCCGTCGGTCGCGACGTCGACGGGATGGTGACTGACCATGCCGGGCTGGTAACTGAGCAGCTCGAACAGGGTCTGGTAGCCGCTGGCCTCGATCTGGGCGCGGCTGATCCGGGTCAGCGGAACGGCGGTGACCGCCTCGATGCTGGATCGTGGGATGTGCGTGCCGGTGACCTGCACGGTGGCCAGTTCAGTCGGCGAATCAGCGCGCGCCTGCTGCGGCCCGGAGGCGACGGCCGTCGACCCGCCCTCGGCTTCGATCAGGAACGTGTTGGCATTGACCTGCACCGCACGCAGCCCCGAACCTTGCAGCAGCAGCGCCAATGCCTGTTCCGCCGGCATGCGGGCCTGCAGGCCGGGGGCCTTGCGCCCTTCGACCAGCCCGGGGGCATAGAGGATCTGGGTGTGGCTTTGCGTCGCCAGCGCCTGCAGGGCGCGGTCCAGCTTGCCGGCCGGGACGACCAGGCGCACCGCCGCGGCGGGCTCGCCTTCGGCCGCATGGCTGGCAGCCGTCAGGCAGCCCCATGACAGTGCGCCGACGATGGCAAGGGTGAAGCAGTACGACCTGGCCATTCGTCCGGTGAACGGGCTGCCCTGTGGCGCACATTACGGGAGCCCGACTGGGGTGGCAATGCGCCCTCCCGCGACACCTCCGGACGACTACTGTGTCGTCCGCGACAGGACGATCTCTTCCGCGCCCTTGTGCCGTGCCTGCAGCGACCAGCCGCGCTCCAGTGCCGCCGCCAGGGCTTCCTGGTCGCCGGCATGGAACACGCCGCTGACCTGCAACGAGCCCAGGGCCGGGTCTTCCAGCCGCAACTGCACCGACGAATAGCGGTTCATTTCAACCAGCAGCTCGTCCAGGCGTCGTTGCCGGAACACCAGATCGCCCTGCGGCCATGCGTGCGCCGCGGCGAGATCGAGCGGTTGCTTCGTACCGATGGCACCGTTGCCATCGATGGTGATCTGTTCGCCGGGTGCCAGCTCGCTGCGGCGGAGCTGGTCTCCGGACCCGACCGAAATATCGACGCGACCCTCGAGCAGCCCGACATTGACCTCGCCGTCGATGCGGCTGACCTGGAAGGTAGTGCCGATGTCGCGAACGGTGCCGGGGCCGGCCTTGACCAGGAACGGGCGGTCCGGGTCGGCCGCGACCACGAACTGGGCGCGGCCGCGCTCCAGTTCGACCAGTCGCTGGTCGCCGTCGAAGCGCGTGGTGATTTCCGAGCCCGTGTCCAGGCGCAGAACGGTGCCGTCGAACAGGGTGATCTCGCGCTGCTCGCCCTGCGCGGTGATGAACTGCTGGCCGATCGCCGTCTGCCCGGCCGGTCGCGGCCAGAAGCTTGCAGTCGCCACCGCGATGACGAGCACCGCCGCCGTGGCGGCCGGCAGCCAGGTCCGCCAGCCAGGCTGCGCCATGGCCGGTTTGCGTCGCGCCGCATGGGCAGCGGCGCGCACCAGCTCGTCCGAGCCCAGGCCCGCCGCCAGGGCATGAATGCGCTCGGCTTCGAGGTAGGCGGCGATGTTGTCGGGGGACCGGGCCAGCCAGTCCTCGAAGGCGGCGCGCTCGTGCGGCTCGCATTCGGGCGACATGAGCCGCGCCAGCCAGGCTTCGGCCTGGTTGGCACCGGTGTCACGCGGGCCGGTGTCATCCGGCACTGAGCCGTGCTCGAACATCCCTGTACTCATGATGGGTCCTCGCGGCTGATGCCGCTTTGCTTCAGCTTCAACCGCAGCAACCCCAGCGCCTTGCCGATGTGCTTCTCCACGGCTTTCACCGAAATCCCGCAGTGGCTTGCGATCTGGCTGTAGCTCATGCCTTCGATCCGGTTGAGCAGGTAGACCTGGCGACAACGCTCGGGCAGTTGCAGGATCGTCGCGCGCACCAGCGCAAGTTCCTGCTCGTGGGCGATGCGCTGGTCGTGGCTGGGTTCGGTCGAGGCCAGGCCGAGGAAATCCTGGTCGAGGCTGACGTGGGCCGAGGCCAGCCGCGTCGAATCGCGACGGCCGCGGTCGTTGAGCACGTTCAGTGCGATCCGGTACATCAGCGGCCGCAGCTGCTCGGCCGGCTGGGCGCGATAGCGCATCAGGCGGACCATCGCCTCCTGGGCGATGTCCTTGGCGTCCTCGTCCCCGGCGCGTCGCGCCAGGAACCCGATCAAGGCCGCCTGGTGTTCGCGCAGGAACTGGTCGAAGCCATCGCCGTTCGCGACCGGCGCCGCGGTGACAGGCTCTTCGTCTCGCGGAGTGGACGGTGCCATCGCCTCGACCATTGCGTCATTCACTCCGTCACGCAGCGTTCGCACGCGGAACGGCAAAGGCTCCGGCGTGAGGCGGACGGAAGGCGAATACTCGGACGCATGGCAGGACTGGATGGCTCCGGTGCGGAAAAGGCGGCCGCGGTCGCGCAATTTGTAGCACGGGCGCAATGCGTGGCAAGGGTCCGGCACTGCGGGTACGGCCGCCCTCCCGGCGGTTGCGCCCGTCCCTGCTGTGGTTGGCGTCGGCAGTGGCATTCCCATGCCCTCCACAACGCAGCGCCCAAGGCCATACCCCACCTGGCGGGAATGGCGATGGTTCAGTTCCCGACCGGGGTCACGGATTGCCCGTTCGCGGGCCACAAAAAAAGAGCGGCCGCCCGGAGGCGGCCGCCCCTCAACCGTCAGCAGCGGTTGCTTACCAGTTGTACTGCACCATGAAGCGCACTGCGCGCGGCGCCTGGTAGACCGTCGGGGTCAGGTAGGTGATGCCCACCAGCGGGTTGCCCGTGGTGTCTTCGCCCGACTCGTCCACCGCCAGCGCCTTCTGGCGGTTGAACACGTTGAACACGTCCATCTTCAGGGCCAGGCGACCCTCGGCGAACGACGGACGGTAGGACACGTTCAGATCGAGGTTGAAGATGTCGTCGGTGCGACCCGCCGAACCGCGACGCACGATCGTGGTGCCGTTGCTGCCCGTGTCCGGATCGACCGGGCCGGCATCGCACGAGAAGTAGCTGTTGAGGTAACCAACCGGATCATCCCCGTACACACCGAAGCAGTTGATCGGGCGACCGCTCTGGTAGAGGAAGTTGGCACCGGTCGACCACTGGTCGTTGAACTCGTAGTTGCCGAACAGCTTCAACGTGTGGCGACGATCGTTGGGCAGGTAGCCATCGGCGCCGACCATCAGTTCCGGATAGTCGAAGTCCTGGGTGACGCCGGTGTCGTCCTGGCCGATGTCCGACTTCACGCCGCCTTCGGCATTGCCCTTGTTCTTCGACCAGGTGTAGGAACCCTGCAGGAAGAACTTGTCGGTGATCTGGCCTTCGGCGAAGAACTCCACTGCCGTGTAGGTGCGCTTGGACTTGGGACCGAGCTTGTCGGCCGGGATCACCACATGCTCCAGCGTGCCGTCGGCATCGATGTCGATGTCGACATCCAGGTCGCGGCCCGGGTTGTAGATGTGGCAGTAGGCGAAGGCCGGGTTGTACGAGTCGATCGCGTAGCCGTTGTCGTCGGCCCACTGCTCGAACACGCGGTAGTCGCACTGGTCGTCGATCGAACGCTTCAGGTCGCGATAGATCGCACGGACACCGCCGGAGAAGTTGTCGGTGATCGCCTTCTGGAAGCCGAGGATGTACTCGTCCTGGTACTGCGGATCGAGGTTCTTCGAAGCGATCGTGCGCGGATCCTTGCCGATGCCGAACTCGTTGTTGAGGTAGCTAAGGGCGCTGGACTCGGTCAGGCCGGTAGGCACACCGGTGACCGGGTCGACGCCGGTGTAGTCGAAGTACTGCTGGCTGTACAGCGACGGGCTGGAACCGCGCACGGCCACGTTCGCCGCGATCGGCAGCGCGTAGCGGCCGGCGTTACCGAAGATCTTCAGCGTCGAATCGCCGTTGACGTCCCACGAGAAGCCCAGGCGCGGGCCGAACTGGTTGTCCTGCTTGACGTAGGTCTGCCCTTCGCCGTTCTTGTTCTCGAAGCTGTCCCAGCGCAGGCCGATGTAAGCGTTGAAGCCGTCGGTGATGCTCCAGGTGTCTTCGATGTAGAACGCCTCGGAATCGACCTCGACATCCGCGCCGGTCTGGAACACACGGCGACGGACCTGGTCGCGACCCTGGCGGACCACGTAACGCCATGCCACGCCGCCTTCGCTGGCCTCGCCGTCGCGCGACTTGAACGTGTCGCTGTCGTAACCGGCGCGCAGCAGGTGCGAACCGAGCTGCCATTCGGCGTCGATGCGGAACTGGTCGCGCTCGTCCTTTGCGTCGGTCAGGCCGAGGTTCTGGCCGAGGAAGCTGCAGGAACTGGTGATGGCCGGGATGAGGCCGGCGACCGCGTCGGGACGACCGTCGCTGACCACCGGGCAACCGGTGGCACCAATGATCCCGGCGGCGTTGTCCGGGCTGACGACGCCGTCATAGACCAGGCGTTCGCCGGCGGCGTTGATGCCGTAGTTGCTGCGCTTGTATTCCCCGGTACCGTACAGGGCGCTGAGCGTGAAGCTGTCGGTCAGGTAGCCGGTGTACTTCATGACGTAGTTGTTGCCGCCGGTCTCGTCATGGACCGTGCCCAGGTAGTTCTGGCGCTGGCTGATGCCCTGCGGGTTGGAGAACACGTCGCGCTCGGTTTCGCGCTTGTCCGAGAAGCCGGTGAACTCGAGCAGGTTGGCGTCGTTGATGTTCCAGTCGAGCTTGACCAGCCAGTTCGGGTTCTTGGCGGTCTCGCTGTCGTTGAGCACGCTGAGGTTGTCGCCGTAGCTGCGCGAGCCGCTCTCGCGGCCGTACTGCAACAGGGCGTAGCCGAACAGCGTGTCCTTGACCAGCGCGCCGCTGGCCCACACCGAGGCGATGGTCTCGGTCGGATCCTTGTCCTTGGAGTTGTCGGAGATCAGCTGGCCATCGGGCGAGTAGATGTCGCGCTCGGTGGCACGCAGGCTGCTGGCGGTATAGAAGATGTTGCCGCCGGCGTGGAAGTCGTTGGTACCGCGCTTGGTCACCAGGTTGACCACGCCGCCGAGGGCGCGACCGAACTCGGCGCCGTAGCCGCCGGTCTTGATCTGCTGTTCGCCGATCGCCTCGAACGGGATGTTGGCGAAGTTCAGGCCCTTGAACGAATTGGTGATGTTGAAGCCGTTGACGAAGTAGGCGTTCTCGGCCACCGAGGCGCCGCCGAACGAGGCCAGGTTTCCGAACGCGGCATCGCCCTTGACCGTGCCCGGCGCGAGCAGCGCCACGCTGGTCACGTCACGCGGCACCGGGATCTTGGCGATCTGCTCGGCGGTGAGGATGGTGGTCGATTCCACCGACGAGACGTCGATCGGGTTGACCAGTGCGGCGGTGACCTGGATCGCTTCGAGGTCGGTGGCGCCGCCCGCCGGTGCTGCGCCGAAGTTGACCGAGGTACCGGTACCGACGTTGACGGTCACGTTCTCGCGGACCGAGCTGGTGCCGTCGGCGCGCTGCAGGGTGATGCGGTAGTTGCCGGTCGGCAGTGCCGATGCGCGGTACTGGCCGTCGTTGCCGACGGTGATGGTGCGCTTGAAGCCGGTGGCCGGGTTCTCGACCAGCACGGTGTCGCCTGCGGCGGCCTGGCCGAACACGGCACCTGCGGTGTTGGACTGCGCCTGGACGGTCGATGCGAAGCACAGGCCAAGCGCCACCGTCAGCGCGCTGCGTCGCAGCGCACGATTCATTGTTGTTCTCGACACTTCTTCCTCTCCCAAAGTCAGTGAGTGCCCTTCTCCCGAGGGCGTCCCGACTATGACTTTCGTCATGCGCGGCATTCAATGTGTCAAGTGCCGTTTTATGAACATTTGCCTACTACCGCCGGATCACGAAATAGCCGCGAACAGATTCGGCAAACACGTGGCCATTGCTTGGGTCGTTCAACGCGTGATGGCCGCGTGATTTCCGCGAACAGGCTTCCGTCTGCGGTTTGGCGCCGTCCGCCAGGCCGGGGATTCGTTGCGTGGTTTTCGTTGCCCCCTCTCCCCAACCCCTCTCCCACGAGGGGAGAGGGGCTCAAACAGCACGGGGGTTTTGAACTACCACTTCCTTTCGCGGGCGTCCGGGACCGAGCTCACCGAGCGGACGCGCGAATGAGTCGAGGGCACGGACACCGCCCTGTATGCATGCAGCACGAGTCCCGCCCCTTCAGCCTCAAGGCGCGGTCACTGCATGAGCACCGACACGCCAGGTCAATGAAGCGACCACAACTTCGGGCTCCCACACCATGCGCGCAAGTTGCGCCGCCCGGACCCCCTCGCTGAACCCCTCCAGCCGACCCTCCCGCCCTCGCGCAGGGTCTCCCCGCCGATCCCGTACAATTCCGCTGTTTGCCCACCCCAACGAGGTCGCCATGTCCCAGCTCGCCTATCGCCGTGTCCTGCTCAAACTGTCCGGCGAGGCGCTGATGGGGGACGAGGACTACGGCATCGACCCGAAGATGATCAGCCGCCTGGCCCGCGAGGTGATCGAGGCCCAGCAGGCCGGGGCCGAAGTGGCGCTGGTCATCGGCGGCGGCAACATCTTCCGCGGCGCCGGCCTGGCCGCCGGCGGCATGGACCGGGTCACCGGCGACCAGATGGGCATGCTCGCCACCGTCATCAACGCCCTGGCCATGCAGGACGCGCTGGAGAAGCTCGGCGCCAAGTGCCGGGTGATGAGCGCGATCAAGATCAACGACGTGTGCGAGGACTACATCCGCCGCCGCGCCATCCGCCACATGGAAAAGGGACGCCTGGCGATCTTCGCCGCCGGCACCGGCAACCCGTTTTTCACCACCGATTCCGGCGCTGCCCTGCGCGCGATCGAGATCGGCGCCGACCTGCTGCTGAAGGCGACCAAGGTCGACGGCGTCTACGACAAGGACCCGAAGAAGCACGCCGACGCGGTCCGCTACGACAAGCTGACCTACGACGAAGTGATCGCCCGCAACCTGCAGGTGATGGACACCGCCGCCTTCGCCCTGTGCCGCGACAGCGACCTGCCGCTGCGCATCTTCGACATGGGCCAGCCGGGCACGCTGCTCAAGATCCTGCACGGCGAGCACATCGGCACGCTGGTGCAGGGGCGCAAGGGCTGATCGATTCGGGACCGGCGGCCGACTTGTAATAGAGTCCGCCGCCTTCGCCATGCCACCATGCCGGCATGGGCCACGGACACCACCACCACGCCGCCAACGCGACGCGCGCCTTTGCCGCCGTCACGCTGATCAACCTTGCCTACACGGTGCTCGAGGCCGGGTACGGCTTCGCCACCAATTCGCTGGCGCTGCTGTCGGATGCGCTGCACAACCTCGGTGACGTGCTCGGCCTGGGCCTGGCCTGGGGCGCTGCGGTGCTGGCCAAGCGCGCGCCGACCGACCGCCACACCTATGGCTGGCGCCGCGCCACCCTGCTCTCGCCGCTGGCCAATGCCTTGCTGCTGGTGGCCTTCTCCGGTGCCCTGGCGTGGGAAGCGCTGCGTCGCTTCAACGCCCCGCCGGAGATTCCCGCCCTGCCGGTGATGCTGGTCGCCGCGCTCGGCATCGCGGTCAACCTCGGCGCGGCCTGGCTGGTGCGCGACGGGCACGACCAGGACCTCAACCGCCGCGGCGCCTTCCTCCATCTGATTGCCGACGCCGCGGTGTCGCTGGCCGCGGTGCTGGCCGGCGCCGGCATGTGGTGGCTGGGCTGGGAGTGGCTCGACCCGGCGATCGCGGTGCTGATCGGCGCGGTGGTGGCCATCGGCGCCTTCGGCCTGCTGCGCGATGCCTTCAATGCCGCCATGGACGCGGTGCCGTCGAGCATCGACCGCAGCCAGGTGCAGGACTTCCTGGCCGCGCAGGCGGGTGTGCTGGCGGTCCACCACCTGCATATCTGGTCGCTGGGCGCAGGCGAGATCGCCATGACCGCGCATCTGGTCCGGCCCGACCAGGGCGATCACGACGAGTTCATCGACCGGCTGAACCAAGAGCTGGACGAGCGCTTCGGCATCAACCACCCGACCCTCCAAGTCGAACTGGGCCGCGCCTGCGAGCACGACCGCCACGATCGGGCGCCACACGGCAGCGCGCCCGGCCACGCGCATGACCATGCCCATGAGCACGGGCACGACCACGAGCACGACCACTAGGACGGGAACCCTCCCAGCAGCTCCTGCCGCCTCGATACGGGCGCTCCGGGTCGCTGGGGCCGCCCTGGCTGGCTATAATCCCGCGATTACCGCTAATGGAACGGAGCCGGCGATGCTCAACGAGATCAAGAAAGATGCCCAGACCCGCATGGCCAAGAGCGTCGAAGCATTTCGCCACACCCTGATCAAGATCCGCACCGGCCGCGCCTCGACCGCGCTGGTGGACCACTTGAAGGTCAATTACTACGGTTCCGACATGCCGTTGTCGCAGGTCGCCTCCGTGCAGGTTTCCGACGCGCGCTCGCTGATCATCACGCCGTGGGAGAAGCAGATGGTCGGTCCCGTCGAGAAGGCGATCCTCGCCTCCGACCTGGGCCTGACCCCGAACACCGCCGGCACCGTGATCCGCCTCAACCTGCCCGCCCTCACCGAGGAGCGCCGCAAGGAACTGTCCAAGCTGGTGCACTCGGAGAGCGAGGACGCCAAGGTCGCCATCCGCAACATCCGTCGCGATGCCAACCACCAGGTCAAGGAACTGCTGAAGGAAAAGCAGATCACCGAAGACGAAGTCAGCCGCTCCGAGATCGAGATCCAGAAGATCACCGACGCCGCCATCAAGGACGTCGATGAGGTGGTCAAGGCCAAAGAGCAAGAACTTATGGCGGTTTGACGGGTCTACCCGTCCCGCCATGTCTTCAGAACCTGCCATCGCTGCCGCGCGCGTCCCGCGCCACCTTGCCGTCATCATGGACGGCAATGGTCGCTGGGCCGAGCGCCGCCGCCGTCCGCGCGTCATCGGCCATCGCGCCGGCGCGCGAGCAGTCAATGTCTGCATCGACTTCTGCCTGGACCAGGGCATCGAGGCGCTGACCCTGTTCGCCTTCTCCAGCGAGAACTGGGGCCGGCCGGAAGAGGAAGTCGGCGCTCTGATGAAGCTGTTCCTGGGCGCGCTGGAACGCGAGGTCGACGAACTCGACCGCCGCGGCGTGCGCGTGCGCTTCATCGGCGAGCGCGAGCGCTTCGCCGACGCCATCCGCAAGCAGATGGCCTCGGCCGAAGACCGCACCCGCGCCAACACCCGCCTGCACCTGACCATCGCCGCCAGTTACGGCGGCCGCTGGGACATCGCCCAGGCCGCCCGCTCGCTGGCCCAGGATGTCGCCGCCGGACGCCTGGCGGCGGACGACATCGACGAATACGCGATCGGCGCCCGCACCTGCCTGGCCGAGCTGCCCGCCCCGGATCTGTTCATCCGTACCGGCGGTGAGACGCGCATCAGCAATTTCCTGCTGTGGCAGCTGGCCTATACCGAATTGTGGTTCACCGACCTGTTGTGGCCTGAATTGGATGCGGCGACACTGCAGCGCGCCATGGACGACTACGCCGGCCGCCAGCGCCGATTCGGCCTGACCGGCGCCCAGGTCGCGCCGGCGCCGAGCCGGTTGCCCGCCACCAAAGAGACTTCCGAATGACCCGAACCCGCCTGCTCGCCGCCCTGGTGATGGCGCCGCTCGCGATTGCCGCGATCCTGCTGCTGCCGACGCCGTGGATGGTGGCCCTGGCCGCGGTGCTGTTCCTGGCCGGCCTGTGGGAATGGTTCGACCTGGCGCAGATAGAAGACACGCTGGCCCGCACCGTGCTGCTGGTGGCCAACCTGGCGGTGATGGTGGCGCTGGTGTGGGCATCGCGCTCGAGCGGCGGCTACACCATGGCGCTGTTCCAGGTGGTCAGCATGATCGGCGTGATCTGGTGGCTGCTGGCGCTGTTGTGGTTGGGCCGCTACGACTTCGCCAGCGACCACGACACCAACGCGCGCGTCTTCAAGCTCGCCGCCGGCGCGCTGAGCATGATCCCGGCCTGGTGCGCGCTGGCGTGGATCCATTCGACCCCGCCCAACGGCCACCGCTGGCTGCTGACCGCGCTGGCGATCGTCTGGGCCGCCGATTCCGGTGCCTACTTCGCCGGGCGCACCTTCGGCGGACGCCTGTTCGGCGGCCGCAAGCTGGCGCCGCGGATCAGCCCCAACAAGACCTACGAAGGCCTGCTCGGCGGCGTGATTGCCGGCGTCATCGTCGGCGTCGTGTTTGCCCTCTTCGCCGGCGCGGCGACGGCGCAACTGCCGGCGGTGGCCCTGGTCGCGCTGGTGGCGGTGCTGTTCTCGGTGGTCGGCGACCTGTTCGAAAGCCTGCTCAAGCGCCATGTCGGGGTGAAGGATTCGGGCAACCTGATCCCGGGCCACGGCGGCATCCTCGACCGGGTCGACGGCGTGCTGGCCGCGCTGCCGGTGTTTGCCCTCGGCAAGGCCGTGCTGGGCTTCTGATCATGTCGGTCAGTGCACGCAACGTCGCGGTCCTTGGCGCCACCGGTTCGATCGGCACGTCCGCGCTGGACGTGATCGCGCGCCACCCGCAACGGTTGCGCGCGACCGTGCTGGCGGCCGGCAGCAATGTCGCCGCGCTCGTCGAGCTGTGCCGGCGCCATCGCCCCGACCATGCCGTGATCGCCGACAGCAACGGCCTGCAGGCGCTTGCCGACGGCCTGCGCGACGCCGGCTTGCGCACCCAGCCCCATGGCGGCGATGACGCACTCGATGCGCTGGTGTCGAGCGACGCCTGCGACACCGTGGTCGCGGCGATTGTCGGCGCCGCCGGCCTGCCTTCCACGCTGGCCGCCGCCAAGGCCGGCAAGCGCATCCTGCTGGCCAACAAGGAATCGCTGGTCCTCGCCGGCGAACTGCTGATGCAGGCCGCCCAGGCCGGTGGCGCCACCATCGTGCCGATCGACAGCGAACACAACGCGATCTTCCAGTGCATGCCCGACGCGTATTCGCGCGAAGGCCTGCGCCGGATCCTGCTGACCGCCTCGGGTGGCCCGTTCCGCGGGCGCGCACGCGACCAGCTGACCGAAGTGACTCCGGAGCAGGCCGTCGCCCATCCGAAGTGGTCGATGGGGCCGAAGATCTCGGTCGATTCGGCGACGCTGATGAACAAGGGCCTGGAAGTGATCGAGGCCCATCACCTGTTCGGCGTCGATGGCGACCGCATCCAGGTGCTGGTGCATCCGCAGAGCCTGGTGCATTCGCTGGTGGAATTCGTCGACGGGTCGACGCTGGCCCAGCTCGGGCTGCCGGACATGCGCACCGCGCTGGCGGTGGGATTCGGCTGGCCGGAACGGCTGGAATCGGGTGTCGGCGGGCTCGACCTGCTGGCCCAGGGCCGGCTCGACTTCGAACCGCCGGACCTGCAGGCGTTCCCGTGCCTGCGCCTGGCCTTCGAGGCGCTGGCCGCCGGCGGTACCGCCCCGGCCGTCCTCAACGCCGCCAACGAAGTGGCTGTTTCAGCATTTCTTCAGCGCCGGATCGGTTTCCTAGCAATACCGGCGCTCGTCGAGGACACCCTCGCCGCGCTCCCTTCCACCCCGGCGACGTCGCTGGCGGCCCTGCGCGAGGCTGATGCCCAGGCACGGCATCAAGCCGCGCGGGCCATCGGCGCCAACGCCGTCGGGGCCCGCGCATGACCATGTCGCAGAGCGTGCCCATGCAGAACGTGTCATGCAGAGCATCCCATCATGAGTGAGGCCATCGGCTCGATCTGGTGGTTGCTCGTCAGCCTCGGCGTGCTCGTCACGTTCCACGAGTTCGGGCACTACTGGGTCGCGCGCCGCTGCGGCGTCAAGGTGCTGCGCTTCTCGATCGGCTTCGGCAAGGCGCTGTGGTCGCGCCGCGGCAAGGACGGCACCGAGTATGTGATTGCCGCGATTCCGCTCGGCGGCTACGTCAAGATGCTCGACGAGCGCGAAGGCGACGTCGAGGCCAGCGAAGTCGGCCAGGCCTTCAATCGCCAGTCGGTGTTCAAGCGCATCGCGATAGTGATTGCCGGCCCGGTCGCCAACCTGCTGCTGTGCGTCGGCCTGTTCTGGGCGATGTTCGTGATCGGTCGCCCGGACTATGCGCCCGTGGTCGGCCAGGTGCAGGGCATTGCCGCAAGCGCCGGGCTGCACAGCGGCGACACGCTGCTCGCCGTTGGCGACCGCGAAACGCCGACCTGGAGCGAAGTGCAGCTGGCGCTGATTCCCGCCGCACTCGACCATGCCGACACCCGCCTGCGCGTGCGCACCGAAAGCGGCGACGAAGTCACGCGGCAGTTGTCGCTGTCGCGCCTGCCCGCCTCGTTCGACGAGCGTCGCGCCGTGGAAGCCATCGGCCTGATCCCGCGCCATGGCCTCGTGCCGGCGGTGATCGGTTATGTGCAGCCGGACAAGCCGGCCTTCGGCGTGCTCAACGAAGGCGACCGCATCACCGCCATCGACGGCGAGCCCGTGCGCTCCTGGGACGACATCGGCCCGCTGGTGCAGAAGCTCGGCGACCGCGGCGGCATCGCCATGATCGAGGTTGAGCGCAAGGGCGAGCGCCTGGCGCTGGAAATCACGCCGGTGCGACTGACCCATCCGCAGACCGGTAAAGAGTACTGGGGGCTGGGCATGCAGTCGGCCCGCACGCAGGAACCGGCCAAGGACGCCCTGCTGCGCTACGGCCCGGTCGACGCCATCCCCGCCGCATTCCGCGAGAGCGTGCACCAGGCCAACGAGCTGTTCGCCATGATCGGCCGCGCTTTCAGCGGTCGCGTCTCGGTGCAGAACACCGTCGCCGGGCCCATCACCATCGCCCGCGCGGCCAACGCCTATGCCCACCATGGCGCCGCCTGGTACCTGTCGATGCTGGCGATGCTCTCGCTCAGCCTGGGCATCCTGAACCTGCTGCCGATCCCGATCTTGGACGGCGGTCACCTGCTGTATTACCTTATCGAGCTGGTCAAGGGCAGCCCGGTCAGCGAACGCACCATGGCGGCCGGACAATACGTCGGCCTGGCTTTGATCGCCGGGCTGATGGGCCTGGCGTTCTTCAACGACATCGTGAACAACCTGGTGCATTGATGCCGGCGACGCTCCCTGCCTTCTCGACCCGACGCCCGGCTCCGGGCCTCCAAGACCCTCTTCCGGACGTACTAATGACGCGAACCCCTAACCGCCGCCTGCTTGCCCTCGCCCTCGTCGCGGCGCTGAATTCCACAGCCCTGCCCGCGCTGGCGCAGTCGGTGGATCCGTTCGCACTGTCGGGCGCACCGGACACCGCCGGCACGCAGGCCCCGCCGATCGGTTCGTTCACCGTCAGCGACATCCGCATCGATGGCCTGCAGCGCATTTCCGCCGGTACGGTCTTCACCTACCTGCCGGTCGAGCGTGGCGACACGATGGATTCCTCGCGCGCCGGCGACGCGATCCGCGCGCTGTACAAGACCGGCTTCTTCGAAGACGTCAGCGTCGGCCGCCAGGGCACGATCCTGGTCGTCACCGTCACCGAGCGTCCGGCCATCAACAAGCTGACGCTGACCGGCAACAAGGACATCAAGTCCGAGGACCTGCTCAAGGGCCTGAAGGAAGCCGGCCTGGCCGAAGGCGACACCTTCGACCGCCTCGCCCTGGACCGCGTCACCCAGGAACTGACCCGCCAGTACAACAACCGCGGCAAGTACAACGTCGAGATCAATCCGACCGTCTCGCGCCTGGACCGCAATCGCGTCGATGTCACCATCAACGTCAAGGAAGGCAAGGCGGCCAAGATCCGCCACGTCAACCTGATCGGCAACGAGAAGTTCGAGGACAAGGACATCCTCGAGCAGTGGGAATCCCGCGAGCACAACTGGCTCAGCTGGTACAAGCGCGACGACCAGTACTCGCGCGAGAAGCTGTCGGGCGACCTGGAGAAGCTCAACTCCTGGTACCTCGACCGCGGCTACGTCGACTTCTCGGTCGACTCGACCCAGGTCTCGATCAGCCCCGACCGCCAGGACATGTTCCTCACCGCCGGCGTGACCGAGGGTGAGCAGTACAAGGTGGCCAGCGTGGAAGTCACCGGCGACACGATCCTGCCGAAGGAGCAGATCGAGCGCCTGGTGCTGGTCAAGCCGGACCAGATCTTCTCCCGTCGCCTGCTCGAGATCAGCTCCGACTCGATCATCGCCACGCTCAGCAACGTCGGCTACGCCTTCGCCCAGGTCAATCCGATCCCGGACGTCCATCGCGACAACAAGACCGTCGGCATCAACATGCAGGTGGTGCCGGGCCCGCGCGTCAACGTGCGCCGCATCGCCTTCAAGGGCAACAGCCGCACCAGCGACGAAGTGATCCGTCGCGAAATGCGCCAGTTCGAAGGCTCCTGGTACTCGCAGGCGGCGATCGACCGCTCCAAGATCCGCCTGCAGCAGCTGGGCTACTTCGAGACCGTCGACGTCGAGACCGTGCCGGTCGCCGGCAGCAACGACGAAGTCGACGTGGTCTACAACCTCAAGGAAACCACCTCGGGCAGCTTCGTCTTCGGCCTGGGCTTCTCGCAGTTGTCGGGCCTGACCGCGCAGGTGCAGCTGTCGCAGACCAACTTCCTGGGCAGCGGCAACCAGGTGTCGGTGCAGGCGCAGCGCAACGACTACATGCAGCGCTACGACTTCTCGTTCCGCAACCCGTACTTCACCGACGATGGCCTGTCGCTGGGCTACAACCTGTGGTGGCGCGAACTCGACTACACCGACTTCAACACCGCCCAGTACTCGACCAACTCCGGTGCCGCGCAGGCAGTGTTCGGCCTGCCGATCACCGAGACCGACACGGTCACGGCGATGCTGGGCGTCGACACCAACGAGATCCTGCTGTCGCTGGGCACGCCGCCGAGCATCGTCGACTACATCAACGCGCTCGACCGCAGCACGTTCCATGCGTGGCGCGCCGAGGTGGGCTGGGGCCGCAACTCGCTCGACAGCTTCCTGACCCCGACCCGCGGCATGCAGCAGCGCGTGTGGCTGGAAACGACCCTGCCCGGGTCGACCGTCGAGTACTACAAGCTCAACTACAACATCTCCAAGTTCTGGCCGCTCAACCGCCACCTGGTGCTCAACACGCGCGCCGAACTCGGCTACGGCGACAGCTACGGCGATGCGACCTCGCGCGACCTGTGCCGCACGCCGGGCAACTACAACTGCGCGCCGGGCACGCCCGATTACCTGCGCACGATCACGGCCGACGGCCTGCCGTTCTTCGAGAACTTCTACGCCGGTGGCGTGCGTTCGGTGCGCGGCTTCACCGACAACACGCTGGGTCCGCGCGAGCTGAACCAGCCGCTCGGTGGCGCCTTCAAGACGGTCGGCTCGCTGGAAATGTACTTCCCGACCCTGCTCGACACCCCGGCGGCGCGCGTCTCGGCGTTCGTCGACTTCGGTAACGTCTACAAGGACTACGACAGCTTCGACGCCGGCGAGCTGCGTGCTTCGACCGGTATCGCGCTGATGTGGCGCTCGCCGATGGGCCCGATCTCGATCAGCTACGCATACCCGCTCAAGAGCCAGGACGACGTCCGCGATGCCAACGGCACGTTGATCCAGCAGGGGGACGAACTGGAGCGCCTGCAGTTCACCTTCGGCGGCACGTTCTAACCAGCGGCAACGGGTTCGAACATGCACAGCCCGTCCTTCAGCGCAGCCGAACTGGCGCAGCGCTTCGCCCTGCAGTTGCAGGGCGACGGCGCGGCCCGCGTCGAAGGCGTGGGCACGCTGGCCAAGGCCGGACCGCAACAGCTGGCCTTCCTGGCCAATCCGAAATACCGCAGCCAGCTCGCCGCCAGTGGCGCTGGCGTCGTGGTCATGCGCGAGGGCGACGCCGAAGGCTTCGCCGGCACGGCGTTGCTGGCGCGTGATCCCTACGCCGCCTTCGCCAAGATGTCGGCCCTGTTCGAACCCAGGCCCGTCCGCGATGCCGGCATCCACGCATCGGCGGCGATCGATGCCACGGCCAGCATCGACCCGACGGCCCACGTCGGGCCGTTCGTCAGCATCGGCGCGCGTAGCCGCGTCGATGCCGGCGCAATCGTGGGACCGGGCTGCGTGATCGGCGACGATTGCGTGGTCGGCGCCGGCACCGAACTGATCGCACGCGTCACCCTGGTCACCCGGGTCCGCATCGGCCAGCGCGCCGTCGTCCATCCGGGCGCGGTGATCGGCGCCGCCGGCTTCGGCCTGGCGATGGAAGCCGGGCGCTGGCTCAACGTGCCGCAGCTGGGCGGCGTGGTCATCGGCGACGACTGCGAGATCGGCGCCAACACCACCATCGACCGCGGCGCCATCGAGGACACCGTGCTCGAAGAAGACGTCCGCCTCGACAACCAGATCCAGATTGGCCACAACGTCTTCATCGGCGCCCATTCGGCCATGGCCGGCTGCTCGGCCGCCGCCGGCAGTGCCCGCATCGGCCGCTATTGCCTCATCGGCGGCGGTGCCGGCGTGCTGGGCCACCTGGAAATCTGCGACAAGGTCGTCATCACCGCGATGAGCCTGGTCACCAGCTCGATCCGCGAACCGGGTGAGTATTCCTCCGGCACGCCCTTGATGGACAATCGCAGCTGGCGCAAGAATGCCGCGCGCTTCAAGCAGCTCGACGCGATGGCGCGAAGGCTGCCGGGCCGGCGCGAGGACTGAGCCGGCGCCCTGCCCGGGCGCCACCGAATGCTGAACTTCGATCCGGGCCCCCTTCACCCGGTTTGCCCCGATTACTGCAATGCTGGCCCCCGTGACGGACACCCATCCGAGGCGATGGACCGGCTGAAAGGACACCTGATGAGCCATACCGTGCAACTACCGATCGACGTCAACACCATCCAGACGCTGCTGCCGCATCGCTACCCGTTCCTGCTGGTCGATCGCGTGGTCGAGTTCGAGGCGCACAAGCGCGTGCTGGCCTATAAGAACGTCACCTGCAACGAGCCGTATTTCCAGGGCCACTTTCCCGGCCACCCGGTGATGCCGGGCGTGCTGGTGGTGGAAGCGCTGGCGCAGGCCGGCGGCATCCTGACCCAGCTGTCGAGCCAGACCACGGCCGACGGCCGCTTGTTCTACCTGGTGAAGATCGACAACGCCAAGTTCTCCAAGATGGTCGTCCCGGGCGACCGCCTCGACCTGGATGTCACGCTCAAGCGCGTGATCCGCAATGTGGCCATCTACACCGGCATCGCCAGCGTCGCCGGCGAGCAGGTCGCGTGCGCAGAGATCGTCTGCGCCGAGGCGAAGGCCTGAGCCATGGCCGAACCGCACATCCATCCGACCGCCACTGTCCACGCCAGCGCCGTGGTCGAACCCGGTGCACGCCTGGCTGCCGGCGTGCAGGTGGGTGCGCTGTGCTACATCGGCGCCGAGGTCGACGTCGGCGAAAACACGGTGTTCGGCCCGCACTGCAGCGTGATCGGTCCGACCCGCATCGGCCGTGACAACCGTTTCATCGGCCATTGCGCGATCGGCGGCGAACCGCAGGACAAGAAGTACCAGGGCGAGCGCGTCGAACTGGAAATCGGTGACCGCAACCTGTTCCGCGAGTTCGTCACCGTCAACCGCGGCACCGGCACCGGCGGCGGCATCACCCGCGTCGGCAACGACAACTGGATGCTGGCCTACACCCACGTCGCCCACGACTGCGTCGTCGGCAACCACTGCGTGTTTTCCAACAACGCCACCCTGGCCGGCCATGTCTACGTCGGCGACCACGTCATCCTCAGCGGCTTCGCCGGCATCCATCAGTTCTGCCGCATCGGCGCGCATGCCTTCATCGGCATGGGCGCGCTGGTCAACGGCGACGTGCCGCCGTTCGTGATGGTGGCGCAGGACGGCTACGGCCGCCCGCGCGGCATCAATAGCGAAGGCCTCAAGCGCCGCGGCTTCGACGCCGGACGCATCAGCGCGATCAAGCGCGCCTACCGGGCGCTGTACATGTCCGGCGGCTCGCTCGAGGAATCGCGCGCCAAGCTCGCCGAGCTGGCCGGCGACAGTGAGGACGTGCGCGCCGTGCTGGAGTTCGTCGACGCCGGCGAGCGACCGCTGCTGCGTTGACCGTCGTCCCGGCGAACGCCGGGACCCATTTTGACGTTGCCGTTGCCGATGGATCCCGCCTTTCGCCGGGATGACGGCAGGTCTTGATTCGCTGGGCTATGATCCATTCGCAATCGCGGTCCTGCCGCCCACAGCCCACGAGCCGGCCTTGACGATTCCCGCCAGCCCCCCTTCCGCATCGCCCCTGCGCATCGCCCTGTGCGCCGGCGAAGCCTCCGGTGACCTGCTCGGTGCCGGCCTCATCGACGCACTGCGCAAGCACTACCCCGACGCCGAGTTCGCCGGCATCGGCGGCGAGCAGATGCGCGGTGCCGGCATGAATGCCTGGCACGATGCCTCGGAGCTGGCGGTGATGGGGCTGTCGGAGGTGCTGCGCCACCTGCCCCGCCTGCTTCGGCTGCGGCGCGTATTCCGCCAGCGGCTGCTCGACTGGCGGCCTGACGTGTTCATCGGCATCGATGCACCCGACTTCAACCTCGGTGTCGAGAAGTGGCTGCGCAAGCGCGGCCTGCGCACCGTGCACTACGTGAGCCCCTCTGTCTGGGCCTGGCGCGAGAAGCGCGCCGAGAAGATCGGACGCAGCGCCGACTGCGTGCTGTGCCTGTTCCCGATGGAGCCTGCGATCTACGCACGCCACGGCGTCGACGCACGTTTCGTCGGCCACCCCCTCGCCGACGAAATGCCGCTGGATCCTGATCGCGATGCGGCCCGTCGCCAGCTCGGGCTCGATCCGTCGCGGCCGTTGCTGGCACTGCTGCCGGGATCGCGCGTGGGCGAAATCGAGCGCCTGGGCACCGACTTCCTGTCCGCGGCCGCACTGCTGCTCAAGCAGGACCCGCAGCTGCAGGTCGTGGTGCCGATGGCCAACGAGCATGCCAGCGCGGCGTTCCAGCGCGTGCTTGCCGCACACCCGGACAGCATCGCGCTGACGTCCGCGCTGCGCGTGATCCGCGGCCAGGCGCGCACGCTGATGATCGCCAGCGACGTGGTGTTGCTGGCGTCGGGCACGGCCACGCTGGAGGCGATGCTGGCCAAGCGTCCGATGGTGGTGGCTTACAAGGTCGCCGCCAGCACCTACGCGCTGGTCAAGGGCCTGGGCATGCTCAAGGTCGACAACTACGCCCTGCCCAACGTGCTCGCCGGCGAGCGCGTGGTGCCCGAACTCATGCAGGCCGACTGCACGCCGGAGAACCTCGCCGCGGCCGTGTCGACGTGGCTGCACGATCCGGCCGCGACCGCAGCGTTGCAACCGCGCTTTCGCGACCTGCACCTGCAACTGCGTCGCGACGCCTCGGCGCGCGCCGCCGATGCCGTCACCGAACTGCTCGAGGCCGGCCGTGGCCAATGACGGCGCGCTCCATGACGGCGTGCACCATGGCAGCGCGCAGATGCCGCTGGACCTGAGCGCGCGCAGCGACCCGGCGCCGCCGCGGATCGCGGGCGTCGACGAAGCCGGACGTGGTCCGCTGGCCGGGCCGGTGGTGGTCGCCGCGGTCGTGTTCGCGCCCGGGCGAACGCCGGTCAACGGCCTGGACGACTCCAAGCAGCTCACCGCGGCACGACGCGAGACGCTGTACGACCGCATCATCGAACGCGCACTGGCCTGGCACATCGAGTTCGTGACGGTCGAAGAGATCGACCGCATCAACATCTACCAGGCGACGATGTCGGGCATGAGCCGCGCACTGTTCGCCGTCAGCCATGTCGCCGACCTGGCGCGCATCGACGGCAATGCGTTGCCGCGCTCGCTCCCGTGCATCGCCGAGGCCTGGATCGGCGGCGACGCCCGCGACCGCACGATCATGGCCGCATCGATCCTGGCCAAGGTGGCGCGCGACCGCCACATGCAGCAGCTACACGCGCAATGGCCGCACTACGGTTTCGACCAGCACAAGGGCTATGGCACGCCCGAGCACCTGGCCGCACTGACGCGACACGGGCCGTGCCCGCAGCATCGCCGCAGCTTCGCGCCGGTGCGTGAGGCCCTGGCGACTTCGCCGTAAAAAAACAGGCCCGCATCCTGCGGGCCTTGTTCTCAACACCACCTCGTCGCTACTGCCGGCGAATGATGATCGCCGGATCGAGCGTCTTGCCGTTGGCGACGATGCCGTACCGGTACTCGCCGTCGCTGGTCGTCGCGGTGGCGATGTTGACCTGGAAGTTGCCCGACACCTGCTGCGCCGGCACCCGCAATGGCTGGTTCGCCCCGCCCGGATTGGCGCGCTTGAAGACCAGCGTGAACGCCACCGTTCCCGGCGTATCTCGCCACGAGATCGCCGTGCCCGCCGTCACCGTGCAGGTATCGGGACTGGCCTTGGGCATGCCGTCGGCGCCGTAGGTGATGTTGATGAACACCGGCGCGGTGCCGCTCTGCGTACCGCACAGCACCGGCTCACCGGCCATGCCACGGTGGCCGCAGCCGGCCAGCATCAGACAGGTGACGGCCGCAGCCGCCACCGAACGGGGTATCGCTTTCATGCTTGCTCTCCTCGGTTTGTGCCCGCGGGGGAACGGGCCTGGATAACGCGACTGCCCCGCTCAGGGGGCGCGCGATGCCGTCATGTCCTGCGCCGCCAGTCGCCGCAATACCGGCGTGGCCGCGATGCGCACTTCGGGAATGCCTTCCTTTCGCGCCGCCGCCAATTGCTTCTGCGCCGCCGCCGCGTCGTCGAGCACGGCCATGGCCTGTGCGCCCCAGAAGGCGACTTCCCCGCGCTCGGTCGCGATCGCCTCGGCCTTGGCCAGCATCGCGCGCGCCTTGGCGCCTTCGCCGAGGTTGGCGAGGTACCAGGACGCCTGCGCGAAACCCTGCGCATCGTCGGACTTCAGCTTCAGGTAGCGATCGGCCATCTGCGCCGCGCGCTGGTAAGGCTCGCGCGCCTGCGCCGCGGTGGCCGCCGACGCCGACAAGGCATCGCCGAGGTTGCCCCACAAGCGGAAGTCGCTGCCATCCAGCTCGGCGGCATGACGGTACAGCGCGGCGGCTTCCTCGAAGGCACCGCTGTCGTACTTCACCGAGCCCAGGTTGCTCAGTGCCGCGTAGTTCGGCTTGATCTCCAGCGAGCGCTCGTACGCGGCGGTGGCCTGCTTCGCGTTGCCGTTGGCCTGGTACAGACCGCCCAGGCTGCTCCACAGGTCCGCGTCGTCTGGCTTCAACGACACCGCGGTGCGATACGACTCGATCGCCGCGGGCACGTCGCCACTGGTGTACTGGTGATAGCCGCGCTCCTGGAACACACCCGCATCGCGCGGACGCAACTTGCGCGCGCGTTCGAAATAGTTGAGGGCGAGATCGCCGCGTCCCTGCGCGCTGGCGACGCCGGCCAGGCCCAGGTAGGCCTCCGCGCGCAGCGCCGGATCGACCAGCGCATGCGTGTACTGCTCGATGGCGGCCTCGGATTCGCCACGGGCGCGATGCAGGTCGCCCATCGCCAGGCTCACTTCGCGCAGCGAGGGGTCCATGTCCGATGCGCGCTTGCAGGCCGACTGCGCGCGCTCGAATGCGGCCGTGTCGCGCGCGAACTCGAAGCGTTCGATCTCGGCGCGGCAGATGCCGGCCTGGGCGCGGGCGAACGTCGGATCGATCGCCAGTGCGCCGCGGAAGTAATTGATCGCGCTGTCGGGGTTGGCCTTGTCGCCGCGGACGCGGATCTCCTGCTGACCCTTGAGGTAGGCGTCGTAGGCGGCGACGTTGCGTGTCGGCGTCAAACGCCGTGCCAACGCCTGCCGCGCCGAATCCAGCCCGCTGCCCGGCAGGACGCCCACCAGCGCCTGCACCACTTCGTTGGCAATGTCGCTTTGCAGGGCGAACACGTCACCGGTCTCGCGATCGTAGCTATGGGCCCACAACGTGAAACCCGTGCGCGTATCGGACAACCGTGCGCTGATCCGCACCCGCGGCCCCTCGCGGCGGACGCTGGCATCGAGCAGTGTCGCCACGCCGAGCTGGGCCCCCAGGGCCTTGATGTCGACCTGTTCCTTGCCGCGTCCGGGCGCGGCGACCACGCGCAGGCCCGGCACGCCGGCCAGCGCGTCGTGCATCTCCACGCCCAGGCCTTCGGCGAAGTAGCCGTCGCGGCTGTCGGCGCTCAGGCTGACGAACGGCAGCACCGCGATCGAGGCCTCCGCCACCGGCGCCGCGGTGCGCTCGTGCTGGCCGAACCAGTAACCGCCGGCGGCGATGACCAGCAACGCGGCCGCCGCCAGCCACCACCTGCGCCGCACCAGCGCGCGGCGCCGGGTGCGGAACGCGGGCACGACTGCGGGTGGGGACACCGGCGCACCTTCGTTCGCAGGTGCCCGTGTGGAGCCTGCCTCGTCGGCCTCGGCCGCAGTTCGGGTAGCACGGTGGTCGTCGTCCTCGTCGAACGCTGCAGGTGCCACGGCCTCGTTGGCCGCCACGTTCATCGACGGCGGCACCGATTGCCTGACTGCGGCAACGCCTTCGAGGGGATCCGCCGCGGGCTCGGCGCGCGCGACCGGCTCGGTGGTCGACGGGGCTTCCGGTTCGCTGGCGACCTTGAGCTGGCCGATGAACCGGTAGCCCAGGGCGTGCTGGGTCTGGATGAACCGGGGTCGCTGCGAGTCGTCGCCGAGGGCATGGCGGAGCTGGGCGATCACCCGGGTCAGCACGCCGGGGGTGACATGGCGATGACCCCAGACCTGGTCCAGAAGTTCGTCGCGACCGACCAGTTCACCGGCCCGGCGCAGCAGCATCAGCAGCACCGCGAAGGCCTTCGGCTCGACCGTCTGGGGGGTTCCCGCACGCGACAAGGTATGCGCGGTCGCGTCGACCACGATGTCGTCGAATCGGTAACTTTCGGTGGTTAGCCCGCCCTGGCCTGCCATCCCGTTCGGATTCATCGGCAAAACCTCATGGCGCCCTCATCAACCAGAGCGGACGATGAGGAAAGGCACGCACGGCCATCATGACTCATGTCTGCCGGTGGAGGAACCTGATCCGGCGCCGCAAGAACGGTGCCATCGCCCCCCACGGAGACCGTCATGAACGCCATCATTTCCAACCCGACCCAGCTGTCCGCCTCCCTCCCGTCGATCCTGGACGTGCCTTTCGAAGGGTCGGGCCGTCGCCACAACATCAACGGCTTCGACCTGCGCAGCGCCGATGTCGACCGTTTCAACGGCCTGCTCGCCCGGCTTGGCCGGACCCAGACCCCGCTGGACACCGACCAGCTGGCCAGCGCCGCCCGCGAATTGTGCGATCGCAGCATCCACGACTTCTCGCCGCCGAGCATCCGCCAGCGCCTGCGCCGGATCGCCGCCGTCGAACAGATGGTCGGCGATGCCCAGTGGGAACCGGCCAATGACGCCGTCGACACCGCCCAGCTGATCGTCGACTACGCCCGCAGCCGTGACGACCTGATCCCGGACTGGCTGCCCAAGGTCGGCCGTCTCGACGACGCCATCGTGGTCGACACCGCGTGGCCGCGCCTGGTCGCCGAGGTCGAGGATTACCTCGATTACGCCCGCCTGCGCAGCATGGAAGCGCAGCGCCGCGGTTGCGCCGTGTCCGCATTCGAGTTCAGCCGCAAGGACTGGGAGCAGATGCGTTACGAGGAAGCGGTGTATGCCGAGCACGAGCGCCAGATCCGCGAAAGCAGCTACCTGCCCGGTTCAGTGTCGATGTTCCGGGTGCATTGACCACACGGGAGGCCGCCGAAAGGCGGCCTCTGTGTTAACACGCACGGGCGCATCATCGGACTCCCGGCTCGCACGCCCGCCGGCCAATGCGAGCCCTGACCACCCGGCCGGAAGCGAGGTGTGTCATGCGCCAGCACCATCCGACACCCACCCCCGAACCCTTGCCGTTCGACCACATGTACAGCGGCATGCAGGCGCGCCATTACGCCGACGAGATCCCGCTGGCCGAAAGCGCGGTCGCACGTTTCGACCAGCTGTTGCACGAGATCCATGCCGACGCGCCGCGCGTGAATGCCGACCGCCTGCAGCAGCTGGCGTCCTGGCTGCTGAAGCTGCCTGCCGGCCACGCCCACGACGTCATCGATTCGCGCCTGCAACGCGTACACGAACTGCGCCTGATGCTCGCCGACGAGGACTGGGACTGCGACGAGGCGACGCGCGCGCGCATCGGGCAGCTGCTGGCCTACATCGATCGCGAGGACGACCTGATCGAGGACCACACGCCGGTGCTCGGCCAGCTCGATGACGTGCTGATGGTCGAACTGGCCTGGCCGGCCTTCGCCGACGACGTCGAGGACTACCGCGACTACTGCGATTACCGCCGCATCGAACACCCGGACGGACCGCCGCCGGCCCGGCGGGCGGCCTGGGTGCGCGACCGACTCGACGAACTGGCGCTGTGGCAGCACATGCTGTGGGTGCGCGAGCAGCACTACGCGCCATGGAACCTGCCGGCCCAGCTGTTCCGCGTCAGCTGAGCGTAGCCCGGGTAAGCGCAGCGCACCCGGGACCCGTGCGCACTTGCCCCGGGTGCGCTGCGCTTACCCGGGCTACGTGGCTGTCAAGGCTTGTACGCGCCGGCCGGACTGATAGGCTGGCCTGTGCCGCGCCGGTCGTGGTTCGACCGAGTCGCCCGACGTCCAGGACAGCATGACAGCACCCCGTTTCGTTCATCTCCACCTGCACAGCGAGTACTCCCTCGCCGACTCGACGATCCGCATCGGCGAGATGGTCAAACGCTGCGTGGCGCTGTCGCAGCCGGCCGTCGCGCTGACCGACCTCGACAACCTGTTTGCCACGGTCAAGTTCTACAAGGCGGCCGAAGGCGCCGGCATCAAGCCGATCATCGGCGCCGACGTCGGCCTGGCCGACGGCAACGAAACCGCCTCGCACATGACCCTGCTGTGCCGGGACCGCAACGGCTACCTGACCCTGTCGCGCCTGCTCAGCCGCGCCTGGATGGAAGGCCACCGCACCGAGGGCGTCGCCCTGCGCCCGGAATGGTTGCGCGAGGACAACGCCGGCCTGTTCGCCCTCGTCGGCCGCCACAGCCTGGCCGGTCGCATGGCCGTGGGCGGCCGCCACGAACTGGCCGAAGCCTGGCTGGCCGACTGGCGCGGTTCGTTCGGCGAACGCCTGCACCTGGAACTCACCCGCACCGGCCGCGACGGCGAGGACGCGTTCAATTCGTTCGCCCTGCACGCCGCCTCCACGCGCGGCATCCCGGTCATTGCCAGCAACGATGTGCGCTTCCTCGACCGCGACGGTTTCGAGGCGCATGAAGCACGCGTGTGCATCGCCTCCGGCCGCGTCCTCGACGACCCCAAGCGGCCCAAGGACTACACCGAAGAGCAGTACCTCAAGTCGTCGCAGGAAATGGCGGCGCTGTTCGCCGACA
Source organism: Lysobacter sp. GCM10012299 (assembly GCF_042649405.1). Taxonomy (NCBI): domain Bacteria; kingdom Pseudomonadati; phylum Pseudomonadota; class Gammaproteobacteria; order Lysobacterales; family Lysobacteraceae; genus Lysobacter; species Lysobacter sp. GCM10012299. The sequence goes on along the minus strand of NZ_JBHRZC010000001.1, from coordinate 673,975 downwards.
TTCCCGACGCGATCGACAACGCCGTCTCGCTGGCCACGCGCTGCAACGTCGAGATGAAGCTCGGCGAATACGCGCTGCCGGCGTTCCCGGTGCCGAGTGAGCACACCATCGAATCGTGGCTGCGCAACAGCGCGCGCGAGGGCCTGGACAAGCGCCTGGAGAAGGCGCCGCTGGCGCCCGGCAAGACGCGCGAGGAGTACGACGCGCGCCTGGAGATCGAGCTCGACGTCATCATCAAGATGGGGTTCCCGGGCTACTTCCTCATCGTGGCCGACTTCATCAACTGGGCCAAGGACCACGACATCCCGGTCGGCCCCGGCCGCGGTTCCGGTGCCGGCTCGCTGGTGGCGTGGGCGCTGGGCATCACCGATCTTGATCCCCTGCCGTACGACCTGCTGTTCGAGCGGTTCCTCAATCCCGAACGCGTGTCGATGCCCGACTTCGACATCGACTTTTGCATGGACCGTCGCGACGAGGTCATCGACTACGTCGCGCGCAAGTACGGCCGCGACCGCGTCAGCCAGATCATCACCTACGGCACCATGGCGGCCAAGGCCGTGGTGCGCGACAGCGGCCGCGTGCTCGGCCATCCGTACGGCTTCGTCGACGGCATCGCCAAACTCATCCCGAACACGCTCGGCATCTCGCTCGACGATGCACTGGGCGAATCGGAAGCGGCCAAGTCCGACAGCAACCTCGCCTCGCCCGAGCTGATCCAGCGCTACCACGCCGAAGAGGACGTGCGCGACCTGCTCGACCTGGCGCGCAGCCTGGAGGACCTCACCCGCAACGCCGGCAAGCACGCCGGCGGCGTGGTGATCGCGCCGAGTCCGCTGAGCGACTTCTGCCCGCTGTTCGCCGAACACGACGGCGAGGGCCGCGGCAAGAGCCCGGTCACGCAGTTCGACAAGGACGACGTCGAAGCGGTCGGCCTGGTCAAGTTCGACTTCCTCGGCCTGCGCACGCTGACGATCATCGACTGGGCGGTGAAGGCGATCAACAAGCGCCGCGCCGCCGCCGGCGAGCCTGCGCTCGACATCGCCACGCTGCCGCTGGACGACCAGGCCAGTTACGAGCTGTTCGCGCGCGGCGACACGGTCGCGGTGTTCCAGTTCGAATCACGCGGCATGCGCGAGCTGCTCAAGCGCGCGCGTCCCGACACCTTCGAGGACATCATCGCGCTGGCCGCGTTGTTCCGTCCCGGCCCGCTGGGCTCGGGAATGGACCGCGAATGGGTCGACCGCAAGCACGGCAACACCGAAGTCTCCTACCCGCACGAATCGCTGGAACCGGTGCTGTCGCCGACCTACGGCGTCATCGTGTACCAGGAACAGGTGATGCAGATCGCCCAGGTGCTGGCGGGCTACACGCTCGGCGGCGCCGACATGCTGCGTCGCGCGATGGGCAAGAAGAAGCCCGAGGAGATGGCCAAGGAGCGGGCCAAGTTCGAGGCCGGCTGCGCCGAGCGTGGCATCGCCGCGCGCCAGGCCAGCCCGATCTTCGACCTGATGGAGAAGTTCGCCGAGTACGGCTTCAACAAGTCGCACTCGGCCGCCTACGCGCTGGTCGCCTACCAGACCGCCTGGCTGAAGGTGCACTACCCGTCGGAGTTCATGGCCGCAGTGCTGTCGTCGGACATGGACAATACCGACAAGGTCACCTCCTTCCTCGACGAATGCCGGGTGATGGGGCTGACGGTGCTGCGTCCGGACGTCGACGAGTCGGCGTACATGTTCGAGGCCAAGGACGCGACCACGATCCGCTACGGCATCGGCGCGGTGAAGGGCGTTGGCCGCGGCGCCTGCGAGGCGATCGTGGAAGCGCGCCGCGCCGGCCCGTTCGCCGACCTGCTCGACTTCGCCAAGCGCGTCGACAGCGGCAAGCTCAACCGCCGCGCACTGGAAGCGCTGACCCAGGCCGGCGCGCTCGACAAGCTCGGCAAGAACCGCGCGAGCCTGATGCTGCAGCTGCCGGAAGTGCTCAAGGCCACCGACCAGCTGGCGCGCGAGCGCGAGGCCGGACAGGTGTCGCTGTTCGGCGGCTTCGATGCGGCGGCGCCTGCGTTGCACATCGACCTGCCCGAAACCGACGAGTGGCCGCTCACGCAGATCCTCAACGGCGAACGCGACACGCTCGGCCATTACCTCAGCGGCCATCCGTTCGATCCGTACCGCGATGAAGTCCGCGCGTTGATCGGCAACGACCTCGCCGGGCTCGAGAAAATCTGGGAGAACCGCCCCGAACCTGCGCGCGGCAGCTGGCGCCAGGAAGTGGAGACGGTCGTCGCCGGCCAGGTCGTCGGCCTGCGCAAGAAGGGCGACAGCCAGATGTTCGTGCAGATCGAGGACGGCCGCGGCCGCATCGAATGCGCCTTCTTCAACGAGACCTACAGCGAGTTCGCGCAGTTGCTGGTGCGCGACCGTTTGCTGGTGATCCAGGGCAACTTGCGCGAGGACACCTTCAGCGGCGGCTTCGCATTGCGTGCAGTGCGCTGCTGGGATTACGAGCAGGTGTGCACGCGCAATGCGCAGCGGCTATCGCTGCGGCTGGACCTGCGCGAACCGGGCACGTGGCAACGCGTCGACACGGTGCTGGCGGGCAACCGCCCGGGCTCGACGCCCATTCGCCTGGACCTGCTGGTGCGCAAGGGCAGTGCGGGCATGCTCGACCTCAACGGCGCGCAGTCGGTGCGCATCGATGCGGAGCTGGCGTCGAAGCTGCGGGCGACGCCGGGCGTAAGGGCGGTGAAGGTGACGCTGGCGAAGCCTTGGGGCAACTGACAAACCACCGTTCGTCCTGAGCGTAGCGCCGCAGGCGCGAAGTCGAAGGACCTGCCCCCTAGGCGCGACCGCCCGCTTCATCCTTCGACTTCGGCCCTGCGGGCCTACGCTCAGGACGAACGGTGATCTGTCTTAGTACTTCAGCTCGACCTTCCAGTCACGGCGGGCCTGCGGTACGCGGATGACGACCGTTTGCTGCTCCGCTTCGTAGCTCCAGTCGCCGACCGCCTTCCCGTCAACCCGCAGCGAAGACGGCTTCCGCCCCACTCCATACACCGTCACCTCGACATCGCCCCACCACGGCGCAAACCCGTCGTGCACGACATGCGACGTCACCATCGCCCCTCGCCTGCCCACCTCGCACGCATACGCCACGCGCAGCAGCGACCCGCCCTTGTACGCCTGGCTCTCGCCATCGTCCTGGTACAGCGACCCACCGCACTCGCCGCCGGCCTTGGGCAAATACACCTGCAACTGCAGCGGCCCGGCCGGCTTCTCGCCCGTGTGCTGCACCACCGCCTGCATCGGCACGATCGCACCGGCGCGCGCGTACAACGGCACCGCCGTCGGTCGCGGATCGAGCTTGATCGGATCCTTCTGCGCAGCCTGGCGCTGCGAGGTGCCAAACACATACCACTCGCCCGGCGGCAGCACGATCTGGTGCGCATCCAGCCGCTCATCGCTCACCGGCGCCACGAACAAGTCCGGGCCGAACAGGAAATCGCGATCGTTGCCATAGAACGCCTGCGCCTGCGGGTACTGCAGGAACACCGGCCGCATGATCGGCAGGCCATTTCGCGTGTTCTCCTCGGCCACGGTGTAGAGGTACGGCATCAGGCGGTAGCGCAACTCGATGGCTTCCCGACGCAGCGCCTCCTGCTGCGGGCCGTCGACCCAGGCCTCGTGCGGTCGCGTATCGGTGGCGGCATGGTTGCGGAATACCGGATTGAACGCGCCCAGCTGGAACCAGCGCGTCAGCAGGTCCGGCGGCGGCGAGCCGATGAAACCGCCAACGTCGTCGCCGGCGAGCGCCATGCCCGATAGTCCGAGGCTTAGCAGGTTCGGTGTGCTCTGCGCGAGGTGATGCCAGGTGGCGCTGTTGTCGCCCGTCCACGTGGCGGCGTAACGCTGGGTGCCTGCGTAAGCGGCACGCGTCAGCACGAACGGCCGCTGCTGCGGTTGCAGCTTCAGCAGGCCCTCGTAGGTCGCGCGCGCATTGAGCATGCCGTAGACGTTGTGGATCGCGCGATGGTCACGCTGGCTGCCGTCGTCCATGCGATGCACGGCGTCGGGCGACATGGTGTTGCCGGGGACGTTGAACACCGACGGCTCGTTCATGTCGTTCCAGTAACCGGCTGCGCCCATCGCGCTGAACTCGCGGTACAGGCCGCCCCACCAGTCGCGCACGCGCGCCAGGGAGAAGTCCGGGAACACCGCGTCGCCCGGCCACACCGGACCGATGTAGAGCGAACCGTCAGGGTTTCGAATGAACGCATCGGCCGCCATGCCCGAATCGAACGGTGCGTAGCCGGTGCCCGGCGCGTGCTTGATGTGCAGGTCGGTGATCAGCACCGTGCGCAGGCCCTGCGCGCGCAGGTCGGCGATCATCTGCTCGAAGTGCGGGAACTGCTTGCGGTCGACGGTGAACGGCGCGTAGCCCTGCTGGTAGTCGATGTCGAGGTAGATCGCGTCACTGGGAATGCGGTGCTCGCGCAGCTGCGCGGCGATCTCGCGGACCTTGCCCTCGGGGTTGTAGCTGTAGCGCGACTGCTGGAAACCGAGCGCCCACATCGGCGGCAAAGGCGTGCGCCCGGTCAGTGCGGTGTAGCGCTCCAGCACGCGCGCCGGCTCCGGGCCGGCGATGAAGTAGTAGTCCAGTGCGCCGCCTTCGGCGCCGAAGGAGAAGTATTCCTCCGACTCCTTGCCGAAGTCGAAACTGCTGCGCGAGGTGTTGTCGAAGAACAGTCCGTACGCGGTGCCGGCGCGCAGGCCGATGAAGAACGGGATCGACTTGTACAGCGGGTCGCTGGTGCCCTGCCATCCGTAGGCGTCGGAGTTCCACATCGTGAAGGCACGGCCGCGACGGTCGAGCGGGCCGGCCTTGTCGCCCAGGCCGTAGAAGTGCGCATCGGCCGGAAGCGCCTTCCAGCTGCGCACGCGCGGACCGTGCGGGCTGTCGGCCCAGGCCATCGGCATCTGTTCGGAGTCGGCCAGCAAAACCTGGCCACTGCGATCGGCAAATTCCACCCGCAGCGGTTGCTTGCGGATCACTGCGACCACGTCACCGGAGGCCACCCTGACTGCATCGGCCGAATCGGCGACGCCGACCTTCGCCTGCGGTATGCCCGGCGCCATCGCCCATGACGGCGTCTCGTCGAAGCGGCCGTCCGGTGCCAGCGTGACGCGGTATACGCCCTCGCCGACCGCCGTCACCCGCAGCCGTGCCGGTCCCGATGCGACCACCGCGCCGTTGGGCTGGACTTCCACCCCGTCGACCGCGCCGACATGCCGCCAGCCCTGTGCGGCCACCGGCGCGATGCCGGCAAGTGCGCATGCCATCGCCGCCACCGCGGCCCATCCACGTCCCTTCATCACGGCTCCCAAGACTCGCCCCTCCCGCTACAGCGCGGCTACGGCGATTCAAACACGCGCCCGCGCCGGCCCGGCGGCTGCAGGCGATGAATACGACTTCATTGCCGTTGGCCGCCGATCGAAGGGATTGGGCGGCATTCGGGGGCCGATCGGCGCCGGCCACACGTCTCGGTACGGTCGCCCTGCCTCGGCTAGACTGTCGGCTTTCCGGCCAACGGCCCACGCATGAACCCGAACTACCTCGATTTCGAGCAGCCCATCGCCGACCTGGAAGCCAAGATCCAGGAACTGCGCCACGCCAGCAACGCCCCGGCCGTGGACGTGGATGCCGAAGTACATGCGCTGCAGGACAAGCTGCGCGTGCGCACCGCCCAGATCTTCCGCGACCTGACCCCGTGGCAGGTCTCGCAGCTGGCCCGCCATCCGGCGCGCCCGTACACCAACGATTACATCCGCATCATCTGCGACGAGTTCCAGGAACTGGCCGGTGACCGCGCCTACGCCGACGACGCCGCCATTGTTGGTGGCCTGGGCCGCATCAATGGCCGCAGCGTGGTCATCATCGGCCACCAGAAGGGCCGCGACACCAAGAGCAAGATCAAGCGCAACTTCGGCATGCCGCGTCCGGAGGGCTACCGCAAGGCGCTGCGCCTGATGAAGCTGGCCGAACGCTTCCGCCTGCCGATCCTGACCTTCATCGATACTCCGGGCGCCTACCCCGGCGTCGGCGCCGAAGAGCGCGGCCAGTCCGAGGCCATCGCCCGCAACCTGCTGGAGATGAGCGAGCTGAAGGTGCCGGTGATCTGCACCGTGATCGGCGAAGGCGGCTCCGGCGGCGCGCTGGCGATTGGTGTGGGCGACCGCACGCTGATGCTCGAGTACAGCACCTACTCGGTGATCTCGCCGGAGGGCTGCGCCTCGATCCTGTGGAAGTCGGCCGACAAGGCCAAGGACGCCGCCGAACAGCTCGGCCTGACCGCCAAGCGCCTGCTCGACCTGGGCCTGGTCGACAAGCTGGTGCGCGAGCCGATCGGCGGCGCCCACCGCAATCCGCGCCAGATGGCCACGCGCCTGAAGGCCGTGCTGCTCAACGAGCTCGACATGCTCGAGGCGCTGCCGGTCGAGGACCTGCTCGACCGTCGCTACCGTCGCCTGCGCAGCTACGGCGCATACGAAGCCGCCTGAGGTCTGTCGTCGTCCCTTCATCGGGACGACGTCTTCACGCCGGCACCGCCCGGCGGCCGGTATTACTCGCGCCCGGGCCCGGCCTGCCGCCGGGCGGGAGCGTTGCCATGGTCATCACCCGCGTCCGCGTGATGTCGGTTGCCAAGATCTTCGCCATCATCTCGGCCGTGTTCGGCCTGATCGCCGGCGTGCTGATGTTCCTGTCGTTCTCGGTCGGCGGCATGGCCGAAGCGGCGCACGCCGATCCCGGCCTGGAATGGGTGGCCGGCCTCGGCGCCCTGGCCATAGTCGTGCTGCCGATCTTCTACGGCGTGCTGGGCTTCATTGCCGGCGCGCTGTACGCGTGGATCTACAACGTTGCCGCGCGCTTCGTCGGCGGCATCGAGATCACGACCAGCGAAGGCACGACGCGCTGACGGCTCACCACGCGCGCAGGTACTGCTCCGGCGCGTGCAGCTCGGCGTCGAGTTCGCGCGCGGCGCGGCGCGGGAAGTACGGGTCGCGCAGCAGTTCGCGCGCCAGCAGCACCACGTCGGCATCACCGCGTTCGATCACCGATTCGGCGTGTCCGGGTTCGGTGATCAGTCCGACCGCGCCCGTCGCAATGGAGGCTTCGCGACGGATGCGCGCCGCGAACGGCACCTGGTAGCCAGGCTCGAGCGGAATCTTCGCCCCATGCAGCAGGCCGCCGCTGGACACGTCGATCAGGTCGACACCGCGCGCCGACACCAACCGCGCCAGTTCGACACTCTGCTCGACATCCCAGCCGCCGTCGGCCCAGTCGGTGGCGGAGATGCGCAGCCATAGCGGCAGTCGCTCCGGCCACACCTTGCGCACGGCGTCGAGCACTTCCAGCAACAACCGCGTGCGGTTTTCGAAGCTGCCGCCGTAGGCATCGTCGCGCTGGTTCGACAGCGGCGACAGGAACTGGTGCAACAGATAGCCGTGCGCGGCATGCAGCTCGATCAGGCGGAAGCCGGCGGCATGCGCGCGCCATGCGGCCGCGGCGAAATCGTCGACGAGGGTCTTCAATTGCGCTTCGTCCAACGCGGCCGGCATCGGCGAGGTCTCGCTGAAGGGCAGCGCCGAGGGCGCCACCGGGGTCCAGCCACCGTCGGCATGGCTCACCGTGATGCCGCCCAGCCACGGCGGCGCGACGCTGGCCTTGCGCCCGGCATGGCCGAGCTGGATGCCGGGGACGGCGCCCTGGCAGGACATGAAGCGGGCGATGCGCGACCAGGCTTCGGCCTGGCGGTCGTTCCAGATGCCGGTGTCGGCCGGCGAGATGCGGCCCTCGGCCGATACCGCGGTGGCCTCGGCGATGATCGCCCCCGCGCCGCCGACGGCGCGGCTGCCCAGGTGCACCAGGTGCCAATCGTTGGGCACCCCGTCGACCGCCGAGTACTGGCACATGGGTGCCACCACCAGGCGGTTGCGCAGGGTCAGCGAACGCTGCTGGAAGGGCTCGAATAACCTGGCCAAGACCGTCTCTCCACAGAATGTGCATGCGAAGGTGCATGCGGGTGCAGGCAAATGGTGCGTCCATTGCCTCGGCAACACAGCACCATCGGTAGGTTGCTGCATTCCAATGCCGTGGCACCATCGGCACATGCCCCCTTCACCCCCCTCCTCGTTGCCTGCAGCCCTGCATGACCGGCCCGACGCGCTGCTGTGCGTGGGCTACAGCGGCGGCTTGGATTCAGCCGTGCTGTTGCACCTGCTGGCGACCACGGCCGGCACTGCGACGCTGCGGGCGCTGCACGTGCACCACGGCCTGCATCCACAGGCCGACGCATGGGCGGAACACTGCGCGCGGACCTGCGCAACGCTGGGCGTGCCGCTGACGGTGGTGCGGGTCGACGTGGTCCGTGATGGCGATGGCCCGGAAGCGGCGGCCCGCGCCGCCCGCCATGGCGCCTTTGCCGAAGCGCTGGCGCCCGGCGAAGTGCTGGTGCTGGCGCACCACCGCGACGACCAGGCCGAGACGCTGCTCCTGCGCGCGCTGCGCGGCTCCGGCAGCGACGGCCTGGCGGCGATGCGGCGCTGGCGAGAGTTCGGCGTCGGCCGGCTCTGGCGGCCGCTGCTCGACCATGGCCGCAACGACCTGCTCGCCTACGCGCAGGCGCATGGCCTGGCCTGGATCGACGACCCCAGCAACAGCGACACGAGCTTCGACCGCAATTTCCTGCGCCAGCGTGTGATGCCGCTGCTGCGCGAGCGCTGGCCGCATGCCGATGCGGCACTGGCCCAGTCGGCGGCCCTGTCGGCACAGGCACGCGACCTGCTCGACGCCGGCGATGCCCAGGCCTTGGCCAGTGTCGCCACCGCCGATCCGCATTGCCTGTCGCGCCAGCGGCTGCTGGCGATGCCGGCAACGCGACGCGCGCGCGTGCTGCGGCGCTGGATCGCCGAGCTCGGCCTGCCCGCGCTGCCAGCCAATGGCGTTGCCCGCATCGAGTCCGAAGTGATCACGGCCGACGACGACGCACAGGCATTGTTCGCCTGGCAGGGCGCTGCCGTGCGCAGCTGGCGCGATCTGTTGCATGCCGATGCCATCCGCCCGCACATGCCGCTGGACTGGCGCAGTGCGTGGAGCGGACACGCGCCGTTGCCACTTCCCCACGGCGGGCAACTGAGCCTGGAGGGCGCAACGTCCCTCGACGGCGACGTGATCGTGCATGCCCGCCATGGCGGCGAGCGCTTCGTCCAGCCCGGCCGCAGCCATTCGCACGCGCTCAAGCATGTGCTGCAGGACCTCGGCGTGCCTCCGTGGCAGCGCGAGCGCCTGCCGCTGCTGAGCGATGCCGCCGGGCAACTGCTCGCGATTGCCGACCTGGCGTATTCGGCGCCGTTCGACGCCTGGCTGCGCCAGCGCGGGGCACGGCTGGTCTGGGGCGACCACTGACGCCACCCGCGCCCGCGAACCGCGCCACGCGGCACGCGCCCCGCAGCACATTGGCCCACCGTGGCAATTGACCCCCGCCGGGCCCGGTCGCAAACTTCGCCCATGTCGCGCAAAACCACCCAAGAAGCCGCATCCGCCTCACCCGTCAGCGATTTCGAGCAGTCGCTCGATGCGCTCGAACAGCTGGTCGAGAAGATGGAACACGGCGAGATGAGCCTGGAAGACTCCCTGGCCGCGTACGAGCGCGGCGTGGGCCTCTACCGCCGCTGCCAGAGTGCCCTCGAGCAGGCCGAGCTTCGCGTGCGCCTGCTCAGCGACCCGCAGAATCCGGCTGCCGCCGAGCCGTTCGCCGCACTGTCGCCGCAGGCGCCGACGCGGTCCGACTTCAGCGATGACTGACGTCGGCGATGTCTGACCTGACCGGCTGGCGCGAGCGCGCCGACGCCGCGCTCGCGCGAGCCCTGCCCGACCCTTCGCTGCCACCGCAGCGCCTGTCTGCCGCCATGCGCCACGCCGTGCTGCTCGGCGGCAAGCGCATGCGCCCGCTGCTGGTGTACGCCAGCGGTGTCGCGCTGGGCGCCAACGTCGAATCGCTGGATGCGCCGGCGGTGGCGGTCGAACTGATCCACGCCTATTCGCTGGTGCATGACGACCTGCCGGCGATGGACGACGACGCCCTGCGCCGCGGCCAGCCGACCGTGCACGTGGCCTTCGACGAAGCCACCGCGATCCTTGCCGGCGATGCATTGCAATCGCTGGCGTTCGAAGTACTGGCGGATGCGCCGGTCTCCGATGCCATCCGGGTTTCGTTGCTGCGCACGCTGGCCATCGCGTCCGGGGTCGGCGGCATGTGCGGCGGCCAGGCGCTCGACCTCGCGGCGACGGGCAACGGCACTGCGATATCCGTCGCCGATCTCGAACGACTGCACGCACTGAAGACCGGTGCGCTGATCCGCGCGGCAGTGCGCATGGGCGCGCTGTGCGGCGGTGCGTCTTCAACCGAACTCGATGCGCTGGACCGCTACGCCGATGCACTCGGCCTGGCGTTCCAGGTGCGCGACGACATCCTGGACATCGAGGGCAACAGCGCCACCCTCGGCAAGACCGCGGGCAAGGACGTGGCGCAGGACAAGGCGACCTTCCCGGCGTTGATCGGCCTGGAGGCATCGCGTGCCCGCTTGCAGGAACTGGGCGCGGCGATGACGGCCGCGCTGGCGCCGTTCGGCGCGCGCGCCGATGCGCTGGCCGCGTTGGGCCGGTTGGCGATCGAGCGCGATCGTTGAGGCGTCCCGGGTGCGGCCTGCGGCCTTACCCGGGCTACCGTCAGAGGGATGTGCGCGTAGCCCGGGTAAGGCCAAAGGCCGCACCCGGGGCCCCGACGCGCCGGCTTACTTCACCAGCCGCAACGTAAACGGATAGCGGTAAGCCACGCCCTCGTTCGACTTCACAGCGGCGATGATGGTGAACACCAGCCATGCCACGCCGATCACCACCCAAGCCGGGATCGCGATCAGGAAGCCGATGCCAAGCGTGATGAACACCAGCACCCACAGCGCGAAGAACACGATCGCCACGGTGATGTTGTAGTTCAGCGCTTCCTTGGCCTGGTCCTCGACGAAGGGCATGGTGTCCTTCTTCAGCAGCCAGATGATCAGCGGGCCGAGGAACGTACCCCAGCCACCGATGCCGGAGGTGAGCACCGCGCCGGCGATCGCCGACAGGTGCGCGAACATCGCCCACTGGCGTTGCTCGGCCGGGATGCCGCCGGCATGACTTTCCGGCGGCGGCGGCGGCGCGGAGTACGGGCTCGGATCGTTCGGGTTTTCGCTCATGACGGTCTGCTCCCTTGACTGTTGAAGGTCACTTTCCGCCCGCGACCGGGCCGGGTCAAGCCTGCCCCCGCCGCCTCACTCGACCGTTTCGCCCGCCACCGTCATCCGGCCGACCAGGATCGAGCCGGTGCGCAGGTGCGACCGCGGGTCGACGTCGCTGCCGACCGCCTCGATCGCGGCGAACATCGACTTGAGGTTGCCGGCGACCGTGATGCCGTCGACCGGGTACTGGATCTGCCCGTTCTCGATCCAGAAGCCGGCTGCGCCGCGCGAGTAGTCGCCGGTAACGGTGTTGACGCCCTGCCCCATCAGCTCGGTGACCAGCAGGCCGCGGCCCATCCCGGCCAGCATCGCCTCGAAGTCGCCGGCATTGGCCTCGACCTGGAGGTTGTGCACGCCGCCGGCGTTGGCGGTGGTCTGCAGGCCGAGCTTGCGCGCCGAGTAACTGCCCAGGATGTAACGCTGCAGCACGCCGCCCTTCACCAGCGGCGCCTCGCGCGTGGCCACGCCTTCGGCGTCGAACGAACTGGAGCGGAAACCGCGCTGCAGGAACGGCAGCTCGTCGATGGCGAACCAGTCTGGGAACAACTGCGTGCCGGCCGAGTCGACCAGGAAGCTGGCGCGACGGTACAGCGCACCGCCGGAGACCGCGCCGAGCAGGTGGCCGATCAGCGAACGCGACATCTCGGCGGCGAACAGCACCGGATACTCGCCGGTGGCGATCTGTCGCGGCTGCAGGCGCGAGGCGGCGCGCTGGGCCGCCTTGCGGCCGATGGTTGCCGCCGACTCGAGGTCGTCGGCGGACAGGCCGATGCTGTACCAGCCATCGCGCTGCATGGCGTCGCCGCGGCCGGCGATCAGGGCGCAGCCGAGGCTGTGCTGGGTGCTGCGCTCGCGGCCGATGAAACCGTGCGAGTTGGCATACACGCTGATGCTCTCGCCAGTGCCGACCGAGGCGCCATCGGAGTTTTCGATGCGCGCGTCGGACTCGCGCCCGGCCTGCTCGCAAGCCAGCGCCAGGTCGATCGCGCGGTCGGCGTCGATCACCCACGGGTGCCAGGAGTCGAACTCGCGCAGGTCGCGCGCCATCAGCGCGGCTTCGGCCAGGCCGGCGGCGGCATCGTCCTCGGTGTGGCGGGCGATGGCGCAGGCCTGCTCCACGGTGGCGCCCAGGCTGTCCTCGCGCAGGTCGGCGGTGCTGGCACTGCCCTTGCGCTGGCCGAAATAGACGGTGACGGCGATGCCGCGGTCGCGGGTCGACTCGACCGTCTCGACCTCGCCCATGCGGACGTTCACGTTGAGCCCGGATTCCTCCGAGCACGAGACCTCGGCCTGGGTGGCGCCGCTGGCGCGGCAGCGCTCCAGCAGGCGCTGCGACAGCTCCGCCAGGGACTCCAGGCGGGCATGGCTGTCACCCAGGGAAGCGGCGTATTGGGGAGTCAGTTCGTTCAATGGCTTATCCTTGTGGCCTGCCGTTCCAGGGGCCTGGCCCCGGAACCTGTTGTTGCAAGTGAAATTCAGGAAGAAGTGTCATGCGTGGTAGAGACGAAGAAACCGGCGAGTTCCTCAGCCCCAGCCGCAGCCAGAACCGGCGCGAGGCGCTGGAGGTGTTGGCCCTGGGCGAGAAGCTGGTGGCGCTGACCGAGTCGCAGCTGGCGAAGCTGCCGGTGCCCGAGTCGCTGCTGCCGCACATCCGCGAGTGCAAGCGCATCACCGCCAACATCGCCCACAAGCGCCAGCTGGCGTTCCTGGCCAAGCAGATGCGGCGCGAGGACGATGAAGTCCTGGACGCGCTGCGCGATGCGCTCGACGAGGACGGCGAGGCGGCGCGGCGCGAAGTCGCGGCCATGCACCGCATCGAAGCCTGGCGCGAGCGCCTGATCGCCGACGGCGACCCGGCCCTGGCGCAGCTGCTCGACGAATACCCGACGGCCGACCGCCAGCGCCTGCGCCAACTGGTGCGCAACACCATCGACGAGCGCAACCGCAACAAGCCGCCGCATTCGTTCCGCGAGCTGTACCGCGAACTGCGCGGGCTGATCCTGGGTGGTAACGGCACGGGTGGTGGCGACGCGGGCGACGACGAGTCCGACGACCTCGAATAACCGCAGCCTCCCTTTCACCGTTCGCCCTGAGCGTAGCGGCGCAGCCGCGAAGTCGAAGGGTCGCCGTGGCAGCGCTGCGTGGCCGGTGCTGATGCCCTTCGACTTCGCTGCGCTACGCTCAGGGCGAACGGCTGATTTGAGCAAGCGCGCTGTCATCACGCCTGCGTGCCACCCACCGTCAGCTGGTCGATCAGCAGCGACGGCTGGCCGACGCCGACCGGCACGCTCTGGCCGTCCTTGCCGCACACGCCCACGCCTTCATCCAGCGCCAGGTCGTGGCCGATCATCTTCACCCGCTGCATCGTTTCCGGGCCGTTGCCGATCAGCGTGGCGCCCTTCACCGGCGCGGTGATCTTTCCATCCTCGATCAGGTACGCCTCGGTCGCCGAGAACACGTACTTGCCGCTGGTGATGTCGACCTGGCCGCCGCCGAAGTTGACCGCGTACAGGCCCTTCTTCACCGAACGGATCATCTCTTCCGGATCGTGCTGGCCGGCCAGCATGTAGGTGTTGGTCATGCGCGGCATCGGCAGGTGCGCGAACGATTCGCGACGGCCGTTGCCGGTTGGCGCCATGCCCATCAGGCGCGCGTTGAGCGTGTCCTGCATGTAGCCGACGAGCACGCCGTCTTCGATCAGCGTGGTGCAGTGGGTCGGCGTGCCTTCGTCGTCGACGTTGAGCGAACCGCGACGGCCCGGCAGCGTGCCGTCGTCGACGATGGTGACGCCCGGCGAGGCGACGCGCTGGCCCATGCGGCCGGCGTAGGTCGAGGTGCCCTTGCGGTTGAAGTCGCCTTCCAGGCCGTGGCCGACGGCTTCGTGCAGCAGCACGCCCGGCCAGCCACTGCCGAGCACCACCGGCATGATGCCGGCCGGCGCATCGATCGCTTCCAGGTTCACCAGCGCCTGGCGCAGTGCTTCGCGCGCGAGCTTCTCGGGCTTGTCGCCATCGAGCAGTTCGGCATAGCTGTAACGCCCGCCGCCACCGGCGTAGCCGCTTTCGCGACGGCCGTTGTGCTCGACGATCACCTGCACGTTGAGGCGCACCAGCGGACGCACGTCGGCCGCCATCACACCGTCGCTGCGCGCGACCAGGATCGTGTCGACGCCACCGGACAGGCTCACCATCACCTGCTGCACGCGCGGATCGGCGGCGCGCAGCATGCGGTCGATGCGACGCAGCGCTTCGACCTTGGCTTCGTTGGCGTAACCGTCGATCGGATCTTCGGGCACGTAGAGTTCACGACCGCCGTTGCGCACCAGTGAGTGCGGTGCCTGGGTCGTGCCATCGCGGGCAATGGCACGCGCCGACTTCGATGCGGCCAGCAACGCCTGCGTGTTGATCTCGTCGGAGTAGGCGAAGCCGGTCTTCTCACCGCTGATCGCGCGCACGCCCACGCCCTGCTCGATCGAATGCGCACCGTCCTTGACGATGCCGTCCTCGACCGTCCAGCTCTCGCGGCGGGCGTGCTGGAAATACAGGTCGCCGAAGTCCACGCCCGGTCCGAGCAGCGTGCCGAATGTGCGTTCAAGGCCGCCGGCATCGAGCCCGGCGGGCAGCAGCAGGCGGGTTTCGGCGATCTGGATGGGCAGGGTCATCGGGTCGGGGGTTCCGGGCTGGGCGTGAGTCGAAAAACTGAGGTTATACGCTGGACTAGATGCGGGCGAAGTGTCCGTCTTCCAAGGCAGGAAGCACGGGGAGACCCGCAGGAGGGGCCCGAGGCCCCCGAAGTCCCGACCGGCTCAACGCGAGGGCGGGACCGTCGTCTGCGCCCTGCCCTGTTCGCTGCCGACCACTTCGACCTTGGGCTCTTTCCACGGCCCGGTCACGTGGTAGGTGCGCGAGGCCATCTGACCCAGCGGTTTCTGCAGCACCGCGTTGGCGGCGGCACCGATCGCCGCACCGACGGGACCTGCGGCAATCGCGCCGGCCACGGTCAAAAGGTTGCCTGCCTTGGGCCGCACTTCGATGGTCTGGTCGAAGCTCTGCGCGCGCAGGTTGGCGCTGCCGCTGATGCTGATCTGCGCGGCCGGGCCGTCGATGGAAATGGCATCGCTGTGGGCCGTGCCCGCGGTGAAGCGCACCTTGCCGCCGGCGCGGTTGAAGGCGAAACCCTTGGAGAAGAAATCGCGGAAATCCAGCATCAACCGACGCGGCAGCTGCGCCAGGCTGAGCAGGCCGAGCACGCGACCGGCGCCGGGCTCGACTTCGAGCAGGCGGCCGTCACGGATGTCGGCATCGAGCGAACCTTCCAGCGTGGCCAGGTTGAAATCGGCCGGACTGCCGTTCCAGCCGGCGGCGAAATGCATCGTGCCGACACCACCGGCGAGCTGCTGGCTCATGCCGAAGCCGCCGAGCAGCGCGCCCAGGTCCTTGCTGTCGATCTTCACGTCCATCTGCGTGCGCGCGGCGGTGCCCCGCCCGCTCCAGTCGCCGCTGATGTCGAGGCTCTGGCCGGGGCCGCGCATGCGCAGTTGTTCGAAGCGCATGCCTGTGCTGCTCGGGCGCGTGCGCAGGTTGGCTTCGCCGAGCTGCGCATCGGCGACGCGCAGTTCGGCGATGTCGATGGTCAGTGGCGGAATCTTCGCCGGATTGAAACCGTCATTGCCGGCTACGGGCGGTGGCGTCGGTGCCGGAGTCACTGGTGTCGCGACCGATGCAGCCGTGGCGCCGGTCGGCGTCTTTCCGCCAGGCGCCTTGGGCGAACGCCAGTACACGCGATCGAAGCGTCCGGCGATCGGCGCGCCATCGCCGGCCGGAATCAGCACGGCACCCTGCAGCGCCGCGCCTTCCACCTGCACCGCGGTGGCGCCCTGAGGCGCCGGCACCACCACCAGGTGGGTATCGGCGAACGCGCCGCCGATCAGGTTGAGCCGTTGCGCGGTGACGTCGATGCGCTGCAGCGCAAGGCCGCCGCCACTGCCGCCATACATCATGGCGACCCAGTCGATGGCATCGAGCACCGGCGCGCGTCCCGTTGCCACCAGTCCGTGCGCCGGAGGCGCTTCGTCGACGCGCGAGCTACCAAGAGCGATGCGCACGCCGGTCTGCGTCTTGCCGGTCGCATCCTCGCGGCTGCGCGCGCGCACGCCGAGCAGGTTGCCGAGGCTGACGCGGATGTCATCGCTGCCCATCGGCAACGGTGCATCGATCGAAGCGGCCAACGCATCGCTGGCCGGCTTGCGCAGCGGTGCCGGCAGGTTGAGCGCGGTGCCGACGAGGTCGGACCGCAGCTGCAGCGTCGTCGGCGCGGTGCGTCCCTTCGCCGCCTTGGCAATGTCGATGCCCACCGTCCAGCGCGAACGGCCATCGACATAGGGCTTCAGCCAGGCCATCTCCGGTGCCCGGTCGAGCAGGCTGGCGATGGTCATGTCGGCATCGAGCCCGGCCTCGAACACATGCGACTTGTCGCTGACGTACGGGTCGCCTGCAAGCAGCGTCAAGCGTGCTGGCTGGCCCTCCAGGCGCACGCGCAGGTCCTTGGCGCCGAAGCCGCCGTTCGCGTATTCGGCGCGGCCGTTGACCTGGTCGAAGGCCAGCTTCCAGCGCGGGTCGGCGAGCTTGGCGTCCTTGAGTTCGACCGTGCCGTTGATGGCGTTCACCGAACCGGGCGCCAGCGGCATCTTCATGTCGAAGCCGACCCGGGCCGCGCCACTGGCGACGACGTTGTTGAGCGTGTCGGCGTGATCGGCCTGCAGCGGGCTGTTGCGCAGCAGTTCCACCAGCTGCGCGGCATCGGCGCCGCCTTGTGCCTTGATCGTGAGCGCGCCACCACCGTAATGGTCGATGCCCGCGTGCACCTGGTCGATCTCGACGCCGGCCAGCTTGCCGCGACCCTCGATCGTGAAGCCATCGGCGATGAAGGCGACGTTGGCGCTGAGGCCTTCCACTGCAGGCCAGGCGGGCTGGAACTTCACCACGCCTTCTTCAATCTGCGCCACCGCTTCGAAACGACCGTTGCGGTCGCGGAACGGCCAGTCGTCCAGGTCGCCCGACACCACGGCGTGGCCGTTGCGGAGTACGCCGCCGACCAGGGCCGAGTCGAGCCATCCGGTCAGGCGCGGCGACATCTTGTGGTGGATCCAGAAGCCCCTGGCAACTGGGACCTGGGTCGGGTCGATATCGGCGGCAATGTCGATCCACGGGCGCGAACCATCGCCCTGCCACCACAATCCACCGCGCGCCTTCAGGCCGAAGTCTTCGCCCTTGATCGCCAGTGCCGGCGTGCCGACGCGCCAGCCGGCTCCCTCGCGCCAGCCGCTGACCAGGCCCTGCAGGGAAACGGTGTGGGCAACGCCAAATCCGCGCGGCCAGTCGAACACCATCGGCGACTTCGGATCGAGCACGAAGCTGAAACCGTCGGCATCGCCGTCGAACTCACCGGCCAGTCCACTCAGGCCGGGCGCGTTGCCGGCGGCCCCGAATCCAAACGCGGCGATGCGCGCATGCGTGCGCATCGGCCCGCCGCGCACGCCGGCCACTTCGATTCGTTGCAGCGACACCTGCGGCGTCGTGCTGTACAGCCACTGGCGAAGACCGGGGTCGAGGCGGTCGCTGAGCGCGGCGGCGGCGAGCAGCGGACCGGCGTCGATGCGATCGGCCATCAGTGCGTAACGGGCACCGCCGGCGACGGCCAGGCCGTCGAGTTTCTGCGCGTGGCCGGCACTGTCGATGCGCAGCTTCGGTGCGTCCGCGCGCCAGCCGCCATCGACCAGGCGCCAGCGCGCGCGGGCTTCCAGGTGCGGGAACATCACCCGCGGCACCGAACCGTCGGCCAGTGCCGCACCACGCAGGCCGACGCGGTCGAGCGCAGCGTCGACGATCACGTCGGTGATGCGGTGGCCACGCAGCTGCGCCCACGCTTCGGCGCGTCCCTGCCCGGACTCGCTACCGACGCCGGCCAGTTGCAGCAAGGGCCCCCAAGCCGCCAGGTCGGCGCGGCGCGTGCCGAGGTAGGCCCGGCCATCGCCCTGCTTGCGGTCGAAATCGAACACCGCGTCCAGCGGCGACATGGCGGCACCGGGCACGCCCACGCTCGGCCAGGCGCGCACGCCGGCGCGCACGCGCGGACCGTCGACACGCAGGCGCAAATCGATCCGCGGAATCCGCGCATCGATGCCCAGCTGCGGCGCCATGATCGTCAGCTTGCCGCCGATCACCTGCAGTTCGCCCAAACCTTCCAGCGCCGCCAGCGGATCACGCGAAGGCTGTTCCTGGCCCGGCAGGCCGCGCACCTTCCAGCGCGCGTCGTCGCCGCGCTCCAGGGTGAGGTCGAGGTCGCGCAGGCGCAGTTCCGAGAACGCATGGCCGGGAAGCAGGCCGGCATACACCGACACCAGCATCTCGGTGTCGCCGACGGTGAACGCCTGGTCGCCCGCGCCGACGCGCAGGTTGTCCAGTCGCAGCAACGGTCCACGCCGGGTCCAGTCGGTTTCGACCTTGTCGAACGACACCGGCCGGCCAGCACGCTCGGACAGCCATTCCGCGACGCGCTTGGGGTTGCTCTCCGCCAGCGGCAACAACTGGCTGGCGATCGCCAGCACCAGTGCGATCAGCACCAGCACCAGCGCGGTGGTATAGAGCAGGCCGCGGCGGGCGATGCGCAGTCGGCGGCGCATGGGCGTCGGCATCAACCGGCTCCGTGCGCGTGCTTGCCTGTCGCCCCGTCCCGGCCCAGGCGCTCGTCAGAGCAGGACAACATCGAACTGCTCCTGCGCATACTGGTCGTCGGCCTGGAAGCGGATCGACTTGGCGAGGAACTCCTCCAGTTCGGCCACCGCCGCCGACTCCTCGTCGGTGATGCGCGCGACCACCTTCGGCGAAGCGATCACCAGCAGGCGTTGCGCGTCGAACTGGCGCACCTGGCGGACGATGTCGCGGAAGATTTCGTACGTCACCGTCTCCGGCGTCTTCAGCGTGCCGCGTCCGCCGCATTCGTGGCAGGGCTCGGACAGCTGGCGCTCCAGGCTTTCCGTGGTGCGCTTGCGCGTCATCTCCACCAGGCCCAGCGGCGAGAACTCGTACACCGTGGTCTTGGCGTGGTCGCGGGCGAGCGACTTCTCGAGCTGCCGCAGCACCTGCCGCTTGTGCTCGGAGTCGGTCATGTCGATGAAGTCGATGATGATGATGCCGCCCAGGTTGCGCAGGCGCAGCTGGCGCGCCACCGACTGCGCGGCCTCGAGGTTGGTGCGGTACACCGTCTCCTCGAGGTTGCGCTGGCCGAGGAACGAGCCGGTGTTGATGTCGACCGTGGTCATCGCCTCGGTCTGGTCGATGACGAGGTAACCGCCGGACTTGAGCGGCACCTCCTTGTCGAGCGCACGCTGGATCTCGTCCTCGACGCCGTACAGGTCGAAGATGGGACGCGCGCCGGTGTAGTGCTCGATCTTCTCGTCCAGGCCCGGCATGTACTGCGCCGCGAACACGCGCAGGCGCTCGCAGGTCTCGCGCGAATCCACGCGCACCTTCTCGACGTCCTTGCGCATCAGGTCGCGGACCGCGCGCAGCGGCAGGTTGAGGTCTTCGTACACGCGTTCGCCAACACGGGCCGTGCGCGAGCGCTCCTCGATCAGGCCCCAGACCCGGCCGAGGTAGGCCACGTCCTCGGCCAGCTGTTCCTCAGGCTGGCCTTCGGCATTGGTGCGCACGATGTAGCCATGGCTGTCGCTGGACGGCGCCAGCGAGGTGATGTGCGCCTTCAGGCGGGCGCGCTCGGCCTCGTCCTCGATGCGCGCCGACACGCCGACCACGCGCGTGCGCGGCAGCAGCACCAGGTAACGCGAGGGAATGCTCAACTGCGTGGTGAGGCGCGCGCCCTTGCTGCCGATCGGGTCCTTGACCACCTGCACGATGATGTCCTGGCCTTCGCGCAGCAGTTCGGCGATGGGTCGTGTAGGCGCGGGCGGCAGCGGGGCCTCCTCGCCTTCGCTCGCTCCCTCTGCAACGGGCACCGGCTTGATGATGTCGGCCGCATGCAGGAACGCTGCGCGCTCCAGCCCGATCTCGACGAACGCCGCCTGCATGCCCGGCATGACCCGCTGGACCTTGCCCTTGTAGATGTTGCCGACGACGCCGCGGCGCCAGCCGCGTTCGATGTGCAGTTCCTGGAGCATGCCGTTTTCGACGACGGCAACGCGGGTTTCGCGGGGCGTAACGTTGACCAGTATTTCTTCGGTCACTTCAACACTCCGAACTGGCGCAGCAAGGTGGCGGTTTCGTACAACGGCAAACCCATCACGCCGGAGTAGCTGCCGGAAAGACGCGTGGTGAACGCCTCGGCCAGTCCCTGGATCGCATACGCGCCCGCGCGCCCGTGCGGCTCGCCGCTGGCAACGTAGTCGTCGATCTGCGCCGGACTGAGCTGCGCGAAGGTGACTTCGGAAATCGAGACGGCCTGCAGCTCGCGCGACGGCGAAACCAGCGACACTGCCGAGATCACCTGGTGGGTGCGTCCGGACAGTCTGCGCAGCATCGCCGCGGCATCGGCATCGTCGGCCGGCTTGCCGAACACTTCATCGTCGAGCACGACCTCGGTGTCGGAGCCGAGCACGACCGCGGTGGGGTTGCCGACCACCTTGAGCAGGCCGGCACCGGCCTTCTCGCGGGCGACCCGGCGCACATAGGACTCGGCCGGCTCGCCGGGCTGCGGGTGCTCGGGGATGTCGAGGTCGAGCACGCCGAACTCCAGGCCGGGCTGGCTCGACAGGAGCCGGCCCAGCAATTCGTGCCGGCGGGGGGATTTGGAGGCGAGGTAAAGCATCGGCGAAAGCATAACCCGCGCTGACTGCGCGGCAGCGCGCGCGGCGTCACTCAACCCCGACCAGGCTCACGAATCGTTCACTGCACCATCCAGACCCTAGCCCCAACCTCAAGGAGTTGTTCATGCACCTGACGTCTTCCCGCTTCGCCCTGCGCCCGCTCGTGCTGGCCGCCGCCCTCGCCTTTGGAGCCTTCCCCGTCGTGAGCCCCGCCCAGACCACCCCGTACGTTGCAACCGACGGAACCCTGCTGTCGGTGTCGGCCCAGGCCGAGGCCCGTCGCGCGCCGGACATCGCCACCCTCTCCACCGGCGTGGTGACCCAGGCCGCCGACGCCAATTCGGCGATGCGCGCCAATGCCGAGCAGATGACCAAGGTGGTGGCGGCGATCAAGGCCGCCGGGATCGCCGAACGCGACATCCAGACCAGTGGCGTCAACCTCAACCCGCAGTACAAGTACGGCGACAACCAGCCGCCGACGATCACCGGCTACCAGGCGCAGAACACGGTGAATGTCACGGTCCGTGACATCGGCAAGCTCGGCAAGATCATGGATGCACTGGCCGCCACCGGCGCCAACCAGATCAACGGCCCGACCTTCGACATCGACGACGCCAAGAAGGGCGAGGCCTACGACGAGGCGCGCCGCGCCGCGGTCGAGAAGGCGCAGACGCGTGCGCAGATGTACGCCAAGACGCTGGGCCTGAAGGTCCGCCGCATCGTCAGCATCAGCGAGGGTGGCAGCTTCGCGCCGCCGCGTCCGATGCCGATGATGGCCATGGCCCGCGGCAAGGAAGCCTTCGACACGCCGATCGCAGCCGGTGAAAACACGCTGTCGGTCAGCCTGGATATCGTCTTCGAACTGGGGAACTGATCATGACCCGCTCCGGCAAGACCACTCCGCCCGCCGCCGACCCACGTCCGGGCCAGAACCCGGGTTACCCCGAGCCGAAGCCGCGCGACCGCGAGGATGCGCAACAGCCGCATCCCAAGCGCAAGCCGGACCCGGATGAAGGTGGACTGGGACGGGAACCGGAAAAGTTGCCGGAGCGCTGATCGCCTCCACGCTGCAGACATCAGGCCCGCCTTGTGCGGGCCTGATTTTTTTTGCGAGTGATTCAACCCCGTTGCCGACACGGATGCGTTTGCCGCCAGTGCAGACCACACCAGGAGGCACCCATGTCGAATGCGATTTCCCTGCGCCACCAGGCCGGTTCGTTCCGTGTCGCCGACGTCGATGGCGGTCGCATCATCGCCAGCGCCAGTGCCATCGCCGTCAATGCGGTGGTGGTGATGCTGCTGATGATGCCGCTGGTGAAGTACGCGCCGCCGGTGCAGGAACGCGTCATCCAGGTCTTCGAACTCGTCCCGCGCAAGCCGATCGAGCCTCCGCCGCAGCCGCCGCAGGACGTCAGGATCGAACGCACGCCGCCCAGGCCGGAGCGCATGCCATCGCCACGGCTGGCGCCGGCGGAGACGACCGTCACCGAAGCCGTGGTCGACGCCCAGGCGGGCGATGAAGCGCTGCCGCCGGTTGAGCCCGGCACTCCGGACGGATCGCTGGGCGAGTCGTTGCCGCCTGCCAGCGGTTCGGTGCTGCAGGCCTTGTCGGCACCCGCACCGGCCTACCCGCGCGAGGCGGTGCGCGAAGGCCTGATGGGCACCGTCGAACTGGAAATCCTGGTCGGCATCGACGGCCGTCCGCTGGAGGTTCGCGTGGTGCGCAGCAGTGGCCATCGCGTGCTCGACCAGGCAGCCAGGCGCGCGGTGCTGGCGCAGTGGAGGTTCCAGCCGGCGTTCCGCGACGGCCAGGCCGTGCAGGCGCTGGGACGCGTGCCGATCGAGTTCAAGCTGGACCGGTGAGCGATGCGCCCGGGCTGCGATCCACGCAGTCCGGGCCGCAGGTCAGGCGCGGTGGTAGGGATGGTTCGCC
This sequence comes from Lysobacter sp. GCM10012299, assembly GCF_042649405.1. Taxonomy (NCBI): domain Bacteria; kingdom Pseudomonadati; phylum Pseudomonadota; class Gammaproteobacteria; order Lysobacterales; family Lysobacteraceae; genus Lysobacter; species Lysobacter sp. GCM10012299. The sequence goes on along the minus strand of NZ_JBHRZC010000001.1, from coordinate 650,886 downwards.
AGCAACGCCGCCGCCCGATACAACTGCTCCGCGGCGACCAGCCGCACCAGCATGTGCGGCAGCGTCAACGGCCCCAGCGACCACGATTCGTCACCGCGCGCGATCACCTCCGGTGCGTGCCCTTCCGGACCGCCGATCAGGAAGGCCAGGTCGCGGCCCTGCCCGCGCCAATGCTCCAGGCGCTGCGCCAGCTGCTCCGACGACCAGGTGCGGCCGCGTCCGTCGAGGGTGATCACGCAGGCGTTCTTCGGCAATGCGGCCAGCACGCGCGCGCCTTCGTCCTGGGTGGCACGCGCGGCGTCGCGCCCCTTGCCGCGCAGGCCCGGTTCGATCTCGACCAGCTCCAGTGGCAGCCAATGGGACAGGCGCTTGCGGTATTCGCCGAAGCCTTCGGCCACCCAGCGCGGGGCATGCTCACCGACGGCGATCAATTTCGCTTTCATTGACGCGAATGTTACCGGTAGCGCGTCACGGTACCGCGCACTGACTCGGCGATGTCATCGTTCGGCCACGCCACGCACCTAGGTTGCAGGCTCCCCCAGCCCCGCAGGAGCCGCAGATGAATGCGTTGGATCTCTCCCGCCGCCAGGTCCTCAAAGGCGGCGCCGCCGCCATGGCCGTTGGCGCCATGAGCAGCCTTGGTGCCTTGTACTCGCGTCAGGCGCTGGCCGCCGGCGACCCGACCCGCCTTGCCCCGATTCCCGGCCGCTATGGCCCGCTCGCACCGGTCGCCGACCGCGCCACCGGACTGCCGTTGCTGCAGTTGCCGCGCGGCTTCAGCTACCGCTCGTTTGGCTGGAGCGGCGATGTGATGAGCGACGGCCAGCCCTGCCCCGACCGCCACGACGGCATGGCCGTGGTCGGCGTGCGCCGGCCCGGCTCGCGCCCGGACGACAAACACGACCACGGCAAAGGCCACGGTCACGAACTCGTGCTGATCCGTAACCACGAGCGCGGCGGCGCCAGCCCGATCAACGCACCGGGCATGTACGACCGCGGCGACATCGGCGGCGGCCAGGTGGCCGGCGGCGGCACCACCACGATGACCTGGCGCAACGGCGAATGGCGCAGCATCGAGGCGAGCCTCGGAGGCACGCTGGTCAACTGCGCCGGCGGCCCGACCCCGTGGGGCAGCTGGCTGACCTGCGAAGAGATCAAGACCGATGCGGTCTCGAGCACCGGCAAGAAGCACGGCTACGTGTTCGAAGTGCACGCCGAAGCCGAACGCACCAGCGGCCGGCCGCTGGTCGGGCTGGGCCGTTTCAGCCACGAAGCCGTCGCCATCGACCCGCGCACCGGCGTGGTCTACCTGACCGAGGACGACCGCAACAAGGCCGGCCTGTACCGCTTCATCCCCAACGACCGCGCCGGCCGTTACGGCTCGCTCGAACACGGCGGCCGCCTGCAGGCCGCGCGCGTGCGCCGCCACCCCAACGCCGACCTCACCGTCGCCGCGATCGGTGACGAGTACGCGCTGGAATGGGTCGACATCCCCGACCCGGACCTCGACAGCATCGTCGCCCCGTCCGGCTTCCCCGACATCTCCGCCGGCGAGACCCTGAGCGGCCCGTTCGCCCAAGCGTGGAGCGCGGGCGCACTGCGCATGAGCCGCGGCGAAGGCATCTGGCACAGCTACGGCAAGATGTTCATCGTCGACACCAGCACCGGCATCGACGCACAGGGCCGCAAGGGCCGCGGCAACGGCGCGGTGTGGGTGCTCGACCTGCTCACCCAGCGCATCCGCGCACTGTTCGTCAGCGGCCACCAGCTGGCCGCGCACAACCCCGACAACATCACCGTGAGCAGCCGCGGCGGCGTGCTGCTGTGCGAAGACGGCGGCGAAAGCCCCGACCAGTACGGCCCCGGCGCACGACTGATCGGACTGACCCGCCAGGGCGAGAGCTTCTGGTTCTGCAAGAACAACATCGAACTGACATCGACCCAGATCGCCAACGCCGGCAAGGTCATCCCCGAGGGCGACTACCGCGACAGCGAGTTCTGCGGCGCGTGCTGGGACCCTTCCAGCCAGACGCTGTTCGTCAACATCCAGACGCCGGGGATCACGGTGGCGATCACGGGGCCGTGGGAGCGCGGGCATTTGTAGAAGATCGACGTCCATGGATTCCCGCCTTCGCGGGAATGACGGTTTCAACGACGCTGGGTTCCCGCCTTCGCGGGAATGACGGCTTCAACGACGCTGGGTTCCCGCCTCCGCGGGAATGACGGGCAAGCGCCGAAGACCGGGAAATGAAGCGGCGGAGCGTTGGCCGACGGGTCGGGGATTGATCCGCAGCGGGACATGGATGTCCCGCGCCCCGCATCAGACAGGATGTCTGACTAAGGGGCGGAGCAATCCCCGGCCCGGCGGACAACGCCACGACGAAGACACTCGCCCAAAAGCAAAACGGCGCCACAAAGGACGCCGTTTCTTGAGTTCGAGAGAGAGATCAGCGACGCCGGCCGTAGCCAACCTCGTATTCCTCGTCCTCTTCCATGCCCGGCGGCTGGTCGCCGACCGTCCACAGACGCTCGAGAGCGTAGAACTCGCGAACGCGCGGCAGCATCACATGGACGACCACATCGCCCAGGTCCACGAGCACCCATTCGGCCTCGCGCTCACCTTCCACGCCCAACGGCTGCACGTCGAGGTTCTTGGCGAACTTGACGACCTCGTTGGCGATGGACTTCACGTGGCGCGTCGAAGTGCCCGAGGCGATCACCATGTAGTCGGTGACGCTGCTTTTGCCGCGCACATCGATCTCGACGACATCCTTGGCCTTCAGTTCCTCGACCGCGGCGTGGACCGTCTTGAGCAGGAGATCTACCGGCGGCGGCGGGTCGGGCAGGCGGGTCTTGATGACTTGTGCTTCGGTACTCAAGGGGCGATGGCTCTCGGCGCGGGGTTATGGAGATTATAACGGAGCGGGTGTGACGTCCCGGACGGCGTACAGCCCGTGACGGCGGATGTATTCGGCCACTGCCGCCGGGACCCAATCCTGCCAGGGCTCGCCAGCGGCGATCCGCCGACGCAGCTCCGTGGACGATTCCGGGCGCTGCAGGGCCAGCTCGAACACCGCGAAGCCCCCAGCAGGGGCTTGCGACAGCTCCAGCGCATCCCGCCAGCGCGGCGCGAGCTCCGCATGGACCCGCGGCGACTGCGCGCCGATGGCGGCCGCGTCCAGGTGCGATCCCGGCCGGGCCACGGCCAGGACGTGCGCGAAATCGAACAATTCCTGCCAGCGATGCCACGTGTGCAGTTGCAGCAGCGAATCGCCGCCGAGCATCCACACGATCGGCACGTCAGGGCCCAGCTCCAGACGCAGTTCACGCAAGGTATCGACCGTGTAGGACGGCCCTTCCCGCTTCAGCTCCCGGCGATCGACCTTGAGCCCCGGCTCGCCGGCCATCGCCAGATCGAGCATCCGCGCACGCGCCGAGGCATCGGCATGGGTCGCGTCCTTGTGCGGCGGGTCGGCCGCGGGAATCAGGTTGACCTGTGCCGCCAGCCCATCGCGCACCGCGCAGGCCACTGCCAGATGACCGCAATGGACCGGATCGAAGGTGCCGCCGTAGAAAACACGCAGCGTCATCGCCCGCCGCCTCAGCCGAGCGGGACGTTGAGCAGCTTTGCCGCGCGCGGCTCCGCCACCGCCAGCAGCAGGCGCTCCAGCGCGAGCCACGCGTCGGTCGGCTCCTCGCCGACGCGGCCGCGGCCCTTGGCGATGCGATCGACGCGACCGGCCTCGGCCACGAACGCATCCCAGCGCGGCGCAGCGTGGCGCTGCAGCGCGCGCCGGTACATCGGCTGCTTCGAATCCCAGATCCGCTGCGCCTTGAACTCGTTGACGAGGTTGCCGCCCTTGGCCTGCACGCGCGCCAGCGATGCGGCGCGTTGCAGTTCCATCACCACCATGCCGAGCAGCGCCGGCACGGCTTCGCCTTCGGCGCGCAGCCCGGCCAGCATGTGCGCGACCTGCGCGCCGCTGCCGTTCATCGCCGCGTCGACCAGGCGGAACACGTCGTAGCGCGCGGCATCGGCGACCAGTGCGGTGATCTTCGCGCTGTCGAGCGTGCTGCCATCGGACAACAGGGCGAGCTTGTCGATTTCCTGCGCGGCGGCGAGCAGGTTGCCCTCGACGCGATCGGCGAGGTTCTGCACGGCATCACGGTCAGCGCGCAGGCCGTGCTGGCGCAGGCGACGCTCGATCCAGTCCGGCAATTCGTGCGGCTTGACCGCCCAGGCTACTGCGATGAGCCCGATGCGACCGATCGCTTCGCTCCACTTGCCGCCGTGCTGCTTGCTCCACTCGCCGGCAGTGACCATCAGCACCACGTCATTCGGCGGATCGGAGCAGAAATCGCTGATGACTTCGGCGCCTTCCTTGCCCGGCTTGCCGCTGGGCAGGCGCACTTCGACCAGGCGCCGGCTGGCGAACAGGCTCGGCGCGCGGAAGCTCGCCGACAAACCATTCCAGTCCGGCTCACGCTGGTTGCCTTCGGCTTCGAAGACTTCGCGTTCGGCAATGCCCTGCCGGCGTGCGGCGGCACGCACCGCGTCGGCGGCTTCGAGCACGCGCAGCGGTTCGGGACCGGCGATCAGGTAGGCCGGACGCAGCGGCGGCGGCGTGGCCTGGTCGAGGCCAAGCTGGGCGACCAGCTGTTCCGGCTTCAGTTCCATTTCAGCAGCGCGGGTTCAGCGCGGCGTGCCGTCGACAGGCGTGCCGTCGAGAGGCGTGCCGTCGACGGGGGTTGCCGGCGCGGCTTCGGGCGTTGTTGCAGGCGGCGCTGTCGTGGGCGGCGTTGTCGTGGACGGCGCCGGTGCGGGCATCGCCGCCGTGTGGCGGGCAACGGCGTCGAGGCGACGCAGCACCGACGCGACCATCTCGCGGCGCATTTCGCCCTGCAGGATCTCGCGCTCGCCTTCGGTACCGATCGACTGCACCGGGTTGGACACGTAGTCGCGCGCCAGCTCGATGGTCTGGCGCGGCACCGGCGTGGAGCCATCGGGCTTGCGCACTTCGAACGTCACCGCATAGCGCAGCGAGTACTCCTGCGCGCGGCCGAGTTCGTCCAGTGCGATCGGACGGTCGCCCCACTGCTCGCCGAGCAGGTCGAGCACGGTGGCGTTGCCGGTGTCCTCGGTGGCCGGCGTGGCGCCGGCGCGGGTCAGTGCGTCGGCCAGCGATTCGGCCAACGGGCTGTACCGGTCTGCCGAGACCACGCGCACCGGCCCCATGTCGGCCGGCAACTCGAGGGCACTGCGCAAATGGAAGCCGCAGGCCGACACGGCCAGGGTGATGGCCAGCGCGGCGCTGGCGGGGATCATGCGACGGATCGAGTGACGGATCATGGGTGCAGTCTGGACGAGGGCCCTGTTGCCATCAATAGCGCGCGCTTGCCGGCGGCCGCCCATGCGAACGCCATTCAGCCAAGCCCCGACGGCCCGGATCGTCATCCGGCAACGATGTTCACGATCTTGCCCGGGACGACGATCACCTTCCGGACCGACAGGCCTTCCATGAACTTGGCCACGTTCGGCTCGGCCAGGGCCAGGCGCTCGGCGTCTTCCTTGCTGATGCTCACCGGCACGTCGATGGTGCCGCGCAGCTTGCCGTTGACCTGCACCGCGAGCGTCACCGCATCGCGCACCAGCGCGGCCGGGTCGGCGACCGGGAACGGCACGTCCTCCAGCAGCGTCTCGGCGTGGCCCAGTGCCTGCCACAGCGCATGGCACACGTGCGGCGTGACCGGGTTGAGCAGCAACACCATCGCCTGCAGGGCTTCATGGCGGACGGCACGGCCCTGGTCGCTCATGTCGTCGAACTTCGACACATGGTTGAGCAGTTCCATCAGCGCCGCGATCGCGGTGTTGAAGCTGTGGCGGCGGCCGTAGTCGTCGCCGACCTTCTGGATGGCCTCGTGCAGCTGGCGGCGCAGCGTTTTCTGCGCGGCGCCGAGCTGGGCCGCGTCCACTTCCGGATGGTCCGGCCGGGACACGTGCTCGAGCACCTCGCGCCAGAAGCGGCGCAGGAAGCGCGACATGCCTTCCACGCCCGCCTCGTTCCACTCCAGCGACTGTTCCGGCGGCGCGGCGAACATCGAGAACAGGCGCACCGTGTCGGCGCCGTACTTGCCGACCATCAGCTGAGGATCGACACCGTTGTTCTTCGACTTCGACATCTTCTCGGTGCCGCCGATCACCACCGGCTTGCCATCGGCCTTCAGCGTGGCACCGGTGATGCGGCCGCGTTCGTCGCGGATCACCTCGACGTCGGCCGGGTTGATCCAGTCCTTGGAGCCGTCGGCGTGGTCGCGGTAGAAGGTTTCCGCGATCACCATGCCCTGCGTGAGCAGGTTGATCGCCGGCTCGTCGCTGCCGACCAGGCCCTGGTCGCGCATGAGCTTGTGATAGAAGCGGAAGTACAGCAAGTGCAAAATCGCGTGCTCGATGCCGCCGATGTACTGGTCGACCGGCGTCCAGTACTTGGCACGCTCGTCGACCTGCTGCTCGGCGCCCGGCGAGGTGTAACGCGCGTAGTACCAGCTCGACTCCATGAAGGTGTCGAAGGTGTCGGTCTCGCGCTCGGCCGCGCCGCCGCACTGCGGGCAGGTGGTCTGGCGCCAGGTCGGGTCGGACTTGATCGGAGAAGCCACGCCGCTGAAGGCGACGTCTTCCGGAAGCACGACCGGCAGCTGGTCTTCCGGCACCGGCACATCGCCGCACTTGCCGCACAGGATCACCGGGATCGGGCAACCCCAGTAGCGCTGGCGGCTGACACCCCAGTCGCGCAGGCGGAAATTGACGCGGCGCTGGCCGCTGCCGTCGCCTTCGAAGCGCGTGGCCAGCGCATCAAGCGCCTGCTGGAATTCCATGCCGTCGAACTCGCCGGAATTCACCAGCCAGCCACGCTCGGTGTAGGCCGACTCCTCGGCGATGCGACGCTGGAACTCTTCCACGACTTGAACCGCCGCGGTGGTGTCGTAGACATCGACCGCGCCGGCGCCGCCGAGCGCGCTGCGCATCGGATCGTCGTGGCGCGACAGATGCTCACCGATCTCGGCCAGCGCGTCGCGCACCTGCGCCGGCACGATGACCATGCGGATCGGCAGCGCGTAACGCTGGGCGAACTCCCAGTCGCGCTGGTCGTGCGCGGGCACGGCCATGACCGCGCCGGTGCCGTAGTTCATCAGCACGAAGTTGGCGACGAACACCGGCAGCGCTTCGCCGGTGATCGGATGGATGGCGCGCAGGCCGGTGTCGCGGCCGCGCTTTTCCTGCGTTTCCAGTTCGGCTTCGGTGACGCCGCCCTTCTTCAGGTCGGCGAGGAACTCGGCCAGTTCGGCGTCCTTCTGCGCCGCCGCCAGGGCCAGCGGATGCTCGCCGGCGATCGACACGAAGGTCACGCCCATCAGCGTATCGGGACGCGTGGTGAACACGCTCAGCGGCGCGACGGCGTTGCCGTCCGCATCATGCACGTCGAAGCGGATCTCCAGGCCTTCGCTGCGGCCGATCCAGTTGCGCTGCATGGTCTTGACCGCATCCGGCCAGCCCGGCAATGCGTCCAGGCCGTCGAGCAGCTCTTGCGCGTAATCGGTGATCTTGAGGAACCATTGCGGGATCTCGCGCTTTTCCACCAGCGCACCGGTGCGCCAGCCGCGGCCGTCGACGACCTGCTCGTTGGCCAGCACGGTCTGGTCGACCGGATCCCAGTTGACCACCGAATTCTTGCGGTATGCCAGGCCCTTCTTCATCAGGCGCACGAACATGCGCTGCTCGTGCACGTAGTACGACGGCTGGCAGGTGGCGAACTCGCGCGACCAGTCGATCGCGTAGCCCATCTGCTTCAGCTGCGCCTTCATGTGGGCGATGTTGGCGTAGGTCCACTTCGCCGGCGCGGTCTTGTTCTTGATCGCGGCGTTCTCGGCCGGCAGGCCGAAGGCGTCCCAGCCCATCGGCTGCAGCACGTTGTGGCCGGTCATGCGCTTGTAGCGGCTGATGACGTCGCCAATGGTGTAGTTGCGCACGTGGCCCATGTGCAGCGCGCCCGACGGGTACGGCAGCATCGACAGGCAGTAGTACTTGGGCTTGTCCGAGCGCTCGTCGACCTCGAAGGCGCGGCTGTCGTCCCAGAACCCCTGGGCGGCGGCCTCGATGGCAAGCGGATCGAAGGCCCGGATGTCGGTGGCGTTCGGATCGGCGACGGTTTGAGCGGCTTCGACGTCTGTGGACACGGGGGGCAAGGGCAAGCTAGGGGAAGACCGCCAAGCCTACCGCAGTGCACAAATGGCCGCTATTCCGGGGCCGGCGGCATGGGCGCCCCGGAGACCACCGGACTGCATCGTGACCGGCCGCACGGCCGCTTTAGACCAATGGCCCAGGAGCCCGGCCTGCCCGCGCGGCTAGAGTAGGCCCTTCACCCGGGGAGATACCGAATGCGCCTGTCCACACTCGTTCTGTCCTTGAGCACGGCCCTGGCGGCCATGCCTGCCCTCGCCGCCAACGACAGCTATGCGCTGCAATGCGGCCAGCTGTTCGATGCCCGCGCCGGCAAAGTACTGGGCCCGCACACGATCATCGTGCGCGCCGGCAAGGTCGCCGAGGTGGCTGCTGGCGCGACCGACAGCGCCGGGCTGCCGCGCATCGACCTGTCTGGCCACACCTGCACGCCCGGCTGGACCGATCTGCACGTGCACCTGGGCAGCCAGTCCAGCCCGCAGAGCTACACGGAAGGCTTCCGCCTGGACGAGGTCGATTTCGCGTTCCGCTCGGTCGGTTTCGCCAACAAGACGCTGATGGCGGGTTTCACCAGCGTGCGCGACCTCGGCGGCGAGGTCAGTCCGCACCTGCGTGACGCGATCAACCAGGGCCTGGTCGATGGACCGCGCATCTGGGCCGCGGGCAAGTCGATCGCCACCACCGGCGGCCATGCCGACCCCACCAATGGCTACAACGATGCGCTCTCGCACCTGATCGGCCCGCCCGGCCCCACCGAGGGCGTGATCAACTCGATCGACGATGCGCGCCAGGCCGTGCGCCAGCGCTACAAGGAAGGCAGCGACGTGATCAAGATCACCGCCACCGGTGGCGTGCTGTCGTATGCCAAGTCCGGCGACGCGCCGCAGTTCACCGTCGAAGAGGTCAAGGCGATAGTGGATACCGCCAAGGACTACGGCTACCGCGTCGCCGCCCACGCCCACGGCGAGGAAGGCATGAAGCGCGCGGTGCTCGGCGGGGTGACCTCGATCGAACACGGCACCTACATGAGCCCGGAAGTGATGTCGCTGATGAAGCAGCACGGCACCTGGTACGTGCCGACGATCTACGCCGGCCGCTTCGTCGCCGACAAGGCCAGGATCGACGGCTACTTCCCCGAAGTGGTGCGGCCCAAGGCGATCCGCATCGGCGCGCTGATCCAGGACACCGCCGGCCGGGCCTACAAGAACGGCGTCAAGATCGCCTTCGGCACCGACATGGGCGTGGGCCCGCACGGCGACAACGCGCGTGAGTTCATCTACATGACGGAAGCCGGCATCCCGGCGACGGTGGCGCTGCAGGCAGCGACGATCCGCGCCGCCGAAGTGCTCGGCGTCGACGACCAGGGCGTGATCGAGGTTGGCAAGCGCGCCGACATCGTCGCGGTGCCCGGCAATCCGGTCGAGGACATCAGCGCGGTGATGAAGGTCGACTTCGTCATGAAGGACGGCAAGGTCTATCGCCAGCCGGGTTCGCAGCCCGCGCAGGCATCGGCGGCGCTGTAACGCTCGTCGTCCCGGCGAACGCCGGGACCCATTTTGACGTTGCGCATTTCCATTCAGAGCCCAACGTCCATGGATCCCCGCCTTCGCGGGGATGACGATGACGGCGTCAACGACGCCGCGACGCGCCCCACACGCACGCCAGCCACAGCGCCAGCAACACCCGCTGCGCAATCGGCCCCGGCAGCCACGCAGCCGGCATCACGCTGAGCACGATCGCCAGCGCCCCTGCCGCGATGAACAGCCACGCCCAACCGGCCCAGCCCCGTGCCCTGCGCACGCCCAAGCCCAGCAGCACCGCGCCCGGCGCGAACGACAGCCACCAAAGCAACCACGCCGTCGCGTGGCGCTGGCTGCGAGCGTTCTCCAGATCGGCGGGATCCAGTGGCCAAAGTCCCTGCGCCGCGAATGCCAGCGCCGAAATCGCCAGCATCCACACGCCAATCGCGGCACTGCGGCCTGCGTCGCCGGGCAGGCGCGCACGCAGGCGCACCGCGACCACCGCAGCGAGCAGCCCCGGCACGACGAAACACAGCAGGTTGAACGCGGCTGCCCCGGGCACGCCGCGTGCCCCCAGCAGCGCGACCGGGTGCTGCTGGTGCGAGAACGGCTCGAATGCGGCGGCGAAGGCGAGAATCGTGCCGACACAACAAAGCACTGCCAGGGTGCCGGCATGGCGATCGAACAACGTGGCGATACGGCCGTTTGCGTCAGGGTTCACGAGGGTCCGGCAAAATCGGAACGATGGCCCGTCATGCTAGCGTGCCGACCGCCCCGGAATGCTTGCCAAGCATCCCGCCCGCCCCCATCTCCTGCGACTGACCACCGAGCCGAGCCGAGCACCGCTGATGACGACCGACACCGCCCCCACCTACGTCTTCGACGCCACCGCCGACAACTTCGAAGCGCAAGTGCTGCAGAAATCGCTGCAGACGCCGGTGCTGGTCGATTTCTGGGCGGAATGGTGCGGCCCGTGCAAGACCCTCGGACCGATCCTCGAGAAGCTCGCCGCCGACTACCACGGCGCCTTCGAGCTGGCCAAGGTCGACGTCGATAAGGAGCCGCAGCTGGCCGGGGCGTTCCAGGTCCGTTCGATCCCGACCGTCTTCCTGGTCAAGGACGGGCAACTGGTCGACGGCTTCCCCGGCGCGCTGCCGGAAGGCCAGATCCGCGAATTCCTCAAGCACCACGGCGTGGAACCGGGCACCCCGGCGGAAACTGACGCCGTCGAAGCGCCGGCCCCGGTACTGGACCCGCACGAGGAAGTGGTGCGCCTGCGCGGCGAAGCCGCCGCCAACGCCGACAACGCCGAGCTGCGCCTGGAGCTGGCCCTGGCCCTGCTCAAGACCGGCGCCGCGCAGGAAGCCGAGCAGCTGCTCGATGGCCTTCCCGCCAACCTGGCCACCGACGACCGCGCCCAGCGCGCACGTTCGCGCCTGGAGTTCGCCTCCCTGCTCAAGGACGCGCCGCCGGTCGCGGTGCTGGAAGCCTCGATCGCCAGCAATCCCGACGACCTGCGCGCCCGCCACATCCTCGGCGCCCTGCACATCGTCGGCGGCAATGCCGAGGCCGGGCTGGAGCAGTTCCTCGAGATGCTGCGTCGCGACCGCACCTACTCCGACGGCCTGCCGCGCAAGGCCCTGATCGATGCGTTCCGTGTGGTCGAGGACGAGGACCTGGTCGGTCGTTATCGCCGCCGGATGTCGTCGCTGCTGTTCTGACGCAAAAGCCTCCCTCTCCCCTTGTGGGAGAGGGTGCCCCGAAGGGGCGGGAGAGGGAAAGCCTTTCTCAATACGCATCCGTATGGCAGGCTATCCGCCCCACCCGCCTCCCCCGGTCGCATGAAATCCAGCCACCTGCGCCTCGGCCTGAACCTCTGGCCGCCGTTCCTGTTCAGCGGCATCCGCGTCACCGCCATCGCCGCCGACTACCGCCATGCCCACGTCGAACTGCGCATGCGCCCGTGGAACCGCAACTACGTCGGCACCCACTTCGGCGGCAGCCTGTTCGCCATGACCGACCCGTTCTGGATGCTGCTGACGATGAACGCCCTGGGCAGCGAGTACTGGGTCTGGGACAAGGCGGCGGAGATCGAATTCGTGAAGCCCGGACGCGGCACGGTCCATGCCGACTTCCGCCTCGACGAGCGCACGCTCGTCGAACTGCGCCAGGCCACTGCCACCGGTGCCAAGACGCTTCGCTGGTTCAACACCGACGTCGTCGACAGCGACGGCGATGTCGTCGCACGTTTGCGCAAACAGCTCTACGTCAGGCAGAAACCCAAGCATCGCGACGCTGCGGAAGTGGCTTAAAACAAGCGTGTTTTGCCTGTTTTCGACATAAACTGACGCTGTGCGTCATCACATCCGTCTTCACATCCCAGATGTGAGGATGGCGTCGTGAGCTTTGCGAATTGACGGCGTATGCTCCCGTTTCGCGACAGGGGGACGCGATGTCCGGACCAGCATCCAACATCGACAACGCATCGCCATTACCGGAGATCACCGGCTTTCACCTGCACAAGGTGATCAACCACGGTGGCATGTCGACCGTGTACCTGGGCAACCAGCTCGCGTTGTCGCGCGAAGTCGCCATCAAGGTGATGCTGCCGCTTGCACTGGCCGACGAAGTCAGTCGTCGCCGCTTCGAGAATGAAGTGCGCACGATCGCGCGCCTCGAACACCCCAACATCGTCACCATCCACGAAGTCGGTCGCACCCGCGAAGGGCTGCCCTACTACGCGATGCCGTACTTGCCGCGCGGCCACCTTGGCCAGCGCGACCTGAGCAAGGACGAACCGCGCGCGGTCGAAGTCGCGCTCACGCTGCTGTCGGCGCTCGACTACGCGCACTCGCGCGGCGTCGTCCATCGCGACGTCAAGGCCGAGAACGTGCTGTTCGACGACAGCGAGCGCGTGCTGCTCGCCGACTTCGGCATCGCCCTGCGCCGCGGCTTCGGCCCTCGCGTCACCGCCGCAGGCCTGGCCGTGGGCAGCACCGCGTACATGGCGCCCGAGCAGGCACGCGGCGAAGACGTCGATGGCCGCGCCGATCTTTACAGCCTCGGCGTGCTGCTGTGGGAAATGCTCACCGGCCGCCTGCCGTTCGAAGCCGCCGACGCGCTGTCGATGGCGGTGATGCACGCGCAGGACCCGATCCCGAAACTCCCGCAACACCTGCATCACTGGCAGCGCTTCATGAATCGCGCGCTGACCAAGCAGGCCGCCAATCGCTTCCAGGACGCCACGCAGATGGCCAACGCCATCCGCGCCGTGCAGCAGCGCAAGCCGTGGACGGCCGCGCTGGAAGCATTCGAGCGGCTGCGCCCCTCCAAGCGCTGGGCGACACCGATGTGGGCGGCGCTGGCCGTCGCTGCGGTGACGCTGGTCGTGCTTGGTTTCAGCATCGGCCGCGATGACGACGACGGCACGGCAGCCGCGCCGACCGAGGCCGTGGCCACTGCACCGACGGCGACAACCACCGACGACCCGACCGACGCGATGCTGCAGCCGCTGCCGGAAGCACCGCTGCAGCGCGCGCTCGACGAAGCCCGCCAGCAGATCGCGCGCGGCCGCCTGACCGAGCCCGACGACGCCAACGCCTTCGACAGCGTGCTGCTGGCCTGGCACACCGACAGCACCCATCCCGACGTGAGCAAGGCGATCGACGACCTCACGTTCGCGCTGTCGGCGCAGATCGTTCGCAACGTGCGCGACGGCAAGGACACGCGTGCGCGCGAGCTGCTGACCTATGCCAACAACCTCGGCCAGCAGACCGGCACCGCCAGCTCGCCGGCCCAGTCGGATTTGCGCAACCAGGCCAGCAAGGCGCTCGACGCCCGCCTGGAACAGGCGGTCAAGCGACGCGACAAGGCCGAAGTGCAGCGCACGACCGCACTGGCCGGGCAGCTCGACCTGCCGCGCAAGCTCGACCCGCGCCTGCTCGCCCAGGCCAAGGCGCTGCCCAAGGGCCTGGCCCGCGGCGCCACGATAGATGTCACCTCCCAGGCCAGCGCCAAGGTCAGCGTGACGATGACGCCGCGCCCGGTGTCGCGCCGCGAGTACGCCCGCTTCGCCGCGTCCAACGGCCGCACGCCGACGCTGTGCCGCGAGCGCGCCTCGCTGCTGCGCGTGATCGATCCGCGCGACTGGCAGAAGCCGGGCTTCAGGCAGGAAGAGAACGACCCGGTCGTTTGCATCTCGCTCGATGACGCCCAGGCCTACGCGCAGTGGTACAGCGCCCAGACCGGTCGCCGCTATCGCCTGCCCAGCGCCGAGGAGGCTGCCCACCTGCGCAGCGACAGCGGCAACCGGGCGCTGTCGATGTGGCTGCGCGACTGCGGCAGCAACTGCCAGCAGCGCCAGGTGGCCGGCGAGTCCTGGCGCAGCCGCCAGGACCAGCGCACGCTGCTGGCCGAGCGTGGCTATGACGACGTCGGCTTCCGCCTGGTGCGCGAACGCTGAGCCACCCGCCCGGCCGGGGCAAGCCGTGGTGCCCTACAATCCGCGCCATGTCCGAGACCCTCCCCGGCGGCCGCGCCGCCCCGACCCGCCCCAGCCTGCAACGGCTGTTCCTCACCGGTCTGCTCACCCTGCTGCCGATCTGGCTGACCTGGGTCGTCGTCAAGTTCGTGTTCGTGCTGCTGTCGGACATGAGCGCGCCGCTGATCACGCCGGTGCTGCAGAACCTTGCCACCACTTCGCCACAGACGCTGTCGTGGCTGGCCGAGCCGTGGGTGCGGACGGTGCTGGCGATGCTGGCCACGGTCGCGGTGATCCTGTTCTCCGGCGTGATGGCCAGGCGCGTGTTCGGCCAGCGCATGCTGCGCTGGTTCGAGGCGCTGATCGATCGCATCCCGCTGGCCAGCACCATCTACGGCAGCGCGCGCAAGTTGCTCGACATCCTGCAGACCAAGCCCGACGGCACCCAGCGCGTGGTGCTGATCGACTTCCCGCACTCGCAGATGAAGTCGATTGGATTTGTCACCCGCGTGCTGCGCGAGCAGGGCACCGGTCGCGAGCTCGCAGCGGTGTACGTGCCGACCACGCCGAACCCGACTTCCGGCTATCTGGAAATCGTGCCGGTGGAGATGATCACCCCGACCGACTGGAGCGTCGACCAGGCAATGAGCTTCATCATCTCCGGCGGCGCGGTGTCGCCCGACACCATTCCGTTCTCGCCACCGACCCCGCCGCGCGCATGAGTTGCCGCGCATGAGCCTGCAGGGACGCACGCTGCACGATCGCGCGGTGTGGTTGTTCATCGTGCTGAGCGCGTTCTTCTGCGTCAACGCGGTGCTGGCCGAGTTCATCGGCGTGAAGATCTTCGCGCTCGAGGACACCCTCGGCATCGCGCCGCTGGAATGGAACCTGTTCGGCCAGACCGGTTCGCTGAGTTTCACTGCCGGCACGCTGCTGTGGCCGGTGGTGTTCCTGATGACCGACGTCATCAACGAGTTCTTCGGCCGTCGCGGCGTGCGCATGATCTCGTGGCTGGCAGCGGCGCTGATCGTGTACGGCTTCGTGTTCGCGTTCGCGGCCATCTCGATCGCACCCGCGGACTGGTGGATCAAGGCCGCGCAGCCGCAGGGAGTGAGCGATTACCAGGCCGCGTTCGCCGCCGTGTTCGGCCAGGGGCTGTGGACCATTGGCGGCTCGCTGGTCGCCTTCATGCTCGGCCAGCTGATCGACGTCGCCGTGTTCCACCGCATCCGCAACATCACCGGCGAGAAGTACGTGTGGCTGCGCGCGACCGGCTCGACCGCGGTGTCGCAGCTGGTGGACAGCTTCGTCGTGCTCTACATCGCCTTCGTGCTGGGGCCGCAGAAGTGGCCGACTTCGCTGTTCCTGGCGGTCAGCACGGTCAACTATGCCTACAAGATGCTGGCCGCGATCGCGCTTATTCCGCTGATCTACCTGGTACGTGCCGGCATCACGCGCTATCTGGGCGAAGCCCGGGCGCAGCAGCTGCGTGAGGAAGCGGCGCTGGTGTAGGCGCCGCCGGGCGAACGGCGTCACATTCCGTGACTTCCGACCTAAGCGCCCCCTGCCCGCGTCGGCCATGCTTGGCCATTCGGCCTTGCCCGGGGACCCCTGTATGCCGTTGCTGCGCCCGCTTGCCCTTGCTCTTGCCCTGACCCTCGCATCCGCCGCAGCCGCGCCGGCCGTCGCCGCCGACACGCCGGCAACCGCATCGCAGGCCGCGAAAGCCGCCCGCCTCAACGCGCTCTACGAGCAGTACTGGGAAGAGCTGCTCAAGCTCAATCCGCTGCAGGCGACGTTCCAGGGCGACAACCGCTACAACGACCAGCTCCCCAACACGCTGTCGGCGCACTACCGCCAGCAGATGCACGACTTCAACACGCGCTGGCTCAAGTCAGTGAAGCAGGCCGGCAGCGACGGCCTCGCCGGGCAGGAACTGCTGAGCTGGCAGATCTTCGTGCGCGACCGCGAGAAGGCACTGGAAGGCGAGCAGTTCCCGACCTGGCAGCAGCCGGTCAACCAGTTCTACAACTTCGCCGCCACCATTGCCCAGCTCGGCTCCGGCACCGGTGCGCAACCGTTCAAGACCACCGCCGACTACGACGCCTGGCGCAAGCGCGCCGCGCAGGTGCCGGTGCTGTTCGCGCAGGCCATCGCCAACAGCCGCGAAGGCATGAAGAACGGCGTGGTGCAGCCGCGTGCGCTGATGGTGAAGGTGATCCCGCAGCTCGATGCGCTGATCAAGGGCAAAGCCGAGGACACGCTGTTCTGGGGCCCGGTCAAAGCGTTCCCGACCGGCATCTCCGACGCCGACAAGCAGCGCCTCACCGCCGAGTACAAGACGATGATCGAAGGCCAGCTGATGCCGGCCTATCGTGAGTTGCGCACCTTCATCAACGATGTCTACCTGCCGGCCACGCGCACCACGTCCGGACTCGATGCGCTGCCCAATGGCGCCGCCTGGTATGCCTACAACGCACGCAGCACGACCACGACCAACCTGACCCCGGCGCAGATCCACCAGATCGGCCTGGACGAAGTCGCGCGCATCCACGGCCTGATCGGCAAGGTCATGCAGCAGGTCGGCTTCAAGGGCTCGATGAAAGAGTTCTTCAAGTTCATGCAGACCGACCCACGCTTCAGTTTCAAGGACGAGCCGGCACTGCTGGCCTACTACCGCGGCCTGGAAGCGAAGATCAACGAGAAGATCCCCGAGCAGTTCTCGCTGACGCCGAAGGCGCCGTTCGAGATCCGGCCGGTCGAGGCATTCCGCGCGCAGTCCGCAGCCGGCGGCTCGTACCAGCGCCCGAGCCAGGACGGCACCCGTCCAGGCATCTTCTACGTCAACACCTACGACCTGCCGACCCGCAAGACCTGGGACGCGGAGGATCTCTACCTGCACGAAGCGATTCCGGGCCACCACTTCCAGCTCGCGCTGCAGCAGGAGCTGACCAACCTGCCCAAGTTCCGCCGCTTCGGCAGCGAGACGGCCTTCAGCGAGGGCTGGGGGCTGTACGCCGAATCGCTGGGCAAGGACGTGGGTGTGTACGAGGACCCCTATTCCTACTTCGGCTATCTGCAGAACGAGCTGTGGCGCGCCATCCGCCTGGTCGTCGACACCGGCTTGCACAGCCAGGGGTGGACCCGCGAGCAGGTGATCGCGTACATGCTGGACAACTCCGCCGAGAGCGAGACACAGTCCACCGCGGAAGCCGAGCGTTACATGGCCATACCGGCGCAAGCGCTGGCGTACAAGATGGGCGAACTGAAGATCCAGGAGCTGCGCAACCGCGCCGAGAAGGCCCTGGGACCGAAGTTCGACGTGCGCCGGTTCCACGCCGAAGTCCTGAAGGACGGTTCAGTGCCGCTTGAGATTCTCGAGGGCAAGATCGACCGCTGGATTGCCTCGGAGAAGGCAGCCGGCTGAAGCAAGCCACACGGTTTCGTTTCGCAAGATCCGCATTCACCAGGAGATCCACCCATGAAGCTGCACCCGCTCCTGCTCGCCATCGCCGTCACTGCTGCGATCGCCGGCTGCAAGCCCTCCACCGAGACGGCCACACCCGCCACCCCCGCCGCTCCGGCCGCCACCCAGAATTCCCAGGCCAAGGCCGACCAGCTCAACAAGCTGTACGCCGACTACTGGGAAGCCAACCTCAAGCTCAACCCGATCGCGGCGACCTTCCAGGGCGACCCGCGCTACAACGACCAGCTGCCCGACTATTTCTCCGCGCAGTACCGCGAGCAGACCAAGCAGTTCGTCACCGAGTGGCTGGCCAAGGTCGAAGCCGTCGGCAGCGAAGGCCTGACCGGCCAGGACCTGCTGAGCTACGAGATCTTCGTCGAAGACGCCAAGGACACGCTGGAGTCGTTCAAGTACCCGGACTGGCAGCTGCCGATCAACCAGATGCATTCGCTGCCATCGCTGGTCGTGCAGCTGGGCTCCGGCACGGGCGCGCAGCCGTTCAAGACCGTCAAGGATTACGACAACTGGCTGGCGCGCGCGAGCAAGCTGCCAACGCTGTTCGACTCGGCCATCACCAGCATGAACGAAGGCGTCACCGCCGGCGTGGTGCAGCCCAAGGCGTTGATGATCAAGGTCATCCCGCAGCTTGATGCGCTGATCAAGGCCAAGCCCGAGGACACGCTGTTCTGGGGCCCGATCACGCAGATGCCAAAGGACTTCTCCGACGCCGACAAGAAGCGCCTGACCGATGCTTACCGGGCGATGATCGCCGACCAGGTGATGCCGGCCTACAAGAAGCTGCGCACCTACATCAACGACGAATACCTGCCCAAGACCCGCGACACGGTCGGCCTGGACAAGCTGCCGGGCGGCGCAGCGTGGTACGCGTTCAATGCCAAGCAGAGCACCACCACCGACCTGACCCCGGAGCAGATCCACAAGATCGGCCTGGACGAAGTCGCGCGCATCCATGGCGAAATCCAGAAGGTCATGACCGAGGTCGGCTTCAAGGGTTCGATGCAGGACTTCTTCAAGTTCATGCAGACCGACAAGCGCTTCGGCTTCAAGGACGAGAAGGCGCTGCTGGAGTACTACCGCGCTCTCGAAGCGAAGATCAACCAGAAGATCCCGGAGCAGTTCTCGCTGATTCCCAAGTCGCCGTTCGAGATCCGTCCGGTCGAGCCGTTCCGTGCGCAGTCCGCGGCCGGTGGCGAGTACATGACGCCGAGCGAAGACGGTACGCGCCCGGGCATTTTCTACGTCAACACCTACGATCTGCCGACGCGCAAGACGTGGGACGCGGAAGACCTGTACCTGCATGAAGCCATCCCGGGCCACCACTTCCAGCTGGCGCTGCAGCAGGAGCTGAAGAACCTGCCGGCATTCCGTCGCTTCGGCGGCGAGAGTGCGTTCGCCGAAGGCTGGGGCCTGTACTCCGAGTCGCTGGGCAAGGACCTGGGTGTCTACACCGACCCGTACAACTACTTCGGCTATCTGCAGAACGAACTGTGGCGTGCGATCCGCCTGGTCACCGACACCGGCCTGCACAGCAAGGGCTGGACGCGCGAGCAGGTGATCAAGTACATGCTCGACAACTCCGCCGAGAGCGAGACCCAGGCCACGGCCGAAGCCGAGCGCTACATCGCGTGGCCGGGCCAGGCCCTGGCGTACAAGATCGGCGAGCTGAAGATCAAGGAACTGCGTGCGAAGGCCGAGAAGGAGCTGGGCCCGAAGTTCGACATCCGCGAGTTCCATGCCGAAGTGCTGAAGGATGGCGCAGTGCCGCTGAACATCCTGGAAGGCAAGATCGACCGCTGGATCGCAGCCAAGAAGGGCTGAGCCCACCGTTCGTCCTGAGCGTAGGCCCAAAGGGCCGAAGTCGAAGGACCCCGCAGCACCCGAACAGGCCGGCTTCCCGCCGGCCTGTTTTTTTGTGTCCGCGAAACTGAATAGCCCCGCCACCAAATCGAGCTTGTATTCGAACTTTCAGTCGCAAAATACTGTGGTTCAGCAATGCCTTACGACAATAGCCCGATGCTCAAGCCCCGCACCCTCCTCCTGGCCGCCGCTGCCCTGCTGCCGGCCACGCCCGGCCTCGCCACGCGCAAAGCCGGCGAGCCCGCGGTCGTGAAGTTTTCGCCTCCGGCGGAAGCCGCATCGCTGCCGGCTTCGCCGCTGGCGCGCCTGGCGCCGGGTGCCGACCCGAAAGTGCTCGATCTGGCGCAGGCGGCGATGCAATGCGCACAGGCCAGCGGTGTCGGTGCGAGTGCGCGGCGGCTGGCCGTCATCGACTACAGCCGGCCGTCGCTGCTGCCGCGCCTGTGGGTGTTCGACCTCGCCGCCGGCAAGCTGCTCTACGAGGAAGTCGTGGCCCATGGCCAGGGCTCGGGCGAGAACATCGCGACGCGTTTTTCGAACCGCGACGGCAGCCACCAGTCGAGCCTCGGCTTGTTCGTCACCGCCGACACCTACACCGGCAAGAATGGCTATTCGCTGCGCATGCAGGGCCTGGAGCCCGGCGTGAACGATGCGGCGATGGCGCGCGCGATCGTCATGCACGGCGCACCGTATGTCGATGCGAACCAGGGCAAGCGCATGGGCCGTCTCGGACGCAGCTGGGGTTGTCCCGCCGTGCGCACCGCCGTGGCCAAGCCGATGATCGACCTGCTCAAGGGCGGCCAGTTCGTGTTCTCGTACTACCCCGACCAGGCCTGGCTGGCGCGCTCGGCGCTGCTCAACTGCCCGGCCGCGCGACGCCAGCACGATGCCGTCGTCCACCACGACACCGCGGATCGACCGGCATCGGGCTGATGATGCGCAGGCGCCTTCTTGCTGGCGCCTACACATGCGTGCGCTAGGCTTGTGTCACGTCAAAGAACGGATCGCCTGATGCTTCGCCTCGCCCCGAGCCTGCTCGCCGCCAGTCTGTCCCTGCTCCTGTGCGTGTCCGCCGTCGCCGCGGTGCCTTCGTGGGGCGCGCGCGAATCCAGTCCCGCCAACACACCGCCGGCGCAGCTCAAGCCCGGGCAGTGGATCTGGGGCGGCGACAACCGGGCCGGGCCGCTGGCCGTGGTGGTGAGCCTCACCGAGCAGCGCGCCTACGTCTACCGCAACGGCATCCCGATCGGCGTGAGCACGGTCAGCACCGGCCGGAAGGGCTACGAAACGCCGACCGGTGTGTTCACGATCCTGCAGAAGGACGAGGACCACCGTTCCAGCAAGTACAACGCGGCACCAATGCCGTACATGCAGCGGCTTACCTGGGACGGCGTCGCCCTGCACGCCGGTGGACTGCCCGGCTATCCCGAGTCGCACGGTTGCGTGCACCTTCCGTCGGAGTTCGCGCGGCTGCTGTTCGGATCTTCGAACATGGGCATGACCGTGGTGGTGTCGCAGGAAGGCAAGTCGCCCGAGGACATCGTCCATCCGGGCGCGTTGAGTCCGATTGATCCGCACACGGGCGCCGAGACCGGTATTCCGCCGCTCGAGAACGGCCAGAAGTACCGCTGGCGTCCGGAAGTATCGACCGAGGGCCCGGTGTCGATCCTGCTCAGCGGCGCCGACGAGCGCGTGATCGTCTACCGCAACGGCATCGAGATCGGACGCTCGCGAGTGCTGATCCGCAATCCCGAAAAACCGCTGGGCACGCATGCCTACATCGTCAAGGAAGGCTACCTGCCCGGCGACAACCCGCTGCTGCCGGGCACGCAGATGCCGAACTGGAGCGCGATCGGCATCCCGGGTGGCAGCGATCCCTCGGGCATGCTGCTGGGTCCGGAAACGATCAACCGGGTCGTGATCCCGCATGACTTCGTCGCCGCGGTCTTGCCGCTGCTCAGTCCGGGCGTGGTGATGCTGGTGACCGATGCGCGGATGACGGACGCCACCAGCGGTGGTGCGCCGGTGCAGGTGCTGGATTCGGATCCGCCGGAAAGCTGACCGCACAGACATGTCATCCCCGCGAAGGCGGGATCCATGGGTTCCCGCCTTCGCGGGAACGACGATCAAGAAAAAACCCCGGTCTCGCGACCGGGGTTTTTGTTTCACGCGTTAGCCGCTGCGATCAGCCGCTGAAGCCGCTGCGCGAACCGCGACCAGCGCTCTGGCCGCCGCTGCGGTGCTGCTTCGGACCGGCATGGGCGTGACGCGCTGCCGGCTTGCCGTGCGGGCGATGCGACGGCTTGCGCGGCTGGCTGGCGCCGCGCGGGTTCGGGATCGGAGCGTTCATCTGGATCGGACGGCTCGCTTCGAAGCCCGGCACCGAGACCAGCTCGATGTCGGCCTTGAGCATGCGCTGGATCTGGCGCAGCAGACCGCCCTCTTCCGGCGCGACCAGCGACAGCGCTTCACCGCTGGCGCCGTTGCGGCCGGTACGGCCGATGCGGTGCACGTAGTCCTCGGCGACCATCGGCAGGTCGTAGTTGATCACCAGCGGCAGGTCCGGAATATCGAGGCCGCGCGCGGCGACGTCGGTGGCGACCAGCACGCGGGCCTTGCCCGACTTGAAGTCGCGCAGGGCTTTCTGGCGCTGCGCCTGGCTCTTGTTGCCGTGGATGGCGACCGACGCCAGGCCCGACTCTTCGAGCTGCTCTGCAAGGCGGTTGCAGCCGTGCTTGGTGCGGCCGAACACGATCGCGCGATCGGTGTGGCGACCGGCGAGGATCGACACCAGCAGGTCACGCTTCTTGGCGACGTCGACCGGGTGGGCGCGATGCACGATGGTCTCGGCGATGGTGTTCTGCGCGGCGACCTGCACCTGCTTGGGGTGATGCATGAACTCCAGAGCGAGCTGCTTGAGCTGCGACTCGAACGTGGCCGAGAACAGCATCGTCTGGCGCTCGCGCGGCAGCTTGGCGAGGATGCGCTTCATGGCCGGCAGGAAGCCCATGTCGAGCATGCGGTCGGCTTCGTCGAGGACCAGCACTTCGATCGCGTCGAGCTTGACCGTGCCGCGCTCCATGTGGTCGATCAGGCGACCCGGGGTGGCGACGAGCACGTCGACGCCGCGGCGGAACAGCTCCACCTGCGGGCCCATGCCGGCGCCACCGAAGATGGCGGCGATGCTCAGGCGGACGTGGCGGGAATAGCTGCGCAGGCTCTCGGTGACCTGCACCGCCAGCTCACGCGTCGGCACCAGGATCAGTGCGCGCGGACGGCGGAAGCCGTTCGACGGGGTCTGCTTGGACATGCGCTGCAGCAGCGGCAGGCCGAAGGCTGCGGTCTTGCCGGTGCCGGTCTGGGCGCCGCCGAGCAGGTCGTGGCCGGCCATGGCCAGCGGGATCGCTTCGGCCTGGATCGGCGTGGGAACGGTGTAGTTCTGGTCGGCGAGCGCGCGCAGCAACGCGGGCGAAAGCCCGAGGGATTCGAACGTCATGTGGTGAAACTCCTTTGGCTCGCGACGCCCGTCCACGCCCACGCAAAAAACGCGGACGCGCGATCGATTGTCGCGTTGATGACTCCAGCGTTCCCTAGAACCGCGCTGTGAGCGATCGAATTGGACGGCTGCCGGATGCTCCGGGCCGTGTCTGCGCGACGAAAGACGTGCGGGATAAAAGCCGTGTTGACTGGCCCAATGTCTGGACCACGGCGGGCATACCTGGGAAACGTACCCTTGCGGGGAGGCAGCCGTGCGCTGAACGGGGCGGACTCTACGCGAAAGGCGGGGTTGGTGCCAGTCCGGCGGGCCGGCCGGTTAAGCCTCCCGGGGGCCAAAGCGGCCGCGAGGCGCCCACGGGGCGGTGGCGGCGCCATTTGGCCGTTTGTGCGACCCTTCGCCCAAGTCGCATCGGGACGGGATTCATGGAGCGAAATGCCGGATGGCTGGCGGGCCGGGTGCTGGTGGCCAGCGTGTTCATCGCCATGGGCAGCTACCGCCTGCTGGCCTGGGCGGGCGGGGAAGCCATCGGCAGCGCCGCCGTCATCGCCAGCACCGCCGAACTGCTGCTGGGCCTGGCGATGGCCGCCGGCTGGCAACTGCGGTGGACCGCAACCCTGGCGGCCGTGGCGATGCTGGTCGACGCCCTGGTCTCGCACCCGTTCTGGTCCTTCGAGGGCGCGCAACGCGGCGCGCAACTGCTGCATTTCATGAAGAACGTATCGATCATCGGCGGCCTGTTGCTGCTGGCATTCGCCAACCGCCACCGCCACCACTGAAGTCGCCACTTACAACCTCGCGAACACGATGACCACTTCCTTGCTGCGCCAGCGCGGCCACCAGGACAGCAGCCGCGTCTCCATGGTCGAGCTGTTCTTCGACCTGGTCTTCGTGTTCGCCGTCACCCAGCTGTCGCACGGCCTGCTCGCCGATCTGAGCGTGAAAGGCGCGATGCAGACGCTGCTGCTGTTCCTGGCGGTGTGGTGGCTGTGGATCTTCACCTCTTGGGTCACCAACTGGCTCGACCCCGAGCGAGCGCCGGTGCGGGTGATGCTGTTCGCGCTGATGCTGGGCGGGCTGCTGATGTCCTCGTCGATCCCGCAGGCGTTCGGCGAACGCGGCCTGGTGTTCGGCGTGGTGTTCGCATCGATGCAGGTCGGCCGCACCGTGTTCGTCGCCTGCGTCATGCGCGGCCACAGCCCGGTGCATTTCCACACGTTCGTCCGCATCGCCTCGTGGATGTCGCTGTCGGCGGTGTTCTGGATCCTCGGCGGCCTTGCCGACGGATCTTCGCGCGCCAGCTACTGGATCGCCGCGGTGGCGATCGAGTACATCTCGCCGGCCGTGTACTTCTGGGTGCCGGGACTGGGACGTTCGACCACCGCCGACTGGGACGTCGACGGCCATCACCTCGCCGAACGCTGCGGCTTGTTCGTCATCATCGCCCTGGGCGAATCGATACTCGTCACCGGCGCGACGTTCGCCGGCCTGGCCTGGACGGCCCTGACGGTCACCGCCTTCGTCAGCGCCTTCCTCGGCAGCGTGGCGATGTGGTGGATCTATTTCGACAGCGGCGCCGAACGCGCCAGCCATCGCATTTCGCATTCGGAGGATCCCGGGCGCCAGGCGCGGCTGATCTACACCTACCTGCACCTGCTGATCGTCGGCGGCGTGATCGTCTGCGCGGTCGCCGACGAACTGGTGCTCACCCACCCCGAGCACGCCACCGATGCCGGCCTGGCCGCGATCCTGGGCGGACCGGCGCTGTACCTGGTCGGCAATGCACTGTTCAAATGGGCCAGCTACGAGCGCCGTACGCCGCCGCTGTCGCACTGCGCCGGTCTGGTGCTGCTGGCCGCGCTTGCGCCCATGGCCATGTCGCTGCACCTGTCGGCGCTGGCCCTGGGCGTGGCAACCACTGCGGTGCTGGTGCTGGTGGCCGTGTGGGAAACGATTGCGCTGCGTCGGGTGCGTTGATCAGACCTCGAGCACCATCCCCGGCCTCGCAAGCACTGCCTGCACGCCATAACGCTCGCCGATTTCACCGGCCAGCGCCTCGCGCGCCTTGTCTTCGCCATGCACCAGCGCCAGCGGCGGATGGCCTTCGATGGCGCCGTACCACTCCATCAGGCCACGCTGGTCGGTATGTGCAGACAAGCCGCCGACGGTATGGCGCTGCGCATTCACGCGCACATCCGAGCCATGGATGCGCGCCCACGACGCACCATCGACCAGCCTGCGCCCGAGCGTGCCTTCGGCCTGGTAGCCGACAAACACCACATGCGTCTGGCGGCGATCGAGGCGGTGGCGGAAGTGGTGCAGGATGCGCCCGGCATTGGCCATGCCGGAGCCTGCAATCACGATGGCCCCGCGTTCGATGCGATTGATCGCCATCGACTCCTCGCGTGACGCGGTGATGTGCAGGTTGGGCAGGCGGAACGGATTGGGCTTGTCCTGCCAGACGCGCCGCGCGTCTTCGTCGAACAGGTCGGCGTTGCGGTCATAGATGTCGACCACCTTCGCCGCCATCGGGCTGTCGAGGAAGATCTGCCAGCGCGCCAGCTGCCACTCCTCCCAGTGCCGCGCGAACCAGTACAGCAACTCCTGGCTGCGGCCGACCGCGAAGGCGGGAATCAGGACGTTGCCGCCCTCGTTCCAGGCCGTGTCGAGGATTGTGCCCAGCTCGCGGATGGTCTCGACGCGATCGCGGTGCAGGCGGTCGCCGTAGGTCGATTCCATCAACACCAGGTCGGCGCGGTCGATGATCGCCGGGTCGCGCAGGATGGGCGTGCCCTTGGGACCCAGGTCGCCGGAGAACACCAGCTTGCGTCCATCGGCCCAGACCTCCACGCTCGATGAGCCGAGGATGTGGCCGGCCTCGCGGAAGCAGATGTCTATGCCCGGCAGCACTTCGCTGCGCTGGTCGTAGGGCAGCGTGCGCACCTGCTTCATCGCCGCCTGCACGTCTTCGCGCGTGTACAGCGCCAGCACTTCCGGCTCGCCCTGGCGGCGATGGCGGTTGGCACGCTCGGCGTCGCCTTCCTGGATCGAGGCGGCATCGAGCAGCATCACCGGCATCAGCTCGGCCGTGGCCTGCTGCGCGTATATCGGACCCTTGAAGCCGCGACGCACCAGCAGTGGCACGCGACCGATGTGGTCGATGTGGGCGTGGCTGATGACCAGCGCATCCAGCGCGGCCGGATCGAACGGGAACGACTCGTGGTTGCGCCGTTCAGCCTCGGGACTGCCCTGGATGAGGCCGCAGTCGAGCAGCAGCCGCCGACCGGCCGCTTCTACCTCGTGCAGCGAGCCGGTGACCTCGCCCGCCGCCCCATGGAAATGCACGCGCATCGCCGCATCCTTTGCCCGTCGTGGTGACAGGCGAAACCTAGCATGGGCGTTGGCAGGCGCCGTGACTGCCAACCGCCCCCACGACGGCGAACCCGGCCACAATCGTGGTTCTCCTGCTTTACCGCCCCACTTTGAGAAGTCCCCGA
This sequence comes from Lysobacter sp. GCM10012299, assembly GCF_042649405.1. NCBI lineage: Bacteria > Pseudomonadati > Pseudomonadota > Gammaproteobacteria > Lysobacterales > Lysobacteraceae > Lysobacter > Lysobacter sp. GCM10012299. Next base: position 624,313 of record NZ_JBHRZC010000001.1, on the reverse strand, counting down.
TGACCAAGCCCCTGCTGTCCGCCGCGCTCGTCCTCATAGCCTGTGGGCCCCTTCACGCCGCCGAACACGTCGACCTGCTGGTGCGCGATGCGACCGTGATCGATGTCGTCGACGGCAAGCGCATCCCGCACCAGGCCATCGCCGTGCGCGATGCGCGCATCGTCGCCATCGTCGACAACGCCCGCGCCGGCCGCTACGACGCCGCACGGACCGTCGATGCCAGCGGCAAGTTCGCGATCCCGGGGCTGTGGGACATGCACGTGCATTTCGGCGGCGGCGAGGCCCTGATCGAAGAGAATCGCAACTTGCTGCCGCTGTACGTCGCCCACGGCATCACGGCGGTGCGTGACGCCGCCGGCGACCTCAGTCCCAGCGTATTCGAATGGCGCACCGCCACCGCCGCCGGCACGTTGCTGGGGCCGCGGATTTTCACCTCCGGCCCGAAGATCGAAGGCTACAAGTCCATCTGGCCCGGCGACCTGGAGATCGGTTCGATCGCCGAGCTGAACCAGGCGCTCGACAAGCTGCAGGGCTGGAAGGTCGACTTCGTCAAGATCACCGACAACACGCTCTCGCCCGAGCTGTTCATGGCCGCCGTGAAGGAGGCCGGGCGTCGCGGCCTGAAGACCTCCGCGCACGTGCCCTACCCGATCACCATCGACGAAATCAGCGCCGCCGGGCTGAGCTCGGTCGAACACATCGACTACGCCTTCAAGGCCGGCTCGCCGAAGGAGAAGGAACTGGGCGAAGCGATCGCCCGCGGCGAGATCACCAGCCGCGACGCATGGACGCAGTGGAACGCCACCTTCGACGTCAAGCTGGCCAAGGCCACCTACGCGCGCATGGCCAGGCGCGGCACGGCGGTGACGCCGACGCTCAACGGCAGCGAGGTCGTCGCGTACCTCGACCAGGACGACCACCGCAAGGACGACTACCTCAAGTACATCGGCCCGGGCCTGCAGGCGACCTACACCTGGCGCGTCGAACGTGCGGCCAAGGACGACGCCTCCGCCATTTCCGCGCGCCACCTGCGCTTCGAGCGCAACGCCTCGGTGCTGCCGCTGCTGCAGCAGGCCGGGGTGACGATCCTGGCGGGCACCGACGCCGGCTTCCTCAACTCGTACAACTACCCCGGCATTGGCCTGCACGACGAACTGGGCCTGCTGGTGAAGCACGGCCTGACGCCGCTGCAGGCGCTGCAGGCAGCGACCATCAACGGCGCCCGATTCCTCGGCCACGACGACAGCAACGGCACGCTGGCCTCGGGCAAGGCCGCCGACATCGTCCTGCTCGATGCCGACCCGCTGCTGGACATAGCCGCGACCCGCCGCATCGACACCGTGGTGATGAAAGGCCAGGCCTACGACCGCGGCGACCTGGACGCGATGCTGGCGGACGTGGAGGCGCGGGTGGCTGCCCAGCAGGCGAAAGCGAAGCCTTAAAAACGCGATGCGGTGGGGGCATACTTGGCCGATGAACCGCCCCGACCTGCTCGACGCCGCCGCCCTCGCCGCCCAGCCGGCGGACCGTGCCACTTCGCTCGCCGCGCGCTTCTACGCCGACCCGGCGACGGTGGCATTGGACCGCGAGCGGATCTTCGACCGCGGATGGCAGATCCTCGCCCACGTCTGCCAGCTGCAGAACGCCGGCGACCACGTCGTCGGTGACTTCAACGGCCTGCCGGTGATCGCCGTGCGCGGCGCCGACGGCGAGATCCGCGTCTTCCACAACGTCTGCCGCCATCGCGCCGGCCCGCTGGCCGCCTGCGACGGCCTGGCGGCCAAGTCGCTGCGCTGCCGCTACCACGGCTGGACCTACACCCTCGACGGCACCCTGCGCTCGGCGCCCGAGATGGGCACCGCGCCGGACTTCAACGTCGCCGACGTCAAGCTGCCGCAGCTGGCTGTGCGGGTGTGGCAGGGGCTGGTGTTCGCCGCGGTCGATGCCGGGCACGCCATCGACTTCGATGCGATGGTCGCCGGCATCGACGAGCGCGTCGGTGCCGATCGCCACCTCGAGCGTTACGGCCACCATCGCCGCGTCGGCTACGACATCAACTGCAACTGGAAGATCTACATCGACAATTACCTGGAGGGTTACCACGTGCCGCACGTGCACCCCGGGTTGAACAAGTTGCTGGACTACCGCAGCTACACGACCGATACCCACGAGTGGTACTCGCTGCAGTTCAGCCCGCTGGAAAGCGGTGACGACCTGTATGGCAGCGGCGATGCGCTGTACTACTGGATCTGGCCGAACACGATGCTCAACATCGTCCCCGGACGCCTGCAGACCAACCGCGTGATCGCCAAGGGCGTGGACAAGTGCCGCGTCGAGTTCGACTTCTACTACGCGATGGACGAGTCCGAGGAAGCCGCGGAGCGGCGACTTGCCGACCTCAACTTCAGCGACGAAGTGCAGTTCGAGGACCTCACCATCTGCGAGGACGTGCAACGCGGCATGGCGTCAGGTTCGTACCAGCCGGGCCGGTTGAACCCGCTGCGCGAGAACGCGGTGCACCATTTCCACGAACTACTGCGCCGCGTGTACCGCGAGGCCTGACCTGTCGTCATTCCCGCGAAGGCGGGAATCCATGGACGTTGGCCTTCAGCGCAAAAGCAATGGCTCCCGGCCTGCGCCGGGATGACGGAGCTTCGTTTCACAGGCTCTCTTCCGGCACCGTCGCGCTCGGCTCGGCCGGGCACTGCGTCCGCACCACCCTCGCCTCCCAGCGCCAGAAGCTCCACGCCACCAGCAGGAAGGCACTGGCCACGCCCACCATCCACAGCATGTGGTCGCTGATCCACGGCGACAGCACGCCGGCGATCAGCGCATTGAGCACCAGGCTGGTGAAGGCCTGCATCGACGAGGCCGAACCGCGCTGGCGCGGGTACATGTCGAGGATGGCCAAGGTGACGATCGGAAACACCAGGGCGATGCCGAAGGCATTGAGCATCATCGGCAACACCGCCCACGGCACCTGCGGCGTATCGGTCCACAGGTTGTAGCCCAGGTTGAGCAGCATCGCCACGGCCGAACAGGCAAAACCGATCGACACCAGCCGCTCGCCGCCGACCTTGCCGGCCGCGCGCCCGGACACGAACGCACCCAGCACCATGCCGCTGATCATCGGCACGAAGAACCAGCCGAACTGGCGCTCGTCCAGCTTGAGCACGTCGAGCACGAACGCCGGCGCCGAAGAGATGTACAGCCACAGCGCAGCAAAGTTGAACGCACTGGCCGCGGCCAGGCGCTGGAAGCGCGGGTTGATGACGATGGCGATGTAATCGCGCAGCAACCGGCGCGGCACCATCGGCAGGCGCGCCTGCGGCGGATGGGTCTCCGGCAGCGTGCGCCAGGTGAACACCAGCAGCACCAGCGAGAACGCCACCAGGAACCAGAAGATCGCCGGCCAGTGGCTCCAGCCGAGGATCCAGCCGCCGATCACCGGCGCAACCGCCGGCGCGACGCCGAAGATCATCGACACCTGGCTCATCAGGCGCTGCGCGTCATGGCCGTGCAGAACATCACGGATCACGGCACGGCCGACGATCAGGCCCACGCCCGATGACAGCCCCTGCAGCGCACGGAACACCAGCAACGTGGTCAGGTCGGTGGACAACGCACAACCAACCGAAGCCGCGGTGAACACCGTCAACCCGCCGAGGATGACGCGGCGGCGCCCGATCGCATCCGACAACGGCCCGTGCACGATGCTCATCGCCGCATAGGCGATCAGGTAGACGCTGATGGTCTGCTGCATGGCCAGCTTGTCGGCGCCGAACTGCGTGCCGATGGCCGGGAACGCCGGGAAGATCGTGTCGATCGAGAACGGTCCGAACATCGCCAGCCCGCCAAGCAGCAACGCCAGCAGGCGAATGGAAATGGACAGCGAAGGCGCAGGTGCAGCAGCAGTCATCAAAAATCCCGATAGTCACGTAGCCCGGGTAAGCGAAGCGCACCCGGGACCCCGCAAGCAGAACAAAAAATCAAGTACTCGCGTTCGAAGCCGCCGTATCGATCGGCACCTCATCCGGCGGTCCCTTGAGCTCGACCAGATTGCCTTCCGGATCGAGCAGATACTGCGACGGACCTTCGCCTTCGGCACCGTAGCGGCGGCCGAACTCGCCGATCTGAACGCCATGCGACAACAAGTACGCCACGATCGCGTCCCGGTCGAACGGATCGGCGCGCAGGCACAGGTGATCCATGTTGCGCCCTTCAAGCCCGGGCGCGGCACCGCCCATGCGTCCGATCTTGCCGGACACGGCCACCAGGTCGATCAGAGAATTCCCGGCGCGCAGCTGCACCAGGCCCATCGCATCGACCCGGCGCTCGACGTTGCAGCCGAGCACGTTGCAGTAGAACGCCTCCATCACCGCAGGGTCGCGCGCGCGCAGCACGACGTGATCGAGCTGCAACAGTCGGAACGGTGCATCACTCATCTCGTGCCTCCTGCGTACCGGCCGCAAAGAATACGCCCCGCGTGTGCACGCGGTGTGCGACCACAGGAATCCGGACCGCTACGGTTCCGCCAGCACGATGCCCGTGTCCGGTGCCAGGCCCACGCCTTCCAGTGGAACCCGCGCATGTCCATGAAGACCAGGCGGCCCCACAAGCGTCGGCGCAGCTCGACCAACCGCTCGGGATGGTCACGGCGGAAGGTCTCCGGCCACGACACCAGCAGCGCCAGCAGCACCGAAAAGAGCAGCAGCAGCGCGTACATGGGATCGCGCAGGCCAGCCACCAGGTAGTCGCTGGCCTGCATGTATTCGAGGATCGGCAGGCCAAAGCCGCGATAGAACCAGTAGTTGGCCCACAGCCCGAGGAACGAGACGAGCACGTAGGCCGCAGTGAACGGCAGGCTCGGCTCGCGCAGCATCCGCCGCCAAGCCAGCGTGACCCAGGGCGCGGCTTCGCGACGGGCGACGGGTTCTGCCGCCGTGACGGCTGCCGGATCGGTCTCGACGTTCATGGTCTGCTCGCTCCCTGATGACCGGCGCCGCCGGCGGCCCGCCCTGCGGCGGTTCCGGGCCATGGTAAAGCCAGGATCGGGAATCTGAACAGGGAACACGGACCCGGTCCACGGCGGCCGACGGCACCGGAATCGCCCCGACAGCGGCTATAATTCGCCGGTCAAGCACGCGGTGGGAGAAGCGGTCGGCCAGAACCATGGCCAGGCTGCTGCCGAAGGCGCAATCGCCCGTAATCGCTCAGGCCCCATTACCGCCGCGTGCCTAACAACTCTGGAGAGACCGGTTCAATCCGGCGCCGAAGGGGCACGAAGCGCACCCTCCCCCGCTGCCCAGCACACCGGGTGGCACGCTTCCAAACTCTCAGGCAAAAGGACAGAGGGGCGCCTTTCGTGCGGCATGCACGTGACCAACGGACGCCCCTGCCAATGAGCCAGACTTTGCCCGCTTCCCTGCGCGACCTCGAGCACCACGACGCGTTCCTCGAGCGCCACATCGGCCCCAACGACGCTGAAATCGCCCAGATGCTGAGCGTGGTCGGCTACGACTCGCTCGACGCGATGACCGATGCCATCGTGCCGGCAAACATCAAGTCGCCGTCGCCGCTGGCACTGCCGGCACCGATCACCGAGGTCGAGGCCATCGCCAAGATCCGCGCGATCGCCGACCAGAACCAGGTCTTCCGCAGCTTCATCGGCCAGGGCTACTACGGCACGCACACGCCCAACGTCATCCTGCGCAACATCCTCGAGAACCCGGCGTGGTACACGGCCTACACGCCGTACCAGGCGGAGATCTCGCAGGGCCGCATGGAAGCGCTGATCAACTTCCAGACGATGTGCGCCGACCTGACCGGCATGGAGATCGCCAACGCGTCCCTGCTCGACGAAGGCACCGCTGCCGCCGAGGCCATGACCCTGGCCAAGCGCTCGGCCAAGTCGAAGTCGAACGTGTTCTTCGTCTCCAACGGCGTGCACCCGCAAACGCTTGAGGTGCTGCGCACGCGCGCCGAGCCGCTCGACATCGAGCTGGTCGTCGCCGACGACGCCGAAGCCATCAGCATCGACAGCTTCGGCGTGCTGCTGCAGTACCCCAACACCTTCGGCCAGATCCACGACTACAAGGCGCTGGCCGATGCCGTGCACGCGCGCGGCGGCCTGGTCGCCGTGGCCACCGACCTGCTCGCCCTGACCCTGATCGCCGCGCCGGGCGAATGGGGCGCCGACATCGTCGTCGGCAACACCCAGCGCTTCGGCGTGCCGTTCGGTTTCGGCGGCCCGCATGCGGCGTTCATGGCCTGCCGCGACGCCTACAAGCGCTCGATGCCAGGCCGCCTGATCGGCGTGTCGATCGATGCCGAGGGCAAGGCCGCCTATCGCCTGACCCTGCAGACGCGCGAACAGCACATCCGCCGCGAGAAGGCCACGTCCAACATCTGCACCGCGCAGGTGCTGCTGGCGGTGATGGCGAGCATGTATGCGGTCTACCACGGCCCCGAGGGACTGGTCCGCATCGCCCGCCGCACGCATCGCCTCGCCGCGATCCTCGCAGGCTCCCTGCGCCAGGCCGGCCTTACCGTGGGCCCGGACTTCTTCGACACGCTGCATGTGGTCGGCGTCGATGCCGCCGCCGTCCACGCCAAGGCCGAAGCCGCGCGCATCAACCTGCGCCGCATCGATGGCAACAGCGTGAGCATCAGCCTCGACGAGACCACCACGCGCGCGGAGGTGATCGCACTGGCGGCGCTGTTCGGCGCCAGCATCAACGACATCGACGCACTCGACAGCGCCACTGCCGACGCACTGCCGGCCGGCCTCAAGCGCACCAGCGGCTTCCTCGAGCACCCGGTGTTCAACACCCACCACAGCGAGCACGAGCTGCTGCGCTACATGCGCGCCCTGGCCGACAAGGACCTGGCGATGGATCGCACCATGATCCCGCTGGGCAGCTGCACGATGAAGCTCAACGCCACCGCCGAGATGATCCCGGTGACGTGGCCGGAGTTCGGCAACCTGCACCCGCTGGCCCCGGCCACGCAGGCGCAGGGCTACAAGGAACTGATCGACGGCCTGGAAGCGATGCTGGTCGAGTGCACCGGTTACGACGCCGTCAGCCTGCAGCCGAACTCCGGCGCGCAGGGCGAATACGCCGGCCTGCTGGCGATCCGCGCCTACCACCGCTCGCGCGGCGAAGACCACCGCGACATCTGCCTGATCCCGGAATCGGCGCACGGCACCAACCCGGCCTCGGCGCAGATGTGCGGCATGCAGGTCGTGGTGACCAAGTGCGACGCCAACGGCAACGTCGACGTCGACGACATCCAGCGCGCCGCCGAGAAGTACAGCGAGCGCCTGGCCGCGCTGATGATCACCTACCCGTCCACGCACGGCGTGTTCGAGGAAGACATCGTCAAGATCTGCGAGATCGTCCACACGCACGGCGGACAGGTCTACACCGACGGCGCCAACATGAACGCCCTGGTCGGCGTCGCCAAGCCCGGCAAGTGGGGCTCGGACGTATCGCACCTGAACCTGCACAAGACCTTCTGCATCCCGCACGGCGGCGGTGGCCCGGGCGTCGGCCCGTGCGCGGTGAAGTCGCACCTGGCGCCGTTCCTGCCGCGCACGTTTGGCGGTGACGGTGACGTCGGCATGGTGTCGGCTGCCAGCTTCGGTTCGGCCTCGATCCTGCCGATCAGCTGGATGTACGTCACGATGATGGGCGCGGAAGGCCTGCGCAAAGCGACCCAGGTCGCCCTGCTCAATGCCAACTACATCGCCACCCGCCTGGCGCCGCACTACGAGACGCTCTACACCGGCCGCAACGGTCTTGTCGCGCACGAGTGCATCCTCGACCTGCGCCCGCTCAAGGACGCCACCGGCGTGTCGGCCGAGGACGTCGCCAAGCGCCTGATCGACTTCGGCTTCCATGCCCCGACTCTGAGCTTCCCGGTCGCCGGCACGCTGATGGTCGAACCGACCGAGTCGGAATCGCAGCACGAGCTCGACCGTTTCATCGACGCGATGATCCAGATCCGCGACGAGATCCGCGCGATCGAGGACGGCAAGCTGGACCGCGAGGACAACCCGCTCAAGCACGCGCCGCACACCGCCACCGCGGTCACGGCCAGCGAGTGGACCCACGCTTATCCGCGCGAGCTGGCGGCGTTCCCGCTGCCGTCGCTGCGCCTGCAGAAGTACTGGCCGCCGGTCGCGCGCGTCGACAACGTCTACGGCGACAAGAACGTCATGTGCGCCTGCATCCCGGTGGACGCCTACAAGGACGAAGTGGTCGAGGCGTAACTGCCCTTCGCTCCCGATCGTTACGCAACAAGGCCCCGCACTGCGGGGCCTCGTTGTTTGTGCGGCGTTTTACCGATGGCTCATCGTCGCCGCACCGCCGGTTGGCTGGCCAGCGCCATGCCCAGGCGTGCGGCGGACCGCGCGTTGTCGGCGATGTCGCAACGCGACACCGGCCACACCCGCGACAGGCGCATGCGGGCAATGCATGCAACGGCCTGCCAGCGATCACGGCGGTCGATGCCGGCGTAGACGCTGCTCGACTCGCCTGCAGGCGTGCGATGCGGCGAAGCACCACGACGCGTCCTCGCACCCGGCACGGCCAGCGCCGTGCGCGAGCGCGCCATGCGGAACTGCATGACCTGCTCATGGCTGGGATACACGCGCACGGTCGGGAGATCGAACACGCGTTCCGGTTCTGCGTCCATGGCCACGGCTGGCGCCTCGTCAGGCAGTGGCGTCAGCTCGGGCTCGAGCGTGGCGATCACGCGCACGCCGGGCAGGTCATGTATCGGCATCGTCTGGATCGGCCCATCTCCCACGGGCTGTGCAACCACGCGGGTCGCGATCGAATGAGTGGCAGCGATCATTGCCAGTGCGGAAACCAGGGTCATCACGTTCATGGTGTCATTCCTTTCTATTCGTGGCCGAACGGCGATGCCCTGCCCGCTTTCCCTGGGCCGGGGGCCGAAATGGCCATGCATTGGAGCGGTGAAGCGGTTAAAGGTGGCTCGGAATCAGGCTGGCGACATGGTCGGATCGAGCACCGACTGCACTTCGACGACGGCGTCTGCGGGGAATCCCGCACGTTGCGCGTGTTCGCGGATCAGCGCTTCGTCGCTCGCCAGGTAGACGCAGTAGGTCTTGTCGTTGGCGACGTACGAATGCAGCCACTGCACGCCGGTGCCGAGTTCGTCGAGCACCTGGTTGGAGCGTTGCGCGACATCGCACAGCGCCTCGTAGGGCTCCTTGCCGATGCCATTGATGTTTCTTTCGATGACGTACTTCCTGAGCATGGTGGTTCTCCGGTTGCGGCCTCAGGCCTGCGAAGCGACGGCGTGCGGTTTGACGGCATGCACGTTCACGCCATAGGCGTGCAGCCGGTTGTGGAACTTGCGGTCGACATCCGTGCCGACGAAGGACTCGAAGCGTTCGCAGACGCGGCCGTGCTGCAGGCCGCTGTCGGCGATCAGCTGCAGCAGCGCGGCCTCGGTCGATGCGCCGCCGATGCAGGCCGCCCACAGGTCGGCGTTGCCACGGGCCACCGCCGCCAGCTCGCGATCGACCGCGACGGCACCCAGGTACAGCGCCCCGCCGGGTCGCAGCACGCGCACGACCTCCGACATCAACCGGGGCTTGTCCGGTGCGAGGTTGATGACTCCGTTTGAGATCAGGATGTCGACACTGGCGTCGGCAACCGGCAGGTCCTCGAAGGTGCCTTCATGCAATTCCAGACGATCCAGCAGGCCCGCCTGCGCAGCAGCCGCCATCGCGCAGGCGCGCATGGCCGGAGTCAGGTCGACACCGATCACCCGCCCGCGCGGACCGACCGCGCGCGCCGCCAGCAGCAGGTCCATGCCCGAACCGCAGGCGTGGTCCAGCACGACGCCGCCGGCAGGGATCGTGCCAATCCGAAGCGGATTGCCGACGCCGGAGAAACGCTCGGTGCAGACCGCCGGCAGCGCCGCCAGCGCGGCGGCGTCATAGCCGAGCCGGTGCGCCGCGTAGGCCGCGCCGGTGTGGAAGTGAAAGCGGCTGGCCGGTTCGCGGGCGACCCGCTCATACACGACGCGGACCTGCTGGTTCAGCCGATTGCTGTCGATGGTGAGCGGACAACGGCCCATGACGGCCTCCCAGGTATCGCCGTCGTCGTATGCGTCGGCATGGGGGCCAATCTAGATAGCGCGCGTATCGATCGAATGTCCCTGCGCGGCGGGTTTGTAACAGCTGGTAACCACGGCCGATACTGTCGGCGCGGTTTTGGAGGCAGGAGCAGGTGATGGCGCATACGCCCTGTGTTCTGGTGGTCGATGACGACCAGGCGACCCGCGAGATGCTCGTGGAGGCACTGAGCACGCACGATTTCCGCGCACTGCAGGCCGCCGACGGCGCCGCCATGCGCGCCGAACTCGAACGCGAGGCGCCCGACATCGTCCTGCTCGACATCCGCCTCCCTGGCGAGGACGGCCTGAGCCTGGCACGCTTCCTGCGCGAGCGTTACGACGTCGGCATCATCATGGTCACCGGCTCCGGCGACGTGATCGACCGCATCGTCGGGCTGGAGATCGGCGCGGATGATTACGTCGCCAAGCCATTTGATCCGCGCGAGCTGCTGGCGCGCATCAAGAGCGTGCTGCGCCGCATACAGGCGCGCCCTTCAGAGGCCCCTGCCGCCAGCAGTCCTGGCCGCCGCGTCAGCTTCGGCCGCTGCACCCTGGACCTGGATTCTCACCAGGTGCTCGATGCCGACGGCACCGAAGTGATGGTCACGCACATGGAATTCGACCTGCTGCGCGTGCTGTACGAGCACCCCGGCAAGGCGCTGTCGCGCGACCAGATCCTGACCCTCACACACAATCGTGAATGGGAACCGTTCGACCGCTCGATCGACATCCGCATCGCCCGCTTGCGGCGCAAGGTGGAGATCGACCCGGACAACCCGCGCGCGATCCGCACCGTTCGCGGCGTCGGCTACATGTTCGTGCCCTCCACGTAACCGTCGCCGGCGGAATTGTTTCTGCCGCGTAACAGCGGCCCGCGCCCGTGTTGGGCGCTCCTATACTCGATCCACGCCTGCAGCGGAGCCACGCCATGAATCCCGGCGACCTGTCCAGCAATGCCCTCGCCGACGACCGCGAGCGCGCACTGCGCGACAGCGAACTGCGCCTGCAGCAGGTGCTGGACAACACCTCCGCGGCGGTCTTCGCCAAGGATCGAAGCGGCCGTTACCTGTTCGTCAATCGCGAGTTCGAGCGCCTCACCGGCCACAACGCCGCCGCGCTGATCGGACGCTCCGACCGCGACATCTTCCCCGCCGAACAGGCTGCCGGCCTGCGCCGCAATGACATGCGCGTGCTGCTGGAGGCGCGGGCGATGGAGTTCGAGGAGAGCGGCGTGTTCGCCGGCGAGCAACGCACCTACCTCTCGGCCAAGTTCCCGCTGCTGGATTGCGATGGCGCACCGTATGCCGTCTGCGGCATCGCCACCGACATCACCCGCCGCAAACAGATCGAAAGCGCACTCACCAGTTCCGCGCTGGCGGTGTCGAATGCACGCGGTCGCGATCTGTTCGTCGAGCTGTCGCGCTACCTTGGCGCGATCCTCGATGTCGAGGTCGCGTTCATCGCCGAGATGCGCGAGGAAGACCCGGGCATGATGCGCGTGCTCGCCTTCATCGCCGACGGTGCACCGCGGGGAACCTTCGAGTACGCGCTGGCCAACACCGCCTGTGACACCGTCGTCGGCCACGGCTTCCGCATCTACCCCGCCGGCCTGGGCAGCCTGTTCCCGCTGGACGACGACTTCATCGAACTCGGCGCCGAGAGTTACGCCGGCTACCCGCTCACCGATACCCAAGGTCGCCCGCTGGGATTGATATCGATCGTGTCGCGGCGCCCGCTGGAACAGGCCGAGTTCATCGAGTCGGTGATGAAGATCTTCGCCGTGCGCGCATCGGCCGAGATCGAGAGGCAACGCGGCGACGCAGCGTTGCTGGCCTCGCAGGTCAGCTACCGGCAGATCTTCGAGGCCAGCGAAGACGCGATTGTCGTCTACGACCCGGCCACCGACCGCATCGTCGACGTCAACCCGAAAGCCTGCTCGACCTCCGGCTACAGCCACGACGAACTGCTGCACATTGCCGTCGACAATCTCGGCTCTGGCGAGGCGCCTTACACCGGCGCCGACGCGGCCGCCCACCTGCAGGACGCACAGAAGCACGGTTCGGCCCGCTTCGAATGGCGCCGGCGCAACAAGGACGGCAGCCTGTACTGGGACGAGGTGTTCCTCAAGGCCGCCAGGATCGGCGGCGAGCCGCGGATCCTCGCCTTCACCCGCGACATCACCGAACGCAAGCTTGCCGAAGAGGCCGCGCAGCGCAACGCCGAGCACCTGCGCGCCACCGTCAGTGCCGCGCTCGACTGCATCATTGCCATGGACGAGCACGGCACGATCATCAAGTTCAATCCTGCCGCTGAAACCTGCTTCGGCTATCGCGAGCGCGAAGCACTTGGCCAGTCGCTGGCAGAGCTGATCATTCCCGAGCGTTACCGCGAACGTCATCGCCAGGGAATGCAGCGTTTCCTTGCCGGCGGCCCCGGCCCGTACCTTCAGCGCCGCCTGGAAGTGACCGCACTGCGCGCGGACGGCAGCGAGTTTCCGGCGGAACTGGCCATCGGCGTCGATGAGAGCCCGTCGGGCCGCATCTTCATCGGCTACTTGCGCGACATCACCGAGCGCATCGAGGCCGAGCAACGTCGCGCCCGGCTGGAGGCGCAGCTGCTGCAGGCGAAGAAGATGGAAGCGCTCGGCCACCTCACCGGCGGCATCGCCCACGACTTCAACAACCTGCTGGCCAGCATCATGGGTTACGTCGCGATGGCCAGCGAGCGCACGGCAGGTGGCGGCGATGCGCGTCTGGAGAACTACCTGGGCCACGCGCTGCAATCCTGCGAACGCGCACGCGACCTGATCCAGCAGATGCTCATGTTCAGCCGCGGACAGAAGGGCGAACCGCGCCTGCTCGACCCGGCGCAGTGCATCGAACAGAACCTTGCCGTGCTTCGCCCGAGCATTCCCTGCGAAGTGGACGTGCTGGTCGATACCGTCGCCGGGGCCGGCACCATCTGCTTCGACCCCGTGCAATTCGGCCAGGTCATGCTCAACCTGTGCCTGAATGCCTGCGATGCGATGCAGGGACGCGGTCGACTCGAGATCGGCCTGCATGAGGGGAACGAGGACGGCCGGCTGTGCAGCGCCTGCCAGCAGCCGGTGTCCGGGACCTTCGTCGAGATCGCCATCGCCGACTCCGGCCCCGGCATCGAACCGGCGGTGCTGGAACGCATCTTCGACCCGTTCTTCTCGACCAAGCCACCGGGCAAGGGCGCCGGAATGGGCCTGGCAACCGTGCACGGCATCGTCCACGAGCATGGCGGGCATCTGATCGTCGAATCCGAACCGGGACGCGGCACCCGCTTCCGCGTGCTGGTGCCGATCTGCAAGGCCGACGCCGACGAAGTCGTGCGCCAGCAGCGCGCGACCGCCCCGGCGACCCACCCGCGGCTGCAGGGTCGCGTGCTCGTGGTCGACGACGAGCGCAGCGTTGGCGAGTTCATGTGCGAACTGCTGTCGAGCTGGGGGCTGGAGGCCGACTTCGTCGCCGCGCCTGCGCAGGCACTGGAACGCGTCAAGCAGGCACCCGCGCACTACCAGTTGTTGATCACCGACCACTCGATGCCGTCGATCACCGGCATCCAGCTGGCGCAATCACTGCAGCCGGTCGCGCCGCAGCTTCCGGTGCTGCTCTATACCGGCCTGGCCGATCGTGTCAGCGAACAGGCGCTTCCGTCGAACATGCTGCGGACGGTGCTGCGCAAGCCGATTGACCATGCGCAGCTGGCGCGGGAACTGTCGGCGATCCTGTCCACTTCGATTCAATGAACTCCGGACAAAAAAGGGCCCCGCAAGCGGGGCCCTTTCTCTTTCAACTGCAAGCTGCGATCAGCTGCCGTTCTTCTTCAACCAGGCATCCACCGCCGGCAAGCGCTCATTGCGCACCTTCACCCGATAGATCACGTTGGCGACCGCCGTATTTGCGTCACGACGCGAACCGGCAGCCAGATGCTGCTCTGCATACGACTGGATCTTGCCAACCATCGCCGGATCCAGCGAGCTGTTGGCCAGGCCCGGGTAGTAGCGGCTGCGCGAGGACGAATCCACGCGCTTGTCGACATCGCTCATGTGGCTGATCGCGAAGTCGAACGCCAGCTCCGGATGCTGCGAAGCGACGGCGCGGATCATGCCAGCGCTGTTGGTCGCACCCGGTTCGTCGGTCAGGGCCAGCTCAAGTGCACGCTGGGCCAGCGCCTTGTCCTCGGTCGAGGACAGCATCTGGTACAGCTCGTCCTTCATCAGCGGGGTCTTCTCCGCCTGCGCGGCAGCGTGCAGCTGGTCCCAGGTGGCGGCATCGGCGTGACGCGCGACCACCGCGAGGATGGTCTTGCGCAGTGCGGCCGGCACCGCGGCCGGATCGGTGTCCTGCGCGGCGTAACGACGACGCGCCTCGGCGACCACCTTGTCGTCACCCAGCGAGCTGAGCGTGTCGATCAGGCGCGTGCGCAGGATCTTGACCGGATCGGCCTCGCCCGCCTTCTCGTCCCAGCCGATGCGCGCGAACGCCGGCGCCAGCTGCGCGATGGCGAACTTGCGGAAGCGGGCCTGACGAGCAACATCGCCCTGGTAGTAGTCGTTGAGGCTGTCGAGCTTGCCGGCGATGTCACCCCAGATCTGCGGGTCGGACGCGGCCGGCGTGGCCTTGACCAGGTCGAGGTAGTTCGCCGGCGACTGCAGGCCGGCCAGGCCAAGCGCCCAGGTGTCGCCCATCAGGCCGAGCTGGTCGATCGGTGCCACCTTGGCGAAGCCGGCGCGGATCGATGCGAACTGCTCCGGCGAATACAGCGTGCGGTAGTAACCGCTCTGGCCAGCGTTGACGACGACCGGGCCGCAACCGGGCACTTCAAGCGAACCCGAGCCGCCTTCGACGATCGTGCGCACCGGCTCGCCGCCGACCGCCTGCGCGATCACCGGCACGCGCCACGACAGCGGCTGCTTGTCAGGACGGTCCTTGGTGAACTCGCCCTGTGCCAGCTTGAGCGTGGTCTTGCCGTTGCTGCAGGTCGCCGACTGCACCGTAATCATCGGGATGCCCGGCTGCAGGGTGAAGTCGTGTGCGATGTCGAGGATCGGCTTGCCTGCCGCGGACTGCACCTGCTTCCACAGGTCGTCCGACACGGTGTTGCCGTAGGCGTGCGCCTTCATGTAGTTGCGCACGCCCTCGCGCCAGGCTTCCTCACCAACGTAACCCTCGAGCATGCGGATCACCGCGCCGCCCTTCTGGTAGGTGATGGCGTCGAAGGCCTGGCTGGCCTGTTCGACGGTTTCCACGTGCTGCACCACCGGGTGCGTCGTCGCCACGGCATCGCGGCTCATCGCGCCTTCGCGGCCGGACACGGCATACAGCTGGGTGTTCCATTCCGGATGCAGCTTCTGCGTGGTGCGCGACGCCATCCAGGTGGCGAAGCCTTCGTTGAGCCAGAGGTCGTCCCACCAGCTCATCGTCACCAGGTCACCGAACCACTGGTGGGCGATTTCGTGCGCGGCGACCGAGAACACGCGCTGCTTGTCGGACTGCGTCGAGAACGCCGGGTCGAGCAGCAGGGTGTGCTCGAAGGTGAAGATCGCGCCCCAGTTTTCCATGGCGCTGAAGAACTGGCTGGCACCGGGCGAGGCGACGTTGTCGAGCTTGGGCAGCGGGTACGGCGTGCCGAAGTAGTCGTTGTACTCGCGCAGCACGTCGACCGAGGAATCAAGCGCGAACTTCGCCTGGTCGACGACGCCCTTCTGGGTGATCACGCCGACTTCGGTCTCGCCCATCTTCGCCGTGGCGCGGTCGAACTCGCCGGCGCTGAAGAACAGCAGGTAGGTCGACATCTTCGGCGACTGCGCGAAGCGCACGCGGGTCAGGCCGTTGCCCGCGTCGGTGGTCGACGTGGCCGGCATGTTGCTGACCGCCATCTCGCCGCTCGGCACGGTGGCTTCGAGGGTGAAGGTGGCCTTGTGCGACGGCTCGTCCCACGACGGGATCATGCGGCGCGCATCGGAGTTCTCGAACTGCGTGAACAGTGCGCGCTTCTTGCCGGCCTTGGTGTCGTAGTCGATCGCGAACAGGCCATTGGCCTGGGTGCCGATCTTGCCGGTGTAGTCCATCGCCAGGCGGTAGCTGCCCACGGCGAGCGGCTTGTCGAAGGTGAAGGTCGCGGTCTGCGCGTCGGCGTCCACGCCAACCTTGGCCGCTACGGCCTTGCCCTTGCCGGTGGCGGGCGACAGCTTCGCCGACGCGAAGGTCATGTCGACGGCCTGCAGGGTGATGGTGGCGGTCGGTTCCAGCACGTCCAGCGTGATCGTCACCTGGCCATCGAACGTCAGCGTCTGCGCGTGCGGCGTGATCGCGACGTCGTAATGCGTCGGGCGCACGTTGCGCGGCAGCTGGGTGGTCGTGGCCTGTGCGGCGGCGGTGGTGGTGTTCGACACGGTTGCAGGTGCAGTGGCCATGGCGGTGACGCAGTTGCCGGCCAGTGCCAGCGCGATAGCGGTAACCAGAAAACGACGCATCAACTTCCCCCTGAAAAATCTACGGTGTGATCGGCCCTTGGGGCCTGTAATGGGTCGGTGCGGCAACGGCTGCGTCCCCACGCAGCAACTTGCCCCAGACCGGCTGTGCCGATCCTGCCCGTTGGCAGCTGAGCGCAAAATGACCCGGAACGCCAGCACCGGAAGTCATGCCCGGGTGGTTCCAGGTCACGGTAAGCCGACTGGGCGGGCGCCCCCTTGGCCGTCGCCACGCGCCCTTGACGTCGTTGTGCGGTAAACAGGGACTGCTGTCGCAGGACGTCCAGCCGCGGTACGTGACCGCGACCACGCAGCCGGGGATTCCAATGCCAGGACTTTGGGTAAGCACGGGCAATGATCTTGTGGCGCGGCCTGGCAGGCGCGCGCGCGGGCTGATCCTGGCGATCGTGCTGGCGGGCTTGGCCCTGACCGCGACCGCAGCCCCTCCTCCCGGGCAGACCGACGCCACCTCCACGTCGGACACCGCGCCCGCAGCTCCACCGCCCGCCACCGAAGCGACGATCAAGTTCTTCAACCGCGACATCATGACCCTGCGCGCCCCCCTGCTCGGCCGCTCGGTCGAACTGCGGGCGCGCACGGCCGAAGCCAACATCGCCCGCGTGGTCGAGCAGCCGGGCACCCCGCGCGTGGCGTTCCAGGAGATCCCGCAGGGATCGATGGTCATGCTCGGCGGCCAGCTGGTGGCGATGCTGACACCCGGCGACCTCGACTCGCTCAACCACCAGACCATGGCCCAGGCGCGCGCCCAGGTCGCACGCAACCTCGGCGAAGCCGTGGCTGCAGCGGAGCGTGACCACGCGCCGCGGCAATTGATCAACGGCGTGCTGATGTCATTGCTGGCGACCGTCGTCGCCGTGCTGGCGATCCTGGTGCTGGCGTGGGTGCGACGGCAGATCGAATCGCGATTCCAGCGCTGGATCGAAGTACGCGTGCAGACGCTGCGCCAGGAGTCCACGCGCCATGTCGTCACCAGCATGCGCACCTTCATCAACTGGTTCAAACGCCTGGTGATCTGGCTGATTGCGCTGCTCGTGCTGGAAGAATGGCTGCGCTTCGTGCTGGGCCAGTTCGGCTTCACCCAGCCGTGGTCGCAACGCATGACCGGCTGGATCGTCGACCTGCTCTCGGGCTGGGGCCAGGCGATCGCCGGCGCCGTGCCGGGCCTGGTGGCGGCGTTCGTGATCCTGTTCCTCGCCCGCGTCCTTGCCAACACCCTGAGCATGACCTTCCGCGCCGTGGAGAGCGGCCGCTTCCAGTTGTTCGGCATCGATGACCAGCTCGCCGAACCCACGCGCAAGTTGCTGGTGGCGGTGATCTGGCTGTTCGGCATCGCCATGGCCTACCCGTACCTGCCCGGTGCGCAGACCGATGCGTTCAAGGGTTTGAGCGTGCTGGTCGGCCTGATGATCTCGCTGGGCGCATCGAGCATCGTCGGCCAGGCCGCCGGCGGATTCACGCTGCTCTATGCCCGCACAATGACCGTCGGCGACCTGGTGCGGATCGGCGAGGTCGAAGGCCAGGTCCTGCAGATCGGTCTGTTCACGACGCGGCTGCGCAACCTGATGGGCGTGGAGATCAGCATCCCCAACAACGTCGTGCTGGGTGGCCAGCTGCACAACTATTCGCGCAATCCCGATGGCCCCGGCCTGTGGCTGGAAACCGGCGTGACCATCGGCTACGACTCGCCGTGGCGACAGGTGCACCGGCTGCTGCTGGGCGCGGCGGCGAAGACCGCGAAGATCCAGCAAACGCCGGCGCCGTATGTCCTGCAGACGGCGCTGTCGGACTTCTATGTCGAATACAAATTGCGTGCACGCATCCTCGAGCCGTTCCTGCGTCCGTTCGTGTTGACCGAACTGCATTCCAACATCCAGGACGCGTTCAACGAGGCCGGCGTGCAGATCATGTCGCCCAACTACGAAGCCGACCCGGAGCAACCCAAGATGGTCGAGCCGGCCCACTGGGAAGGCATACCGTCGCCGCTGCAGGCGCAGGCGGCGACGCGGACGCCTTCGGGCGACTGAGGCCACTCCCGGACCCATTCAGCCCATGGCAGCGCGCGCGAGGCCGGCATTCGGACCGGTTTGGCATCGCGCTGCCCTAGCGGGCCGGGGCATCATTCCAGATCACGATCCGCCTGGACTTCCGCATGAGCACCACCCCCGACTTCGCCGCAGGCCAGCTCTGGCGCTGCACCGGCCGCACGCCCACCGAGACGCCGACGCTGCTGATCAACCGCGTCGACCAGCACCCGCTCGGCGGCGAGATCTTCCACATCACGGTTCGCAACGTGAAGATCCGCCACCCCGGCCTGCCGTCCGGAATGCTGACCGAACTGCCGCACCTGCCGGTGACGCGGGCGACGCTGGAAGCCAGCGTGATCGCTTACGAAGGTGAGCAGCCGCCCTACCCCGCATATCTGAAGGGCTACGCGGAGTGGAAGCAGGCGTTCGATGCCGGCAAGGCCGGCTCGTTTGGCGTCAGCCTGGCCGAGGTGCTGGGCATCGTGGAGCAGGGTCTGACCGGACAGGCGCCGCGCTGAAGCGAAGCGGCATCGGCTCCCCGAAAAAAAAGCCCCGCATGCGCGGGGCTTTTTCGTTGCGCGGCTTGCGACCTGATCAGGCGAACGGATCCTGCAGCACGATGTTGGCGTCGCGGTCCGGACCGGTCGAGACGATCGCCAGCGGGCAACCGGCCAGCTCTTCCAGCGCACGCAGGTACGCACGCGCAGCAGCCGGCAGCTTGTCCCACTCGGTGACGTTGTGGGTGTTCTCTTCCCAGCCCGGGAACTCCAGGTACACCGGCGTGCACTCTTCCCAGCCGGCCGCGTCGAGCGGCGCGTACTCGGTGCGCTTGCCGCGGTACTCGTATGCGATGCAAATCTTCAGCTTCTCCATGCCGTCGAGCACGTCGAGCTTGGTGATGCACAGGCCGGTGATGCCATTGACCGCGACGGCACGACGCAGCGCGACGATGTCCATCCAGCCGCAGCGACGCGGGCGGCCGGTGGTGGCGCCGTACTCCTGGCCGCGGTCACGCAGGCCCTGGCCGACGTCGTCGTCGAGCTCGGTCGGGAACGGACCACCGCCCACGCGCGTGGCGTAGGCCTTGGCGATGCCGAGCACGTAGTCGATCGCGTCCGCGCCCACGCCGGTACCGGCATACGCGCCGCCGACGGTGGTGTTGGACGAGGTCACGTACGGATAGGTGCCGTGGTCGATGTCGAGCAGAGAACCCTGCGCGCCTTCGAACAGTACGCGCTTGCCCTGCTTGCGCAGCTCGTGAAGGATGCCGGCGACGTCGGACTTCATCGGCTCGACGTACTCGCCGAACGCCAGCGCCTCATCGAGCGTCTTCTGGAAGTCGACCGCCTCCACGCCCAGGTACTTGGTCAGGACGAAGTTGTGGTAGTCCATCGTGCTGCGCAGCTTCTCGGCGAGCTGCTGCGGGTAATGCAGGTCGGCGATGCGGATGCCGCGACGCGCCACCTTGTCTTCATACGCCGGACCGATGCCGCGGCCGGTGGTGCCGATGGCCTTGCCGCCGGCGGCCTTCTCGCGGGCCTGATCCAGGGCGATGTGGTACGGCATGATCAGCGGCGTGGCCGGGCTGATTTTCAGGCGCGAGCGCACTTCGACGCCGTTGCTTTCGAGCTCGCCGATTTCCTTCTGCAGCGCGGCCGGGGACAGCACGACGCCGTTGCCGATCAGGCACAGCGCGTCGGGGCGCAGGATGCCGGACGGAATCAGGTGCAGGACGGTCTTCTTGCCGCCGATGACGAGGGTATGGCCGGCATTGTGGCCACCCTGGAAGCGCACGACGGCACCGATTTCCTTGGTGAGCAGATCGACGATCTTGCCCTTGCCTTCATCGCCCCACTGGGCACCGAGAACGACGACTGACTGACCCATTGCCAAGCTCCTGACTGCGTTGCATTGAGAACCGGCGCGAGGGCCGGGCTGCCGCGCTCGCCTCATCGGAGGGACGCGCAAACAGCAAGAAAGCCGGCGGGGCGCTGGGCCCCGTCCGGCTTTTGTGCATTATCCGGGTTTTAGGGGGCCGGGGCCACCCCGAAAGCGGGATTGGACAGATTGGGTGCGGTCTTCGCGCCGCCGTCACATGGCTACAGCCGCACCAGCCACAACGACAGCAGGCCCAGCCCCACCACGACCGCACCGACCACCCGCAGGTGGCGGTCCGGCAATGCGTGCAGCTGCTCGGCGGCGCGCTTCCAGCCGCGTGGCGCGACGAAGAGGAACAACCCCTCCAGCACCGCCACCAGGCATATCGCCGACAACAGCTCCAGCAACATCGTTCAGGTGCCCGGTCAGCGGTCCGACTTGAGGTACTGCAGGAACGGATCGTCGCGGTCGAGGACGATCACGCCCTCGCCGTCGGCAAACGCCTTGCGGTACGCCTCCAGGCTGCGCTGGAACGCATAGAAGGACGGATCACGGTTGGCCGCCTGCGCATACAGGCGCGTGGCCTCGGCATCGCCCTCGCCGCGCAGCTTCTGCGCATCGCGCTCGGCTTCGGCGACGATCACCAGCTTCTCGCGGTCGGCCTGGGCGCGGATCGCCTGGGCCTGCTCGACGCCTTCGGCGCGCAGCTGGCTGGCCACCTGCAGGCGCTGGCTTCGCATCTGGTTGTAAACGGAGCCGAGCACGTTGCTGTCCTGCGGCAGTTCGATGCGCTTGATGCGGATGTCGACGATCTTCACGCCCAGCGTGGCAGCGCCGACGTTGATCGCATCGAGCTGCTTGCCGATCACCGAGGTGCGATCGCCGGAAACCACCTGCTGCAGCGTGCGCGCGTTGATCTCGTTGCGCAGCGAATCCTTGATGATCGGCGCCAGGCGGTCGACCGCGGTGACCTCGTCACCACCGGTGGCGCGGTAGAACGCGCGCGAATTCTCGATCCGGCCCAGTGCGAAGAAGTCGACGCTGACGTTCTGCTTGTCGGCCGTCAGGTAACGCTCGGGTTCGGCATCGAGCACCTGCAGGCGACGGTCGAACACGCGTGCCGTCTCGACCAGCGGCCACTTGAAGTGCAGGCCCGGACCGATGTCGGTACGCACGACGCGACCGAGGTTGAGCACGATCGCGGTACGGCCCTCGGTGACCACGAACATCGAGCCGAGCAGCGCGAACAGCGCGGCAACCACGGCGGCAATCCAAAGGGAGAATCTCATCGCGTCACCTCATCGCGACCGGTCGGCCGGGTCGGTCGTGCGCCGCGACCGCTGTCGCCGGGCTCGGTGGTAATGGTCGGGGGCAACAGGTCCGGCGTCAGCAACGGAGCACCCGTCGCGGCCGGGCCGCTGCGCTTGTCGGGCATCGGCACGTAGATCAACTGGCGCGAATCGCCGCCGATGATCTTGCGGTTGTCGCTCAGCACGTCCTGCAGCGTGTCCAGCCACAGGCGCTTGCGGGTGACGTCCGGTGCGGCCTTGTACTGCTCGACCAGCAACGAGAAGCGGTTGGCGTCACCTTCGGCACGGGCGACCGAGGAGGTCTTGTAGCCTTCGGCCGCGGTGCGCACGCGCGATGCTTCACCGCGTGCTTCCGGCACGACCTGCTTGGCGTAGGCCTGGGCCTGGTTGATCGCGGTGGTCTTGTCGGCGGCGGCGCGCTGGACTTCGTCGAACGCGTCCTTGACCTCGTCCGGCGGACGCGCGTTGGGCAGGTTGAGTTCGGTCACGACCAGGCCGGTGCGGTAGTCCTGCAACGATGCCTGCAGGCGCTGGCGCACGGTCACGGTCAGCTCCGAGCGTGCGTTGAGCACGGTGTCCAGGTCGGAACGGCCGACCTGTTCGCGCACGGCGCTCTGCGCGGCTTCCTTCAGCACGCGGTCGGCATCGCGCGAACCGAACAGGTACAGCTGCGGATCGCCGATGCGGTACTGCACGTTGATCTCGACGTTCACCATGTTGGCGTCACGCGTGAACACCGGCACGGTATCGCTGTAGGCGTTGCTCTGGGTGGCGTTGACCTTGGTCACGCGCTCGATCGGCCACGGCGCCTTGAAGTGCGGGCCCGGCTGCAGCACGCGCGAGAACTGGCCGAAGCGCAGGACCACGCCGCGCTCCTGCTCGGTCACCAGCACGAAGCAGTTGAACACCAGCCACAGGCCAACGACGATGCCGGCCCAGCGCAGGAGGTTGCTGCCACCGCCGGCGCCACCGCCGAAGAGGCCGCGCAGGGGGTCGAGCAAGGCATCCAGGCCGCGGCCATTGGGTCTGCGCCGCGGGGTTCGACCGTCCGAACCGCCGGAATTGTCGCTGCCAGGTGTGTTCCAGGCCATGCCTGCTCCAAAAGGGGGATACGTCCGCAACCGCGTTCAGCCATGCGGGCGTGGGTCGATTCTAGGTGGGGGTGCGACGGGTCTCAAGCAAGGCGATGGCCGGCTCAGGCGGCATCATCGCTCTCTTCGGGCGGCAAAAGGGGCCTGAGGACCTCGCCGTGCGCCTGTACGAACAGGCGCTGGGCGTCGGCCAGGGCCAGGTCGACGTTGATCACCCAGCCGTGTTCGTCGTGGTCCTCGCCGCGGACCGCACCCAGTTCGTGCAGGCGTGCACGCAGGCGCGCCGCCTGTGGCGGCAGGCGCAACTCGCCGCTGACGTGGCGCAGTTCCAGTGCTTCGGCCAGCCCTTCGCGCAGCAGCTCCAGGCCGCGGCCATCGCGCGCCGACAGCCACACCCGCAGGCGCCCCTCGGCCGGACGATCCAGGCGCGGCTGCACCGGCTCGTCGCCCTCGCTGCCATCGCCGCCATGCCCGAGCTTGTCGATCTTGTTGAACACCAGCAGCTGCGGCAGGTCGCCTGCGCCGATGTCCTTGAGCACCGCATCGACCTGGGCAATGCGCTCGTCGCGCAGCGGGTCGGCGGCATCGACCACGTGGATCAGCAGGTCGGCCTCGCGCGCTTCCGACAACGTCGAGCGGAACGCGGCCACCAGTTCGTGCGGCAGGTCGCGGACGAAGCCGACGGTATCGGCCAGCACGACGTTGCCGCCCGACAACTCGATGCGACGCACGGTCGGATCGAGCGTGGCGAACAACTGGTCGGCGGCATAGGCCTCGGCGCCGGTCATGGCATTGAACAACGTCGACTTGCCGGCATTGGTGTAGCCCACCAGGGCCACGCGCGGCATCTCGCTGCGCATGCGCGCACGGCGCATCTGGGTGCGCTGCACTTCGACCTTTTCCAGGCGCTTCTGCAATTGTTCCAGGCGCTTCTGCAGCAGGCGACGGTCGGTTTCCAGCTGCGTTTCACCGGGACCGCGCAGGCCGATCGAACCACCGCGCTGGCGCTCCAGGTGGGTCCAGCCGCGAACCAGCCGCGTGGCCATGTGCTTGAGCTGCGCCAGCTCGACCTGCAGTTTGCCGTCGTGGCTGTGCGCACGCTGGGCAAAGATGTCGAGGATCAGGCCGGTGCGGTCGACCACGCGGCGCTTGAGCTCGCGCTCGAGATTGCGCTCCTGGCCGGGCGATAGCGGATGGTTGACCAGGATCAGGTCGGCGCCGGTGGCTTCGGCCGCGGCCTTGACCTCTTCCAGCTTGCCGCTGCCGATCAGCATCGCCGCGTTGGGCCGGTCGATGCGCGCGGTCAGCACCGCCGCCACCGTGGCACCGGCCGAGCGGGCCAGGTCGGCGAACTCTTCCAGCAGGCCCTCGTCCGGCGGACCGCCGGCATGGGGCTGGATCAACAGTGCGTGTTCGCCTTTGCGGGATCTTTCAAACAAGCGGGGTCATGCCTGATCGGGGGACAGGATCACAAGATGGGCATGGCGAGCCCGCCAAACAAGGGCATCACCGCTAATGGCCGCATGGGATGGACCCAGCCCCCGCCGATGCGGCAGGGACCAAGGCCTGGCAGTGCACGGCCGACCGGGGCCGAGGCCCCACTGGCACATGAAACCTGGCCGGCTTATTCGGCCTCGTCGGCGTGGCCTTCGCCGTCGCCCTCGGAGGACTGCACGTAGCCGCCGCCCGGCCCGACGCGGACATTGCGCGCCGGCACGACGGTGGAGATGGCGTGCTTGTAGACCATCTGGCTCACGGTGTTGCGCAACAGCACCACGAACTGGTCGAACGACTCGATGGTGCCCTGCAGCTTGATGCCGTTGACCAGGTAAACCGAAACCGGCACGCGTTCACGACGCAACGCATTCAGGAAAGGATCCTGCAAAGATTGTCCCTTGGACATGGTGTAGTTCCCCAACTCGTTCTAGTTATAAGGGCAGCCTGGCACAGGAGCATATGCGGCCGCAGTCGCCGGAACCTGTCCCCACAGCGGCGACCGGGTCTGATGGTAGCGCAATCCCCCCGCGCGCACCGCACCAGCTCCACCCTCCTTTCGTAGGTCAAACCCCCGCCGGGCTGTCCATGAACATCGCCCGGGCCCGCTCCAGCGCCGCACGCTGCCGTTGTGGGTCGAACCACTGCGCGTCGAGCTCGCCGCGCAGCCAGGTCAGCTGGCGCTTGGCCAGCTGGCGGGTGGCGAAAATGCCCAGCTCGCGCATCCGCGCGGCCGAACTGGCGCCGTCCAGATGCTCCCAGGCCTGGCGATAGCCGACCGCGCGCAGGGCCGGCAACTCCAGGGGGCGCGGCTGCGAGGCCAGCTCCGGCAACGCGCGCAGGCCGCGGACTTCGTCAAGGAAGCCATCGGCCAGCATCTGGTCGAAGCGCCGCTCGATGCGCGCATGCAACAGCGCGCGGTCGTCCGGTGCAAGCACGAGCTTGAGCACCCGCAAGGGCAACCGCGGCACCTGTGCGCGGTCGCGCCGCCAATCGCTGATGCTGCGCCCGGACAACCGGTGCACCTCCAGCGCACGCTGGATGCGCTGGGCGTCGGTGGCGTGGATGCGGGCCGCGGCCTCCGGGTCGATCGCGGCCAGGTCCGCATGCAACGCGGCCCACCCCCGCTCGCCGGCCTCGGCCTCCAGCTGTGCCCGGGTGGCCGGGTCGGCCTCCGGCATCGGCGACAGTCCCTGCAGCAGCGCGTGGAAGTAGAGGCCGGTGCCGCCGGCGAGGATCGGCAGCCGTCCCCGCGACACGATGTCGTCCAGGGCCCGCCGAGCATCCGTGGCGAACTCGGCGGCCGAGTACGGCTGCCAGGGTTCGCGGAGGTCGACCAGATGGTGCGGCACCCGGGCCAGTTCGTCGGCGCTGGGCTTGGCCGCGCCGATGTCGAGGCGGCGATAGACCAGGGCGGAATCGACACTGACGATCTCGCCGCCATGGCGTTGCGCCCATTCCAGCGCAAGCGCGGTCTTGCCCGACGCGGTCGGGCCCATCAGGGCTATGGCGACTGGGCGCGAGTCAGCGGGCATGGCACGCAGGCATGGCGAGGCACGGATGTAGCGGAGGCGTAGCCTCGCACAGGCACTGGCCCGGCGGAACCGTTGCCGGCGCAACCGTGCCGCGACGCAGCATCGACGCGCTACTCCACAGTTCCTGTGGGCAAGCACTGGGGCAAGGCTGTTGATAACGTGCTCCACGCCTTTGCCCGCAATGCTTCCCGGGTGTTTGTCGATTTTTTCGCCAGCCCGGGCGCGCTGTCCACAATGCCTGTGGACAAGCCTGCGGACAGTGATGTGTGCAGATCGCGGACAGGCTGCTGCGACGGGGCCTGCGCCATGTTGGCGAAAAAATGACCGGCGAAATCTGTTGACTTGGCGCGTTGATTCGGCATGCCTCGGCGTGCGATTCCGACCTCGGCGCATTCCGGAAAATTCGCCAGGACGCAAGCCATTTCGACACCGTCATGCACTCTATCCACAAAGCCTGTGGACAAGCCTGCGGACAGTTGTGTGGAGACAACGCTGCGCGCCTTGCTGCACAAGCAATGCAAGGGGTGTGGCGAACAATTGACCAGCGAAAAAGGTTGACTTGCCGGGCCAGTTCGGCATCGCCGACGCTTCTATCCACAACGCCTGTGGACAAGCCTGCGGACAGCAGTGTGGAGCGAATGCTGCGGGCCTTGCGACACAAGGGCCGCAACGATTGTGGTGAAGAATTGACCAGCGGAAAATATTGACGCGCGCGGCGCGCGATTACTCGTCGTCAGGCCACGTCGGCATCGACGGCGCAGCTTTCGCCCTCGGCAACTTCTGCGCCGACAGCGCGGCCCACACTTTCAGCGCGTCCACGGTCGCGGCGACGTCGTGCACGCGCAGCAGTTTCGCGCCGCGTTGCGCGGCGATGAGGTGGGCGGCCACCGAACCATGCACGCGTTCGCGCGGCTGCGTGCGCCCGGTGATCTCGCCGATGGTCTTCTTGCGCGAGAGCCCGGCCAGCACCGGCACCCCGAGTTCGGCGAAGCGCTCGAGTTGCGCGAGCAGCGCCAGGTTGTGCTGCGTGTCCTTGCCGAATCCGAACCCCGGATCGACGACGATGTTCTTCTTCGAGATGCCGGCCATCTCGGCGGCGAAGATGCGCTCGGCGAGGAAGCGATGCACTGCGGCCACGACGTCGTCGTATTGCGGCGACTGCTGCATCGACCGCGGCTCACCTTGCATGTGCATCAGCACCACCGGCACGCGCAGGCTCGCCGCGGCATCGAGCGCGCCTTCGCGGCGCAGCGCATGGACGTCGTTGATCATGCCGGCACCGGCCTGCACGGCCGCGCGCATGACCTCGGGCTTGGACGTGTCGATGCTGATCGGCAACGTCGTTTCGCGGGTAAGGCGCTCGATGACCGGAATGGTGCGGCGCAGCTCCTCCTCCAGCGAGACTTCATCGGCCCCGGGGCGAGTCGATTCGCCGCCGATGTCGAGGATGTCGGCACCCTCTCCTGCCAGCTGCAACCCGTGCGCGACCGCGGCTTCCAGCGTGTCGTGCGCGCCGCCATCGGAGAACGAGTCCGGGGTGACGTTGACGATGCCCATGACGCGCGGGCGATCGAGCACCAGCGGGCGGCCGTTGCAGTCGAGGATGAGGGTGGTGTCGAACATGCGCGGGCTCCCTGGTGACAGTGCTTGCGCAGGGTAGCCCGGGGGCGGTGCGGGCGGAACCTCCGGCTGCGGGCGGGTCCTTCGACTTCGCTGCGCTACGCTCAGGACGAACGGGATCACTCACTCACCATTCGTCCTGAGCGTAGCGCCGCAGGCGCGAAGTCGAAGGACCGCCCAAAGAAAAAGGGCCGGGATTTCACCCGGCCCCGCTCATTGCGTCGTCATCCGATCCGGTCAGGTCTGCGCCGCAGGCCCGCCGATCGTGCCCGGACGCTCGCCGTCGTCCTTCGAGGTCTTGCCCGACTTCGACCAGTCCGCCGGCGGGCCCGGCACGCGGCCGGCCATGATGTCGTCGATCTGGTGCGCGTCGATGGTCTCGTACAGCAGCAGCGCATCGGACATCGCGTGCAGCTTGTCGAGGTTGCCCTTGAGGATCTCGGTGGTGCGGGCGTAGGCGCGGTCGAGGATGTCGCGGACGACTTCGTCGATCTTGCGCGCGGTCTCGTTGGAGACGTTCTTGTGCTGCGTCACCGAGCGGCCCAGGAACACCTCATCCTCTTCCTCGCCGAAGGTGATCGGACCCAGCTCGGACAGGCCCCACTTGGTGACCATGTTGCGCGCCATCTTGGTCGCGCGCTCGATGTCGTTGGAGGCGCCGGTGGTGACCTTGTCGACACCGAAGATCAGTTCCTCGGCGACGCGGCCGCCGTACAGCGAGCACAACTGCGACTCGATCGCGGTGCGGTTGTAGCTGTACTTGTCGCCCTCGGGCAGGTACATGGTCACGCCCAGCGCGCGGCCGCGCGGAATGATCGTGACCTTGTAGACCGGGTCGTGCTCGGGAACCATGCGACCGACGATCGCGTGGCCGGCCTCGTGGTAGGCGGTGAGCTTCTTCTCGTCCTCGCTCATCGCCATCGAGCGGCGCTCGGCGCCCATCAGGATCTTGTCGCGCGCCTTGTCGAAGTGCTCCATGCGCACGTCCTTGGCATTCTCGCGCGCCGCGAACAGGGCCGCCTCGTTGCAGAGGTTGGCCAGGTCGGCGCCGGAGAAACCCGGGGTGCCACGGGCGATGGTCATCGGCTCGACGTCGTCGTGCAGCGGCAGCTTGCGCATGTGCACGCGCAGGATCTGCTCGCGGCCCTTCACGTCCGGCAGGCCGACCACGACCTGGCGGTCGAAACGGCCCGGACGCAGCAGCGCCGGGTCGAGCACGTCGGGACGGTTGGTCGCGGCGATGACGATCACGCCCTCGCCACCCTCGAAGCCGTCCATCTCGACCAGCAACTGGTTGAGGGTCTGCTCGCGCTCGTCATGACCACCGCCGAGACCGGCGCCGCGATGGCGGCCGACGGCGTCGATTTCGTCGATGAAGATGATGCACGGCGCGTGCTTCTTGGCCTGCTCGAACATGTCGCGCACGCGGCTGGCACCGACGCCGACGAACATCTCGACGAAGTCGGAACCGGAAATGCTGAAGAACGGCACCTTGGCTTCGCCGGCGATGGCGCGGGCGAGCAGGGTCTTGCCGGTGCCCGGCGGGCCGACCATCAGCACGCCGCGCGGGATCTTGCCGCCCAGCTTCTGGAACTTGGACGGGTCGCGCAGGAACTCGACGAGCTCGCCGACTTCTTCCTTGGCTTCGTCGCAGCCGGCAACGTCGGCCAGGGTCACCTTGACCTGGTCCTCGCCCTGCAGCTTGGCCCGCGATCGACCGAAGCTCATCGCGCCCTTGCTGCCGCCCTGCTGCATCTGCCGCATGAAGTACACCCAGATGCCGATGAACAGCAGCCAGGGCAGGACGTTGATGATGATGTAGAGCAGCGACGGCCCGCTCTGCGGCGGCGCCTGGTCGATGGCGACCTTGTGCGAGATCAGGTCGTTGATGAGGTATTCGTCGCCGGGGCTGTAGGTGACGAACTTGCTGCCGTCCTTGCGCTCACCGTTGATGGTGGTCCGATCGTCGCCGATCTTGACCTCCTTTACCCGGTCCTGCTGCACCTGCTGGACGAACTGGTCGTAGGCCAGCGTTTCGCTGCCTGCCGCGCGCGGTCCGAACGCCTGGAACACCACCATCAATACGACGGCGACGATTACCCAGAGCAGCAGATTCTTGGCCAAGTCGTTCATCAATTCCTACCTGTCGCCCTCATGGCGTTGTTGCAGCGGGGGCGGCGCCTGGGCGCCTGTACATCTCGGGGTTGTCGCACATTACTTCATAACCGCGCGCTTGCCCTGTGCCAGCGCGTACACCTCGGGCGACCGCTTGCGCGACGCCTCCGGCTTGCGGATGACGACCTTGTCGTAGCGTCGCCGCAGCTCCTTCACGTACTCGTCGAAGCCCACCCCCTGGAACAGCTTGATCAGGAAGTTGCCGCCGGTACGCAGGTGCTGGTCGGCGAAATCCATCGCCAGTTCGGACAGGTACATCGCCCGCGGCATGTCGACCGCATCCACACCGCTCTTATTGGGGGCCATATCCGACAGGACAAGGTCCACGCGCTGGCCGTCCAGGGAGGCCACCAGCTGCGATAGGACCTCATCCTCCCTGAAATCGCCATGAAGGAACTCGACCCCGGCCAGCGAGGGCATTTCGAGGATGTCCAGGGCGATCACCCGGCCCGGCCGGGCCGGATCCATGCGGTCGAGCTCGCCGCGCAGCCACTGCGACCAGCCGCCGGGGGCGGCGCCGAGGTCGACCACGACCATTCCGGGCTTCAGCAGCCGGTCACGCTCGACCAGCTCCTCGAGCTTGTAGGCAGCGCGCGAACGCAGCCCTTCCGCCTTGGCCTTCTTAACGAAGGGGTCGGAAAAGTGTTCCTTGAGCCAGCGCTGGCTGGATTTGCTGCGAGTCGCCATGGGGCGTGGGGGCCGGCGTGATTGGGCCGTGGGGCCCGTGGGAGTGGTCATGATACCCTGCGCAACCCACCCCCAAGCTTCCCGTGCCCCAATGCAGACCGTCCTGACCGCCACCCAGACCCGTTTCCTGCGCGGCCAGGCCCATGATCTGAAGGCCATGCTGCAGGTTGGCGGCAAGGGCGTGACCGCGTCGCTCATCGCCGAAGTCGCCCTGGCCCTGGAACACCATGAGCTGATCAAGATCAAGGTCGCCGCCGAGGACCGCGAGGCCCGCGACGCCATGATCGACGACATCGCCCTGCGCACCGAAGCCGCGCTGGTGCAGCGCATCGGCCATACCGCGATCCTGTACAAGCCCAGCCAGGACCGTCGCCAGATCGTGCTGCCGCGGGCCTGACACCGCCCTGATTCACGGCACTCGAGTCGTCGATGCAGCTCAACCTCGAACATCCCGACCAGGCGTTTTACCTGCGTGCTGCCGACGGTACGTCTGCGCTGGTCAACGATCGACGCCTGTACGCCAGTTTCGTCCTGTCGCCGGACCAGTTGATCGAAGACTGGCCGGTGCGCGAGGTCAAGGCGATCACGCCGCAGGACCTTGAACCGGTACTGGCGCTGGAGCCGGAAGTGATCCTGCTCGGCAGCGGTGCGACCCAGGTGTTCCCGACTGCAGCCGTCATGGCCGCCTGCCTGGGCCGCGGCGTCGGCCTGGAAACCATGACCAATGCCGCCGCCGCGCGCACGTTCAACGTGCTGTCGGGCGAAGGCCGCCGCGTGGTCGCGGCCTTCGTGTTCGGCCAGGCGCCCTGACAGCCCACCCGTCATCCCGGCGAATGCCGGGATCCATCTTGACGTTGCTGTTGGCCGCAGGCTTCTGCCTTCGGAGCGGCGTCGTCCGCAGGGACGGGGAGTGCTCCGTCCCGCGGACGACATCCTGTCTTTACGCGGGACGCGGGACATCCATGTCCCGCTGCTCCGCACTCCCCGCCCCTGCGGCCAACGCTCTGGCGATTCGTTGCGCGGTCTTCGGCAGGCAGAGGGCAAGTGCAACGACACTGGGTTCCCGCCTGCGCGGGAATGACGGGTATACCTCACCGTCATCCCCGCGAAGGCGGGGATCCAGGGACGTTGGCTTTGGTTTGGCCCTGCGCCTTCGAGGTGCCCCTCGCCGCCAGCAGCAACCGCAGACCCGGAGGGCGCCGCACAGGACGTGCGGCGTTTTTCTAAGGGACAGGGATGTCCCTTAGAAAAATCCCCTCTGCCACTCCGGTCGCAGGACTGGTTTGTCGAGGAGGCCATTTCTTTTTGGTTACTTTTTCTTTGGGCCAGCAAAGAAAAAGTGACCCGCCGCTTCAGTGGCGGAAGCTTTTGACGTTGCCTCGCAAGAACAAAGGCAAAGGCAAAGTCAAAATGGGTCCCGGCGTTCGCCGGGACGACGGGACGCTTACTTCTTCGGCAGGTATAGCAGCGGGTCGACCGGCTTGCCGTTGTAGCGCACCTCGAAGTGCAGCATCTCGCGCGGCGCGCCGCTGCGGCCCATCTCGGCGATCTGCTGGCCCGCCTTCACCAGCTGGCCCTCGTTGACCAGGCGATTGCGGTTGTGGCCATAGGCCGACAGCCACTGCTCGTTGTGCTTGATGATGATCAGCTCGCCGTACCCGACCAGGCCCGAACCCGAATACACCACCACGCCGTCGGCGGCCGCGCGCACCGGCGCGCCACTGCTGCCGGCGATATCGATGCCCTGCTTGGTCGGCTCACCGGCGACGTAGCGGCCGATCAACTCGCCATCGGCCGGCCAGCGCCAGTTGAAACCGCTGGCCACCGGCGCCGCTTGCGGCGGGCTGGGCGGTGCGGTGGTGGTCGGCGGGCGCGAAGTGCCCGCAGGGGGCTTCGTCGCCGGTACCGGTCGCGTCGCGGCCGTGCTTCCCGAGCTGCTGCCGGAACTGCCCGAACTGCCTGGCGGATAAAGACGCAGGCGTTGGCCGGGGTAGATCGTGTAAGGCGCGGGGATGCCGTTCCACGCGGCCAGGTCGACCGCGCGGATGCCATTGCTGGAAGCCACGCGGTACATCGTGTCGCCCTGCTGTACCACGACGGTCTTGCCGTACCGGGGCACCGACGGCTTGACCGTGGTCGTGCCACCGCCTGGCGTGCGGGTCACCTTGGTGCTGGCGCAGCCGGCCAGTGCGGCCACGACCAGCGCCGCTGCCAGCAACTGGCGCGGAGCGGCGGGCATTCGTGCTCGTGTCGTGCGTGCGCTCATCCTGTGAACTGTGCCTTCCATACCAGCCATGCCAACGCTGCCAACAGCAGGACCGACGCGGCCCAGCCGATCGGTTCGATGTAACGGCGCAGCGCAGCTTCCGCGCGCTCGCCACCCAGGCGGATCGCCAGCGCGATCAGGTACACCCGCTTGCCGCGGCCAATGAACATGCTGGCCATGAACGGCAAGACCGGCACACCGACGATGCCCGACGCCCAGGTGAATATCTTCAGCGGAATCGGTGTGAACCCGGCCAGAACCAGCAGCCAGAACGCCTTCCACGGCGAGTTCGCGGCGATCTCGCGCAGCTGCGTCACCTGCGCATCGATGCGGTCGATCCAGCCCAACGACGTCAGCAGCGGCTTGACCAGTTCGTAGGCGAAGTGCCCCAGCGCGTAACCCAACAGCGCGCCCACCATCGAGCCGGCCAGGCTCAGCGTGGCGAACCAGAACGCGCGTCGCCGATCGGCCAGGCACATCGGCGCCAGCATCACTTCCGGCGGAACGGGGAACACCACGGCCTCGGCGAAGCTCAGGCCGGTCAGCAAGGCGGGCGCGTGGCGATGGCGCGCCCAGGAGATGGTGCGCTCGTAAAGCGGTCCAAATATCTTCAACGCCAGTCCTTCCGGTGCGTCACTGCAGAATGGGTTTCCGGGGTGTTCAATCGATCATCCCTGACAGCAGCGGCACGAATACGACCGGAGCCAGCGTGTGTTGGGTGACGGCGCCATCGGCGTCCTTGTGCAGCTTCAGCAGCGATTGCGACGATGCGCCGCCGACCGGCGCGATCAGCGTGCCGCCCGGGGCCAGCTGCGCGGTCAACGATTCGACCAGTGCCGGCGCCGCCGCGGTGACGATGATCGAATCGAACGGGCCATTCTCTGGCCAGCCGATGCGGCCGTCATCGTGCTTGCTGCGGATGTTCATGCCGAGCTGGCGGAAGCGCTTGCGCGCGGTGCGCAGCAGCTCGCCGATGCGCTCCACCGTGTGCACTTCCAGGCCCAGCGCGGCGAGCACCGCCGCCTGGTAGCCCGAGCCGGTGCCGATCTCCAGCACCTTCTTCGGCTCGGCCTCGAGCACGGCCTCGGTCATCTTCGCCACCACCCACGGCTGCGAGATGGTCTGGCCGTGGCCGATCGGCAGTGCCGTGTCCTCGTAGGCGCGCGTGGCCAGCGCCTCGTCGACGAACAGGTGGCGCGGCACGGTGCGGATCGCGTTGAGCACGCGTTCGTCGCGGATGCCGTTTTCGCGCAGGCGCTCGACCAGGCGGTCGCGGACCCGCTGCGAGGTCATGCCCGAGCCGATTGCTTCGGGTTGCAGGCGCATGCGTAGCGTCATGCGCTGTGCTCCGTGCGTTGGCGAACGGCACCACGGTCGAGCGACACGGCCAGCCCATCGACCCAGCTCGCCACCTGGTCCAGCGCCTGGTAACGCGTCAGGTCGACATGGATCGGGGTGATCGAGATGTTGCCGGTGCGCAGCGCGTGGAAGTCGGTGCCGGGGCCGGCGTCCTGTTCCTGGCCGGCAGCCCCTATCCACCACCACTCGCGGCCGCGCGGATCGTGCTGCGGGATGCAGGCCTCGGCGCGGTGGCGGTTGCCCAGGCGGGTGACTTCGAAGCCACGGACCTCGTCCCACGGCAGGTCTGGCACGTTGACGTTGAGGATGGTGTCGGCCGGCAGCGGATCGACGCGCAGGCGGGCGATGATCTCCACCGCAGCACGCGCGGCGGTCTCGTAATGGCGGCCGGTGTGGTCGACGGTCTGCAGCGACATCGCCACCGCAGGCAGGCCGAGGAAGCGCCCTTCCATGGCCGCGGCGACGGTGCCGGAATAGATCACGTCGTCGCCGAGGTTGGCGGTGTTGTTGATGCCCGACACGACGATGTCGGGCTCGACCTCGAGCATGCCGGTGATGGCGACATGCACGCAGTCGGTGGGGGTGCCGTAGACGCGCCAGGTCGATTCGTCGAGCCGCTGGACGCGCACGGGCGCATCCAGGGTGAGCGAATTGCTGGCGCCGGAGCGGTCCCGGTCGGGGGCGACCACCAGCACCTCATGGCCGGCGGCGCGCAGGCCTTCGGCGAGGACGCGGATACCGGGGGCGTCGACGCCGTCGTCGTTGCTGACCAGAACTCGCATGAACTCCCTTGATCGAACCTTGGAACGTGGGCTTGTGACGTTGCCGGCCCGCGAGTGAATGCGCTCGCAGGACCGTTCGGCACCCATGATAGCCGATGGGGATTGCCCGCCCTCATCCCTGCCGCTCCGGCGCGAACGGAAGCCGCCGCACCTGGCCGCATCTGGCCGGCATCTGGCGGGCAAGGGTTTTCGCCTAGACTTGAGCCATGTCTGAAGAGCACGACGACGACGACGCCGAGCTGTTCCGCGCCGCGATCGGTCCGGTGCGGCGGCTGCGCGACACCGCGCCGCCACCGTCGGCGCCCAAGCCGCGCCCACGTGCCCGCATGGCCGAGCGCGACGAGGCGCAGGCGCGCGAGCAGTTCCGCCACGCCCTCGATGAAAGCCTGCTCGACGCCGGCGACGCCCTCGCCTACCGCCGCGACGAAGTCTCACCGCGCCTGCTGCAGAAGCTCAAGCGCGGCGAGATCTCGATACAGGAGGAACTGGACCTGCATGGCGCCGACACGCGCGAGGCCGAGCAACTGCTGCGGGCATTCCTGCACGATGCCCGCCAGCACGGCGTCGGCTGCGTGCGGGTGATCCATGGCAAGGGGTTGCACGGCGCCGCCTCGATCGCGAGCAGCGGCATGCCGGTGCTGAAGAACCTGGTCGACCGCATGCTCAGGCAGCGCGCGGACGTCCTCGCATTCCACTCCGCGCCGCCCACGCAGGGCGGCACCGGAGCGGTGCTGGTACTGCTCGCGCCCCGTCGCCTGCGCTCATCCTGAGCCGGCCAGCGGGACGCCAGGCAGTGGTGCTACTTCGGCTGACCGCTTTCTTCGGCGACCTGCTCGGCCGTCTTGCGCGGCGTATTGACCCAGACCACCTCGATGCCGCGGCGGCGGGCAACACGTTCGACGTAGGCGATGTAGGCCTCGTCGTCGTCCATGATCGACGGCGCCTTCTGATCCGGCACTTGAGCGGTCTTGCTCTGCATGCCGGCGCAGGCCGACAGGCCGACGACCGACACCAACAACACGGCCATGCGTAACGATGCGTTCATGACGACATCTCCATGACGTGATCGCCCTACCCGACGGGTACGACGGCACAACGCGACATAACGCGCCTTGTACGATTTCGGCTTATACGCCGGCGCTTGAGGCGCACCAGTGCCAGCAGATGCCTTCCGACGAACGGTCGGAATTACCCGTTCAGCCGCTGCGTCCCAGCGCGCGCACGTCACCCAGCTCGGCCAGCACGACCGTGGCGTAGGTACCCGGTGGAAGGCTGAAAGCCAACTGGAGTACATCGCCATCGAGCCAGTCCCACGCCAGCTCGGTCGGCTTCAGGCGCAGGGCGCGGCGCTCCTGCTTGAGTCCTTCGGCTTCCAGGCCGGCGCGCAGCGCGGTGGCGTCTTCGCCGGACAGTGCCGCCAGTTCCAGTGAAGCGGCCTCGTCCTGGCTGCGCAGTTCGCCTTTGCCCCACAGCGGGCCGCTGGGATGGATGTCGAACGCCACCAGGCGCTGCGCGAGTTCGTCGCTGAAGGGCTCGGGCCCGAACACGCTGCGACTGCCGTCGAGCAGCCAGACTTCGCCGTTGAGCGCCTGGTCCCAACTGGCGGCCTGCACGCGCGAGGCAAGCACGCGATTGAACAGCTCCGAGCGCGCCGCCGACAGCAACAACGTGCGTTGTTCGCGACGCACGCGCCGGCCGGCGAACATCG
Organism: Lysobacter sp. GCM10012299; assembly: GCF_042649405.1. Classification (NCBI taxonomy): domain Bacteria; kingdom Pseudomonadati; phylum Pseudomonadota; class Gammaproteobacteria; order Lysobacterales; family Lysobacteraceae; genus Lysobacter; species Lysobacter sp. GCM10012299. The sequence goes on along the minus strand of NZ_JBHRZC010000001.1, from coordinate 587,706 downwards.
CCATGGCATTGGCGACGTTGTCGCCATCGCGGCCGAAGCGCTGCTCGCCGAAGTAGTTGGGCACGCCGCGCGCGGCAATCGCCTGCAGGCGCGATTCGATCGCTTCGCGCTCACCGGCCACTTCGCGCAGGACCAGGACGAAACGGTTTCCGGCCAGCGCACCGCGCGGCAGCTTGCGCGCATGCCAGGTGTGCTCAAGCACGCGCAGGTGCTCGTTGTCGGCGCTGGTTTGCAGGGCCGCCAGGTCCGGGGCGACGCGCTTGGGCAGGTGGACGCTGAAGCGCTGCCGGGTCACGGCGTTGCGGTCCTTGAGGCCGGCATAGCCGATCGCCACTTCGCCCACGCCCGCCCATTCGGCGATGCGACGCGCGGCGAAGGCGGTGTTCATGCCGCGCTTCTCGATGGTCAGCAGCAGGTGCTCGCCGCTGCCGCTGGGCTCGAAGCCCGGCAGCTCTTCGACCAGGAAGTCCTCGGGGGCAGTGCGCATGTTGGCGCTGAGCACGGCAGGCCCGTGCGCACGCGGCAGCACCGGCTCCTGCGTGCTCACGCGCGCACCAGCAGGCACACCGCCATCGCCGCGATGCCTTCGCCGCGACCGGTGAAGCCAAGCTTCTCGGTGGTGGTGGCCTTGATGCTCACCGCGTCCTCGGCCAGGCCAAGATCGGCTGCCAAGCGCTTCCGCATCGCCGCCGCATGCGGGCCGACCTTGGGGCGTTCGCAGATGACGGTGATGTCGGCGTTGCCGAGTTGCCAGCCGCGCTCCTGGATCGATGCCTGGCAGTGGCGCAGGAACGCGCGACTGTCGGCGCCCTTCCATTGCGGATCGCTCGGCGGGAAGTGCTGGCCGATGTCGCCCAGCGCGAGTGCGCCGAGCATCGCGTCGCACAGCGCGTGGATGACCACGTCGCCATCGGAGTGGGCGACGATGCCGCGCTCGTGCGGTACGCGCACGCCGCCGAGCATGACGTGGTCGCCTTCGCCGAAGGCGTGGACGTCGAAACCCTGGCCGATGCGGATGTTCATGGGGTCAGTCATCTGTTGGAAATCAGGTAGCTCGCCAATGCCAGGTCGGCCGGCGTCGTCACCTTGAGGTTGTCCTCGCGTCCTTCGACCAGCGCCGGGTGGGCGCCGGTGCGCTCCATCGCCATCGCCTCGTCGGTGACCACGATGCCCGCCGCCTGCGCCTGTTCCAGCGCGGCCGTCAGGGCGCCACGACGGAACGCCTGCGGCGTGAACGCGCGCCACAGCCGCTCGCGTGGCTCGGTCGCGGCGATATGTGCCGCGGCGTCGGCACGCTTGAGCGTGTCGCGGACCGGAGCGCCCAGGATGGCGCCGTCGGCATGGGCACTGGCCGCTGCGATCAGGCGATCGAGGTCTTCACTGCGCAGGTTGGGCCGTGCCGCATCGTGCACCAGCACCAGCGTGTCGTCGCCGACGTCGGCCGGGAGCGCCTGCAATGCCGCCAGCACCGAATCGGCGCGCTCGCCGCCGCCGACGCAGCGCAGCACCGGCTTGCCGTGCAGGTTGGCCCAGCCGGGCCAGAGCGCGTCGTTCTTCGACAACGCGACCATGGCACCGGCAACGCGCGGGTGCGAGAGCAGCGCATCGAGCGCGTGCGCGATCAACGGACGGCCGGCGATTTCGAGGTACTGCTTGGGCGTCTCGCCACCAAAGCGCGAGCCGCGACCTGCTGCGGGAATCACGGCCCAGATCACTTGGTCACTCGTGGTCACTCGGGTTTGGGCTCGGTGCTTTCGTCCGGCGCCGGGGCCGGCGCCGCGCCTTCCGGCTCGACCACGCGGTAGAAGGTTTCGCCCGGCTTGATCATGCCCAGCTCGCTGCGCGCACGCTCCTCGACCGCCGCCTCGCCGGACTTGAGGTCCTCGACTTCGGCGGCGAGGGCGTCGTTGCGCTGCTGCATGCCCTTGTTCTCGTGCGCCTGCTGCTGCACCTGCTGCTGCAGGCGGGCGACCGAGCGGCTGCCGCCCTCGCCCACCCACAGCCGGTACTGCAGGAACACCAGCAACCCGGCCAGTGCCAGCAGCAGCAGTCGCAAGCCGCGCATGCGCCGGGTCTCCCGGCTCAGCGCTTGAGCGAGATGAAGGCGTCGCGGCCGGCGTACTTCGCCGCGGCACCCAGCTGCTCTTCGATGCGCAGCAGCTGGTTGTACTTGGCGACGCGGTCGCTGCGGCACAGCGAGCCGGTCTTGATCTGGGTCGCGGTGGTGGCGACCGAGATGTCGGCGATGGTGGTGTCCTCGGTTTCGCCCGAACGGTGCGAGACGATCGAGGCGTAGCGGTTGGCGTCGGCCATCGCGATCGCTTCCAGGGTCTCGGTCAGCGTGCCGATCTGGTTGACCTTGATCAGGATGGCGTTGGCCACGCCCTTGTCGATGCCTTCCTGGAAGATCTTGGGGTTGGTCACGAACAGGTCGTCGCCGACCAGCTGCACCTTGTTGCCGATGCGCTCGGTCAGCAGCTTCCAGCCGGCCCAGTCGTTCTCGGCCATGCCGTCTTCGATGGTGATGATCGGGTACTGCGCGGCCCAGTTGGCGAGGAAGTCGACGAACTGCTCGCTGGTCAGGCGCTTGCCTTCGCCGGTGAGGTTGTACTTGCCGTTCTCGAAGAACTCGCTGGAGGCGACGTCGAGGCCGAGCAGGATGTCTTCGCCGGCCTTGTAACCGGCCTTGCCGATCGCTTCGAGGATGGTTTCCAGCGCTTCCTCATTGCTGCGCAGGTCGGGTGCGAAACCGCCCTCGTCGCCCACCGCCGTGCTCAGGCCGCGGCCCTTGAGCACCGACTTGAGCGCATGGAACACCTCGGTGCCGGCGCGCAGCGCTTCGGCGAAGTTGTCCACGCCCACCGGCAGGATCATGAATTCCTGCAGGTCGACGTTGTTGTCGGCGTGCGCACCGCCATTGATGATGTTCATCATCGGCACCGGCAGCACGGCCTCGCGGCCACCGGCCAGGTACTTCCACAGCGGCAGCTTCTTCGAGGCGGCCATGGCGTGGGCATTGGCCATCGACACGCCGAGCAGCGCGTTGGCGCCCAGGCGGCCCTTGTTCTCGGTGCCGTCGAGGTCGATCAGGCGGCGGTCGAGGCCGGCCTGGTCGGCGCCATCGAAACCGGCCAGCGCGGTGGCGATCGCACCGTTGACGTTCTCGACCGCCTTGCGCACGCCCTTGCCCAGGTAACGGGTCTTGTCGCCGTCGCGCAGCTCGACTGCTTCCTTGGTGCCGGTGGAGGCGCCGGACGGCACCATCGCGCGACCGAAGCTGCCGTCGGCCAGGGTGACCTCGGCTTCGAGCGTGGGATTGCCGCGGCTGTCGAGGATCTCGCGGGCGTGGACTTTGGCGATGGTCGTGGTCATGTCGTCGAAGGTGTGGTCAAAGAGGGGTGTGGTCAAAGGGCACGGTGGCCGGACAGGCGCCAGCCGGGGACGATAGCCGAGTTGGGCCGGCGCCGCGCGGTCGCGGCGCTCGCCAGGGGTCGCAGAAGACGCCGCAAGGGTCGGCTGCGCCCGGCATGGTCAGGCGTCGGATTCCAGGAATCCGTTGCGCTTGGTGATCTCGTCGAGCTGCTTGAGCGTCTCCAGCAGCGCGCGCATCTTCGGCAGCGGCCAGGCGTTGGGGCCGTCGGACAGGGCCTCGTCCGGCACCGGATGGGTTTCCATGAAGATGCCGGCAATGCCGACCGCCATCGCCGCGCGCGCCAGCACCGGCACGAACTCGCGCTGGCCGCCGCTCTTGCCGTCGGCGCCGCCGGGCAGCTGCACCGAGTGGGTCGCGTCGAACACCACCGGGCAGCCGGTGTCGCGCATCACGCTCAGCGAGCGCATGTCCGAGACCAGGTTGTTGTAGCCGAAGCTGGCGCCGCGCTCGCAGGCCATGATCAGCTCGTTGCCGGTGGCCTTGGCCTTGTTGGTGACGTGCTTCATCTCCCACGGCGAGAGGAACTGGCCCTTCTTGATGTTCACCGGCAGGCCGGTGCGCGCCACGTTCTGGATGAAGTCGGTCTGGCGGCAGAGGAACGCCGGGGTCTGCAGCACGTCGACGACGCTGGCGACCTCGTTCATCGGCGTGTACTCGTGCACGTCGGTCAGGACCGGCACGCCGATCTGCTTCTTCACTTCGGCCAGCACCTTCAGGCCCTCTTCCAGGCCGGGGCCGCGGAAGCTGGTGCCAGAGGTGCGGTTGGCCTTGTCGAAGCTAGACTTGAAGATGAAGTTGATGCCCAGCTCGGAAGTAATCTCCTTGAGCTTGCCGGCGACGTCGAGCTGCAACTGCATCGACTCGATCACGCACGGGCCGGCGATCAGGAAGAAGGGCTGGTCGAGACCGGCTTCGAATCCGCAGAGTTTCATGCATCACTCCTGGTGGCGCCATCCCTGCGAACGACGGCCAAAGACAACGTCAAGGTGGGTCCCGGCTTGCGCCGGGACGACGTGGCGAATGCGGCCGCAGCCGTCACGCAGTGGCTTCCTTCAGCAGCCGGCCGCCGGCCTGCGCCTTGTGCTCGCGCGCGGCGCGGACGAAACCGATGAACAACGGGTGGCCGTCGCGCGGCGTCGACAGGAACTCCGGGTGCGCCTGGCAGGCCAGGAACCACGGGTGCTTGTCGCGCGGCAGTTCGACCATTTCCACCAGCAAGTCGTCCATCGACTTGGCCGAGATCACCAGGCCGGCATCCTCGAGCTGGCTGCGGTAGCGGTTGTTGAACTCGTAGCGGTGGCGATGACGCTCGGCGACCACGTCGGCGCCGTAGACCTCGCGCGCCAGCGTCGCCGGCTTCAGGCGCTGCTCCTGCAGGCCCAGGCGCATGGTGCCGCCCAGGTCGCTGTCCTCGCTGCGGCGTTCGATCTCGCCGGTGGCAGTGCGCCACTCGGTGATCAGGCCGATGACCGGATGCGGGCTGGCCTTGTCGTTCTCGGTGCTGTTGGCGCCATCGAGGCCGCCGAGGTGGCGGGCAACGTCGACCACCGCCGCCTGCATGCCGTAGCAGATGCCGAAGTACGGCACGCCAGCCTCACGCGCGAACTTGGCGGTGAGCACCTTGCCTTCGAAACCGCGGTCGCCGAAGCCGCCCGGCACGAGGATGCCGTCGACGTCCTTCAACGAGGCCACGCCCTGCTCCTCGATCTCGCTCGACTCCAGCCACTTCAGCTTGACCTTGGTGCGCTGGCGCAGGCCGCCGTGCTTGAGGGCCTCGGCGAGCGACTTGTAGGCGTCCTGGTGGTCGATGTACTTGCCGACCACGGCGATGCGGACTTCGTCGACCGGATGCTCGCTGGCATCGACCACTTCGTCCCATTCGGTCAGGTCGGCCGGGCCGGCGTTGATGCGCAGGCGGTCGAGCACGATCGTGTCCAGGCCTTCCTCGTGGAAGCGGCGCGGCATCTTGTAGATGTTGTCCAGGTCGACGGCCGAAATGACGGCGCGCTCGGGGACGTTGGTGAACAGCGCGATCTTGCGGCGCTCGCTGTCGGGCAGCGGCTGCTCGCTGCGGCACAGCAGCACGTCGGGCTGGATGCCGATCGAACGCAGTTCCTTGACCGAGTGCTGGGTCGGCTTGGTCTTGAGCTCGCCGGCGGCGGCGATGTACGGCACCAGGGTCAGGTGCATGAACAACGCGCCTTCCGAACCGCGCTCGCTGCGGATCTGGCGGATGGCCTCGAGGAACGGCAGCGACTCGATGTCGCCAACCGTGCCGCCCACCTCGACCAGGGCCACGTCGAAGCCTTCGGTGGCCTCGATGATGCAGCGCTTGATCTCGTCGGTGATGTGCGGGATCACCTGCACGGTGCCGCCCAGGTAGTCGCCGCGGCGCTCCTTGCGGATCACGTTGTCGTAGATGCGACCGGTGGTGATGGAATTCTTGCGACTGAGCCGGTTGCGCAGGTAGCGCTCGTAGTGGCCCAGGTCCAGGTCGGTCTCGGCGCCGTCGTCGGTGACGTACACCTCGCCGTGCTGGAACGGGCTCATCGTGCCCGGATCGACGTTGATGTAGGGGTCGAGCTTCATCATCGTCACGCGCAGGCCGCGTGCTTCGAGGATGGCCGCCAGCGAGGCTGCCGCAATGCCCTTGCCAAGCGAGGACACCACGCCGCCGGTGACGAAAATCAGGGGAGTCATGGTTTTGCTACCGCTGGAAAGCCATAGTCTACAGGCTGAGTCGCTTTCCGGCGAGCCGTCCGGGCGCCGCAGGGCCGTTCAGACGCGCTGGAGGCGGTCCTTCGACTTCGGCCTGCGGCCTACGCTCAGGACGAACGGAATCCCCGCGCCACCGTTCGTCCTGAGCGTAGGCGCAAAGCGCCGAAGTCGAAGGACCACTCGCCCCCTGAAACGGCAACGCCCCGGCGAACCGGGGCGTTGCAGGTCAGACCTTTTGAGCCGAACGGCTCAGCGGTCGTCCTCTTCCTCGGGCTCGACCTCGGGGCGGGACTTGGACTTGTCCTTCTTGCCCGCCTTGTCGGCGTCCGATTGCGACTGGGCCTTGTCGGCCTTGCTGGCCTTGCCCGACTGGTCGGCATTGGCCTTCTGGGCCTGCGCCGCCTGTTCCCGGGCCTTGGCGTCGGCCTGGGTGTCCTGCGCGAATGCGGACGGCAGGGCCAGCGCGGCGGCGATGGCAGTCGGAAGCAGAAGCTTGCGGATGTTCATTGGTGTCTCCTCGATGCGTCTTGCAGGCTGGAGCCTGCGGCCACCCTACCCTTGCGCGCCATGCTGACCGCTGAACGTTGCGTTGACAAATCAGATCCGCGCCGGCGCGCTTGACCGCGTGCCGCGGCATGGCATCCTCGCCGCTCGAACACGCCACAAGGGGCCGCCAACCGGCCGCTTCAACAGACTGTTCCACAGGGGGAACTCCGTCGTGCACATGATTCGTCTGCTTGCCTTGCCGCTCCTGCTCGCCTGCTCCTTCGCTGCCCCGGCCGGGGATCTCAAGCCGCTGCCGCCGGAAAAGATCCAGGTCAACAAGCTCACCAGCGACACCCAGCAGACCAGTGCCAACAACGAGACGGTCGACCTGGTGTGGTGGCTGCCGGCGCAGTTCTGGCTGGCATCGTCGTCACGCAGCAAGGACGGGGATGGCGAGGCGATGAAGGAAATCGCGGCGCTGTTCCGCCAGTACACCGTGATCGCAGCGGTGAACGGAAAAGTCGGCAAGCTGGGCATCGACAGTTTCATGAACGAGGACCAGCTGCGCGAGTCGCTCCTCCTGCGCGGTGCCGACGGCAAGGATTACCAGCCGATCGCCCCGGAGAAGCTCGATCCGAAGGTGACGATGATATTCGGCGTGCTCAAACCGATCCTGGGGAGCATGATCGGCCAGCTGGGCACCAACCTCCATTTCTTCGTGTTCCCGGGCAAGGGCAAGGACGGCAAGGCCCTGGCCGATCCGCTGGCCACTGGCACGGTGACGGTGAAGCTGGGCCAGGCGCGGTACGATTTCACCACCCCGCTGGGCAGCCTGCTGACCCCGCAGCACGATCCGCTCACCGGCCAGGAATTCCCCGGCAGCTACCGCTTCAACCCGTACACCGGCAGCCCGCTTGAAGCGCTGTCGGAATAAGCCCCCACTTCCGACGCACTGAGAATGAGCAGCCGCTACAACGCCGCAGACATCGAAGTCCTCTCCGGCCTTGACCCCGTCAAGCGCCGCCCCGGCATGTATACCGACACCACGCGCCCGAACCATCTGGCGCAGGAGGTCATCGACAACGCGGTAGACGAGGCGCTGGCCGGCCACGCCCGTTTCATCGACGTCACGCTGCACAGCGACGGCAGCTGCTCGGTCGGCGACGACGGCCGCGGCATGCCGGTGGACATCCACCCCGAGGAGAAGATCCCGGGCGTGGAACTGATCCTCACGCGCCTGCACGCCGGCGGCAAGTTCAGCAACAAGAACTACACCTTCTCCGGCGGCCTCCACGGCGTCGGCGTCAGCGTGGTCAATGCCCTGTCGACGCTGGTCGACGTGCGCATCAAGCGCGACGGCAACGAGTACCGCATGACCTTCAAGGATGGCGACCGCGCCACGCCGCTGGAAGTCATCGGCACCGTCGGCAAGAAGAACACCGGCACGCGCGTGCACTTCTGGCCCGACCCTAAGTACTTCGACACGCCCAAGTTCAACCTGCGCTCGCTGCGCCACCTGCTGCGCGCCAAGGCCGTGCTGTGCCCGGGCCTGACGGTGCGCCTGCATGACGAGGCCAGCGACGAACGCAACGAGTGGTACTACGAAGATGGCCTGCGTGATTACCTGCGCGGCGAGCTGAGTGACCGCGAGCTGCTGCCGCCGGACCTGTTCGTCGGCAAGCTTTCCAAGGACACCGAGACTGCCGACTGGGCGGTGGCGTGGGTCCCGGAAGGCGAGCTGGTGCAGGAGAGCTACGTCAACCTGATCCCGACCGCGCAGCACGGCACGCACGTCAACGGCCTGCGCACCGGCTTCACCGATGCGCTGCGCGAGTTCTGCGACTTCCGCAACCTGCTGCCGCGTGGCGTCAAGCTGGCGCCGGAAGACGTCTGGGATCGTGTCGCCTTCGTGCTCAGCATCAAGATGACCGACCCGCAGTTCAGCGGCCAGACCAAGGAGCGGCTATCGTCGCGCCAGGCCGCTGGCTTCGTGGAAGGCGCCGCGCACGATGCATTTTCGCTGTGGCTCAACCAGCACACCGAGATGGGCGAGCGGATCGCCCAGCTGGCGATCGAGCGCGCCAGCGCACGACTGAAGACCGAGAAGCAGGTCGTCCGCAAGAAGATCACCCAAGGCCCCGCCCTGCCCGGCAAGCTGGCCGACTGCAGCAGCCAGGACCTGTCGCGCACAGAACTCTTTCTGGTGGAAGGCGACTCGGCCGGCGGCAGCGCGCGCCAGGCCCGTGACAAGGACTTCCAGGCGATCCTGCCGCTGCGCGGCAAGATCCTCAACACCTGGGAAGTGGCTTCCGGCAGTGTGCTGGCCTCGCAGGAAGTACACGACCTGGCCGTCGCGATCGGTTGCGACCCGGGCAAGGACGACCTGTCGGGCCTGCGCTACGGCAAGGTCATCATCCTCGCCGACGCCGACTCCGACGGCCTGCACATCGCCACCCTGTTGACGGCGCTGTTCCTCAAGCACTTCCCGTCGCTGGTCTCGGCCGGCCACGTGTTCGTGGCGATGCCGCCGCTGTTCCGTGTCGACGTGGGCAAGCAGGTGTTCTACGCGCTCGATGAAGAAGAGAAGCGGATCCTGCTGGAGAAGATCGAGCGCGAGAAGGGCGACCGCAAGAAGGGCTTCAGCGGCCAGGTCAACACCACCCGCTTCAAGGGCCTGGGTGAGATGAACCCGTCGCAGCTGCGCGAGTCGACCATCCACCCCGACACCCGCCGCCTGGTGCAACTGACCGTCGACGACGACGTGCAGACGCACTCGCTGATGGACATGCTGCTGGCCAAGAAGCGCGCCGGCGACCGCAAGCAGTGGCTGGAAACCAAGGGCGACCTGGCGACGCTGGAAGTCTGACGCCCCTCCCCCGCAGGAGCCGCCTGGCGATATATGCTTCGGCAGATCGCCAGGCCTTGGGGAGGGCCAACCGATGCACGCAATGAGTCGCCGGCTGATTGCCGGTTTGGTATCCATGCTGCCCGTCGTGGCAGCGGCGCAGGCGCTTCCGGTCGAGGATTTCGCCCGTCTGGACGAAGTGTATGAAGTCGCGCTTGCGCCGGATGGTCGCCATGTGGCGATGTCGGTGCCAGCCGCGAATGGCGACGAGACCCAGTTGCTGATTGTCGCGCTCGACGGTAGCGGCAAGACCCAGGCCCTGAGCTTCGGCAAACGCCAGCACGTGACGGACGTGGTCTGGACCAGCCCTGACCGCATCGTGGTCTCGCGCGCAAGAATGGAGCCCATGAAGGCGCAGCCGGTCAGCCAGGGCGAGCTGGTTTCCGCCGACATCACCGGAAAGAAGCAGCAGATCCTCTTTGCATACATCGAGGACGACGGCGTCGTCGGGGGGCGTCGCAAGGACGAGGGTTTCGCGTGGATCGTGAAACTACTCGATTCCGAGCCAGGAATGGCCGTGGTCAATTACACCGCATGGTGGTCGCCGCACGACGAGGCCATGCCAACGACGCTGTATCGCGTCAACACCGCCACGGGCGAACGCCGTCAGGTCGAGTTCTCGCCGCAGGCGGCGGACTTCGATTTTGACGGCAAGGGTCGCGCACGGCTACGCGTGATTGGCGACCCGGAGATCTACAAGCCGTATCTCGCCTATCGCCCGAAACCGGACGACAAGGAGTGGACGCCGGTGCCGCCGACCCTGGCCGGTTTCTCCATGCACCTTTTGCACGTGGATGCCGACGACGACACTGCCTACGCACTGATCTCGGACAAACGCGAACCAGCCCAGCTCTACCGCGTGAGCTTGTCCGCTGGCACGCGCACCAAGCTGGCAGGACGCGACGATATCGACATCAGCGCAGAGCTTCCGGGTGGCAGCAACGGCGGACCGTTTGCCGCGGTGATGCGCGCGGGTCATGACGGCGCACCCTTTGCGGTCGTCTACAACACGCCCTCGCCGAGCGTGCAGTACCTGGACACGACATCGGAGTGGGCGCGGCTGCATGCCGGACTGATGAAGGCGTTCCCAGGCCAGCTGGTGTGGATGACGCAATTCAGCCAGGACAACAGCAAGGTGCTGTTCCAGACCGGCAGCGACCGCACGCCGGGTGGCTATTACGTGTTCGATCGCAAGACCAGCCAGATCCAGCTGATCAACGAGATGCAGCCATGGATCCAGGCCGGGCGCATGGCGCAGACGCGACCGATCACCTTTGCCTCGCGTGATGGTCTCACCCTGCATGGCCTGTACACCGCGCCGCCCGGCAGCCAGGGCCCACAGCCGCTGGTCGTGATGCCACACGGCGGTCCGCACGGCATCTTCGACGCGTGGGAGTACAACCGCGACGTCCAGTTCCTGGCCAGTCGCGGCTACGCCGTGCTGCAGGTCAACTTCCGCGGATCAGGCAATCGCGGCATCGACTTCGTTCGTTCCGGCTACCGCCAATGGGGCGGCAAGATGATGGACGACATTGCCGACGGCGTGCGCTGGGCCATCGACCAGAAACTCGTCGACTCGAGCCGCATCTGCACATATGGCGGCAGCTTCGGCGGCTACGCCTCGTTGATGAATCCGATCCGCTACCCTGACCTCTACCGCTGCGCAATCGGCACCGCCGGCATATACGACCTTCCGCTGATGAAGAAGGTCGGCAACATCCAGGCGTTCGAAGTCGGCAAGGACTACCTGGAGCTGGCCCTGGGCAGTGACCCGGCCGAACTGATCGCCAACTCGCCGGCGCGCAACGCCGATAAGATCAAGGTGCCGGTGATGCTGATTCATGGCTCCGTTGACCGGCAGGTGCCGATGGATCAATTCGATGCGATGGTCGCCGGCTTCCGCAACGCCGGGGTCAAGGTCGACACCATGGTGGTCAAGGGCGAAGGCCACGGCTTCTACAAGCCGGAAAACCGCACCGAGGTGTACAAGCGCATCGAGGCCTTCCTCAACCAGAACATCGGTCCGGGTGCAGGCGCCGCTTCGGCCGGCACCGCCAAATAGCCGGAAGCTCGCCGCGGTGCGCGCTCAGCGCATCGCGGCGAGTTGCGTCTTCAGCAGCCGCGCGAATGCGGCCGGTCGACAACGTCCCAGTGTCATCCGCGGCGTCTGGTGCCAGCGCGCGCAGTCGTCGATCGCGCGGGCCACGGACTGCGCCAGCGCTTCGTCGGCGACGCCCCCTTCTTCCAGATACAGCGCCTTGACCTCGAACACGCCCTCGCGCCGGTGCGCCTTGGCGTCGAGCCTGCCGACCAGGCGGCCGCCGACCAGGATCGGCAGCACGAAGTAGCCGTAGCGGCGCTTGGGCTCCGGCGTATAGCACTCCAGTGTGTAGTCGAAGCCGAAGAACTCGCTGGCGCGCTCGCGATCCCATACCACCGGATCGAATGGCGACAGCAGCGTGGCGTGCGTCGCGCGCAGGCGACCGGCGCACGCCAGCGCCAGCTGCGGCGCAAGATCGCGATGCACGTAACCCGGCGCCTGCCAGCCCCTGACCTCGACCCGCAGCAAGGCGCCCTCTTCCACCAGCGCATCGAGGTCGCTGTCGCGCAGGCGTGGACGCAGGCGGTAGTAGTCGGCAATCCAGCGCGCCTGGGTGACACCGAGCGCGCGCACCGACTTGAGCAACAACTCACGCCGGGCCAGATCGGTCGCGACCGTGGCGCTGTCCCAGTCCGGCTGCACCTGGCCGATCACGCGTTCGGCAAGGTCGTAGACGCGATGGAAGTTCTCGCGCCGGCTGACCATCAGCTCGCCCAGTGCGAACGCGGTTTCCAGCCACAGTTTCTCGTCCTTCCATTGCCACCAGCCGCCGCCCGTGCCGCTGCCGGCTTCGCGCTCGAAATCGGCCGCCTTCACTGCGCCGCGCTCACGCACGTGCGCGAGCAGTCGTGCGATGTCCGCACCGTGCTCGGCCTGGCGGCGGCGGGCATTGCGGATGGCCCAGTGGTGGTCCCGATGCTCTATCGCACTGCGCAGCAGCGTGTAATCGCTGCACGGCGCGAAACAGGCCTCGTGGGCCCAGGTCTCGAAGATCTCGCGCTGCGCCAGCAACTCGTCCAGCCACTGCGCCGGGTAGGGGCCGACGCGGGAGAAAAGCACCAGGTACGGGCTGCGTGCGACGACGTGGATGGTGTCGATCTGCAGCAGTTGCATGCGCTTGATGGCCGCGAGCAGGTCGGCCTTGCCCGCGCGCCGGCGCGGACGAGCGGCCAGGCCCTGCGCGGCGAGGTGCAGCGCCCGTGCCTGTGCCGCTGTCAGCACGGCTGCGTCGGTCACGCGTCCGCCTTCATCGCTTCAGAGTGGCCTGCAACAGCGCCATCAGCAGCTTGCGCAGGTGCCCGGCCTTGCCGGCGTCGTAGGCGAAGCTGTCCTCGTCCATGTAGTTGCGCTGGCTGATCTCCATCTGCACGGCATCGATGCCACGCGCCGGCTCACCGTAGTGGCGGGTGATGTAACCGCCCTTGAAGCGGCCGTTGACGACGAAGTCGTACTCGTCCTGCGACGCCAGCACCGCTTCGAGCCGGTGCTGCAGCGCCGGCGCGCAACTGGCACCGGCGGACGTGCCCAGGTTGAGGTCGGGCAGCCGGCCCTCGAACAGGAACGGCAGGCCGCTGCCGCGGATCGAATGCCCTTCCCACAGCACCACGCTGCCGTGCTGGCCATGGATGCGGTCGAGCTCGGCGCGCAGTGCTTCGTGGTACGGGCGCCAGTAAGTGTCCACGCGCAGGGCGACTTCGTCGGGCGATGGCGCCTGTCCTTCCAGGTACACCGGCTCGCCGGTGAACTGCACCGCCGGGCACAGGCCGGTGGTGTTCTGGCCGGGGTACAGCGAGGTGTCGTCCGGCGGACGATTGAGGTCGACGACGTAGCGCGAATGGCGCGGAACGATGATCGATGCCCCGAGTTCACGCGCGAAGTCGTAGAGGATCGACACGTGCCAGTCGGTGTCGGGTGCAATCCGCGCGCGTTCTGTCATGCGCGCGGCCAGGTCTTGCGGGATGTGGCTGCCGTCGTGCGGAAGGCTGACCAGCAGCGGCGCGGTGCCGCGATGCAGGGTGTAGATGTCGTCGTTCATTTCAATGTCCGGTAACCGCGCTTGTCAGCGCATCAGCACCACTTCCTCGGCGCTGGTGGGATGGATCGCCACGGTATCGCGCAGATCCTGCAGGGTGATGCCACGCTTGAGGGCGACCGCGAACCCTTGCAGGATCTCGTCGGCCGCTTCGCCCATCAGGTGGATGCCGACCACGCGGCGGTCGTCGCCGACGCAGACGAGCTTGAACAGGCTGCGCTGCGGCACATCGGCCAGCGCGTGAAGCATCGGCCGGAACGCGGCGCGATAGACGTGCACGTCCGTCTCACCGTGCTCGGCACTGGCCTCGGCCTCGGTCAAGCCGACCTGGCCGAACGGTGGATGCGAAAACACCACCGTCGGGATGTCGCGCTGGTCCAGCACGGCGTGGCTGCCACCGTAGACGCGGTCCATCAGGCGCCGCGCAGCGGCGATCGCGACCGGCGTTAGCTGTGCATTGGCGGTGATGTCGCCGACGGCGTACACGCCGTCGACCGTCGTTTCATGGCGCTCGTTGACGACGATGTGGCCGTCCGCATCGGTGGCAACGCCCACCGCCTCCAGGCCCATGCGTTCGCTATTGGGTTGGCGCCCGGTAGCGAACAGCAATGCATCGAACCGTTCGCTGGCGCTGCCATCGGCATCGCGCAGGCGCACGCCGCCAGCGTCCGCCTCGACGGCGACGAGGGTCTGGCCGAAGTGCAGGCGTACGCCGGACTGGCGGTAGTCTTCGGTCAGCTGCTCGACCACCTCATGATCGAAGCCCCTGAGCAGGTGCGGGCCGCGCACGAACATCTCGACGCGGCTGCCCAGCGCCTGCAGTACGCCGGCCAGTTCCACCGCGATGTAACCGCCACCGACGATGGCCACGCGCCCGGGCGCGGCGCGCCACTGGAAGAAATCGTCGGAAACGGCACCCAGGTGGGCGCCGGGAATGTCCGGTCGCTCCGGTCGCCCGCCGGTGGCGATGAGCAGGTGGCGCGCCCGCAGCCGCGCGCCGTTCTCGCACTCGACGGTGTTTGCATCGACCAGGTGCGCGCGCATCGGCGCGAGCACGATGCCGGCCGCATCCAGGCGGCGCCGGTAGCTGGCGTGGATGCCTTCGATGTAGCGCTCACGGTGGACGATGAAATCTGGCCAGTTCAACGGTGCCGGCTGCACCGGAAATCCCAGCGTCGGGGCCATGGCCAGCTTGCTGGCAACCTCCGCGGCCAGCCACATCGCCTTCTTCGGCACGCAGCCGACATTGACGCAGGTGCCGCCGAGCAGGTGCGGTTCGAGCAGTGCCACGCGTGCGCCATGTTCGGCGGCGCGGAAGGCCCCTGCCAGGCCACCGGATCCGCCCCCGATCACGATGAGGTCGAATTCGCTGGTGGCGGGCTTGGCATTCATTCGAATCGCTCGATGCGGAAGGGCGCAGGATCGATCGCCGGTTGATGCCCCGCGATCAGGTCGGCGACCAGCTGGCCGGTCGCCGAACTCATGCTGACGCCCATCATGCCGTGACCGGTCGCCAACCAGATGTGATCACGCCCCGGCACCTGGCCGATGATCGGCACGTCGTCGCAGCTCATCGGGCGCCAGCCGAACCACTGCTCCTGCTTCTGCGCGCCGACCGGCTCGTGCAGGTACTCGCCGGCGCCGCGCTCCAGCGCCGCCAGCCGGCGCGGGTTGAGGCTGTCGTCGAAGCCGCTGAATTCCATGGTGCTGCCGAGGCGGTAGCCGCTGCCCCAGGCCGTCACGCAGACCTGGCGCTCGCGCAGCACCAGCGGGCGCCTGGGCACCAGCGGCGGCGATGAATAGGTGATCGAGTAGCCCTTGCCCGGTTGCATGGTGCGCTTCAGCGCCGGTGCGCCGATGGCATCGGCCAGCTTCGGTGACCACGCGCCGAGCGCCATGACCACGTCCGTCGCCGTCAGTCGCCCCTGCGAGGTCGTCACGCGCACGCCGCCCTGTTCGTGTTCGACGCCGATGAACGCACAGTCCTCGACGATGGTGCCGCCACGCTCGCGCACCACCCGCGCCAGCTCGGCGACATAGCGGTCCGGCCGCAGCACGGCATCGCCATTGAAGCGGATCGCGCCGGCCAGGCCGGGCTTGAGCGCCGGCTCCATCGCCTCGTAGGCGCGGCCTTCGACCACATCGACCGAAACGCCCAGTTCGCGCAGCAGGCCGACCTCTTCGAGCGTGTGCTCGAAATAGTCCTGGGTGCGGAAGATATAGTCCTCGCCGGACGGGGCGAACTCGCACGCCAGCGAATACTGCTGGACCCATTGCGCCAGTCGCGCGCGCGAGTCGTTGAGGATCGCCGACTTGGCGACCGCGCTGGCGCGCCAGTCGCGCTCGTTGCAGCGCAGGGCGAAGCGCAGCAGCCACGACCACAGGCGCGGGTCGAAGCGCGGCCGCACGTACAGCGGTGCGTCCGGGGTCAGCATCCAGCGCAGCGCCTTCAGCACCACGCCGGGTGCGGCCAGCGGCGGCGCATGGCTGGGCGTGATCGTGCCGCAGTTGCCGTGCGAACTGCCGCCGCCGATGCGGCCGGCATCGATGACGCGCACGCTGCGGCCGGTTTCGAGCAGGGCCAGGGCGCAGGCCAGGCCAATCACGCCGGCGCCGACGATCAGGACATCTTCGCGTTGTTCCATGGGGGCAAGTTTAGACGCTTGGGTAGGCTCGGCCATCAGACGAAGGTCTTCTCGATTGTTGCGTTTTGATCCCTGGCGCAGTGATCAGCGTGCGCGCATCGCTGGAAAGTGCCGATACGTCCATGCCCGCCAGAGCCATTCGGCCGGACCATGGCGGAAGTACGCCAGCCAGACCCGGCTGAGCAGCACTTGCAGTGCGAATCCGACCACCACGCCGGCCACCTGCCAGCGCCGCGGCACGCTGCCCCACAGCCCCAGCCCATGACCGTAGAACAGCCAGGTACCCACCAGCGACTGCAGCAGGTAATTGCTGAGCGCCATCCGCCCGGCGGGTGCGAGCAGGCCGAGCACGCGCGCGCCGGCGGCCGTCTGCAGCGCGCCGACGACCAGCGCCAGGTAGCCCAAGCTCATCAGCGGGCTGGCGGCCAGCATCAGCGCCATCGCCAGCATCGCGTGCGCGCTGTCGTCCTTCCAGTCCAGGTGCACGGTCACCGACGCGCTGAGCAGCGCCAGCACCACTCCGGCCGGCAGGGCGAAGCGGCGCAGGTGGCGGTAGAGCGCCGCGTGCGCGGTCGGGTCGGAGATTGCGCCGCAGCGAAGCAGCCAGGCACCGATCAGGAAGATGCCGAGGGCGAAGCACTCGAACACCAGCATCTCCGGGACGTGGGTCAACAGGTACTGCGCGCGGACGGCGGTCGCCTGCCACCACGAGCCAGTGGAGTAGGCCGCGATCTCCGCGGCCCGCGCGGCCTGCTCGGCAGCCTCATGCGCGGCGTCGGCATGGTCGCCTGCGGTAGAGCCGGCAGCGTGCATGGCCAGCATGACCACCGACATCAGCAACAGGCCCAGGACCGGTGCGCCGTACAGCAGCGCGCCGAGGCGCCCCTGCTTCTGCGGCGATGCGTCGCGGAACAGCAGCAACAACAACGCGCCGATGGCGTAGGTGACGAGGATGTCGCCGGCCCAGATCGCCAGTGCGTGCACCAGTCCGATCGCCAGCAGGCCGAGGCTGCGGCGCACGTACAGTTTGGGAAATCCGCCGCCGGCCGCCTGCGCGCGCGTGGCCATCAGCGCGAAGCCCATGCCGAACAGCAGCGAGAACAGGATCCAGAACTTGCCCTGCACGAATACATAGATCAGCCGCGACAGGGCGTAGTCGAGCCCGGCCTGGGACGGATCGACGCCGCTGCCGACATCGGCCAGCGGGCGGCCGAAGTACTCGACGTTCATCAGCGCGATGCCGAACAGCGCGAATCCGCGCAGGACATCGAGCGTGTGAAGGCGCTGGCGCGCGTCGACCGGCGCCAGCACAAGCGCCTCGGTCATGGTTTCGCCTGTGTCGTGCCCTGCCAGCCCGGCCCGCGCACCACGCGTCCGGGCTTGGCACCGGTGTGCTCGCCGCCGCGCAGCACCTGCACGCCGTTGACGAATACGTCGCTGACGCCGGTCGCGTACTGCATCGGCTTGGCAAACGTGGCGTTGTCCCGAATCGCGGCCGGGTCGAACACCGCGATGTCGGCGTAGCAGCCAACCGCGAGGCAACCGCGGTCCTTGAGCTTCCAGTTGCGCGCGGGCAGCCCGGTCAGGCGGAACACGGCCTGTTCCAGCGGCATCAGCTTCTGGTCGCGTACGTAATGGCCGAGGAAGCGGGCGAAGTTGCCATAGGCGCGCGGGTGCGTGCTCGACTTGAGGAACACGCCTTCCGGCGCCGACGACTCGGCGTCCGAGCCCAGGCTCACCCACGGCTGGCGCAGGCCCAGTTCGACGTTGTCCTCGCTCATCAGGAAGTACGCGGTGTCGACCCGGTAGTCGTCCTCGACGATCAGGTCGACCACGGTGTCCTCGGCACTGGTACCGCGTTGCTTGGCGGCTTCCGCCAGGGTCAGCCCGGTGAGGGGCTTGAGCTTGTCGCTCTTGAATCCGATGAACAGCACGCGCTCGGGCGAGCCGGCCTGCAGGCGCAGGTTTTCCCACTTGCCGTCGATCCGCTTCATCTCGGCGATGATGCGGGCACGCGTGGCAGGATCTTTCAGGCGGCGGATCATCGCGTCGTGGCCACCGTCCTGCACCCACGGCGGCAGGCTCGCATCCAGGCCCGTCGCGCCGGCGGTGTAGGCGTACATGTTGGCGGCGATGTCGACGCCCTGCCCGCGCGCGCCCTCGATGCGCGAGATGGCTTCGGCCATCTTCGGCCAGTTGCCCTGCCCGGCCGCCTTGAGGTGGTAGACCTCGACGTGCTGGCCGGTGACGCGGCCGATCGCGATCGTCTCGTCGAGCGCCTCGAGCATGCCGTTGGCTTCGCTGCGCATGTGCGCGACGTAACCACCGCCGGATTCTGCCGCAGCCTGCGACAGCGCGATCAGCTCGTCGGTGCGCGCATAGAAGCCCGGCGGATAGATCAGCGAACCACCGACACCGAGCGCTCCTTCGCGCATGGCCTGACGCACCTGGTCCTGCATCCGCTTCAGCTGCTCCGCGTCGGGCTGGACATCGGCCTCGCCCAGTTCGTGGATGCGCACGGTGGCGGCGCCGACGAACGAGGCGACGTTCGGCGTGATGCCACGGTGCTCGAGGTACTCCAGGTACTGGCCGAGCGTGGTCCACTCGATGGGATAGCGGATGTCGCTCTGCTGCTTGACCGCATCGGTCTTCATGGCCGGCGTCAGCGGCCCCATCGACCAGCCTTCGCCGAAGATTTCCAGGGTCACGCCCTGGCGCGTGTCGGCCTGGCCGCGGCCATCGGCGATCAGCGATTCGGTGGCCCAGCTGAGCACGTTGATGAAACCCGGCGTGACCGCCTGGCCATGCGCGTCGACTTCCTGCGTCGCCTGCGCAGCCGTGCCGGGCGCAAGCAGCGCGACCACGCGATCACCACGGACGGCCACATCGACGCGCTTTGGCGGCGCACCAGTGCCGTCAAACACCTGTCCATTGCGGATCAGCAGGTCATAGCGCGGAACATCCGGCGGCGCGGAGCCGCTGCAGGCGACCAGCGCCAGGGCAAGCGCAGTCGAAGCGGCAATCAAAGTCGGGCGCAGCATCGGGTGCTCTCCTCAGAGTTTCCAGCCAACCATGTTCCAGGACCACATCAGCACCGCAGCGAAGGCGAAGATCGCGACCGCGCTGGTGTGGCGCAGCTTGCGCCAGAAGCCCCAGGTGCGCGCACGCCACGCAGGCCACAGCTGGACGATGCACACCAGCGTCAGCAGCATCACCGGCAGCGCCCACCACAGCGCGAGGCGCAACGGCACGCTCGGGTAGCTGAACATCAGGCCATTGCCGCCCTGGACGATGCCGTAGGTTGCGATTGCCAGCAGCACCGCCAGCACCAGCCACGCCGCAGCGGCGACGTACAACCATTGCGCGCTGCGCATGGCCGCCATCGATTCGCCGTTGCGCCGCTTCCAGCGCCGCATCCACGCACCGGTGATGATCGCCAGCGCGGTCAGCGCGGCCAGCACGATCATCGCGATCAGCAGTTGCGAGTCGTCCAGCGTTCCGGCGCGGTCGTAGACGTCGTGGCCGCCGGGGCTGACGAAGCCGGTGATGGCACCGTCCTGGCCGACGAGGAAAGCCAGCCGTCCCGGTCCCTGCAGGGCGCGGAACACGTTGGGCTTCTCCTCGACCCAGCGCGAACTTTCGCCGCCGCTGGTCAGGGTCAGGTAGCCGTCGTCGGTGACGGCGACCGTGGCGGTGCTGGCCAGCAACAGCTTCTCGAAGCCGAGGAACGGACGACGCTCGCCCAAGTACTTGCCGGCGTAGGCCAGCCCGCGCGTGGCGAAGTCCTTGGGCGGCGCCGGCAGCGCAGCGTCACGGGCGCGCGGGAAATAGCGCTGCAGCAGCAGCTGCGGCAGCTCCGCGGCGAGCCGCACGCCGTTGTCGGTGTTGGTCGAGACGAATATGCCGAAGCCCAGTTCCGGCACGGCGACCAGGTTGGAATGGAAATACATCGTCGCGCCGCCGTGCTCCAGGCTCTGCACCTGGCCATAGCGCTTGCGGAAGAAGCCGTAGGCGAAGCCGGTGGCATCGGGCGCGTTGCGGAACAGCGGCTCGCCTTCCAGTCGCGCGAAGGCCGCGGCCGGGACGATGCGTCGGCCGTCGAGTTCACCTCGATTGACCAGCATCGTCAGGTAGCGCGCCATGTCGGCGGCATTGCTCGACACGCTGCCTGCGGGCGCGATCTGCGCGATGTATTCGAACGGCTCGCTGGTGTAGCCGCCGCCGTCGCGCTTGAAGCCCTGCGACCACAGGCCCTGGAAACGCGCGTCGACGTTGCGCGCGTCGCCCTGGCCGAGCGGTTCGCGGAAGGTGGTGAGCTGCATGCCCATCGGCCCGAACAGGTCGCGTTCGGCCAGCGTTTCGAAAGGAACGTCGTTGACCTTGGCCAACACCGCACCGAGCAGGGCAAGCGAATAGTTTGAGTAGACCGCGTGCGTTCCCGGCGCCCGCACCCGCGCCGGGCGGTGGTTGAGCAGGTAGTCGTGCAAGGACAACGAGGTTTCGGGTGCGCTGGCGAACAGGTGGCCGAGGGCGATGTCCTCGTAGCCGGCGCTGTGGGTGAGCAGGTGGCGGACCAGCACCGGCGGGTAGCCATCGTCGGGCAGGCGCAGGTCGGTCGGCAGGTAGTCGTTGACCGGCGCGTCGAGCGGGAGCTTGCCGGCGTCGATCAGCTTGAGCGCTTCGAGGTAGGTGAAGGTCTTGGACACCGAGCCGACGCGGAACAGCGTGCGCGCGGGATCGACATCGCGATGCGGCGACTGTGCGGCCATGCCATAGCCGCGCAGCAGCAACGGCCCGTGCTGGTCGACCACGGCCACGGTGACGCCGGCAATGCCGAGGCGGCGCATGTAGCCGTCGACGACACCATCGACGTAGGCCGACAGGTCGGCGGCATCGACCGCGCGCGGCGGTGGGAGGGCGATCGCATCGGCGGGTACGGAGGGCACGGATGGATCGGAGGGAGCCGCAGGCAAGGCGGCTTGGGGCTGGGCTGCGTGTGCGATCGGGATGCCGCCCATCAACAATGCCAGCGCGACTGCCCGCGCCCAGTGCAAGCCAGTTGCCGCCATTGACGCACCCCTCCCCAGGAGAAGCGCCGATTAAAGCATGGAAACGAAAACGGCCCGCTTGCGCGGGCCGTCGAATGTCGCGGAAGGGCAACCAGCAATCAGTGCTGGTGACCACCTTCGCCGTGGACATGGCCGTGCTCGACTTCTTCCGCCGACGCCTCGCGCACTTCCACGATCTCGATCGCGAAGTGCAGGTCCTTGCCGGCCATCGGATGGTTGAGGTCGACGTCGACCACGCTCATGCCGACCTTCTGGATGGTCACGGCGCGCGGACCGAAGTTGGTCGGCAGCACGGCCTGCATGCCCGGCTCAAGGCGTGCACCCTGGAAATGCTTCTTCGGCACGCGCTGGGTCAGGCCCTCGCGACGCTCGCCGTAAGCATCGGCGGCAGCGACGTCGACTTCGAACTTGTCGCCGGCCACGTGGCCTTCCATCGCCTTTTCCAGGCCCGGAATGATGTTGCCGTGGCCGATCAGGATCGCCAGCGGCTCGCGGCCTTCCGAACTTTCAAGCGTCTCCTGGCCCTGCTCGGAAACGGAGTAATGGAAAAGGACGACGCGATCTTTCTCGATGTTCATTGCAGGGGGCTCGAAATGGAATGCCACCGGTACGGCAGCTGGGGGCGGCGACGGCTTGACCGTCGGCAACATGAACGGCCAAGCTAACGGCCGTGACGAAAGCGCCGCATTATCCCGGCAACACCGCCCCCGCGCCACTGCGCGGGCCGCGCACCGTTTCCCTCCTGCTGCTGTGCCTGGCCCTGGCCGCCTGCGGTGGCGGCCACGAGGTGGTGCGCCAGTCGCGGCCGCCGGCACGCACCTGGCCGGCGGTCCAGCCCCAGGATCCGGCCGCCGCCAATGCGGTGCTGATGCGGGCGATCAGCCTGGTCGGCACGCCCTACCGCTACGGCGGCAATTCCCCCGAGGGCGGCTTCGACTGCAGCGGGCTGGTCAACTATGTCTACCGCGACATGCTCGACCTGCGGCTGCCGCGGACCTCGCGCGACCTGGCCAGCTTCCAGGGCCCGCGGATCGTCCCCGAGCGGCTTGCGGCGGGCGACCTGGTGTTCTTTGGCCAAGGCGGCAACGTCAGCCACGTCGGCATCTATGTCGGTGAAGGCCGCTTCGTCCATGCGCCCAGCACCGGCGGAACGGTACGCCTGGACACCCTCGACGGCAGCTACTGGCGCGACCACTACAGCGGAGCCAAGCGTGTGCTGAACTAGGTGGTTCAGTAATTTTCCTGAACGGGGACATGGACTTAGCGATGGCATGAATTGTGACCATCCACAGCCCGCTTAATGATTTTTTAACGAAAAATGAACCCAATCCACCCGTTTGGCAGGCATGATCCCCCGGTCGACGACTTTGTGATGACCGCGTGACGCTCAACCCGCCCTGCACCGGCCAAGCCGCCGTAACCCTCCGCCGCCCCTTCCGGGCCGGCATGCAATTCCTCTTCTCCGCCGTGCTGGCCATGCTGGCCGTGCCGGCGCTGGCCCAGCAGATGCCGTCGTCGTCGCTGGCTGCCGACTCGGCCGACGCGCCTGCGGCCGCCACCAGCACGATGCTGCCGGAGGCCATGGGCCTGTCCGACCGCGCCCTGCTGCTGGCCACCGACCTCAACCGCCTGTTCGCCCCGGGTGGCATCGACGCCGCCGCGTCGGTGCCGACGGCGCAACAGGGCAAGATCGCCACCGTCCTGCAGCGCGCCATGGCCCTGCTGGGCACGCCGTACCGCTGGGGCGGCACCGACCCGAACAAGGGCTTCGACTGCAGCGGCCTGGTCGGCTACGTCTTCCAGAACGCCCTGGGCATCGACCTGCCGCGCGTCTCGCGCGAAATGGCCAAGAGCGGCGAACTGGTCACCGACCGCGCCAAGCTCAGCGCCGGCGACCTGGTCTTCTTCGGCCGTCGCGGCCGCGTCGACCACGTCGGCATCTACGTCGGCGAAGGCCGCTTCGTGCACGCCCCGAGCCGCGGCAAGGACGTCATGGTCTCGAGCATGGACACCGGCTACTGGAGCGCGAAGTTCATGCAGGCCCGCCGCCTCGACGGCATCTGAGCCGCGCGACAGCTCGCTATTCAAAAGGCCGCCCCCGGGCGGCCTTTTTAGTTTGCGCGCCGGGCACCGTCCATGGATCCCCGCCTTCGCGGGAATGACGGGCTGCGGGTGCTTAGATTTCCGAAGCCACCTGGCTCAGCTCGTCCATGGTCGCCTCGATGCCCTTGCTCAGCTCCATCACCTTGAGCGCGTATTCGCCCAGGTGGCGGTCGACGTCGGTGAGCGGCGTCCACGGCGGCACCGGCGTCGGCTTGCCGTCGACACCGTCGAGCGCGACGAAGACGATCACGCAGTGCGTGCACAACCGGTCGCACTCCGGCCCGTCCATCGGATCGCGCGCCTTCACATCGACCGCGAAATGCATGCTGGTCGTGCCCGTGTGCACCAGCTTCGTGTGCACCGTGACCATGTCGGAAATACGGATCGGCGCAACGAAGCGGATGCCGCCCACCGCTACCGTCACGCTGTAAGTCCCCGCCCAACCGACCGCCGCCGCATAGCCGGCCTGGTCGATCCACTTCATCACCACGCCGCCGTGGACCTTGCCGCCGTAGTTGACGTCCGACGGCTCGGCGAGGAAACGCAGGTTCAGTTCACGCTGTCTTCCGCTCATGGCTGCGCTCCGCTGGTGGCTTCGGTGAGGGTTGCCCGCACATGGCGCACGACGGCATTGGCAACGCCGTGCACACCGTTCCTGAGTCGATCGTCATTGAGGATGCCGTAATCGGGCAGCTTGTCAGCGGCCTGGCCGACGGCGACCTGCTGCGGCACCACCAGCAGGCCGAGTTTGGCAAGCGCGTCGCGCAACACCAGCAGAGAACGCAGACCGCCGAGCGGACCGGGCGACGCCGACACGATGCCGGCGACCTTGTCCTGGAACAGCGCCACCCCGGAACCGCCGGCATCGGTCGGCCGCGAGATCCAGTCGAGCGTGTTCTTGACCAGCGCCGGCATCGAACCGTTGTACTCCGGCGTGCTGATCAGCAGCCCGTCGTGGCGCGCCATCAATGCCTGCAACTGCCGCACCGCCTCTGGCATGCCCGCCGACTCGATGTCGCCGTCGTAGACCGGCAACGGGTAGTCGCGCAGCTCGATCAGCGTCACCTCGGCCCCGGCAGCGCGCGCACCCTCGGCCAGCACATGGATCAGGCGCCGGTTGTAGGACCCCTGGCGCAGGCTTCCGGCAAAGGCGAGCAGACGTGGAACTGCAGCGGGCATTCCTGGCTCCGTGGTACGTCGGACGGGGGAGGTCGATTATGCGCGGCGGGCGTGAGCTTGCGGCATGGACGCCCGCGGGCGATCCTCGCGCCCAGTATTCGAACGGACAATCGAGGGCGACACCATGGGGCGGACGATCCTGGGCATGCTGGTGGGCGTGGTGGTCGCCGTCGCGGTGATCATGCTGGTGGAAATGCTGGGGCACTCGGCCTACCCGCCACCGCCCGGCCTGGACATCACCGACCCCGCCAACGAAGCCGCCTTTGCCGCCTTCGTCGCGCAGATGCCGCTCGGGGGCAAACTCATGGTGCTGCTGGCCTGGCTGCTCGGTACGTTTGCCGGCGCCCTGGCCGGGGCGAAGATCGCCCGCCACCAGACCGCCGCCGCGCTGCTGGTCGCGCTGGTGGTGATGTCGGGCGTGCTCGGCATGATCCTCAAGGTCCCGCACCCGGGCTGGCTGTCGGCGTGCGGCCTGTTGTTGCCGATCCCGGTGGCGTTGCTGGCGGTGCGATTGGTCTACCGGCGCACCACGCTGCCGAAGGTGTAGGCCGCATCCGGACACAACGGGTGAACACCGGCACATCTCGGCCGCGTCGAAATCGCCGAAACTGTGCATCCCCCACGTGAGCCGTCGCCGATGCCAATGCTGCGTCTTTCCGCTGTCGCCTCCCTGCTGCCAATCGCCATCGCCGCCGCCTCGTCGGCGAGCGCGGCACCGATGGCGAAGCCAGAACCGGTCCTGCCGCAATTGAAGGCCTATGAGACCCAGGACGAATGGCGGCAACCGGTCGCACCGTTCCGCATCGGCGACCACACCTGGTACATCGGCACGGCCGGCCTGAGCGCCTTGCTGGTGAAGACCGACGCAGGCGCCGTGCTGATCGACGGTGGCATGCCGCAGGCCGCCGACATGATCCTTGCCCGCATGCGCGAGCTGGGCGTCGCACCGTCCGACCTCAAGTACATCCTTCACAGCCATGCCCACGCCGACCACGCCGGCCCGCTTGCGGCGATCCAGCGCGCCACCGGCGCGCGCGTGGTCAGCAACGCCGAATCGGACGCGCTGCTGGCCCGTGGCGGCAGCGCCGACCTGCATTTCGCCGACGAGATCCAGTTTCCGCCGCTGCGCGCCGACCGCCTGGTCCTCGACGGCGAAGTACTGGAACTGGGCGGCATGCGCTTTACCGTGCACTTCACGCCCGGCCACACCCCGGGCAGCATGAGCTGGACCTGGGACGACACCAGCAAGCGCAAGCCGGTTCGCATCGCCTACGTCGACAGCCTTTCGGCACCGGGCTACCACCTGGCCGGCAATCCGCGTTATCCGCACATCGTCGACGACTACCGTCATAGCGTCGAAGTCGTGCGCGCCCTGCCCTGCGACGTGCTGATCACGCCACATCCCGACGCCAGCGGCTGGACGCCCGGCAGCACCACCGCGCCGCATCTGCAACCGATGACGTGCGCGGACTACGCAACGCGTGCCGCAACGCGGCTCGACGAACAGCTCAAGGCCGAAGAGGCGAAGCACTGATGCCGTACACGCCGATCGTCGCCACCCTGGGCTACGTCCTCTCGCCCGATGGCAGCCATGTGCTGATGGTCCATCGCAATGCGCGCCCGGACGACCACCAGCTGGGCAAGTACAACGGCCTGGGCGGCAAGCTCGAGCCGCTCGAGGATGTGGTCGCCGGCATGCGCCGCGAGATCCATGAAGAAGCCGGCATCGACTGCGAGGGGCTGAAACTGCGCGGCACGATCAGCTGGCCAGGCTTCGGCAAGCACGGCGAGGACTGGCTGGGCTTCGTGTTCGTGATCACCCGCTTCAGCGGCACGCCGCACGCGAGCAACCCGGAAGGCACGCTGGAATGGGTGCCGCTGGACAAGCTGCACGAGCTGCCGATGTGGGAAGGCGACCGCAACTTCCTGCCGCTGGTGTTCGACGACGACGCGCGCTCGTTCCATGGCGTGATGCCGTATCGCGATGGACGGATGCAGTCGTGGTCGTATTCGCGGGTCTGAGCGCCATGACGGCACGAGCATTGCCTGCGCTCATTGCATTGCTGGTCACCGGGTGTGCAACCGTCTCGCCGCCCGCGAGCGTCGAGGTTGCACCGCCCTCCGGCCAGGTCGGCATGCGCGACATCAGCGCCGTGATCGCTCCGACGACGCGCATGCAGCTGGCCGACAACGAATCGTTCCTGATGCCCTTGGACGACAGCGCCAACGCCACGCCGACCTACCCCGACGCACTGCTCGCGCAGCGCCTGCCCGCGCAGATCGTGTGCATGCGCGTCAGTGTCGACCGCGACGGCGCCGTCACCTCATCGGCACCGCTGGTAAAGATGCCCGAATGCCCCGGCCCGGAGCTCGTCGATACCGCCTTCTTCGGCGCGGCAGCCAAGGCCGTCGCCGGCTGGCGGTTCGATCCAGCGCTGCGCTGCGTGTTCCCCGATGCAAAGACGAAGGAGAACACGATTGCCAGCTGCGGCGAGTTCCAGGCGATCCCCGAGGCGGTGAGCCTGACCTACCGCTTCGTGTTCGAGCAGAAGGACGGCCGCGGCAGCGTGCGCGTCCTCTAGGCCTTCCCGGCTACGAAGGCTCAGACCTGCTCGATCTCGGCCCCGTCGTTCTCAGCGATGTGAATTTGGGTCCTGCGCTAACTCGAGACCATGTCACCGTAGCGAGTTCCAACCCCAGTCAGAGAACATTTCCTCATACGCCCCAAGATCGAACGCTTCATCGAATGCGGGCTCATCAAGCACCGCAAAGCCATAGCCCAATTGAGCGAACTCCTTCGAGCACCCGGCAATCGATTCGTACGAATCAAAGATCAGCATGCCATTTTGCGCGCCCAGCATTGGAATGTGCGCACAGGAAACAACGGTTCGACCGCTCCGCAACGTCACGTGCGGGCCTCTGCGAATCTCCAGTTCCAGTTCTTCACACGCTCTAGCGAGAAAGGCAAAAATCCTGCTCATTCTGGAGTCGGGCCCCTGATTGGTCAGAGCCGCCCGATCTCGGCCTTCTCGCCCTCGGCGATGCCGAGGTTGCTCGATGCAGCCTCATAAACCTCGCGATCCAGCAGGCCGGTTTCCTTCGCCACCAGCACCGGCACCAGCATCTGGCCGGTGACATTGGTCATCGTACGCATCATGTCGAGCACGCGGTCGATGGCGACCAGGTAGCCGATGCCTTCCAGCGGCAGGCCGGCCGCCGACAACACCAGCGTGACCATCACGATCGCGGTGCCCGGCACGCCGGCGGTGCCGAAGCTGCCCAGCACGGAGGCGATGAGGATGGTGAAGTACTGGCTCGGCTCCAGGTGCAGGCCGAAGTACTGCGCGACGAACATCGACGTCAGTGCCGGGTAGATCGCGCCGCAGCCGTCCATCTTGATGCTTGCGCCCAGCGGCACGGCGAACGCGGCGTAATCCTTGTCGACGCCGAGGTTGTGCGTGACCGAGCGGATCGCCGCCGGCATCGCCGCGAAGCTCGACGAGGCCACGAACGCGACCTGCATGCCCGGCGCCGCACCACGGAAGAACTTGAGCGGGTTCAGTCCGTGCGCCAGCAGCAGGCTGCCGTACACGAAGACGATGTGCAGCGCGCACGCCAGGTACAGCGCAAACACGAACGTGCCCAGCGGCAGCAGCTTCTCGAAACCGTAGGCACCCACCAGCGAAGCGATCAGGCCGAACGTGCCCAGCGGGGTCAGCTCGAGCACGAAGCGGGTGACCTGCACCATCGCATCGCTGGCCTCGCTGGCCAGCTTGCGCAGGTTGGCGGTGCGCTCGCCAAGCTTGACCATGGCGAAGCCGAGCAGGCCGGCGAACACGATCACCTGCAGGATCTTGCCTTCGCTCAATGCCTTGAACGGATTGGTCGGGATGACGTCGAGCAGCACCTGCGTCGGTGTCGGCACTTCACGCACGGTGTAATCCGGCGCCACCGTCAGCCCGGCGAGGCCATGGCCCGGCTGCAGCAGCCAGCCCATCGACAGGCCGACGCCGACCGCGAGCGCGGCGGTGATCGCAAACCAGACGAACGTGCGCCCACCGAGCGCCGCCACGGATTTCTGCCCGTGCAGGCTGCTGATGGCATTCATCACCGCGAAGAACACCAGTGGCACTGCGATCATCTTGATGCCGTTGACGTAGATCGTGCCGAGCGGACCGAACCAGGTTTCGGCGGAATGGCCGAACAGCCAACCGGCGAGCGCACCCAGCACGAATCCTGCCAGCACGCGCTGCCAGAACGGGATGCGGAGCCAGGCCGAAACCACCTTCATCGGAACCGTCGCTTTGCTTTACCTGTCGGATTTGCACGATATCCCAGCCTGATCTGGCCTGCGACCCCGTGAATGCAACGCCGGTGTCCCAGCACTGCAATAACGCACTGCATAATCGCGGTTTCGCCCGCTGACACCCCTCCCGATGTCCCGACTGCCTCACACCTGTCTCACCCTCGCCATCACCGTGCTCGCCAGTGCCTGCGCCAGCCAGGGCGCCCGCCCCGCGGCCGCAGCCTCCGGCCTCGCCGTGGACGTGCCGGTCATCGCGCACCCGAAGGAAGAGACGGCGGCGTGGTGGTTCCGCGACGGCGCAGCACAGGCCGCACAGCGTGGCGCCATGTCGGGCAAGGCCCGCAACGTGATCCTGTTCGTCGGCGACGGCATGAGCCTGACCACGGTCGCTGCCGCGCGCATCCTCGACGGCCAGCGCAAGGGCGGCTCGGGCGAAGAGAACCGCCTGAGCTGGGAGCGCTTCCCCGCCACCGCACTGAGCAAGACCTACAACACCGATTCGCAGACGCCTGACTCGGCCGGCACCATGAGCGCCATGGCCACCGGCGTGAAGACGAGTGCCGGTGTGCTCAGCATCGGCCAGCAGGCGGACCGCCGGAACTGTGCGCAGGCGCTGCAGGCACCGATCCTGACGCTGTGGGAACTGGCCGCGAGCCAGGGCCTGGGCACCGGCGTCGTCACCACCACCCGCATCACCCATGCCACGCCGGGCGCGACGTTCACCCATTCCGCAGACCGCAACTGGGAAAACGACACCGACCTGCCCGAGGACGCCAGGGCCGCGGGCTGCGTCGACATCGCACGGCAGCTGGTGGAAACGCCCTATGGCCACGGGCCCGACGTGCTGATGGGCGGCGGTCGCGGCGAGTTCATGACCGCGCAGCAGTCCGATCCCGAGTACGACGACAAGGTCGGCCAGCGCCTCGACGGTCGCGACCTCATCGCGCAGTGGAAGCAGCGCCATCCCGACGGCACCTATGTCTGGAACGCGCAGCAGTTCGCCGCGGCGCCGATGCAGGGCCCGCTGCTGGGCCTGTTCGAGTACGACCACATGCAGTTCTCGCACGACCGTCCGAGGGACGGCGCCGGCGAGCCGACGCTGGCGGAGATGACCCG
Source organism: Lysobacter sp. GCM10012299 (assembly GCF_042649405.1). NCBI lineage: Bacteria > Pseudomonadati > Pseudomonadota > Gammaproteobacteria > Lysobacterales > Lysobacteraceae > Lysobacter > Lysobacter sp. GCM10012299. Next base: position 557,613 of record NZ_JBHRZC010000001.1, on the reverse strand, counting down.
CGCCGCGATCGCGCGCCTGAAGCAGAATTCCAATGGTTACGTGCTGCTGGTCGAAGGCGGTCGCATCGACCACGCCAACCACTACGGCAACGCCTATCGCGCGCTCACCGACACCATCGCGCTGAGCGAAGCGGTGCAGGCCGCCGCCGACGCGACGTCGGCCGACGACACGCTGATCCTGGTCACGGCCGACCACTCGCACACGCTGAGCTTCGTCGGCTACCCGGTGCGCGGCAACCCGATCCTCGACAAGGTTCGCGGCGCCAGCGGTGAGGAAGGCGAGGTCGGCGACTACGCCATCGATGCACTCGGCCTGCCCTACACCACGCTGAGCTACAGCAACGGCCCGGGCTATGCCGGGGCCAGCGCGCAGCAGGAAGAAGGCCCGAAAAAGTTCCAGCACTCGGTCAGCGCCGTGCAGATCCCCAAGCGCGGCCGTCCGGACCTGCGCAACGTCGACACGCAGGATCCCGATTACCTGCAGGAAGCGCTGGTGCCGATGAGCAGCGAATCACACGGCGGCGACGACGTCGGCATCTGGGCGCGCGGCCCGGGCAGCGAGGCGGTGCGTGGCAGCGTCGAGCAGAACACCATCTTCCACTTCATGCTGCAGGCGATGCCGAAGCTGAGCGCGGGGCTTTGCAAGGCCGGCGACTGCGACGGCAATGGCGTGCCGGTCACGCTGCCGGACCCGGCGAAGTTCCGCTGAGCGAGGTCCTTCGACTTCGCTGCGCTACGCTCAGGACGAACGGCGTGCGTGGAGATGGTCAGAACGGCTTGGCGATCACGAGGTAGACGATCGCCACCAGCAGCAGCACCGGCAACTCGTTGAACCAGCGCAACGTCGTCGACGAGGGCAGCGGCTTGCCGGCTTCCACGCCCTTGAGCCAGCGTCCGCTGACGATGAAGTACGCCAGCATCACCGCGACCAGCGCGAGCTTGGCGTGCAGCCAGCCGCCACTGATCTTGAAGTGCAGCCACAGCGTCAGGCCGAGCACGAAGGCGAGGCCGAACATGATGTGGCCGAAGCGGTACAGCCGCTTGCCCATCAGCACCAGGCGCGCACGCACGGCCGCGTCGTCGCCGGCCTCGGCGAGGTTGACCAGGATGCGCGGCAGGTAGAACACACCGCCCATCCAGGCCATGACGAATACGAGGTGGGCGGTCTTGGTCCAGAGGTAGGCCATGGGTTCTGCTCCGAAATGCGGGCAATAGGATGGCATACCCCATCACCGTCATCCCGGCGAAGGCCGGTACACCCTCGTCACCGTCATCCCGGCGAACGCCGGGATCCATGTGCCTTTGCACTGATCGATTACGATGCCCCGTCCCGAACGACGGCAATCGATCGACCCCATGAGCAAGCAGTACGACCAGAGCTACTTCGACCGCTGGTACCGCAAGGGCGCCAGCAAGGACCACGCCGTCGGCAGCGGCGCGCGCCTGGCGCGCAAGGTCGCACTGGCCGTGGCCACCGCCGAGTACCACCTGGAACGGCCGATCCGCAGCGTGCTCGACATCGGTTGCGGCGAAGGCGCCTGGCGCGCGCCGCTGCTGAAGCTGCGACCGAAACTGCAGTACCTGGGGTTCGACAGCAGCGAATACGCGATTGCCCGCTACGGCGCGCGCCGCAACCTGCACCTGGCCCGCTTCGCCGACTTCCAGCACCTGCGTCCCTGCCCGCCCGTCGACCTGCTGGTCTGCAGCGACGTGATGCATTACCTCGACACGCGCGAACTCGACCGCGGCCTGCCGGCATTGGCCGAACTGTGCGGCGGCGTCGCCTTCCTCGAAACCTTCACCCGCGAAGACGAAACCGACGGCGACAACCACGACTTCAAACAGCGGCCGGCGCGCTTCTACCGCCAGCGCTTCGAAGCGCTGGGCCTAACCGCGCTGGGTTCGCACCTGTGGCTGGCACCGGTGCTCGCCGATCGGCTGGTCGCCCTGGAACGTCCGGCCTGAGCGGCAAAACCCCGATTCAGTTTCAAGCTCCGCCGATCCTCTATGCTGCGACGCAGCAAACCGCCTGACTGACCGGATTCGACGAATGCTCTATCAGATGCACGAGCTTGGACGCGCCTGGATGGCCCCGATGACCTATTGGGCTGAAGCCAGCGCCAAGATCTTCGGCGCCCATGGCGGTTGGTTGTCGTCGCTGCCCGGTGCAGCGCAGGCGGCCGCCGGCTACGAACTGATGTACCGGATCGGCAAGGATTACGAGAAGCCCGAGTTCGGCATCCATTCGATCGACATCGACGGCGTGGCCTACCCGGTCGTCGAGCGCGAGATGCTGCGCAAGCCGTTCTGCCGGCTGCTGCGCTTCAAGCGCTACGCCGACGACGCCGGCAACCTGCGCGACCTCAAGGACGATCCGCCGGTGCTGGTCGTCGCTCCATTGTCGGGCCATCACGCCACGCTGCTGCGCGATACCGTGCGCACGCTGCTGCGCGACCACAAGGTCTACATCACCGACTGGGTCGACGCGCGCATGGTGCCGACCAGCGACGGCGAGTTCTCGCTGGACGATTACGTCGCCTACGTCGAGGAGTTCATCCGCCACATCGGCGCGAAGACGCTGCACGTGATCAGCGTCTGCCAGCCGACCGTGCCGGTGCTGGCCGCGGTCTCGCTGATGGCCGCGCGTGGCGAGGACACGCCGCGTTCGCTGGTGATGATGGGCGGCCCGATCGACACCCGCCAGAATCCGACCAAGGTCAACGACCTCGCCACGTACAAGCCGCTGGCGTGGTTCGAGAACAACCTGATCCACCCGGTGCCGGCGAACTATCCCGGCCACGGCCGTCGCGTCTACCCGGGCTTCCTCCAGCACGCCGGCTTCGTGGCGATGAACCCCGAGCGCCACTTCACCTCGCACTGGGATTACTACCAGGACCTGGTCAAGGGCGATCTGGACGACGCCGCCGCGCATCGCCGCTTCTATGACGAGTACAACGCCGTGCTCGACATGCCGGCCGAGTACTACCTGCAGACGGTGCGCATCGTGTTCCAGGAACACCTGCTGCCGCGTGGCCTGTGGGACATCCGCGGCGAACGCGTCGATCCGTCGCGCATCCACGGCACCGCCCTGCTGACCATCGAAGGCGAGCTGGACGACATCTCGGGCCAGGGCCAGACCCGCGCCGCGCACACGCTGTGCACCGGCGTCAGCGAGGCCGACCGCGAGCACCTGACCGTGAAGGGCGCCGGCCATTACGGCATCTTCAGCGGTCGCCGCTGGCGCACCGAGGTGTACCCGCAGGTGCGCGACTTCATCGCGCGCCATGCGGCCGCGGCAGAAGAGACGGCATAACCAGGCAACATCTACGTCCTTGGATTCCCGCCTTCGCGGGAATGACGGCGCGTCAGTTGTACTGCGCCGTCTTCACCAGCATGTGCTTGGCCAGCAGCCCGTGCAGCTGGCCGAACAGGCGCACCAGGTGCATCGTCGCGAACAGCAGCACCACGCCGGCCAGGATCGCCAGCGGCCACAGCCACGGCTCGGCCGCGCCGAACACCACGATGTCGTCGACATACAGGTGCGAACCGAACCCGAGCAGCAGCGCGATAGGGGCCGCGATCATCGACAGCGACACCGTCAGGCCGACCACCGTCACGGTGAAGTAGAGGATGCCCAGCGGCAGCATCATCAGGAAGTACAGCTGCGTGGCCCAGGTGCGCGGATCGATGAAGAGGTCCTTGATGCGCTCCAGCAACGGCTGACCGCGGGTGCCGTAGAGCGGCCTGCGCGGCATGCGCTCGCCGAGCATCGTCTCGACGATGCGGCCCTCGACCAGCGACAGCATCTTCACCGAGCCGAAGTACAGGATCACGAACGGGATGCCGATGATCAGCACGCCCAGTCCGGCCGACAGCGAGATGCCGGTGACCACCCAGGTGAAATAGAAGATGCCGGTGGCCAGCGACAGCAGCATGTAGAACAGCGCGCCATAGGTGCGCGGCTCGGCGATCACGCCGAAGAACTGGCCCAGCGCCGATTTGCGCGGCGGCGGTGCCGGCGGCCGCAGCGCGGTCTGCACCTTGACCTCGGTGTCGCGGTAGATGTCGGCGACTTCGTCCGGTGCGCCGTAGCTGCTGGCGACGGCGACGATGACATCCGCCTCGGACTTGCCGGGATTCTCGGCCAGTTCCGAGCGCAGGTATTCCTCGGCGTCGTACAGCGCATCCTGCACCAGCGCCGGATCGGCACCGGCCAGTGAGCGACGCAGGTGTTCGAGGTACTCGGGGATCGTGGTCGGCAGGCCGGCGCTGCTGGAATTGAACGCGTTCATTTGTCAGGTCCTTCAAGGACGGTATCGACGGAATCACGGGTGGCGCGCCAGGCGGTGATCCATTCCTGCAGGACCGCACGACCGGCATCGGTGATCTGGTAGTAACGACGGGGCGGGCCCGACATCGACGGCTCGACATGGCTGTCGAGCAGGCCGGCGGCGCCGAGGTTGCGCAGCACCGGGTACAGCGCGCTCTGCTTGCCGCTGAGCACGCCCTCGCCGGTGCGCTCCAGGCGCTTGGCGATCTGGTAGCCGTACATCGGCTCGCTCGCCGCCGCCAGCACCGCCAGCAGCACCAGCGACACGGTGCCGGCACTGAGCTCCTTCTGGAATTTGCGCAGCTGGCTGTCGAGGTCGCTCATGGCTCGGGGGTCCACGGTGTCTTGCGGGTCGGGGGTCCCGCTATGCTGGTGGCAACACTACTATCAAGTTCTATATACAGAACCTGCCATTAGTCATGACCCGGCCCTGAGCCCGGTCCCGGTCCGTTCATGGCCTTGCCGCCCCCTCGACTGCGTCCCTGTTATCAAGCTCTCGCGCCGCACTGCAGGCGGCGAGGAGCGCATCGAAATGCCACGGGGTGACAAATCCGCCTATACCGAAAAGCAGAAGCGCCAGGCTGAACACATCGAAGACAGCGAGCGCGACCGCGGCATGCCCGAAGAGGATGCCGAGCGCATCGCCTGGGCGACGGTCAACAAGCAGGACGGCGGCGGCAAGAAGACTGGTTCGGGTCGCAAGACCGCAAAGAAGGCTACGAAGAAGGCGACAAAGAAGGTCGCGAAAAAGGCAACGAAGAAGGCCACAGCGAAGAAGGTGGCGAAGAAGGCCGCAACCAAGAAGGTTGCGAAGAAGGCAACGAAGAAAACCGCGAAGAAGGCGACAAAGAAGGTTGCCGGCAAGGTCGCCAGGAAAGCCACGAAGAAGACTGCAAAAAAGACCGCGCGCAAGGCACCGGCGCGAAAGACAGTACGCAAGCGCACAGCCAGCAAACGCACGAGGTCGAACGGCAAGTCATCGTGACCCACAACACGGTATGGCGATCGTCCTGACCACCGGCGTTCCGGCCGGGCCGAAAGGGCTGGCCGCGGCGCGGGGGCTGGGCCAGAATCTGCCTGTTCATCCAAGGGGGTAAGTCGTGTCGAAGTCACGCCTGTCGCAACCGCGCCTGTCCAGGGCACGCAAATGGTCGTTCGCCCTGCTCTCGTCGGCGTTGTTGCTGGCGATTTCCGCGGCCGATGCGGCTGCTCCGAAACCGGCCGCACCGAAACCGGCCGCTGCCCAACAGGCCGCTCCTCAACAGGCCGCTCCTCAACAGGCCGCAACCGAACCGGCCGCTCCGGCAGCCAAGCCGCGCTCGATGCAGGAGATCCTCGATGCGTCCGCGCCTTCGGACTGGCGCGTCCCGGACCCGAAGAACACGCTGTACCTTGATCTCGACAGCGGCCAGGTCGTGATCGAACTGGCGCCGGCGTTCGCACCGGCGCACGTCGCCAACATCCGCGCGATGGCCAAGAACGGCTACTGGAACGGGATGAGCATCAACCGTTCGCAGGACAACTTCGTCGTGCAGTGGGGCGACCCGGCCGAGGAAGACAAGGACCGCAAGCCGATGGGCCGCGGCACCAAGGCCAAGCTGCCGGCCGAGTTCGCTCGCAAGTCCGAGGGCCTGCCGTTCGATCGCCTGCCCGACGCCGATGGCTGGGCGCCTCAGGTCGGCTTCTCTTACGGCTTCCCGGCCGGTCGCGATCCGGCCACCAACACGGCGTGGATGGCACACTGCTATGGCACCGTCGGCGCCGGCCGCGATGTCGAGGCCGATTCGAGCAACGCCACCGAGTTGTATGTAGTGACCGGCCAGTCGCCGCGCCAGCTCGACCGCAACATCACCGTCGTCGGCCGCGTCATCAAGGGCATGGAACTGCTGTCGGTGTTGCCGCGCGGCACCGGTCCTCTGGGCTTCTACGAGCAGCCTTCGCAGCGCACGCCGATCCGTTCGGTGCGACTGGCCGCGGACGTGGCGAAGAAGGACCGCGTCGCGATCGAGGTGCTGCGCACCGACACGCCGCTGTTCACCGACCTGGTCGAGTCGCGCCGCAACCGTCGCGACGAGTGGTACAAGCACATGGCCGGCCACATCGACCTGTGCAACGTGCCGCTGCCCACGCGCGCACCGCCGCCGAAGCCGGTGAAGCCGGCGCCGGCAGCGAAGGCGAAGGCCAAGCCGAAGACGAAGCGCTGACTTCCGTCTCCGACACACCCTCACCGTCATCCCGGCGAACGCCGGGATCCAGTTGCCGTTGACGTTGATTCAACGTCCATGGGTTCCCGCCTTCGCGGGAACGACGGTGCTCTACGGCGCGGTCCGCTCCTGCCTCGGTTCGCGATTCAGCGCCTCGTCCTGGAACAGGCACATCCGCACCACGTCGTGGTAGCGGCCATCACTGAAGAATTCGTCGACCAGCACGCCTTCGCGGCGAAACCCGGCCTCCTCGTACACCCGGATCGCGCGGTCGTTGTCGACATCGACCAGCAGGTAGAGCTTGTAGAGGTTGAGCACGCGGAAGGCGTAGTTGATCGCCAGCCGCGTTGCCTCGCGGGCGTAACCGCGGTTCTGCTGCTCGGGCGAGATCATGATCAGGAACTCCGCGCGCCGGTGCAGGTGGTCGATCTCCACCAGCTCCACCAGCCCGACCCGCTCGTGCGCGCCGTCCTCGACGATGAAGCGGCGCTCGGACTGGTCGTGGATGTGCTTGCGGTACAACTCCTCCAGCTCGACGAACGACTCGTACGGCTCCTCGAACCAGTAGCCCATGATGCTGCGGTTGTTGTTGAGCACATGGACGAAATGCAGGTCGCCGCGTTCGAGCGGGCGCAGGGTGACGCCGGTGGGCGGGGTCCTGGTGTCGTTTTCCATGGCCTAACCCTACTCCATGGGCATGACATCGCAACGTAGCCGGGGGCGCGCCATCACGCGGTCTTATCCCGCCGCTCAATAGCCTCGTATGGCCCCAACCGAAAGGCCCCCGCCATGCCCTTGATGCGTCTACGAGTCACCGGCAGCGACGACAGCGTCCGCGCCATCAGCAACCTCCTCACCAGCCTCGACGGCATCGAACACATCGAGGAGGTCGACGACCTGATGTCGCACCTGGACGACGACGATTCGAGTTCGGCCGGCCTCATCGACGACCAGGGCCCGGGGCAGCACGCACTGGAGATCGAAGCCCCCAACCTGGCGACGGCCGCCCGCGTGCGCGACGCGGTCGAGGCGCTGGCCTTCGATCTCGACGTGCTGGTGGAGTTCGATACCGAAGAGGACTGACCCCCGCGGCAGCCAACGTCGCGGCATCGGCCGTCAGGGCAGGGCCTTGAGCGTGGCGGTGACGCCCGGCAGCAGCGCCTTCACGCGCGGGTCGCTGGACAGGTCGGCCTCGACGTAGATCGCCTCGAGGAACGCATTCAGATCGTGGCGGCGCGCCAGCCAGGCGCTGTCGCGCCATGCCAGCGCCGGATCGCCGATGCGCGGCAGGAACGCCTTGAACCAGGTCGACCACGCGGCCTCGTCGCGTACCCCGCGCTGTGCCGCATGCACCAGCGGCGCCGCCATCCGCTGCGGTTCGCCGAAGATGTAGGCGTGCCCACTTGGCGGAACGACCTGCACCGCCAACGCATCGACGATGCGGTTCAACTGCGGCGCGTCGAGGGCCGGATTCAGGCTCAGCTGCATCAACCAGTCGGCACCGTGGGCGACACCGTGGCGCCAACCGACGTCGGCGTCGAAGCCGCGATAGTCACGCACCGACTCGAAATACACCGTCGCGCGAACCACCATCGTCGCCCGCTCCGCCGGCGTCATCCAGGGCGTGGTGCGGTCGGTTCTGGCCACTTCGGCCAGTACCAGCGCCGCGAATGGCCAGCGCACGCCTTGCGGGTCGGGCTCGGCGAGCATCGCGTAGAGGCGTTCGCGCATCGGCCGCAGCGTCTCCGGTGCCAGCTCGCCCTTGCGCATCCACGCCGCCAATCCCTCATAGGCAATACCGTCGCGCAGTTGCGGATCGGTATCGCCCAGGCAGTCGAGCAGGCCCATGGCCAGCGCTGAGCGCTCGCCGGCGTCGGCGATGACGAACTGCGACTGCTTCAGCGCTTCGAGCTTTTCCGCGTTCCAGCCGTCGGGCGGGCAGGAGGCCGCGAATGCAGGCGCCGATGCAAGCGCCAGCGTCAAAGTCAGGACCATCGTGCGCATGTCAGCGACCTCCGCGTCGGCGCATGCGCCGCCACAACCAGACTGCCACCAGCACCACCAGTCCGAGCGGGATCAGGAACGCGGCGGCACGGATGGTCCATGCGGTGCCCATCGCCAGGGTTTCACCAAAGTCGCGCAAGGCTTGACCGATCTCGCTGCGACCGTTTTGACCGGCGGGTGGCAGGAACGAGATCGTCAGCTTCTGCGTGTCGATGCGCATGCGGTGTTGCGCACGCTCCTGCTCGGCCGCCTGCAACTGCGCCTCGACTTCGGCCAGCTGCCGCGACAGCGCGATCATGTCGGCGACGGCGAGGTCGCGGCGCTGCTGGAAGGCCTGGAGCTGGGTGCGTTCGTTCTGCAAGCGCTGGCGCTGGAGCTCGTTGTCGCGCACGGCCACGGCCAGGTCCTCGGCGTGAGTGCGGCGGTGACCGATCTCGCCGTCCTTGCCGGCCAGGGAAATCAACGGTTCAACGCCAGCGGGCACCACACGTACGGTCAGGCTGGCACTGCGCGTATCCCCGGCCTGCTGGTCGACATCGAGCACGGTGCAGTCGCCCACGCGCTGCTGGCTGCAGGCATCCCGTACGGCTTGCAGTCGTGGCGGAATCTCCCCGGCATCGAGCCAGACGACGACGCTGTGCTCATAGGCCAGCATCGAACCGGCGCGGTTGGCGGTGGCCTGCGCGGGGCCCGAACCGCCCGCGTCCATGGCGCTGCGCTTCTCGCTGCAGCCTGCCAACGCAATGACCAGCGCCAGGATAGTCGTAGCCGCAAACCTGATCCGCATCGCCGCCCCTCTTGAAGTCAACGGTCGCGACTATGCCATGGGCCGGGCGGCACTTCAGCCCGGATCGACGGCAACAGGCCTATCATCGGCGCATGCCGGCGGAGCAGCCGGCCATCGAATACTGCAGATGACCGACAACAAGCCCATCGACCCGTACGACAAGCCCGCCGGTGGCTGGGATGCACTGAAGAGTTCCTGGCAGGCCCTGCGCGAGCAGCAGGTGCTGGTCAAGGGCGCCAATACCCTATTGCGCGCCAACCAGCCGCGCGGCTTCGACTGCCCGGGTTGCGCCTGGCCCGACCGCAACGTGCATTCGACGTTCGAGTTCTGCGAGAACGGCGTCAAGGCGGTCGCCAACGAGGCCACTTCGAAGCGGGTGACGCGCGAATTCTTCGCCGCGAACAGCGTCAGCGAGCTGGCGCAGTGGGAGGATCGTCTGCTCGAGGCGCAGGGCCGCCTGACCGAGCCGATGGTCTACGACGCCGGCAGTGACCATTACCGTCCGATTGCTTGGGACGATGCATTCGCACTCGTCGCCGATGCACTCAACGACCTGTCCTCGCCCGACGAGGCGATCTTCTACACGTCCGGCCGGACGTCGAACGAGGCGGCGTTCCTCTACCAGTTGTTCGTGCGCGAGTACGGCACCAACAACCTGCCCGACTGTTCGAACATGTGCCACGAGGCCTCGGGCGTGGCGCTGACCGAGCAGCTCGGCAGCGGCAAGGGCTCGGTGACTCTGGAGGATTTCGAGCACGCCGATGCGATCTTCATCTTCGGCCAGAACCCCGGCACCAATCATCCGCGCATGCTCGGCGAACTGCGCACGGCGTCGCGTCGCGGTTGCCGCATCGTCGTGTTCAATCCGCTGCGGGAACGCGGACTGGAACGGTTCGCCAACCCGCAGTCGCCGGCCGACATGCTCGGTGGCAGCGGCACGCGCATCGCCTCGGAGTATTACCAGCCGCGCATCGGCGGCGACCTCGCGGTGGCGACCGCGCTGGCCAAGGTCGTGGTCGAACGCGACGCGGTCGATGCCGACTTCATCGCCGCCCACACCAGCGGCTTCGAGCACTTCGCGGCCTCGCTGCGCGCCACCGGCTGGGACACGCTGGAACGCGAGTCGGGCCTGACCCGCGCCGACCTCGAACACGCCGCGCAGACCTACATCGACAGCCCGACGACGATCCTGTGCTGGGGCATGGGCATCACCCAGCATGCGCGCAGCGTCGCCACGATCCAGATGCTGGCCAACCTGCTGCTCCTGCGCGGCAACATCGGCCGCCCGGGCGCGGGCCCCTGCCCGGTGCGCGGCCATTCCAACGTGCAGGGCGACCGCACGATGGGCATCTACGAGCAACCTTCGCCGGCCTTTCTCGACCGCCTTGGCGCCGAGTTCGACTTCCAGCCGCCGCGCGCGCATGGCCACGACACCATCGCCGCCATCGAGGCGATGCACGACGGCCGCGCCGGCGTGTTCTTCGCGATGGGCGGCAACTTCGCCGCGGCCACGCCCGACAGCGCGCGGGTTGTCGAGGCGCTGCGCCGTTGCCAGCTCACCGTGCACGTCAGCACCAAACTCAACCGCTCGCACCTGGTGCACGGGCGCCAGGCATTGATCCTGCCGTGCCTGGGGCGCACCGAGATCGACCTGCAGGCCTCCGGCCCGCAGGCGGTGACGGTGGAAGACTCGATGAGCATGGTGCACCTGTCGTCGGGCATGAACCCGGCGGCGTCGGACCAGTTGCTGTCGGAGCCGGCGATCGTCGCGCGCCTGGCTGCCGCGACGCTGCCACGCAGCCGCACACCGTGGCTGTGGCTGGTGGAGGATTACGACCGCATCCGCGATCGCATCGCGCGCGTCATCGACGGTTTCGCCGACTTCAATTCGCGCGTGCGCGCATCGGGTGGGTTCCACCTGCACCATCCGGGGCGCGAACGGGTGTTCCCGACCGCCAGCGGCAAGGCGACGTTCCATGCCCATCCGCTGCTGCCGGCAGTTGAAGCGCGGGACGGCAAGCTGTTCACCCTGATGACCGTCCGCTCGCACGATCAGTACAACACCACCGTCTATGGCCTCGACGACCGCTACCGCGGCGTGCACGGCCTGCGCCGCGTGTGTTTCATCAACGCCGCCGACCTGCGCCGGCTCGGCTTCTACGACGGCGAGCTGGTAGACATCACTTCGGTGTGGTCCGACGGCGAGCGCACGGTGACCGGCTTCCGCCTGGTCGAGTACGACATCCCCGAAGGCTGCCTCGCAAGCTACTTCCCGGAGACCAATGCACTGGTTCCGCTCGACCACCATGCCGAACGCGCGCGCACGCCGGCATCGAAATCGATTCCGGTGCGGCTGGCGCGGAGCACGACCGCATGACCGAGGAATCCGCGCTCGCGCTGCTGCAGCTGCTCGCCGAGGAAGACGGGCAATCGATCCATCGCGTGGCCAAGCGGCTCGGGCTGGGCCTGAGCGAACTGCAGCGGCTGCTGTCGGCGCTGGGCAGCGATCCGCGGTTTGACGGACTGGACCTGGTCGAGCAACGCGAGGACGGCGATCGCACGCTGCTGTGGCTGACTTCACGCGGACGGCAGCTGTGCGGGACCGTGTGAGCGAGCCGCTGAGCGATGTGCAGGCGTTGCGCCTGCACGGCGACGTGCGTGCGCCGCACGAGGACCGCGTGATAGTCGAAGCGCCGGTGGCGCTGCTCTACAACGGCGAGCCATTCGTGGTGATGATGGCCACGCCCGAATCGCTTCCGGACTTCGCCCTCGGTTTTGCGCTGAGCGAAGGCATCGTCGCCAGCGCCGATGAATTCCGCCTGGTCGATGTCGTGCGTCATGACGAAGGCATCTCGCTGCACGCTGCCATTCCGCAGGCGCGCTTCGACGCCCTGCAGGCCCGACGGCGCGGCCTCGAAGGCCGCAGTGGCTGCGGCCTGTGCGGGGTCGAATCGCTGCAGGCGGCGCTGCGCCCGGTGCCGCGCGTGGTCGCGCCGACGCCGGTCAGTACAGCGACGATCCACGCAGCGCTGGCCGCCCTCGCCGAGCAGCAGCCCCTCAACACCCACAGCGGCGGCGTGCATGCCGCCGGTTTCGCGCACGCCGGCGGACTGCTGGTGCGCGAGGATGTCGGCCGGCACAACGCGCTCGACAAACTGGTCGGCGCGATGGCGGCGCAACAGCCGCCGCTGCGCGCGCAGGACGGCTTCCTGGTCATCACCTCGCGGGCGTCGTACGAAATCGTGCACAAGGCGGCCACCGCGGGCATCGCGATCGTGGTGGCGATCTCGGCCCCGACCGACCTGGCCATCCGCACCGCCGAAGCCGCCGGCATCACCCTGGCGGCGTTCGCTCGCGGCGGTCAGCTCAATGTCTACGCCCACCCTGGCGGCATCGCCGCCGCCTGAGCCCCCGCCCGGCCGCTTGCGACAGATTCGGCAAGGCAACCGGCGGTCCGCCTCAACCAACGACCCATGCGGGCCCCTCTCCGCAGGCGATATCCTGTGGAGATCGCGGCCTGCCGCCTGTCCCGAGACCTGCCATGCGTTCGTTGCGCCCCACCCTCCTCGCCGTCGCCGTGCTCAGCGCGACCCTGGCCGCCTGCCAGCCGCAGACCCCGCCGGCGCCGGCCGATACCGCCGCCACGGCACCGGCCGCCCCGGCCTCCGATGCCGCCACCGACGCCCGCTTCGCCGAACTCTCGCAGCGCTGGCTCGACGGCTGGCTGCGGCTCAACCCGGTCAGCGCCACGCAGATCGGCAAGCACGACTACGACAGCGAGGTCGACGACCTCAGCGCGGCCGGCCGCGCCAAGCTGGTCGACTTCAGCAAGAAGCTGCTGACCGAGCTCGACGCGATCGACACCACCAAGCTCTCGCGCGAGAACCAGATCGACGCCTCGATCCTGCGCAACCAGATCCGCGGCGACATCTGGGGCATCGAGACGCTGCAGAGCTGGGCGTGGGATCCGCAGGTCTACAGCGGCCTGGCCGGCGGCGCGATCTACAACCTGATGGCGCGCGACTTCGCACCGATGCCGCAGCGCCTGAAGTCGGCCACCGCGCGCATGCAGAAGATCCCGGGCATCTACGCGCAGATGCGCGAGAACCTCGATCCGGCACGCGTGCCGTCGATCCACGCCGAGACCGTCGCCAAGCAGAACGCCGGCGTGCTCAGCCTGATCGACACCTTCATCGTCCCCAACGCCGACCAGCTCAAGGGCGAGGACCGCAAGCAGCTCGACGCCGCCGTCGCCGGCCTGCGCAAGGCCGTGGCCGAGCAGCAGACCTGGCTCGACAAGACCCTGGTGCCCAACGCCAAGGGCGATTTCCGCATCGGCCAGACGCTGTACGACGAGAAGCTGCAGTTCTCGCTGAACTCCTCACTGTCGCGCGCGGAGATCAAGCAGCGCGCCGAGTCCGAACTCAAGCGCGTGCGCGGCGAGATGTACGCCATCGCCCAGACCGTGCTCAAGGACAAGCCGGGCGCTCCGGAACTGCCGGCCAACCCGAACCCTGACCAGCAGCAGAAGGCGATCGAGGCCGCGCTGGAGCTGGCCTACGCCGACAAGCCGGCACGCAACGAAGTGGTCGACTTCGCCAAGAAGACGCTCGCCGAAGCAACCGACTTCACCCGCAAGCACGACCTGGTCACCGTGCCCAACGACCCGGTCAAGATCATCCTGATGCCGGAGTTCCAGCGCGGCGTCGCGGTGGCCTATTGCGACTCGCCCGGTCCGCTCGACAAGGGCCTGGACACCTATTACGCGATCTCGCCGATCCCGGACGAGTGGGACGACAAGCAGGCCGATTCGTTCCTGCGCGAATACAACAGCCGCATGATCCACCTGCTGTCGATCCACGAAGCGATGCCGGGCCATTACCTGGAAGGCGCGCATTCGGCCAAGTCGCACTCGACCCTGCGTTCGGTGCTGCGTTCGGGCCTGTTCGCCGAGGGCTGGGCGGTCTACACCGAGGACATGATGGCCGACGCGGGTTACCTCGATAACGACCCGCTGTTCCGCCTGGTGCAGCTGAAGTTCTACTTGCGCACGATCGCCAACGCGATCCTCGACCAGGGCGTGCACGTGGACAACTGGAGCCGCGAGCAGGCGATGGAACTGATGACGAAGCAGGCCTTCCAGCAGGAGCGCGAAGCGTCCGGCAAGTGGGTGCGCGCGCAGCTGACCTCGGCGCAGCTCCCGACGTATTTCGTCGGTGCGCAGGAGCACTTCGACATGCGCAAGGCGGTGGAAGCCAAGCTCGGCGACAAGTTCAACGCCAAGGCCTACCACGACCAGGTGCTGTCGTACGGCGCGCCGCCGGTGCGTTTCGTCCGCGAGATGATGCTGGACGAGCCGATTAAATGATCGTCATCCCGGCGAAAGCCGGGATCCAGCGCGCGAAGCGCGTGCCCTCACCCCAACCCCTCTCCCGCACGCGGGAGAGGGGCTTCCAAACGAGGAACCCGCCATGTCCCCCGGCAGCACGGTCATTCCCACCCTGGTCTACCACGACGCACCCAAGGCCATCGACTGGCTGTGCGACGCCTTCGGCTTCCAGCGCCAGGCGGTCTACGCCCACGGCGACGTGATCCTCCACGCGCAACTCGTCCATGGCAGCGGCATGATCATGCTCGGCTCGGCCAACAAGGACGGCGAGTGGTCACGGCTGATGATCCACCCCGACGAGACCGGCCAGCGCGCAACCCAGAGCATCTGCGTGATCGTCACCGATGCCGACGCCCACTACGCCCAGGCAACCAAAGCCGGCGCCCCGGTCGTGATCGACATCGCCGACCAGCCCTACGGCGGCCGTGGCTACGCCTGCCGCGACCTCGAAGGCCACCTGTGGTGGTTCGGCACCTACGACCCATGGAAGGACGCCTGAGCGATGGACGAGTTCGGTAACGGACCGAAACCGGTCGACGGTATCCGCGTCGGCGTCGGCGGCTGGACCTACGTGCCCTGGCGCAACAACTTCTACCCGAAGGGCCTGGTGCAGCGGCGCGAACTCGAGTACGCCAGCCGCCACCTCAGCGCGATCGAGGTCAACGGCACGTACTACGGCTCGCAGAAGCCGGCGACCTACACCAAGTGGGCGGCGGAAACACCGGACGGTTTCCTGTTCTCGGCCAAGGCGCCGATGCGGATCATGCAGTCGAAGACGCTGGCGAAGACCGGCCCGCAGGTCGAGGACTTCGTCGGTGGCATCGCCTCGTTGGGCGATCGCCTCGGCCCGATCGTCTGGCAATTCGACCAGGGACCGCCGCTGCAGCGCGACACGTTTGCACAGTTCCTCGCACTGCTGCCGACCGAGGTCGAAGGCAGGCGGCTGCGTCATGTGATCGACGTGCGCGACCACGCCTTCGTCGACCAGGACTACGTGGCGCTGCTGCGCCAGCACAACATGGCCGGGGTGTTCACGGATTCGTCCGAGCATCCATCCTTCGCCGACGTCACCGCGGACTTCGTCTACGCGCGACTGATGCAGACGCGCAGCGACATCGCCGATGGCTATCCCGATGACGAACTCGATCGCTGGGCAGCACGTGCGCGCGAGTGGTCGCAAGGCGGCCAGCCCGCCGACCTGCCCTATCTTGCGCCGCAACATGACGACGCCGGGAAGCGTGACGTATTCGTCTATTTCATCAGCGCCGCGAAAGAGCGCAACCCGGCTGCCGCGATGGCGCTGCTGCGGCGCCTGGGCGCCTGAAGAATCCCGTCATCCCGGCGAAAGCCGGGATCCAGTCGCGCGAAGCGCGCCCGCGTTTCGCAGCCGTGCCAATCGGCACTCGCCCAACGCACGGGCAACAACGGCACAATCCCCCTTCACCCCGCCGGAAGAGATCACGCCATGGCCAACCGTCGCGAGTTCATCTCCACCGCCACCCTGACCGCCGCCGGCATCGCCCTGGCGCCGCTGGTGGCGTGCAGCCAGGAACAGCCGGCTGCAAGTGCAGCCGCGCCGTCGACTGCAGCACCCAAGCCATTCAAAGGACCGCTGCTGACGCGCGCGGTCCCCGCCACCGGCGAGAAGATCCCGGTGATCGGCATGGGCACGTCGGGCAGTTTCGAAGTCGGCACGGATGGCGCCTCGCGCGCACCCCTGCGTGAGGTGCTCGACACCTTCATCAACGCCGGCGGATCGCTGATCGATACCGCACCGACCTACTCCACCGCCGAAGACGTCCTCGGCGATCTGATCGCCGACGCCAAGGCGCGCCAGAAGCTCTTCATCGCGACCAAGCTGTCGGGCGTGAGCGGCCGCGAGGAAGGCCTGGCCCAGTTCGACGATTCGCTGCGCCGGCTCAAGACCGACAAGGTCGAGCTGCTGCAGGTCCACAACCTGCGCGACACCGCCGCGCAGATCGCGCTGGCGCGCGAACTCAAGCAGCAGGGCAAGACGCGCTACGTCGGCCTCACCCATTACCGCGAGGACGGCCAGGCGCAGCTCGCCGCCGAGATGCGCCAGCACAAACCCGACTGGATCCAGATCAACTACTCTCCGGTGTCGCGCGGCGCCGAAAAGACGATCTTTCCGTTGGCAAAGGAACTGGGCATCGCGGTGATGATCAACCGCGCCTTCGAGGACGGCCGCCTGATCTCGCAGATGCGCGACAAGCCGCTGCCACCGTGGGCGGCCGAGGTCGGTGCCGATTCCTGGGCGCAGCTGATCCTCAAGTACGTGCTCAGCCCGCCGGAAGTGACGGTGGTGATCCCGGCCACGTCGAAGGCCCGGCACCAGCTCGACAACCTCAAGGCCGGCACGGGCCAACTGCTCGATGCCAAGCAACGCGACGCGCTCGTCGCTGCCCTGGCCTGACCGGTGCCCATGGCGAACTGGTCGCACAAGATCGCGTCCCTCTTCGGCGTGACCGAAGAGGAGGCGCCGCCGGTACTGGCCGGCGCCCTGGTGTTCTTCCTGCTGTTCGCCGGCTACTTCATGCTGCGGCCGGTGCGCGAGACGATGGGCGTCGCCGGTGGCGTCGACAACCTGCAGTGGCTGTTCACCGGCACCTTCGTCGCCACGCTGGCGGTGATGCCGCTGTTCGGCTGGATCGCGGCGAAGGTGAAGCGGCGCCACATCCTGCCGTGGACGTTCGGCTTCTTCGCCGCCAACCTGGCGTTGTTTGCGGTGTGCTTCCAGCTCGATCCGGAAAACCTGTGGATCGCGCGCACCTTCTACATCTGGATCTCGGTGTTCAACCTGATCGCGGTGTCGGTGGTGTGGAGCGTGTGCGTGGACCTGTTCCCGACCTCGCAGGCCAAGCGCATCTTCGCGCTGATGGCCTCCGGCGCGAGCTTGGGCGGGCTGGTCGGGCCGCTGCTTGGCATCGCCCTGGTCGAACTGATCGGCCATTCCGGGCTGTTGTGGCTGGCGGCGACGCTGCTGGTGGCGGCGATCTTCGCGGCCCGCCACCTGCAACGCTGGCGCGATGCGCATCCGGTGCGGGAGGAACTCACCGCCGGCGCGCGTGCGCGTCCGCTGGGCGGCAGCCCGCTGGCCGGCATCACCACGGTGATGCGCTCGCCGTACCTGCTCGGCATCTCCGCGTTCGTGCTGCTGCTGGCGAGTGTCAGCACCTTCCTCTACTTCGAGCAGGCGCGGCTGATCGAACTGCGTTTTCCTGATCGCGACGACCAGACCCAGGTGTTCGGCCTGATCGACGTGATCGTGCAGAGCCTGACGATCGCCTCACAACTATTCCTCACCGGCCGGCTGGTGCAGCGGCTGGGACTGGGCGTGCTGCTGGTGGTGGTGCCGATGGTGACCGTGCTCGGCTTCCTGTGGCTGGCGCTGGCGCCGACGTTCGCTGTGCTGGCTGTGGTGATGGTGGTGCGCCGCTTCGGCGAGTACGCCTTCGTCAGGCCGGGCCGCGAAATGCTGTTCACCGTCGTCCCTACCGAGGCCAAGTACAAGGCCAAGAGCTTCATCGACTCGGTGGTCTATCGCGGCGCGGATGCCGTCAGCGGCTGGGCCAAGACCTTCGTCGACATGCTGGCGCAGCAGCCGGCGATTGCCGCGCTGGTCGGCGCCGCGATCGCGTTGGCGTGGGCGGTGACGGGCGCGAGTCTGGCGCGGGCGCAGTCGCGAATCGCCGACCAGTTGGAGGCAGCGCCCGCGTCAGCGTCCGTTTCCGGGGACCGCCCTGTCTAGCCCAGGCGCGCCATTGCACGCACCGGGAACGTACCTGCGCCCTTCACCTTGGGCGGGATCGCGCTGAAGGCGAAGCCCTCGTCCGGCAGTGCGGCGAGGTTGCACAGGTGCTCGACGATCAGGATCTCGGCGCCGAGCAGGGTCGTATGTACCGGGCGATCGCCGCCGCGGGTGTCGTCGATGTTCATCGAGTCGATGCCGACCAGGGCGACGCCGCAGTCGCGCAGGTATTCAGCCGCGTCCTCGGTCAGGTACGGGTGTTCGATGGCATAGCCCGGCTCGCGCCAGTAGGCGTCCCACCCGGTATGGACGAGCACGGCGCGACCGCGCAGTTCCCTGTCGCGGAACCACGAGGCGTCGATCGCACGGACGTCGCGGTGGTCGGCGCGGATGACGATGCCGTCCAGGTCAGCGAACGCGGCGATCCCCACCTGCGACAGATCGTGGCCATGCGCATAGCGGTGCGACGGACAGTCGATGTAGGTGCCGGTGTTGGCGACGATTTCGATCTTCGCGATCTGGAACTCGGTGCCGGCGGCGTACTTGGCGCGCGACTGCTCGCGGCTGAGGAAGTCGCAGATGCGCGCGGCAGGAAGACCGGGATACGTGACCAGGCCGTCCTCGATGACGTGGCTGAGGTCGACGTAGGTGCGCCCTCGATCCCCAGCGCCGGAAGCCTTGCGCTTGTGCGGCTCGGTGATGACCTTCTTGTTGAAGATGCGGGCGGGGCCGACCATCAGCAGGCGCAGGTCGCGGACGATGTAGTCGACGAGGGCGGCATCGTCGATGTCGTCGCCGTCGATGTCCAGGCGGAAATCCTGGCCCTGGATGCCGCCGCCGTTGGTGAACTCGAAGTCGAAGTCGAAGACTACGCGCTTGTCGGCCATGGGTTCCCTCTATTCGTCATCCCGGCGAATGCCGGGATCCAGGTGGCCGCGTGCGGCCATGCCATTCAGTTCATGAAGCGCGCTGCGCGCGTCTGGATCCCGACAGCAACTGGATCCCGGCTTTCGCCGGGATGACGATCTGGCAAAGCCGTGGCCGCTATGCAGCCACGGGCCAGATCGTCACTTCGCAGTGCGCTGGCTGAGCGCGACGCTGCCCAGGATCATCACGCCTGCGATGCCCATCTTCAAGGTCAGCGGCTCGTCGAGCAGCAGCCAGGCCCAGGCCACGCCGAACACCGGGATGAGGTAGGTCACGGTCGACGCGCGACCGGCACCGATGCGCGCGATCAGGCGGTAATACATGACGAACGCCAGGCCGGTGCACAGCACGCCGAGCATGCCGGCCGACAACCATGACTTCATCGCCACCGCATGCGTCGGCCAGTTGGCGATCGCGAACGGCAACGTCAGCAGCGCTGCCACGCCGAGCGTGGCCGAGGCCACGGCAGCCGGCGGCAGGCCGGTCAGGTGGCGACGCACCAGGTTGATGCCGACGCCGTACAGGAACGACGCGCCGGCACCGGCGGCGACGGCCCAGCCGATGCTCGCGCCCGCGGTCTTGTCACTGGCCAGCACGATCACGCCAACGAAACCTGCGACCAGTGCGATCGCGCGACGCGCACCGATCTTCTCGCCGAAGAACAGGAAGCCGACGAGCGCGGTGAACAACACCGTCATCGCATTGGTGATCGCGCCCACGCCAGCCGGTGCCGTCTTGGCCGCCCAGGCGAACAGCATGAACGGCATGGCAGAGTTGAGCGCGCCGATGATCGCCAGCTTCGGCCACAGCTTCGCCGGGAACTGCGACCGTGCGCGCCACAGGAACGGCAGCAGCACGAGCGAACCCAGGGCCAGGCGAACCTCGACCAGCGCCATCGCGCCGAAATCAGGGGCCGCCACTCGCATGAACAGGAACGAGGCGCCCCAGATGGCGCCAAGCAGGCACAGTTCGAGCGGCGTGAGCCAGCCGCGTTCCTGCGTATCGGAAAGACTGGAGGTGGATGCAACGCTGGTCATGCCAAACCTCATGTGGAGACGTACTCGTGGGGGAGGACGTGTGCGGGAACGAACGTCGACGCGCGGGCGCGGTCAGCCCTGCGTCGGGTGATAGCAATGCGTGATGGATTCCGAACTGCCGCCTGCGGCAAGGAACGCGGCGTAGCCAAGGTTCACACCGATCAGGCGTACACCGCTTTCGGTGTGCGGGCGATGCCGGCTGTCGGGCGCGAAGTAGACATAGGTTCCGGCGCCGTGGCGGGCCTCGCCCTCGATCACTTCGCCGCTGATCACGTAGTACGACTCGCCGGTCTCGTGGTGGTCCAGCACCGGCCACTGCGCGCCGGGCGCCATGTCCACCACCCACATGCGCAGGCCGGGGCCGGCCGGCAGGTCGCGGCGCAGGCAACCGGGGCCTACCTCGATGGCCGGCACCGCCTCGATGGGCAGCGCCTGCATCGGCAATTGCGGGATGACTTCGTGCAGATGGCCCATTCGTCCGCTCCTGCGGTCGGGCACCGGGACGGCACCCATCGACTAATCTGGCTCTTGCCAGACCGACATTCTCGTTACCTTCCGGCGAGGCACAAGCGCATACTTTGGCTGTCAGACACAAACCAGATTTGAGGCTCGACATGGCACTGCGCGCGGACTGGCTGCCGGCCCTCACGGCATTCGAATCGGCGGCCCGGCACCAGAACTTCGCCCACGCCGCCGAGGAACTGCACCTGACTGCGAGCGCGGTCAGCCACCACGTCCGCAAGCTCGAATCGCGGCTGGGCGTGGCCCTGTTCCAGCGCCATGCGCGCGGGGTGGCCCTGACCGCCGACGGCCGCAAACTGGCCGACGCCGCCGGCAGCGCCCTGGCCGACGTCGACGGCGTGCTGCGCAGCCTGCGCTCCGGCCGCGAAGACCACGACCGCATCCGCTTCACCACCCTGCACTCGCTCACCTACACCTGGCTGACTCCGCGCCTGCCCGAGTTCACCCGCGCCCACCCCAACCTGCGCCTGAGCATCGACACCGAGGTCGCCCTGACCCGCTTCGACGAACCCGGCCCGGACTTCGGCATCCGCCACGGGCCGGGGCACTGGCCTGGCCTCACCGCCCATTTCCTGATGGACGAAGGCCTGCTGCCGGTGGCCTCGCCGAACTTCCCGGGAATCGACGACGTCCGCCAACCCGCCGACGTCGCCAGGCAGCCGCTGATCTCCGACCACTCGCGCCAGGGCTGGCACGACTGGTTCCGCGCCGCCGGCGTGCACGGCGCCAAGTTCGATGAGCGCCTGACCTACACCGACAGCACCGGCGCGATGAACGCGGCCGTGTTCGGCATGGGCATCGCCCTCGCCCGCTCGCGCATCGTCGCCCCGTATCTCGAAAGCGGACGCCTGCAACAACTGCCGGTGCCGACGGTGAAAGCGCGCTGGGGCTATTACGTGGTGTACCCCTCGCACCGCCGGCTGCGTGCGGCGGCGCAGACGTTCGTGGACTGGTTGCTGGCGCTGCCGAAGGACTGAAGCGGCGAGCAACGTCCATGGGTTCCCGCCTTCGCGGGAATGACGGCGGGCCGGGGGACGACGCGCCACCGCAGAAAATTTCCCAGGCCATGTCGATCCCGGGCGGCCCCGTTCGTCATCAGGACAAGAGCCCCACTGCGGCGGCTCCAGAAAGGAGACGACGATGCGCTTCATGGTGATCGTCCGCGCCAATGCGGACTCCGAAGCCGGCGTGATGCCGAGCGAAGAACTGCTGACCCGGATGGGCGAATACAACGAAGAACTGGTCAAGGCCGGCGTGATGATCGGCGGCGAAGGACTTCATCCCAGCAACAAGGGCGCCCGCGTACGCTTCGGCGGCAAACAGCGCACCGTCATCGACGGCCCATTCGCCGAGACCAAGGAACTGATCGCCGGCTACTGGCTGTTCCAGACCGCATCGCTGGCCGAAGCGGTCGAATGGGTCAAACGCGCCCCCGCCCTGTTCGACAACGAAGAGGACTGCGAGATCGAGATCCGCCAGATCTTCGAAACCTGCGACTTTGGCGCCGAACTCACCCCCGAACTGCGCGCCCAGGACGACCGCCTGCGCGAACAGATCGCCGCCCGCCAATAAGCCCGACACTCCCAGGACCACCCATGAAGATCAACGCCTACCTCATGTTCAACGGCAACTGCGAAACCGCGATGCGGTTCTACGCGCAGGCGCTTGGCGGCACGCTCGACCCCATCACCTCGTTCGGCGACAGTCCCGCGCGAGAGCACGTACCGGCCGACCATCGCGACAGGATCATGCACGCACGCCTGCAGGTCGGCGACCAGGTGCTGATGGCGTCGGACGGCATGCCCAACGACAGCTACGACGGCATCAAGAACTGCTCGATCGCGCTCAATGTAGATTCCGTCGCCGAAGCCGAGCGCGCGTTCAAGGCATTGTCGGACAAGGGCAACGTGATCATGCCGCTCGACAAGACCTTCTGGTCGGCCAGCTTCGGAATGCTCGTCGACCAGTTCGGCGTGCCGTGGATGATCAACTGCGAGCGCGAGGGCTGATACGCCATGGCCAGCCAGATCTTCCTCAACCTCCCGGTCAAGGACCTAGACCGCTCGGTCGACTTCTTCGAAAAGCTCGGTTACTCATTCAATCCCGACTTCACCAACGAGAAGGGCGCGTGCATGGTCGTGACCGACGACATCTACGTCATGCTGCTGACCGAAGCGTTCTTCCAGACCTTCACCCGCAAGCCGGTGCACGACGCGACCAAGGGCACGGAAGCCATCGTCTGCCTGACCCTGGACAGCAGCAATGCCGTCGATGCCATCGTTGCCAAGGCCGTGGCAGCAGGTGCGAAGACCCACTTCGATGCCAGCGACGAAGGCTTCATGTACGGCCATGGCTTCGAAGACCTGGACGGACACCTGTGGGAATTCGTCCACATGAAACCCGATGCGGTCCCGAACCACTGACCTGCCGCCCACCAAGGAGATGCCACCATGCGCTTCATGATGCTGATGATCCCAAAGGGCTACGAATCCGCCGCACCCGGCACGGTGCCCGAAGCCGACGCCGTCGCGGCGATGATGAAATACAACGAGTCCCTGCAGAAAGCCGGCGTGCTGCTGGCGCTGGACGGACTGCACCCGCCGTCGATGGGCGCGCGCGTGAGCTTCAAGGGCGGCAAACCGCAGGTCACCGACGGCCCCTTCAGCGAAGCCAGGGAAGTGCTCGGCGGCTACTGGATGATCCAGGTGAAATCGCGCGAGGAAGCCATCGCATGGGCCTCGCGCTGCCCGGCCTCGGACAACGAAGTCATCGAGATCCGCCAGGTGCAGGAACTGGCCGACTTCCCCGCCGACGTGCAGAAGGCCGCCGCCGGCCTGCAGGACATGCAGCAGCAAGCCGGTTCGACACCCAAGCACTGACCACCGACAACGCAACCCCAGGGAACGGAGTAACGAATGTTCAAGTTCATCGCCATCGCCATCGTCGTACTGATCGCCGCCGTGCTCATCTACGCCGCCACCCGCCCGGACACCTTTCGCGTCGAACGCCGCCTCCACATCCAGGCACCGCCGGAACAGGTGTTCGCGCAGATCAACGACTTCAACCGCTGGCGGGCGTGGTCGCCGTACGAGAAGCTCGACCCGCAGATGCAGCGCGAGATCGGCGGCGCCGCACAGGGCACCGGCGCGACCTACAGCTGGGACGGCAACAACAAGGCCGGCGCCGGGCGGATGGAGATCGTGCAATCGGTGCCTTCCTCGAAGGTCGATATCCAGCTCGATTTCAGCCGCCCGATGCGGGCACGCAGCAGCGCGCAGTTCACCATCGTGCCGCAGGGCAATGGCAGCGAAGTGACCTGGGCGATGAATGGCGACATGCCGTACGTCTCCAAGGTGTTCAGCGTGTTCGTGAACATGGACCGCATGATCGGCAAGGCATTCGAGGAAGGCCTCGGCAACCTCAAGCGCCTCACCGAGCACGGCGGTTCCGCGACACCCGCCCTGGAAGGCGCGTGATGCCGCTTCGAACACTGGTTCGGGTACTTGCATCCGCACAACGTCGGTGGTGTGATCGGTCGCCATGACGGCGACCGACATCCACCGCAGCATCGATGCCGTATGGCGTATCGAATCGGCCAGGTTGATCGCGACGCTCGCGCGCATGGTGCGCGACGTCGGCCTGGCGGAAGAACTGGCGCAGGACGCGCTGGTCGCCGCCCTGGAACGCTGGCCCGAGACCGGCGTTCCCGACCAGCCCGGCGCCTGGCTCATGGCCACCGCCAAGCACCGCGCCATCGACCGCCTGCGTCGCAGCAAGCTGCTGCAGCGCAAGCACGAGGAACTCGCGCGCGAGCTTGAAGCCGAACAGGAAAGCGCCGACGACGCGCACCTGGACAAGCTCGACGACCCGATCGGTGATGACCTGCTGCGGCTGGTGTTCACGGCCTGCCATCCGGTGCTGTCCACGCCCGCACAGGTCGCATTGACCCTGCGCCTGCTCGGCGGACTGAGCACGGACGAGATCGCGCGCGCGTTCCTGGTGCCGGAACCGACGATTGCCCAACGCATCGTCCGCGCCAAGCGCACGCTGGCCGACAAGCAGGTGCCGTACGAAGTCCCGCGCGGTGAAGAGCTGGCGCAACGGCTGTCGTCGGTGCTGGCGGTGATCTACCTGATCTTCAACGAAGGCTATGCCGCCACCGCCGGCGACGACTGGATGCGCCCGGGCCTGTGCGAGGACGCACTTCGCCTGGGCCGTATCCTCGCCGGCCTGGTGCCGAACGAGCCGGAAGTGCATGGCCTGGTCGCGCTGATGGAAATCCAGGCGTCGCGCTCGGCCGCGCGCGTGGACGGCGACGGCGAGCCGGTGCTGCTGCTCGAGCAGAATCGCTCGCGCTGGGACCAGTTGCTGATCCACCGCGGACTGGCGGCGCTGGAGCGCGCGGAGAAGCTCGGCTCGGTGCGCAATCCATCGCGCGGCCCTTACACGCTGCAGGCGGCGATCGCGGCCTGCCACGCGCGCGCGCTGACGGCCGAGGAAACCGACTGGGCCAGCATCGTCGGGCTATACGGTGCGTTGGCGCAGCAGGTGCCGTCGCCGGTGGTGGAACTCAACCGGGCGGTGGCGCTGTCGATGTTGTTCGGCCCGGCCGCCGGCCTGGCCGTGGTCGACGGGCTGACCGGCGACCCGCTGCTGAAGGACTACCACCTGCTGCCGAGCGTGCGCGGCGACCTGTTGCGCAAGCTCGGTCGTTTCGGCGAGGCGCGCGAAGAGTTCGAGCGCGCCGCGGGCATGACCCGCAACGCGCGCGAACAGGCGCTGCTTCGGCAGCGCGCGGCCGAGTGCATGGCCGAAAGCTAGCCTCAGAGCGAGACGATAGGCTTGAAGCCGCCCCAGAACATCCGCTTGGCGTCGAACGGCGAGTTCTTGGGATTCATCATGTCGGCCAGTCGCGGGTCGTTCATCACCAGCTTGTTGATCTTGTCGCGCTGCGCGCGCGACTTGTAGGTGATCCACGAGAAGATCACCACCTCGTCGGCCTTGAGCTTCACCGCCTGCGGGAACGAGGTGACCTTGCCCGGCTGGACATCGTCGGCCACGCATTCGTTGACCTCCAGCGCACCGTGCTCGCGCCAGATCTTTCCGGCCTTGCGCGCCATCGCGCGGTACGCCGGCAGGTTCTTCTTCGGTACCGGAATCACATAGCCATCAACATAGAAAGCCATCGTTTGCTCCTCCTTCATGGGCGACTGCGTGGTCGCATGTTCCGGCATGGGCCGTTAGCGTGCCGGCAAGAAAATGGTCAGCGGGTCACGGCGCCTGTGCCTTGCCCGCCTGGCCCTGCGCCTCCTGCACTGCTTCAACTTGAATCCGCAGCGTCACGTTCATGTCGAAGCCGTAGTCCTTGCCGGCGTCGATGCCGAACTCGTCGCGGCGGAACGTGCCCAGCGCATCGGCACCGCACAGTTCGCGCTTGTGCAGCGGGTGCGGGATGCACTTGAAGCGGTCGATGGTGAGGTCCAGCGGCCGGGTCACGCCGCGCAGGGTCAGTTCGCCCTTCACGCGCGTGGGTGCGCCATCGCGGAAATCGGCCAGGCGACCCTTGTAGACCGCCTTCGGATACTTGCCGGCATCGAGCAGGTCGGCCTCGCGCGCCTTGTCGTTCATCACATCGAGGCCGTAATCGACGCTGGCGGTATCGATCGTCACTTCCACCGTGCCGGTGCCGGCGCTCCTGTCGAGCGAGATCTCGCCCTGGCTGGCGTTGAACTTGCCGCGCCACACCGACACGCCCATGTGGTCGGCTTCGAAGCTCGGGAAGGTGTGGTTCGGATCGATTTCATAGCGGACGGGCTTGGCGACGGCGGTCGCAGCGATTGCCAGCAGGGCCGTGGCCACGGCGATTCGGACGGAAGCGGAGCGTTTGGAGGTCATGAGTGGATTCCGGGATGGAAGGGATGGCGGCCGCAATGGCGGCCTTCACTGTCATGACGAATGGGCCGGGGCGAAATCGACATCGCCTCCGTGGACGGCAGAATGTCTACTTGCGACGCCGGGACGGGGTCTTGCGCAGCGCTGCGGCATGGGCGAGCTCGGCCCAGGGTTTCATCGCCTGCGGAGAATCCATGGCCGATTCCGGCACCGACCAGTAGCTCATCCGGATCGGCAGCTGCTGGCCCAGGTAGACGTATGGCTCGCTGCCGGCGGCCTCGAAATGCAGGCGGGTCTCGTTGTCGACCTTGAGGTACAGGGCCTCCTCGATGACCACGCCGATCAGGGTGCCCTCGAGGTACACGCCATGGCCGCCGAACATGGCACGGGTCGTCACCCGGCCCATCCCGTCGAGCAGGTCGTGGAGATGGGCGATCAGGGCACTGCTCATGGATCCGGATGATCGCCGCCAACGATTTTGCCGGCAACTGCGGTGACAATAGGCCCCTCGCCACCAACGCCCCATCGCGACCACGCCGCATGAACCCGACCAGCAAGGCGCAACTGCAAATCCACTTCTGCGTATTGCTATGGGGCTTCACCGCGATCCTCGGCAAGCTGATCACGTTGCCGGCGTTGCCGCTGGTGTGGTGGCGGATGCTGATCGTGGTCGCCGCGCTGGCGCTGCTGCCGCGCGTGTGGCGCGGGCTGCGGGCGATGTCGCCGCGGCTGATGCTGGCCTATGCCGGCATCGGCGCGCTCGTGGCCCTGCACTGGCTGACCTTCTACGGCGCGATCAAGTTGTCCAACGCTTCGGTCGGCGCGACCTGCATGGCGCTGGGCACGGTGTTCGTGGCCATGATCGAACCCTGGCTGACCCGCACGCGATTCTCCAAGCGCGAACTGGCGCTGGGCGTGATGGTGCTGCCGGGCGTGGTGCTGGTGGTCGGCGGCGTGCCGGCCGGGATGCGCGCCGGCATTGCCGTGGGCGCGATGTCGGCGCTGCTGGTGGCGCTGTTCGGTTCGCTCAACAAGCGCCTGGTCGAACACGGCGACCCGCTCACCGTGACCGCGCTGGAACTGGGCGCGGGCACGCTCACGCTGACCCTGCTGGCGCCGTTGATGCCGCTGCTGTTCCCGGCCTTCGCCGGACCGCTGCTGGTGGTGCCCAGCGGCCACGACATCGCCCTGCTGCTGGGCCTGGCGCTGGCCTGCACGCTGCTGCCGTTCACGCTGTCGCTGGTAGCGCTGCGTCACATGAGCGCGTTCGCGCAGCAGCTGGCGGTGAACCTGGAGCCGGTGTACGCGATCGTGCTGGCGGCGCTGCTGCTGGGTGAACAGCGCGAATTGACGACCACCTTCTACGTCGGCGTGGTCATCATCCTCGCTGCGGTGTTCGTGCACCCGCTGCTGGGCAAGCCCCGGCGCCTGCAGCATCCGGAAGTGCTGGGAACCGCCGAGGCCAAGGGCGCGGCCGACTGAGCCCCGGCAGTAGTTTTGTGGCAGGCTTAGCGCCATCACCCCTTGCAGGTTGCGCATGTACCTCGAGCACTACGGCCTGACCGAGCCGCCGTTCTCGATCACGCCGGACCCGCGTTTCGTGTTCCTAAGCGAGCGCCACCGCGATGCGCTCGCGCACCTGCTGTTCGGCGTCGACCAGGGCGGCGGAGGCGGCTTCGTCCAGCTCACCGGCGAGGTCGGCACCGGCAAGACCACGCTCTGCCGCCTGCTGCTGGAGCAGATCCCCGAGACGACGCGGGTCGCGCTGGTGCTCAATCCGCGCCTGACGCCGGTCGAGCTGCTGGAGACGATCTGCGAGGAATTGCACATCGATCTCGATGGGCGCCGGGGCAGCCTCAAGTCGCTGGTCGACGCCCTCAACGCCTACCTGCTCGACGCCTACGCGCAGGGCCTGCGCGTGGTGCTGATCATCGACGAGGCGCAGAACCTGTCGGTCGATGCACTCGAACAGGTCCGCCTGCTCACCAACCTGGAAACGCCGACGCAGAAGCTGTTGCAGATCGTGCTGCTGGCCCAGCCCGAGCTGCGCACGATCCTCGCCCGCGACGAACTGCGCCAGCTCGCCCAGCGCATCACCGCGCGCTACCACCTCACCCCGCTCGACGCGGCCGAAACCGGCGAATACCTGCGCCATCGTTTTCGCGTCGCCGGCGGCCAGCGATTCCCGTTCAATGCCGGCGCGGTGAAGCGCATCCATGCCCACGCCGGCGGCGTGCCGCGCCTGATCAACAACATCGCCGAACGCAGCCTGCTGGCCGGCTATGCGCACGACGCCAGCCAGGTCGATGCGCGCATGGTCGATCTCGCCGCGGCCGAAGTGCTGCCCGGACAGGCGCGGCGGTGGTGGACGCCCAGGGCGCTGGTGACCATCCCGCTTGCCGTCGCCGCGATGGCCCTGCTCGCCTTGGCGGCCACGCTGTGGTGGCCGCGCGCTCCGGCGCTGGCACCGGCGACGGCCTCGACGCCCGCATCTGCCGCCATGGCAGCCGTGACCAGGCCGGCCGCCGTGGCGGCGCAACCGGCGCTCGACGCGACCGCGTTCGCCACTCGCCTCGATGCCGCCACGCCCTCGCCTGCGCAAGCCTGGGGGCAACTGCTGGCGCGCTGGCAGTTGCCTGCCGGCGGCAACGACATCGCCGCTGCCGCGGCGTGCCCTCCCGTGCTCGCCACGGGCGTCTATTGCCTGCGCGGCCGCACCAGCCTCGATGCGCTGATCGCACAGGATCGTCCCGTGCTGCTGCTGCTCAACCAGGGCGGCACCGCCACCTGGGCGCTGCTTGAAGGCGCCGACGCGCGCCATGTCCGGTTGCGACTGGGCAACGACGTCGTCGCGATCGATCGGATCGCCCTGCAGCAGTTCTGGGATGGCGAGCATGCCGCGCTGTGGCGCGCACCGGCCTTCCTCGCCGACGCGCCGCGCCTTGGCAGTCAGGGCGCCGCGACTGATTGGGTGCACGCGCAACTGCAGCCGCGTTACCTGCCCCGATCAACGGGCGCGGCGACCTTCGATACCGCGATGCAGGAGGCGGTGCGCCGGTTCCAGCGCGACCACGGACTCGCCAGTGATGGCCTGGTCGGTCCGGCAACGCTGCTGGCGCTGGCCGCCACCGGCACCGATGGCCCGCGCCTGCTGACGCCAGGGAAGTGAATCGATGTCGCTGATCCTCGACGCCCTGCGCAAATCCGAAGCCGAGCGCCGCCGCGGCCAGGCGCCGGACCTCTATGCCGAGTTGCCGCCGCTGGTGCCGCGCACCGCAACCCGCCGACCGCTGTGGCCCTGGTGGCTGGCCGGTGGATTCGCCGTGCTGGCGTCGCTGTGGCTGCTGCGCGATGTCACGTCCACCGCGGGCGTGGTGACGGCGCCCGTGGTCGACGCGCCTGCCGCTGCTGCCAATGATCTGGCGGATTCGACTGCAGCGGTGGGGCCTGCCGTGCCGCCGGCAACGGCCCCGTTGCCGAAGCCTGGCCCCCGCTTCGCCAGTGAGCCTTCGCGGTCAGCCCTGCCTGAAGCGCGGCCCGCCCGCGAAGCCATGGCGACCGTGGCCGTGCCACCGGAAACCGGGCCAGCACCGTCCCAGCCTGCACCGGAACCGGTGCTGCCCTCGTCGTCGCAGGCGCCGGTGCAGCCGCCCGTGCAGGTGGCCAGCGTGACCCCGCCGGCGCCTGCCGCCACACCGGCCGCAGCCGCCCCGCTACGCCTGGCCGATCTCTCGGCTGGCGAGCGCGAACAGCTGCCGGCCCTGAAGATCAGCATGCACATGTGGGCGCCAAGCCCTGACCAGCGCTTCGCGATCATCGACGGGGCCCGGGTCGGCCAGGGCGACCGCGTCGGCGATGCGGTGGTCGAGGAGATCTCTGCCGACAGCGTGGTCCTCAACTGGCACGGCCAGCGCGTGGCGCTACCGATCCACTGAGCGGGCGGCGCGTCGCAGTTGCACAGGAACCCGCGCTGGCGTGACCATCAGCGGGTCCCGGCTCCACCCAAGTCCCGCCCGAACCCGTCCAGCCACCACTTCCTGTCAGCCATCCATTCCGAGCAAGGGGTCCCGCCATGAACAGCAGCACCCAGCAAGACACCGGCAAGCTGATCCTGCGCCTCGCCGTGGGCGTCCTGGTTTTCCTGCACGGCATCAGCAAGCTCGAAGGTGGCCTCGACGGCATCGTCAAGATGGTCGAGACACAGGGCTTTCCCGGGTCCTTCGCCTACGGCGTGTTGATCGGCGAAGTGCTGGCGCCGCTGCTGATCATCACCGGCTTCTTCTCGCGCATCGGCGGGATCCTGGTGGTGATCAACATGCTGTTCGCGCTCTACCTGGTGCACCTGGGCGACCTGGGTCGGCTCAATGAGCAGGGCGGATGGGCGATCGAACTGCAGATCATGTTCCTGACCACCGCTGCCGCCGTCGCGCTGCTGGGGCCGGGGAAGTACGCGTTCAACCAGCGCTGAGCGGGTTGATGTGCCGGGGTCCCGGGTGCGCTGCGCTTACCCGGGCTACGCCCCCTCTCCCGCTTGCGGGAGAGGATTGGGGTGAGGGCAACGCCGCCGGTTACATGCGGTTGACGCGGAATTTGCGGCCTTTGATCTTGCCTTCGCGCAGGCGCGCCAATGCCGGCGCGGCCTGCGCGCGCGCCACGGCGACGTAGGAGCGCGTGGCGAATACGTCGATCTTGCCGACTGCATCGGCCTTGAGGCCGGCGTCGCCGGTCAGTGCGCCGAGGATGTCGCCCGGGCGCAACTTGTCGGTGCGGCCGGCGTCGATGCGCAGCGTCACCATCGCCGCCGCCGGTACGTTCGATGCCTTGCCGGCCAGCGGCGTGGCCTTGTACCAGATCAACGGCAGGCCCTGGCGCTCTTCGATCTGGCTGGCACGCGCCTGTTCGCGCGGTCCGCACAGGCTCAGTGCCATGCCTTCGCTGCCGGCACGGCCGGTGCGGCCGATGCGGTGCACGTAGATGTCCGGATCCGGCGGCATGTCGTAGTTGACCACCATCGCCAGTTCCTTGACGTCCAGCCCGCGCGCGGCGACGTCGCTGGCCACCAGCACCGTGCAGCTGCGGTTGGCGAAGCGCACCAGCACTTCGTCGCGGTCGCGCTGCTCCATGTCGCCGTGCAGTGCCAGGGCGGTGAAGCCGTAGTGCGCCAGCGAGGCGGCGACTTCATCAACGTCTTTGCGCATGTTGCAGAACACCACGCACGATTCGGGCTTGTACTGCAGCAGCAACGCCGCCAGCAGCTGCGTCTTCTTCGTCGGATCGGCTTCGTAGAAGCGCTGGTCGATGGCGACGTGCTGTTCGTCGCCTTCGACGGTCACTTCCATCGGCTCGCGCAGCAGGCCGCGGCTGATCTCGCGCACGGCCTCGGGGAAGGTCGCCGAGAACAGCAGGCCCTGGCGCGACTTCGGCGTCTTGCCGACGATCTCGCGGATGGGCTCCTCGAAACCCATGTCGAGCATGCGATCGGCTTCGTCGAACACCAGCGTGCGCAGCGCCGACAGGTTCAGCGCGCGCTTGCGCAGCAGTTCCTGGATGCGGCCCGGCGTGCCGACGACCACGTGCGGTGCGTGCTCGAGCGAGGCCAGCTGCGGCGCCAGCGGCATGCCCCCGCACAGGATCGACAGCTTCAGGTTGGGAATGGCGAAGGCGAGCTTGCGCAGCTGCTTGCCGACCTGGTCGGCCAGTTCGCGGGTCGGGCACAGCACCAGCGCCTGGGTGGCGCCCTGGGCCGGGTCGAGGCGGTGCAGCAGGCCCAGGCCGAAGGCGGCGGTCTTGCCGCTGCCGGTCGGCGCCTGCGCGATCAGGTCGCGGCCGGCGAGGATCGCCGGCAGGCTGCCGGCCTGCACGGGGGTCATCTTCGAATACCCCAGTGCCTGGACGCCCTGCAGCAGGGCCGGATCAAGGGACAGGGAGGCGAAATCGTCGGAAAGCGGCTCGTTCATGCCGACATGATCGCAGCTATCGGCCGAGCACGGGCTCGATGAAGCCACGTCATCCCGGCGGACGCCGGGATCCAGGCCGGCAGAGCAACAGCAAAATGGATCCCGGCGTTCGCCGGGATGACGGTGAGGGCTACGCCGGGATGACGGGCAGGCCCTATGCTGCCGCCATCGGCCCTCGGCCTGCCGGGACGCAGTGCATGACCACCGACCCGCTGTTCACGCATATCCGCATCGTCCTCGGCATCGTCCTCGGACTGGGCCTGACCACCCTGCTCAAGGGCATGGCCCGCTTCGTACAGCACCCCGGCCGCGATCACATCTACTGGGTGCACATGGGCTGGGCGATCTCCATGTTCATCGTGCTCGTGCACTTCTGGTGGTGGGAGTTCGGCCTCAGCCACGTCCATCCGTGGAGCTTCGTCGCCTACGCCTTCCTGATTCTGTACGTGGTGGTGCTGTTCCTGCTGTGCACGCTGCTGTTCCCCGACGACCTGGCCGAGTACGCCGGCTGGCGCGACTACTTCCAGTCCCGCCGCGGCTGGTTCTTCGGGATCATGGCGGTGCTGTACCTGATCGACTTCGGCGACACCCTGATCAAGGGCCACGACTACTACCGCCGCTTCAACGTCGAGTACCCCATCCGCAACGTGGTGATGATCGGCCTGTGCCTGGTCGCGATGAAGGTGCGCTCGGAGACCTTCCACCGCTGCTTCGTCGTCGCCGCGATCGCCTACGAGCTGAGCTGGATCTACCGCCTGTACGACTATCTGGATTGAGAAGCCGCAACTGGGCTGTGACGATTCGCCCCTGCCTGCGAATCATGGGTTCGACCAGGCAATGGACGCGTTCGCGATGGAGTACACCGCCAGCATGACGGCCCAGACCGCTGACCCGCGGCAGCAGTTCGAGGCCCTGCTCCAGGCCCACCGCGGCATCGTCTTCAAGGTGGCGGCGACCTATGCCGCCCACGCCGAAGACCGCGCCGACCTGGCCCAGGACATCGCCGCGCAGTTGTGGCGCGCCTACCCGGGTTACGACCCGCAGCGCCCCTTTCCGACCTGGATGTACCGGATCGCGCTGAACGTGGCGATCTCCTGGCTGCGCGGCGAAGGCCAGCGCCGCCGCCGCACCGTGTCGCTCGACGACAACCTCCACGACCTGCCGGACGAACAGGGCATCGATGTCGAAGCACGGCAACGCCTGGAGGTGTTGGAGCGATTCATCGCCGCACTCGATCCGATGCACCGCGCCCTGCTCCTGCTGTACCTGGAGGATCGCAGTTACCGCGAGATCGCCGAGATCCTGGGCATCAGCGAAACCAACGTGGCCACCCGCATCAGCCGCCTCAAGCAGCGCATCCGCCAGGACGTGGCGTAAGGAACGAACATGGAACTCGACGAACTCAAGCTCGCCTGGCAGACCCTCGACCGCCGCCTGCAGCAGCAGACCGCGCTGAACCTGCAACTGCTCACCGAAAGCCGCATCGACAAGGTCCGCTCGCGACTGCGGCCGCTGTGGTTCGGGCAGGTGATCCAGCTGATCGTCGGCGTGCTGCTGACGGTGGCGTTCGCGAGTTTCTGGATTGCCAACACCGGCTCGCCGACGCTGCTCGCCAGCGGCCTGGTGATGCACGCCTGGAGCGTGGCGCTGATCATCTCGGCGGTGATGGAGCTGCTGCTGATCACCCGCATCGATTACGCAGGTCCGGTGCTGACCATCCAGAAATCCCTGGCGCAGCTGCGGCTGTGGCGCACGCGGGTGTCGCCGTGGCTGGGGTTGCCGTTCTGGCTGCTGTGGATGCCGCTGATGGCGATCGCGTTCAAGCAGCTGTTCGGCGTGCAGATGCACGCCAGCTTCTACTACATCGGTATTCCGATCGGCATCGTCGGCATGCTGGCGATGGTGTGGTTCCACCGCTGGGCGCATAGGCCCGAGCGCCGCCACATCGGCGAAGCGATCGATGCCGAAAGTGCCGGGCGCAGCGTTACGCGCGCCCAGCGGTACCTCGACGAGATCGCGCGGTTCGGGGACGAATGACCTGCCCCGACGCGCGCCGGTTCAGGCCCTGGCGCGCTGCGGGAAACCCACCATGCGCTGGGTTTCCTCGCACCACAGCTTGAGCCGGGCGCTGCGCAGGCTGGTCCACATCGTCAGCCGCGGTGCTGCCTGCAACAGCGGGCTCGACTCGAACGCCTCGCGCAGGCGGTAGTTCGGGATGCGGCTGGCGAGATGGTGGATGTGGTGGTAACCGATGTTGCCGGTGAACCAGTGCACGACCCGCGGCAGGTCGAAGTAGGAACTGCCCGCGACCGCGGCGCGACCGGAATCCCAGTCCTCGCGGCGGGCCCAGTAGGCCTCTTCGAAGGTGTGCTGCACGTAGAACAGCCACACGCCGACGGCACCGGCCACCAGCACCACCGGCATGTGCACCATCAGCACGGTGTGCCAGCCGATGCTGAAGCCGAGCGCGAGGAACGCGACCAGCAGCATCAGGTTGTTGAGCAGCACGCTCGCCCATTCCTTCTTCCAGGTGAAGGGAAGATCGAACGGGAAACGGTGCTTGATCACGAACTGGTAGAACGGGCCGATGCCCAGCAGCACCGGCGTGCTGCGGTACAGGCGGTAGCCCAGGCGGCGAATGCGCGGCAGCGCGCGGTATTCGGCGACGGTGAGCGTGTCGATGTCGCCCATCTCGCGGCGGTCGAGGTTGCCCGAGGTGCCGTGGTGCACGGCGTGGGTCTTCTTCCAGTAGCCGTACGGGAACAGCGTCACCAGGCCGAGGCAGCGGCCGACGATGTCGTTGGCGCGCTGGCTGGCGAAGAACGAACCGTGCCCGCAGTCGTGCTGGATGATGAACATGCGCACGTACAGGCCCGCCGCCGGCAACACCAGCAGCAGCGTCCAGCCGAAGGCCCAGCCATCGACCACGCTCCAGGCCATCAGTGCCCACAGCGCGAGGAATGGAACCAGGGTGTTGATCAATTGCCACACGGCGCGGCCAAGATGCGGGCGGGCGAAGCGGGCGCAAAGCTGGCGAAGGGTTGCGGCGGTGGGTGACGCGGAGGCTGTGGCGCTCAAGGCACTTCTCGGTGTGGACGGTGCATTGTGGGTGCGCGCCATGACAGCCACAATGACGTGCGCATGCGTATGGTTATCGGTCATGGGCAGAACTGCGACCGCCATTGCGCCGGCGACCCCGTCTGCCGGGTCCGCAGCCAGCCACTCGCCACCGCGACCGCTCCTACGCTAGGCTGCCGCCCCATGAATGGTTGGTATGTCTACCTGCTGGAATGCCGTGACGGCAGCCTGTACACGGGCATCACTACCGACGTCGCGCGCCGCTACGCCGAACATGAAGCCGGCAAAGGCGCCCGTTACACCCGCGCCCGGCCGCCGGTGCGCCTGCTTGCGCAATTCCCCTACCCCGATCGCGCAACCGCCAGCCGCGCGGAGTACGCCATCAAGCAGCTGCGGCCGGAGCAGAAGCGCGCACTGTGCGCGGATACCAGCCAGCCGCTGGCCGTCTAGCCGCCAGCCATTGCGCAACGCAAGCAGCGCTGCGAACCTGACCGCCCTTCCCCGCGCCATTGCCATGCAACAGATCGAATTCGAACTCGACCGCGACCACGTCGAACTCAACCAGCTGCTCAAGCTGGTCGGCCTGTGCGACAGCGGCGGCGCCGGCAAGGCCATTGTTGCCAGCGGTGCGGTCAGCGTCGACGGCGCGGTCGAACTGCGCAAGACCTGCAAGATCCACGCCGGCCAGGTCGTGACCATCGACGACATCGAGATCCACGTCGTAGACGCTGCCTGACCGACCTGGCTCTCACGCCAGCGCCGAGAATATTTTCCCGAGCAGTTCCTTCAGCGGCATCCTCATCAGGATGACCGGCAGCAGCGGCACCGCTGCAGCGAGTGCGAACTGGGTCAACAGGAAACGCTGCAGCGGAATCGTTCCCATCTCCTTGACCGTGGCGTAGACGCCGGTCAGATCGCACAGCGCCGACGAGTCACCGGCTTCCAGAATCGGCGAAGCGCCACCGCGGGCGCGCCCGAGCCATCGCTGCTCGAAACTCTCCGAACAGTCGGTGCCCAGCGCGCCGTAGGCCAGCAGGCTGTTGCGCTTGAGCGCGGCCAGCCGTGGCACCAGCAACAGCAGCGGCACCACCATCATCGTCACGCCGATCACGACCCAGCCGGCCATGATGAAACGCAGGCTCTTGAGCTCGGCGCCGTAGTACTGGACATCCAGCGCCAGCGTGCCGGCCAGCGAGATGCCACCGACCAGCGGCAGCGCCAGGAATGCGGCCTGCGCATACCCCAGGAACGCCAGCCCGCCGCGGCCGTCGGGATGGGCCGCGTGCAGGTCGAGGTTGAACCGCGAGAAGCGCAGCAGCAGCAGCGTCCACAGGGCGAAGCGCCAGAACCACAGCAGCACGAGGAAGCGGATCACCGGCATCGCCACCCATTGCAGCCAGATCGCGGCGAAGCTCATCGACTCGGCACTGCCCTTCCAGTCGCTGACGTTGTCCAGCAGCCCGAGCACCGGGATCACGTACGAGGCGAAGATGGAGAGCGCGAACAGGATCAGCTCCGGCGTGTTGGCATCGCGCCAGCGCCGCATCTGCGCCAGCACGCCTTCGAAGCGGTCGCGATCGGTCGCGTCGACCAGGTCCTGCAGGTGCTTGATCGCGCGCCACAGGCGTTCGTCGGCCATCGGTGCCGCCAGGACCAGCAGCGGCACGGCGATGACGAACCGCGCCCAGATCGAATAGTCATGCAGCAGCGGAATGGTCACGCCGCCGAACAGGGTGCCCGCGCGCGCGGCGGCCACCACCATCGGCACCACGATGATCAGGACCAGCGCCATGGCGACCAGCGGCGCGAGCCGGTGCTGGGCGCGGCTGAGGCCGCTGATCCTGGAAACGCGATACACCAGCCCGCCACGCAGCAACGAATAGCGCAGATCACTCATCCCGGGGCCCTCCGGCGCGCTGGCTGCGCGCGCCGGGGCATCGTGCCGCGAGCGATGTGATGGCCGGCTCACGCCGCCGGCGATGCTGCGCCGGTCAGGCGTGCATGGCGGTCAGCTGTCGCCCGCCTGCGGCTTGGCCGATTGTTGCGACACGCCATCGGGCTTGCTCGCACCCGGAACCAGCGCCGTCCCCGGATCGAACTCCGACAACGGACTCTCCGCCGGGCAGGCCTGGTCGGGGAAGCCGAAATCCTTGCGCAGGTCGAGGCCGCAGGTATTGAGCGCGTCCAGGTCGGTGTTGGGCGTCTTGCAGCGCTTGTCGAAGGCACGCACGAACGAATCGCGGCGGCTGACGAAGTCCTCGCCGCACTTGCGCATCAGGCGCAGGCGGTCGAGGTCGTCCTGGGCCGGGTTGACGCCGTCCAGGCCGTACAGCTCCAACTCTTCGGTCGTGAGCAGGCGCAGGCCGCGGTTGGGCACGGCCATCATCAGGTCGGCGACCGCGGTCGCGGCGCCGTTGCGCTCGAGGTAATCGCGCACGCGCTCGTAGACCACGCGCAGCTCGGCGTTGAGCTGCGCGCGCGTGGTCGCGGTCGAACTCATGCGGATGATGCGATGGATGCCGACCTGGCCGGCGATCATGCGGGTGTCGCCGGCGCTGAGGATGAACACGCAGGCGCTGTGGCAGATCGCGCCTTCGCGCACCCAGATGGTCCAGCGCGATTCGGCGATGAAATCGCCGGCCTTGATCGCATCCTCGACCTGGCCACCGGCCGAGTCGACGTCGAGCACGCGCTTGTGGATGCCCAGCTCGTTGGCGACATAGGTGACGCGCTCGACCAGCGAACCGAACTCGGCGGTGATCTTGCCCTTGTAGCGCAGGCGCGCGACGCCGCGCTCGACGCACGGCTTCAACGCGTCGCGCAGTCCGTCTTGGTCGAACTTCGCCAGAACGTTGCCGTCGCCGAGCGAGGCGTAGTCCAGCTCGCAGCTGATGGAAGCCTCGCCCGAGGTCAGCTCGAGCGGCGTTTTCCAGTCGATCGAAGCTTCCTCGCTCTTGGGCTTGGCCGCTTCGCGCACGCTGGTCTTGGCCTTGCGCTGGGAACCGTTGGGCTCGGCCTGGGCGGGCGGCACCTTGACTGGCGCCGTGCTGATCGCACCGCCCTCCTGCGGGCTGTTCACCTCTTCGATGACCATGCCCGAGTGGGTTGCCGGCTCGGCCCGCTGGCAGGCCGCCAGCGCGAGGCACAACAGCAACGGCCAGGAGTGCGTGAGTATCTGTCGCAAGGATGTCCCGCTTGTCAGTCGATGAATGCGCGCGCACCCGTGGCACGCGTATACCCAAGGATACGACGGGCGGGCTGACTGACGGCCTAGCGCGGGAGAAATCGCGTAGCCCGGGTAAGCGCAGCGCACCCGGGATCGTCACCCCAGAACCCGGGTGCGCTGCGCTTACCCGGGCTACGGGTTACTGGTGGCGACCTGATCGCATCGACAGGCTCGCGCCGAGGATCTGCTGTGGCGCCATCTGCGAGGCGGCGAGCGGCAGGCCGGCGGCCGCGGTCTCGATCACGAAGATCTCGCCATCGAAGTCGACCAGGTACATCTGCCCGCTGCTGTCGGCATTGATGCTGACGATGTTGGTGAGCGCGCCGGCGTCTGGGGCGAAGTCGCCGTTGCGCTGGGTGAATTCGTTGGCCTGCAGGGTGGTGCCCGGCACCAGCCGGGATACCGGCACGGACCAGATGTTCGGACTGACGAAGTCGGCAAAGATGTATTCGCCGATCAGCGATTCGACCGGGCCGCGATACACCAGGCCGCCGGTGACCGAACTGCCGTTGACCGGCCCGGTGCCATGCGAGTACTGCGCAACCGGTGGTGTCATTCCGGTTGTGGGTCCACCACGGAACGCCGCAGTGCCCTCCAGGATCGGCCAGCCGAAGTTGGCGCCGCCGTCGCTTGGGCGCATCAGGTCGATCTCCTCGATCGCGCCCTGGCCGACGTCGCCGATCAGCAGGTTGCCGGTCTGCATGTCGAAGCTGTTGCGGAACGGATTGCGCAGTCCATACGCCCACACCTCTGGCGCGCCGCCGGACGCGGCAAAGGGGTTGCCTGCCGGAATCGCATAGTCGCGGTTGGGGTCGCCGGGGAACGCATCGGTCGCCGGGTCCACGCGCAGGATCTTGGCCAGCAGCGTGTTGGTGTTCTGGCCGTTGTTGTCGGGGTCTCCGGCGCCGCCGCCATCGCCCGTGGCGATGTAGAGCATGCCGTCGGGCCCGAAGCCGATCCAGCCACCGTTGTGGTTGCTGCGCGGGTGCGGCACCCGCAGG
Source organism: Lysobacter sp. GCM10012299 (assembly GCF_042649405.1). NCBI lineage: Bacteria > Pseudomonadati > Pseudomonadota > Gammaproteobacteria > Lysobacterales > Lysobacteraceae > Lysobacter > Lysobacter sp. GCM10012299. The sequence goes on along the minus strand of NZ_JBHRZC010000001.1, from coordinate 517,490 downwards.
ATCGCGTCGCCGCTGGCGGGATCGGCGCGGTTGAGGTCGCCGGTGACGGTCAGGTAGCGGCGCACTTCCAGGGTCCCGTCCGGCGCCGTCACGAAGATGTAGAAGCGGCCGCTGGTGAAGAAATCCGGCGCCGTCGCAAAGCCCAGCAGTCCCCGCTCGCCATCGATCGATATGGTCCCGCTGATGTCGAGGAACGGCGTGGCCGCGACCGCGCCATTCGCGGTCATGATGCGGATACGACCTTCGCGTTCGACCACGAACAACCGGCCGCTGCCGTCAGGCACCGGCGCGACAAAGATGGGGAAGTTGAGCCCGCTCGCCACGCGCCGCACACGGAAACCGGCACCGAGCACATTGGTGACGGTGACCGACAGCGCCTGCGTGACACTGGCCACGCCATCGCTCGCGGCGATGGTCACCAGGTAGACGTTGTCGCCGTTGGCGTCGACGGGATTTTCGAAATCCGGCGCGTTGACGAATGACAGTGCGCCCTGCGCGGTGATGCGCAGGCGCGCCTGGTCGGCGCCGCCGGCCAGCGAGAACGTGACCGGATTGCCGTCGGCGTCGCTCGCGGTCGCTGTGTAGAAGGCCGCCGTGGTGCCTTCGGGCACCGTCGCCGTAATCCCGGAGGTGAACACCGGCGGCCGGTTCTGCGGCGTCGGCGGTGGCGAAACGGTGGCGCGCGGACTGCCTCCGCCGCCGCCACAGGCGCTCAACAACGCGGCAAGAATCAAGGCAACCCATCCCCGTGATGCGCGTCGTCCGGTCTGCACCATGGCGCTGCTCCTTCGTGCCCGCGACGGACCGCGATGGTCCGACGACGGGACGGCGCCGACGAGGCTGGCAGAACCCGCGCCGAACGGGTGTGAAGGTCGGCTTCACCACGGGTTGGACGGTCGCCCGGCCCGACCTGCGGTCCAGTCAGCCGGCGAGCGCGACCGCATTTCGGCCGCATGGCGTTTATCTGGTTTGAACCTCGTCCGGCGCACGCTGCGGCGGTCGCCTGCGCCCAAGTCTTGCGCCATGTCCGGAGACCGCCATGAGCCCGTCGCTTTCGCAATCGCGCCGCCAGTTCCTCGCCCTGCCCGCCGTTGCCGGCGCCGTCGCGCTCCTCCCCGGTGGTCTGTTGTCGGCACTCGCGCGCGAAACGCCTGCGGTGCCCGACCTGTCGGACTGGAACAGCGTGCGCGCCCAGTTCGCGCTCGATCCGGCCTACGCGCATTTCGCCAGCTTCTTCATCGCCAGCCATCCGGCGCCGGTGCGCGAAGCGATCGAAGCCTATCGCCGATCCATCGACCAGAACCCGTTCCTGGTGATCGAGCAGGGCCTGTTCGAGGACGAGGCGCACAACGTCCCGCTGAAAGTGCAGGCCACGATTGCCGCATATCTCGGTGGCAAGCCCGAACAGGTCTGCCTCACCCGCAGCACCACCGAAAGCCTGGCGCTGGTCTACCACGGCCTGCCGCTCAAGGCCGGCGACGACGTGCTCACCACCGTCCACGACCACTACTCGCACCACGAGTCGATCCGCCTGGCGTGCCAGCGCAATGGCGCCGCGATGCGCAAGATCTCCCTGTTCGACGAGGCCGCCCAGGCCAGCACCGACCAGCTGGTCGAGCGCCTGTTGAAGGGCGTGCAGCCCAACACGCGCGTGGTCGGCCTGACCTGGGTGCACTCCAGCACCGGCATCCGCTTGCCGATCCGCCAGCTCGCCGCCGCCCTCAAGGCAAAGCATCCGGATGTACTGCTGGTGGTCGATGGCGTGCACGGCATCGGCGCCGCCGACGAGACCATCGCCACGATGGATGCCGACTTCCTCTGCGCCGGCTGCCACAAATGGATGTTCGCTCCGCGCGGCACCGCCATGGTCTGGGCGACGGCGGAGAACTGGGCACGCCTGCATCCGACGGTGCCGACCTTCAGCGACCTCGAGGCGTACAACGCCTGGGCCGAGAACCGCGATCCGAAGACGCCCAACAGCGCCGCGCGCATGAGTCCCGGCGGTTTCCATGCCTTCGAGCATCAGTGGGCGATGGCGGCCGCGTTCCAGATGCACCAGCAGATGGGGCGGCAACGTGTCGCCGCGCGCATCGCCAGTCTCAACACCCAGCTCAAGAAGAACCTTGCCGAGAATCCAAAGATCAAGATCCACACGCCGATGTCGAGCGATCTCTCGGCAGGCCTGGTCGCATTCGAGGTCGAAGGCGTGAAGACCGAAGACGTGGTCAAGCGTCTGCTGGAGCGCAAGATCGTCGCCAGCAGCAGCCCCTACGCCGTCAGTTACCCGCGCCTGGCACCGAGCCTGGTCAACACGCCCGAAGAAGTGGATCGCGCCGCACGCGCGGTCCACGAGCTTGCGTCCTGAGCCGGCCCAGGCTCAGACACCCCACAGCGCTCGCGCTTCCTCGGCGATGAGGTCCGGGAACTCTTCCGGGAAGAACAGCTTCGCTCCCTCGATGCGACGCACGCCGCGCGAGTTGCCGAAGCTGCGGTCCAGGTGTTCGGCGCCACGCTCGGAGAAGATGGTGTCGCCCGTGCCCCAGAGGATCCGGGTCGGTCCGTCGAAGCGCGCGAGCGCCGGGCCGATGCCCTGCAACCAGTTGCGGTCCAGCCCGATCGCGTAGGCATGGGTGCGATCGGCATTGCGCACCAGCGGGCCGAGGTAGGTGTCGACGGCCTCGTCGCCGGGATGGGACGGACAAGTGAACGTCTGCCCGCCCAGCCCCTGCGGCGAACGCGCCAGCGCCTTGTCGGCCAGCCAGGGCGCCAGCCATTCCTGGACGAACCTGCCCTGCTTGGCCAACTCCAGCACCGGCAGCAGCGCCGGCGGCGGGCATTCGATCTCCGAGTCGCAGTTGGTCAGCAGCAGCGTGCGCACGCGCTGCGAATAGCGTGCAAGGAACAATTGTGCGGCCTGCCCACCGCTGTCGTTGGCGATGATGTCGACCCGGTCGATGCCGAGGCGATCGAGCAGGTCGGCCAGCATCGCCACCTGGGCGTCGGGTGCCACGCTCTGGCCCGGCGCGACTTCGGTATTGCCCAGGCCGAGGAAGTCCGGCGCGATGCAGCGCCGGTACGGCGACAGCCGCTGCAAAGCGCCGCGCCACTGGTAGCCGTTGAGCGGGAATCCGTGCAGGAACAATGCGGCCGCGCCGCGGCCGCGTTCGGCATAGGCGATGTTGCCGAACGCTGTCTTCATGAAGCGGCTGGCGGCGCGGAAAGCCGCGGCCGCGGCGACGTCGTCTGCTGTGGCGTCAGCCGCGGCGGCCACGCCGTTCGTTGCGCCCAGAGCCGCCGAATACCCGCCCAGCGCGCCCGCTGCCGCTGTGCCCATCGCCATTGCCAGGAACTGCCTGCGAATCATGGTCCTGATCTCCAGGGCACGCCGTGGCCCTTCGTTGCGGCAAATGATTCGCCCGCCAGGGCATGCGATCAACGAAGTGGCAGGTCATGGCGTCATGACCTGCGAGGTCATGGAACTCATGGCAGGCCGCCCTTATGCTGCGGCCGTGAACAACTTCGCCCATCCCACGCCCCAGGTCGGCACCGTCTTGCGCGAATGGCGCGCGGCGCGCCGCCTCAGCCAGCTCGGCCTGGCACTCGATGCAGGCATCTCGACACGCCACCTCAGCTGCATCGAGACCGGCAAGGCGCAGCCCAGCCGCGATGTGGTCACGCGCCTGGCCGATGCGCTCGACATGCCCTTGCGCGAGCGCAATGCGTTGCTGGTGGCCGCCGGCTACGCGCCGCGCTACCCGGAAACGGCGCTGGCGACGCCCGAACTGGCGCAGGTGCGGCGCGCAATCGAATTCATCCTCGCCCAGCAAGAACCCTACCCGGCGTTCGTCCTCAATCGCCGCTGGGACGTGCTGATGGCCAACGACGCTGCGATGCGGGTCAACGGTTACGTGATGCGCGGCCGCGCCAGCGCGCACCGCAACATGATCCGGCAGATCTTCGATCCCGATGACCTGCGCGCGGCGGTGGCGAACTGGGAGGAAGTGGCCGGCGACCTGATCCACCACCTCCATGCCGAAGTGGCGGCCGCGCCGTCGGACCTGGCAGCGCGCGCGCTGCTCGATGACGTGCTGGCCTACCCCGGTGTTCCGGCACGCTGGCGCAGGCGCGACCTGGAAACCGCGCCGGCGCCGCTGCTCACGACCGTGCTGCAGCGCGACGACCGGCAACTGCGCTTCTTCTCGACCATCACCACGTTCGGCACGCCGCGTGACGTGACCCTGGACGAGCTGCGCATCGAATGCTGCTTCCCGGTGGACGAGGCGACCGTGCAACTGTGTCGCGAGCTGGCGGCGGCAAACCTATAAGGGCGCGGCGCGGCGCAGCGACCAGAAACCAATGTCGCGGCGATCGCGATACCCGCCGCGCTCGTACAACTGCTTTGCGCGGTGGTTCTCGTGGGCAACATGCAGGAATGGCATGCGCCCACGATCGAGCACGTCGTTGCTCAGCCACGCCAGCAGATGGCGCGCGTAGCCGCGGCCGTTGAAGTCCGGATGCGTGCACACGGCGCTGATTTCCTGGAACTCGTCCATGCCCATGCGCTCGCCGATGATCGCTGCGAGTCGACCGTCCTGGTAGATGCCGAAATAGCGCCCCAGGTCCATCGTGTGCGGACGGAAATAGTGCGGGTACACCAGCGCGGTGAGTTCCAGCACGTCTTGCCGGTGCGCCTCACCCAGTTCCAGGATCGGCGGGCCTTCGACCTCGGCCATGTGTTGCGGGCATTCCATCTGCGCCAGCATCGCCAGCTTGTCCAGGCGCCAGCCTTCGGGCACCGCCGGCGTCACCCCGAGCAGCAGCACGGTGTCATCCGGCGGGACCAGCTGCGCCAGCGCGGTGCCGATGTCTGCACCGTCGGCGGCGACACCAAGGAACGGCGCGATCTGCGCCGGATAGCGGGCAACATCGCCGATGCGCAGGGCCAGGTCGCGGTGACGGCTGCGCAGCGATTCCCAGATGGGGTTGTCGAGTACGTGATCGGCCATACCCGGATGCAACCAGAGATCGGCACGCCCGGCAAGACCATGCCGTCACGATGCACGCCGTCACGATGCATGCGGTCACGATGAGATCACCGGCCCCCTGCGGCCGCCGCCCGCGTCGCGCAGCGCGCTCCTGAACTGCGTGGCATTGGTGCCGCTCTTGGCGCGGAAGGCGCGGGCGAAGCTGCAGGCGTTGTCGAACCCGCAGGACTCGGCGATCTCGGTGATGTCCATCGAGGTCGTCTCGAGCAGGTCGTAGGCGCGCTCGATGCGCAGGCGCGACGCCGCCGTCTGCACGCTTTCGCCATACAGCTCGTGGAACGACTTCGACAGGTACCACAGCGAGTAGTTGCTGATCGCCATGATCTCGCTCATCCGCACCATGCGGTGGGCGTTGCCCTCCAGGTACAGGCGCGCCCGCTGCAGGCGGTTGAACAGGCGGCGCTTGCGGGTGCGTGAATGACCCGGGCAATGACCGAGCGCGGCGACGTGCCGCGCCTGCACCGACGACATGTGCAGGATCAGCGGACGCAGCGCCCGCACCAGGGTGCGGTCGGGAACGCGCTCGTGCGCCTGCAGGATCCGCACGGCGCCGTGCCACAGCCGCAGCGCCAGGATGCGATCGCGCAACGACATGCTGCCCTTGCCGACGAACAGGTAGGCGTCCTGCAGCAGCGGCATGAGGTCGACCGGCACCAGCAGGGCCAGGGTGAGGCCGTTGTGGTCGGCCTGCACCTCCGGCGCGGAATCGCTGTCGAGCGCGATCCACGCGCCGGTGCGAAGACGGAACGTGCCCTCGGCCGCATGCACCTGCGCGCTGCCGCGGATCTGCATCCACAGCGAGAACGACGGGCGCGCCACCTCCACGCTGCCCAGCCGCGACACCGCGGCCCAGCACACCCGCGCCGCCGTGTCGGCATCGATGCCACGGAACTGGCCGTCATGGGCCCAGACGCGATGCGGCGACAGCGTGGATCCGGGCCCGGGCTGGCCAGGGGCATGCATCGACGGCGCATGCATCAACGGGGCATGCATCGACGAGGGACTCACCGACATCCGCGAACTGGCCATGGCACCGCTCCGTGTGGGGTGCCGTCGATGTGCCCATTCCGCGGTTCTGATGTCCTGCCGTTGTGGAGATTTCTTGCTGAAATCGCGGTATCGGATTCCTGAAGAAGTTCTGAAACCCTTGCCGCGCCTGGCGTGCGTCAGTGCGCGGCCGCCGGCAGCCGGGCGAAGCCGATGTCGCTGGCGTCCTGCGTGCTGTAGGAGTAGTACAGCCAGCCGCTGCCGGCGTCGTAGCTGACTCCGGTCAGTTCGCCGCCACGCGGGTCCAGGCACGGTCCGCTGCGCCCCCCTTTCGGCGCGTTCACGGCAATCCAGCGGACATTGCAGCCGTCGCCGGCACCGACGATCCAGGTGCCGCGTGCGGAGGTCGCCAGCCGTCGGCTCTGCAGGTAGAAGCCGGCGCTGGGGACGATCCGCGGCATGGTGCCACCCGGATCGGCGTGCAGGTCGTCGAGGATGCGCGGGCCATCGAGGTCCGGACCGGCCTGCCACAGTCCCCACGAGGCAGTGCGGAAGAACAGCACCCGCCGCGACGACGGATCCAGGCGCGCCATCGCGACATCGTCGAGGCTGGCCAGCGCCTTGAGGTCCTGCGCGCTGCGCGCGTACAACGTCAGCCCGAGTCGTCCTGCGCCGCGATCGGACACCACCAGCAGCCGGCCGGGCTCGGCCAGGTAGGCGCCGTAGGTCGGCCGCCCCTGCGGCAGCGCCAGCTTGCGCGCGGCTCCGGTCGCCGGGGTGATCTCGTACAGCGCCTCGTTGTCGCCATCGGCGCCGATCGCCAGCACGGTCTTGCCATCGGCCGACCACGCCACCGGATGGCGCGGGAACGGCACGAAGTTCTCGATCGGCCGCAGCGACGACGCGCGCCCGATCTCGCCCCACCACAGTCGCGCATCGCCGGTGCGATCGGAGACGAACATGATCTGCCGGCCGTCGGGCGACACCGACGGCAGCATCTCGCTGCCGGACGACGGGAACACCGGTTCCGGCGACGTCGGCGACTCGCCCTCCGCCGGAATGCGAATGCGGTACAGCGCGGTAGCCGCTTCCTCGATCACGAACGCCACCGACGCGTCCTTCAACGCGACACTGGGGTTGCGCGCATTGACCACGCCCAGCTCGGTGATGCGGCGCGACTGCACGTCCAGGCGCAGCAGCGAGGGTTCCTGGCCGCGGTAGGCGGAGAACACGATCGACTTGCCATCCGGAGCCCAGGCCAGGCCATAGATGTTGGATTCGATCCGGGTCAGCCGTTCGGGCTGCCCGCCCGTCGCCGCCACCAGCCACAGATCGCCGCGCGATACATTGCGCTGGAACGCGATCCAGCGTCCGTCGGGCGAATACGCCGGTGCCAGGTCGAGGTCGCTGGCCGCGTGGGTGTAGTCGAGCTTGCGCGACGTGCCGGCCGCGATGTCGAACACTTCGACCGCGTTCACTCCGGTCTGCCCGGCAATGCTCGCGCCGAACACCAGGTGCTGGCCATCAGGGTGCCAGTTGAACTTGCGCAGGTGGTCGACTTCGCAACTGGCCACCGGATGCGGCTCGCCACCGGCCGAGGCCATGATCATCACGTGGCAACTGGGGTCGGGACTGCGCCGGAGGCGATAGAAGGCGATCTGGCGGCCGTCGGGCGACCACGCCGACATCACATCCTGCTCGCCCGCGGCCGGGTGTGTCAGCGGCCGCGGTTCAACCGGTGCCGTCGTCTGCAGCATCAGCGCCGTGCGCCCTTCGCCGGCCTCATCGACGTAGGCGCTGTAGGCCACCTGCGAGCCGTCGGGGGACAGGCTCGGCGAGTATTCCATGCCGGGTGCCGAGGTGATCTTCAGGAACGGCGGATCGGCATCGCCGGATCCGCCAGTGACCTTCTGCGCGCGTTCGCGGTCGGCGCCGATCGCCAGCCACAGCACTAGGCCCAGCGTCGCCAGCGCTGCCGCCACACCGACTGCACGCAATGCCGGTCGCGCGGTCGTGGTGGCAGTCGCTGCAGGCTCCGTTGCCGGCACGGGCTCGTCCTGCACCGCGTCGGGCACGTCCAGCCACTGCACCGGCGCCAGCAACCGGTAGCCGTGCTTGGCGATCGTCTCGATGCAGGGTTCGTCGCTGCCCAGTGCCTTGCGCAGCTGCGCCACGGCCTGGGTGACGACGTCGTCGCCGGGCAAGGTGTCCGGCCACACGGTTTCGAGCAGCGTCTCGCGGCTGACGACTTTGCCGGCGTGCTCGATCAGCACCAGCAGCAGGTCGATCGCCTTGAGGCTGACGCGATGCGGCGCTCCGCCGGTGGTGATTTCGCGCGCGGCGAGGTCGACGATGCTCTCGCCGACGCGAACGCGCTGGGAAGGCAACGTCTGCAACAAGCTTTGATGCTGTTTGGGCATTGCGCGCCAGAACCGTCGTGAACGAGTCCTGGCAGGATTCTAGATCAACTTCACCGGCACCACTGTCGCAGGTCATGCATGTCTACGCCGGGCCTGGCAGCGCGGGGCAACGAGGAAGGGCTTGCGCCCTGCCTCGCTGCCCCTGCCCCTGCTAGAACTTCTGGGAGTACGTCATGTAGAAGAACCGTCCGCCGATCTCGTACGCCGGATCGATGCTGTTGGCGAAGGCGGTGATCGCAATCGGCGGGTCGCGGTCGAAGGCGTTGTTGACGCCCAGCGTGATCCTCGCGTTCCACGGTGCGTTCCAGTACACCGTCAGGTCGTGGTACGTGGCGCTGGGGATGTTGTTCTCCGGACGGGCGGCGGGGCCGTCGGGCAGCAGGTCGGGGTCGTCGCCGTCGAGGTTGGTGAAGCGGTTGGGATCGGAGCACAGGCGCTCGATCTGGGCCGCCGGCACGTTCGGCGTGCCCACGCACAACTCGTCCTGCGGCGAGTAGTAGCGCACGTACCAGGTCGCACCGAAGTCGTCCTTCTCCCAGCGCGCCGACAGGTTGGAACGGATCCGCCAGTTGTTGGTGAACGTCGAACCGAAGTACTCGCCGACGTTGTTGCCTGACTCGCCATTGAGCTGGTCCGCCGAGAACAGGCCGTCGCCATTGACGTCGATGAACAGCTCGCTGGTGTAGGCCGTGTCCCAGACGAAGGAGAACTTGCCCCACGGGGTCTCCGGCATCCGGTAACTCACCGTGAAGTCGTAGCCCTGGGTGTCGATGGTGCCGATGTTGCTCGGGATCGACAGCAGGTCACTAACCTGCCCCGACGACGTGCGCGTGATCAGCGCGCAGGCCGCATCGGTGCCGTTGCGGTAACAGTTGTCGAGGATGGCCTGCCCGGTCTGCAGGAAGATGGCGTCGTCGATCTCCACCTGCCACCAGTCCAGCGAGATATCCAGGCCCTGCACGAAGGACGGGCTGTAGACGAAGCCGAGCGTCTTCGAGGTCGACAGCTCCGGTTGCAGGTCCGGGTTGCCGCCTACCGTGATCCGGATCTGCGGATTGTTCTGGTTGTATTGCGGGATGCCCGCACAACCGGCCGGGATGTCGTTGTTGGGCGTGCCCTGCAGGCTGCCGGCGCAGGGATCGGTGATGGCCGGGAACGAATCGGCCTGGCCGGCGAACAGCTCGGCGATGGAGGGCGCGCGGAACCCTTCCGACCAGTTGCCGCGGATCATCAGGTCCTCGATCGGTTTCCAGCGAAAACCAAATTTGCTGTTGAGCGTGTCGCCGAAGTTGCTGTAGTCCGAATAGCGCGTGGCGAGGCTGAAATCGAGCAGCTTTGCGCCCGGCAGGTCGGCCAGCACCGGAATCGCCAGTTCCAGGTAGGCCTCGTCGAGCGAGTAGCCACCGCGGGTCGCGGTTCGCGCATTGCCGGTGGTGTCGCCGGAGTTGATCAGCCCGTCGGGTTCGTCGTAGCCGAACTCGGTGCGATGCTCCACGCCGAACGAGAAGCCGAGCGCACCGCCGGGAAGGTCGAACAGGTTGCCACCGACATTGGCGTAGTACGTCTTCTGCTTGTAGTAGAACTCGTCGTGGGCGGTGAAGGTGGCGTAGTCGATCATCGGCTGGGTCAACGTGCCGGCACCGCCCAGCAGGTTCATCGGCACGCAGCCGTCGATCACCGTGCTGGCATCACCGGGAACGGTCACGCAGATCGACGTTCCGTTGGCGTCCAGCATCGACGGCCCGATCGCATTGGCGACCTTGCTGATCTGGAACAGGCCGTTGGTGGTGTTGTTGGCCTTGTTGTCACCGTAGAAGTAACCGGCCTCCCAGTCGAAGAAGCGCTCGCCGACATCGAACGTGCCTTCGAAGCCGCCATCGAAGGCGAAGGTGCGCACGTCCTGATTGAACGAACGTCCGCCGGTCTCGGCCATGCGCCGGAAGATCTCGTTGACGTCGCGTCCGTAGGGGTTGTAGATGCTGTCGGCGCTGATGATTTCGGGATCACCGGAACTGGCGTCGAACGCCAGCGGCACCGCCGCCAGCAGTTGTTCGGACTTGCGCTGGTTGTAGGTGACGGTGGTCCGGAAGCGGATGTGGTCGCTGATCTCCAGCGAACCGCTGCCGAACAGCGAGACGCGCTCCTGCGGCGTGATCAGGTAATTGTCCGGCGCGAAGTTGTAGTTGTCGGCCAGGCCCTGGTTCTGCCGATAGCCAGGCGCCACACCGGGCGTGGGAATGAAGAAACCGTAGTCGCCATTGGGCTGGGTGAAGAACGGGCCGGGGTCGTCATCGTCGACGGGCGGTCGGAAGAACGAGAAGTTGCCGTCCGGCGGCGAGAAGCTGCCACCCGTGCCGGGAATGGCACCGAACACCGGCACCGCCGATTCCGGCCGGTCGCCCGCCATCACCGGCTCCTCCTTCACGTAGCCGACGCCGAGCATGGTCGACCAGCGATCGGACGTCGTACCGATCAGCACATCGTACGACTGGCGGAAGCCGTCGCCCTTGTCGTACTGCCCCAGGTAGGCGTTGGCTTCGGCGCCGTCGAAGTCCTTGCGCAGGATCACGTTGACGACGCCGGCGATGGCATCGGAACCGTAGATGGTGGATGCGCCGTCCTTCAGCACTTCGATCCGCTCCACCGCCGCGGTCGGGATCGTATTGAGGTCGACCGCACCGCCCAGTCCGGTGCCACCCACCCAGCGCCGGCCATTGACGAGCACCAGGGTGCGATTGGAACCCAGGTTGCGCAGCGACACGCGGGTCTCGCCGTTGCCGGCGTTGTTGAACGCGGAGTTGAGGGTGGAACCATTCGCGGTGATGTTCTGGATCACATCACCGATCGAGGTCAGGCCCTGCGCCTGGATCTCATCGCGATTGAGGCTGAAGATCGGTTGTGAGGTCTCGATATCGGCACGCTTGATGCGCGAGCCGGTGACCTCGATGCGATCCAGCGTGGTGGTCGTGTCTTCAGGGGCCGGCGCTGCTGGTGCAGGTGCTTGCTGCGCACCGGCCAGAGCCGGCAGCAACGCCAGGGCGATGCTGGCCGGCAGCGGCGCGCGCCGCAGTGACGATCGCGAATGGCAAGGACTCATGGTGGACCTCCGCTTTGCGTTCTGGGCGAATTAACTGCCCTTTAACGCTAAGCGCTGGTGCCATCGAAGCGCCTACCCAAGGTTGGGGAGGGTTCGTACCTGTGTTGGCATCGCTGCGTGGTCGCGTGGTCGCGTGGTCGCGTGGTCGCGTGGTCAGTGGGGGGAGGAGGTGGGGTGTATTCCGCGAACCTCCGCTTCGCTCCGTGATTGTTCGCGAAATACACCCCACCCCCTCCTTCCGGAAGCTGTCTTTGTTTTATTGACTTCGACTTCTGGTGGGAGCGCAGTGCGCGCGTGATGCGTCTGCGAGGGTCGGACTCGCACTGTGCAGGCCCTGGACGGGGTCCGTGCCCTCGCTCATTCGCACGTCTGCTCGGTGAGCTAGGTCCCGGACTCCCGCGGGAGGATGAGGTGGTTTCAAAGGCGGGGAGCAACGTCCTTGGACTCCCGCCTTCGCGGGAATGACGGGTTGATGGGCGTCATCGAAGAATGGGCAATGAAATGCCGGAGCGTCGTTCGACGGGCCGGGGATTGATCCGCAGCGGGACATGGATGTCCCGCGCCCCGCATCAGACAGGATGTCTGACTAAGGGGCGGAGCAATCCCCGGGTCGGCGGACGACGCCACGACGGAGCAAGAGCCAAAGCCAAAGCCAAAGTGGGTCCCGGCCTTCGCCGGGACGACGGTTCACACCATCGGCAGCTTGAGGCCCTGCTCCTTCGCGCACGCCTTGGCGATGTCGTAGCCCGCGTCGGCGTGACGCATCACGCCCGTGCCCGGATCGTTCCACAGCACGCGCGCGATGCGCTTGTCGGCTTCCTCGCTGCCATCGCACACGATCACCACGCCCGAATGCTGCGAATAACCCATGCCGACGCCGCCACCGTGATGCAGCGACACCCAGGTCGCGCCGCCGGCTACATTGAGCATCGCATTGAGCAACGGCCAATCGCTGACCGCATCGCTGCCGTCCTTCATCGCCTCCGTCTCGCGGTTGGGCGACGCCACCGAACCACTGTCGAGATGGTCGCGACCAATGACCACCGGCGCCTTCAACTCACCATTGCGCACCATCTCGTTGAACGCCAGGCCAAGCTTGTGGCGCAGCCCCAGCCCGACCCAGCAGATGCGCGCCGGCAAGCCCTGGAAACTGATGCGCTCGCGGGCCATGTCGAGCCAGCGATGCAGGTGTGCATCGTCCGGAATCAGCTCCTTGACCTTCGCGTCGGTCTTGTAGATGTCCTCCGGATCGCCGCTCAGCGCCACCCAGCGGAACGGACCGACGCCGCGGCAGAACAGCGGACGCACATACGCCGGCACGAAGCCCGGGAAATCGAACGCGTTCTCGCAGCCCTCGTCCTTGGCCATCTGGCGGATGTTGTTGCCGTAGTCGAACACCGGGATGCCCATGTCCTCGAACGCCAGCATCGCCTCGACATGCGTTCGCATCGACTTCTTGGCGGCATCGCGCACGCGACCCGGATCCTCGACTTGCATGCGCTGCCACTGCTCCACGCTCCAGCCGATCGGCAGGTAACCGTGGACCGGATCGTGCGCGCTGGTCTGGTCGGTCACCGCATCCGGACGCACACCGCGGCGCACCAGCTCCGGCAGGATCTCCGCCGCGTTGCCCAGCAGCGCGATCGACTTCGCCTCGCCGGCCTCGCAGTACTTCTCGATGCGCGCCAGCGCGTCGTCGAGGTCGCTGGCCTGCTCATCGACATAACGCGTGCGCAGGCGCATGTCGATGCGGCTCTGCTGGCATTCGATGTTGAGGCTGCAGGCACCGGCCAGCGACGCCGCCAGCGGCTGCGCGCCGCCCATGCCACCCAGGCCGGCGGTGAGGATCCACTTGCCCTTGAGGCTGCCGCCGTAGTGCTGGCGGCCCATCTCGACGAAGGTTTCGTAGGTGCCCTGGACGATGCCCTGGCTGCCGATGTAGATCCAGCTGCCGGCGGTCATCTGCCCGTACATCATCAGGCCCTTCTTATCGAGGGCGTTGAAGTGCTCCCACGTCGCCCAGTGCGGCACCAGGTTGGAGTTGGCCAGCAGCACGCGCGGCGCATCGGCATGCGTCGGGAACACACCCACCGGCTTGCCCGACTGGATCAGCAGCGTCTCGTTGTCCTCCAGCTCGCGCAGCGACTTGAGGATGGCGTCATAGCTTTCCCAGTCGCGCGCGGCGCGACCGATGCCGCCGTACACCACCAGCTCGGTCGGGCTCTCGGCCACTTCCGCGTCGAGGTTGTTCTGGATCATCCGGTACGCGGCTTCGCTCAACCACGACTTGCAGCTCAACTCGGTACCGCGCGGGGCGCGGATGACGCGGGACGGATCTTTGCGGGTGGACATCGGACGACTCCGGCTGGGCGACGGCCGGCCATGCGGGGGCATGGCGGCATTGAATGACTGGAGAAGGATTATCGCGCCGCGTTTGCGGCGGAATGCCGCCAGCACCGCGCGAACCGTGCCTTTCGTGCCCGGTTTTCGCCACATCGGGCGGTTTTGTATACGCTGTATACATGAGCCGCTCCGAACATGCAGGCACCGACACCGCCACCCGCATCCTGCGCGCCGCGCAGGCGCTGTTCGACCGTGAAGGTGCGCAAGGCGTGACCATGCGCCGTGTCGCCGCCGCGGTCGGCCTGACGCCGATGGCGATCTACCGCCACTTCCCCAACCGCGAGGCGCTGCTCAAGCGCATGAGCGACGACAGCTTCGACGCGATCGCCCGGCACTGGCACGCGCGCGGCAGCGGCGGCGACGTCGGCGAACGACTGCTGGCCGTGCAGCGCATCTACCTCGATTTCGCCCTCGCCTACCCGCACCGCTTCGACCACGCCTTCTCGACACCGCGCAACGATGCGCGCAGGTTCCCGCAGGACTTCCATGCACGCCTGTCGCCGACGCTCAACGTCGTCGCCGATGCGGTCGAGGATGCGATGCGTGCAGGCGTGCTCAGGAAGGACGACGTCTGGGACGTGACGATGACGCTGTGGGCGCACACGCACGGGCTGATCGCGCTGTATCGCGCCGGGCGTTTCAGTTTCGACGAGGCGGCATTCCGCCGCTATTACGACGCGTCGCTGCAACGCCTGATGACGGGCCTGCAGCGGTAGCGGCGGACTACGGAATCCTCACTCGGGGTTGCACCGGCGGGATATCGTTCGGCGGCGGTGGCGCCGGCACCGGCTCGGCTTCGATCCGCTCCAGTTCGCCTTCCTTGCCCTGGCGCCAGGCATCGTGATCGGCCTGCTTCTTGTCGTATTCCTGGCGCAGCTCGTTGCTGCGCGTGGGATTGGCGCCGCGGTCGCGATCCAGGCGCGCGCGGTCGTCCTGCAATTGCTGGTCGGCGCGGTCGATATCGTTGCGCACGCCGTCGGCCTGCACGCGGCGACTGGCCGCGTCGATGTCGCGGCTGAGCTTGGCGGCGTCGCTGCCGGCGCGCGTGGGCCTGGTGCCCACCGGCGACGACGGCGGCGGGATCGGCGCCACCAGCGGTGGCCGCTGCAGCGAGTTCGACTGCGCGTGAAGCGGCGGCGAGGCCACCCACGCGACAGCCAGCAGCAATGACAACTTCCCGAGCATCGGTCAGTGCTTACTTGATCGACGGGTCGAGGTGGCGCAATGCGTCGTGCAGGTCCACCTGGCCAGTACGTTCAAGGTCGTCACGACCGTAGGTGCGACCGGGCCCCTGTGCACAGGCCGGCTTGCCGGTCTTGCGATCGGCGGTACGGATGCGCGAGCCGGTGTACCGCAGGCAGTTGTAAGGCGTCTGCGCGGCGAGCTTGTCGCCAGGCGCCTGGTTGTCGGTGACGGCAGGCGTCGCGTCACTCTGGCCGAGGTCGGCCTGGGCTGCGAGCTGCGGATCGGCCTGCTCCGGCGCCGTCGCCGGCGCGGACTGCGCAGACACCGCGAATGCGCTGGCCATCAGGCAGGCCGCGATCAACGTGGGGGTCGTGCGGTTCATGGCATCGCCTCCTGGCAAGGTACCAATGACACTGCGGCGGGCATTGCCGCGATTCCACGATACGCCGGCAACGGCACCGCGGCAGGTGCGCGCGGCCGGACGTTTAGGCCGTCGTCAGCCTTGTGGACAGGTCGTCCTGCGGCCATCGCGGAAGGCCATGGCCTCGGCCTCGCCGACCGGGCGCGGCTCGACGCCATCGTCGAACAGGACCCGCCAGACACCGTCCGCCCCGCGGTGCCAGACCGAGTTGAAGGCCCCGATCCGGTAGCGATGCTCGGCCTTGGGGTCCGCGTCCTCAAACAAAGAGGGACCGCTCGACCAGGCGATGTCGCCAACGCCGCCGATCGTGGTCCGCGTCGGGTACCAGGCCAGCTTGAAGCGCTTGCCCTCGACGATGCCCGCCCAGCGCTTGGCGATCAGCTCGCGCCCCCGGGTCGGCTCCGGGCCGCTGGCTCCGAACGCCGCCTGCGGCTCCAGGTGCGAGGCGAACGCCACGGCATCGTGGTCGGCTACCGACTGGGCAAAACTCAGCTCGCGCGCCCAGACCTGGCATTCCTCGGCGCTCATGCGCGCCACCGGCGCGGGTTTGACCGGCTGTTGCGCACTGGCGGAAGCAATCACCAGCAACAGGGCAACCCCTGCAGGGACCATTGCGTGACGGACTGCCTTTGGCTTCATGGCGACGCTCCTCGGACGAGGCGCCACTATCGGCAAGGTCGGCGCCGGCGACCAGCGACTAAAGTCATGCCGCAACACAGGCTGGCTATCATCGCCCGATGCCATCGATACGTTTCGCGGCCGCGGCCGCCTGCCTCGCCCTCGCTTCGGCCCTGTCCGGTTGTTCCAGTGCCCCGCCGCGCGCAGCGGTGGCACCCGCGTCGTCGACGAACCTGTCGACCCGCGCCGACAGCCTGCTGCTGGTGTCCATCGACGGCTTCCGCGCCGACTACCTCGATCGGGGCATCACCCCCAACCTGGCGCGCATCGCCGCACAGGGCGTGCGCGCGCAGTGGATGAATCCTTCCTACCCGTCGCTCACGTTCCCCAACCACTACACGCTCGTCACCGGGCTGCGTCCGGACCACCACGGCATCGTCCACAACAGCATGTGGGACGACGGCCTCGGCACGTTCCGGGCGTCCGACCATGCCGCCGTCGGCACCTCGCAGTGGTGGGGCGGCGAGCCGATCTGGGTCGGCGCGGACAAGGCCGGGCTTCGTACCGCGACGATGTTCTGGCCGGGCAGCGAAGCGGCGATCAAGGGCCGTCGCCCGCAGCGCTGGATGCCGTTCGACAAGGCCTTCGGCGCCGATGCCCGCGTCGACAAGGTCCTGGCATGGCTGGACGAACCGGCGGCGACGCGACCGCAACTGGCGACGCTCTACTTCGACCAGCTCGACGTCGCCGGCCACGACTACGGTCCGGATTCGCCGCAGGTGCGCCAGACCATCATCGAACTCGATGCCGCGATCGGCCGCCTGCTCGATCGCCTCGAGGCGCGCGGCCAGCTCGATCGCATCAACCTGATCGTCGTCTCCGACCACGGCATGGCCAGGGTCGGCCCCGGACACGTCATCGCCGTGGAAGACATGGTCGCGCCGGAAGACGCCACGGTCGTGTCGGTCGGCCAGTCGATCGGCATCGCGCCCAGGCGCGGGCGCAAGGCCGTCGTCGAGAAGCAGCTGCTCGGCGCGCACGCGCACTACGATTGCTGGCGCAAGGAAGAACTGCCCGAGCGCTGGCACTACGGCAGCAACCCGCGCGTACCGCCGATCATCTGCCAGATGCACGAAGGCTGGGACGCACTGGCGCGCGAAAAAGTCGCCGAGCGCCCGCCGGGCATCACCCGCGGCTCGCATGGCTTCGACCCGGCGCTGCCGTCGATGCGGGCGATCTTCCTCGCCCGCGGCCCGTCGTTCCGCAGTGGCGCGGTGTTGCCGGCGTTCGACAATGTCGATGTCTATCCCCTGCTTGCCAAGCTGCTGGGGATTGCAGCGGCGCCGAACGATGGCGATGCGGCGGCACTGCTGCCGGCATTGCGCGAGCAGCCCTAGCGCCCCTGTTCCGAGGCAGGCGAGCGCGCTTGACATATTTCGATAGTTAGCTAACTATCGCATTATGAGCCAGGTATTCAAAGCCCTTTCCGACCCCACCCGGCGACAGGTGCTGCAACTCCTGCGCAAAGGCCCGCTGAGCGCGGGGGAGCTGAGCGACCACTTCGACGTCTCCAAGCCGACGATGTCCGCCCACTTCGCGGTGTTGAAGGAGGCGGACCTGGTCCACGCGGAAAAGGCCGGCAAGTCCGTCATCTACCACTTGAAGCTGACGGTGCTGGAAGACGCACTGCTCGGCTTCGTCCATTCCTTCGGCGCTGGTGCCGGGAAATCGAAGTCCAGGAAGGAGAGAGCACGATGAACAGAGAGCTGGCTTCAGACCTCGCGTGGGGTATCGGCATCGTGGTACTCGCACTTGCAGCGAAGTACGCACGCACCCTGGGCTACATCGAAGACGAGACGGTCACGCGAATCGTCATGTGCGCCATTGGCTTGATGGTCGCCTGGTTCGGCAACCGGATGCCAAAGAAGTTCGTTCCCAACGCTTCGGCACGCCGGGCCGCGCGCGTTGGCGGCTGGTCGATGGCACTCAGTGGGCTCATCTACGCTGCGCTCTGGGTGTTTGCCCCGACACAGGTAGCCGTAGTGGGAGGTTCGGCTGCCGTCATCCTGGGAATCGTGGTCACGATCAGCTACTGCCTGTCGCTGCGCAGCAAAGCGAGAACGCGTCCATCCCCCTGATTCGGCCCTGCTTCCTTCTACAGAGTCGGGTCGTCAGCCGGGGCCGGCCCACAAGCCGGCGCCTGGGCAGACGCCACATCCATGTCCGAATCCGGCCAGTCCGAGCCCATCCACGGTGCTAGCCTGCACCCATGCCGACCCCTTCCCCCAGCCACTCCGACATCCTGCCCGCCTGGCAGGTCTGCGAGCAGGCGCGCAAGAGTCGCGACCCTCGCTTCGACGGCCTGTTCTTCACCGCGGTGCCGAGCACGCGCATCTACTGCCGTCCGGTCTGCCCCGCGCCGATGGCGAAGACGGTCACGTATTACCGCCATGCCGCGGCCGCCGAAGCCGCCGGCTTCCGTCCGTGCCTGCGTTGCCGACCCGAGCTGTCGCCCGATGACGGCAGCTGGCGGCGTGGCGATGCCGCGGTGGCACGCGCGCTCAAACTCATCGACGACGGCGCTTTGGCGGAACAGCCACTGTCCGCGCTGGCCGAACGCGTGGGACTGGGCGAACGGCAACTGCGCCGGCTCTTCGTCGAACGTGTCGGCGTGGCGCCGATCGGCGTGCACGGCACCCGTCGCCTGTTGTTCGCCAAGCAGCTGCTGACAGAGACCACGCTGCCCATCACCGAGGTCGCGCTGGCATCGGGATTCGGCAGCCTGCGCCGTTTCAACGATGCATTCCGCGCGGCCTACCGCATGGCGCCGCGTGACTTGCGCAAGCAGCGCGAACACGTGCGCCACGACAACAACCAGCCGCTGACGCTGCGACTGGGGTATCGCCCACCCTACGACTTCGAGGCAATGCTCGACTTCCTCCGCGGCCGCGCCCTGCCCGGCGTCGAGGTCGTCGACGTGCACAGTTACTCGCGCGTGATCGGTCCGATCGAGCAGGCCGGGTGGCTGCGCGTGAGCGCATGGCCCGGTGGTGAGCATGCGCTGAAGCTGGAGTTGTCCGGCCCGGCAACGACGCGACTGCTGGAGATCGTGCAACGCCTGCGCCGCATGTTCGATCTGGATGCCGATCCGCAGGCGATCGCCGCGGCACTGTCGAGTGACGCCAGGCTCGCACCGCTGCTGGCGAAGCGCCCCGGATTGCGCCTGCCCAGCGGCTGGGACGGATTCGAGATCGCCGTGCGCGCGATCATCGGCCAACAGGTCTCCGTCGCCGCGGCACGCACCGTCGCCGCGCGCCTGGCGCAGCGATTCGGCCAGCCCTTGCCGCAAGCGTTCGCACCCGGCCTGGAGCATCTGTTCCCGACGCCGCAGGCACTGGCCGATGCCGACCTGGGCGCAAGCGGCATGACCCGTGCGCGTGCCGAAACGGTACGCACCGTCGCACGCGCATTGCTCGACGACCGCGTCGATTTCCGCGCCGAGCGCACGCTCGACGATTTCGCGTCGCGTTGGGTGGCCCTGCCCGGGATCGGACCGTGGACCGCGCAGTACATCGCCCTGCGCGCACTAGGCCACCCCGACGCGTTCCCCGCCGAAGACCTGGTCCTGCAGCGCGCGGTTCCCGCCGACGGATCCCGCCTGACTGCGAAGGCACTGACAGCGGCGTCGCAGGCGTGGCGACCCTGGCGCGGCTACGCGGTCATCCACCTGTGGCGCGACACGATGACCGCGCCACTGCCGGCCAAGACACCGTGATCGTGCACACCACCATCGACAGCCCGGTCGGCCCGCTCCTGCTGGCAGCGAGCGATGGCGGCATGCACCTGATCGAGTTCCACACCCCGCGCCACCCGATGCGACGCGATGCCGGTTGGCACGAAGGCGACAACGCGCTGCTGCGCATGGCACGGCGGCAACTGGAGGAATACTTCGCCGGCGAGCGCCGCCAGTTCGAATTGCCGTTGGCGCCGCAAGGCACGGCCTTCCAGTGCGAGGTCTGGCACACGCTGGCGGCGATCCCCTACGGCGAAACCATCAGCTACGCGCAACTGGCGCAGCAGGTGGGCAAGCCGAGCGCGGTGCGTGCCGTGGGCGCGGCCAACGGCCGCAACCCGTTGCCGCTGGTCCTGCCGTGCCACCGCGTGATCGGCAGCGATGGCAGCCTGACCGGATTCGGCGGCGGCCTGCCGACCAAACAGTTCCTGCTGCAGATGGAAGGCGCCCTGCCCGCCAGCACCGACCTGTTCGGCGCTTAAACCACTTGCCTCAGGCCATCAGCTGCGACATCGCCGCACGGTAGCGGGCGGCGATCGCATCGCGCTGCACATGGTGCCCGCCGGCCACCACGCGTCGTCCACCGACATGCACGTCGCGCACAAGGTTGCGGTTGCCGCTGAAGATCCAGCGGTCGATCGCATCGGCCGCCGACAAGCCGAACAACGGCGGCGCATCGGTGTCGAGCACCACCGCATCGGCGAGCTCGCCGACGGCAAGGCGGCCGATCGCATGCCCGGTCGACTGGCGAGCACTGGCCGAAACGTCCTGCAGCAGCGTCTCGCCGACACTGGGCGAGGTCGCCCGCACGGCAATGTTGCGATGGCGCGTGATCAGGCGCTGGCCGTACTCGAGCCAGCGCAACTCTTCCACCGGCGACACCGAGATGTGCGAGTCCGAACCGATGCCCCAGCGTCCGCCGGCGGCGAGATAGTCGCGCAGCGGAAACAGGCCGTCGCCGAGGTTGGCCTCGGTGGTCGGGCAGATCGCCACCGTGGCGCCGCTGCGAGCGATGCCCTGCACTTCGGCCGCGGTCAGGTGGGTGGCGTGGACGAGGGTCCAGCGCTGGTCGACCGCGGCGTTGTCGAGCAACCACTCGACCGGCCGCGCATTGCGGATCGCCAGGCAGTCCTGCACTTCGCCGACCTGTTCGGCGATGTGGATGTGCACGGGCATCGCCGGCGGCAATGCGGCCAGCACCGCCTTCATCGCATCGGCCGGCACTGCGCGCAGGCTGTGCAGTGCGCAGCCGATGTGCAGGTCCGGCGCGGCCTCTTCGCACAGCGTGTCGATCAGTTGCAGGTAGGCATCGAGGTCGTGGCCGAAGCGGCGCTGGCGCTCGCCCAGCGGGCGACCGTCGAAGCCGCCGGTCATGTACAGCACCGGCAGCAGCGTCAGGCGGATGCCGGTTTCGCGCGCGGCAGCGATCAGCGCGCGCGACATGGCCGCCGGGTCGTCGTACGGGCGGCCGTCCGGCGCGTGGTGCAGGTAGTGGAACTCGCAGACGGTGGTGTAGCCCGCTTCCAGCATCTCGGCGTAGAGCTGCGCGGCGACGGCCTGCAACAGCTCCGGGCTGAAGCGTGCGGCGAACCGGTACATGGTCTCGCGCCAGGTCCAGAACGAGTCCTCCGGGTTGGTCTGGCGCTCGGCCAGGCCGGCCATCGCCCGCTGGAACGCATGCGAGTGCAGGTTGGCGATGCCGGGCACGATCCAGCTGGCGCTGGCGGTCGGTTCGGCGGCGTCGACTGCGACTATCCGGCCCTGGTCGTCGATGTCGAATCCGGCATCGGCCTGCCAGCCATCCGGGGTCCACAGCATCGCGGCGTCGAGTGTCTTCATGGCGTGGATTGTCGCCTAGAATCGCTGGCATGACCGCAAGCACCCCACCGGCCTGGGACGGCATCGTCCTCGGCGTTTCCCTGGCCACGCTGGACTCGCCCCAGGGCTATGCCGAAATCGTCGACGGCGCGCTTGCCTGGAAAGACGACCTGCTGACCTTCGTCGGCCCGCGCGCCAACCTGCCCGATGCGCCGCAACGTCTCGCGCGCGAGGTGATCGAAGCCAAGGGCTGGATCACGCCCGGCCTGGTCGACTGCCATACCCACCTGGTGTTCGCCGGCGATCGCGCACGCGAGTTCGAGATGCGGCTGCAGGGTGCCAGCTACGAGGACATCGCCCGCGCCGGCGGCGGCATCCTCTCCACCGTGTCCGCCACCCGCGCCGCCGACGAGAGCGAACTGCTGCGCCAGTCGCTGCCGCGTGCGCACGCGCTGATCACCGACGGCGTGACCACGCTGGAGATCAAGTCCGGCTACGGCCTGGACTTCGAGAACGAGCGCAAGATGCTGCGCGTCGCGCGCCGGCTCGAACAGCTCGGCATCGGCGTGCGCACCACGTACCTTGCTGCACACGCGTTGCCGCCCGAATACGCCGGTCGCAGCGACGACTACATCGATGCGGCGATCGAATGGTTGCCGCGCCTGCACCAGGACGGCCTGGTGGATGCGGTCGATGCGTTCTGTGAGGGCATCGGCTTCAGCCCCGCGCAGACGCGCAAGCTGTTCCAGGCGGCGCGCGCACTCGGCCTGCCGGTCAAGCTGCATGCCGACCAGCTCAGCGACCTCGGCGGTGCCGCGCTGGCGGCATCGTTCGATGGCCTCTCGGCCGACCACGTCGAACACACCAGCCTCGACAGCGTGCGCGCGATGGCCGCCCACGGCACCGTCGCGGTGCTGCTGCCGGGCGCCTTCCATGTGCTGCGCGAAACCCGGCTGCCGCCGCTGGACGCGTTCCGCGAGCACGGCGTGGCGATGGCGGTGGCCACCGACTGCAACCCGGGCACGTCACCGCTGCAATCGCTGCGGCAGGCGATGCAGCTGGCCTGCACGCATTTCCGCCTGACCCCGGAAGAAGCCTTGCGCGGTGCCACCGTCCACGCCGCCCGAGCGCTCGGCCTGCACGATCGCGGCGTGCTGCGCGTTGGCACGCGCGCCGACTTCACCCTGTGGAACATCAACCACCCCGCCGACCTGTGCTATTGGCTCGGTGGTCGCCTGGCGCAGGCGGTCTACGCTGGCGGACACCGCGTCATCTGAACAACACCGATTCCAATCGCTGCTCACCTGGGGATAAAAGCATGCGTCTTCCGTTCGTCTTCGGCCTGACCCTTTCCATCGCCGCCGCGCCCGCACTGGCCGCCAGCAGCGACGCTGCGCACAAGCTGGCGCAGGACGCCATCATCGTCGACACGCACATCGATGCGCCGGGCGAGTTGATGTCGCACTGGGACGACCTGGGAGAGGCGACGCCCAAGAAGGAGTTCGACTATCCGCGCGCGCGCCAGGGCGGGCTCAAGATCGGTTTCATGTCGATCTACACCTCGCCCGACGAGGACGACGCCGGCACGGCCTGGCAGATCGCCAACGCGCAGATCGACGCGGTCGAGGCGATGGTCGGCCGCCATCCGGACAAGTTCGCCAAGCTGACCTCGCCGGCCGACGTGGCGCGCCTGCGCAGCGGCGGCAAGGTGCTGCTGGCGCTGGGCATGGAGAACGGCGCGCCGATCGGCGCCGACCTGTCGCAGCTGGCGGCCTTCCACAAGCGCGGCGTGCGTTACATCACCCTCGCCCACAGCGCCAACAACCGCATCAGCGATTCGTCCTACGCGCTGCAGAAGAAGTGGGGCGGCCTGAGTCCGTTCGGCGAGAAGGTCGTGGCGGAGATGAATCGCCTCGGCATCATGGTGGATGTCTCGCACCTGTCGGACGATTCGATCCGCGATGTGCTGGCCGCGACCGATGTGCCGGTGATCGCCAGCCATTCGGGCATGCGTCACTTCACGCCGGGCTTCGAGCGCAACATCAGCGACGAGCTGGCCAAGGCGGTTGCCGCCGAAGGTGGCGTGGTGCAGCTGGTGTTCGGCACGGGCTTCATCGATGCGAAGGCAGCATCGGATCTGCAGGCATCATTCCAGGCCGAGGCGGACTTCGATCGCGAGAATGCGGCGCTGGTCGCGGCTGGCAAGCCGGCACGCTCGAAGGACGATTTCGAGAAAGCGTGGAAGGATGCGCATCCGATGCCGGTCACGCATATCGAGGCGGTGCTCGACCAGATCGACTATGCGGTCAAGCTGATCGGCATCGACCATGTCGGCATCGGTTCGGACTTCGACGGCGTGAGCGGCAACCTGCCGGTCGAGCTGAAGTCCGTAGCCGATTATCCGAACCTGGTCGCCGGCCTGCAGGCGCGTGGCCACTCGGATGCGGACATCCGCAAGATCCTCGGCGGCAACCTGCTGCGGGTCTGGACGGCGGTGGAAAAGGCCGCGACCGCGCGGTAGTGGTCGTTCCCGCGAAGGCGGGAACCGATGGACGCTGCTTCTCGCTCGTCAGTCCCACAAAAAAGCCCCGCGTCAGCGGGGCTTTTTCGTTCGGAACAGCGCCGGGGCGCTTATTCCTTGGAAGCGGTCTTCTTGGCCGGGGCCTTCTTGACAGCCGGGGCCTTGGCCACGGTCTTGGTCGCCTTCTTGGCGACCGGCGCAGCGGCGTTGCCGGTGGCCTTGGTCACGGTCGAGCTGCTGCGGGCGTTGCCGTAGCTGGAGTTGTAGCGCTTGCCTTTGGCGGTCTTGCGGTCGCCTTTACCCATGGTCGTGCTCCTGGAACTATCGAAAATCCGCACGAAGGGTGCGGCGTTATAAGAATGCGCGGCCGCAAAGTCTATCACGCGGGTGCCGGCATGGGCTCCGGGCCTGGGGTCTCGGCCTGCGCCGGGATGACCCGCTTCAGCTCAATGCATGCACGTAGCGTCGTGTATATGGCCCAGGCGCAGATTCGCCAGATGTCCCAACCCGACCAGCGTGCCGCCGAGAGTCATCGTGATGGCGTGCGGGATCAGGGTTTCATGCAGCGGGCGGTACAGCACGCCCAGCCACAGCAACGCCAGGCCCGGCACCACCAGTGAGAGGGCGCGCAGGCCATGGTGGCGGCGATAGCCCCACAACGTGCTGAAGAGCCCCAGCCCGGTGGCGAAGATGACGAAACCCGCCTCGAAACTGCTGCCCAGCCAGCTCGCGACACCCAGCGACGGCAGCGTCGCGATCAGCACCGGCAGCAGCGCGCAGTGGATCGCGCACAGCAGCGAGCCGAAGGCGCCGAGGCGATCGATCAGGCGGCGGGGGAGGATCTGCGGCATGGGCATGACTTCCGGGGGAGTGCGTGACCGTTGGTTGTTATAATATAACATTCCACGGAACCCGCCACGCCACTTTACCCGAACCCATGCCCAAGCGCTTCTCCCCCCGTCGCCTCCCCCTCGCCCTGGCCCTGGCCATCGCCCTCCCCCTGTCGGCCCAGGCCGCAGACGACCAGGACACCAACCACGACCATCCCACGGACCTGGCCGGCGTCGAGGTCAAGGCAACGCCGCTGGCGGGCACCGCCGAGGACCTAGCGCGGCCGGTGGAGGTGCTGGCGGGCGAGAAGCTGGACGAAATGAAGGCCAATTCGATCGGCGAGACGGTCAGCAAGCTGCCCGGCGTGCAGTCGTCGTACTTCGGCCCGGGCGTCGGCCGGCCGATCGTGCGTGGCTTCGATGGCGCCCGCGTGCAGGTGCTCAGCGACGGCCTGGGCTCCGGCGACGTGTCCACGGTCAGCGTCGACCACGCGGTCAGCGTCGAGCCGTTCCTGGCCGACCAGATCGAAGTGCTCAAGGGCCCGGCCACCCTCCTCTACGGTAGCGGCGCGATCGGCGGCGCGGTGAATGTGGTCGATGGGCGCATCCCCGAAGTCGTCACCGACCAGCCGCTGCAGGGCCGCGCCGAGTTGCGTGGCAACACCGTCAACGATGAGACCACCGGCATGTTCCGCCTCGATGGCACCTCGTCCGGCGGTGGCTTCGTCTTCCACGTCGACGGCCTGCATCGCGAGACCGGCGATTACGACATCCCCGGCTACCCCGAGAGCGCGCAGCGCATGGCCGAGGAAGGCGAAACGCCGGACCCGGCGGAAAAAGGCACGCTGCCCAACAGCTTCGTGCGCACCGACAGCGGCGCGCTGGGCGTGACCTGGATCGGCAGCCGCGGCTTCCTCGGCGTCGGCGCCAGCCTGTTCAACACCCGCTACGGCGTTCCGGGCGCGGCACACGAACACGACGACGGCGCGCCGCCCGCAGAGGACGGAGGCGAGGAAGGCCCGGTCAGCATCTCGATGGACCAGCACCGCTATGAGCTGCGCGGTGGCCTCGACAACCTCGGACCGTTCAAGTCGTTGCGCGCGAAGGTTGCACGCACCGAGTACACCCACACCGAGTTCGAAGGCGAGCAAACCGGCACCATCTTCGAGAACACCAGCACCGAAGGCCGCATCGAACTCGTCCATGAGCCGCTGCTCGGCTGGAACGGCGCGATTGGCCTGCAGTTCGGCCAGCGCGACTTCGAAGCGATCGGCGACGAAGCGTTCGTGCCGCCGTCGAAGTCGAACGACGGTGGCGTGTTCTGGCTCGGCGAGCGCTCGTTCGGCGCCGTGAAGGCCGAGCTGGGCGCACGCGTCGACCGCAACCGCATCGACGTGGACCAGGCCATCGCGATCGGTCCCGACCGCGACTTCGACACCAGCAGCCTCTCGGCCGCGCTGAAGTGGGACATCAACCAGGCCTGGCACCTTTCGTTCGGCCTCGATCGCGCGCAGCGCTCGCCGACCGCGGAAGAGCTGTATTCCAACGGCCTGCACGTCGCCACCTCGAGCATCGAGCTGGGCTCGCCCGAGCTCGACGTCGAAACCGCCAATCGCGCCGAGATCGGACTGCACTGGCACAGCGGCCCGTTCAAGCTCGGCGCCTCGCTCTACCACGTGCGCTACGACGACTTCATCTACCTGGCCGACACCGGCGTCGAAGACGTTGACGGGCCGGTGCGGGTGTGGACCCAGGACAACGCGCGCTTCAACGGCGCCGAGGCCGAGGCCAGCTGGAACTTCGCCGAGAACGACAGCGGCGACTGGGAAATGCGCATCTTCGCCGACATGGTGCGTGGCGAACTCAGCGGCAGCGGCAGCGGCACGCGCGAGCTGAGCTTCGCCGTACCGCACGGCGACCACAGCGACGAGTACACCATCGACCTCGCCCGCGGCGGCAACCTGCCGCGCATCGCGCCGGGCCGCATCGGCGGCGAACTGCGCTGGGAGCGTGGCCCGTGGCGCGCATCGCTCGGCGCGGTGCGCTACGGCAAGCAGGACGACGTGGCCGAATTCGAAAGCACGACGCCTGGCTACACGCTGGTCGACGCGCACGTGGCCTGGCATCGCGACACCAAGGCCGGCAACGCTTGGGAACTGTTCGCCGACGGCAGCAACCTGCTCGACGAGGAAGCACGCGTGCACACGTCCTTCCTCAAGGACGTCGCCCCGCTTCCGGGCCGCGGCGTCGCCTTCGGGGTGCGCGCCTACTTCTGACGCAGGTCGCTACCGCAGCTTCGGAGAACGCCGGCCCCGTGCCGGCGTTTTTCGTTCAGGGATGACGGCGGTCGAATATAGGTGTATATACACGCTTATGGAAAACACCGCCCTCCAGCCCAGCCAATGCACCTGCTTCCGCCTGCGCAAGCTGGCGCGGCTGGTCAGCCAGCGCTACGACCGCGAGCTGGCGCCAGTCGGCATCAACATCAACCAGTACTCGATCCTGCGCCGCGCCGCGGCGACGCCCCGCGCGGTCGGCGACCTGGCGCGCGAGCTCGGCATGGACCGCACCACGCTCAGCCGCGACCTCAAGCCCCTCGCGGCCGCCGGCTGGGTCGAACTCGTCAGCGGCGACGACGCGCGCCAGCGGCTGATCAAGGTCACTGCCAGCGGCAAGCGCCTGCTCGCCCGCGCCCAGCCAGTCTGGCGCCGCGCGCAGGACGCCATCGAAGACAGCATCGGCAGTGATCGCATCGAAGCGCTGAACGCGCGACTCGACGACGCTGCGCATTCGCTCGACGCCGGAGCCAGCGCATGAGCACCGCCACCCACCAGGCGTCGCGCTACTGGCCGCTGGTCCTCGCCGCGACGGCGATGCTGATGATCACCATGGGCGTTCGCCAGTCACTCGGCCTGTTCGTGGCACCGATCGGGCGCAGCACTGGCCTGGGCGTGGCGCAGATCAGCTTCGCCCTCGCCGTCGGACAGTTTGTATGGGGCGCCGTGCAGCCGGTGTTCGGCGCCATCGCCGACCAGCGCGGTCCCGGCCGCGTGCTGGTCTTTGGCGGCCTGCTGCTCGCCACCGGCATGGTGCTTGCACCGGTGCTGGATTCGTCGTGGGGCCTGTTGCTGACCGTGGGCGTGCTGTCGGCCGCCGGCGCCGGTGCAGGCAGCTTCTCGATCCTGATCGGCGCAACCGCACGGCACATGCCCGCCGAGAAGCGCTCGATGGCCGCCGGCGTGATCAATGCCGGCGGATCGTTTGGCCAGTTCCTGTTCGCGCCGCTCGTGCAGGCCGTGATCAGCGCCGCCGGATGGGCCGCGGCAATGTGGACGCTGGCACTGTCGGCGCTGGCGACGTTGCCGCTGGCATGGCCACTGCGCCGGCGTGAAGGCAGTGGGGAAGCGTCGCAGTCACAAGTCGCGACCGGAATGACCCTGCGCCAGCAACTGCGCGTTGCCCTGCGCGACCGCAGCTACTGGCTGCTGCACGTCGGCTTCTTCACCTGCGGCGTGCACATCGCGTTCCTGGTCACGCACCTGCCGGGCGAGATCGCGCTGTGTGGCCTGCCTGCCAGCGTGTCGGCAATTTCGCTGGCGCTGATCGGTCTGTTCAATGTCGCCGGCAGCCTTGGCGCCGGGTGGCTGGGCCAGCGCTACCGGATGAAGCACCTGCTTGCCGCCATGTACGCCAGTCGCGCGGTAATGATCGCGATCTACCTGGTCTCGCCACCGACGCCGCTGACGTTCTTCGTGTTCTCCGCAGGCCTCGGCCTGACCTGGCTCGCCACCGTGCCGCCCACGGCCGGACTGGTCGGCAAGCTCTTCGGTCCACGCTACCTCGGCACGCTGTTCGGCCTGACCCTGCTGTCGCACCAGCTCGGTGGCTTCTTCGGCGCGTGGGTAGGCGGACTGGTGATGGAACGCTTCGGCGACTACAGCTGGATGTGGTTCGCCGACATGGCCTTGGCCGCGGCGGCGGCATTGGCGAACCTTCCGATCCGTGAGAGTCGTCCTGTCTTGCAGGCGGCGGCGGCTTAACTCGACAAACCCGGGTTGCGTCTTGCCGGGAACGGCCCGATCGCACCGTTCGCGCCTTCCCGAAAATCAAGCGAAGTACTTGTACTGAAGCCTCCGACGAATGGACGGCCACTCGGCAGTGGGCCGGCCTAGTCTGGCAACGCGGTGAAGCGAATCCAAACGCCCGCGCCGTGTCTCATATGGGAAATGGAACCCCTGGAGAGATCACCATGAAATTTGTCGCAGCAAGCGTTGTGGCGTTGTGCAGCCTCGCCATCGGAGCGATGCAGGCCGCTTCTGCCACTGATGGCACCATCTACTTCAACGGCGAGATCGTGCTGTCTACGATGGCGCCCGAGGAGTCCACGGCGCCGATTTTCCATTCGATGCCGCAACACTCCATGGTCCGGAAATCGCTGGCACTGGAGGCGGAGTTCGACCTGCTCGACTACTACGCCGAGTACATGGTTGAGCGGGGTGTCGCCCGCACCAGGTTGACCCTGCAGACGTCGGCGTACGATTGACCCGTCGCGGCGGGATGGCTGTCCCGCAGCCTCAGGCCGCCTCTTTGCCCGCGCAGTCGGCGCAGACGCCATGCACTTCCAGCGTCTGCGCCTGGGCGGTGAAACCCAGCGCGCGAGCGCGCGCATCAAGCAGTTCGACGATGCGTTCGTCTTCGAGCTCGGTCGCCGACTGGCAGCGATCACAGATCAGGAACGGCACCGCGTGCTGGGCCGCGCCCGGGTGGTGGCAGCCGACGTAGGCATTGATCGAGGCCAGCTTGTGGATGAAGCCGTGCTCGAGCAGGAAGTCGAGCGCGCGGTACACCGTCGGCGGCGCCGCGGCATCGTGCGTGGCCTTCATCTGGTCGAGCAGTTCGTAGGCCTTGACCGGCCGGCCCGCATCGGCGATCAGTCGCAATGCATGGGCACGGATCGGCGTGAGCCGCAGGCCACGCTGCTCGCACGACCGCTCCACCTCCTGCACGAAGGCGTCGCCGTCGTGGACGTGGTGCTTGGGGTCGGTGCAGGCGTGATCGTGGCTCATCAGCGTCAGTGTCGGCTATGAACCCGATTTAGGCCCCGACCGGCACTTTTGCAAGGGCCGCATCGATGCGGGCGACGGCTTCGCCCTGCCCCGCCAGGTAGACGGTCTGCGAAATGTCCGGGCTGACCTGGGTGCCGGTGATGGCCACGCGCAGCGGCTGGGCGACTTTGCCCATGCCGATGGCGAGTGCCTCCGCGGTCTCGTGCAGGGCCTCCGACACGCTCTCGGCACTCCACTGCCCCAGGGCGGCCAGACGCTCGCGCGCATCGGCCAGCGGCGCGCGCGCGGCCGCGACCAGATGCTTGGCGACCGCGGCATCGTCGTAATGCGTGAGCGGCTGGAACCACACCGCCGCGCGCTCGGCCATTTCCTTGAGCGTCTGCACGCGGTCGCGCAGGGCGATGACGACGTCCTTCGCCGCCGGACCCTTGGCGAGGTCGTAGCCATGCTCGCGCAGGTGCCATTGCAGGTGCTCGCCGACGTCCGCCGGATCATCGGACTTGAGGTACTGCTGGTTGAGCCAGCCAAGCTTCGCCGGGTCAAGGCGCGAGGCCTTGGAATTGACGTCCTTGAGGTCGAACAACTCGGTCATCTGCGCGATCGAGAACACTTCCTGGTCGCCGTGCGACCAGCCCAGGCGCACCAGGTAGTTGAGCAGCGCGTGCGGCAGGTAGCCCATGTCGCGGTACTGCATGACGTCGGCGGCACCGGTGCGCTTGGACAGCTTTGCGCCTTCCGGGTCGAGGATCATCGGCAGGTGGGCGAAATGCGGCACTTCGGCGCCCAGTGCGCGGTAGATGTTGATCTGGCGCGGAGTGTTGTTGACGTGGTCGTCGCCGCGCACGACATCGGTGATGCGCATGTCGAGGTCGTCGACCACCACGGCGAAGTTGTAGGTCGGATAGCCGTCGGAGCGGAAGATCACCAGGTCGTCGAGCTCGCTGTTGGCGATCTCGATGCGACCCTTGACCTTGTCGTCCCACGCGACCACGCCGTCGAGCGGATTCTTGAAGCGGATGACGCGGTTGGGATCGTCGCGATGGCCCGCGTTGCGATCACGGTAGGCGCCGTTGTAGCGCGGCTTGTCGCCGGCGGCCATGGCGGCCTCGCGCATCGCCTCCAGCTCGTCCTTGGTTTCGTACGCGTAGTAGGCGGTGCCGGCCGCGACCATCTGCTCGGCGACCTCGCGGTAGCGGTCCAGCCGCTGGGTCTGGTAGATCGGGCCTTCGTCGTAGCCAAGACCCAGCCAGTCCATCGCCTCCAGGATCGCGTCGATCGCCGCCTGGGTGCTGCGCTCGCGGTCGGTGTCCTCCACGCGCAGGATGAACTGCCCGCCGTGGCGCCGCGCTTCCAGCCAGCAGTACAGCGCGGTGCGAGCGCCGCCGATGTGCAGGTAGCCGGTGGGACTGGGGGCGAAACGGGTACGGCAGCTCATGCGGGGGGACTCGGACGGCGGAAAGCGGGGATTTTACCGGAGTGGGGGCCTGGCCATCGGATCCCGTAACCGTTCGTCCTGAGCGTAGCGCCACAGGCGCGAAGTCGAAGGACGCCGTGCCCTAGAATTCCCACCATGACCACCTTGTTCATTTCCGACCTCCACCTCGACGCCGAGCGTCCACGGATCACAGAGCTGTTTGGCCAGTTCATCCGCAGCGAAGCGCGCGGTGCCGACGCGCTGTACATCCTCGGCGACCTGTTCGAAGCCTGGGTCGGCGACGACGACCCGTCCGAGACCGGCGCCTTCGTCGCCAGCGAGCTGCGCGCACTCGGCCAATCGGGCGTGCCGGTGTATTTCATCCGCGGCAACCGCGACTTCCTGATCGGCGAGGCCTTCGCGCGCCGCGCCGGTGCGCGGATCCTGCCGGATCCGTCGGTGGTGATGCTGTACGGCCGCCCGACGCTGGTGCAGCACGGCGACCTGCTGTGCACCGACGACGTTGCCTACCAGCAGTTCCGCGCGCAGACGCGCCAGCCGCAGTGGCAGGCGCAGTTCCTGTCGCAACCGCTGCCGGCCCGCATCGCCTTCGCCCAGCAGGCACGCGCGGCCAGCAAGGCGCACCAGAGCGGGCTGAAGACCCAGGGCACGATGGAAACCATCACCGATGTCGCCCCGGCGACGGTGGCGGGCACCTTCAGCCGCTACGGCATCGACACGATGATCCACGGCCATACCCATCGCCCGGCGATGCATGAGCTGGATGTCGATGGACACGCCTGCCTGCGCATCGTGCTGGGCGACTGGTACGACCAGGGCTCGGTGCTGCGGGTGAACCCGGACGGGTATGACCTGCAGGCGATTGGCTGAACCACCGTCATTCCCGCGAAGGCGGGAATCCATGGACTTTAGAGCAACGTCAACGGTCAATGGATCCCGGCATTCGCCGGGATGACGTGACTGGGACGACGGGAGCTATCCCGCCAGCTTTTCCAGCGCCGCAAGCTCCTCGTCGTCGAATCCCGCCGCGCTGCGCGCGGAGTGATTGAACGGTCCGTACAGCACCGCCCGCGCGTACTCGGCAATCAGCTCACGGAAACGCGGCGCAGGCTCCACGCCTGCGCGCTCGCAATACCAGCGGAACCAGCGGGAACCGGCCGCGACGTGCGCGACTTCCTCGCGCAGGATCACTTCGAGGATTTCGGCGGTGGCGTCATCGCCGAGCGAGCGCAGCTTGACGATCATCGCCGGCGTCACGTCCAGACCACGCGCCTCCAGCACGCGCGGCACCAGCGCCATCCGCGCCAGGCCATCGTGTGCGGTTTTTTCCGCCATCTCCCACAGGCCGTTGTGGGCGTCGAAGTCGCCGTAGTCGCGACCGAACGCCTGCAGGCGCGCGCGCAGCATCGCGAAATGGCGCGCCTCGTCGGCGGCCACGCCGACCCAGTCGGCGTAGAACCCGGCGGGCATGCCACGGAAGCGGTACGCCGCGTCCCACGCCAGGTCGATGGCGTTGAACTCGATGTGGGCGATGGCGTGGATGAAGGCCGCACGCCCATCGGCGGTGCCGAAGCCACGCTTGGGAAGGTCGCGCGGATGCACCAGCAGCGGGCGCTCCGGGCGCCCGGGCATGCGGATCGCTTCGGGCCCTGGCGCGTTCTCGTCTATGGCCAGCTTGCCGCTGGCGAAGGCCTCGGCGGCGGCGAACGTCAGCGCCAGCTTGTCGTCCGGCGTGATCGCGTCGAGGCAGGCCCGCGCGGCGGAAAACAGCGAGCCTTCCATCCCGGTATCAGTGCGCGGTTTCGTCCGCGGGCGGGCAGCCCCAACCGTCGGCGTAACCACGGTGAGACTCGGCCAGTTCGCCCAGTTGCAGCTCCAGCGCGGTGATGGCCGCGTGCGACGGCGCCATCACGCGGATCACGCACACCTGCCAGATGCCTTCCTCGTCCTCTTCGGCATCCTCGACCATCAGGTCGGGCAATGCGGCCGCCGCTTCGACGAACGCGTCGGCATCGGCCTGCTCGGCGAACACGTGGAAGAACTCGATGCCGCGCGGCACGTCGAGGTCGTCGCCGTCGTCGAGCATCTGCCGCAGCACCTGGCCGTTCTCGTCGTCGGGGATCATCATTCGGCGCAGCTCGTGCATGGCTCAGGCCCTCCGCGTCTTCTTGGCTTCGTCCGAGCGCAGTTGCTTGATGCGCTCGAAGTAACCCGGCTCGATGCCGGTGACGTATTCGCCGTTGAAACACGACGAATCGAAATGCTCGATGTTGTGCTTGGGCCCGGAGACCGCTTCTTCCAGGTCCGACAGGTCCTGGTAGATCAGCCAGTCGCAGCCGAGCAGCGTCTGCACTTCGTCGTCGGTGCGGTCGTGGGCGACCAGTTCCTCGGCCGACGGCATGTCGATGCCGTAGACGTTGGGGAAGCGCACCGGCGGCGCGGCCGAGGCCAGGTAGACCTTGCGCGCACCGGCGTCGCGCGCCATCTGCACGATCTGCTTGGAGGTGGTGCCGCGCACGATCGAGTCATCGACCAGCAGCACGACGCGGTTGCGGAATTCCAGCGGAATAGGATTGAGCTTGCGGCGCACCGACTTCGCGCGCTCGCCCTGCCCCGGCATGATGAAGGTGCGGCCGACGTAGCGGTTCTTGATGAAACCCTCGCGGTACTTCACGCCGAGCACGTTGGAGATTTCCAGCGCGGCGTCGCGCGACGTGTCGGGGATCGGGATCACCGTGTCGATGTCGTGGTCCGGGCGCAGGCGCAGGATCTTCTCGCCGAGCTTCTGGCCCATGCGCATGCGCGCCTTGTGCACCGACACCTCGTCCATCATCGAGTCGGGACGGGCGAAGTACACGTATTCGAAGATGCACGGCGTGTGCATGCGCGGCTCGGCGCACTGGCGCGTGAACAGCTCGCCACGCGGGGTGATCACGATCGCTTCGCCCGGGCGGACATCGCGCAGGCGTTCGAAACCGAGCAGGTCGAGGGCGACCGATTCGGAGGCAACCGCATACTCGTCCTGGCCATTGCCCTGGCGCTTGCCCAGCACCAGCGGACGGATGCCGTTGGGGTCGCGGAACGCCACCAGGCCCAGGCCCAGCACGGTCGCGACCACTGCGAAGCCGCCGACGCAGCGCTTGTGCACGCCTTCGATGGCGCGGAACGCGGCCTCGGGATTGAGCGCCTTCTGCGTGTCGAGCTCATGCGCGAACACGTTCAGCAGCACTTCCGAGTCCGACTCGGTGTTGACGTTGCGGCGGTCCTGCTCGAACACCTCGCGACGCAGCGCGTCGGTGTTGATCAGGTTGCCGTTGTGCGCCAGCGCGATGCCGAACGGCGAGTTGACGTAGAAGGGCTGTGCCTCGTCGGAGCCTTCGCTGCCGGCGGTCGGGTAGCGGCAGTGGCCGATGCCGACGCGGCCTTCCAGCAGCGCCATCGCCTTGGCGTCGAAGACTTCGCTGACCAGGCCATTGCCCTTGTGCACGCGCAGCTTGCTGCCGTTGGCGGTGGCGATGCCGGCGGCGTCCTGGCCGCGATGCTGCAGCACCGTCAGGCCGTCGTAGAGCTGCGCCGCGACGTCGTTATGGCCGACGATACCGAGAATGCCGCACATGGTGATGAGTCCTGCTGAGTAAAGAGGGTTGGTGCTGGCGCGGCCGTCAGGCCTCGCTGACCGGCGCAGGCAGGGCCTGGCCGGTTTCGTGCGCCGGCGCTTGCGGCGCCGGCAGTGATTCTTCACGACCATCCAGGTCGACTTGCGCGGCCACCCAGTCGGGCAGCCAGGTACGCAGCCACTGCGCGCCCGGAACGAACACCGGCACCACCTGCGAGCGTTGCCACTGTGGCTCGCGCGGCATCGCCGTCAGGCCCAGCAGCAACACCAGCGCGCAGGCGACGAACGCGCCACGCGCCAGGCCCAATGCCAGGCCGAGCAACCGGTCCAGCCCGGACAGGCCGACCGACTGCACCAGCTTGCGTACCAGCCAGCCCACCAGGCCGACCACGATCAACACGCCGATGAAACTCAGTGCGTAACCGGCGAGCAGCTCACCGGGACCGGCGTCACCGTCGCCGGCCAGGACCAGCGCCACCTGCGCACCGAACCGGAACGCCACCCATCCCGCCAGCAGCCACGCTGCCAGCGAGGCAAGCACGCCGACGAAGCCGCGCATCAGCCCGAACAGCGCCGATGCCGCCACCACCGCCAGCAGCACCCAGTCGAACGCACTCATGGGGTGCGCCGCCCACGGGTGCGTCGCTCATGTGATGCGCTCATCTGCCCGGCCTAGATGGGGTCAGGGATGCGGTCGGACAATGCCGCTGACGCCCAGCTTGGCCGCGACCTGGCCCTTGAGCTGGTCGGCGTCGGCGCGGCTGGCCACGGGCCCGACCCGGACCCGGTTCAGCATGCCCTTGTCGGTCCGGACCTGCTCGACGAAGGCGCTGAATCCGGCCGCGCGGGCACGATCACGCAACTTGCCTGCCTCCTCGGCACTGCCGAAGGCGCCCAGCTGGACCGCGAAACCGGTATCGGCAGCGGCCGGCCGGGCCGGCGTCGCCGCGGGGGCGGCGCTAGCCACGGTGGTCGGCGCCGGCTTTGCGACGGGCTTGGCCGGGGTTTCGACCGCGGGCTTGGCGGGCCTGGAAGGTTCGGGCGGCAACGGGGCCGGGCGAGCGGCCGGCGTCGAGTCCGCGAGCGGGACCGCCGCCGACACCGCCGGTGCCGACTGCACCGCAGCGGTCTGCGCGGCCGCCGCAGGCGCGGCGGCATCGGCGTCGAGCGTCACGACCTTGGCGCCGACGTCGCTGCGCACGCGCGCCGACTGCAGGCGCGCGGCCTCGGCCTCGGCCAGGGTCTCGTACGGTCCGATGCGGACGCGGTAAAGCGTGCGGCCGCCACTGCCAGGCGCGGCTTCCTGGTAGCCCGGCAGCTGCGCGGACGACAGCGCCTTGACCACCCGGTCGGCGTCGCCGGTGGAGGCGTAGCTGCCGAAGCTCACGGCGTAATTGCCACCGGCGGTGCCGGCGGGCGAATGGGTGTCATCGGGTGCGGGAGCGGTCGCCGCGGCCGTGGTGGTGTCGACTGTCGGCAAGGTGTCGCCATCGCCTGCGTCCATCCCGACGGCCCCGCCCTGCGGTGCCACGCCCGGGGTGACGAGCGGCAGCTCGCGCGTCTCGAATTCGCCCTGCGGCGCATCGGGAAGCTTGAGGGGAACGTCGGAGGCTCCGCTTTCGGGCGCCGGGCCCTTGATCAGCATCGGCAGGAAGATCACCGCCAGCGCGACCAGTACCGTCGCGCCGATCAGTCGCTGTTTCAGGGCAGGTTCCATCGGGTCTCGCACACCGCAGGCGGATTGCCGCGCGAATTATACCCTCGCCGCCCGCCGTGGCCGCGGAACGACGAAAAGTGATTACTTCGTACCGTTCAGTCGCGACCCAGCCACGCGAGCGCGGCGGCCGCGGTGTGGAACGAACCGAACACGATCACGCGGTCGCCCGGCGTCGCCCGTGCGTGCGCTTCGCGCAGCGCGGCCTCGACGTCGGCATGGCGCGTGGCCGCGGCCGCAGGCGTATCCCGGAGGCGCTCGGCCAGCGCCTCGACACTGCCGCCGCGCGGGCCTGGCAGGCCGGCCAGATGCCAGTGCCCGACCTGCGGCGCGATCGCGGCAACCACGCCCGCGACGTCCTTGTCGGACAGCGCCGCGTACACCGCGTGCACCGCACCGGCCACCGGGTTTTCCGCCAGCCATGCCGACAGCGCGCGCGCCGCCTGCGGGTTGTGGCCGACATCGACCACGACCTCGACGCCAGCGCGATCGAAACGCTGCAGGCGACCACTGACGTCCGCATGGGCGACGCCCTCGGCAATGGCCTGGCGCGGCACGGCCTTGCCCAGCGCGCGCAGCGCGGCGATGGCGACGGCGGCGTTGCGCAGTTGCACCGGCGCCGCCAGGCGCGGCATCGGCAGTTCCTGCCGGTAGCCGACCTCGCGCCAACGCCAGCGCGCTGGCAGCGCATGGCCATCGGCATCGACCTGCGCCGGCAGCACCTCGAAGAAGAAATCGTTGCTGATGCGCCAGGTCGAGGCGCCAATGCGGTAAGCGTGGCCGAGCACGCTCGACGGCGGATCGTCGTCGCCGAGCACCAGCGCCTTGCCCATCCGCGCGATCCCGACCTTCTCCGCGCCGATGGCCTCGCGCTCGTCGCCGAGGTAATCCTGATGGTCGAGGTCGACGGTGGTGATGATGGCGACATCGGCATCGACCAGGTTGGTCGCGTCCAGGCGCCCGCCCAGGCCGACCTCGAGGATGGCCAGGTCCAGCCCGGCGCGCTCGAACAGCCACAGCGCCGCCAGCGTGCCGTACTCGAAGTAGGTCAGCGCGACGTCGCCGCGTGCGGCCTCGATCGCCTCGAACGCGGCGACGAGATCGGCATCGCTGGCGTCGTTGCCGTCGATGCGGATGCGCTCGTTGTAGGCCAGCAGGTGCGGCGACGTGTAGGCACCGACCTTGCGGCCGGCGGCGCGCGCGATCGCCTCGATGAAGGCCACCGTCGAGCCCTTGCCGTTGGTGCCGCCGACGGTGATGACCTTCTTGCCCGGGCGCTTGAGGCGCAGGCGCCGGGCCACTTCGCCGATGCGCTCCAGGCCCATGTCGATGGTTTTCGGGTGGATGCGCTCGATGTACTCGAGCCAGTCGGCAAGCGTGCGGGTCATCGCCGCATTATCGCCCGCCCCTGCATGGCCTGTCCTGCCGGGAGTGTCCTGCCGGGAGTGTCCTGCCGGGAGTGTCCTGCCGGGAGTGTCCTGCCGGGAGTGTCCTGCCGGCTACAGCGCCCGATGCACCGCTTCGCCGAACAGCAGCGTGTGGTGGCTGCAATCGTTGAGGCGGACCACTTCGAGATGGTCGACGTCCGGGCCTTCCAGCAGGTTGATGGTGGTGGGCGCCTGGCGGAAGCCCCACAGCCGCGACAACGGGATGCCCAGCACGTGGCACAGCAGCACCCGGTTGACCGCATCGTGTGCAACCACCAGCAGCGTGTCGCCATCGCCCAGGCCATCGGTGGCGCGGGCGAAGGCCGGCCAGGCGCGGTCGAACACGTGCTGCAGCGACTCACCCTCCGGCATCAGCACCTCATGCGGCGCATCGCGCCAGGCCTGCAGGCGCTCGCCGTCGCGCTCGCGGATCTCGCTGGCGAGCAGGCCTTCCCACGTGCCGTGGGCGATTTCCATCAGGCCCGGGTCGAGGGTCAGCGGCAGGTCGCGCTCGCCCAGGGCGAACTCGGCCGTCTGCCGGGCCCGTGTCAGCGGCGATGCCACGGCGCGGGTGATCGGCAGTTCGCGCAGGCGCTCACCCAGCGCACGTGCCTGGCCGATGCCGACCGGCGACAGCGGGATGTCTTCCTGGCCCTGGTAGCGGCCTTCGGCGTTCCACGGCGTCTCGCCGTGACGGGCTAAGAGGATGCGCATGCTCTGGTCTGTGGGGACGACAGCCCTGCAGCCTAGGCAAATGGCGGCGACGGCACAACCGTTGCACTGGCAACCGCTGCAGTCGTGAGCGAGGATTCACGCAACGACCGCGCAGGGAGCACGACATGGCACACCAGGTGAAGGGCGAATTCGAGGTCAAGCGCACGCCCGAGGGGGGCTGCGACCTGGGCGACGGCGCGGTCGCCGGCCATTTCCGATTCGACAAGCGCTTCCATGGCGCACTCGATGCGACCGCGGTGGTGCACATGCTGGCGGTCGGCACCGAGGTCGAAGGTTCGGCGGCTTATGTCGCCGTCGAGCGCATTGCCGGCGCGCTCGATGGCCGTGTCGGCGCGTTCCTCACGCAGCACACCGGCACCCTCGATCGCGGCGCGCCGACACTCACCGTGACCGTGGTGCCGGACTCGGGCAGCGGTGAGCTCAAGGGGCTGTCGGGGCGGATGACGATCGATATCGCCGACGGCAAGCACTACTACAGTTTCGAGTACGAGCTTGCGCGGGAGGAGTGAGGCGCGCGCGTCCCGGGTGCGCTGCGCTTACCCGGGCTACTGCTTCTTCGGGACGGCCAGTTCCTGCAGCAGTTGGGGGGCCGGGTAGACCTCCTGCATGATCCAGCGCATGTAGCGCTGGTCGACCGAGATCATCCGCGTCATCGCCGGATCGAACACCCAGTTGCTGCTGACCGATTCCCAGTTGCCGTCGAAG
Organism: Lysobacter sp. GCM10012299; assembly: GCF_042649405.1. Classification (NCBI taxonomy): domain Bacteria; kingdom Pseudomonadati; phylum Pseudomonadota; class Gammaproteobacteria; order Lysobacterales; family Lysobacteraceae; genus Lysobacter; species Lysobacter sp. GCM10012299. Next base: position 477,654 of record NZ_JBHRZC010000001.1, on the reverse strand, counting down.
GCCAGGCCGACCAGCTTGCCCTGTGCGTCGAGCACCGGTGAACCGGAATTGCCGCCGGTGATGTCGAGGTCGGACAGGAAGTTCACCGGCACGGTGCCAAGCTTCTTGTCGGCCAGGCCTGCGTAGTTCTTCGCCGCGACCGCATCGAGCAGCGCCTTGGGCGCATTGAACGGATCCTGGCCGGTGGCCTTGGCCGCCACTTCCTCCAGGCGCGTGAACGGCACCTGCTTGCTGCCGTCGAGCTTGGTGTAGCCGGTGACGTTGCCGAAGGTGATGCGCAGCGAGGAGTTGGCATCGGGGTAGACGAACTGGCCCTTGCTCTTGCGGTAGTCGGCCACCGCCTGCAGGTACACCGGTCGCGCCAGCAGCGCATCGCCGGCACGCGCCTTGCCTTCGCTTTCCAGCTGCAGCACGGTCGGCATGATCGCCACCGCGAACTGGATCGCCGGGTCCTTGCTCTTCTCCAGTTCGGCGCTGCTGGCCGTCATCAGCCGCAGGCGCTGCTCGGTGATGCCCAGGTTGGTCTTGGCCAGCTTGTCGAGGGCGCGATTGATCGCCTTGTCGTCACTGCCACCGAGCCACTTCTCGACCGCGGCGACGCGCTGCGACGCCGGCAGCTTGGTGTACTCACGCAGCCAGTAAGCCTGCAGCTGGCGATCCATCGCCGGCACGTAGCGACGCTCCATCTGCCGCATGCCGCCTTCGAAGGTGGCCATGTCGCGCTGCTGGTAGCCCTGCTCGCGCTGCGCATCGGGCTTGGCGCGCTCGAGCGACAGGCGGTACAGCTGGGTCGCGGCACCGAGCACGCCGGTGCTGCGCAGTTGTCCGAACACCAGGTCGCGTTCGCGATTGACACGCGCGGCATCGTCAAGCTGGATCAACTTGGCGTGCGCGGCCAGCGCTGCCTCGCCCTTGCCGCCCTGCTTGCGCAGCCAGTCGAGCACCGCGGTTTCCTCGGCCTGCTTGGTGCTGGCGGCATCGATGCGCTTGAAGCCGGCGAGCTGGCCGTCGTAGTTCTTCATCGTGTTCTGCCAACCCTTGACGGTGTTGGCGTACTTCACCGCGACGTCGGGGTTCTTGCGTCCCTCGGCCCGGACCAGCGCGACCAGGTCCTTGTAGTGGCCGGCGATCGTCGGATAGGTCCAGTTCGCGGTTTCCTCGAACTCTTCGGCCAGCGCGTAACGCGCGGTGCGGCCGGGGTAGCCGGCCACCATCACGAAGTCGCCGGCCTGGAGCGGCTTGTCGGCGAACTTCAGCCACGCCTTGGGCTGGTAGGGCACGTTGTCGGGCGAGTAGGCCGCGGGCTTGCCATCCTTGCCGACATAGGCGCGATAGAACGCGAAGTCGCCGGTGTGGCGCGGCCAGGTCCAGTTGTCGACCTCACCGCCGAAGTTGCCCACGCCAGCGGGAGGCGCGTACGCCAGGCGCACGTCGCGGATCTCGAGGTTGCGGAACAACCGGTAGGTGTTGCCACCGGAGAAGCTGTACAGCCGGCAGCGGAATCCGGCTTCGCGCTCGCACGAGGCCACCAGCTGCTTCTCGATGTTCTCCAGCGCGACCGTGCGGCCCAGCGCATCGGGTGCGGCGGCGATCGCGTCCTGAACCTGGCGGGTCACGTCCTGGATCGTGTCGAGCGCATAGATGCGCGCATTGGGACCGGCCGACACTTCCTGGGCTGGCGTGGCGGCGTTGAAGCCGTCCTTGATGAGGTTCTTCTCGGGCGTGGAGTTGAGCTGGATCGCGCCATAGGCGCAGTGGTGGTTGGTCACCACCAGCCCCTGCGGCGAAACGAAGCTGGCGGTGCATCCGCCCAGCGAAACCACCGCGGCCATCGGGTCGCCGGTGAGGTTGGCCAGTTGCTTGGGATTGAGCTTGAGGCCGGCCTTCTTCAGCGGGCCGGCGATTTCCGGCAACTGCTGCGGCACCCACATGCCCTCGCCTGCCCGGGCGGCGCCGACGCCAGCCATCGCACCCAGTACCGCAACTGCCAACACGCCATGACGCATGCATCCGCTCCGAACAGGAAGATCAACGGTCGAGTCTAGCCTTTGCCGCGCCTGCACGGCCATGGCAAGGACCATGGCCGCGTTCAGGTTTGACGGAGTGGTTATTCCGCCGGCAGGTTCATTTCCTTGAGCAGGTGCGGCGCCGGATACACCTTCGCCAGCAGCCAGCGCAGGTAACGCATGTCGACATGGATCGCGCGCTTGTAGCGCGGATCGAACATCCAGCTCGCGCTCACCGCTTCCCAGTTGCTGTCGAAGTTCAGCGCGATCAGGTCGCCCTTGGCATCGAGCACGGGCGAGCCGGAATTGCCGCCGGTGGTATCGAGGTTGGTCATCAGGTCGACCGTCTGCGTGCCCAGGCTGGGCTCGGCGGTGCTGCCGAAATCGCCCTTGGCGATTGCGTCAAGCAGCGACTGCGGTGCGTTGAACGGCTCCTCGCCGGTGTGCTTCTCGACGATGCCCCGCACCGTCGTCAGCGGCAGGTAATGAACGCCGTCGCGCGGATCCATGGCACTGATGCGGCCGTAGCTCACGCGCAGCGTCGAGTTGGCATCCGGGTAGACGGCTCGGCCCTGCGAGTTGCGGTAGGCGATCAACGCGCGCATGTAGGCCGGGCGCAGGCGCAGCAGTTCGCCCGCATTGGCCTTGTTCTCGTCTTCCATGCGCTGGATCGCCGGCAACAACTTCGCTGCGGCCTTGAGCAGCGTGTCGCCGGATTCGGCCAGCGTGGCGGTGTCGGCGTTCATCGCATCGAGGCGCGTGGCTTCGTCGCCCAGCTTCGTGCCTGCGTACAGCGCATCCAGGCGGTACTTCAGCTGCGCCGGCGAGATGCCGAACACCGCATCGAACTCGGCCACGTGTTGCGGCGCCGGCAACGCCAGGTACTGGGTCAGCAGCTCGGTCAGCAGCGCCTTCTCGATTGCCGGCGCGTAGCGGCGCTGCACCTGCTTGAGCTGGCCGGTGATCAGCACTTCGTCGCGCTGCTGGTAACCGCTCTCGCGCTCTGCGTCGGGCTTGGGACGCTCCGCGGCCCAGCGCTGCAGCGTGATGGCCGAACGCAACAGTTGCGACTGCGACTGGATCAGGCCCAGCAGCTGGTCGCGCTCGCGCGTCGTCACGCCCCGATCGATGACCGCCTGCGCGGCATCGATGTCGGCGCGCGTGGCGGCGGCATCGGCCTGCTTGTCCAGCCATGCGTACATGGCGGCCTCGTCGTCGCTGCGCACCTTGGCGGCATCGCTGCGAATCAGGCCGTCGAGTTCGCCCTGTGCACGCTTGAGGGTGTTCTTCATGCCGCGCACCTGCGAGGCGTAGCTCACGCGCGCGGCTTCATCCTTGCTGCCGCCTGCCTCGATCACGTCGATCATGCGCTGGTACAGCGCCACGCGCGACGGCAGCTGCCAGTCGATCTGGTTGGCGAACTCCGACGCCATGCGATGACGGAACGTCACGCCCGGATAGCCGGCCAGCATCGCGAAGTCGCCGTCCTTGACGTTGCGCGTCGACACCTGCAGGTGTGCCGGCGGCACATACGGAACGTTGTCGGGCGAGTAGTCCGCCGGCTTGCCGTCCTTGCCGACGTAGGCGCGCAGCAGGGTGAAGTCGCCGGCATGGCGCGGCCAGACGAAGTTGTCGACTTCGCCGCCGTAGTTGCCGATGTCGTTCGGCGGCGCGTAGACCAGTCGCACGTCGCGCAGTTCGAGCTGGCGCACCAGGTAGAAGTCGGTGCCGTAGTACATGTTGGCGACGCTGCAGCGATAGCCCGGCTCGCTTTCGCACTGGCCGACGGCAGCCTTGCTGGCGCTGTCGACGGCGTCGAAGTACTCGCGCCCCTGCTTGCCGCGCGCAGCAGCGAGGATGCGGTCGGTGATGCGGTCGAAACCGGTGGTGACCAGCACGCGGTAGTCGGGATTGGCCGGCAACTCAGCGGCCCGGTCGCTGGCGATGTAGCCGTCCTTGATCAGGTCGCGGTCCGGCTTGGAGTTGTACTGCACGACGCCGAAGGCGACGTGGTGGTTGGTCAGCACCAGGCCGTCCTGGGACACGAACGCGCCACTGGCACCGCCGACCTTGACCACCGCATTCATCGGCGGCCGCGCCAGTTCGGCCAGGTCGCCGGGCTTGCCCTTGAAGCCGGCCGCCTTGAGCTGGCGGGCGATATCAGGCAACTGCGACGGCATCCACATGCCCTCGTCGGCGCGCGCGGCGCCCGCTCCCAGGCCCAGCAACAGGGATACAGACAGAACGGACAAACGGTGGCGCATGGTCGACATGACAGGCATTCGGCGATTCGGGCAAGCCGGGGACGATAGGCCAATCCTGCCGCCCCGGGCAAACCCGCCCCCCGGCCGGACCGGGTCGGCGGCGTATAATTGCCGTCTCTTTACCGCCAAACCGCCAAACCGCGGATTACCCCCCAATGACGCAATCGATGAAGGCGCTGGTCAAGCGCGAAGCTGGCAAGGGCATCTGGATGGAAGAGGTGCCGGTGCCGACGCCCGGCCCGAACGAAGTCCTGATCAAGCTCGAGAAGACCGCGATCTGCGGCACCGACCTGCACATCTACCTGTGGGACGAGTGGAGCCAGCGCACGATCAAGCCGGGCCTGGTGATCGGCCACGAGTTCGTCGGCCGCATCGCCGAAGTCGGCCCGGGCGTGACCGGCTACAAGATCGGCCAGCGCGTGTCGGCCGAAGGCCACATCGTCTGCGGCCACTGCCGCAACTGCCGCGCCGGCCGCCAGCACCTGTGCCCGAACACCGTCGGCATCGGCGTGAACCGCAATGGCGCCTTCGCCGAATACATCGTGATGCCGGCCAGCAACCTGTGGCCGATCCCGGACCAGATCCCGAGCGAGCTGGCCGCCTTCTTCGACCCCTACGGCAATGCCGCGCATTGCGCGCTGGAGTTCGACGTGGTCGGCGAGGACGTGCTGATCACCGGCGCCGGCCCGATCGGCATCATTGCCGCGGGCATCTGCAAGCACATCGGTGCGCGCAACGTGGTGGTCACCGACGTCAACGACTACCGCCTGAAGCTGGCCGCCGACATGGGCGCCACGCGCGTGGTCAACGTCGCCAACACCTCGCTCAAGGACGTGATGGCCGACCTGCACATGGAAGGCTTCGACGTCGGCCTGGAGATGAGCGGCAACGCACGCGCCTTCAACGACATGCTCGACTGCATGTACCACGGCGGCAAGATCGCGATGCTCGGCATCATGCCCAAGGGCGCCGGCGCCGACTGGGACAAGATCATCTTCAAGGGCCTCACCATCCACGGCATGTACGGCCGCAAGATGTACGAGACCTGGTACAAGATGACGCAGCTCGTGCTCGGCGGCTTCCCGCTCGGCAAGGTGCTCACGCACCAGCTGCCGATCGACGATTTCCAGCAGGGCTTCGAACTGATGGAATCGGGCAAGGCCGGCAAGGTCGTGCTGAGCTGGAACTGATCTGGCATTTCGACTGACGGGCGCCAGCAGGCGTCCGTCAGTCCATCAGCGCCACGCGCAGCCCATCGCGCCACCAGCACCACGCCAGCACCGCGAACATCGCGGTCAGCCACAGCCCGACGTGCCATTCGAGCACGTTCTCCCAGCGATCGCCGTAGGGCGTTGCGGCCAGCGCATACGCCAGCACCACCGCGACGACGCCGATGGCCAGGAATCCCCAAGCGACCACCATCAAGGGCGCGTACGCGCGCGGCCGCGGCTGCACGCGTGACAGCGTCTGCAGCACCAGCATCAGCGCGATATAGCTGCAGCCGAAGTACAGATAGACGCCGTAGCGGCGCAGCACCTGGTAGACCGCGCCATCGCTGCCGAGGAATGTCGCGTACATCCCCAGGAACACACCGGCCGCCAGTCCCAGCCACGGCAGCACGCGCGCACGCACGTGCCATTGCCGCCGCAGCCACACCGTCGCCACCAGCCAGCACAGCGCCTGGAGGGTCGCAGCCGGAAGCATGACCATCCGGAACAAGTGGTTGCCCAACCCATGGCGCGCCGCGCGGCTGATCGACACGCAACCATCCCAGTACGGATTGCAGGGAAGAATCAGCCCGTCGCGCACCGACAACCACCACGCCACGTGACTCACCACGAACGGCAGCACTGCGGCCAGGAATGGCAGCGGCCACAGCGGCAGCGTGGTGCGCAGGGACACGTCCGGGCTCATGGGGCGGATGGTAACCAGTGTTTACGTCCATGGATTCCCGCCTTCGCGGGAATGACGAAGTCTCTGGTTTCCCGCCTTCGCGGGAATGACGAAGTCGCTGGGTCCCCGCCTTCGCGGGGATGACGGGTAAACGCCGCAGACGGGGGCGGAGCAATCCCCAGCCCGGCGGACGGCGCCATTCCGCAGCCAATGCCCTTGTCGCCTCCAAGCACCCGCTAAAATGCCCGCTTGCCGCAGCGCCCCTGCCACCGACGGAATCCCGCCATGTCCAACTCCCCCGCCCTGACCGCCCGCTACGCGGAAGAACTCGACACCATCCGCAGCCAGGGCCTGTTCAAGGCCGAGCGCGTGATCACCTCGCCGCAGTCCGCGCAGATCACCCTCGAAGACGGCCGCAGCGTTCTGAACTTCTGCGCCAACAACTACCTCGGCCTCGCCGATCACCCCGACGTGATCGAAGCGGCGAAGGCCGCACTCGACAGCCACGGCTTCGGCATGGCCTCCGTGCGCTTCATCTGCGGCACCCAGGACCTGCACAAGCAACTCGAAAAGACCATCGCCGACTTCTTCGGCACCCAGGACACCATCCTCTACGCCGCCTGCTTCGACGCCAACGGCGGCCTGTTCGAACCGCTGCTCGGCGAAGAAGACGCGATCATCTCCGACGCCCTCAACCACGCATCGATCATCGACGGCGTGCGCCTGTGCAAGGCCAAGCGCTTCCGCTACGCCAACTGCGACATGGCCGACCTCGAGAAGCAATTGCAGGCCGCCGACGCCGCCGGCTGCCGCACCAAGCTGATCACCAGCGACGGCGTGTTCTCCATGGACGGCTTCATCGCCCCGCTCGACGAGATCACCGCACTGGCGAAGAAGTACAACGCACTCGTGCACATCGACGAATGCCACGCCACCGGCTTCCTCGGCGCCAGCGGCCGCGGCTCGGCCGAAGTGAAGGGCGTGATGGACAAGATCGACATCTTCACCGGCACGCTCGGCAAGGCCATGGGCGGCGCGCTCGGCGGCTTCACCACCGCACGCAGCGAAGTGATCGAGATGCTGCGCCAGCGCTCGCGTCCGTACCTGTTCTCCAACTCGCTGCCGCCGCACGTCGTCGCCGCCGGCATCAAGGCCTTCGACATGCTGTCTTCGGCAGGCGAACTGCGCGAGCAACTGGCGGCCAACACCGCCTACTTCCGCGAAAAGATGTCCGCCGCCGGCTTCGACATCAAGCCGGGCGTGCACCCGATCTGCCCGGTGATGCTGTACGACGCACCGCTCGCGCAGAAGTTCGCAGCGCGCCTGCTCGAAGAAGGCATCTACGCGATCGGCTTCTTCTTCCCCGTCGTGCCGCAGGGCCAGGCGCGCATCCGCACGCAGATGTCGGCCGCGCACACGCGCGAACAACTCGACCAGGCGATCGCGGCGTTCGTGAAGATTGGTCGCGAGCTGGGCGTGGTGAAGGGCTGACCCTCATCGCCATCCCGGCGAAAGCCGGGATCCAGTTGCGGTTGGCGAAAAAACAAAAGGCCGGTCATTGACCGGCCTTCTGCTTGCATCCGACGAGGATGTGAATCGATTACTTGCCCTTGGCGTCGCTGGCGACCTGCGTGCCACCCTGCGCGGCAGCAGGCTGCGCGCCGGCGGCCGGTGCGCCCTTGGCGACGCGGATGCCGCGCGACTTCATCCAGGCATCGAATTCTTCGGCCGTCATCTTCTTGCCGTTCTGGTTCATGTTGAAGCGGTACGGCGTGTTGTCGAACTGCGTCTTGGGCTTGTACTCACCCGGCAGCGTCGACTCGGCTGCCGCTTCGGTCTTGGCTTCCTCGGCCTTGGGTGCAGCTTCGGCAGCCTTGGTCTTCTTGCCGGCGGCAACCATCACGCCCTGGTCCATGCGCACGGCCGAACGAGCGACGTCGGACTGGGCGGCACCTGCCGGGCTGCGATCGTTCACACCCGTATGCGCTGCGGCAACACCCGACACCAGCAGCAGCGAAACCACCATCGACATCTTGCGCATCTCAAGCTCTCCCCACGACGAAGTTGGCCGCAGTGTAGGCGTCAAAACGGCGCAAAGGAAACGTTAAAAGAGTGATGCGGCCCACAATCCGACACTGCGGATTCAACGCCGCCTGCCCATCACACAGATGAACAGGGAGGCGAAACCAACGCCGCCACTTCGGCTTCGCTCAATTCACGCCATTGCCCCTTGCCGAGCTCACCCAACGCCAGCGAGCCGATGCCGACCCGGACCAGGCGCAATACGCCGACGTCGAACGCGGCAAGCAGCCTGCGGATCTGCCGGTTGCGGCCCTCGTCGAGGACGATCTCCAGCCAGGCGTTGCGCTCTCCGCTGCGCAGCAGGTTGACCCGGCTGGCGCGCAGCCACTCCCCTTCCTCCTCGACGCCGGCCACCAGGGCGTCGAGCAACGCAGCGTCCGGCAGGGTGTCGATCTGCACGTGGTAGGTCTTGTCGGGGCCGGTTTCCGGATCGGTGATCCGGGCCGCCCAGGCCGGGTCGTTGCTGAACAGCAGAAGGCCTTCGCTGGCCTTGTCGAGCCTGCCGACCGGCGCCAGCCACGGCAGGCCGGCGCCGTCGAAGCATCGATAGACGGTATCGCGCCCGCGCTCGTCCTGCGTCGTGGTGACCAGGCCGCGCGGCTTGTTGAGCATCAGGTGGATGCGTGGCGCCTGGTCGAGGTCGCGGCCATCGACGACGATGCGGTGGCGGCCCTGCACGATCGGGAACTCCGGATCGCGGATCACGCGACCATCGACCGCGACGCGGCCGGACTGGATCCAGCGCGCGGCTTCGCTGCGCGAACACACGCCCTGCTTCGACAGCACGCGCGCCAGGCCGTGGCGAGGCGTGGACGACGGGGCGCCAGCGCGCCCCGCATTACTCACTTCTTTTCGTCCTTGGCCGGTGCGGCAGGCGCAACGGGAGTGGTGGTCGCAGCCGGCGCAACTGCAGCGCCCTTGCCCTTGGCCACGCGCACGCCCTTGGCCTTCATCCACGCGTCGAACTCTTCGGCCGTCATCTTCTTGCCGTTCTGGTTCATGTCAAAACGCCACGGCGTGTTGTCGAACTGCGTCTTGGGCTTGTATGCGGCAGGATCGGTTGCACTGGGCATCGCCGCGGCGGGCGCTGCCGCCGGCAATGCCTTGGCCACCTGGCAGCCTTCCAGTCGCAGGCGGAACAGCACCTGGTCAACGGAGAGCGCTTCGTCGAAGGCTTGCGACAGCACGCCGGTCGGTGCACCGAGCTGATGGCTGGGCACGACCAGTTCTGGCGCGATCGGTGCCACCACGGTCGGGCGGATGGGCAACGCAGGTGCCGCCATCGAACCGCATTGCGCGGATTGCGCCTGCGCCACTCCTGCGAGCAACAACAACGACACACCGATCATCGCGCGCATGGCACGGCTCCTTCCATTCGTCCCGGGAACCAGACGTTCCAGGGTTGCGTCGGCAGTGTAGGCGCCACCGTCGTGTGCGACAACCGCAAGCACATGCAAAAAAGCAGCAGAAATTCAGCTGATCAGCGGCATCACGCGAGCATCACGAAATGCAGCCTTCACAAACGACGAAGCCCGGCACGAGGCCGGGCTTCGAAGTTTTTGCGGAGTGCCGAAGCGTCCGCGCAGCGAGCTTAGTTCTGCACGTTCAGCTCGGTACGACGGTTCTTCTCGCTCTTGCAGGCCGGGAAGGCCTGGCCCACGTCCTCGAGCGGACGGCTCTCGCCGTAACCGATCGGGCCCACGAGGCGAGCAGCGTCCACGCCATTGCTGGTCAGGTAGTCGTACACCGTGGTGGCGCGACGCTCCGACAGCTTCTGGTTGTACGCGTCCTTGCCGCACTGGTCGGTGTGACCGGCGACTTCAACCTTCAGTTCCGGATAGCGCTTCAGGATCTCGGTGGCCTCGGAGAGGATCGAGACGGCGTCCGGACGCAGCGTGGCCTTGTCGAAGTCGAAGTTCACGCCCTTCAGGTCGATCGACACCGGCACCGGGCAACCGTCCGGACCGATCGTCTGGCCGGCCTGCGAACCCGGGCACTTGTCGTCGCAGTTGTTGACGCCGTCACCGTCGTCATCCAGGTCTGCGCAGCTCGGCGCAGCCGGAGCCGGGGCAGCAGCCACCGGCGGCGGGCCCAGCGGGATCACGACGCCGACCGAAGCCAGCACGTCGCCGAACCAGTCTTCGTCCGGAGCCGAAACGCTGCCGTCGTCGAAGTCGGCGCGGTAGGCCACTTCGGTGCGCAGCGACACGCGCTCGCCCAGGGCGGTCTGCAGGCCGACGCCGACCTTGGCGGCGAGGTTGCCCTCGTCACGCTGGCCCGGCGAGTTCGGGTTCGGGTTGGCGTCGAACTCTTCTTCCGACTGCTGGTAGCCCAGGCCCATCAGCAGGTACGGCGCCCAGTTGCGGCCTTCGGCCAGGAAGTGACGACGCAGGTCGAACGAGATGCCGTACTGGCTCCAGCGCAGGTCCTGGTTGGCGTCGTTGTTCGGGTTCTGGTAGTTGAGCTCGCCATCCAGCGACCATTCCGGTGCGATGAACTTGCCAACGCCAAGCGCGCCGAACGGCGCATTGCGGGTGCCGCGATCGTTGTCCTGGATGTTCATGCCGGCGGTGCCGGTCAGGTACCAGCGATCATCGAACTCCTGGGCACTGGCGACCTGGGAAACGGCCAGGCCAGCCAGCAGGGCCGTGCTCAACAAACGGGTCTTCATGTGTCACTCCTTGATCAGTCAGAAACGGACGGGGAAATACAGGCGTACTGCAGCAAGCGCGTTGCGGTAGCTGAATCGGCCTTGGCGGGGGCCAAGGGGGTCACTGACGGCGGCGATCATACACCGTGATTGTAAATGTTAATACTGGTTAACGTTTTTTCGGGAAAAAGTCTGCTAAGCCATGCCCTCATAAACGACGAAGCCCGGCACGAGGCCGGGCTTCGAAGTTTGCGGAGTGCCGAAGCGTCCGCGTATCGAGCTTAGTTCTGCACGTTCAGCTCGGTACGGCGGTTCTTCTCGCTCTTGCAGGCCGGGAAGGCCTGGCCCATGTCCTCGAGCGGGCGGCTCTCGCCGTAACCGATCGGGCCCACCAGGCGAGCAGCATCCACGCCATTGCTGGTCAGGTAGTCGTACACCGTGGTGGCGCGACGCTCCGACAGCTTCTGGTTGTACGCGTCCTTGCCGCACTGGTCGGTGTGACCGGCGACTTCAACCTTCAGTTCCGGATAGCGCTTCAGGATCTCGGTGGCCTCGGAGAGGATCGAGACGGCGTCCGGACGCAGCGTGGCCTTGTCGAAGTCGAAGTTCACGCCCTTCAGGTCGATCGACACCGGCACCGGGCAACCGTCCGGACCGATCGTCTGGCCGGCCTGCGAACCCGGGCACTTGTCGTCGCAGTTGTTGACGCCGTCGCCGTCGTCATCCAGGTCTGCGCAGCTCGGTGCGGCGGGGGCCGGCGGAGCCGCCACAACCGGCGGACCCAGCGGGATCACGACGCCGACCGAAGCCAGCAGATCGCCGTACCACGAGTCGTCGTTGTCGCCGAGCCTTACACCCTGAGAGTTGGTGAAGTCGCCGTTGTCGTCGAAGTCGGCGCGGTAGGCCAGCTCGGTGCGGATCGCGGCGCGCTTGCCGTACAGGGCGCTCTGGATACCCAGGCCGACCTTGGCGGCGAGATTGCCTTCGTCGCGCTGGATCGGCGAGTTCGGGTTCGGGAAGTTGTCGTACTCCTGCTCCGCCTGCTGGTAGCCCAGGCCCATCAGGATGTACGGCGCCCAGTTACGGCCTTCCTGGACGAAGTGGTAGCGACCGTCGAACGAAATTCCGTACTGGCTCCAGTTGAGATCCTGGTTGTCGTCCATGTTCGGATTCTGATAGTTCAGTTCGCCGTCGATGGACCAGTTCTGGTTGAGGAACTTGCCCACGCCGAGCGAAGCGAACGGCGCATTGCGCGTGCCGCGATCGTTGTCCTGGATGTTCATGCCGGCAGCGCCGGTCAGGTACCAGCGATCGTCGAATTCCTGCGCAGCGGCAGCCTGGGCCAGACTCAGACCACCCAGCAGGGCGGCGCAGAGGAGTTTCTTATTCATATATCCAGCTCCTTGATCATAAAAACGGAAACAGCGTCTGCGAGGTTCCCACTTAGGACGGCCGCCAGACGACGCCATCGGGGCGGAGGTTAAGTTTGCCTATGTGAAAGCGGTGTTAACGGTGATCTAACAAACCCGGAAGTTCCCCGACCAACGTCAGGCAATCGGTCAGGATTCAGCAACGCAGGCCGTTCATCAGGTCGGTCACCGGAAGGGCCAGCAGACGCTCGCTGTCGGCCGCCAGCGCAAACAGTGCCGCTGCCTGGCTTTGCGGCAGTTTTCCCGCAATTGCCGCTTCAAACTTGCCCATCAGCAGGTCAATACCTTCGCCGCGACGGCGACGGTGTCCGACCGGATAATCGATGGTGAACTTTTCGCTTTGCGTTCCGTCCTTGAAGAAGACCTGAACGGAATTGCCGATATACCGTTTGTCGGGATCGAAATAATCGCGGGTGAATCGCGGATCTTCTTCCACCCGCATCGTGGCGCGCAGCGCGTCGATGCGCGGGTCCGCCGCCACGGTGTCGCCATAGTCGTCGGCGCGAAGCCGGCCGAACAGCAGTGGCACGGCGACCATGTACTGGATGCAATGGTCGCGATCGGCGTAGTTGGCCAGCGGGCCGGTCTTGTCGATGATGCGCATCGCCGCTTGCTGGGTCTGGATGACGATCGCTTCGATGGCATCCACGCCTTCGGCTTCGATGCGCGAGCCGACCTGCGCGTGCAGTTGCATCGCGCACTCGACCGCGGTCTGCGCATGGAACTCGGCCGGATAGCTGATCTTGAACAGGATGTTCTCCATCACGTAGCTGCCGAACGGCCGCTCGAACTCGAACGCCTGCCCCTCGAATGCGATGTCCTGGAAGCCCCACGTGGTGGCGCTCAACGCGCTCGGGTAACCGACTTCGCCCTTGGCCGCGTTGAGTGCGTGGGTCACCGCGCGGCGGCAGGCATCGCCTGCGGCCCAGCTCTTGCGCGGCCCGGTGTTGGGCGCATGCCGGTAGGTGCGCAGCACGCCGTTGTCGATCCAGCTGTGCGAGATGGCGTTGATGATCTGCTCCTTGCCGCCGCCGAGCATCGAGGTGGCCACTGCAGTCGACGCCAGGCGCACCAGGATCACGTGGTCGAGGCCGACGCGGTTGAAGGAATTCTTCAGGGCATAGCAGCCCTGAATCTCGTGCGCCTTGATGGCGTGGCCGAGCACGTCGCGCACGGTGATGGCATGGCCACTGCGGCCGAGGTAGTCGGCCACGGCGAGGATCGCGCCCAGGTTGTCGGACGGATGCCCCCACTCGGCCGCCAGCCAGGTGTCGTTGAAGTCGAGCCAGCGGATCTGCACGCCGATGTTGTACGCGGCCTGGACCGGATCGAGTTCGTGCGCGGTGAACGGCACGCGGGCACCGCCCGGCAGCACCGCACCGGGCACCAGCGGCCCCAGGTGCCTGACGCACTCGGGGTGATCCATCGCCAGCGCCGCGCAGGCCAGCGAGTCGAGCAGCATGTAGCGGGCAGTGTCGTAGGCCTCCTGCGAATCGATGCGGTAGTCGATGACGTAGTCGGCGATATCCACCATCGGCGCATCCGGCGGCGGGCGGACTGCGGAGCGCAGGTCGGGGTGGCTCATGGCGGGTCCCTTGAACGCGGCGTCGCGTTGTCGAAGGGCAGCATTGTCGAAGGGCGGCAGTGGCCCCGATGTGAGGCAGCATCGTTGCCGCTGGCAGCGGAACGCACCGGCATGCGCATGGCGCTTGGAAAAGCCGCGCCGCAGGCCCACCCTTGTTGCATGGACGTCCCTACCCGCCTTCCGACCCTGTTCCTCTCCCACGGCTCGCCGATGCTGGCGGTCGAGGATTCACCTGCCGGCCGCTTCCTCGATGGCCTCGGCCGCGAGCTGCCGTGGCCGCGCGCGATCGTGGTCGTCTCGGCGCACTTCATGACCGACCGGCCGATGGTGGGCGGGCACATCCAGCCGCACACCGTGCATGACTTCGGCGGCTTCCCGGAGCCGCTGTACCAGTTGCGCTACCCGGCCCCCGGCGCGCCCGACCTGGCCGAAGAGATCGCCCGGCGTATTGCCGACGCCGGGCTCAATCCGCGCGTGCGCGAGAACCACGGCCTCGACCATGGCGTGTGGGTGCCGCTGCTGCGCATGTATCCCGATGCCGACGTGCCGGTGGTGCCGGTCTCGGTGATGCCGCACGGCGACGCGGCGCAACACTTCGCGCTCGGCCAGGCACTGGCGCCGCTGCGCGATGAAGGCGTGCTGGTGATCGGATCGGGCGGCTTCGTGCACAACCTCGGCGACCTCGACTGGAAGCATCCGCAGGCACCGCTGGCGCCATGGGCGCAGGAGTTCGGCGACTGGATGCACACGATGCTGTCGGCGCACGACTGGCCGGCATTGCTGGACTGGCAACAGCGCGCGCCGCACGCAAGGCACGCGCATCCCACGGTCGAGCACCTGATGCCGTTGTTCGTCGCACTCGGCGCGGCGGGCGACACGCCCTCCGTGCGCGCGATCCATCGCTCGCACCAACTGGGATCGCTGGCGCTGGATGCGTTCGCGTTCGACTGACGCTGCACGCGACCGTCAATCCCGCGGCAGCACCTGCGCCAACCGTTCCTCCATGAAGTCGACGAACGCGCGCACGCGCGGCGGCACCAGCCGCCGTTGCGGCATCACGGCGTAGATGCCGGTCTCGGCCACGGGATAGTCGGCGAGCACGATCTGCAGGCGGCCGCTGCGCAGGTCATCGGAGGCGTGCCAGGTCGAATGCAGGGCGATGCCCAGTCCGGCGACGGCGGCATCGCGCACGACTTCACCGTAGTTGCTTTCGATGCGGCCGTGCACGCGCACCGCGACCTCGCCACCGGCACCGTCACTCATCCGCCAGACGTCCTGCCGGCCCTGGCTGCCAACCAGCATCACGCAGTCGTGGTCGGCCAGGTCCTGCGGCGTGCGCGGCGTGCCGTGGCGGCGCAGGTAACCCGGTGACGCGCACAGCACGCGCCGGTTGGGCGCGAGCCGGCGTGCGACCAGGTTGGAGTCGGCCAGTTCGCCGATGCGGATGGCCAGGTCGAAGCCGGAGCTGACCAGGTCGACCATCTGGTCGTTGAGGTTGAGGCTCAGGCGCACCCGTGGATGCCGCTCGAGGAACTCGGGAACCAGTGGCGACACGTACAGGCGCCCGAACGAGGCCGAGGTGGTCACCCGCAGGGTGCCGGTGATCTCGCTGCCGCCCAGCCCCAGGCTGCTGGTGAGGGTCTCCAGGTCCTCGACCAGCGCCCGCCCCTGCTCGGCCAGCGCGGCGCCCTCTGGCGTGGCGTGCAGGCGGCGGGTGGTCCGGTGCAGCAGGGGGACGCCCAGGTCGCGCTCGAGCCGCTTGAGGCGCTGGCTGGCCACCGCGACCGACAGGTCGAGGCTGCGCGCGGCGGCACTGATCGAGCCCAGGTCGAGCACGCGCAGGAACAGGCTGATGTCGCCGATGCGGTCCATGGGTCGATTATCAACGCTTCATTGAAACTGATTAGCCATATAGGCCGTTTCCGCAGAATATGCAAAGGCCTAGCCTGCGCACCTTCCTATATGAAGTGGACGCCGCAGCATGGCCCTCGCCACCGCCCCCTCCCTGCCCGCCTCGCCATCCAGTCGGATGCCGGTGGCGCTGTTCGCCCTGACCGCCGGTTCGTTCGGCATTGGCTGCGCCGAGTTCGTGATCATGGGCCTGCTGCTGCAGGTTGCCGCCGACCTGCACGTCTCGATCGCCGCCGCCGGCATGCTCGTGTCGGGCTACGCGCTGGGCGTGTTCGTCGGCGCCCCGGTGCTGACCCTGCTGACCCGGCGCATGCCGCGCAAGGCGGTGCTGCTGGCGCTGATGGCGATCTACACGATCGGCAACGCTGCCTGTGCACTGGCACCGGACTACACCACGCTGATGGCGGCGCGCGTGCTGACCTCGCTGACCCACGGCACCTTCTTCGGCGTCGGCGCCGTCGTGGCGACCGGGCTGGTGCCCGCCGACCGCAAGGCCTCGGCCATTTCCATCATGTTCTCGGGCCTGACCCTGGCGACGCTGCTGGGCATGCCGGCCGGCGCCTGGCTCGGCCTGCACCTGGGCTGGCGTTCGACCTTCTGGGCGATGAGCGTGGTCGGCATCGTCTCGTTGCTGGTGATCGCGCTGCTGGTGCCGCGCAGCCGCGAACAGCAGGCCACGGTTGCAGTGCGCGATGAGCTGCGCACGATCGTGCGCCCGCAGGTCCTGCTGGGACTGCTGATGACGATGCTCGGCTTCGCCGGTGTGTTCGTGGTGATCACCTATATCCAGCCGTTGCTGACGAGCGTTGCCGGATTCTCCGAAGCGGCGGTGTCGCCGATCCTGTTGCTGTTTGGTGCGGGCATGGTGGTGGGCAACCTGCTCGGCGGCCGCCTCGCCGACCGCACGCCGACGCCGGCGTTGCTGGGCACGCTGGCTGCACTGGCCATCGTGCTGGCGTTGATGAGCTTCGTGTTGCACAACCCGTTCGCCATCGTCGCGTTCATCGCCGCGCTGGGCATCGCCGCGTTCGCCACGGTCTCGCCCTTGCAGCTGCGCGTGCTGCGCCACGCCTCCGGTGCCGGCCAGAACCTCGCCTCGAGCTTCAACATCGCCGCCTTCAATCTCGGCAATGCCATGGGCGCCTGGCTCGGTGGCGTGGTGATCGAACGCGGTCCGGGCCTGCAGGCGGTGACGTGGGCGGCAGCGGCGGTGACCGTGGCCGGCCTCGCGGTCGCGCTGTGGAGCGTGCGTCTGGAAAGCGCGCAAGAGCGTCGCGCGCAGCTTCCCGCTGCTTGCGTGCCCGAGCACCCCTGATCGACTGATCATCAAATCGCGAAGGAATTGCGTGCCATGAACCAACTTGCTTCCCCTACCTTGCTGGCCGCGCTGCTACTGGCCGCATCCGGCGCAGCGCCGGCGCAATCCAATGCCGATGCGCCCGCAACCTGGGCCACCACCTGGACCGCCAGCCCGCAGCCGCTATGGGCCGGCGACTTCGTCCTGCCAACCAACGTTCCCTACCACCTCTGGAACCAGACCGTGCGGCAGACCGCGCGCGTCAGCATCGGCGGACGCCGCGTGCGCGTGCTGCTGTCGAACGAGTACGGCACGCAGCCGTTGCGGATCGGGGCGGCACGCATCGCCGGCAGCGCGCCCGATGGCCGCATCGTCGCGGCGAGCGATCGCCCGCTCACCTTCGGTGGCAAGACCTCGGTGACCATCCCGCCCGGCGCGCCGATGCTCAGCGATCCGGTCGAGCTGGAGGTGAAGGCGCTTGGCGATGTCACCGTCAGCCTCTACCTGCCCGAACCGACGCCGCCGTCGACGTTCCACTGGGACGCACGGCAGACCACTTACGTCGGTGCCGGCGACCAGACCGCCGCCGCGGCGATCCAATCCGGGACGACGCTGAGCACGCGCGTGTTCCTGTCGGCGATCCAGGTCGAAGCCGCCCCTGCCACACGCACCGTGATCGCGCTGGGCGACTCGATCACCGACGGCAACATGTCGACGGTCGATGGCAACCGCCGCTGGCCCGATGTCCTCGCTCGCCGTCTGTCGGGAGAGGGCGTCGCCGTGCTGAATGCCGGCATCTCCGGCGCACGCCTGCTGCAGGACAAGATGGGCAGCAACGCACTGGCCCGCTTCGATCGCGACGTGCTGTCGCAACCGGGCGTGGCGACTGCCGTCGTCTTCATCGGCATCAACGACATCGCCTGGAATGGCACGGCGTTTGCGCCATCGGACCCGGCCGCGCGCGTCGAGGACCTTATCGCCGCCTACCGCCAGCTGATCGCCCGCGCCCATACACGCGGCGTGCGCATCGTCGGTGCGACGCTGACGCCGTTTGAAGGTGCCTTGCAGGACACTCCGATGCGCGGCTATTACGGCGCCGACAAGGAACGCGTGCGCCAGGCCGTCAACACCTGGATCCGCGACGGCGGCGAGTTCGACGCCGTGCTGGATTTCGACGCAGTCACCCGCGACCCGTCGCATCCGGCCCGTTTCTTGCCCGCGTATGACTCGGGCGACCATCTCCATCCCGGCGACGCCGGTTACCGGGCGATGGCCGACTCGATCGATCTGCGCGCCCTGCTCGGCGACGAACCGGCAGTGGCCACTTCCGCACCACCACTTGTCCACCACGAACACTGACTCCAGGAACCGCAACGATGGAATACCGCTTTCTCGGCAACTCCGGCTTCCGCGTCCCCGCGTTGAGCTTCGGCACCGGCACCTTCGGCGGCAAGGGCGAACTGTTCGGTTCGTGGGGCAACACCGACGTCGCCGAAGCGACGCGCTTGGTCGACATCTGCCTTGATGCCGGCCTCAACATGTTCGACAGCGCCGACGTCTACTCCGGTGGACTGGCCGAAAGCATCCTCGGCGCGGCCATCAAGAACCGCCGTGACAAGGTGCTGATCTCGACCAAGGCGACGTTCCGTTTCGACGACGGCCCCAACAGCGTCGGTTCGTCGCGCTTCCACCTCATCAACGCCGTCGACGACGCACTCAAGCGCCTTGGCACCGACTACATCGACCTGTTCCAGCTGCACGGTTTCGACGCGCGCACACCGATCGAGGAAACCCTGTCGACCCTCGACAACCTGGTTCGCGCCGGCAAGATCCGTTACCTGGGCGTATCGAATTTCTCCGGATGGCACCTGATGAAGTCGCTGGCCGTGTCCGAGCGCCACGGTTGGTCGCGCTATGTCGCCAACCAGACGTACTACTCGCTGATCGGTCGCGACTACGAATGGGAGCTGATGCCGCTCGGCCTCGACCAGGGCGTCGGTGCGGTGGTGTGGAGCCCGCTCGGCTGGGGCCGCCTCACCGGCAAGATCCGCCGCGGCCAGCCGCGACCGGACGTGACGCGCCTGTCGGCCACGGCCGATTACGGCCCGCCGGTCGATGAGGAGCGCCTGTACCGCGTCGTCGATGCACTCGACGCGATCGCTGCCGAGACCGGCAAGTCCGTGCCGCAAATCGCATTGAACTGGCTGCTGCAGCGCCCGACGGTATCGACCGTGGTGATCGGCGCACGCAACGAAGAGCAGCTGCGGCAGAACCTCGACGCGGTCGGCTGGAACCTCACGCCCGGACAGGTCGCCTCGCTCGACGAAGCCAGCGCCGTGACAGCGGTGTACCCGTACTGGCACCAGGCCGGTTTCGGCGAACGCAACCCCTCGCCGGTCTGAGCCGCATGAAAGCCATCGCCCTCACCCGTTACCTCCCCATCGACGATCCGCAATCGCTCGTCGACGTCGACCTTCCCGATCCTGCCGCGCCGACCGGCCGCGACCTGCTCGTGCGCATCGAAGCCGTCTCGGTCAACCCGGTCGACACCAAGGTACGCTCGCCCAAGCCGCACGTGGAAGCGCAACCCAAAGTGCTCGGCTACGACGCTGCCGGCATCGTCGAAGCCGTCGGCGAGAACGTCACCCGCTTCGTTCCTGGCGACCGCGTCTACTACGCCGGCGACATCACCCGTCCCGGCAGCAACGCGCAACTGCAACTGGTGGACGAACGCGTCGTCGGCCACGCACCGAAGTCGCTCGATGCCGCGCAGGCGGCCGCACTGCCGCTGACCGCGCTGACCGCGTGGGAGCTGTTGTTCCAGCGCATGCCGTTCGACAGCGAGCACGGCGGCGAGCGCAAATCGCTGCTGATCATCGCCGGCGCCGGCGGCGTCGGATCGATCGCCATCCAGCTCGCCAGGCGCGCCGGCTTCACCGTGATCGCCACCGCATCGCGCAGTGAAACCATCGAATGGTGCAAGTCGATGGGCGCCCACCACGTCATCGACCACCGCCAACCCCTGCCACCGCAACTGGCCGCACTGGGCTTCACCACGATCGACGCCGCACTCAACCTCGCCGACACCGTCCGTTACTGGGACGTACTGGGCGAACTGCTGGCCCCGCTCGGCCACGTCGGCCTGATCGTCGAACCCTCCGAACCGCTGCGCATCGGCGACCCGTACAAGGCCAAGAGCATCGGCATCCACTGGGAAATGATGTTCGCCCGCACCCGCTTCGGCACCGCCGACATCGACGAGCAAGGCCGCATCCTCGACCGCGTCGCCAGCCTGATCGACAGCGGCGAACTGCACGGCACGCAGCACGACGCCCTCAGCCCGATCAACGCCGCCAACCTTCGCGAAGCACACCGGCGCTTGGAATCGGGCACGACGATCGGCAAGCTGGTGCTGTCGGGCTGGTGACGGCAACGAGCAACGACACTGGGTCCCCGCCTTCGCGGGGATGAGGGCAAGAGCAACGTCCATGGGTTCCCGCCTTCGCGGGAATGACGAGCAAGTGCCGAAGACCGGGCAATGACATGCCGGAGCGTCGGCCGACGGGCCGGGGATTGATCCGCAGTGGGCCATGGATGGCCCACGCCCCGCATCAGACAGGATGTCTGACTAAGGGGCGGAGCAATCCCCGGCCCGGCGGACGGCGCCCGTCCGCAGACGACAGCTCGCCAAGCAGCTTGAAGCCAGCAAGCTTTCCCGGCATCGTGCCCGCTTCCGTACGCCAGCGTATTCGCCATGACGGCCGCCAGCCCCCTGAGCCTCGAAAGCACCGCCACCCCGCACCCGCTGTACCCCCGCCTCTTCGAACCCCTCGACCTCGGCTTCTGCACCCTGCGCAACCGAGTGCTGATGGGCTCGATGCACACAGGACTGGAAGACAAAGCCGCCGACTTCCCCAAGCTGGCCGCCTACTTCGGCGAACGCGCCGCCGGCGGCGTCGGCCTGATCGTCACCGGCGGCTTCTCGCCCAACCTCGCCGGCTGGCTCAAACCCTTCGGCGGCACCCTGCGCTGGCCCTGGGAAGTGAACCGCCACCGCCAGGTCACCACCGCCGTCCACAGCCACGGCGGCCGCATCTGCCTGCAGATCCTCCACGCCGGCCGCTACGGCTACAGCCCACTGCAGGTCGCACCGAGCAAGCTCAAGGCCCCGATCAACCCCTTCACCCCCCGCGCCCTCTCGGCCGGCGGCGTCGAACGCCAGATCCGCGCCTTCGTCCGCACCGCACAACTGGCCCGCGAAGCCGGCTACGACGGCGTCGAAGTGATGGGCTCCGAAGGCTACCTGCTCAACCAGTTCACCGCCCCGCGCACCAACAAACGCAACGACGCCTGGGGCGGTGACGCCACCAAGCGCATGCGCTTCGCCATCGAGATCGTCCGCCGCATCCGCGAAGCGTGCGGCCCGGATTTCATCATCGTCTACCGCCTGTCGATGCTCGACCTCGTCGACGAAGGACTGGCGTGGGATGAAGTGGTGCAGCAGGCGAAGGCCATCGAAGCCGCCGGCGCAACGCTGATCAACACCGGCATCGGCTGGCACGAAGCACGCATCCCGACCATCGCCACCTCCGTGCCGCGCGCCGCGTTCACCGCCATCACCGGCCGCCTGAAGCCGCACGTATCGCTGCCGCTGATCACCACCAACCGCATCAACATGCCGCAGGTCGCCGAACGCGTGCTCGCCAGCGGCGACGCCGACATGGTGTCGATGGCGCGTCCGCTATTGGCCGACCCGCAGTGGGTCAACAAAGCGCGCGAGCAGCGCGCCGACGACATCAACACCTGCATCGCCTGCAACCAGGCCTGCCTGGACCACGTGTTCGAAAACAAGACCGCCAGCTGCCTGGTCAATCCCCGCGCCTGCGCCGAGACCGAACTCAACTACACGCCGACGACGTCGCCGCGTCGCATCGCCGTGGTCGGCGCCGGACCGGCCGGCATGGCCTGCTCCACGATCGCCGCCGAGCGCGGCCATCGCGTCACCCTGTTCGAAGCAGGCAGCGAGATCGGTGGTCAGTTCAACCTGGCCAAGCGCATCCCGGGCAAGGAAGAGTTCCACGAAACGCTGCGCTATTTCGCACGCCGCATCGAGCAGACCGGCGTGGAGCTGCGCCTCAACACCCGCGCCGACACGGGCGCCCTCGCCGGCTTCGACGACGTCGTGCTCGCCACCGGCATCCGTCCGCGCGAGGTCGACTTCGCCGGCGCCGACCATCCCAAGGTGGTCAGTTACCTGGACGTCCTCAGCGGGCGGGTCGTGCCGGGGCGCAAGGTCGCCCTGATCGGTGCCGGCGGCATCGGCTTCGACGTGGCCGAGTTCCTGGTGCACCACGCGGGCCCCACCGACCCCGACGCGGTCGACGCCGCCCGCTGGCGCGCCGAGTGGGGCGTCGACCTGGGCTACGACGGCGCCAGCCGTGGCGGCCTGGCAGCGGCGCAACCGGAGTCGCCCGCCCGCGAAGTCTGGCTGCTGCAGCGCAGCCCGGGCCGCCCCGGCGCCCGCCTCGGCAAGACCACCGGCTGGATCCACCGGGCCACGCTCAAGGCCAAGAAGGTACGCATGCTCGGCGGGGTGGAGTACCTCGGGGTCGACGACGAAGGCCTGCACATCCGGGTCGACGGCAGCGACCAGACCCTGCCGGTCGACCACGTGGTGATCTGCGCGGGTCAGGAGCCGTTCAAGCCCCTGGAGGGTCAATTGACCGGTACCGGCACGGTCACCCATGTGATCGGAGGAGCCGATGTGGCCGCCGAACTCGACGCAAAACGCGCCATCGCACAGGCCTCGCGACTCGCCGCGACGCTCTGACAGGCGCCGGCGCCGGGACGCTGAGAGCCCCACGGGACGGGGCTTTCAGCGTCCTGTTCAGATAAAAAACCCAAGACAATCCGATGGTTACGAATTAGCCATTCAGCTGGCATTTATACTTCCGCCGCTACCTTGCGCCAACTTTTCAGCCACCCCCTTGGTGGCGACCCACACCGCCCGCGCCTTCTGCGCGGTTTAGGTGAAGGGGCAAAAGCGTGCCGCAGAGCCCGCTGCCCTCCCCAGTACGCCATGCCGGTTCGCGCCGCAGTTGCCGTGTTTCCCAAAAGGGACGGCGACCTCGCTGCGGAACGGCGCAACGGAGCAAGGAGTCCGATTAGATGAAACTGGCTTGGATACTGTGGCTGGCCTCCGTGCTTCCGCCACAAACCGCTGATTCGCTGTGCCTGAGCACCACCGTCTACCTGGAAGCCCGTGACCAGTCCGTCACCGGCCAGAAGGCAGTGGCTGAAGTGGCCCTGCGCCGCCGTGACAGCGGCCTGTGGGGCAACACGGTCTGTGACGTGGTCACCGCCCGCAAGCAGTTCGCACCGACCCTGGTGGCCCCAGGCACGCGCCTGACCAACACCGAGGCATGGGGCGAGGCCGTCACCGTGGCCCTCGACGCCGAGCGCAACTGGGCCCTTCCGCCCGGCCAGCGCAAGGAGATCGTGCCCGGCGCCAGCCATTTCGCCGCGCATGCCATCGCCAGCCCGAGCTGGCGCACCGCTTACCAGGTGGCCACCATTGGCGACCACACCTTCTACAAGGTGCAGTCGTTGAAGCCGCGCCGCACCTGAGGCGAAATGATGAAATGCGGCTTCGCCTGAAGCCGCCCACAGACTGTTGCAGCCGTGGCGTTGAGCACGCGGGACGAGTCGGCGATAGTGGCTGATTGCCCATCGCCCCCGCGGAGTTCGCCATGAAGCTCTACACCAAGCCCGGTGCCTGTTCGACCGCCGACCACATCGCCCTGGAGTGGACCGGCCAGCCGTTCGAATACGAAGTCCTCGACAAGGACTCGATGAAGGCGCCCGCCTACCTCGCGATCAACCCGACCGGCGCCGTGCCGGCCGTCGTCGACGGCGATTTCGTGCTGACCCAGAACGCCGCGATCATGGGCTACATCGCCGACAGCTATCCCGAAGCCGGCCTCGCCGGTGACGGCAGCGCGCGCCAGCGCGGCGAGGCCGCCCGCTGGCTGGCCTTCGTCAACTCCGACCTGCACCCGGCATTCAAGCCGCTGTTCGGCCCGGCCGCCTTCATCGGCGACGAGTCGCAGTTCGAGGCGGTCAAGGCCACCGCGCGCCAGCGCATCCGCAGCCAGTTCGAAATCGCCGACCGGCAGCTGGCCGGCAAGCAGTGGCTGGCCGGCTTCCGCAGCTTCGCCGACCCCTACCTCTACATCACGCTGCGCTGGGCCGATGGCCTGGGCATCGACCTGGGTGGCCTGTCCAACCTGGCGGCGTTCAAGCAGCGCATGGAGGCCGACCCGGGCGTGCAGAAGGCATTGAAGGACGAAGGCCTGGCCTGAGCCAGTGCGTCCGCGTGGCGACGGCCTAGGCCGTCGCCAGCGAACGCAGTCGCCGCTCCATCTCGCCGGCGAATCCGACGTTGTGGGCCTTGGCCAGGGCCGTGTACAGGTCCGGCAGCAATGCCAGCAGTTCGCCGACGTCGGTACAGCGCTCGATCTTCAGCTGCAGGAAATAGCCGCGCATGCCCAGGTGCTCGCGCACCGTCTCGGACATCTGCGTGTACAGCGGGGCATAACCGCCGCCGCTGCCGTTGCCGGCCGTCGAGCCGGGAGCCACTGCCGCCGTCACCGCGGCGGCGAGGAACTGTCCCGTCACCCGCCCCGGAATGGTGGCCGCCGCAACGGCCGCCATCGTCTGCGGCACGTCGACCAGTCCCAGCGCGCGCAATTGCTCGAGCCCATCGGGCGGCCCGCGCAATCCCGCGATCACGTCGCGCAGTTGCCCGGCACTGCGCTGGCCATCGACCAGCAGCAGGATCGAACGCAATACGTTGGGCAGTTTGCGCGTGCGCAGCTGGATCTCTTCGCGCCCGGCATCGGTCTTGTTCGGCACTTCGTCATCGCGCATGGCTTCCCCCAAAACCATCGGCCACGAAAGGCGTGGCCGACTATGCCATGGGCGGCGCGGCTGGGGGATGGCCGAAGGGGGGCAATCAGACGAAAGGCGAATGCCCTGCCCTCACCCCAACCCCTCTCCCGCCAGCGGGCGAGGGCTCAATTCCTTCTCCCGCCTGCGGGAGAAGGTGCCCGCAGGGCGGATGAGGGCCGCTTTGCGCTTCAGCGCTTGTCGATCGCCACGTACTCGCGATCTTCCGGACCGACGTAGTTCGCGCTCGGGCGGATGATCTTGCCGTCCTCGCGCTGCTCGATCACGTGCGCGCTCCAGCCGGTGGTGCGCGCGATCACGAACAGCGGCGTGAACATCGGCGTCGGGATGCCCATCATGTGATAGGCCGATGCGCTGTACCAGTCGAGGTTCGGGAACATCTTCTTGGTGTCCATCATCAGGTTCTCGATGCGCTCGGACACGTCGAACAGCATCTGGTTGCCGCCCTCGGCACACAGCTTGCGCGAGATTTCCTTGATGATCGGATTGCGCGGATCGCCGATGGTGTACACCGGGTGGCCGAAGCCGATGACGATCTCCTTGCGCTCCATGCGTGCGCGGATATCGGCCTCGGCCTCGTCGGCGCTGCCGTAGCGGCTGATGATGTCCATCGCCACTTCATTCGCACCGCCGTGCTTGGGACCGCGCAGCGCACCGATCGCGCCGGTGAGGCACGAATGCAGGTCCGAACCGGTGCCGGCGATCACGCGCGCGGTGAACGTGGATGCATTGAACTCATGCTCGGCGTAGAGGATCAGCGACTTGTCGAGCGAGTCGGCATGCAGCTTGCTCGGCGGCTCGCCGTGCAGCATGTGCAGGAAGTGCGCGGCGACGCTGTCGTCGTCGGTCTCCACGTCGATGCGGCGACCGTTGCGGGTGAAGTGCCACCAGTAGATCAGCATCGAACCGAAGCTGGCGATCAGCTTGTCGGCGATGTCGCGCGCCTCGGCGGCCGGGTGGCCTTCGCGCTCGGGCAGCACGGTGCCCAGCACCGAGCAACCGGTGCGCAGCACGTCCATCGGATGCGCATTGGCCGGCACCAGCTCCAGCGCTTCGGAGACGATCGCCGGCAGGCCGCGCAGGCGCTTGAGCTTGGCCTTGTAGGCCTTGAGCTGCGACACCGTCGGCAGGGCGCCGTGCACGAGCAGGTGCGCGACTTCCTCGAAGGTCGACTTCGTCGCCAGGTCGTGGATGTCGTAGCCGCGGTAATGCAGGTCGTTGCCGCTGCGGCCGACGGTGCACAGTGCGGTGTTGCCCGCGGCGGTGCCGCTCAGGGCGACGGATTTCTTGGCCTTGGGCAGGTTCTGTGCCGAGTCACTCATTGGTATGTCTCCTCATTCGGCCGTGCTGGCGGGATTTCTTGTCCGGTCCCGCCGGGGGCCGTCGTTCTCAGGGATAACGCGGTTAGCTGCAGGTACTGAAGTCAGGTGCCGCTGAGCAGGGGGTTAAGCCAGTTGCGACGGGCAGGTCGCAGACGACCGTGACGGGCCAGTATCGCGCTCGTCGCGGTCGCAGGGCGGACGGACGCGCCGGCGGAGAAAGGGACAGGGGGACTCAACGTCGAGGCCCTGTACGCTCCGTCGGCCGACCACTCCATCACGACTGCTTACTTCTCGCGCGCGAACAGCGCGTCGAGCTTGTCTTCGTACGCGTGGTAGCCCAGATAGTCGTAGAGCTCCGCACGCGTCTGCAAGGTCGGCACGAGGCTCTTCTGCGTACCTTCGCGGCGCACGGTCTCGTAGAAATTCAACGCTGCCTTGTTCATCGCGCGGTACGCACCGCAGCAGTACAGGGCGATGTCGACGCCGGCCTCACGCAGCTCGTCGGTGGTGAAGAACGGCGTGGAGCCGAATTCGGTCAGGTTGGCCAGGATCGGCACCTTCACCGCAGCCTTGAAGCGGCGGTAATCCTCGAGCGTGTTCATCGCCTCGGGGAAGATCATGTCGGCGCCGGCCTCGACGTAGGCACAGGCGCGCTCGATCGCCGAATCGATGCCTTCGACCGCGGCCGCGTCGGTGCGGGCCATGATCACGAAGCTGCTGTCGGTGCGCGCATCGACGGCCGACTTGACGCGGTCGACCATCTCCGACAACGGCACCACTTCCTTGCCCGGCCGATGGCCGCAACGCTTCTGCCCGACCTGGTCTTCCATGTGCACGGCGGCGACGCCGACGTTGATGAAGGACTTGATGGTGCGGCCGATGTTGAAGGCACCGCCCCAACCGGTGTCGATGTCGACCAGCAACGGCATCTGCGTGGCGTCGACAATGCGGCGCGCGTCGGTGAGCACGTCTTCCATCGTGCTGATGCCCAGGTCCGGCACGCCGAGCGAATTGGCGGCGACGCCACCACCGGACAGGTACAGCGCCTTGTAGCCCACGCGCTTGGCCATCAGGCCGGCGTAGGCGGTGATGGCACCCATTACCTGCAACGGGGATTCTTCAGAAACGGCGGCGCGGAAACGGGCACCGGCGGAGGCCTGCGAGGTCATGTCATCTCCTGGTTGAAGGGGCATTTTAGGCCACCTCGGGCGGCGGCGTCGGCCTGCCGGTCACCGCTCGTCATTCCCGCGAAGGCGGGAACCCAGGGACGTTGCCTTTCGCCGACATCGGTGTCGCGATCAGTCAACTCAATTGCCGGGTCAGTTGCCAGAATCAGCCCCCCGCTCCAGCGCCCGTCGCACCTCGTCCAGCGCGCCTGGATCGTCCAGCGTCGACAGGTCACCCGGATCGCGGTTCTCCGCCAGGGCCTGGATCGAGCGCCGCAGCAACTTTCCCGATCGCGTCTTGGGCAAGGCGTTGACGACGTACACCCGCGCCGGCTTTGCCACCCCGCCGAGCTGCTCGACCACCCGCTGCTGCATGCTCGCCGCCGCCTGTGCGGCCGACTCGCCGCCCAGCGCCTGCTTCAACGTCGCGAACACCACCGGCACCTGCCCCTTGAGCTCGTCATGCACCCCGATCACCGCCGCCTCGGCGACGCTGGGATGGGTCGAGCACGACTCCTCGATCTCGCGCGTGCCCAGGCGGTGCCCGGCGACGTTGATGACATCGTCGGTGCGGCCGAGGATGAAGGTGTAGCCGTCCTCGTCGCGGATTGCCCAGTCGAGCGAGCTGTAGACGAGTTGCTTGAAGTGACTGAAGTAGCTCGACAGGAAACGCGCATCGTCGTTCCACACCGTGGTCAGGCACCCCGGTGGCAACGGCGGCTCGATCACCAGCACGCCCTTCTGCCCAGCCGCTACATCCTCACCGGAGTTGTCGTCGATCACGCGCAGTTTGTATCCGGGCGTCGGCAGGCCGGGCGAGCCGAACTTCACCGGCTTCATCTCCAGTCCCGGCATCAGCGACAGCACCGGCCAACCGGTCTCGGTCTGCCAGTAGTTGTCGATGATGGTCTTGCCGATGCCGTCGGTGATCCAGTGCGCGGTCGGTTCGTCCAGCGGTTCACCGGCCAGGAACAACCAGTGCAGCTTCGACAGGTCGTGTTTCGTCAGCCACGACGGATCCTGCTTCTTCAGCACGCGGATGCCGGTGGGCGAAGAGAACATCGTGCGCACGCCGTACTGCTCGCAGATGCGCCACCAGATGCCCGGATCCGGATTGGTCGGCAACCCTTCGTACAGCACCGACGTCGCGCCGGCGATCAGCGGACCGTAGACGTTGTACGAATGCCCGACTGCCCAACCGACATCGGACGTGGAGAACATCACCTGCCCTGCGCGCACGTCGTAGATCGACCACATCGACAACGCCATCGCCACCGCATAGCCACCGACATCGCGCTGCACGCCCTTGGGTTTGCCGGTGGTGCCCGAGGTATAGAGCAGGTAGCTGGGCTCGTTCGACTCCAGCCACTCGACCTCGACCTGCGCACCTTCATGCTTCGCGCGCAGCGTTGCGTAATCGACATCGCGGCCTTCAACGATGTTGAGCGCAGGATCGAGCCCGCGGCTCACGACCAGCACATGCGGCGGCGGCGACGCGGCCTCCTCGCAAGCGGCATCGACCAGCGGCTTGTAGGCGATGACCTTTCCGCCGCGCATGCCGGCATCGGCGCAGACGAGCAGCTTCGGCTTCGCATCGTCGATGCGCAGTGCCAGGTTGTGCGCGGCGAAGCCACCGAAGACGACCGAGTGCACCGCACCGATGCGCGCACAGGCCAGCATCGCGAACACCGCCTCGGCCATGTTCGGCATGTAGATCACGACGCGGTCGCCGCGACCCACACCGAGCGACTTCAGCACCGCGGCGAAGGTGTTCACCTCGGCGTGCAATTCGCGGTAACTGATCTCGCGGGTGACGTTGGTCTCCGACGAAATCGCCACCAGCGCCAGCTGATCGCCGCGCTCATCCAGGTGGCGATCGACCGCGTTGTAGCAGAGATTGGTTTCGCCGCCGGCGAACCACTTGCGGAACGGCGGGTTGGAATAATCGAGGATCTGCTGCGGCGGCCTGTGCCAATGGATCGCCCTCGCCTGCTCCGCCCAGAACGCCTCGGGCTCTTCGATCGAGCGGCGGTAGAACTCTTCGTAACCCATCGCGATACCCTCAACGACCATTGCGTCGAGGCTAGTCCCAGCGGCGGAAGGAAGCGTTACGACCTTGGTCGAAATTCCCTCCACCCGTCATTCCCGCGCAGGCGGGAACCCAGCGCCGTTGCTTGTCGCTTCCAGCCCATTGCTCTCCGAAGACCGTGCAACCAATCGACAGAGCGTTGGCCGCAGGGGCGGGGAGTGCACCGCAGCGGGACATGGATGTCCCGCGTCCCGCATCAGACAGGATGTCTGACTAAGGGACGGGGCACTCCCCGCCCCTACGGACGACGCCGCTCCGGAGCAACCGCAACGTCAAGATGGATCCCGGCGTCCGCCGGGATGACGGTGATAGGGCGGGATGACGGAGCCACAAAAAAAGGCGGCCCGAAGGCCGCCTTTTTTCAGCGCAACCGGCAAGAAGCCGGCAGCAGGCGATCAACCCAGCAGATGGGCCACGCCGGCGCGCTCTTCTTCCAGCTCGGCCAGCGTCTTGTCCATCGCCGCACGGCTGAACTCGTCAACCGGCAGGCCCTCGACGCGCGTGTACTCGCCATTGGCCGTGGTCACCGGCACGCCGTACAGCACGCCTTCCGGAATGCCGTAGCTGCCGTCCGACGGCACGCCCATCGTCACCCACTTGCCGTTGCTGCCCAGCACCCAGTCACGGATGTGGTCGATGGCCGCGTTGGCCGCCGAAGCCGCCGACGACAGACCACGCGCCTCGATGATCGCCGCGCCGCGCTTGGCGACCTGCGGGATGAACGTGTTGGCGTTCCACTCGGCGTCGTTGATCTGGTCCTTCAGCGAGGCACCGTTGATCGTGGCGAAGCGGTAGTCCGGGTACATGGTCGGGCTGTGGTTGCCCCACACGACCAGCTTCTCGATGTCGGCCACGGCCACGCCGGCCTTGGTGGCCAGCTGCGACAGCGCACGGTTGTGGTCCAGGCGCAGCATCGCGGTGAAGTTCTTCGCCGGCAGGTCCGGCGCCGACTTCATGGCGATGTAGGCGTTGGTGTTGGCCGGATTGCCGACCACCAGCACCTTGACGTTGCGCGAAGCCACCTTGTTCAGCGCCGCACCCTGGGCGGTGAAGATCTTGGCGTTTTCCAGCAGCAGGTCCTTGCGCTCCATGCCCGGGCCGCGCGGACGCGCGCCGACCAGCAGGGCGATGTCGGCGTCCTTGAACGCGACCTCGGCGTCATCGGTGCCGACCATGCCGGCCAGCAGCGGGAACGCGCAGTCTTCCAGCTCCATCATCACGCCCTTGAGCGCGGCCTGGGCCTTCTCCATCGGCAGCTCGAGCATCTGCAGGATGACGGGCTGGTCCTTGCCGAGCATTTCGCCGGATGCGATGCGGAACAGCAGCGAATAGCCGATCTGGCCGGCAGCACCGGTAACGGCAACGCGGACGGGGGTCTTCATGGGTAACTCCTGAAATGAAAAGCGGGGCGACCGGCGCCCCGCGTTGGATCACGAAATTTAGGAAAGCTCTGCAAAGAATTCCTGGAAACGCTGCAGGCCCGGAGCGAGCTGCGGCGTCGGGCAGGTGTAGCTGATGCGCAGCGCGCGCGGCTCGCCGAACGCCGAGCCCGGCACGCAGGCCACGCCCTTGGCTTCCAGCAGCGCGTTGCAGAAGTCGACGTCGTTGCCGATCTTCGTGCCTGTCGGGCCATGGGTCTTGCCGAAGGCGACGCTGATGTCCGGGAACACGTAGAACGCGCCCTGCGGACGCGGGCAGACCACGCCCGGGATCGAATCCATCACCGCCATCACCTGGTCGCGCTTGGCCTGGAACTCTGCGCACTTGGCCGTCGGCACGTCCTGCGGACCCGACAGCGCGGCGACCGCAGCGGCGCTGACGATCTCCGGGATGTTGGTGATGTGGTTGGAGTTCATCGTCACGATCGCCTGCGCGATCGCTTCCGGACCGGCCATGAAGCCCACGCGCCAACCCGGCATGCCGTAGGTCTTGGACAGCGAGTCGATGAAGATCACGCGATCGCGCAGCTCCGGACGGGAGTGCACGAAGTTGTGGTAGCCCAGGCCGTCGAACACCATGCGGTTGTAGATGTCGTCGGTGATGACCCAGGTGTCCGGGTACTTGGCGACGACGTCGGCCAGCGCATCGATCTCTTCCTTCGAATAGACCATGCCGGTCGGGTTCGAGGGATTGTTGAACAGGAACACCTTGGGCTTCTTCGCCAGCGCGGCGTCGAGCTGCGCCGGGGTGAGCTTGTAGTCCTGCGAGGCCGGGCACGGCAGCAGGTCGATCTTCGCGTTGACGATGTCGGCGATGTCGAGGTAGCTGGTCCAGTACGGCGTCGGGAAGACGATCGTGTCGCCTTCGTCGAGCAGCGCCTCGGCGAGGTTGTAGATGACGTGCTTGGCGCCGATGCCGGTGGCGACGTTGACGCGGCCGTAGCCGGTCAGTCCGATCTTCGCCATGTGCTCGATGAAGGCATCGAGCATCGCGTCGGCGCCGCGATTGCTGCCGTACTGGCCGCTGTCCTTGCTCAGCGCATCACGCGCTGCGGCATAGACATGCTCGCCGGGGAGGAAGTTGGGAACACCAATCGAGAAACTGATGATGTCGCGGCCTTCGGCTTTGAGCCGCTTGGCCTTCTCGGCAACCTGCATGATCGCGCTGGGCTTGGCGCGACCGATGCGCCGGGCAAGCTGGGGCATCGCGGGAACCTCTGGGAGTCGATGTGGGGTCGCTGCGGGCGACACGTCCAACCGCCGCCAGAGCCCGCAAATGTTAGCACGGAGGTTCGCCGCGGCTCGTTGCACGCGCGGGCCGGATGCCATCAACGTCATCCCGGCGCACGCCGGGATCCAGGCTGTCTCGGCGTCGGGGCCCGGGCCAAAAAAAACGCCCGCCCCGGCAAGGCCGGAGCGGGCGCCTGTGCGTGACCGGCTGGCGCCGCTTACGGGCGGGCGTTCTGGTCCAGCGTCTTGTTCCATTCCGCCACGCGGTCGGCCTTGGCGGCCAGCACGGCGGCGGTGTCACCCTCGATCTTGACCGACTTGATCGTGTCGCCCTGCTTGACGCTGTCGACGATCTGCTGGCCTTCCAGGACCTTGCCGAAGACGGTGTGCTTGCCGTCCAGCCACGGGCACGGGACGTGGGTGATGAAGAACTGGCTGCCGTTGGTGCCCGGGCCGGCATTGGCCATCGACAGCACGCCGCGCTCGTGGCTCAGGCCATTGCGGGTCTCGTCCTCGAAGCGGTAGCCGGGGCCGCCGGTGCCGGTGCCCAGCGGGCAGCCGCCCTGGACCATGAAATCGTTGATGACGCGGTGGAAGCTCAGGCCGTCATAGAAGCCGCGCTGGGCCAGGTTGACGAAGTTGGCGACCGTGAGCGGCGCCTTGTCGGCGGCGAGCTCGATGCGGATCGGGCCGCGGTCGGTGTCGAAGGTGGCGATCAGGCTCATGAATCCGTCTCCTGGGACGTGGGCGAAGCTTGGGTGGGGGTTGTTCAGCCGGAAATGCGTTCAGGCTCGCCGTTCAGATGGCGACGTCCGGGCCAATAGACAAGGGTACTTGCAGCGCCTCCAGCTGAACAGGCAGAGGTCATCATTGACAGGTATAATGCCCGGCTACCTCCTCGCCCGAGCGCCGGTCTGCCGGCCTTTTCGCATGTCCATCGAACGCCTCCGCAATATCGCCATCGTCGCCCACGTCGACCATGGCAAGACCACTCTCGTCGACTGCCTCCTCAAGCAGTCGGGCACCCTGTCTGAACGCACGGTGCTGGCCGAGCGCGCGATGGACAGCAATGACCAGGAAAAGGAACGTGGCATCACGATCCTCGCCAAGAACACGGCGATCACCTGGCAGGGCAACCGCATCAACATCGTCGACACCCCGGGCCACGCCGACTTCGGCGGTGAGGTCGAGCGCGTGCTGTCGATGGTCGACTCGGTGCTGATCCTCGTCGACGCGATGGACGGCCCGATGCCGCAGACCCGCTTCGTCACCCAGAAGGCGTTCGCGATGGGCTTCAAGCCGATCGTGGTCGTCAACAAGATCGACCGTCCGGGCGCCCGTCCGGACTGGGTCATCGACCAGGTGTTCGACCTGTTCGACAAGCTCGGTGCCACCAACGAGCAGCTCGACTTCCCGATCGTCTACGCCTCGGCGCTGCACGGCTACGCCAGCCTCGACGACAGCGCCCGCGATGGCGACATGACCCCGCTGTACGAAGCGATCATGAAGCACGTCGCGCCGCCGCAGGTCGACATGGACGGCCCGTTCCAGATGCGCATCAGCCAGCTGGATTACAGCAACTTCGTCGGCCTGATCGGCATCGGCCGCATCCAGCGCGGCAAGGTCCGCCGCAACATGCCGGTCAGCGTGATCGACCGCGAAGGCAAGAAGCGCCAGGGCAAGGTCCTGCAGGTGCTGGGCTTCATGGGCCTGGAGCGCCTGGAGACCGAGGAAGCCGAGGCCGGTGACATCGTCGCCATCTCCGGCGTCGCCGACCTGTCGATCTCCGACACCGTCTGCGCCCTGGACTTCCCGGAAGCGCTGCCGGCGCTGACCGTCGACGAGCCGACCATCTCGATGACCTTCCAGGTCAACAACTCGCCGTTCGCCGGCAACAAGGAACTCAGCGGTGGCAAGTTCCTGACCAGCCGCCAGCTGCGCGAGCGCCTCGAGCGCGAGACGCTGCACAACGTCGCGCTGAAGGTCGAAGAAGGTTCCGACCCGGACAAGTTCCTGGTCTCCGGCCGTGGCGAGCTGCACCTGTCGGTGCTGATCGAGAACATGCGCCGCGAAGGCTTCGAGCTGGCCGTGTCGCGTCCGGAAGTGATCATCAAGGAAATCGACGGCCAGATGATGGAGCCGGTCGAGCAGCTGGTGGTCGACATCGAAGAGCAGCACCAGGGCGGCGTCATGGAAAAGCTGGGCATCCGCAAGGGCCAGCTGAAGAACATGGAGTCCGACGGCAAGGGTCGCGTGCGCCTTGATTACATGATCCCGGCCCGTGGCCTGATCGGTTTCCAGAACGAGTTCCGCACCCTGACCCAGGGCTCGGGCCTGCTGTTCCACGTGTTCGACCATTACGGTCCGAAGGAAACCGGCGCGATCGCCAAGCGCCAGAACGGCGTGATGATCGCCAATGCCGCCGGCACCACCCCGGCCTACTCGCTCGGACCGCTGGAAGAGCGCGGCCGCCTGTTCGCCGCCGAAGGCGACCAGGTGTACGAGGGCCAGCTGATCGGCATCCACTCCAAGGACAACGACCTCACGGTCAATGCCATCAAGCCCAAGCCGCTGACCAACATGCGCGCCTCGGGCAAGGACGACGCGATCAAGCTGACCCCGGCGATCAAGTACTCGCTGGAGCAGGCCCTGGACTTCATCGAGGACGACGAGCTGGTCGAAGTCACCCCGAAGGAAATCCGCCTGCGCAAGAAGTTCCTGACCGAGTCGGACCGCAAGCGCGCCTCGCGCGCTGCCTGAGCCACGTCGTAACCGTGCCGGGCTTCGCCTCGCCATGACCGACGCGCAGCACCACTACAACCCGGATCCGCACGCGCATCCGGGATTGCATGTGATCGCGATCTTCGAGGCCGCCAAGGGCCTGCTGGCATTGCTGGCAGCCAGCGGCCTCGAACTTCTCGGGCCGGCGCCCCTGCTGCGCTGGCTGCACGAGCTGATCGCCCGCTTCCAGCTCGACCCCAACGAAGGCGCCCTGGCCTGGTTGAACAAGGTCATCAACCCCGACGGCGTGCACCTGGCCGCCGCGGTGGTCCTGTTCTACGGCCTGCTGCGCATGCTCGAGGCCTGGGGCCTGTGGCGCGCCAAGGCGTGGGCCTCCTGGCTGGGCTGCATCAGCGCCGCGATCTACCTGCCGCTGGACGTCTACGCCGTGTACCACCACCCGGGCTGGACCTCGTGGGCGGTGCTGGCCGTCAACTTGATCGTCGTCGCAGTGCTGGCACGCGACCTCGTAAAGCGTCGCCAATAGGGCCTGACGGCGGTTCAGTTTCGCGTATGCTCGGCGACGGCCATCCGCGACCGGGGAATCGCAATGCGCTCTTTGCCTGTAACGAAGACGTTGTCCGTGGCGATGCTGATCGCCCTGTTGCCTGCCTGCCAGCGCGCCAACGCGCCTGACGCGGGCGCTGCCGCATCCAAACCAGCGGTCGCGGTGGCATCGGCAAATGCCGGTCCCGCGCCCGCTCGCTTCGCCTTCGCCGAGGTCGGCATTGCCGAGCTGCAGGCACGGATGGAACGCGGCGAACTCAGCAGCCATGCGCTGACCCAGGCCTATCTCGACCAGATCGCCGCCATCGACGATGCCGGCCCGCGACTCAACGCGGTGATCGAGACCAATCCTGACGCACTCAAGGAAGCCGACGCGCGCGATGCCGAGCGCAAGGCCGGTCGCATCCGTGGACCGCTGCACGGCGTGCCGATCCTGCTGAAGGACAACATCGACGCCACGCCGATGGTGAACTCCGCCGGCTCGCTCGCCCTGGCCTCCAACCATCCGCGCACCGACGCATTCCTGGTGGCACGCCTGCGCGAATCCGGGGCGGTGATCCTGGGCAAGACCAACCTCAGCGAATGGGCCAACTTCCGTTCCTCGCGCTCGAGCTCCGGCTGGAGCGCGCGCGGTGGACAGACGCGCAACCCGTACGCACTCGACCGCTCGCCGTGCGGCTCCAGCTCCGGCAGCGGCAGTGCCGTCGCCGCCAGCCTGGCCGCCGCCGCCATCGGCACCGAGACCGACGGCAGCATCATCTGCCCGTCCTCGGTCGCTGGCCTGGTCGGCATCAAGCCGACGGTCGGCCTCGTGAGCCGCAGCGGCATCATCCCGATCTCGCACAGCCAGGACACCGCTGGCCCGATGGCGCGCAGCGTCGCCGACGCGGCGGTGCTGCTGTCGGCGATGGTCGGCCGCGACGATGCCGACCAGGCCACCGCCGAAAGCACCGGCCGGGCGATGTTCGACTACCACGCCCGGCTCAATGCCGACGGCCTGCGCGGCGCGCGGATCGGCGTGCTGCGCAAGGCCATGGGCTACCACCCCGATGCCGACGCCGCACTCGAGCGCAGCATCGAGGCGATGCGCAAGGCCGGCGCCGAAGTCGTCGATGTCGAAATCGCCGGCGCGGGCAGCTGGAACGAACCGGAAATGGACGTGCTGCTGTACGAGTTCAAGCACGGTGTCGACGGCTACCTGTCGCGCAGCGGCGCGCAGGTGACTTCGCTGGCCGGCCTGATCGACTACAACCGCAAGAACGCCGGCAAGGAAATGCCCTACTTCGGCCAGGAGCTGTTCGAACGCGCACAGGCCAAGGGTGCGCTCGACGAGATCGGCTACATCGAGGCACGCAGCAAGGCCCGTCGCCTCGCTGGTGCCGAGGGCCTGGAAGCAACGCTGACGGCGAACAACCTCGACGCCGTGGTGGCACCCGCCACCGCGCCGGCATGGCTGATCGACCCGGTCAACGGCGACCACTTCCTCGGCGAAGGCTACGGCGTCGCCGCGGTCGCCGGCACGCCCAGCATCACCGTGCCGATGGGCGACAGCTTCGGCCTGCCGATCGGCATCATCTTCATGGGCCCGGCCTGGAGCGAACCGCGCCTGATCGAACTGGCGTATGCGTTCGAGCAGAAGACCAAGGCGCGCAAGCCGCCGAAGTTCCTGGCAACGGTGGCGCTGGGAACCAGCAAGGGCTGACAACTCGTCGTCCCGGCGAAAGCCGGGGCCCACCTTGAACTTGCCCGTCATTCCCGCGAAGGCGGGAATCCCACGTTGCCCGTCATTCCCGCGAAGGCGGGAATCCATGGACGTCGCACGCTTCGCAAGCGGAAAGGGCAAATGGATCCCGGCTTTCGCCGGGATGACGGTGACAAAACTGACAGGCTGCCGGCCTGGATCCCGGCGTACGTCGGGATGACGGTGAGGGCCTTCGCCCCTGCCCTTACGCCGGCGCCGCGATCTGCGCCTGCTTGCGCACGATCAGCATCGCGATCTCCAGCGCCTGCTCGTAGTTCAGGCGCGGATCCACCGTCGACAGGTACGCCCGCTCCAGATCGCTCTCGGTCAGCTCGCGCGCGCCACCCAGGCACTCGGTGACATCCTCGCCGGTGAGCTCCAGGTGCACGCCACCCAGGCGCGTGCCGGCCGCGGCGTGCAACTCGAACGACTGCTCCAGCTCGCTGCGGATGTTGCGGAAGCGACGCGTCTTGTAACCGTTGCTGGTGCTCTCGGTGTTGCCGTGCATCGGATCGCACACCCACAGCACGCGACGACCGTCGCGGCGCACCGCATCCAGCAGCGGCGGCAGCTTCTCGGCGATGCCGCTGGCACCCATGCGATGGATGAACGTCAGGCGGCCCGGCTCGTCTTCGGGGTTGAGCAGGTCGATCGTGCGCAGCAGCTGGTCCGGCGTCACCGACGGACCGACCTTCAGCGCGATCGGGTTGCGGATGCCGCGGAAGTATTCGGCGTGGGCGCCATCCACCGCAGCGGTGCGCATGCCGATCCACGGGTAGTGCGTGCTGAGGTTGAACCAGCCCCAGTGGCGCGGCACCTGCCGCGTCAGCGACTCTTCGTACGGCAGCAGCAACGCTTCGTGCGACGTGTAGAAGTCGACGCGGTTGAGGTTGTGCACCTCCGAGCCCGACAGCGTCTCCATGAAGCGCACCGCATCGCCGATCGCGGTGACCATGCGCCGGTATTCCTCGGCGAGCTCGGAATGGCCGACCCAGCTGAGGTTCCAGTATTCGGGGTGGTGCAGGTCGGCGAAACCGCCGTCGATCAGGGCGCGGACGAAATTCATCGTCATCGCCGAACGTGCATGCGCCTTGATCATCCGGCGCGGATCGGGCGCGCGCGCGGCGGCGGTGAATTCCGGAGCGTTGACCATGTCGCCGCGGTAGCTCGGCAGCGTCACTTCACCGATCGTCTCGGTGTCGGTCGAACGCGGCTTGGCGTACTGGCCGGCGAAACGGCCCACGCGCACCACCGGCTTGCGCATGCCGTGGACGAGCACCAGGCTCATCTGCAGCAGCACCTTGAGGCGGTTGGAAATCACGCCGGAGTTGCAGGCAGAGAAACTCTCGGCGCAATCACCACCCTGCAGCAGGAAGCGCTTGCCTTCCTGTGCCTCGGCCAGCTGCTGCTTGAGCGAGAGGATCTCCCACGACGTCACCAGCGGCGGCAGGTCGCGCAGTTCGGCCAGCGCCGACTCCAGTGCGGCCGCGTCCGGATACTGCGGCAACTGCATCGCAGTACGGTTGCGCCACGACTGCGGATTCCAGTCGGCGGGCAGGTTCACGGCACGGAGGTTGCGATCGGGGCTGGGCATGACACGGAATGCTGCAATGCGGCGAACCACTATGGGCGCTAGTCAGGCGCCCTGCAACCGTTACAGCGGCAACAGTGGACTCGCGGCGGCGGAACGCCGCGCCAAAGGCCTACCTGCGACGGAACGCCGCGTAGCCGGCCCAGATCGCCAGCAGCACGAACCAGACCAGGCTCCAGGTCGGCATCGACAGGCCGAGGAACGTCCAGTCGACATTGGCGCACTCGCCCGAGCCGGTCATCACCTTGCGGATCACGCCGGTGATCGGCATCGCATCGAGCATGTAGTCCAGGCCCGGACCGCACGACGGCACCTGGTCCGGCGGCAGGTGCTGCAGGCGAACGTGGTTGCCGGCGACCGCGATGCCGGCCAGCGCCGCCAGCAGCGCCGCGACACCGTAGCCACGACGACCGCCGGCACCCTTGGGCGCATGCAACGCACCGAGCAGGAACACCAGCCCCATCGCGAAGAACGCCACGCGCTGGAAGATGCACAGCGGGCACGGCTCGAGACCGTCGTGGAGCTGGAGGTAGAACGCGAAGCCCAACAGGCCGGCGCAGGCGAGGAAACCGATCAGGAACTGGATGCGGAACGAGCCGCGCAGGATGGCATTGGTCATGCCGCCAAGCTTAACGGCGATGCCTTTGCGCAACCAGTCGGCCTGGCGTATCGAGTACACCGCTCGTCGCAGCACTCCCCTGCCCAGACATCGTCATTCCCGCGAAGGCGGGAATCCGAGGACGTATCCCCCAAAAGCAAAAACCCCGGCACCAGGCCGGGGTTCTGCTAAACACTTTGCGCGCGGGAATTACTCCGCAGCGGCTTCCGGACGGTCGACCAGCTCGACGTAGGCCATCGGCGCATTGTCGCCAGCGCGGAAACCGCACTTGAGGATGCGCAGGTAGCCGCCCGGACGGGACTGGTAACGCGGGCCCAGGGTGGTGAACAGCGTGCCGACGGCTTCCTTGTCGCGCAGGCGCGAGAAGGCAAGGCGGCGATTGGCAACGCCATCAACCTTGGCCAGGGTGATGAGCGGCTCGGCAACGCGACGCAGCTCCTTGGCCTTGGGCAGGGTGGTGCGGATGAGGCCGTGCTTGATCAGCGAGGCCGCCATGTTGGTGAACATGGCATCGCGGTGTGCACTGGTGCGGCTGAACTTACGGCCGGCTTTCTGGTGGCGCATGGTCGTGATTCCTGATGAATGTTGATTCGTTGAACTTCGCTGTCGCCATCCAGGCGTTGACACAATGGACTGCGGGTGGCCCGAACCGACCCTCCGTGGCCGGCTTGCCGCGAGCCTTCAGGCTCGTCGGTTCACACTTCTTCAAAGCAAACTACTTGCAAGAACACAGGCCGCACCCGAAGGTGCGGCCTGTCTGGAACCGAGCGTTACGCTCAGCCCATCATGCCGTGCTGGGCGATGCCAGCGGGCGGCCAGTTTTCCAGCTTCATGCCGAGCGAAAGGCCGCGCTGGGCGAGGACTTCCTTGATCTCGGTGAGCGACTTCTTGCCGAGGTTCGGCGTCTTGAGCAGCTCCACTTCGGTCTTCTGGATCAGATCGCCGACGTAGTAGATGCTCTCGGCCTTGAGGCAGTTGGCCGAACGCACGGTGAGCTCGAGGTCATCGATCGGACGCAGCAGGATCGGGTCGATGCCGCTGGTGGCCGGCTTCGCCGCACCGCGATCGCGGTGGGTGAAGTCGCCGAACACCGACAGCTGGTCGGTGAGGATGTCGGCCGCGGTGCGGACGGCTTCCTCGGCGTCGATCGTGCCGTTGGTCTCGATGTCGAGGACCAGCTTGTCCAGGTCGGTGCGCTGCTCCACGCGGGCCGCTTCAACGGCATACGCGACGCGGCGGACCGGCGAGAAGCTGGCGTCCAGCATCAGGCGACCAATGGCGCGGGTTTCCTCGTCCGGGCGACGACGAGCGGCGGCCGGCTGGTAGCCGAAACCACGCTCGATCTTCAGACGCATGTTGAGCGCGGTGTCCTTGGTCAGGTGCGCGATCACATGCTCGGTGTTGAGGATCTCGACGTTGTGGTCGGTCTTGATGTCACCGGCGGTGACGATGCCGGGGCCCTGCTTGGCGAGCGACAGGGTCGCCGACTCGCCGGTGTGCATGCGGATGGCGACGTCCTTGAGGTTCAGCAGAACCTCGAGGACATCCTCCTGCAGGCCTTCGACCGTGGTGTACTCGTGCAGCACGCCATCGATCTCGACTTCCGTGATTGCGAAGCCCGGGATCGACGACAGCAGCACGCGGCGCAGCGCATTGCCGAGGGTGTGGCCATAGCCACGCTCCAGCGGCTCGATCACGACCTTGGCACGGTTGCCCGTAAGGCGTTCGATCTGGGGGCCGCGCGGGCGCAGCACCTGGTTTGCGGTAACCGTCATGTTGTGGCGTCTCCTGGATTACTTCGAGTACAGCTCGACGATCAGCGCTTCATTGATGTCTTGCGGCAGGTCAGCACGATCCGGAACAGCCTTGAACACACCCGCGAACTTCTTGCTGTCGACTTCAACCCACGACGGCGAGAGGTCCATCTGCTGCGCCACGGTCAGGGATTCCTGCACGCGGAGCTGCTTCTGGGCGCGTTCGGCCAGCGCGATCGCGTCGCCAGCCTTGACCTGGTACGAAGGCAGGTTGACCGACTTGCCGTTGACCGTGACGCCGCGGTGCGAAACCAGCTGGCGGGCGGCCGGACGCGTCACCGCAAAACCCATGCGGTAAACGACGTTGTCCAGGCGGGTCTCGAGGAGCTGCAGCAGGTTTTCACCCGTGTTGCCCTTCTTGGTCGAGGCCTTCTTGTAGTAGTTGCGGAACTGACGCTCCAGCAGACCGTAGATACGCTTGACCTTCTGCTTCTCGCGAAGCTGGGTGGCGTAATCGGACAGCTTGCCCTTGCGGGCGGTCGGGCCATGCTGGCCGGGCTTCTGCTCGAGCTTGCACTTGGAATCAAGTGCGCGAGCGGACGACTTCAAGCCGAGGTCGGCGCCTTCGCGACGAGCGAGCTTACAGGTGGGACCAATATAACGAGCCATTTTTCTTCAGCTCCTCAGACGCGACGCTTCTTCGGCGGACGGCACCCGTTGTGCGGGATAGGCGTCACGTCGATGATGTTCATGATCTTGTAACCGACGTTGTTCAGCGAACGAACGGCGGACTCACGGCCCGGACCCGGACCCTTGATGCGCACTTCCAGCGACTTCACGCCGTAGTCGAGCGCAGCACGGCCTGCCTTTTCGGCAGCCACCTGGGCGGCGAACGGGGTCGACTTGCGGGAACCGCGGAAACCCGCGCCGCCCGAGGTCGCCCACGAGAGCGCGTTGCCCTGGCGGTCGGTGATCGTGATGATGGTGTTGTTGAAAGAAGCGTGGACGTGGGCGATGCCGTCGGTGACGACGCGCTTGATCTTCTTCTTGGTTTTGGCAGCAGCCGGCTTAGCCATGGTCTGTGTCCCTTACTTCCTGATGGCCTTGCGCGGGCCCTTGCGGGTACGTGCATTGGTCCGGGTGCGCTGGCCGCGAAGCGGCAGGCCGCGACGGTGACGCAGGCCGCGGAAGCAGCCCAGGTCCATCAGAC
Source organism: Lysobacter sp. GCM10012299 (assembly GCF_042649405.1). Classification (NCBI taxonomy): domain Bacteria; kingdom Pseudomonadati; phylum Pseudomonadota; class Gammaproteobacteria; order Lysobacterales; family Lysobacteraceae; genus Lysobacter; species Lysobacter sp. GCM10012299. The sequence continues at coordinate 435,119 of NZ_JBHRZC010000001.1, read as the reverse complement.
GCTTGATGGCGATGCCGATTTCGCGACGCAGGTCGCCCTCGACAACGTACTTGCCGACTTCGGCGCGCAGGCGCTCGACTTCCGGCTCGGAAAGGTCACGGATCTTGGTGGTGGCGGTGACGCCAGCCGAGACACAGACCTTCTTGGAACGGGTACGGCCGATGCCGTAAATGCTCTGGAGCCCAACCCAGACATGCTTCTGGGCAGGCAGATTGACGCCCGCAATACGCGCCATAACGCGATCTCCAACTGATTGGCGGCCAGGACGGATTAATCCCGGCGGAGTGAACTGGAAAGTATACTAAGGTCTCGGGTTAATAGGAAGCCCTACCGCGCCCGAAGGCGCAGCAAAGCCCGGCATGGGGAGTGTGCCCATGCTCCGGCGACGAATCTGGACTGGATGGGACCAGGCGGTGAGCTGCCCTGCCCCACCCCCGCGCGCTACTCTGGCGCGCGGAACGGTCCGGATTCACCCGCGCGCGAGACCGCCGCGCGAGCCGCCCTTCAAGTTCGCCTTCTTCAGCAGGCTCTCGTACTGATGCGACATCAGATGAGCCTGGATCTGGGCGATGAAATCCATGACAACCACGACCACGATCAGCAGCGAGGTGCCGCCGAAGTAGAACGAGGTGCCCAGTTCGGTACGCATGACCTCCGGGAGGAGGCACACGAGGACCAGGTAGATCGCGCCGGCCGCCGTCAGGCGGGTCAGCACGCCGTCAATATAGTCGGCGGTCGACTTGCCGGGACGGATGCCCGGGATCAACGCACCCGACTTCTTGAGATTATCGGCCGTTTCCTGCGAGTTGAACACCAGCGCGGTGTAGAAGAACGCAAAACCGACGATCAGGCCCGCATACAGGATCATGTGCAGCGGCTCGCCCGGGTTCAGCCACTGGCTGACGCGGTGGAGCGTCGAACCGGTGTTGCCCTGGCTGAACCAGTTCGCCGCCGTCGCCGGGAACATCACGATGCTCGAGGCGAAGATGGCCGGGATCACGCCCGACATGTTCAGCTTCAGGGGCAGGAACGAGGACTGGTTCTGGTAGGCGCTGCGACCGCCGCTGCGGCGGGCGTAGTTGACCGTGATCCGGCGCTGGCCGCGCTCGACGAACACCACGAAGTAGGTGAAGCCGATGACGATGGCCACGACCGCGATCGCGACCAGGGCGCTCATGTCGCCGTTGCGGATCTGCTCGAACATGCCGATGACGGCGGCGGGCAGGCCCGCGACGATGCCCGAGAAGATGATCAGCGAGACGCCGTTGCCGATACCCCGCTCCGTGACCTGCTCACCCAGCCACATCAGGAACATGGTGCCGGCGGTCAACGCGATCACCGCGGTCAGGATGAAGCCCGGACCCGGGTTGTAGACCACCGCGATGCCCTGGCTGGCGCCGCCGGCCTGCAAGGCCGTGGCGATACCCCAGGCCTGGAACACGGCCAGCGGGATCGCACCCATGCGCGACCACTGGTTGATCTTGCGACGGCCCGACTCGCCTTCCTTCTGGATGGCCTTCAGGCTGGGCACGATCTGCACCAGCAGCTGCACGATGATCGATGCCGAAATGTACGGCATGACATTGAGCGCGAACAGGCTGAAGCGATGCAGGGCACCACCGGAGAACATGTTGAACATGTCCACGATCGTGCCCTTCTGGGTCTCCATCAACTGGAGCATCGCCTCCGGATTGACGCCCGGCACCGGGATGTAGCAACCGATGCGGTAGACAATCAGGGCACCGACGACGAACAGCAGGCGCTGACGGAGCTCGGTGAACTTCCCGAGCCCGCCACCGATACCGGCAACTGCATTGCTACCGCTGCGCGCCATCTAGTCCTTACTCCCCGACCTTGCCGCCGACCGCTTCGATAGCGGCCTTGGCGCCGGCCGTAGCGGCCACGCCCTTGAGTACGAACTTCTTGGTGATCTCGCCCTTGTTGACGATCTTGGCCTGCTTGGCGGTGCTGGGCACCAGCTTGGCGGCCTTGAGCGCTGCGAAGTCGATCTCGCCGGCTTCCAGCTTGTCCAGCTGGTACAGCATCACTTCGGCGGTGTCCTTGAGCAGCTTCGAACGGAAGCCGATCTTGGGCAGGCGGCGCTGCATGGGCATCTGGCCGCCTTCGAAGCCAGCCTTGATCTTGCCCTTGCCGGAGCGTGCGAACGAGCCCTTGTGGCCGCGGCCGCAGGTCTTGCCCAGGCCCGAACCGATACCACGGCCGACGCGGGTGCGCTCCTGGCGGGCGCCTTCAGCGGGTTGCAGAGTGTTGAGACGCATGTCGATTACTCCTCGACCTTGACGAGGTAGTGCAGCTGATTGATCAGACCGCGAACCTGCGGGCTGTCCTTCAGTACACGCACATCGTTGAGCTTGTTCAGGCCCAGCGCACGCACCGACAGGCGGTGACGCGACTGGGTACCACGCAGACCCTTGACCAGGCGCACCGTGACGGTGCCGCCGGTGGTGGCTTCACTCTTAGCCATGGTTCAGTTCCTCCACCTTCTTGCCACGCTTGGCGGCAATCTTCGCCGGCGAGTGCATGTCGCCCAGGCCCTTGAGGGTGGCGCGAACGAGGTTGATGGGGTTACGCGAACCGACGGCCTTGGCCAGCACGTTCTTCACGCCCACCGCTTCCAGGACAGCGCGCATCGCGCCGCCGGCGATCACGCCGGTACCTTCGGAAGCCGGCTGCATGAACACGCGGGCTGCGCCGTGGCCGGCCTTGACCGAGTGCCACAGGGTGCCGTTGTTCAGGTCGACGTTGCTCATGCTCTTGCGGGCATATTCCATCGACTTCTGGATGGCGACCGGCACTTCGCGTGCCTTGCCGTAACCGAAACCGACCTTGCCGTTGCCGTCGCCCACCACCGTCAGTGCGGTGAAGGTGAACTGGCGACCGCCCTTGACGGTCTTGCTGACGCGGTTGACCGCGATCAGCTTCTCGATCATGCCATCGTCGATTTCTTCGCGGTTGCGGTCGCGATCACGACCCCGCGGTGCACGTTGTTCTTCTGCCATTTCGAATACTCGTTAGTTGAAGGATTTGCGGCGTGGCCGCTTATGGTTGTGATTTACAGCGGGTGTTTCGCCAGCCCGGAAACCCGAAGCCGCGCCCGACACAGACCCGTGTCGGCGGGGAAAGTTCTGGGTGGGGCCGAAGCCCCACCCATTCAAGCTTAGAACTGCAGGCCGCCTTCGCGAGCTGCATCGGCCAACGCCTTGATGCGGCCGTGGTAGCGGTAGCCCGAGCGGTCGAATGCGACCTTCTCGATACCGGCAGCCTTGGCCTTCTCGGCGATCGCGCGACCGACCTTGATGGCGGCGTCGGAGTTCTTGCCGTTCTTCAGGCCTTCCTTGACGTCGGCCTGGACGGTCGAAGCCGAAGCCAGGACCTTGGAGCCGTCGGCGGTGAAGACCTGGGCGTACAGGTGCTGACCGGTGCGCAGCACCGTCAGGCGCGGCACGCCGAGCTCGCGGATGTGCGAACGGGTGGACTTGGCGCGGCGCAGGCGAGCAATGTTCTTGTTCATTTCTATGTCTCCGAAAGCTGAAGGACCGATTAGGCCTTCTTGGCTTCCTTGCGGATGATGACTTCGCCGGCGTACTTGACGCCCTTGCCCTTGTACGGCTCCGGCGGACGGAAGCCGCGGATCTTGGCCGCAACTTCACCGACGCGCTGCTTGTCCGCGCCCTGGACCACGATCTCGGTCTGGGTCGGGGTGGCGATGGTGATGCCTTCCGGCGCCGGGAACAGGACCGGGTGCGAGAAACCGAGCGCCAGGCTCAGGTCCTTGCCCTGCATGGTGGCACGGTAGCCGACGCCGACCAGCTCGAGCTTGCGCTCGAAGCCTTCCGACACGCCCTTCACCAGGTTGGCGAGGATGGCGCGCAGGGTGCCGGTCAGCGGGATCAGCGCAGCGTCTTCGGTCGAGAACACGGCGTGGCCGTCTTCAACCTTGACCGTGATGGCGGCGGGCTTGGCGACCGACAGGGTGCCCTTCGGGCCCTTGGCGCTGATCGACTCAGCCTGGATGTTCAGCTCGACGCCCTTCGGGAGGGCAACCGGCTTCTTGGCAACTCGGGACATGTCTATTCCTCCCTTAGGCCACGAAGCACAGGACTTCACCGCCGACGCCCTGCTGGCGCGCCTGCGCATCGGTCATGATGCCCTTCGAGGTGGAGATGATGGCGATGCCGAGGCCGCCCAGGACCTTCGGCAGCTCCGACTTGCCGCGGTACTGGCGCAGGCCCGAACGGGAGAAGCGCTCAAGGCGCTCGATCACCGGCTTGCCCTCGTAGTACTTCAGCGAGATTTCGAGTTCGGACTTGCCAGCGCTGACCGGGGTCACGCGCGAGTCCAGGATGTAACCCTCGTCCTTGAGCACCTTGGCGATGGCCACCTTGATGTTGGACGACGGCATCTTCACCGTCTGCTTGCGAACAGCGGCCGCATTCTTGATGCGGACCAGCATGTCGGCGATGGGATCAGTCATGCTCATGATTAATTACCTATGAGTAGCACCGATATCCGCGGGATTGCGAATTCAGTTGTATGCCCGTGAGGGCGGCAAAACAGATCGAATCGGGAGAATCCCCCAAACGACCGGCACCCCGCCCTTCCGGCCGGAGTGCCTTGGAACGAGCGAGCCGGCAAGTCTAGCAGACTTGCCGGCGCGTTTTGTTACCAGCTGGCCTTGCGCAGACCCGGAACGTCGCCGTTCATGGTCGCCTTGCGCAGCATGTTGCGGCCGAGGCCGAACTTGCGGTAGACGCCACGCGGACGGCCCGAGAGCGCGCAACGGGTGCGCTGGCGGCTCGGCGAGGAGTCACGCGGCAGCTTCTGCAGCTTGACCACTGCATCCATCTTGTCCTCGTACGAGGCCGTCTGGCTGGAGATGATCTTCTTCAGTGCTTCGCGCTTGCTGCCGTGCTGCTTGGCAAGCTTGGCCCGCTTGATCTCGCGGTTGACCATGGAGGTCTTAGCCATTGTGTCAGTCCTATGGGATCAGTTACGGAACGGGAAGCGGAAGGCTTCCAGCAGTGCCTTGGCTTCGGCGTCGGTCTTCGCGGTCGTGGTGATCGCGATGTCCATGCCGCGCAGGGCGTCGACCTGGTCGAAGTCGATTTCCGGGAAGATGATCTGTTCCTTCACGCCCATGTTGTAGTTGCCACGGCCGTCGAACGAACGACCCGACACGCCGCGGAAGTCACGCACGCGGGGCAGCGAGATGTTGATCAGGCGGTCCAGGAACTCGAACATCTGGGCGCGGCGCAGGGTCACCTTGCAACCGATCGGCCAACCGTCGCGGATCTTGAACGAAGCCACCGACACGCGGGACTTGGTCACGATCGGCTTCTGGCCAGCGATCTTGGTCAGGTCGGCAACGGCGTTTTCCAGGATCTTCTTGTTGGTCGCGGCTTCGCCGACGCCCATGTTGATCGTGATCTTGGAAAGGCGCGGCACTTCCATCGGGTTCTTGTAACCGAACTTCTTGGTCAGCGACGGGACGACTTCGTCCTTGTAGAACTTTTCAAGCCGGGTGGTCATATCAGCATTCCTTAGGCGTCAACCGCCTCACCGCTGGAGCGGAACACACGCAGTTTGCGTCCATCCTCCAGCACCTTGAAACCGATGCGCTCGCCCTTGCCGGTGGCAGGGTTGAAAAGCATCACGTTGGAAATGTGGATCGGCGCTTCGCGCTCGACCACGCCGCCAGGCTGTCCAGCCTGCGGGTTCGGCTTGGTGTGGCGCTTGACGATGTTGATGTTCGACACGACGACCTTCTCGCCGAGTACGCGCACAACGTCGCCCTTCTTGCCCTTGTCCTTGCCGGCGGTGACGATCACCTGATCGCCCTTGCGGATACGGTTCATATAAATTCCTCCGCTCAGAGCACTTCAGGAGCGAGCGAGACGATCTTCATGAACTTCTCGGTACGCAGCTCGCGGGTCACAGGCCCGAAGATGCGGGTACCGATCGGTTCCTGCTTGTTGTTCAGGAGCACGGCGGCATTGCCGTCGAAGCGGATCAGCGAACCGTCCGGGCGACGAACGCCCTTGCGGGTGCGGACCACGACGGCGTCATAGACGTCGCCCTTCTTGACCTTGCCACGCGGGATCGCGTCCTTCACGGTGACCTTGATGATGTCGCCGATGCCGGCGTAACGGCGCTTGGAGCCGCCGAGCACCTTAATGCACATCACTTCCTTGGCACCGGAATTGTCGGCGACGTCGAGGTAGCTTTGCATCTGGATCATGGTTCAGCCTCCTCTTATTCGGCCGCGCGGCTGACGATTTCAACCACGCTCCAGTTCTTGGTCTTGGACATCGGAGCAATCTCCTTCACTCGCACGATATCGCCTTCCTTGCAGGCGTTATCGGCGTCATGGGCGTGGAGCTTGGTCGAGCGACGGATGTACTTGCCGTACAGCGCGTGCTTGACCTGGCGCTCGACGAGCACGGTGACGGTCTTGTCCATCTTGTTGCTGACGACCCGGCCTTCAACCGTGCGCAGCGCCTTGTCTGTATTGTTGTCGGTCATTGCAGGGTCCTTACTTCTTCTCGCCGAGCAGCATGTTGACGCGAGCGATCTCGCGGCGCACACGGCGTGCATCGTGGGTCTTGGCGAGCTGGCCAGTGGCCTTCTGCATGCGGAGGGCGAAGCCCTCCTTGTGCAGCTCGACCAGGTGGGCCTTCAGTTCGTCGGCCGACTTCTCGCGAAGTTGCTTGAGTTCCATTAGCGCACCGTCCGGGTAACGAAAGTGGTGGTCACCGAGAGCTTGGCGGCGGCCAGACGGAACGCTTCACGCGCAATGTCCTCGGCAACACCTTCGATCTCGTAAATCATGCGACCAGGCTGGATCTGTGCGACCCAGTACTCGACGTTGCCCTTACCGGAGCCCATTCGGACTTCGATCGGCTTCTTGGTGATCGGCTTGTCGGGGAACACGCGGATCCACATCTTGCCGCCACGCTTGACGTAACGGCTGATGGAACGACGTGCTGCCTCGATCTGGCGCGCGGTCAGCTGACCGTGCGCCGTTGCCTTAAGGCCGTATTCGCCGAAGCTGACGGCATTGCCGTTCCAGCTCAGGCCCTCATTGCGGCCCTTGTGTACCTTGCGGTACTTGGTTCGCTTGGGTTGCAACATGGCGGATTACCTCTGTTCGCGGGCCGAACGGCCCGGACGGTCGCTGCGATCACCGCGGTCACCACGGTCACCGCGATCGCTGCGCGGCGAGTCGTCCTGCTTTTCCTGGCCGACCTGGGAGAAATCGAAGATCTCGCCCTTGTAGACCCATACCTTGATGCCGATGATGCCGTACGTCGTCTTGGCTTCAGCGAAGCCATAGTCGATGTCGGCACGCAGCGTGTGAAGCGGAACGCGACCTTCGCGGTACCACTCCGAACGCGCGATCTCGGCGCCATTCAGACGGCCGGCGACGTTGACCTTGATGCCGAGGGCACCCAGGCGCATCGCGTTGCCGACAGCGCGCTTCATCGCGCGACGGAACATGATGCGGCGCTCCAGCTGCTGGGCGATCGACTCGGCGACCAGCTGCGCGTCGAGTTCCGGCTTGCGGACCTCGGTCACGTTGATGTGCGCCGGAACGCCCATCACCGTGCTCACTTCCTTGCGCAGCTTCTCGATGTCCTCACCACGCTTGCCGATCACCACGCCCGGACGGGCGGTGTGGATCGTCACGCGGGCGTTATTCGCCGGACGCTCGATGAAGATCTTGGAGATGCCGGCCTGGGCCAGCTTCTTGCGCAGCAGGTCGCGGACCTTCAGGTCCGCCGCCAGGAACTCGGCGTACTGCTTCTTGTTGGCAAACCACTTGGAATTCCAATCCTTGGAGATGCCAAGGCGGATGCCAGTCGGATGTACTTTATGACCCATTGTCTGACTCCGCCTTACTTGCCCGCGCCAACAACCACAGTGATGTGGCTGGTGCGCTTGAGGATGCGGGTGCCGCGGCCCTTTGCACGCGCCATGAAGCGCTTCAGTGCGGGACCTTCGTCAACCATGATGGTCTTGACCTTGAGCTCGTCGATGTCGGCGCCCTGGTTGTTCTCGGCATTGGCGATGGCGGACTCGACGACCTTGCGGATCATCTGGGCAGCCTTCTTGTCCGAGAACTTCAGCAGGTTGATGGCGCGCTCGGCCGAGAGACCACGAACCTGGTCAGCGACCAGACGGGCCTTCTGCGGGGAGATGCGCGCGGTGCGCAGGATGGCTTTCGCTTCCATGGTCATCTCCTTACTTGCCCGACTTCTTGTCGCCGCCGTGACCCTTGAAGGTACGGGTCAGGGCGAACTCGCCAAGCTTGTGGCCAACCATGTTCTCGTTGACGAGCACCGGAATATGGTTCTTGCCGTTGTGCACGGCGATGGTGAAACCCACCATCTCCGGCAGGATCATCGAACGACGCGACCAGGTCTTGATCGGCTTCTTGTTGTTACCCGCGGTCTCGACCTTCTTGATCAGATGGTGGTCGACGAACGGGCCTTTCTTCAGTGAACGTGCCATGGCCGATTAGCTCCTGCGATCGCGCACGATGAACTGCTGGGTGCGCTTGTTCTTGCGGGTCTTGTAACCCTTGGTCGGAACACCCCACGGGGTGACCGGGTGCGGGTTGCCCTGACCAGCCTTGGCCTCACCACCGCCGTGCGGATGGTCGACCGGGTTCATGGCCGCACCGCGAACGGTCGGACGGACGCCGCGCCAGCGCTTGGCGCCAGCCTTGCCCAGCTTCTCGAGGTTGTGCTCGTCGTTGCCGACTTCGCCGATGGTGGCGCGGCACTCGGCCGGCACCTTGCGCATTTCGCCGGAGCGAAGACGCAGCGTGGCGTAGCCCTGCTCGCGGGCGATCAGCTGCACGCCAGCGCCTGCGGCGCGGGCCAGCTGGGCGCCCTTGCCCGGCTTCATCTCGATGCAATGCACGGTGGAACCGACCGGGATGTTGGTCAGCGGCAGCGTGTTGCCGACCTTGATCGGGGCGTCACGGCCCGCGATCACCTGGTCACCGTCCTTCAGGCCCTTGGGGGCGATGATGTAACGGCGCTCACCGTCGACGTAGCACAGCAGCGCGATGTGAGCGGTGCGGTTCGGGTCGTATTCGATGCGCTCGACGCGCGCCGGAATGCCTTCCTTGTCGCGCTTGAAGTCGATGATGCGGTAATGCTGCTTGTGACCACCGCCGACGTGGCGGGTGGTGATCCGGCCGTGGTGGTTACGACCGCCGGTCTTGCCCTGCTTCTCGACGAGCGCCGCGTGCGGCGCGCCCTTGTGCAGGCCCGGGGTCACCACGCGAACCGCGCTGCGGCGGCCGGGGGAGGTGGGCTTGAAAGTCATCAATGCCATGGGTCTTTCCTCAGGCCTTGGCCATCACGTCGATCGACTGGCCTTCGGCCAGCGTCACGTACGCCTTGCGCCAGTCGCCGCGGCTGCCACTGCGGAACTTGAAGGACTTGTTCTTGCCCTTCACGTTGACCACGTTGACTGCCTCGACCTTGACTTCGAACAGCTTTTCCACGGCGACCTTGATGTCGGCCTTGGTAGCGTCCGTCGCGACTTCGAAGACGTATTGGTTGGAAACTTCCTGCAGACGTGCGGTCTTTTCGGACACGCGCGGCGCACGGATGATGTTGTAGAGCTTGGCCTCGTTCATGCCAGCCACTCCTCGATCTTCTTGACGGCGTCGGCGGTGACCACGACCGAATCGGCGCCGACGAGGCTGACCGGATCCAGGCCCTGGACGTCACGCACTTCGACGTACGGGAGGTTGCGGGCCGAGAGGTACAGGTTCTCGGAAGCATCCTCGGTGACGATCAGCGGACGCTTGCCGACTTCCAGGCCCTTGAGCTTGGCGATCAGGCCCTGCGTCTTCGGAGCGTCGAGGTCGAACGACTCGACGACCATGATGCGGCCCTGGCGGTTCAGCTCGGACAGGATCGCGGCCATCGCGGCGCGGTACATCTTGCGGTTGACCTTCTGCGCGAAGCTGCGCGGCTTGGCCGCGAAGGTCACGCCGCCGCCGACGAAGATCGGAGCCGTCAGCGCGCCATGACGCGCACCGCCGCCCTTCTGCTTCTTCGACTTCTTGGTGGTGCCGTTGACTTCCGAACGGGTCTTCTGCGCCTTGGTACCGGCACGACCGGCATTGCGGTAGGCAACGACCACCTGGTGGACCAGGTCTTCGCTGAATTCGCGGCCGAAGATCGCGTCGGAGACCGACAGCGTCTTGGTGCTGTTATTGATGGCGAGTTCCATCGTCATCTCTCCTTATGCCTTGCTCGAGGGACGCACGATGACGTCGCCGCCCGGCGCGCCCGGCACCGCACCCTTGATCGCGATCAGGCCACGCTCTGCGTCGACCTTGACCACTTCCAGGCGCTGCGTGCTCTGGGTAACCGCGCCCATGTGGCCGGCCATCTTCTTGCCCGGGAACACACGGCCCGGCGTCTGGCGCTGGCCGATGGAGCCCGGCGAGCGGTGCGACAGCGAGTTACCGTGCGTCGCGTCGCCCATGGTGAAGTTCCAGCGCTTGATCGTGCCCTGGAAGCCCTTGCCCTTGGTGACGCCCTGGACGTCGACCAGCTGGCCGGCTTCGAAGATGTCGGCCTTGATCTCGCCGCCGATTTCGAAACCGTTGATCTGGTCGTCTTCAACACGCAGTTCCCACAGGCCACGACCGGCTTCAACCTTCGCCTTGGCGAGGTGACCGGCTTCGGGCTTGTTGATGAGCGCAGCGCGGCGCACACCGACAGTCACCTGCACGGCGCTGTAGCCGTCGGTTTCCTGGGTCTTGATCTGGGTGATCCGGTTCGGGGTGGCCTCGATGAGGGTCACGGGAACCGACTTGCCGTCTTCAGTGAAGAAGCGGCTCATGCCGGCCTTGCGACCGACGATGCCCAACGAATATTTCTTCGCGGTCATGGTGGTGGCCTCAGGTCAGCTTGATCTGCACGTCAACGCCAGCCGCGAGCTCGAGCTTCATCAGCGCGTCCACGGTCTTGTCGTTGGGGTCAACGATGTCCAGCACGCGCTTGTGCGTGCGGGTCTCGTACTGGTCACGCGCATCCTTGTCGGCATGCGGCGAAACGAGGATGGTGTAGCGCTCGATCTTGGTCGGCAGCGGGATCGGGCCGCGCACTTGCGCGCCGGTCCGCTTGGCCGTTTCGACGATCTCGCTGGCCGAGCGGTCGATCAGGCGATGATCGTACGCTTTGAGCCGGATTCGGATCTTTTGGTCCGCCATGACGGAATTCCTTACGTTAAAAGAGCGACGGGCCGGCTTCTGGGTGTGCCGAACCCCTGGAATACGCAAACACCCCGGAGCTGCACCCTCGCTCCGGAGCTTCCCTGCCTCAAAAAACAAGGCAGACCGGTTTCCCGATCCGCCCAGACGGTGGAGTAGAACGCACGAAGCGCCCCGTTTAGCGTTCCTTGGAAGCCCGAGGGCCCAGAACGTACGGAGCGTTGCCGTGCGACATGTCCATGTCTGGCGAATACGAGGCGCGTCCTGCACCTCATTTCGCTGGTTGCGGGGCCTTCTTGAAGGAAGGTCCGCAGTGGTCGTGCATTCTAACCGGATATCCACAGGCTGTGCAAGCACGAACCGGGACACCGGGAAAAGGGGGCATCAGCCCCCCTCTCCCATCAAGCCTGGACCCCGGCTTCCGCCGGGGTGACGAGCTGACAAAACCGGGCGCGCTTGCGCGCGCCCGGGTCAATTCGTTACTTGATGATCTTCGCCACGACGCCGGCGCCGACGGTGCGGCCGCCTTCGCGGATTGCGAAGCGCAGGCCTTCGTCCATCGCGACCGGGTTGATCAGCGAGACGACCATCTTGATGTTGTCGCCCGGCATGACCATCTCGACGCCTTCCGGCAGGGTCACTGCGCCGGTGATGTCGGTCGTGCGGAAGTAGAACTGCGGACGGTAGCCCTTGAAGAACGGGGTGTGACGGCCGCCCTCGTCCTTCGACAGCACGTACACCTCGGCTTCGAACTCGGTGTGCGGGGTGATCGAACCCGGCTTGCACAGCACCTGGCCGCGCTCGACGTCGTCACGCTTGGTGCCGCGCAGCAGCAGACCGGCGTTGTCGCCTGCCTGGCCCTGGTCGAGCAGCTTGCGGAACATCTCGACGCCGGTGACGGTCGTCTTCTGGGTCGGACGGATACCGACGATTTCGATTTCGTCGCCGACCTTGATGATGCCGCGCTCGATACGGCCGGTCACCACGGTGCCGCGGCCCGAGATCGAGAACACGTCTTCCACCGGCATCAGGAACGCCTTGTCGACGTCACGCTGCGGTTCCGGGATGAAGGTGTCCAGCGCGTCGACCAGCTTCAGGATCGCCGGCACGCCGATCTCCGACTGGTCGCCTTCCAGCGCCAGGCGGGCCGAACCGTGGATGATCGGGGTGTCGTCGCCCGGGAAGTCGTACTTCGACAGCAGCTCACGGACTTCCATCTCGACCAGCTCGAGCAGCTCGGCGTCGTCGACCATGTCGGCCTTGTTCAGGAACACGACGATGTACGGCACGCCGACCTGGCGCGACAGCAGGATGTGCTCGCGCGTCTGCGGCATCGGGCCGTCAGCGGCCGAGCACACCAGGATCGCGCCGTCCATCTGCGCCGCACCCGTGATCATGTTCTTCACGTAGTCGGCGTGGCCCGGGCAGTCCACGTGTGCGTAGTGGCGGTTCGGGCTCTCGTACTCGACGTGTGCGGTCGAGATCGTGATGCCGCGAGCCTTCTCTTCCGGCGCCGCGTCGATCGCGTCGTACGCCTTGAACTCGCCACCGAAACGCTCCGCGCCCACCTTCGTCAGTGCCGCCGTCAGCGTCGTCTTGCCGTGGTCGACGTGACCGATCGTGCCCACGTTCACGTGCGGCTTGGTGCGCTCAAACTTACCCTTGGCCATGATTGTCTCTCTTTAAAGTTTATTGCTTGTTCTGTGGTAACGAGGCGCCGGCGAGGGCCGGCGCCACGGGGACTTCAATTAACCGCCCTTCTTCATCACCGCATCGGCGATGTTGTTCGGGGCTTCGGCGTAATGGTCGAATTCCATCGTGAACGTCGCGCGACCCTGGGTCAGCGAACGGATCGTGGTGGCGTAACCGAACATTTCACCCAGCGGCACCATCGCGTTGATGGTCTTGCCCGACGGCGTGTCGTCCTGGCCCTGGAGCAGGCCGCGACGACGGCTCAGGTCGCCCATCACGTCGCCGACATACTCTTCCGGCGTCACGACTTCGACCTTCATCATCGGCTCGAGCAGGACCGGATCGGCCTTGCGGAAGCCTTCCTTGAACGCCATCGACGAGGCGAGCTTGAACGCCATTTCCGACGAGTCGACGTCGTGGTAGGAACCGAACACGAGCTTGACCTTCACGCCCACGACCGGGAAGCCGGCCAGCGGACCGCTGGTGATCGTCTCGCGCAGGCCCTTCTCGACCGCCGGGATGAACTCCTTCGGAATCACGCCGCCGGTGATGTCGTTGACGAACAGGAAATCGTTCTCGACATCCTCGTTGGCGCGGTCGGCTTCGTTCATCGGCGACAGCTCGATGACGACGTGGCCGTACTGGCCCTTACCGCCCGACTGCTTGGCGTGCTTGTAGTCCGACTTGACGTCCGACTTGCGGATGGTCTCGCGGTACGCCACCTGCGGCTTGCCGACGTTGGCCTCGACATTGAACTCGCGACGCATGCGGTCGACGATGATGTCCAGGTGCAACTCGCCCATGCCGGCGATGATGGTCTGGCCCGACTCTTCGTCCGTGCGAACGCGGAACGAGGGATCTTCCTGCGCCAGACGGCCCAGGGCCATGCCCATCTTTTCCTGGTCGGACTTGGTCTTGGGTTCGACCGCCATCGAGATGACGGGCTCCGGGAAGACCATGCGCTCGAGGGTGATGACGTGGTCCTGCGCGCACAGCGTGTCGCCGGTGGTCACGTCCTTCAGGCCCACGGCTGCGGCGATGTCGCCGGCGCGGACTTCCTTGATCTCGTCACGCTGGTTGGCGTGCATCTGCAGGATGCGGCCCACGCGCTCCTTCTTCGACTTGACCGGGTTGTACACCTGGTCGCCGGAGTTGAGCACGCCCGAGTAGACGCGGAAGAAGGTCAGCGATCCGACGAACGGGTCGGTCATGATCTTGAAGGCAAGCGCGGAGAACGGCTCGGTGTCGAGCGCCTTGCGGGTGTCTTCCTTCTCGTCTTCGTCGATGCCCTGGACCGGCGGACGGTCGGCCGGCGACGGCAGCAGGTTGATCACGCCGTCGAGCATGGCCTGCACGCCCTTGTTCTTGAAGGCCGAACCGCAGAAGACAGGCACGATCTCAACGCGCAGGGTGCGCTCGCGCAGACCGGCAACGATCTCCACTTCGCTCAGCTCGCCTTCGTTGAGATACTTGTCCATCAGCTCTTCGGACGCTTCGGCGGCGGCTTCGATCATGAAGCTGCGCGCGGCCTCGGCCTTGGCCTGCAGGTCTGCCGGGATCTCGCGGTACTCGAACACGGTGCCCTGCGAGGCGACATCCCAGTGGATGGCCTTCATCTTGAGCAGGTCGACCACGCCCTCGAAGCCGTCTTCGGCGCCGATCGGCACCTGCATCGGCACGGCGTAGGCGCCCAGGCGCGAACGCAGCTGCTCGACGACCTTGTCGAAGTTGGCGCCGGTACGGTCCATCTTGTTGACGAAGGCCATGCGCGGCACGGAGTACTTGTTGGCCTGGCGCCACACGGTCTCGGACTGCGGCTGCACGCCACCGACGGCGCACAGCACGAACACCGCACCGTCGAGCACGCGCAGCGAACGCTCGACTTCGATGGTGAAGTCGACGTGGCCAGGGGTGTCGATGATGTTGAAGCGGTGCTCAGGCAGGGACTTGTCCATGCCCTTCCAGAACGCGGTCGTAGCGGCCGACGTGATGGTGATGCCGCGCTCCTGCTCCTGTTCCATCCAGTCCATCGTCGCGGCACCTTCGTGCACTTCGCCGATCTTGTGGCTGACACCGGTGTAGAACAGGATGCGTTCGGACGTGGTGGTCTTGCCGGCATCGATGTGGGCCATGATGCCGAAGTTGCGGTAACGCTCGATGGGAGTGGTGCGAGCCACGGGACCCTCTCGTAAGTTTTCGAATTCCAGATGGCCGGACGCCGCCTCAAAGGCGGCCTCCGGTTCGCATGGCGGCTTTCTCGCCGCCGCGGCAGCACATGTCGTGCTGCTGAGTGGGACGACCCCCTATATGGGGGCGTCCGGCTCAGATCACCAGCGGTAGTGGGCGAACGCCTTGTTCGCTTCCGCCATGCGGTGGGTTTCTTCGCGCTTCTTGATGGCGCCGCCGCGGCTTTCCGAGGCGTCGATCAGTTCGGCAGCCAGCTTGCGCGGCATGGTGTTCTCGCCGCGCTTGCGCGCCGACTCGATCAGCCAGCGCATGGCCAGCGCCATGCGGCGCGAGGCACGGACTTCGACCGGCACCTGGTAGGTGGCACCGCCGACGCGACGCGACTTCACTTCGACCGCAGGCGAAACGTTGCCCAGTGCCTTCTCGACGAGCTCGAGGGCATTGGGGTTCTTCTCGCTGATGACATCCATCGCGCCGTAGACGATCTTCTCGGCGACCGACTTCTTGCCGCTCTGCATGACCATGTTGATGAAACGGGCGATCGTCTCGCTGCCGTGCTTGGGGTCCGGCAGGACCGAACGCTGAGGGGTGGAACCTTTACGCGACATGGTGCGTACCTATTCTCGTGATTCTTGTACGGAGACCGGAACGGTCGTCCGGCTTAGGACTTCGGACGCTTGGCGCCGTACTTGGAGCGGCTCTGGCGACGCTTGGCGACACCGGCGGCATCGAGCGAGCCACGCACGGTGTGGTAGCGCACGCCCGGCAGGTCCTTGACGCGACCGCCGCGGATCAGCACGACCGAGTGCTCCTGAAGGTTGTGGCCTTCGCCGCCGATGTACGAGATGACCTCGTAGCCGTTGGTCAGGCGCACCTTGGCGACCTTGCGCAGAGCCGAGTTCGGCTTCTTCGGGGTCGTGGTGTACACGCGGGTGCAAACGCCACGACGCTGCGGGCAGTTCGCGAGCGCCGGCGAGGCACTCTTGTAGGTGGTCGCCTGCCGCGGCTTGCGGACCAGCTGATTGATCGTCGCCATCTGGAACTCTTTGAAGAAGGCCTGGATTGGCCTTTCGTGGAAAAACGAACGGCACGCCGGGGCAACCCGGCATACCGAGACGAAAAAGTATAGCCCGCGTCAGACGTTTCCGTCAACGCGAGCTAAACCGTGTGTTCCGCCCGGGCCGCCGTAGGCAGCCTGCGAGGTCGGAACTTCACTGCGATCCCGCCCATCCTGGGCCGAACACGAGGCGCATCCTGCATCCTCATTTCGTGATCTGGACGGCCCCACGAGGGGGCTGTCGGTATTTCCGTAATTGTAACCGGAGTTGGCCGCCCAAGCCAAGCCGGGGCAAGCCATTCCGGGGCGGGACCAGGGCGGGAAAACCCGCCCTGCCCCTCTTTGCTGCTTACGAGGCGCTCGAGTCGCCTTCGACCTCGGCCACTTCCGCGGCGACCGGCTCGATCGCCGAAGCGACCGGGGCCGACAGCGCTTCCATTTCCGAGTCGGTCAGGCCCGACGCGTTCTTGCGGCGCAGCGTGTGGTACGCCAGGCCGGTACCGGCCGGGATCAGGCGGCCGACGATCACGTTCTCCTTCAGGCCGCGCAGACCGTCACGGGTGCCGCGGACGGCCGCCTCGGTCAGGACGCGGGTGGTCTCCTGGAAGGAGGCCGCCGAGATGAACGACTCGGTCGCCAGCGAGGCCTTGGTGATGCCCAGCAGGACCGGCTCGTAGCCGGCAAGGATCTCGTTGCGACCGGCCAGGCGGGCGTTCTCTTCGATGAGACGCTGACGCTCGACCTGCTCGCCGTTGAGGAACTTGCTGTCGCCCTGGTCGGTGATCTCGACCTTGCGGAGCATCTGGCGAACGATCACCTCGATGTGCTTGTCGTTGATCTTCACGCCCTGCAGGCGGTAGACGTCCTGGATTTCCTTGGTCAGGTACACGGCCAGCGGCTCGACACCGAGCAGGCGCAGGATGTCCTGCGGGCTCGGCTCGCCGTCCACCACGGTCTCGCCCTTCTCCACGTGCTCGCCTTCGAACACGATGATCTGGCGGTACTTGGGGATCAGCTCTTCGTGCTCGTTGCCGTCGGTGTCCTTGATGATCAGGCGCTGCTTGCCCTTGGTGTCCTTACCGAAGGAGACGATGCCCGAACGCTCGGCCAGGACCGCCGGGTCCTTGGGCTTGCGCGCTTCGAACAGGTCGGCAACGCGCGGCAGACCGCCGGTGATGTCGCGGGTCTTGGACGCTTCCTGCGGGATCTTGGCGACCACGTCGCCCACGCCGACCGGCGCGCCGTCCTGCAGGTTGACGATCGAGCGCGGCGGCAGCAGGTACTGCGCCGGCAGGTCGGTACCCGGGATCGACAGGTCCTTGCCGTTCTTGTCGACGATGCGGACGATCGGACGCAGGTCCTTGCCCTGCGAGCCGCGACGCTTCGGATCGGTGATCTCGCGCGAGGCCAGGCCGGTCAGTTCGTCGGTCTTCTCGATCACGGTCACGCCATCGACGAAGTCGATGAAGCGAACGAAACCGGCGACTTCCGACACGATCGGGTGGTTATGCGGATCCCAGCTGGCCACGGTCTGGCCGGCCTTGATCGCAGCGCCGTCCTTGACGTTGACGGTGGCACCGTACGGCAGCTTGTAACGCTCGCGCTCACGGCCGTGGCCGTCGAGCACCGACAACTCGCCCGAACGCGACACCGCGACCAGGTGGCCGCCGGCGTGGTCGACGTGCTTGAGGTTGTTGAACTTGATGGTACCGGTGGTCTTGACCGTGACGTTGTCGATGGCGGCGGCACGCGAAGCGGCACCACCGATGTGGAACGTACGCATGGTCAGCTGCGTACCCGGCTCACCGATCGACTGCGCGGCGACAACGCCGACCGCTTCGCCGTGGTTGACCAGGTGGCCGCGACCGAGGTCGCGACCGTAGCAGTGCGAGCACACGCCGAAGGAGCTGCGGCAGGTGATCGTCGAACGGACCTTGATCGACTGGACGCTGGCGTCGTCGAGCTTCTGCACCCAACCCTCGTCGAGCAGGGTGTTGCGGGTGACGATCGGCTCTTCGTCGTTGCCCGGCAGGAACACGTCCTCGGCCACGACGCGACCCAGCACGCGGTCGCGCAGCGGCTCGACCACGTCGCCGCCTTCCACGATCGGGGTCATGGTCAGGCCTTCCAGCGTGCCGCAATCGTCCTCGGTGATCACCACGTCCTGCGCCACGTCGACGAGGCGACGGGTCAGGTAACCGGAGTTCGCCGTCTTCAGCGCGGTATCGGCCAGGCCCTTACGAGCACCGTGGGTCGAGATGAAGTACTGGAGGACGTTCAGGCCTTCGCGGAAGTTCGCGGTGATGGGCGTCTCGATGATCGAGCCGTCCGGCTTGGCCATCAGGCCGCGCATACCGGCGAGCTGTCGGATCTGGGCCTGCGAACCACGGGCGCCGGAGTCGGCCATGATGTAGATCGAGTTCATCGACTTCTGGTCGATGGTCTCGCCCTTGGCGTTGAGCACCTTCTCGGTGCCGATCGCGTCCATCATCGCCTTGGCCACGCGCTCGTTCGTGCGCGACCAGATGTCGACGACCTTGTTGTAGCGCTCGCCGGCGGTGACCAGGCCCGACTGGTACTGCTCCTGGATTTCCAGGACCTCGGCTTCCGCCTCGGCCAGGATGCCCTTCTTCTCGACCGGGATCAGCATGTCGTCGATGCCGATCGAGACGCCGGCGCGGGTCGCGTAGGCGAAGCCGGTGTACATCAGCTTGTCGGCGAACACGACCGTGTCCTTCAGGCCGAGCATGCGGTAGCAGGAGTTGATCAGTCGGCTGATGTTCTTCTTGGTCAGCTCGACGTTGGCCAGCGCGAACGGCAGGCCCTCCGGCAGGATCTCGCGCAGCAGGGCGCGACCCACGGTCGTGTCGACGATCGAGGTCTTCTGCTCGCTGGTGCCGTCCTCGTTCTTCACCGTCTCGGTGATGCGGACCTTGCACTTGGCGTGCAGCTGCACGACGCGGTTGTCGTAGGCGCGCTTGACTTCGGCGACGTTGGCGAACGCCATGCCCTCGCCTGCCTTGTTCTCAAGGCCGCGGGTCATGTAGTACAGGCCCAGCACGACGTCCTGCGACGGCACGATGATCGGCTCGCCGTTGGCCGGCGACAGGATGTTGTTGGACGCCATCATCAGCGCACGCGCTTCCAGCTGGGCTTCCAGCGAGAGCGGCACGTGGACGGCCATCTGGTCACCGTCGAAGTCGGCGTTGAACGCGGTGCAGACCAGCGGGTGCAGCTGGATCGCCTTGCCTTCGATCAGCACCGGCTCGAACGCCTGGATGCCCAGGCGGTGCAGCGTCGGTGCGCGGTTGAGCAGGACCGGATGCTCGCGGATCACCTCTTCGAGGATGTCCCACACCTCGGCCTCTTCGCGCTCGACGAGCTTCTTGGCGGCCTTGATGGTGGTGGCCAGGCCACGGCGCTGCAGCTTGGCGAAGATGAAGGGCTTGAACAGCTCGAGCGCCATCTTCTTCGGCAGGCCGCACTCGTGCAGGCGCAGCGTCGGGCCGACCACGATGACCGAACGGCCCGAGTAGTCGACGCGCTTGCCCAGCAGGTTCTGGCGGAAGCGACCCTGCTTGCCCTTGATCATGTCGGCGAGCGACTTGAGCGGGCGCTTGTTGGTGCCGGTGATGGCACGGCCGCGACGGCCGTTGTCCATCAGTGCGTCAACCGACTCCTGCAGCATGCGCTTCTCGTTGCGCACGATGATGTCGGGCGCATTGAGTTCGAGCAGGCGACGCAGGCGGTTGTTGCGGTTGATGACGCGGCGGTACAGGTCGTTGAGGTCGGAGGTCGCGAAGCGGCCGCCGTCCAGCGGAACCAGCGGACGCAGGTCCGGCGGCAGGACCGGCAGCACGGTCATGACCATCCACTCCGGGCGGTTGCCCGACTCGAGGAAGGCTTCGACCAGCTTGATGCGCTTGGTGAGGCGCTTGAGCTTGGTTTCGCTGTTGGTCGAGGAGATCTCTTCCTTCAGCTGGACCATCTCCGACTGCAGGTCGATCGTGCGCAGCAGCTCGTAGACGGCCTCGGCGCCCATGGCGGCCTCGAAGTCGTCGCCGTGCTCCTGGCGCGCCTGCAGGAACTGCTCTTCGGTCAGCAGGTTGCCGCGCTCGAGCGCGGTCAGGCCCGGCTCGGTGACGACGTACGCTTCGAAGTACAGGATGCGCTCGATGTCACGCAGGGTCATGTCCAGCATCAGGCCGATGCGCGAGGGCAGCGACTTGAGGAACCAGATGTGCGCGACCGGCGAGGCCAGGTCGATGTGGCCCATGCGCTCGCGACGGACCTTGGCCAGGGTGACCTCGGTGCCGCACTTCTCGCACACCACGCCGCGGTGCTTCATGCGCTTGTACTTGCCGCACAGGCACTCGTAGTCCTTGATCGGACCGAAGATGGCGGCGCAGAACAGGCCGTCACGCTCGGGCTTGAACGTGCGGTAGTTGATCGTTTCCGGCTTCTTCACTTCGCCGAACGACCACGAACGGATCAGGTCGGGCGAAGCCAGCGCGATCTTGATCGCATCGAAGTCGATGGTCTGTCGCTGCTGGTTGAACAGATTCAGAAGGTCTTTCATGGTTTTCTCCGGGAATCGGGAATAGAGATCGGGGAAGCGTCAGATCGGGCTTGTGGGCGGGAACCGGTCGCTTGCGCGGTGGCCGGTTCCCTTCCCTTTCGCCCTGAGTTTCCTCAGTTCTCTTCCAGCTCCATGTTGATCGCGAGCGAGCGGATTTCCTTCACAAGCACGTTGAAGGACTCCGGCATGCCGGCGACCATTTCGTACTCGCCGTCGACGATGTTCTTGTACATCTGGTTGCGGCCCTGCACGTCGTCGGACTTCACCGTCAGCATTTCCTGCAGGGTGTAGGCCGCGCCGTAGGCTTCCAGCGCCCAGACTTCCATCTCACCGAAGCGCTGGCCACCGAACTGCGCCTTGCCACCCAGCGGCTGCTGGGTGACGAGCGAGTACGGACCCGTGGAACGGGCGTGCATCTTGTCGTCGACCAGGTGGTTCAGCTTCAGCATGTGCATGTAGCCGACCGTGACCGGACGCTCGAACGACTCACCGGTGCGACCGTCGAACAGCATGGTCTGGCCGCTGGTGGGCAGGTCGGCGAGCTCGAGCATGCGCTTGATCTCCGACTCGGCGGCACCGTCGAACACCGGGGTTGCCATCGGCACGCCGTCGATCAGGTTCTTGGCGAGCGTCAGCAGCTCCTCGTCGCTGAACTGGGTCAGGTCGACGCGGTCACCGGCGATCTTGGTGTCGTGGTTGTAGATGTCGTCGAGGAACTGGCGCAGCTCGGAGACCTTCTGCTGTGCTTCCAGCATGCGCTGGATCTTCTGGCCCAGGCCCTTTGCGGCCCAGCCCAGGTGCACTTCGAGGATCTGGCCGATGTTCATACGCGACGGCACGCCCAGCGGGTTCAGGACGATGTCGACGGTCTGGCCGTCGGCCGCGTACGGCATGTCCTGCACCGGCACGATGGTCGACACGACACCCTTGTTGCCGTGGCGGCCGGCCATCTTGTCGCCCGGCTGGATGCGGCGCTTAACGGCGAGGAACACCTTCACCATCTTCAGCACGCCCGGTGCGAGGTCGTCGCCCTGGGTGATCTTGCCGCGCTTGTCGGCGAAGCGCTTCTCGAACTCGGCCTTGTGGACCTCGATCTGCTTCTGCGCGCGCTCGATGGCTTCAACTGCTTCCTCGTCCTTCATGCGCAGGGTGAACCAGTCCTTGCGGGACAGGCCTTCCAGCACCAGCGAGGTGACGGTGTCGCCCTTCTTCAGGCCACCGCCGCCATTGGCGACGCGACCGATCAGCTGGGTGCGCAGGCGGTCATAGATGGCCGCTTCGAGGATGCGGAACTGGTCGTCGAAGTCCTTCTTGACGCGACGGATCTCGTATTCCTCGATCTGGCGCGCGCGCTTGTCCTTCTCGATGCCGTCGCGGGTGAAGACCTGCACGTCGATGACGGTGCCGTCCATGCCCGGGGGAACGCGCAGCGAGCTGTCCTTAACGTCGGAGGCCTTCTCGCCGAAGATCGCGCGAAGCAGCTTCTCTTCCGGGGTCAGCTGCGACTCGCCCTTCGGCGTGACCTTGCCGACCAGGATGTCGCCGGCACGCACTTCGGCGCCGATGTAGACCACGCCCGACTCGTCGAGGCGGTTGAGGGCCTGCTCGGAGACGTTCGGGATGTCGGCGGAGATTTCCTCCGGTCCCAGCTTGGTGTCGCGGGCGACGCAGGTCAGCTCTTCGATGTGGATCGTGGTGTAGCGATCCTGCTCGACCACGCGCTCGGAGAGCAGGATCGAGTCCTCGAAGTTGTAGCCATTCCACGGCATGAACGCGACCAGCATGTTCTGGCCGAGCGCGAGCTCGCCGATGTCGGTCGACGGACCGTCCGCCAGCACGTCGCCGCGCGCAACCACGTCACCGACGTTCACCAGCGGGCGCTGGTTGATGCAGGTGTTCTGGTTGGAGCGGGTGTACTTGATCAGGGTGTAGATGTCGACGCCGGCATCGGTCTCGCCAACGATTTCCTTCTCGTTGACCTTGACCACGATGCGGCCTGCGTCGATCTGCTCGATCACGCCACCACGACGGGCATTGACGGTCACGCCCGAGTCACGCGCCACGGCGCGCTCGATGCCGGTACCGACCAGCGGCTTCTGCGCACGCAGCGTCGGCACGGCCTGGCGCTGCATGTTGGCGCCCATCAGTGCGCGGTTGGCGTCGTCGTGCTCGAGGAACGGCACCAGGGCCGCAGCGACCGACACGGTCTGCATCGGCGAGACGTCCATGAAGTGGATCTCGCTCGGCGGACGCAGCATCGACTCGCCCTGGAAGCGGCAAGCAACGAACTGGGCGGTGATGTTGTTGTCGTCGTCGGTCGGTGCATTGGCCTGGGCGATGACGTACTCGTTCTCTTCGATCGCCGACAGGTACTCGACGGCGTCGGTGACGCGGCCGTCGATGACCTTGCGGTACGGCGTCTCGAGGAAGCCGTAGCGGTTGGTGCGGGCGAACACGGCGAGCGAGTTGATCAGGCCGATGTTCGGGCCTTCCGGCGTCTCGATGGTGCAGACGCGGCCGTAGTGGGTCGGGTGCACGTCGCGGACTTCGAAGCCGGCGCGCTCACGGGTCAGGCCGCCCGGGCCGAGGGCCGAGACGCGACGCTTGTGGGTGACTTCCGACAGCGGGTTGTTCTGGTCCATGAACTGCGACAGCTGCGAGGAGCCGAAGAACTCCTTGATCGCGGCGGCCACCGGCTTGGCGTTGATCAGTTCCTGCGGGGTCAGGCCTTCGGACTCGGCCATCGACAGGCGCTCCTTGACCGCGCGCTCGACGCGGACCAGGCCGACGCGGAACACGTTCTCGGCCATTTCGCCGACCGAACGCACGCGACGGTTGCCCAGGTGGTCGATGTCGTCGACCGTGCCGCGACCGTTGCGGATCTCGGTCAGCACGCGGATCACGTCGAGGATGTCGGACGTGGCGCCGTTGGCGTTGCGCAGGCGCACCGACTCATCGTCCTTGCGCTCGGCAAAGTACTTGGCGTCGTAGAGCACCGAAGCGCCTTCGGTTTCCTTGCGGCCGAGGCGACGGTTGAACTTCATCCGGCCCACGGCCGACAGGTCGTAGCGCTCGAAGGTGAAGAACAGGTTGTGGAACAGGTTCTGCGCGGCGTCCTTGGTCGGCGGCTCGCCCGGACGCATCATGCGGTAGATCTCGACCAGCGCTTCCAGCTGCGTCTTCGACGGATCGATGCGCAGGGTGTTGGACAGGTACGCGCCGCGATCGAGGTCGTTCACCCACAGGGTGCCGACCGCGTCGATGCCGGCCTTGCGGAACGAGGCCAGCTGGTCTTCGTTGATCTCGTCGTTGGCCGTGGCCAGCAGCTCGCCGGTCTTGGAATCGACGACGTCGTGCGACAGGATGCGGCCGACCAGGTAGCTGTCCGGCACGGCCAGGGCGGCAATACCCGAGGCCTCCAGCTGCTTGACGTGGCGCGCGGTGATGCGCTTGCCGGCCTCGACGATGATCTTGTCGCCGTCGGCCAGGTCGAAGTCAAGCGTTTCACCACGCAGGCGCTCGGAGACCAGCTCCCACTGCACGCCCTCGGGCATGATGTGGAAGGTGTTGATCTCGAAGAACTCGCGCAGCATTTCTTCGTTGTTGTAGCCCAGTGCGCGCAGCAGCACGGTCACCGGCAGCTTGCGGCGACGGTCGATACGGGTGAACAGCGCATCCTTCGGGTCGAACTCGAAGTCGAGCCAGGAACCGCGGTAAGGAATGATGCGGGCGCTGTACAGCAGCTTGCCCGAGCTGTGGGTCTTGCCGCGGTCGTGGTCGAAGAACACGCCCGGGCTGCGGTGCAGCTGCGAGACGATGACGCGCTCGGTGCCGTTGACGATGAAGGTGCCGTTGTCGGTCATGAGCGGGATCTCGCCCATGTAGACCTCCTGCTCCTTCACGTACTTGATGGCCTTGGTCGACGACTCGCGGTCGTAGATCACCAGGCGCACGGTCACGCGCAGCGGGGCGCCGTAGGAGAGGCCGCGGTTACGGCACTCGCGCTCATCGAACGGCGGATCGCCCAGCTTGTAGCCGACGTATTCCAGCGCGGCGTTGCCGCTGTAGCTGGAGATCGGGAACACCGACTTCAGGGCCGCGTGCAGGCCGCGGTCGGCGCGCTTGGCCGGGTCGATGTTTTCCTGCAGGAACTCGCGGTACGAGTCGACCTGGATGGCCAGCAGGAAGGGAATTTCGAGGATGGATTTGCGCTTGCCGAAATCCTTGCGAATTCGCTTCTTTTCGGTGAACGAGTAGATGGCCTTGGAGGCCGTCGTCATGGAAGCTGTGGTCATGGTGAGCTACCGCCTCGGAGATTTTCGGTGGCTTGCCTGCGCGGCAAGCCGGGGGATCAAAATTGCCAGTGGGAAGTCGCTGGTATTGCCGGCACCAGCACGCCTTCTCCCGCTACTTCCGACTGTCAACTCGTTGGGTAACGCGTTGTTCCTGCCGCTCCCTGGAGGCACTCCTCCAGGAACGGCCAAAGGCCGGGGACTTTCGTCCCCAGCCTCAGGTGGTCGCCAATACTTCGCTCTTAACCAAGAGCCGGCGACACAAGTACTGAATTACTTCAGCTCGACCGATGCGCCGGCAGCCTCGAGGTCCTTCTTGAACTTCTCGGCTTCGTCCTTCGAGACGGCTTCCTTCACGGTCTGCGGAGCACCTTCGACGAGGTCCTTCGCTTCCTTCAGGCCCAGGCCGGTGATGGCGCGGACGGCCTTGATGACTTCGACCTTCTTCTCGCCGGCAGCCTTCAGGATGACGTTGAACTCGGTCTGCTCTTCGACGACGGCAGCGGCAACGGCCGGGCCAGCAGCGACGACCGGAGCGGCGGCGGAGACGCCGAACTTCTCTTCGATCGCCTTGACCAGCTCCATCACCTCGAGAAGGGTCTTCTCGGCAATGGCGTCGACGATCTGTTCGTTGGACAGGGACATGTTATTAACCTCTGGAAATTGATCTTACGAATCGATTTGTAAAGCGAGCTTCGAGGGGTTCCGGCTTACGCCGGTTCCGCCACTGCTTCGGCTTCGGCGTCGGCAACATCGCCACCGCCCTGCTTGTCGGCCACGGCCTTGACGGCGCGGGCGAACATCGTTGCCGGCTCGTTGAGGACGCGGGCCAGCATGGCCAGGGCCTGTTCGAGGGTCGGCAGCGAAGCGAGGACTTCGACGTGGCTGGCCGGATAAACCTGGCCACCCATCGCGACGACCTTGGCCTGCAGCTTGTCGTTACCCTTGGCGAATTCCTTGATCAGACGACCGGCAGCGCCGGGTTCTTCCATCGAGAACGCATACAGCAGCGGACCGGTGAGCACGTCTTTCGCGCACTCGTACTCGGTACCGACAACGGCGCGCGAAGCCAGGGTGTTCTTGACAACCTTCAAGAAAACGCCGGTTTCACGAGCCTTCTTGCGCATCGCGGTCATCTGACTGACCGTGGTGCCCGCGTACTCGACAGCAATCAAGGAGTGGGCCTTGGCGGCGACTTCTGCCAGCTCGGCTACTACTTCTTGCTTCTGGGACAGATTGAGAGCCATTGCACTCCTCCAAATGAACTCCGCTTACGGCTCCTGCCGCTTGCGGTCCTGGGCGATACCGTCCCTGGCATCGGGGATGCGCGAACATCCCGGTGGTGGCCACTCCAGAAAGATTTCCAGAAGGCACCATCTACGCAGGCCGACCCGAACGAGTCCGGATTAAGCAGCCCCGCTTCCACCGACGGCGATTCCCTGCCATGTCGAGCATCCATGCCCGTCGCCGGTAGGCGCTGACCGCACCTGCGGTCTTTGACGGCTATCGCTTCGGGTTTGCACCCTCGGCGATGCCCTCAAAATTTCGCCTCGTCATTCCCGCGCAGGCGGGAATCCAAGGACTTGGTTCTTGCTTCCGCGGACTGAGGCCGAAGCCTCACGTCCTTGGATCCCCGCCTTCGCGGGGATGACATTACTTGAGGGTCAGCGTGCCCTGGTCCACGGCGACGCCGGGGCCCATGGTGGTGCTGATCGAGATCTTCTGCAGGTACTGGCCCTTCGCGGACGACGGCTTGGCCTTGATCAGGTCGAGCAGCAGCGCGGTCAGGTTTTCCTTCAGCGAGGCGTCTTCGAACGAAGCCTTGCCGATGGTGCAGTGGATGATGCCGGCCTTGTCGGTGCGGTAACGCACCTGGCCGCCCTTGGCGTTCTTCACGGCTTCAGCCGGGTTCGGCGAAACGGTGCCGACCTTCGGGTTCGGCATCAGGCCACGCGGGCCGAGCACCTGGCCCAGCTTGCCGACGACGCGCATGGCGTCCGGGGTGGCGATGACGACGTCGTAGTTCAGGTCGCCGGCCATCATCTTCTCGGCCAGGTCGTCCATGCCCACGGCTTCGGCGCCAGCGGCGATGGCTTCGTCAGCCTTCGCACCGGCGGGGGCGAACACCGCCACGCGCACCGACTTGCCGGTACCTGCCGGCAGCACGGTCGAACCGCGAACCTGCTGGTCGGACTTCTTCGCGTCCACGCCCAGGCGCACGGCGACGTCGACGGACTCGACGAACTTGGCCTTGGTGGCGGTCTTCACGATCTTGAGTGCGTCGTCGATGGCGTAGGTCTTGCCCGGGACAACTGCGGCCTGGATGGCCTTTTCGCGCTTGGTCATTGCCATGTCTTAACCCTCCACCACCAGACCCATGCTGCGGGCCGAACCCGCAATCGTCTTCACCGCTGCATCCAGGTCGGCTGCCGTGAGGTCAGCTTCCTTCTGCTTGGCGATCGCTTCGAGCTGGGCGCGGGTGACCTTGCCCACCTTCTCGGTGTTCGGGCGCTTGGAGCCCGAGGCGACGCCGGCGGCCTTCTTCAGCAGCACCGAAGCCGGGGTCGACTTGGTGATGAAGGTGAAGGTACGGTCCGAGTACGCGGTGATGATGACCGGGGTCGGCAGACCCGGCTCAAGCTTGGAGGTCGCGGCGTTGAAGGCCTTGCAGAACTCCATGATGTTCAGGCCGCGCTGGCCCAGGGCCGGGCCGACGGGCGGCGACGGGTTGGCCTGGCCGGCCTTGACCTGCAACTTGATGTAACCGACTACTTTCTTAGCCATTTCTCTCTCTCCGGGTGCAAGCGCCTGGACTTCAGGCTCCCCATCGCGCCGGGAAAATCACGTGTCCCGACATCACGTTGTTAGCAAGTTGTTCTGCAGCACGCCAACGGCCGCCATGCGGCGGCCGGGGCTTCTGGATCGCGCTGAAAGCGGCGAGCCAGTAAGTATATCAGCTATTTAGCGCCGGATGCCAGACCCGGCGCCCGACCGGGTCAGGCCTTCTCGACCTGCCCGAATTCCAGCTCGACCGGGGTCGAGCGGCCGAAGATGAGCACGGCCACGCGCAGGCGGCTCTTCTCGTAGTTGATCTCTTCGACCACGCCGTTGAAGTCGTTGAACGGCCCGTCGATGACGCGGACCATCTCGCCCGGCTCGAACAGCACCTTGGGCTTGGGCTTCTCGACGCCTTCCTGCACGCGCTGCAGGATCATGTCGGCCTCGTGGTCGGCGATCGGCAGCGGGCGGTCGGCGGTGCCGCCGATGAAGCCCATCACCTTCGGGGTTTCCTTGACCAGGTGCCAGCTCTCGTTGTCCATGCGCGGGATGCCCGCTTCGTCATGGGTCGCGATCTGGACCAGGACATAGCCCGGGAAGAACTTGCGCTCGGAACGGCGCTTCTGGCCGGAGCGCATTTCCACGACTTCTTCGGTCGGGACCAGCACTTCGCCGAAACGCTCCTGCATGCCGTCGCGCACGATACGGTCACGCAGCGCCTGCGCCACGGACTTCTCGAAGCCCGAGTAGGCATGTACCACGTACCAACGCTTATGCACTTCGCTCATTTCTTCAGCGCCCCAGCAGGAACTTGACTGCGGCCTGGATCACCACGTCGAAACCGGCCAAGATCAGGCTCAGCACGGCGACGGCAATCATGACCACCCAGGTGGTGCGCATGGCTTCCTGGCGGGTCGGCCAGACAACCTTGCGCAGCTCGAAGCGCGATTCAGACAGGAATTCGCGGGTTTGCAGGCCCTTGGAGCTGGTCAGGAACACACCCGCACCCAGGACAAGGCCGCCAGCGACGGCCAGGGCGCGCAGCGCGCCGGCCCACTGGTCGAAATAGATGTAGGCGGCCACGCCCGCGGCGACCAGCAGCACGGCAAGTGCGTACTTGACGATGTCGCCGGCGGAGGAGGATCCGTGTTGTTCGACCTTGCTGTTCATCCGATCCATCGCGCGGCGGTGAGGCCACGTCTGTAGGTGGTACGACCCGACCACGGATGACCGGGGCTGTGCGGAAGCGCCCGCATGTAGTGGCACGCCAGGAGGGACTCGAACCCCCAACCTGCGGTTTTGGAGACCGCTGCTCTGCCAATTGAGCTACTGGCGTACATCGATAAAGCTTAACGGATTTGCCTGAAGCGGGTTGGACCCGGATTCAGCACCGAAGTTCAGACTCCCTTAGACGGCGACGGCGAGCCGTTGCCGACTCGCCGGGAAGTCCAACAACATCTACGGCAAAACTGACGTCCCTGGATCCCCGCCTTCGCGGGGATGACGAGCTGACAAAGCCGGGCGCGCTTGCGCGCGCCCGGGTCAATTCGTTACTTGATGATCTTCGCCACGACGCCGGCGCCGACGGTGCGGCCGCCTTCGCGGATTGCGAAGCGCAGGCCTTCGTCCATCGCGACCGGGTTGATCAGCGAGACGACCATCTTGATGTTGTCGCCCGGCATGACCATCTCGACGCCTTCCGGCAGGGTCACTGCGCCGGTGATGTCGGTCGTGCGGAAGTAGAACTGCGGACGGTAGCCCTTGAAGAACGGGGTGTGACGGCCGCCCTCGTCCTTCGACAGCACGTACACCTCGGCTTCGAACTCGGTGTGCGGGGTGATCGAACCCGGCTTGCACAGCACCTGGCCGCGCTCGACGTCGTCACGCTTGGTGCCGCGCAGCAGCAGACCGGCGTTGTCGCCTGCCTGGCCCTGGTCGAGCAGCTTGCGGAACATCTCGACGCCGGTGACGGTCGTCTTCTGGGTCGGACGGATACCGACGATTTCGATTTCGTCGCCGACCTTGATGATGCCGCGCTCGATACGGCCGGTCACCACGGTGCCGCGGCCCGAGATCGAGAACACGTCTTCCACCGGCATCAGGAACGCCTTGTCGACGTCACGCTGCGGTTCCGGGATGAAGGTGTCCAGCGCGTCGACCAGCTTCAGGATCGCCGGCACGCCGATCTCCGACTGGTCGCCTTCCAGCGCCAGGCGGGCCGAACCGTGGATGATCGGGGTGTCGTCGCCCGGGAAGTCGTACTTCGACAGCAGCTCACGGACTTCCATCTCGACCAGCTCGAGCAGCTCGGCGTCGTCGACCATGTCGGCCTTGTTCAGGAACACGACGATGTACGGCACGCCGACCTGGCGCGACAGCAGGATGTGCTCGCGCGTCTGCGGCATCGGGCCGTCAGCGGCCGAGCACACCAGGATCGCGCCGTCCATCTGCGCCGCACCCGTGATCATGTTCTTCACGTAGTCGGCGTGGCCCGGGCAGTCCACGTGTGCGTAGTGGCGGTTCGGGCTCTCGTACTCGACGTGTGCGGTCGAGATCGTGATGCCGCGAGCCTTCTCTTCCGGCGCCGCGTCGATCGCGTCGTACGCCTTGAACTCGCCACCGAAACGCTCCGCGCCCACCTTCGTCAGTGCCGCCGTCAGCGTCGTCTTGCCGTGGTCGACGTGACCGATCGTGCCCACGTTCACGTGCGGCTTGGTGCGCTCAAACTTACCCTTGGCCATGACAGTCGACTCTCGCTTGTAGGACGGAATTACGTTGGTGGATCGCTTGTAGTGGTGCTCACGAAAGGAATCGAACCTTCGACCTCCTCCTTACCAAGGAGGTGCTCTACCGACTGAGCTACGTGAGCAGATTGTGCCTAGCAGGTGGGACGTCGCGGCGTTCAATGGAGCGGGAGACGGGAATCGAACCCGCACCATCAGCTTGGAAGGCTGAGGTTCTACCGTTGAACTACTCCCGCGCCGGAACCTACCTGCTTGGGTACTGCGCCGATGGTTGGTAACGCCACCGGTTTGTTGCCTGGTACTGCTGGCCTTGCGACCTGCTGGCCTTGCGACCTTTCGACCACGTGAACTGGTGGAGGGAGGTGGATTCGAACCACCGAAGGCGTAAGCCAGCAGATTTACAGTCTGCCCCCGTTGGCCGCTTGGGTATCCCTCCATTCGACCACCCTCCGCAAATACGCTGCGAGGGGTGAAGAGCCAGCAATTTTGACGACGGTTGCGCGGCATGTCAACGGGGATTGAACGCGAAAGTGCGAACACGGCAATCGCCGTGCCATCGCCGCGCAGGCCAGGCGCTCAGCGCGCGCTGGCGGCCGGGGGCATCGCCAGGGCGTCGTCTGAATAGATCGCCACGTGTGGCACGCCGTCGGCGCCGATCCAGCCCCGGAACATGCCTTCGGTGTTGAACGGCATGGCCACGGCGCCGTCGGCGCCCAGCACGATCGCGCCGCCGTCGCCGCCCATGGCCGGGATTTCCTTGTTGATCACCGCCGCGCCGGCCTGCTGCGCCGATTCGTGCAGGTATTCCATGCGCGCGCAGATCTCCCGGGCCGCCGACACGCGGATGTAGTACTCACCCCAGCCGGTGCCCGACACCGCGCAATGCGCATTGGCGTAGGTGCCGGCGCCGATGATCGGCGAGTCGCCGACGCGGCCGTAGCGCTTGTTGGTCATGCCGCCGGTCGAGGTGCCTGCGGCCAGATACCCCTTGGAATCAAGGGCCAGCGCGCCGACGGTGCCGAAGTGCTTTGCTGTTTCCAGGTCGGTGGAGGCCTTCTTGGCCGCCTCCTCGCGCAGGGCCTTCTGCAGCTGCTGCCAGCGCTTCTCGGTGCGGAAATAGGACGGATCGACCAGCTCGATGCCCTGCTCCTCGGCAAAGGCCTCGGCGCCGTCGCCGACCATCATCACGTGCTCGGAATGCTCCATGACCGCCCGCGCCAGCAGGATCGGATTGCGCACCCGGTGGACGCCGGCCACGGCGCCGGCGGCCAGGGTCTTGCCGTCCATCAGGGAGGCGTCCAGCTCGTTCTTGCCGTCGTGGTTGAACACGGCGCCCTTGCCGGCGTTGAACTCGGGGTCGTCCTCCAGCACGGTGATGGCCGCGGTGACCGCGTCCAGCGCCGGCTTGCCGGCCACCAGCGCCTCATGGCCCTTGCGCAGGGCCCGCTCGAGCGCCGCGCGGGCCCGGGCCTCGCTTTCCGGGGTCATCCCGCTGCGCTCGACCCCTGCCCCGCCATGGATGACCAGGACGGTGCCGGTTTTCCCGGCTGCCATCGCGGCAGGAGCGGACAGACAGAGCGCCAGGACGGCGAACAGGCGATGTAAACGGATCATGGAAGAGCCTCGAAGGGTGTTTGCTGTGCAGGTGGTAACGCGAACGTTGGAAATGGTGGCCTAGCGCGCCAGGCCGGCGGGGCTGCCGGCGGCACCCGAGGGCGCGGCCTGGCAGACCTCGCGAGTATCAAGCTTGCCACCTGCAGATGACCTACCGGTTCGGCGGCGGGTGATTCGTTCGAACGAAGGGCAAAAATGAAAATGCCCCGCTTCGGCGGGGCATTTTCTTTGGTCCGACCGTTGAATCAGACGTTGAAGCGGAAATGCAGCACGTCGCCTTCCTGGACGCGGTATTCCTTGCCTTCCAGGCGCAGGCGACCGGCGTCGCGGGCACCGGATTCGCCCTTGTACTTGATGTAGTCGTCATACGCGATGGTTTCGGCGCGGATGAAACCCTTCTCGAAGTCGGTGTGGATCACCGCCGCGGCCTGCGGCGCGGTCGAGCCGGACTTCACCGTCCACGCGCGGACTTCCTTCACGCCGGCGGTGAAATAGGTCTGCAGGCCCAGCAGCTTGTAGGCAGCGCGGATGACGCGGTTCAGGCCCGGCTCGTCGAGACCGAGATCGGTCAGGAAGGCGTCGCGGTCGGCATCCTCGAGCTGGCTGAGCTCTTCCTCGATCGCCGCGCACACCGGCACCACCTCGGCGCCCTCGCCCACTGCGCGCTCGCGCACGGCGTCCAGGTGCGGGTTGTCGTGGAACCCGTCCTCGAGGACGTTGGCGACGTACATGACCGGCTTGAGGGTCAGCAGGAACAGGTCGCGCACCTGCAGGCGGTCGTCTTCCGACAGGCCCAGCGCGCGCGCCGGCTTGCCCGAATCGAGACCGGCGCGGACGCGGCCGAGCACTTCGACGCGGATCTTGGCGTCCTTGTCGCCGGTCTTGGCGGTGCGCTCGGCGCGCTGCAGCGCCTTCTCAACGGACTCCAGGTCGGCCAGGGCCAGCTCGGTATCGATGGTCTCGATATCGGCGATCGGGTCGACCTTGTTGTTGACGTGGATGACGTCCGGGTTCTCGAAGCAGCGCACCACGTGGGTGATCGCGTCGACCTCGCGGATGTGGGCGAGGAACTTGTTGCCCAGGCCTTCGCCGCTGGCGGCGCCGGCGACGAGGCCGGCGATGTCGACGAACTCGACCGCGGTCGGGATGCACTTCTGCGGCTTGACGATCTCCGACAGCGCGATCAGGCGCGGATCGGGCACCGGCACCACGCCGACATTGGGTTCGATCGTGCAGAACGGGAAGTTGGCCGCCGCAATGCCGGCCTTGGTCAGGGCATTGAAGAGGGTCGACTTGCCGACGTTAGGCAGGCCGACGATGCCGCATTTGATGCCCATGACGCTTTCTCGCTCTGTTGCAGTGCCGGCAGCGCCGACACCAGGAATGGGGGTGGAACTCAGGCCCGCGGCGTGTGCAGCCGCTTCATGGCCTCGTTGAAGTCGCCGCTGACTGCCAGCGGCAATACGTCCTGGGCATCGTCGATGGCGCGCAGGATCATCGCCTCGTCGGCGCTGCCGGGACGGCCGAGCACCCAGGAGGTGACGCGATCCTTGTGGCCGGGATGGCCGATGCCGATGCGCAGGCGGTGGTACTTGCCGTGGCCGAGCAGCTGGCTGATGTCGCGCAGGCCGTTCTGGCCGCCGTGGCCGCCGTCGAACTTGATGCGGGCGACGCCGGCATCGAGGTCGAGCTCATCGTGGCAGACGAGCATCTGTTCCGGTTCGATCTTCCAGTAGCGCAGGGCCGCGGTGACCGACTTGCCGGACAGGTTCATGAAAGTGGCCGGCTTGAGCAGCCAGACCGGCTGGCCGGCGATGTCGACCTTGCAGGTCTCGCCGAACAGCTTGGATTCCAGACCAAAGCGGCCGCCCAGGCGTGAAGCCAGGGCGTCCACAAACCAGAACCCGGCGTTGTGCCGGGTCCGGAGGTGTTCGGCGCCGGGATTTCCCAGGCCGACAATGAGGCGCAGACCAGCAGCCATCAGAGAATCTCACGCAGTGGCCTGCCCGCGATCGCGGGCAGGCGCACGGGACGTGATTACTTCTCGTCCTTCTTGGCGGCCTTGGTCGCCGGCACTTCGGCCGGGGTCTCGGCCGAGGCTTCTTCGGTTTCGACGCGACCGTGCTTGGCCATCACGACGGCGACGTCGTGTTCCTTGCCCAGCTTCAGTTCCGGCAGCTCGACGCCCTTGGGCAGCTTGATGTCCGACAGGTGCACCACGTCGCCGACGGCCAGCTTGGCCAGGTCGACTTCGATGAACTCCGGCAGGTCCTTCGGCAGGCAGCTGACGGTGACTTCGTTGAGCTCGTGGGTGATGACCACGTCGGCGGCCTTGCCGGCCGGCGAGGTTTCCTGGTTGAGGAAGTGCAGCGGCACGGCAGCCTTCAGCGCCTGGTTCAGGTCAACGCGCTGGAAGTCCAGGTGCATGATGATCTGCTTGAACGGATGGCGCTGCATGTCACGCAGCAGGACCGGCTCGGCCTTGCCGTCGATCTCGAGGGTCAGGATCGAGGAGTAGAACCACTCGTTCTGCTGGGCCAGCCAGGTCTTCTCGTGGTCGAGCTGGATGGGCTGCGGCGCGGCGTTGCCGCCGTAGACGATGGCCGGGATGCTGGCGGCATGACGAAGACGGCGGCTCGCACCCTTCCCTTCGACGCTGCGGCCAGTGGCCTTGAGGATGTGTTCAGACATTTGGATTACTCACTTTTACTGCAATGAACCCGTCTCGCGACGGGGATGAACGCTCACCCGCGACCAGGTGAGCGGCGTTGCGGCAACGACCGGAGCCGTCGCCGCGAATTCTTCAGTCGACTGGTTAGTCGACTGCTCTCAATCTACATACAACGAGCTGACCGATTCGCCGAAGGCAACGCGGCGGATCGTTTCAGCCAGCAGTTCGGCAACGCTGAGCTGGCGGATCTTGTTGCAGGCCCTGGCCGCGTCGGACAGGCGGATGGTGTCGGTCACCACCAGCTCGTCGAGCTGCGACTTGGTCACGTTGTCGATCGCCGCGCCCGACAGCACCGGATGGGTGCAGTAGGCGGCGACCTTGAGCGCACCGCGCTGCTTGAGGGCAGCGGCGGCGGCGCACAACGTACCGGCGGTGTCGACGATGTCGTCGACGAGAACGCAGGTCTTGCCTTCGACGTCACCGATGATGTTCATCACCGTCGACACGTTGGCGCGCGGGCGCCGCTTGTCGATGATCGCCAGGTCGGCGTCGTCGAGGCGCTTGGCGATCGCGCGGGCGCGGACCACGCCGCCCACGTCAGGCGAGACCACCACCATGTTGTCGGTGCCGTGCGCGCGCCAGATGTCGGCGAGCAGCAGCGGCGAGGCATACACGTTGTCGACCGGGATATCGAAGAAACCCTGGATCTGGTCGGCGTGCAGGTCCACCGTCAACACGCGATCGGTACCGACGGCGCTGAACATCTTGGCCGCCACCTTGGCCGTGATCGGCACGCGCGACGAGCGCGGGCGGCGATCCTGGCGGGCGTAGCCGAAGTACGGCACCACTGCGGTCACGCTGGCCACCGAGGCGCGCTTGAGCGCGTCCACCAGCACCAGCAGTTCCATGAAATTCTCGGCCGTGGGCGCGTTCGTCGGCTGAATGACGAACACTTCCTGGCGGCGCACGTTTTCTTCGATCTCGACCTGCACCTCGCCGTCCGAGAAACGGCTGACGAGTGCCTTGCCCAGGCGGATGCCCAGTTCCTTGCACACCGCGTCGGCGAGCGGGCGGTTGGCATTGCCGCTGAAAATCAGCAGGTTCCGATCGTTTTGCACAGTGCTCTCCGCTTCGCTCTGACCGTGGCGGTTAATCCGGGGGCGTCCACACCGCAAACGCCGGAGCGGGCCGCTATGAATTGGCAGGGGCGGTAGGATTCGAACCTACGGATGCCAGGATCAAAACCTGGTGCCTTGGGCCTCTTGGCGACGCCCCTGCATGAGGTACATGAGGTACATAAGGTCTTGGGGACTGCAGCCGGGAATGAGCCGGAGCCTGGCGGCTACTACTCTCTCCCCGCTCCTTCCCACCTGCTTCGCGCCTCCAGCAGCGGCGAGCGCGAGGCTCCCGTTGCCAGCCAGGCCCGAAGACCCTGCGGTAGTGCCACCAGAGCCGCCTCGGCGTCCTCGCGTGATGCGAATTCGACGAAACAGCCGCTGCCCGACCCGGTCAGGCGCGGCGAACCGATCTGCGAAAGTGCTGCAAACACCGCCTCTACG
Organism: Lysobacter sp. GCM10012299; assembly: GCF_042649405.1. Taxonomy (NCBI): domain Bacteria; kingdom Pseudomonadati; phylum Pseudomonadota; class Gammaproteobacteria; order Lysobacterales; family Lysobacteraceae; genus Lysobacter; species Lysobacter sp. GCM10012299. Next base: position 398,683 of record NZ_JBHRZC010000001.1, on the reverse strand, counting down.
GCGGGTTCGCGCACACGCAATACCGGCTCGAACGCATTCCCGAGCGGCACACCCGAAACGAAGTCCGCTATTGTCGCGGGCGCGGCATCACGCGTCAATTCAGGGGCACGGAAAAGCGCTGCCGTGGGCGCATGAACGCCGGGGTCGGCGAGCACATACCAGGCCGGCGGCAGATCGATCGGGGCGAGCTGCTCGCCCACCCCTTCGGCCCAGGCGTTGCGGCCGCGCACGAACACCGGCACGTCGGCACCCAGTTGCAGCCCCAGGTCGGCCAGCCGGTCCTCGCCCAGAGCGGTCCCCCATAGCGCGTCGAGGGCCACCAGCACGGTCGCCGCATCGGACGAACCGCCGCCGAAGCCGCCACCGGATGGAATGCGTTTTTCGACGATGATGTCGGCACCATGCGAGGTGTTAGACGCCGATTGCAACAACTTCGCGGCTCGGACCGTCAGATCGTCGGCCTCGGCCACGCCGGGCGCGCTGGCGCCGTGGCGGCGGATCTGGCCGTCATCGCGGACCCGCACGCGGATCGAGTCGCCCCAGTCGAGCAGCCGGAAAACGGTCTGCAGGAGGTGGTAACCATCGTCTCGGCGGCCGGTGATACGCAGGAACAGGTTCAGCTTGGCCGGGGCCGGCCACAGCGACCAGCCGCTTCCGGCGCCCCCGTCATCCGTCCCCGGGCTCATTGCGGGCCGAGCGACCACTGATCGACGATCAGCCGAACCTTGGCCTGGCCGCGGGTAGCCACCAGCCGGGCCGGCATCACCGGGCCATCGGCGGCCGGCTGCCAGTCCTGGTATTCGATCAGCCAGCCGGCCTGCTGCAGGCGCGACGGCAGGTTGCCGGCGCCGTATTCGATCTTCGCCGGCCCGTACTCGGCGCTCGCCGCGCCGATGCCGCGCACCCAGTCTGCGAGGGCGCGCACGGGAACGTCCCAGCCAGTGGTGGCCTGCAACATGGATTCGACGTCCGCGCCCTCGCGCGGGCCGCCTTCGACACCTTCCAGGCGTGCACCGGTGGCGTCGCCACTCAGGCGCCAGCTCTGGCGGGTCACCGGCGCGCTGAGCGAGATGGAATAACCGCCCTTCGTCTCCTGCCAGTCGATGCGGCCGCTGCCACCCTGCTTGCCGTTGGAGACGGCGATGCGGCCGGTGAGGGTCCAGTCGTCGATCTCGCCGCGGCGCTGGTCGTTGGCCTGCGCCTGGACCGGGTCGACCGGCACGGACGGGGCGCGGGTCGGGCTCGACACGCAGCCGGCGAGCATGGCCATCGACAGGGCCGCTACACAGACAGAAATCCTCATGCGCCCGTCTTCTCCAGCGCGCGCAGCAGCGAGCGGTTGTCCGGGTCGAGCTTGCGCGACTGCTCGAAGTACTTGCGTGCCTCGTCCTTGCGACCGGTCACCCACAGCACTTCGGCCAGGTGCGCGGCGATCTCGGCGTCCTTCTGCAGGGTCAGGGCGCGGCGCAGCTCGACCAGCGCTTCCTCGTTGCGTCCGATGCGGTAGAGCACCCAGCCGTAGCTGTCGACGATCGCGGGATTGTCGGGTTCGGCGGTGCGGGCACGCTCGATCAGCTGCAATGCTTCCTGGTAGCGCGTGGTGCGGTCGGCCAGCGTGTAGCCCAGCGCGTTGAGCGCTGCGACATTGTCCGGCTCGGCGACGAGGATCTTCCGCAGGTCGGCCTCGGCCCGCGCGATGTCGTCGTGCCGCTCCCAGCTCAGGGCGCGGGCGTAGAGGATTTCCGGGTCGTCCGGGAACGCAGCGAGGCCGCGCGCATACACGTCCGACTCGCCCGGCTGGTCCTTGTCCTTCTCGCGCAATGCCGCCTCGAGAAGGTAGGCGTCGCGACGGGATTCGTCGTCGGCCGCGGCATCGGCCTGCAGCTCGCGCAGCAGCTTGTAGGCCTCGGCGTCGCGGTCGAGTTCGTGCAGCACATTGGCGCTGCGCAGGCGCGCGGCCCAGCGCTGTTCGCCACCGGGCACGCCGCGGTACCACTCCAGCGCTTCGTCGAAGCGATCGAGGAACTCGGCCATCTGGCCCAGCAGCAGGCGGCGCTGCGGATCGGGCTGCGCGGCGCCGGCGCGCAATTCGTCGTAAAGGCGCGTCAGCGACTGCTTGTCTTCGCTTTGCGCCAACAGCGCGGCGCGCAGGGCGTAGGTCTGGTCGTCCTGGGGGCCCTTGGCGAGCACGGCTTCGGCGGCCTGGTAATCACCCAACCGGTGGTATTCGTCGGCGATTGCACGGCGCAGGTCGCGGTCGTTGCCGGCCTGCTCGGACAGCGAGGCCAGCAGCTTGCGCGCCTCGTCTTCCTTGCCCGCTTCGCGCAGCTGGCTGGCACGCAGCAGGCCGACGCGGGCCTCGCCGGGGAAGCGCTCGACCACTTCGGCGACGATGCGCTCGACCAGCTCGGGCTGTTCCAGCCCCTGTGCCAGGCCACCGAAGGCCAGCCAGGCCGGGAGCTTGTTGGGAATCTTGCCGTCCTTGACCAGCCGCTCCAGCAAGCGCGCCGACTGCTTCGGATCGCGGGCGCCACCGCTGAGCACGCCCAGCGCCTGGCGCCAACCGCTGTCGCCCGGGGCGGTCAGCAACTGGGTCAGGTATTTGCGGGCAGCGCGCTCGTCACCGCGGCGGATGGCCAGGACCGCTTCGGCGGCGGCGAGGTTGAGGCCCTCGCCGCCCTGCTTGCGCCACAGGTCGAGCGCCTCGGCGGCGCGCTTGTCGTCCTTGGCGAGCAGGGCGATGCGGGTGGCGCGCTCGGCCAGGGCGACGTCGTCGGCGGCGCGGGCGGCGTCCAGGTAGGACTTGGCGGCCTCGTCCAGGCGCCCGGACTGCAGGGCGAACTCGCCGGCCAGCAGCGGCTCCAGCGAGGCGGCGGTGGGGTCGGCGACCGGGCCCGGTTTCGCGGCTTTCTCCGCGGCGGCCAGCGGTTGGGCGGCCAACAGGGCCGCGAGAATGAAACACTGCGTGCGCAAGGCAACGGGCATCGATCAAGCCTGCAGGTCAACCTGGAGGGGACGGGGCCGGTAGAATGTCGGCCTCCGCGGTAGCCAGCAGCTTATCGCAAGCACCTGAACGGAAGAGGCCCCAGTCGGCGCAGCCCGGCGCGTTTGAAATGAGTTTGTACGTACTAGGCATCAACCACCAGACCGCGCCGGTCAGCCTGCGCGAGCGCGTCGCGTTTTCCGCCGACAGCGTGCCGGCGGCGCTCGAAGCGCTGCGCGCGTTGCCGCAGGTCAGCGAGGTTGCCCTGCTGTCGACCTGCAACCGCACCGAGTTGTACGCGGTGGCCGACGACGACGGCCAGGCCCTGGCCGACTGGCTGGCCACCCACCCCGATGAGGTCGGCGACCTGCATGCCTACCTCTATCGCCATCGCGACGCCGATGCGGTGCGCCACCTGTTTCGTGTCGCCACCGGGCTGGATTCGCTGGTGCTCGGCGAGCCGCAGATCCTGGGCCAGGTGAAGGACGCCTGGGCCACGGCGCGCACGGCCGGCAGCCTCGGCAGCCAGCTCGACCGCCTGTTCCAGCACGCCTTCTCCACCGCCAAGCGCGCCCGCACCGATACCCGCATCGGCGCCAATCCGGTGTCGGTGGCGTCGGCGGCGGTGCGCCTGGCGCAGGAATCCTTCGCCCGCCTCGAGGACTCGACGGTGCTGCTGATCGGCGCCGGCGAAACCATCGAATTGGCCGCGCGCCATCTGGTGCAGGCGCGTGCGAAGCGCCTGCTGGTGGCCAATCGCACGCTGGCCCACGCGCAGGAACTGGCCACCCGCCACGGCGGCGTCGCCCTGCCGCTGAGCGAGCTGGACAAGCACCTGGGCGAGGCCGACGTGGTGATCTCGGCCACCGCCAGCCGCGATCCGATCCTGCGCAAGGCCAATGTCACCGCGGCGCTGGCGACTCGCCGGCACCGGCCGATGCTGCTGCTCGACCTGGCCGTGCCGCGCGACATCGCCGCGGACGTCGCCGAGCTGAAGGACGTGTTCCTGTACACCGTCGACGACCTGGAACGGGCGATCGAGGACAACCGCCGCAGTCGTCGCGAAGCGGCGACCGAAGCCGAGGCCATCGTCGAGTTGCAGGTGGAGCGCTTCACCGAAACGATCGCCGCCAGCACCCGCACCGCGCCGCTCAAGCGCCTGCGCGCGCATGGCGAAACCGCCAAGGCCGATGTGCTGGCCAGGGCGCAGCAGCAACTGGCCGCAGGCCAGGACCCGCAGGACGTGCTGAACTTCCTCGCCCACACGCTCACCAATCGGCTGCTGCACGCGCCGACGGTTGCATTGCGCGAGGCGGCACTGAGCGGGAACGTCGAACTGGCGCGGGCGGCAGAAAAGCTTTTCCCCGAAAGCGAACCCGGTGACGGCAAGGACGAGCAGCGCGAAGCCTAGCGACGGTCTCCGCCGCGGCACTGCCTGCTCCCTTCCACCACACCCGGTTCGTCCATGACCCCTACCCTGCGCCGCAAGCTCGAAGCCCTCGTCGAACGCCGCGAAGAACTCGAGCGGCTGTTGTCCGACCCGGGCGTCATCGGCGATGCCGACCGCTTCCGCAAGTTCTCGCGCGAGTTCTCCCAGCTCGAGCCGGTGGCGAATGCCTTGTCCGCGGAGGCGCAGGCCAAACGCGACCTGGCCGCTGCCGAGGGCATGCGCAGCGATCCGGAACTGGCCGAGCTGGCGGAAGAGGAAATCGCCGCCGCCAATACGCGCCTGCAGCAGCTCGAAATCGAACTGCTCGCCCACCTCGTGCCGAAGGACCCGCGCGACGACGGCGACATCTACCTGGAAGTCCGCGCCGGCACCGGTGGCGACGAAGCGGCGATCTTCGCCGGCGACCTGTTCCGCATGTATGCGCGCTATGCCGAGCGGCAAGGCTGGAAGGTCGAGATCGAATCCAGCAGCCCGGGCGAACACGGCGGCTTCAAGGAAGTCATCGCACGCGTGGAAGGACGCGGCGCGTACTCGCGTATGAAATTCGAATCGGGCACCCACCGCGTGCAGCGCGTGCCGGCGACCGAGTCGCAGGGACGCATCCATACCTCGGCGGCGACGGTGGCGATCATTGCGGTCGAGGCCGAAGGTGAGCCGATCGAGATCAACCCGGCCGACCTGAAGGTCGACACCTTCCGCTCCAGCGGTGCCGGCGGCCAGCACGTCAACAAGACCGAATCGGCGATCCGCATCACCCACGTGCCCAGTGGCGTGGTCGTCGAATGCCAGACCGAACGCAGCCAGCACGCCAACCGCGACAAGGCAATGAAGCGCCTGGTCGCGATCCTGGCCGAGGCGCAGGCGGCCAAGGCCGCCGCCGCGCAGGCCTCGCTGCGCAAGCTCCAGGTCGGCAGCGGCGACCGCAGCCAGCGCATCCGCACCTACAACTTCCCGCAGGGCCGCATCACCGACCACCGCGTCGAGGGGCTCACGCTCTACGACCTGCCCAACGTGATCGAGGGCAGCATGGACGAACTGCTCGGACGCCTGCAGCACGAACACCAGGCCGACGAACTGGCGCGACTGACGCACGACGCCTGAGGGCGGCGCCGGCTCCTGCGGGTTGTCTACAATCGACCCCACTTCGTGCCGAAGGATTCGCCATGCCCCTCGAGATCAAGCGCGCCACGCTCACCGACCTCGACCAGCTAGCACCGCTGTTCGACGCCTACCGCATGTTCTATGAGCAACCGCAGGATGCGGCACTGGCACGGCAGTTCCTGCACGAACGCATCGAACGCGACGAGTCCGTCATCCTGCTGGCCACCAATGACGGCACAGCGGTCGGCTTCACCCAGCTCTACCCCACGTTCTCGTCGGTGCGCGCCGCGCGCGTTTGGGTGCTCAACGATCTCTATGTCGACCGGGGCGCACGCCGGCAAGGTGTGGCGCAGGCGCTGCTGACCGCCGCGGCGATGTTCGCGCGCGATGACGGCGCGATCCGCCTCGAGCTGGAAACCACGCCCGACAACCGCAGCGCCCAGGCCCTGTACGAGTCTGGCGGCTGGCAGCTCTACGACGGCACGCTTCGCTACCACCTGGCCCTGGCCTGAGCCGTGCACAACGATCCGCGCATCGAATTGCGCCGTGCGCTCGAGCGCAATCCCGGCGATGCCTATGCCTGGATCATGCTGGCCGAGCATGAGCTAGACCGCGGCGATGCCGTCGCCGGCGGGATGGCCGCGCAGCGCGCACTCGCACTGCGGCCCGGCCACCCCGAAGCACTGGCGCGACTGGGGCGCGCGCAATGGCTGCAGGGCCAGCGCGGCGATGCCGTCGCCAGCCTGCGTGCCGCTGCGGCCCACGCACCCGACCATCCCGGCATCGCGGTCTGGCTGGGGCATGCCCTGGAGGACACCGGCGAAGCCGAGGCCGCGTCGCAGGCCTACGCGCGTGCGCACGCATTGGCTCCGGACGAACCGCAGCTGGCCGCCTACCTGCTGGCATGGCGACGCAAGCTGTGCGACTGGCGCGACCTCGACGCGCTTGCGCGGCAGGTCCGCGATGCGGTCAACAACGCGCGCGCATCGGTGGAACCGTTCGCCTTCCTCAGCGAAGACGCCAGCGCGCAGGAACAACTGCAATGCGCGCGACTGCGTGCGGCCGAAGTGGCCGCCAGCGTTCGCCCGCTGCCGCCACCGCCGCCGGTGCCGGTGGACGCACCGCTGCGCGTCGGATTCCTCTCGAACGGATTTGGCGCGCACCCGACAGGCTTGCTGACGGCGGCCATGTTCGAGCAGCTCAAGGCGCTGGGCGAACTGGAGATCCACCTGTTCGCGCTCAACCGCGACGACGGAAGCCCGATCCGGCAGCGCCTGCTGGCGGCCGCGCACACGCTGCATGACGTATCGATGCGCGCACACGCGCAGGTCGCCATGGCGATCCGCGCGGCCGGCATCGACGTGCTGTTCGACCTGCGCGGCTGGGGCGGTGGCGGCGCGCCGGAAGTACTGGCGATGCGTCCGGCCCCGGTGCAGGTGAACTGGCTGGCCTATCCGGGCACCTCGGGCGCGCCGTGGATCGACCACGTACTGGCCGATCGCTTCGTGCTTCCGGAAACAATGGCGAACGACTTCAGCGAAGCCGTCACCTGGCTGCCGCGCTGCTTCCAACCGTCCGACACCACCCGCGCGATCCTGCCGCCACCGTCGCGCGCGCAGTGCGGGCTGCCGGAACGTGGCGACTACGGCGAAGGCGTGGTGTTCTGCTGCTTCAACAACAGCTACAAGCTCAACCCGCGCAGCGTCATGCGCGCGTTGACGGTGCTGCGCGAAGTCCCCGGCAGCGTGCTGTGGCTGCTGTCCGGCCCGGGCCACGCCGACGAACGCCTGAAAGACGTCGCACGCATGCAGGGAATCGACCCGGCACGACTGGTGTTCATGCCCAAGCAACCGCATGCCGAATACATGGCGCGCCTGCAGCACGCCGACCTGTTCCTCGACACCGAACCCTACAACGCCCACACCACGGCATCGGACGCACTGTGGGCAGGATGCCCGGTGCTGACGCGACCGGGCGAGACGTTCGCGGCGCGCGTCGCCGGCAGCCTCAATCACCACCTGGGCATGACGGAGATGAATGTCGTCGACGATGCGGCGTTCGTGGCACGCGCGGTGTCGTTTGGAAGGGATCCGCACGCGCTGGCTGCGCTGAAGGACGAACTGGCGCGCCGGCGAAGCGAGAGCGGACTGTTTGACATGCGTGGATTTGCGCGTGACTTTGCCGTCGCGGTGCGTGGGATGGCTCGCCGCGCGTAGGAGCAACGTCCATGGGTTCCCGCCTTCGCGGGAATGACGGGTTGATACCGAAGACTGGGCAATGACACGGCGGAGCGTCGGCCGACGGGTCGGGGATTGATCCGCAGTGGGCCATGGATGGCCCACGCCCCGCCTTCGGACAGGATGTCCGACGAAGGGGCGGAGCAATCCCCGACCCGGCGGACGACGCCGCAACGAAGCAAGCACTCCCGCACCTGAGGCAACCACCGCCGTCACACAGCGGATCGGTTAGGCTCGCCGCCATGACTGCCCAACTTGACCTTATCCCCCTGAATCTTTGCGTGCTGACCGTATCGGACTCACGCACCCTCGCCGAAGACAGCTCCGGCGACTACCTCGTGCAATCGCTGACCGCCGACGGCCACCGCCTCGCCGACCGCAAACTGCTGCCCGACGACCGCTACCGCCTGCGCGCCGTCGTCTCGCAATGGATCGCCGACGACGACATCGACGGCATCCTCGTCACCGGCGGCACCGGCTTCACCGGCCGCGACTCCACCCCCGAAGCCCTGCTGCCACTGCTCGACAAACAGATGCCCGGCTTCGGCGAACTGTTCCGCGCCATCAGCTACGACGAGATCGGCACCTCCACCGTGCAATCGCGCGCCTTCGCCGGCCTCGCCAACGGCACCTTCGTCTTCGCCCTGCCCGGCTCCACCTCGGCCTGCCGCACCGCCTGGGAAAAGATCATCCGCAACCAGCTCGACGCGCGCACCAGGCCCTGCAACCTGGCCACCCTGCGCCCGCGCCTCAAGGAACGCTGACCCGCAACCCGATCGATGGGTTCAACCACCGGAGCCAGACCATGCCGTTGGACACCACCCTGCAACTGCTGGCCAGGGCCCGAGGCCTCAGCGCAGCCGACATCGCCACCGCCATACCCCGCGCCGGCGTCGCCACGGTGAGCGCTTGGCTGCGCGGCGACAAAATGCCCGGCAAGGAACAACTCGACGCCCTGGCACGCGCCTTCGGCGTACCGGCCGGCGCGCTGCTCGCCGAACTGGCCAGCACCCTCGACCCCGCCCGCACCCAGGGCGAACACGACCTGCTCAACGCCTATCGCGCCCTCACCACGCGCCAGCAAGGCGCACTGTTGGAAGTGGCGCGCGGCATGGCCGGCAGCGACAAAGCCAAACCACGTCGCAGGAGCAAGTGATGGGCGACCTCAAGCGCAAGGAATACGAAGCCCGGCTCGAGCCGCTGCAGATCGAACTGGCCAACATGGCGCGCTGGCTCAAGCACACGGGCCGTCGCCTGGTGGTGCTGTTCGAAGGCCGCGACACGGCCGGAAAGGGCGGCGCGATCAGCGCGATCGCTGAACACCTCAACCCGCGCCAGTGCCAGGTGGTCGCACTGCCCAAGCCGACCGAGCGCGAAAGCGCGCAGTGGTATTTCCAGCGCTACGTGCCCTACCTGCCCGCGGCCGGCGAAATCGCCCTGTTCGATCGCAGCTGGTACAACCGCGCGGGCGTCGAGCAGGTGATGGGGTTCGCCAAGGACGCACAGGTGAAGGCCTTCCTTCGGCAGACGCCGACGTTCGAAAAACTGCTGGTCGACGACGGTGTGCTGTTGTTCAAGTACTGGCTGTGCTGCGACCAGGACGAACAGGAACAGCGCTTCCTCGAGCGCCTCGACGACCCGCTCAAGCGCTGGAAGCTGTCGCCGATCGACTTCGAAGCGCGCAAGCGCTATGACGCTTACACGCAGGCGCGCGAAGCCATGCTCAAGGCCACCCACAGCAAGCATGCGCCGTGGACGCTGGTCGACTTCAACGATCAGAAGCGTGGACGGCTGACTTTGATCCGCGACCTGCTCGACCGGCTGCCGGATACGCATGTCGGCGAGGAGTCGATCGTGTTCGAGCCGTTGGCGGGGAAGGCGAAGAAGGAGCGGTTTGGGGTGATCAAGCCGATACGGTCGGTTAAGGGGTAGGCGGACGGCTCCCCGGGTGCGCTTTGCTTACCCGGGCTACTCCGGGCTACGCGATGGTGAAGGTTTCGCCGGCTTCGGTGTCGAGGGCGGGAAGGCGCTCGAGGTCGTCCACCTGCGCGGTGGCCGGGCCTTGCCGCAGCCATGCGGCGAGGCGGTCGAGCGCAATGTCGTCTCCGGCCGCGAGCACTTCCACGCGGCCGTCCGGCAGGTTCCTGGCGAATCCGCGCAGGCCCAGCGCCAGCGCCTGGTCGCGGGTCGAGGCGCGGAAGAACACGCCCTGCACGCGACCGCTGACGATGAAGCGCGCCGCGCTCATGACTTCTTCGCGGCGTCCGCAGGCTGCGCCTGCGGGCCACCGGCCTTGGCGATCGCCGCCTCGATGTCGTGCGCGGTGACCGGGCCGAGGAACTTGTCGGCGATCTTGCCGTCGGGACCGATCAGGAAGGTCATGGGCAGACCGCGCGGCGTCTCGAATGCCGCCGGCGGATTGAACGTGTCCACGATGGCGACCGGATACGACACCGGGTGCTTGGTCAGGAAGGCGCGCATGTCGGCCGGGGCAATTTCCTCGTACGCCAGGCCCAGCACTTCGACGTGCTCGCGCATGGCATCGAGCGCCGACAGCTCAGGCATTTCCTTCAGGCAGGGCTTGCACCACGTCGCCCAGAAATTGACCACGACCCACTTGCCGCGATGTTCGGCCAGGTCGTAAGGCTTGCCGTCGACGGTGGCGATCTTCAGTTCGGGCGTGTCGGACGGCGCCGCCGGCTTGGCTGGCTCAGCCGGTGCCGCCGGAGCAGCGGGCGCGGCCTCGGGCTTGGCCGGTGCCTGCGCTTCCGGCGCGGGCGCGGGCTTCTGGCAAGCGGCGAGCAGCAGCGTGGCCAGGACCGTCGCGGCGCAGGCCTTGGCATGGATGGAAACGTGCAGGCGGCTCGGCATCGGACTAGACCTCTTCGGAATGAATGGTGGAGGCGCGGCGCTTGAGCAGCTCGCGCAAGGGAATGCGTAGTTCGTCGAGCACCGAAATGGCGGAACGACCCAGCGCGTCGTCCCGGCACGGCAATATCGCCTCGGCGATCGGGATGCGCAGGTTGCAGGCTTCGTAGAGCTCGGCCAGCGTCAGTTCGTCGAGGTCGCGGGTGAGCAGCCACTCGCCGTCCTCGGCGCGGCGCACGACATTGATCTCGTCGAGCTGGGCCAGCATCTGCTGCACCAGCGCATCGGTGAGCATCGGCTCGAGCTGCTCGATGTCGACGATGTGCAGGCCGTTGCCTTTCCGGCGCGCCTCGTTGAAGCGCCCGAGCAGGCGCAGCAGGCCGTATATCTCGTGCCCCAGCGGCAGGCGCATGCTCGCCGGCTGGTAGCGGAACGCCGACATCGACGAGGCCAGCGACGCACCGAGCAGGATCGCCACCCAGCTCAGGTAGATCCACAGCAGGAAGATCGGCACGAATGCGAGCGTGCCGTAGATCTTCGAGTACGAACCGAAGTTGCCCAGGTACAGGCCGATGCCCCACTTCACGAACTCGAAGCCGAACGTGGCCAGCATCGCGCCGGCGATGGCGTGGCGCCACTGGATCGTGCGGTGCGGCACCACCCGGTAGATCGCGGCGAAGGCCAGCAGCTCGATGGCGATCGGCGTGAGGCGCAGCATCAGCTTCTGCAGGATGTGGCCGGCCTCGGTTTCGAACATCGACATGGCGAAGAACCGCGCCGAGATGGCCAGGCTTGCCGCGGCCATCAGCGCGCCCAGGGTCAGCACGGTCCAGTAGACCAGGAAGCGTCCCACCTTGGGCCGCCCGGACTTCACCCGCCAGATCCGGTTGAACGTCGCTTCCACGCCGTTGAGGGTGATCAGCAGCGACACCACCAGCGCGATCACGCCGGCCGCAGTGAGCTGGCCGGCGTTGGCCGAGAACTGCTTCAGGTAGGACTCCACCGAGCGGGCGGCGCTGGGGACGAAGTTGGAGAAGATGTAATCGCTGAGGCGATCGCTCCATTCGCCGAAGACGGGAAACGCCGACAGCACGCCGAACACCACCATCGACAGCGGCACCAGCGCGAACACGGTCGTGTACGACAGCGCGCCGGCGGCCTGGAACAGGTTGTCGTCGAGGAAGCGCTTGGCGAGGAAACGGAAGAACGTGCCCGCACGTGCGCGGTCTCGCGCGCGCTCGCTCCAGCGGTTCAAGGTGTTCAGTGGCTCCATCGGGCGGAGGGTAACCGATGCGCGGGGAGCGCGGGGTCACGGGGCAGCGGATGTGGGAGCCGCTCCACCGTGGTCCGTGCACTTCCTCTATCCTTCCCGCTTCACGGGATGCCCGCCTCACGAAGCAATGCGATGACCGAGATTCTGGTGCTCTATTACAGCCGCGGCGGTTCGGTGGCGCGCCTGGCCCGGCAGATCGCGCGCGGCATTGGCGAGGTCGAGGGCGTCTCCGCGCGCATCCGCACCGTGCCGCCGGTGGCGGCGGTGACGCAGACCGCGGCCCCGCCGGTGCCGGACGATGGCGCCCCGTATGTCGAGGCCCGCGACCTGGTCGAGTGCGCCGGCATCGCACTGGGCAGCCCCACCCGCTTCGGCAACATGGCCGCTCCGGTCAAGCATTGGTTCGACGGCCTTGGCGCCGAATGGGCCAGCGGCACGCTGGTCGACAAGCCCGCGGCGGTGTTCACCTCCACCGCGACGATGCATGGCGGCCAGGAATCGACTCTGCTGACGATGATGGTGCCGCTGCTGCACCACGGTTGCGTACTGGTCGGCATCCCGTACACCGAGCCGGCACTGACCAGCACGCGCAGCGGCGGCACGCCATACGGCGCCAGCCACGTCGCCGGCAGCAGCGACGATCCGCAACCGACGGACGAGGAAGCGCAGCTGGCGCGTGCGCTCGGCCGGCGCCTGGCGACGCTGGTCGCGAAGGTGGCGGCATGAACGCGCGGCAGGTGCTGGTCGCCGGACTGCTGGCGCTGGCGGCGTTGTTCGTGGCCTGGTTTGCACCACAGCCCTCGGCGCGGGTCGCGCTGGCGGTGTTCGCGCTGCCGCCGGTGCTGCTGGCGGCGGTGGCACTGCGGGGCAGCCGCAAGGCCGCCTTCTGGGCCGGCGTGTTCGCGCTGGGCTGGTTCAGCCATGGCGTGATGGTGGCCTGGTCGCGCCCGGGCGAGCGCGGCTATGCCATCGCCGAGATCGTGCTGGCGCTGGTGATCATCCTGGCCGGCAACCTGCCCGGGCTGCGGGCGCGGTTCGCGCGCAAGCGCTGACCGTATAATTCCGCCATCTCCCCCAGCGCGCGTACCAACGATGGATCAGCTCTGCATCGTCACCACCGGCGGCACGATCGACAAGATCTACTTCGACGACAAGTCGGACTACCAGATCGGCGAGCCGCAGATCGGCGGGATCCTGCGCGAGCTGGGCGTGGCCTTCCAGTTCAACGTGATCCCGATCCTGCGCAAGGATTCGCTGCACATCACCGCAGAAGACCGCCAGCTGATCCGCGCCACCATCGCCGCGCAGCCGGCGCGCCACGTGCTGATCACCCACGGCACCGACACCATGGTGGAAACCGCCAAGGTGCTGTCGAGCCTGGGCGACAAGGTGATCGTGCTGACCGGCGCGCTGAGCCCGGCGCGCTTCCGCGGTTCCGATGCCGAGTTCAACGTTGGCTGCGCGGTCGGCGCGGTGCAGTCGCTGCCGCCCGGCGTCTACATCGCCATGAACGGCCGCATCTGGGATCCGACCAAGGTGCGCAAGAACGTCGCGGCGAATCGCTTCGAAGCGAACTGATCGCCTAATTTCCTGGCCGCGGTGGCAATGGCGGGATGGCCACATCCAGCGCCGCCCTGGCGTTGAGTATCCCGGCCCCGATCGGCTTTGACTTTCGCGCCTTCGTGGCGGTAGCCGTGGCCTTGAGCAACGCCTCGACCTCGGCCGGCGACTTCGGTGTACGCGACACGGACTGGATCATCGCTGCCACGCCGCTTACGTGCGGCGCCGCCATTGAGGTCCCGCTGGCGTAGCCGTAGCTTTCGCCTTCGGGCACGGTCCTGCCGCTGTTGACGGTCGACAGGATGCCCATGCCAGGTGCTGCAATGTCGATGCCGGCCCCGTAGTTCGAGAAGTTCGCACGCCGGCCCCGCCGATGGGTAGCAGCGACTGCAATCACGTTCCTGCAGTTGGCCGGGGAGTGGTCGGCAACGTCCTGCGCGGCGTTGCCAGCGGCGACGACGACCGTCGTACCGCGTGCGACGGCGCCGTTGATGGCGGATTGGAATGTGGCGCTGCAGTTGCCACCAACACCGAGGCTGAGGTTGATGATTTCGGCCGGGTGGGCATTGGCTGGCACTCCCTTGACGGCGCCACCGGAGGCCCAGACGATCGCATCGGCAATGTCGGACCGGTAGCCGCCGCACGTGCCCAGCACCCGCACCGGGACGATCCACGCGCTGCCTGCAACACCCGCCACGCCCTTGGCGTTGCCGGTCACCGCGGCGATCGTGCCTGCGACATGCGTGCCATGCCAGCTGGAGTCCAGCGCCGGCATCCCTTCCTCGCACTGTCCCGCCTGTTCCCAGTCGCCCGGGTCGGAGGCATCGCCGTCGCGCCCGTCACCGTCATTGGCGACGCGGGTGCTACTGATGAAGTCGTAACCCGGACGCACGTTCTCATCGAGATCGCTGTGGCGGGTGATGCCGGTATCGATCACCGCCACCACGGTGCCGCTACCGTCATTGAGGCGCCAGGCCTTGTCGGCGTTGATTCCGTAGGCACCCCTGAGCCCCCACTGCATGCGCAAGCGCGGGTCATCGGCTTCCCAGGTCGGCCGGTACAGGCGATCGACTTCGACGTACTCCACGTCCGGGTCGCTGGCGATCTGCCGCATCAATGAAGCGGCCTCGGCCCGATCCAGCAAACGGCTCGCACCGACCAGTTCTGCGCCGGTGGCGATGCGCCGCACGTGAGTGAGGACCATGCGGTTGCCACGCCTGCGTCCCTGCGGTGGCACGGCGGAATGAAGCGAACGCGCCATGGCCGCCGGATCGGCCAGGGCGGCACTGCCATCCCGGTACTTGACGATGAAGCGGTCATAGCGACCGCTCGCCTCCATACCGGAAATATCGACGCGCGTGTGCTGTGCAGTCGCCGGCGAGGCGGTGACAGACAGCGCGACGGCAACGGCAGCGAACAGCGATCGCACACGGTTAGGACGTGGTGGTTGGAAAGACATCGTGGAAATCCCCTGGCTCGAACAGCGAAATGGACGAGCGGCCCCACACCGCTGGAGACGAATGTAGCGACGCAGGCCATTTCCCCAACACGGGGGATGCACGCGAACTTGCGCCGGGGATGTTGTGTGATGTGCGTCGGAAAAGAGGGCAACGTCCATGGGTTCCCGCCTTCGCGGGAACGACGGGCAAAAAAAGACGAAGACCGGGAATGCGGCCGGCACGCACAAAAAAGCGCCCCGGCAAGAACCGGGGCGCTTAAGTGTGCGCGCAACTGACTTCCATCAACTCAGAACGTGACGCTCCAGCTGTTGATGTAGCCGGTATCGCCGCCGGCGTTGTCGTTGACGCGCAGCTTCCACGTGCCGTTGAGCGGTTCGCTGGAGAGATTCAGCGTGACCGTCTTGTTGACGTTGTCGGCACTGCCGCCGGTGCGGTTGTGGATGTTGTAGAGCGAACCATCCGGCGCGACCAGGTCCACCTTCAGGTCGCCCTGGTAGGTGTGGACGATGGCGACCGTCACCGACGCGTTGCTCGGCGCGTTGCCGGTGCGGCCCGACACCGTGATCGGACTGTCGACGGTGGCGTTGTCGCTGATCGTGAAGTCCGCGGTGTTGCTGTAGGTCTGCGTACCGCCGCCACCGCCGGTGGTGTAGCTGCCGGTCAGCGACAGTCCCGAGTACGCCGCGTAGCCACGCACCAGCACGTAGTACTTGCCGGCCTGGGCGGTGGCGATGTTGCAGGTCTCGGCGTTGCTGCTGCCTTCGGACTTGCAGTCGAACGTGGTCGTGGTCGGCGCGCTGCCGAACTTCACGTACAGATCGGCATCACCCGTACCGCCGGTGGTGACGAACTTCAGGCCAGTGGCGCCGGCCGGCACGTCGAGCGAGTACAGCTTGTCGCTGCCGGCGGCACCGCTGACGCCGGTCACGGCGACGCCGTTGGTCAGCGGCGTGGCGGTCGGTGGCGGCGTGGTGCCGTTGGTGGCGTCGACCACGGCCTTGGCATTGAGGATGCCCGGACCGATCGGCTGCGACGGCGTCGACGGGAACGCGGTGACATTGCCCTTGATCAGCGCCTCGACCTGCGCCGGCGTCTTCGGCGTGGTCGCCACCGACTGGATCAACGCCACGACGCCGGCGACATGCGGGGTCGCCATCGAGGTGCCGTTGTAGGACGCGTACGTCTCGGCGCCCGGCGTGGTGGCACCGGCATTGAGCGTGGACAGGATGTTCGAACCCGGCGCGGCGATGTCGATCAGCGAGCCGTAGTTGGAGAAGCTCGAACGTGCACCGGTGCTGGTGATCGAGGCCACCGCGATGACGTTGTTGCAGTTCGCCGGCGAAGCGTTGGAGACGTTGGTGTTGTCGTTGCCGGCGGCGATGACCAGGGTGGTGCCGCGACCGACCGCGCCGTTGATCGCGGTCTGCGTGGTCGTACCGCAAGCGCCGCTGCCGCCGAGGCTGAGGTTGATCACTTCGGCCGGGTTGGCATTGGCCGGAACGCCGCTGACGGTGCCGCCGGACGCCCAGGTGATCGCATCGGCGATGTCGGAGTCGTAACCGCCGCAGGTGCCCAGTACGCGCACCGGGACGATCTTGGCGCCATAGGCAACGCCGGCAACGCCCTTGGCGTTGTTGGTCACCGCGGCGATCGTGCCGGCGACGTGGGTGCCGTGCCAGCTCGAGTTCTGCGCAGCGTGGGTGCCACCGCACTGGTTGGCGGTGACCCAGTCGCCCGGATCGCTCGGATCGCTGTCGCGGCCGTTGCCATCGTTCGACACCGAAGTGTCGATGATGAAGTCGTAGCCCGGCAGGATGTTGGCGCTGAGATCGCTGTGGCTGGTGATGCCGGTATCGAGCACGGCGACCACGGCACCGCTGCCGTTGGTGACGTCCCAGGCCTGGTTGGCCTTGATGCCGTAGGTGCCCGAGTAACCCCACTGCTCGCTGTAGCGCGTGTCATTGGGCGTCAGCAGCGGCTTGTTGATCTTGTCGACCTCGACGTACTCGACGCTCGGATCGGCCGCGATCTGGCGCATCAGCGTCTCGGCCTCGACGCGGTCGAGCTTGCGCGCGGCGCGCACGACATCGGCGCCCGTGGCGATGCGGCGGACGTGCGTCAGGCCGACGGCCTTGCCGGCCGAGCTGATCGCGCTGCGCATCGTCGCGGTGTTGGTCTGGGCGGCGCTGCCCTCCCGGTACTTGACGATGAAACGGTCGTTGCCGGCGTCGGACTGCAGGCCGGAGAGATTGATGCGCGCCTGCTGCGCCAGCGCCGGTGCGGCGAAGCTGGCGGAAATGGCGATCACGGTGGCTACGGAGAGTGCGTGCATGCGGATGCGACGCGAGTGACGATCGGACATCTGATGGAACCCCCAAAGGCAGGAAACTTCGTGATGGTCGCGTCCGGTCCATGGAAGCGGATCCCATCGCCGCGAATGCGTCGCAGCGAGATCACCACGCCGGGGCCGGGCACGTTCGGCGGTCCGCCACGTCGAGGTGGCGGCCGTTTGATGCCGGGTCCTGCGCCCCGAAGTTGCGGAAAACCGCGCGACGAGGCCGAGAGCAGCCCCCTCCGCTCTCAAACCAGCTCAACGCAGTGGCACATCGACCCCCTACCGTCAATCGAATGAACAGGATCGGCAAAGGACGCGAAATGAGAACGTCATCGCGTTCAGCTTTTCAGGCTGCGCGTTCAGGATCGCTGGTGGGTTGCCGGCAAGAGCCAACGTCCATGGATTCCCGCCTACGCGGGAATGACAGTCGCTGGGTTCCCGCCTACGCGGGAATGACGGGCAAAAGTCGAAGACCGGGCAATGACATGCCGAAGCGACGTTCGGCGGGTCGGGGATTGATCCGCAGCGGGACATGGATGTCCCGCGCCCCGCATTCGGACAGGATGTCCGACTAAGGGGCGGAGCAATCCCCGGCCCGCCGGACGGCGCCACACCGACGCCGACGCCTTGAAGGCACCTCAGAACATCCCGGTTTCGAGACGCGCCGCTTCCGACATCATGTTGCGGTTCCACGGCGGATCGAACACCAGGTCGACGTCAGCCTCGGCCACCGTCGGGATCATCTCGAGCTTGTCGCGCACGTCGGCGACGAGGATGTCGCCCATGCCGCAGGCCGGCGCGGTCAGCGTCATCCGCACTTCCACCCGACGCTTGCCGGGCTGCTCGGGATGCGCCTGGATGCTGGCCTCGTAGACCAGGCCCAGGTCGACCACGTTGATCGGAATCTCCGGATCGAAGCACGTGCGCAACTGGCGCCACACCAGTTGCTCGACCGCCTCGTCGTCGGCCCCTTCCGGCAGCTCCAATGGCTCCGGCGGCTCCTTGCCGATGGCATCGGCGTCCCGTCCCGCGACACGGAACAGATTGCCTTCGACGAACACGGTGTAGCTGCCGCCAAGGCCCTGGGTGATGTAGCCGATGCTGCCGGCAGGCAACGTCAACTGTTCTCCCTGGGGGACCATGACAACGGCGCAATCGCGCTCGAAACGGACGGGTTCGCTGCTGCGGGAATACATGCCGGATAGATTGGGGTGCCGCGACCCGGCACAAGGTCCGCGATTCTACCGTGTACGGCACCGCGTACGGCCGGAGGGCACGGCCTAATGGCATGGCCGCCCGGCTATGCTGTTGCATTGACCGTCCCCTGAGTTGTCGATGACCCCACCCTCCCCGCCTGCCCGCCGCGTCTCGTGGTTTTCGTGGTTGCTTTTGCTGCTGGGCGCCTGCGGGTTTGCCGCGGTGTGGGTGCTGCTGAGCCTGTACACCGGCCGCCAGAACGGCTGGATGGCCGTGCTGGGCGCGCTGGACATCGCCCTGATGCTGCGCCTGGGCGGCTGGCGCCCCGGGCCGAAGCGGCTGCTGGCGGGGGTACTCGCGACCGCCGCGGTAGTGATCGCCGCCAACTGGTTCATCACCGCCACCCAGCTCGGCGCGATGCTGGGATTCCCGCCGTGGGATTCGGCGATGCGACTGGGCGTGCACCATGCCTGGATCCTGGTGCAGCTGGCCAACGGGGTGGCTGACCTGGTCTGGATCGGGGTGGGACTGGTGGTGGCGGGGTGGCTTTCGCGGTGAGGGTCCCCGACCCGGGTGCGCTGCGCTTACCCGGGCTACGTCAGGGGGATTCGTCGAGGCAGGTGGCGAATACGGCTACGGCTTCGTTGATCTCGGCTACCGACAGGGCGCCGTAGCCGAGCAGAAGTCCGGCGCGGTCGGGCGGATCGAGGTAGTACGGGCGGATCGGATACAGGCCCAGTCCGAGGCTGCGCGCTCGCGCGATGAAGGCTTCGCCCTGCTCGGCGCTGCGGCCCTTGAGCCAGACCACCAGGTGCATGCCGGCGCGCGAGTCGTTGATCTGCAGTCGTCCCCGACTGCAACGCTGCAGGCCGTTGAGCAGCGCCGCGCGGCGTTCCTTCAATGTTTTCCAGGTGCGGCGCAGGTGGCGTTCGAAGCCACCGTCGACGATGAACCGCGCCAGCGCGGCCTGCTCGATGCCGCACGAGCCGAAGTCGTCCTGCCATTTGGCATTGACGTAGTCGCCGCGCAGGCCCGGCGGCACCACCAGGTAGCCCAGTCGCAGCGACGGGAACATCACCTTCGAGAACGTGCCGACATAGATCACGCGGGCGCTGTCGTCGAGCGAGCGCAAGGCCGCCAGCGGCCGCGCGTCGTAGCGGAACTCGCCGTCGTAATCGTCTTCGAGGATCCAGCTGCCGTGGCGCCGGGCGTAGTCGATCAACGCCAGCCGGCGCTGCAGCGACAGCACCGCGCCGCTGGGAAACTGATGCGACGGCGTCACGCACACCAGCTTCGGCGCCGGCACGGGCAGGTCGTCGCAGACCAGGCCCTGTCCGTCTACGCCGACGGTGCGCACCTTGGCGCCGTGGATCTGCAGGGCTTCGCGCATCGCCGAGTAGTGCGGCTCTTCCAGCACCACCTCGTCGCCCGGATCGAGCAGGACCCGTGCAGTCAGTGCGACGGCCTGCTGGGTGCCATGGACGATGACCACGTCTTCGGGCTGTGCCTGCACGCCGCGGCGGCGGCCGAGGTAGTCGCATACCGCCTCGCGCAGCGCCAGCAGCCCCTGCGAGGCCGGATAGGTCGGCGGGGTGTAGGCGGCGGCGTGCGCCAGCTCGCGTGCCCAGGCGCTGGTCAGCGCCGGATTGGTCAGCGGCACGCCGTACTGGAAGGCGTAGCGGACGCCCGGAACGGCGCGGCCCGGAATGCGCAGGTGGTCGTGGATGACGCGGGCGCGGCGGGCGAACTGCGACTGCGCCGGCAATGGCGCATCCACCGGATGCA
The DNA here is from genome assembly GCF_042649405.1 of Lysobacter sp. GCM10012299. Lineage (NCBI taxonomy): Bacteria > Pseudomonadati > Pseudomonadota > Gammaproteobacteria > Lysobacterales > Lysobacteraceae > Lysobacter > Lysobacter sp. GCM10012299. The sequence continues at coordinate 378,434 of NZ_JBHRZC010000001.1, read as the reverse complement.
TCGGCCGCGCCGACTGCACCGGTGGCGTGACGTAACTGCCCGATCCGACCCGACCGTCGACGAAGCCTTCGGCGCGCAACTGGTCATAGGCGGCCAGCACCGTGTTGCGCGAAACGCCCAGTTCGCGCGCCAGCTGCCGGGTCGCGGGCAGCCGCGCGCCCTGGCTGACCCGCCCGGCGAACACGGCGCTCTTGAGGGCACGGGTCAGCTGCGCGTGCAGCGGACCGCTGCCGTCGAGTTGCAGGTGCATGACCGGCCTCCTGGAGGGGCATGGCGGATTGGCCCCATTGAAGCCCCGTGAATTGGACCTTGCCAGTGCCACTTTGCCACGGCTCCATAGGGCCAATCCCGTGCGAATGGACCCGACCACCATGAAAGCCCCCGCCCGCGACCACACTTCACCCACCGCCACCACCTGGGAACGCCCTGCTGCCTGGGCCTGGATCCTCCTCGGCGGCCTGACCGTCGGCGCCTTCGACCTGCTGTTCGCGATGCTGTGGTGGGCGCCGCTGGGCACCTCGCCGGTGCGCATCCCGCAGTCGGTCGCGGCCTGGCTGATCGGCCGCGATAACGCGTTCGCCGGCGGTGCCGCCACGGCCCTGTTCGGTGCAGCGGTGCACTTCTACCTGATGACCGCGATCGTCGCGATCTACCACGTTGCCAGCCGCAGCCGGCCATGGCTGCAGCAGCATCCGCTGCGCAACGGCATGCTGTATGGCGCGCTGTGCTACGTGCTGATCCACGTCATCGCCGTGCCGATGTTCTCGGCCGCGCCGCCGCGCCGGTTCCTGCTGGACTGGTCGGTCGCCTGCCTGCTCGCGCACATGCTGCTGGTGGGCGTGCCCTGCGCGTTGTTCGCGCGCAGGTGGCACAGCGCGGGCGACTAGCGCCCGCTTGATTGGCGTGCGCGGTCAGGGTCGGCGAAAGGAGCCTGCGAACTCGCCGTTCGCCAGTCGTTCCGGAGAGTTGCCCGCAGCATCCTGGGCGCGCATGTCCGCGCCTCCGGCACGAAGCGCCTCCAGCACCTCCTTGCGCCGGAACAGCGCCGCGTACATCGCGGCCGTCTGGCCGGCGTCATTGCGCTGATCCGGCGCACAGTCGGCGCGCAGCAGGCGCTGCGCTATCGCCAACTCACCCTTGAATATCGCGCCCATCAGCGCGGTATTGCCGCGGTTGTCCTGCGCACACGGGTCGGCGCCAGCGGCGAGCAACTGCTCGACCGCCGCCGCATGTCCGTGGTACGCGGCCAGGATCAACGCTGTGTAGCCCTTCTCGTCACGCACGTCGAGGTCGTAGCCGGCGCCGATGAACTCGGCCAGCATGGCCTGGTGGCCACTGCGCGCGGCATCGAAGTAGTAGCTCCGCAGCTGAGTGCGCACCTGCGCAGCCTGCGACGATTGCGTGTCGCCGACGTTGCCCTCTTGCGCGCAGACGCTGCCCGAAACAGCCAGCGCCAGGGCAAGACCCAGGAACCGCGGGAACGGGAAGGTTCGCACGGTCGCTCAGTCCTGTAACGCAGAGGCCAGTTCGCGGACGCGGGAGATATCGCCCTTGGCGACGCGACTGACGCCGGTGCCGTACTCCGGATCGGCCTTGTACAGGAAGGAGAGGATGATGTGCTTGCTCTCGTCGTCGGTGCCGGCCAGTGATTGGCCGAAGCTGCGAATGAGGTCCTTCTTCTCCTTTGCGCTGAAGGAGCGGTACAGGTCGCCGGCCTGCCTGAAGTTCTGCTCGCGCTGGATCTTCGCTTGCTGCGTGCTGCCGCTGAGCGGCAATTGGCTCAGGCGCGCGCTGGCGTCCTGGGGCCGTGGCTCCTGCCGGCTCGGCTCGTAGTTCACGCCGCTGGTGGTGCGCCCGAAGTTGCCGGACCCGTCCTGGTTGATGTTGTTGACGGCCATCTTCGGTCGATTGACCGGCAGTGCCAGCCCGCTCGCGCCAAGTCGATAGATCTGGGTGTCGGGATAGGCGAACAGCCGTCCCTGCAGCAAGCGATCCTCCGACGGCTCGATGCCCGGCACCAGGTTCGCCGGCGACAGTGCGACCTGCTCGGTTTCCTGGAACACGTTGTCGACGTTGCGGTTGAGCACCAGCTCGCCGACCTTCCGCTCCGGCACATCGGGCCAGACCTTGGTGGCATCGAGCGGGTCGAAGTCGAACTTGGCCAGGTCGGCCGGCGCCAGCACCTGGATCATCAGGTCCCAGCGCGGGTACTCGCCACGATTGATGGCCGACACCAGGTCGTTGGTGAGGTGGCTGTAGTCACGCCCCTGCACCTGCACGACCTGCTCCGGATCCAGGTTGCGGATGCCCTGCAGGGACTTCCAGCGGAACTTGACGTAACTCACTTCGCCGGCCGCATTGACCAGCTTGTAGGCGTGCACGCCGTTGCCGTCCATGAAACGGTAGCCGGCCGGGGTGCCGTCGTTGGAGTACAGCCGGGTCAACGTGTGGGTCGACTCGGGCACGTGCGAGAAGAAGTCGAAGCGGCGCGAGTCGTCGTCCAGGTTGGTGCGCGGATCGGGCTTGACCGAGTGCACCATGTCCGGGAACTTGATCGCGTCGCGGATGAAGAAGGTCGGGAAGTTGTTGCCGACCAGGTCCCAGTTGCCCTCGCCGGTGTAGAACTTGACGGCAAAGCCATGCGGGTCGCGCAGGGTCTCTGGCGAATGGATTCCGTGCGCAACCGAGGAGAATCGGACGAACACCGGCGTCTTCGCGCCGGGACGGAACACCTGGGCCTTGCTCAGCGCGGACAGGTCCTGCGTCGCCACGAACTCGCCATGGGCGCCGGTGCCGCGGGCGTGGACCACGCGCTCGGGAATCCGCTCACGGTCGAAGCGCTGCAGCTTCTGCACGAGTTGCACGTCCTGCAGCAGCGTCGGCCCCGTAGCTCCAGCCGTCTGCGAGTTCTGGTTGTCGCCAACCTTCGCGCCGTTGTCCAGTGTAAGCACCGGCTGTGCGCTGGCTGCCTGGATGAGGACCGCCTGCAACAGCAGCAGTGCGATGGTCGAGTGTCGTCCCTGTCTCATGAAGCGTCCTGACTCTGCTTGGAAGCCGGCAGCATTGACCAGTTTCGACACAAAAAGAAATCACTTCTTCGGATCGAAACCATTCCAATCGCCAATGACTGGGAAGTACTTCACGACGCACTTTTCACGTAGGAAACTTCAGCTACTTTTACTATTGACAGGGCTTTTCTGAGTCACACGCTCGAGTCTGTTGCGCCACTTTCCCCCTCATTTCCGATTGCCTTCACGTTCCGATCGGTCTCGCGCGGCACGAGCAAGGCACCCACTTCCTTCGACACGCTGCGCAGGTGCACGTCCGACTGCGGGAACGGCATCTCGATGCCGGCATCACGCAACGCGGCGTGGACACGCGTCATCAGGTCGCTGCGGATGTTCGTCCAGTTCTCGAAATCGTACGTCCAGGCGCGGATGGCGAAGTTCAGCGAGCTGGCGCCCAATCCGGTGAACAGCACCACCGGTGCCGGCGACTTCGCGACATGCGCGGTTCCGGTGGCGACCTTGGTCAGCAGCGCGATCACCTCCGACGGCTCCGAGCCGTAGCCCACGCCCACGTCGATGTCGACGCGCCGGCTCATGTCGAGCAGGGTCCAGTTGGTCAGCTTCTCCGACAGCAGCGTGCCGTTGGGCACCACCACGTCGGCGCCGTCGAAGGTCTTGATGGTGGTGGCGCGCATGCCGATCTCGCGGACGCGCCCAGCGGTGCCGGTGATCTCGACCACGTCGCCCGGCTGGATCGGCCGCTCGAACATCAGGATCAGGCCGGAGACGAAGTTGTTGACGACGTTCTGCAGGCCGAAGCCGATGCCGACGCCGAGGGCGCCGAACAGGAACGCGAGCTGGCTGACCTTGAAGCCCGCCGCGGCCAGCGCCACCACCAGGCCCACCAGCAGCAGCGCGTAGTAGCTCAGCGAGGCCACCGAATTGCCGACGCCGCGCGGCAGCGACATCTTCGGCAGCACCTGCTCCTGCAGCAGGAAGCGGACCGTGCGCGCGGCCCAGTAGGCGATGAACACCGACACCGCGAACACCAGGATGTGGCCCAGGCTGAGCGAGATCTCGCCGAGCTTGACCGTGTAGGTCAGTATCGATTCGACCACGCCGTAGATCGGCCGGAAGATGCGGAACCGGCTCATCGCGAACGCGATCCAGCCGACGACCGCGGCAAGCTTCAGCAGCTTGTTGATGGCCTCCAGGATAGGCGCGGCATGTTCGCGGGCCAGTCGGAACCGCGACGCACTGCGTCGCGCGATCATCAGTTGCAGCAGCGTGTTGAACACGTTGACGCTGGCGTACAGCACCAGGCCAAGGTAACCGCTGTCGATGACGCCGGCGGTCAGCATCTCCGCCAGCGAGACGTTGCCGACGATGTTCGACACCGCCGATGCAAACAGCAGCAGCGTCCCGCCCCAGGCGATCGCATGGATCAAGCGGGTGACCCGTGCCGCCGGGTCGGACTCGTGCAGGTGGCGACGTGCACGCCATAGCAGCCACAGCATCAGCAACATCGCCACGACGGTCAGGCCGAGGTAGTACCAGCGGTAGATCAGCGCGTTGGCGAGGAACAGGAAGCCCAGGCGCTCCAGCAGGTACAGGCCGGTGGCGACGAACGGCCACGGCCCGAGCAGGCGCTTGCTGCTGGGCGGCAGCAGTCGCAGCACCGGAACCAGCGCGATCAGCATCGCGACCTGGTGCGCCAGCAGCGGCGCATCGGGTTCGAACACCAGCACGCCGATCATCGACAACAGGATCCACGCCGACAGCGGGCGACGCAGGACGCGATCGGAGGCCTCGCTCTCCAGCCCGGTCGGTGCCCGCTTCCGTACCCGGAAGCTCAACCAGATCAGCAGCGGCAGCAACAGCAACTGCAGCCAGCGCAGGGCACGCTGGTTGCCCAGGTCGGCGGCACCGTACTGGGTGAGGAAGCGACTCTCGATCTGCAGCCCGGTGCGAATGGAGTCGAGTGCGGGTTCGGAGTCGCCCGGGGCGTTCTTGGCCGCCCACAGCGGCGGCGCATCCAGGCGCACCAGGCGACTGTCGATGTAATCGATGGCGCTGTTGACGGCCTTCTGGCCTGCCTCGATCCGCTCCTCCACGGCGTTGCCGCGACGGCCGAGTGCGATCTGCTTCTCGAGCGGCGCCGACAGCGCCTGCTCGGCCTGTTTCAGGTTGGCCACGACCGAGACAATCCGGTTGTCGAGCGCGTTGGCCAGGCTGCCGGCCTGCGCGGCGAGTCGGGTCGCCTCCCAGTCGGCGCGACGGCTGGAGATTTCAGCGGCATCGTCGGCGAAGGGCGCGCTGGCCTGGCGCAGGTCGTTCTGCCAGCGCGCGTACTGGCGCGCATCGAACTTCCAGTGCCGGTCCAGGCTCTCCAGCCGCATCACCGGCAGGGCGCGCAGATCGGTGGAGACGAAAAGCTTGGCTTTCTCGTTGACCGAGTTCTCGATGGCCGCCAGGCGCGGCGCCAGCTCGCCGGTGAGGTCGGCCGAACGTGCCCGCAGCATCACGTCCTGGGCAAAGCGCTCGTCGTCGTCGGCGCGGCTCGGGATGTCGGCAACCGGAATGGCCGCCGGGCCCTTGTCCTTGGCTTCGACCAGGGTCGGTGCGGTCTGCGCATGCACCGCCGGAAGGGCGGACATGGCCGACAGGCACAGGACGCAGGCAAGCAAAGCGGAAATACGCGACATCGTGGCTCCAGGCCATGTGGCTGCGGCAGAGCAAACCCCAGTGGCGCGGCATCGTCAACGCTTCATGCCGCCACGCATCGCACTTTCACGCCGCCATCACGGGGGGGGCGATCAGCCGGATCGTGATGCCCTCGCCTGGCCCGGCGTGATTCCGAAGCGCCGCTTGAACAGTCGCGTGAAGGCGTGCAGATCGACGAAACCGTGCTGGAACGCGATCCGGGCAATGTTCACCTGCGGCGGCGATTCGGCCAGCGCGGCGTGGCAGCGCTGCAGCCGAATCTCGCGCAGGCAGCCGAGCACCGTCAGCGATTGCGCAGAAAACAAGCGGTACAGCGATGTGCGGGAGCATCCCACCGCGGCGGCAACCTCGTCGACGGACAGGTCGTGGCGACGAAAATGCGTCTGCAGGTACTGCTGCGCCTTCGCCAGCAGGATGTCCTGGCCGCTCGCGCAATCGCCCGCGGCAGAAGCCGGCGCGCGCAGTGCCATGACCGTCAGGTCGACCATGCTCGACAGCATCCGTGCGCGCGCGTGCTCCGGCAGTTCGCCGCCGCGCGCAGCGAGCAGCCGCAGTTGTGCCTTGAGCGCGTTCGACAGGACCGGGTCGTCCACCGGGGTCACCGCCTCTCCGGTCCGGCAGTCGGCGCCGTCCGCCAGTGGCAGGTCGGCATGGCTTGGCAACTGCAGGCACAGGTCCGAATGTGCCGTCCATTCGGCGTCCTTGACCAGGCTGGTATCGAGCAGGAACAGGTCGCCCTGCCCGACCTCCTTCCATCCCGATCCGGCGCGGGCGCTGATTCGTGCCTTGCCCGACAGCAGGAAGACCAGGCGGATGCGTCCTTGCGCCGGCTTGAATGGCCGCACCCGCGCCGCCATCGCGCGGCTGTGCAGGAAGCGTGTGTCGCCGTCGCCCCAGGCGCTGTACTCGCCGACGAATCGGTTCGCAGCGTCGGCGTCGCCCTGCAGTAGCAGATCCCAGTTATAGCGCTCGCGGGAAACCTGGCGCCACTGGTCGAGTGTGAAGCGCCCGGACCCACCCGAATTGCTACCGCCTTGTGCCATCGAACTGCCGCGGACTCCCGTCGCCAGCACCGATTAGCGCAGTTCGTGGGCCGTGCCTGCTTGTCCCCACGCGCCATCGGTTTGCCATCACGCGACAATCATCGACGGATGCGTATCTGCCTCGCTGTTGCAACTGCTGTCGGTGCGCCGCGTTGACCGGACCCCTGATCCGCATCACTGCCCTCACCCAGTACCGCGAACTCGTTCGCGCGCTTGGCGGTGATCCCGAGGTGCTGCTGCGCCGGTTCAACATCGCGCCTGAACTGCTGGACGTGCATTACGCGATGGTGCCGATGCTGTCGCTGGTGCACCTGCTCGAACGGACCGCGTCGGAACTGGACTGCCCGGATTTCGGCCTGCGCCTGGCGCAACAGCAGGACTGGAACATCGTCGGTCCGGTGGCGCTGATCGCGCAGAACTCGCCCGATGTCGGCGCGGCGCTGGACGACTTCGCCCGATTCATTGGGTTCTACAGCGCCGGCACCATCTTCGAGCTCGACCGTACGACAGAACCGGATGCGCCGCGGCTGACCTACCAATTCGAGCTTGGCAGGCCTGCCGGGCCGAGCCGGCACACGGTGGAGCGCGCCCTCGGACTGATGCATCACGTCGTGGGAATGCTGCTGGATGATCGCGCCTTCCACGCCCGCACGGTGCTCTGTCGACACGATCCGGCACTGCCGCAGGTGCTCTATCGCAAGTACTTCGGAACCCGGGTGCTGTTCGGCCAGGAGACCAATGCCCTCGTCCTGACCCCTGCGCAGATCGCCCGCCCCATCGATCGCCACAACCGGATGATGCGGGCGTTCCTGGTCGACTTCATCAGCCGCGAGATGGACCAGCAACCGCGCAACGTGCGCGAACAGACCGTCGAATCGATCGATCGCCTGCTGCCGACCGGCCGCTGCTCGCTGCTCAGCGTGGCCGAGCAACTGGCAATGCATTCGCGCACCCTGCAACGGCAACTCGCCGACGACGGCCTGACATTCGAGGCATTGCTCGACTCGGTGCGCCGCGACCGCGCCCAGAACTACCTGGCCGAGCCGGCCATGCCGATGACCCAGATCGCCGGCCTGCTCGGTTTCCGCGAGCAGAGTTCGTTCAACCGGGCCTGCCGGCGCTGGTTCGGGCAGGCACCGCAGGCCCGGCGGCAGGCCCTGCTCGCGGCGGCACCTTGACCGCAGCGCACGGGGGGCATCTCATCGGCTCCAGTCCGGGAACCTTTCGCCTGCTACCGCGTCTGCGCAGTTGCAGCGCCCCCGATCAGGAGACATCGCGACCATGTCACCCGCCGGCACCCTGAGGTCGATCGACTACGCTTCGCTGGCCGACGGCGAGCTGGCGGCGCGCGTCCAGCGCGGCGACCGCGAGGCCTTCCGGCAGATCATGCAGCGCTGCAACCAGCGCGTGTTTCGCATGGCCCGCAGCGTGGTGGGCAACGATGCGGAAGCCGAGGACGTCGTCCAGGAAGCGTACCTGCACGCCTTCGAGCACATCGCGACGTTCCGCGGCGAATCCTCGCTGACCACCTGGCTGAGCCGGATCGTCCTCAACGGCGCCCAGAGCCGGCTGAGGCAGCGCCGGTCTCGTCTTGCGCGCCGAGACGGTGAAAACACGCCTGCATCGCGCCCGGCGCCTGCTGCGCGCGGCGTTGAACGACACCCTGGCGGCCTCGCTCACCGATGCGTTCCCGTTCCTGGGATCACGCTGCGAACGGATGACCGCGCGGGTCATGGCCACGTTCGAGGGCGCGCAATCGCCCGACCATCCACCCACCGACTGAAGAGGACCACCCCATGTTGAAAGCAGCCCTGATTATTTTTGCGATTGCCGCGATGGGCGGCCTGTTCCTCGCGTCGCACGTACTGCGTGGCCGACTGGCGCCCTGGGCGGTGTCCGTCCTGCACGCGTTGCTGGGGGCCACCGGACTGGTGCTGGTGATCATGGCCGTGGGCCAAGGCGGTGCACCGGCACTGGCGACAGCGGCCCTGGCCATCCTGGTGCTGGCAGCGCTCGGGGGGTTCTATCTCGCGTCGATCCACCTGCGCAACAGGGTCGCGCCCAAGGCGGTCGTGTTCGTGCACGCCGGCGTGGCCGTTACCGGCTTCGTGGTGCTGATCTGCGCCGCGCTCGGCCTGTGAATCATCCACTGCATCCGGCGCTGGTCCACTTTCCGGTGGATGGGCGGGAAACTGGTCTACGTGCATGGCATCGGCGTGCGACGCGGCTGACGCACGCTGCGGCCCATTCACCGACGCCCTGAAGAATTGGCTCCGTTGATCCGACGTCGAGTGGTTCTCCAATCCACTGTTTCAGGCCGATAGCGTGGTGCCATTGGCGCGTGGCAGCGCGCGCCGCACCAGCGAGACGGTCATGGCCCTGCGCTATCACGCACTTTCCGCTTCGGCACCCTTGCCGCCCCCGGGCGATGGGCAATGGCTCCAACTGATCGCAGGCGGCGACGAAGCCCTGCGTTTGCCGCGCGACTGGATCTCGCTGTTGCTGCCATTGCGCGGTGATCTGCAGCTGCAGAGCAGCGATTGCCAGTGGCTGCTTCGCAACGGCCAAGCGCAGCTGTGGTGCGCAGGACCACTTTCGGCGCAGGCCGCGCGAGGCTCGCTGTGGCTGTGCCTGGCCGGCCATCCCGACGCCTGGGCGCGGCACTTCGGCAATGCCCATGCGCTGCACGAACAACTGCCCTGGCAGCACTCGGCACCGCGCCTCCTGCGCCGGCAGCTGGTGCGCCTCGCACGCCGCCTCCGCGACGGCCAGTCCGCGGGCGCCGACTCACTGGCGGTCGTGCTGGGCGACCAGCAACTGGCCATTGCCGCGCGCCTGCCGCGCTGCCGCGGTCGCAACAAGCCGCACCGGCGCCAGACCCTGCTGCGCCTGCTGCACGTGCGCCACCTGGTGCGCTGCCATGTCGACGCCGATGACGAATCGGAATCAGCCATCGACCTGGCGTGGCTGGCCGAGCGCGCCCATTACTCATCCGGCCACCTGATCCGCATCCACCGCGAAGTCTTCGGCGAAACGCCATCGGAGTACGTGGCGCGGCTGCGCAGTGCGCGTGCCTGGCGGCTGGTACGGGAAACGGCGATGCCTGTCGGCGAGATCACGCAGGCGCTCGGATTCGAGAGCCAGAGCGCGTTCTGCCGCGCGTTCAAGCACACCTTCGGCATGACCGCGACGCAGGCGCGCCGGATCCCGGCCCATGCGTTCCAGATGCCTGTCGAGGCGACGCCATGCGCGGCCTGAACGACACGATCGACCCATCGGTGCAGCGCGCACTGACGTGGATGCTGCTTGGCGGCCTGTGCGCCGGCACGCTCGACATCCTGTTCGCCACCGGCTTCTGGGCCCTGCGCGGCGTGGCGCCACAGCGCATCCTGCAGAGCGTGGCCGCCGGCGTGCTCGGCAAGGCCAGCTTCAGCGGCGGCACTGCGAGCGCGATGCTGGGCCTGGGGCTGCACTACTTCATCGCCATCGCGATGGCCAGCGCGTACGCGATGGCGGCACGCGACGTCACCGCGCTGCTGCAACGCCCCTGGCGTTACGGCGCGCTGTACGGACTGGCGCTGTATGCGCTGATGAATTTCGTGGTCGTGCCGCTGTCGGCGGCGCCGCGCGCGGGCGCACCGCTGCCGCTGTGGACCGCGTCCAGCATCGTCGCCCACATCGTGCTCGTCGGCTGGCCGTGCGCCTGGTTCGCGCGCCGCGCCTGGCTGGGCGCCTGGGGATCGCCGCCGCTGGCGACGATGCTCGAACGCCCCGGCTGATCCCGCATCGCTTCACGCCTGGCGCGCATTGATGCTGGCGTCAGCGGAGACCGGACGCGCCCCGGTCCCGCCCCCAACGCAACGGAGACTGCAATGAACCCCATCGCACCCGGCCTGCTCGTCCTGCTCACCCTGGCCACCGCACCGGCTTACGCACACGGCAACAAGTGCAAGAAGGTCCACGCCGACCTCGTCGAAGTGTCGTCCACGGAAGGCTGCAATCCCGGCCTGGCCTCGTGCTTCCTCGGCGAAGTCGACGGCAACCACGGCCTGCGCGGCGTCACCCACTTCAACGGCGACGCCGGCGCCGCCGGCCCGGCAACCTCGCCCGGTTTCATTTCCTACAGCGGCCCGTTCGAGTACCGCCTCGAGAAGGGTTCGCTGACCATGCGCGAAACCGGCGTCACCACCTCAGGCCCAGCCCCGGGCGTGGTCACGGCGTACCAGAAGATCGTGTCCGGCACCGGTGAATTCGCGGGCGCCACCGGTTACGTATTCGTCAGTGGCCTGAAGGATGGCAACGGCATGATCGAAACGTTCATCAATGGCGAGATCTGTTTCCAGAAGTGATCGGCCAGAAACATTCCCTCACCCCAACCCTCTCCCGCTCGGGAGAGGGTTCCTTTTAGCGGGTCGGAGAGCAGCGTCCATGGATTCCCGCCTTCGCGGGAATGACGGCTTGAAGGCGAAGACCGTCAAGCGAGCTTAGTGGCCGCCGCCGTCCAACGCCTTCAACTCGCTCACCAGCGCGCTCGCCATCTCCGCACCATCGCCATAAAGCATGCGCGTATTGTCCTGGTAGAACAGCGCATTCTCGATGCCGGCGAATCCCGTACCCTTGCCGCGCTTGATGACGATCGTGTTCTTCGAATTGGTCACGTCCAGGATCGGCATGCCGTAGATCGGCGACGCCGGGTCCGTCTTGGCCACCGGATTGACCACGTCGTTCGCACCGATCACCAACGACACATCCGTGTTGGCGAACTCCGGATTGATATCGTCCATGTCCGCGATCAGATCGTACGGAACGCCCGCCTCGGCCAACAGCACGTTCATGTGGCCCGGCATGCGCCCCGCCACCGGATGGATCGCGAACTTCACCTTGACCCCGCGCTCCATCAACTTCTGGCTGAGCTCCCAGATCTTGTGCTGCGCCTGCGCCACCGCCATGCCGTAGCCCGGCACGATCACCACGCGCTCGGCGTACGCCATCATCGCCGCGACATCACCGGCCTCGATCGGCTTCTGCGTGCCGCTGATCTCCTGCGCCTGCCCGCCGCCACCGAAGCTCGAGAACAGCACGCCGTGGATCGGCCGGTTCATCGCCTTGGCCATCAGCTGCGTCAGCAAGGTACCGGCCGCACCGACCATGGTGCCGGCGATGATCAGCGCCTCGTTGCCAAGCACATAACCTTCGAACGCCACCGCCAGACCGGTCAGCGCGTTGTACAGCGAGATCACCACCGGCATGTCGGCGCCGCCGATCGGCAGCGTCATCAGCACGCCCAGCGACAGCGCCAGCACGAAGAACGCGATGATCACCGATGTGCTCAGCGTATGGACGGCGATGGCGCCCATGACGATCATCGCCACGAACACCGCCAGGTTGAACAACTGTTGCCCCGGGAACACCACGCGCTTGTCGAGCCGCCCATCGAGCTTGGCCCAGGCGATCACCGAACCCGACAACGACACCGCACCGATCGCCGCACCGACCACGGCCAGCACCAGCGAGGTCATCGACGGCGCCTTGCCCTCGCCGGAGAAGCGCAGCAACTCGACCGCACCGATCGCCGCCGCGGAGCCACCGCCCATGCCGTTGTAGAGCGCGACCATCTGCGGCATGTCGGTGATGGCGACCTTCTTGCCCGACACCCACGCCAGCCCCGTGCCGATGCCGAGCGCCAGCACGATCAGCGCCAGGTTGTGCAGGCCCGGCAGCAGGAATGTCGCCACCGTGGCGATGACCATGCCCAGGCCGGCCCAGCGGATGCCACTGCGCGCGGTGACCGGCGAGGCCATGCGCTGCAGGCCCAGCAGGAACAGGGTGGCAGCAACGAAGTAACTGGCGGCGGCGATCCAGGCGAACGTGTTCTGCATCGCGCCGCTCATGCCTTGCCTCCGCTGGCGCCCGGCTTGCGGCTGGCCTTGAACATTTCCAGCATGCGCTCGGTGACGACGTAGCCGCCGGCGGCGTTGCCGGCGCCCAGCAGCACGGCGACGAAGCCAATCGCCTTCTCCAGCGTCGTGTCGGCATGGCCGAGCACGACCATGGCGCCGATCAGGACGATGCCGTGGATGAAGTTGGAGCCGGACATCAGCGGCGTGTGCAGGATCACCGGCACCCGCGAGATGATCACGTGGCCGGCGATGGCCGCCAGCATGAAGATGTACAGCGCTACCAAACCGTCGCCCATCATCCCTACCCCATCTCGATGTCTCCCGCATCATAACCGTGGATGAACGCGGCGCCAGCGGCGGCGGCGGCTGTCAACCGGAGCGGCCGGCAGGCGTTGTCTCCCCCGAAGGACGGGCCAAGACGGTCCGCCAGACGGGAGAGACCGCAATGAGGCATGCAGCACTGAAACGCACGCTGTCGGCTGGACTCGCTATCACCCTGCTGCTCGCCACCGCCGCGGCATTCGCCGGCGACCGGGGTGACCGGGTCGAACGGCGCCTGGACCGCAAGGGCGACCGCATCGACGCCCGCCTGGACGCCCGCGGCAACCGCATCGACCAGCGCCTGGACCGCCGCGCCGCCTGGCAGGACGCGCTGGGCCACGACCGTCGCGCCGCCCGCCTCGACCGCAAGGGCGACCGCATCGAACAGCGCTTGGACCGCCGTGGCGACCTCGCCGATGCGCGCTGGGACCGCCGCGGCAATCGTTTCGACGCACGCTGGGACCGTTGGCATTAAGCCGGGCCCCGTATGCTGCGACGCGTGAGCCGCGAACCCGACGACGACGTGCTGGCCGACACCCCGGCGCAGGCACATGTGCGCGCCGCCTCCAGCGAGGAGGCGGTCGCGCGCTTGCCGGCGACGCTGGAGGAATTCCTCGCGGGCGTGGGCACGCGCGCGTTCCGTTTCGCCGAACTCGGCCTGCGCCAGCGCGACGACGCCCTCGATGCCGTGCAGGACGCGATGATGAAGATGCTGTCCTACCGCGACCGGCCCGCCGACGAATGGACGCCGCTGTTCTGGAGCATCCTGCGCAGCCGGATCGTGGACGTGCAGCGCCGCCGCACCTTCCGTTTGCGCTGGCTGATGCCGACACCGGCTTTCGACAAGGATGGGCGTGACGACAGCACCCTGGACTGGGCCGACGACGGCCCCGATCCGTCGCGCACGTTCGACGGCCGCGAGGCCTACGCAAAGTTGTCCGAGGCGATGGCGAAGCTGCCACGCCGCCAGCGCGAGGCCTTCAGCCTGCGCATCCTGGAAGAACTCGACGTCGCCACGACCGCGCAGGCGATGGGTTGCAGCGAAGGCGCGGTGAAGACACACCTGTCGCGAGCACGCGAAGCGTTGCAGCGACAACTGGAGGACTGGCGATGAGCCACGAGCAGAACGATCACGACTTCGACCAGGCCATGCGCCGGCTGCACGCGCAGGCGGTCGACCAGGTCTCGCCGGCGACTCGCGCGCGCTTGCGTGTCGCCCGCCAGACGGCGACCACGCCCGCGACAGCGCGCGAGCCTCGCCGCGGCTGGGTGCTGGCAACGAGCTTCGCCGCGGTGTCCGCGCTGGCGATCGGCATGCTGCTGCGACCGTCGCTGCAGGCCCCTGCGGTCACCTCGCCTGCGCCCACGGTGGCCGCGGCGAGCACCGCTGCCTACGACGCCGACACGGCCCTGGCCACGCTCGACGAAAACCCCGACCTCTACCTCTGGCTGGCCTCGAACGACGACGCCATGCCGGCATTGGACCCGTGACATGCGGAGCACCGACATGCGTACCGTTTCGCCCCTTTCCCGAATGACGCGCGTCGCCGCGGTGCTGGCGCTGCTGGTCGCCGCCTCGCCGGTATTCGCAGCCGATCCCCCGAAGGACGCGGCCACCGTACCGGCCAAGCCGCTGCCGACCTGGGAGCAGCTCACCCCGGCCCAGCGCGAACAACTCATCGCCCCCGTGCGCGAGCGCTGGAACAACCAGCCCGAGGAGCGCCAGCGCATGCTCGAGCGCGCCGAACGTTGGCAGGAGATGACACCCGAGCAGCGCAAGCAGGCCCGCCACGGCATGAAGCGCTGGGAGCACATGAGCCCGGAGCAGCGCGAGCAGATGCGGGCCCTGTACGCCAAGATGCGCGGCATGGACGAGTCGCAGCGCGCCGCACTCAAGGCGCAGTTCCGGGCGATGACGCCCGAACAACGCCGCGCCTGGGTGCAGGCCAATCCCGCCCCGCCCGAGAAGGACGGGCCGCCGCGACGCTGAGCCAGGCCGGGCCCGGAGTGCTGCCACAGTCGCCAACGGGCGCGCTCGTGCTCTAGGATGCAGCGATCAGGTTCTGGAGCAGGGCATGGCGGGCATCACCATTGGCGTTGCAAGCGAAACCGCAAACGGCGAACGCCGTGTCGCGCTGACACCGGAAACCTGCAAGAAACTCGTTGCCCGCGGTGCGCGGGTGCGCGTGCAGCGCGGCGCCGGTCGCGCGTCCAGTTTCGACGACCAGGCGTACGCCGATGCGGGCGCCGAACTGGCTGACGACGCTGCGTCGGCATGGAACGAGGCCGATGTCGTGCTGTGCGTGCAGCCGCCGGCTGCGCAGGCACTGAACTCGCTGCGCCAGGGCACGGTCCTGGTAGGACTGCTGGCACCGCAGGGCGATGCCGCCCGCGGCGAAGCCATCACCGCGCGCGGACTGCTCGCCTTTCCGCTGGAACGATTGCCGCGCACGACGCGTGCGCAGGCCATGGACGTACTCAGTTCGCAGGCCGGCATGGCCGGTTACAAGGCGGTGCTGATCTCCGCGCAGCTGGCACCGCGCTTCTTCCCGATGCTGACCACCGCCGCGGGCACGATCCGTCCCTCGAAGGTGCTGATCGTCGGCGCCGGCGTCGCCGGCTTGCAGGCCGTGGCGACGGCCAAGCGCCTGGGCGCGCAGGTCGAGGGATTCGACGTGCGCCCGGAGACGCGCGAGCAGATTGAATCGCTGGGCGGCAAGTTCCTCGACCTAGGCGTCAGTGCCGCCGGCGAAGGTGGCTACGCACGCGCCCTCACCGACGAGGAACGCGCCGAACAGCAGCGCCGCCTTGGCGAGCACCTCAAGGGCATCGACGTGATCGTCTGCACGGCGGCGGTCCCGGGCCGTCCGGCACCGAAGATCATCACCGCTGCGATGGTGGCCGGCATGAAGCCAGGCAGCGTGATCGTCGACCTCGCCGCCGAAACCGGCGGCAACTGCGAACTGACGCGTCCCGGAGAAACGATCGAGAGCAACGGCGTCACCGTCGCCGGCCCGCTCAACCTCGCCAGCAGCGGCGCGGTGCATGCCAGCGAGATGTACGCGCGCAACGTGCTCAACTTCGTCAGCCTGTTCGTGACCGAGGAGGCCTCACGCGAAGGCCGTCCTGCGATCGACTGGAACGACGAGTTGCTGGCGCGCACGGTGTGGCCGGAGCGCGCGGCGCCACAGGCGTAACCGTCGTCATCCCGGCGAACGCCGGGACCCATTTTGACTTTGCAGAGCCAACGTCCTTGGATCCCCGCCTTCGCGGGGATGACGGGGACACGTTGCTTGCCGCAGACCGTGCAACAAATCGCCAGAGCGTTGTCCGCAGGGGCGGGGATTGCGGAGCAGCGGGACATGGATGTCCCGCGTCCCGCGTAAAGACAGGATGTCGTCCGCGGGACGTAGCAATCCCCGCCCCTGCGGACAACGCCGCTCCGAAGCAGCGTCAACGTCAAGATGGATCCCGGCGTTCGCCGGGATGACGGTGAGGGGCCCGGCGTTCGCCGGGACGACGGGGTCAGCGCGCGACCGGTGCCCGGTCGAGGTGGCGGCGCACCTGTCGCATCGCTTCGTCAAAGGCAGTCCGCTCGGCACCGATCGTCAGGCGTCCTGCGGTGGCCAGCGCCGCCAGGTCCTCGGGCGAGGCCGCCAGCATGCGGATGCCGCGACGGTTGACCAGCAGGAAGCGCGACGTCAGCGGGCTGATCCAGGCGATCTTGGCCGCGACCGATTCGCCCTGCAGGTCGGTCAGGCGCACCCAGTCGCCCACTTCCAGCGAGCGCATGCGTTCGGCCAGGATCTGGTCGTGGGTCATCGTGTCGGTGCCGCCGGCGAGCCACAGCTTGCGCTCGTTCTCGCTGGCGTCGTCATCAGGCATGGTCAGCTGCGGCGGCGGACGGCGCCGGCGCGGCGTGTCCGGCGTCGCCAGCGCACGCACCAGTCCCGCCATGCCGTGCTGCGCGGCGCTGTCGTCGAGACCGGAACTGGCCAGGCATTCGACGATCGCCGGCTGCAGGGCCAGCAGCTGGTCGGCAAGCTCGCGGCCGCGGTTTTCTTCGGCCATCCGGTCGGCCATCAACAATGCGTCGCCCAGTGCGATCGCCTCGGCATGGCGGCGCGGGTCGGCACCATCGCGCAACAGCGTCTGCACGAGGTGGTGGCGCCACGGCATGGCCAGGAAATCGGCCACGGCCTGGGTCAGCTCCGGCTCGGCCAGGCGTTCGGTCAGGGCCACTTCGGCCTGCTCGCGCGCGGCACCCAGCCGCTCGCGGCCATAGGTGGCCTTGGCGGCGCGCTGCTCCTGCAATTCGATGCGGCGGCGCTGCTGCGACAGCAGTGCGTCGAGCTCGGCATGGGCCAGTTCGAATACCGCCAGGTCTTCGTTGTATTCGGCGACGATGCGCTGCGAGATCTCGGTGGCGCGATCGAGCAGTTCCCGGTCCTGCGCGGTCTCGGCGTCGTTGCCTTCGCAGGCTTCGGTGATCGCATCGAGCAGGCGGCGCGCCGGGTGCTCGCGCTTGACGAACACGCCGTTGTCGGTGAGCGCCACCTTGACGTAGGGCAGCACCAGCCTTGCATACAGGCGGCGGGCGCGGTCCTGCAACGCGTTGTGCTGGAACAGTGAATCGAACAGCAGCGCGACCAGGTCGATCGCGTCCTCTTCCTCGGAACTGAAGCAGGCCTGCGCCGGATCGAGGCCGAGGCGGCGCGCGCCGTCCTGCAGGTGGTCGCGGATGGTCTCGCCAAGGCGGCCCGACACGGCCAGCGCCCGCGCGAACGCGTCCGGCGGCTCGGCCTGCAGCAGCGAGGCAACACTGATGATTTCATCGACGCGCATTTCACGGCGCGGGCCGTTGGAACGAGCGGCAGCGGCGCCGAGCGCCGCGGCGGCCTCATCCTTGGGCAGGGATTCGCGCCAGGCGTGCAATTGGCTGCGCAGTTCGGCCAGCTCGCTGGCCATGGCGGCGATGTCCTGGTTGGACATGGGCGTGGACAGCGTCCGACCGAAATTGCCGGCTGCCGAGGCGTGCGCGAAGTTCGGCGCGCCACCGGGGACGCCGTAACCATCGCCGCTGCCCGGGAAGCCCGGCGCTGCGGCGTAACCGTCGCGTCGGGGCTCTTCACTGCGCGGGCGGGCGGTCGCCGCCGCCGGCGCGGCACTGCCGCCGTAACCGGAGGTGGCCAGGAGCGTGTTGACGCGCGCGTAGAGCTCGCCGAGCAGGCGCACCAGGTCCTGTTCGTAGTGACGGAACAGGCGCGCGCGCAGCGTGTCGGGGACCTGCGCTTCCAGGAAGGTCTGCGAGAACGCCGCGACCAGGCGGTCCGGACCGATCGGATTGACCCCCATCGGTACCCGCATCGATTCGGACAGGGTCAGCAGGCGGCTTTGCAGGGTATCGAGCGGACGGGCGAAGCGTGCCACCAGCGCCTCGTTCAGGCGGCCGCTGGCAAGCTCGTATTCCAGCTGCTGTTCGTCGACCAGCCGCAGCTGGACCTCGCCGCCGCTGCGGATGCGCAGCGCGCGGAAGTCATCGAAGCCCTGCGCGATCTGCTGGCGATACCGCATGACATGCGACGCCTGCTGCTGGCGCAGCATCCACAACGCCGCCTGCTCTTCGTAGAAACTGTTCTTGCCGTCGGTCTTGAGGGAAGCGAGCTTGAGCGCGTCCTCGATCGGACCGTACAGGGTGCCCGGCAGCCCGCCGAGCGCCTCAAGGGTCTGACGCTTGATCTCCTCAAGCATGCGCATCGGATCGGTACGCGTAGCTTGAGCGACGCCGTGCGGATAGCCGGACACTGCTTGTTCCCCTGTTGCGTGGACCGAACCTGCCGTGCACCGGCAGTTGGTAGGCGCATAGTGGCAAGATACGACCTCGCCTTGCAGGCCCACTTTGAGCAATTGTGACTGATGTCGCGAAACACACCTGACCCATCCCAGGGTTTCGACCCGGCCCTCGCCACCCTGGACGCCCGCCGCTCGGTGCCGCCGAAGCAGCTCGGCGAACCCGGCCCCGACGCGGACACATTGATGCGCCTGTTGCGCTCGGCCGTGCGCGTGCCCGATCACGGCAAGCGCGTGCCGTTCCGCTTCATCAGCTTCAGTGGCGATGCCCGCCATGCCTTCGGCGAACGCCTGGCGCAACGCAGCCGCGAGCGCGACCCGGAGGCCAGCGAGGCGGTGATCGAAAAGGATCGCACCCGGTTCTCGCATGCGCCTTTGGTGGTCGCCGTGATCGGACGACTGGGCCCGGACGAGAAGATTCCCGAGTCCGAACGCTTCTCCACGGCCTCCTGCGTCTGCTTCGCCCTGCTGCAGGCCGCGCAGGCATTGGGCTACGGCGCGATCTGGCTGACCGGTTGGCTGGCCTATGACGCGCAGGTCGCGCAGTGGCTGGGCCTGGACGAGCACGAGCGCGTGGTCGGCTTCGTCCATATCGGCACGCCGAAGCTGGACGCGCCCGAGCGCGAGCGCCCCGACCCGGCCGAACTGCTCAGCGCGTGGTCGCCGACATGAGCGCAACGCCCGCACCGGGAACGCTCTACCTCGTGGACGCCAGCATGTATGTCTTCCGTGCCTGGCACTCGATGCCCAACGAGTTCCACGACGCCGACGGCTGGCCGACCAATGCCGTGCATGGCTTCGCCCGCTTCCTGCTGGAGTTGTTTGACCGCGCACGCCCGCAGCACATCGCCATCGCCTTCGACGAAGCGCTGGACTCGTGTTTCCGCAACGAGCTGTACCCGGCCTACAAGGCCAACCGCGAGTCGGCGCCGGAAGAACTCAAGCGCCAGTTCGTGCATTGCAAGGCGTTGTGCAGCGCGCTCGGCCTGGCCGTGCTGTCGCATGGCCAGTACGAAGCCGACGACCTCATCGGCAGTGCCGTGCACGTGGCGCGCGGCAATGGCTTCCGCTCGGTCATTGTTTCCGCCGACAAGGACCTGTCGCAGTTGCTCGGCGACCACGACGAACAGTGGGACTTCGCCCGCGGCCAGCGCTGGAGCGCGGCCGGCGTGCCCGAACGCCATGGCGTGCAGGCGCGGCAGATCGCCGACTACCTGGCGCTGACCGGCGACGCCGTCGACAACATCCCCGGCGTGCCCGGCATCGGCGCCAAGACCGCGGCAGCATTGCTGGCCCACTTCGACACGCTCGACGCTCTGCTCGCCCGCGTCGAGGAAGTGCCGTACCTGCGCCTGCGCGGCGCCGCCAGCGCGGCCGCCAAGCTGCGCCAGCACCGCGAACAGGCGCTGCTGTGCCGCCAGTTGACCACCATCGCGCTGGACGCGCCGCTGGGCGACATCAACCTGCAGTTCGCACGCGGCAACGGCGACAGCGCCGGCCTGGGCGCGCTGTGCGAGGCGCTGCGCTTCGGTCCGATGACACGGCGACGGCTGTACCAGTCGGCCGGCCTGGACTTCGCGGCGTCACAGGCCACGGCATAGCATTCAGCAAAACACGACAGGCAGGTCATGAACGAACAGGCACAAGAACCGCTGGAGACCCTTTACGAAGGTCCGTGGCTGCGCATGCGCAGGCGCGGCCGCTGGGAGTACGTCGAGCGCACCAACGGCGATGGCATGGCGGTGATCGTGGTGGCGGTGACGCCGGATGAAAACGTGTTGTTCGTCGAGCAGTTCCGCGTGCCGCTGGGCGCGCGCACGATCGAGATGCCGGCAGGACTGGTCGGCGACGACCATGCCAGCGACACGCTCGAGGCGGCGGCCCGGCGCGAGCTGATCGAGGAAACCGGCTGGTCGGCGCAGCGCGTCGACGTGCTGCTGGTCGGCCCGACCTCGGCGGGCATGAGCAACGAGCGCATCGCCTTCGTCCGCGCACGCGGGCTGAGCAAGGTCGGCAGTGGCGGTGGCATCGACAACGAAGACATCACCGTGCACGAAGTCCCGCGCGCGCAGGCACCGGCATGGCTGATGCAGAAGCAGCGCGAGGGCTTCGAGCTGGACCTGAAGCTGTGGGCGGGGTTGTGGATGATCGAGCACAACCCCGACGGGACGGCGGCGACCTGACCACCGTTCGTCCTGAGCGTAGGCGCATCGCGCCGAAGTCGAAGGAAGCGTAGGCGCATCGCGCCGAAGTCGCAGGACCGACAAAGCCGCTGCGCCACCGCACCGGGCACCCTTCGACTTCGGCCTGCGGCCTACGCTCAGGGCGAACGGTGATCGGTGGCGCGGACACGCATCCGTCAGTCCCGCATCTCCTCCAGCTCCATCCCCTTGGTCTCGCGCACCGACGTCAGCACGAATACCAGCGAGCCCAGCGCGAACAGCGCGTACAGCCCATAGGCGAACGAAAGCCCGATTTCCGCCAGCGACGGGAAGCTGCTGGTGATCACGAAGTTGGCGATCCACTGCGCCGACGCGGCCACCGCCAGCGCGATCGCGCGGATGCGGTTGGGGAACATCTCGCCCAGCAGCACCCACACCATCGGGCCCCAGCTCAGGCCAAAGAACACCACGTAGGCATTCGCCGCGACCAACGCGACCATGCCCCACGGCTCGGGCAGGCTCAGCTCGGCGCCGCTGCCGGTCGCCTGCGAGAAGCACCACGCCATCAGCGCCAGCGTCACCGCCATGCCGGCCGAGCCAATCGTCAGCAGCGGCTTGCGCCCGATCCTGTCGACCAGCGCGATGGCGACCAGCGTCACCAGCACGTTCACCACCGACGTCACCACGGTGATCGTGAACGAGTCGGCCTCGCTGAAGCCCACCGAATGCCACAGCGTGGACGAGTAATAGAAGATCACGTTGATGCCGACGAACTGCTGGAACACCGACAGCGCGATGCCGATCCACACCACCGGCAGCAGGCCGGCGCGCGGGCCACGCAGGTCCTTCAGGGTGGGACGGTATTCCGAGCGCAGGCTGTCCTGGATGTCGGTGACCTTCTGGTCGAGCGCGGCCTCGCTGTTGAGGCCCAGCACCTGGCGCAAGACATCGCGCGCTTCACGCGGACGACCTCGCGCGACCAGGTGGCGCGGCGATTCCGGCACGCCCAGCACCAGCGCGCCGTAGATCAGCGCCGGCACCACCGCGACCAGGAACATCCAACGCCATGCCTCCAACCCGAACCACAGCTTTCCGGCAGCGCCGCCGGCCAGTCCCGCCAGCCAGGAATCGCTGAGCAGTGCCATGAAGATGCCGAGCACGATCGCCAGTTGTTGCAGCGAACCCAGGCGGCCGCGCACCGCCGCGGGCGACACCTCGGCGATGTAGGTCGGGGCAATGACCGATGCCACACCGACGCCGACACCGCCCATCACGCGCCAGAACATCAGGTCCAGCACGCCGAACACCAGCCCCGAGCCGAGCGCACTGACGGCCAGCAGCAGCGCCGCCACCTGCATCGTGCGCACGCGACCGAAGCGATCGGCCAACGGGCCTGCATACCACGCACCCAGGGCGGAGCCGAGCAGCGCGCAGGACACGGCGAAACCGGTCTGCGCCGCGCCGAGGCCGAAGCCACCGCGGATGGCATCGACGGCACCGTTGATGACCGCGGTGTCGAAACCGAACAGGAAGCCACCCAGTGCAGCGGCGGCGGATATCAATACGACCCGTGCTGTGACGTGTTGTTGCTCGGACTCGGCAATCGCGCTCATTCGTATCCCCCGGGCCGCCCGACGGCGGCATCCGGGCGATTCTGCGCGAGGAGGGGGCGGGCTGTCCTTGAATACGTATGCAGCCCGGGCCCCTCAGGCGAAACGGTCGGTTGCCGTCACCAGCGCATCCACGTTCTCGGCCTCGAACGCCGAATGCCCCGATGCCGGCGTGATCACCAGATCGCTCTTCGGCCAGGCCTTCTTCAGGTCCCACGCATTGGCGACCGGGCAGACCACGTCGTAGCGCCCGTGCACGATCACGCCGGGGATGTCGGCGATGCGGTGCGCGTCGCGCAGCAGCTGGTCATCGACCTCGAAGAACCCGCTGTTGACGAAGTAGTGGTTCTCGATGCGCGCAAACGCGAGTGCGAACTGCGGATCCTCGTGGCTGGCGGCGAAATCCGGATCGACGTGCAGGAAGCTCGTTGCGCCTTCCCACACACTCCAGGCCTTGGCCGCGCCCAGGCGCGTGGCCTCGTCGGACGACGTCAGTCGACGATGGAAGGCGCTGATCAGGTCGTGGCGCTCGACCACCGGGATCGCGGCGAGGTAGTGCTCCCACGCATCCGGGAACAGGCGCGAGGCGCCGTCCTGATAGAACCATTCCAGCTCCCACCGGCGCAGCATGAAGATGCCACGCAGCACCAGCTCGGTGACGCGCTGCCGATGTGCCTGCGCATAGGCCAGCGCCAGCGTCGAACCCCACGAACCACCGAACACCTGCCACTTGTCGATGCCAAGCTTGCCGCGCAGCTGCTCGATGTCGGCGACCAGGTTCCAGGTGGTGTTGTCGACGAGGTCGGCGTGCGGCGTCGAGCGGCCGCTGCCGCGCTGGTCGAACAGCACGATGCGGTACTTGGCCGGGTCGTGGAAGCGCCGCATCTTCGGGCTGCAACCCGCACCCGGACCACCGTGCAGCAGCACCACCGGCTTGCCATCGGGATTGCCGCACTGCTCGAAGTAGAGCGTGTGGCGGCCGTCGACCTGCAGGGTGCCGCTGTCGAAGGGTTCGATATCGGGATAGAGCGTGCGCATCGCGAGGCCTCACGTGGGGAGCTGCAATTCTAGGCCAGTTGACCGCGTAGCCCGGGTAAGCGCAGCGCACCCGGGATCAACGTGCCCACAACGCCTGGCCCCGGGTGCGCTTCGCTTACCCGGGCTACGGGTGGCGGCCGGAGGTTACGCGGTCGCGTGATTCCCAGTCCTGCGCGGTCTCGACGTTCTCGAAGCCTTGCGCCAGCATCAGCTCGCGCACGGCGGGGCCCTGGTCCCAACCGTGCTCCACCAGCAGCCAGCCGCCGGGTGAAAGACAGCCAGGTGCGTCGGCCACGATCCGGCGGATCGCATCGAGTCCATCGTGGCCGGACGCCAGCGCACCGCGCGGCTCGAACCGCAGGTCGCCCTGCTGCAGGTGGACATCGTCGTCGGCGATGTAGGGCGGATTGCTGGCGATCAGCTCGAAGCGCTCGCCGGCCAGCGGCGCCAGCCAGTCGCCATGGCGGA
The DNA here is from genome assembly GCF_042649405.1 of Lysobacter sp. GCM10012299. NCBI lineage: Bacteria > Pseudomonadati > Pseudomonadota > Gammaproteobacteria > Lysobacterales > Lysobacteraceae > Lysobacter > Lysobacter sp. GCM10012299. The sequence goes on along the minus strand of NZ_JBHRZC010000001.1, from coordinate 354,310 downwards.
ACCCGATGCGTGCCAGGCCGAGCATGCGCGCGTTCTCGCGCGCCACCGCCAGCGCCTGTTCGCTGACGTCCACCGCCACCACGTCCGCCAGCGGTCGCTCATGAGCCAGTGCCAGCGCGATCGCGCCGGTGCCCGTGCCGAGGTCGGCGATGCGCAGCGGCCGGCCGCCCGGCAGTCGCTCCAGCGCCAGTTCGACCAGGCGTTCGGTTTCCGGACGGGGAATGAGCGTCGCCGGCGTCACCTGCAGGTCGAAGCGCCAGAAGCCGCGCTGGCCCAGCAGGTAAGCCACCGGTTCGCCGGCCAGCCGGCGCGCCAGCAGGTGTTCAAAGGCATCCACGCGCGCCGGCTCCGGCACGTCCTCGCCATGGCTGTACAGCCAGGTCGCCGACACGCCCAGGGCGTGCCCCAGCAGGCGCTCGGCCTCGGCACGGGCTTCCTCGCCGGGCAGTCGCGCGGCGGCCGTGGCCAGCAGCTGGGCCACGCTGGCGCTGCCTGAAGGGCCGGCGGTCGGGATGGGCGATTTCATCATCGAGGCATTGTCGCGTGCGGGGCCCCGGCAGCGCGAGGCGCGCGCCTTGACGCTGGCGGAAACATCCGCACCTCAGGATGGATAAGCGCCGCCTATCCGCCAGACCTTCCATAGGCAACGCCTATTGAATCAATTCCATCAATCAACTTGATGGATTAACACGGTATCCCTACTCTTTCCCCATCGCTTCCACCCACCCCGCATAAGGAATCCCCTGATGTCGCTGATCAACACCCAAGTGCTTCCGTTCAAGGCCACTGCCTACAAGAACGGCGAGTTCGTCGAAGTCACCGACGCCACCCTGAAGGGCAAGTGGTCCGTGGTGTTCTTCTACCCGGCCGACTTCACCTTCGTCTGCCCGACCGAGCTGGGCGACCTGGCCGACAACTACGCCGAGTTCCAGAAGCTGGGCGTGGAGATCTACGGCGTGTCGACCGACACCCACTTCACCCACAAGGCCTGGCACGACACCTCCGACACGATCAAGAAGATCCAGTACCCGCTGATCGGCGACCCGACCGGCGTCATCACCCGCAACTTCGGCGTGATGATCGAAGAAGCCGGCCTGGCCGACCGCGGCACCTTCGTGATCGATCCGGACGGCAAGATCCAGATCGTCGAGATCAACGCCGGCGGCATCGGCCGTGACGCGTCCGAGCTGCTGCGCAAGGTCAAGGCTGCCCAGTACGTCGCCGCCCATCCGGGCGAGGTCTGCCCGGCCAAGTGGCACGAGGGCGAGAAGACCCTGAAGCCGTCGCTCGACCTGGTCGGCAAGATCTGAAGCCGTTCCGAATAGCCCCTCTCCCGCGTGCGGGAGAGGGGTTGGGGTGAGGGCCGCAGTGCCCTCCCCTGTCCGCCCCCGCGGACCCGGCCGGCCAGATGCCCGCCAGTTTTCCTTTTTTGGATGTCGCGACGTTCGGGCAGTTCTCCCTCCCTCCCCTGCCCGGGCGCTCGCGGCGTTCATCTCCGACAAAGCTGCCCCGAACACACGATGGAGCCGTCCCCCATGTTGGATGCCGATCTCAAGACCCAGTTGCAGGCGTACCTGGAGAAGGTCACGCAGCCGATCGAGCTGGTCGCTTCGCTCGACGACGGCGAAAAGTCGCGCGAGCTCGAAGCCCTGCTGCAGGACGTCGCCTCGCTGTCCGACCGGATTTCCTATGCGCGTCGCGATGACGATGCGCGCAAGCCCTCGTTCGCGATCAACCGCGTCGGCACCGATGTCGGTGTGCGCTTCGCGGGCATCCCGATGGGCCATGAATTCACCTCGCTGGTGCTGGCCCTGCTGCAGGTCGGCGGCCACCCGTCGAAGGCTGCGCCGGAGCTGCTCGAGCAGGTCCGCGACCTCGAAGGCGAGTACGTGTTCGAGACCTTCATGTCGCTCTCGTGCCAGAGCTGCCCGGACACGGTGCAGGCGCTGAACCTGATGAGCGTGATCAACCCCAACATCCGCCACGTCGCCATCGACGGCGCGCTCTACCAGGACGAGGTCGAGCAGCGCCAGGTGATGTCGGTGCCGACCGTGTTCCTCAACGGCCAGCCGTTCGACCAGGGCCGCATGACCATCGAACAGGTCCTGGCCAAGCTCGACACCGGCGCTTCGCAGCGCGATGCCGAGAAGATCAGCGCCAAGGAAGCCTTCGACGTGCTCGTCGTCGGCGGCGGTCCGGCCGGCGCGGCCGCGGCGATCTACGCCGCGCGCAAGGGCATCCGCACCGGCATCGCCGGCGAACGTTTCGGTGGCCAGGTGCTCGACACCATGGCGATCGAGAACTTCATCTCGGTGACCTACACCGAGGGCCCGAAGCTGGCCAGCGCGCTGGAACAGCACGTGCGCGAGTACGACGTCGACATCATGAACCTGCAGCGCGCGAGCAAGCTCATTCCGGCCAGCGAGCCGGGTGGGCTGATCGAAGTGCAGCTGGACAACGGCGCGTCGCTGAAGTCGCGCAGCGTGGTGCTGGCCACCGGCGCGCGCTGGCGGCAGATGAACGTGCCCGGCGAAGAGCAGTACCGCAACAAGGGCGTGGCCTACTGCCCGCATTGCGATGGTCCGCTGTTCAAGGGCAAGCGCGTGGCGGTGATCGGCGGCGGCAACTCCGGTGTCGAGGCCGCGATCGACCTGGCCGGCATCGTCAGCCACGTCACCCTGATCGAGTTCGACAACCAGCTGCGCGCCGACGATGTCCTGCAGCGCAAGCTGCGCAGCCTGGCCAACGTCACCGTGATCACCAGCGGCCAGACCACCGAAGTGCTCGGTGACGGCCAGAAGGTCAACGGCCTGGTCTACAAGGACCGCGTCGGCGGCGATTCGCATCGCGTCGAGCTGGAGGGCGTGTTCGTGCAGATCGGCCTGCTGCCCAACAGCGAATGGCTCAAGGGCACGGTGGCGCTGTCGCCGCGTGGCGAAATCGAGGTCGATGCATTTGGCCGCACGTCGGTACCGGGCGTGTTCGCCGCCGGCGACGTCACGACCGTGCCATACAAGCAGATCGTGATCGCGATGGGTGAAGGCTCGAAGGCGGCGTTGAGCGCGTTCGACCACCTGATCCGCACCAGCGCACCGGCGGAGACCGCCAGCGCGGTCGCCGCCTGAGCTGGAGAAAGCGTCATTCCCGCGAAGGCGGGAACCCAAGGACGTTGCTTACCGCTTGAGCAAAGGCAAGGTCCATGGATCCCCGCCTTCGCGGGGATGACGGTCCGAGTAGGGTCGAGGATTGATGTAGCCGTTGTAGATCAAAAGCTGTCCGTCGCTCTCAAGCCGCCGCTCTGCAAGACGTGATGGAGAAACACCCTTGAACCTGCGCGACCTCAAGTACCTGGTGGCCCTCGCCGATCACAAGCACTTCGGTCGCGCGGCCGCGGCCAGCTTCGTCAGCCAGCCGACGCTGTCGACGCAGATCAAGAAACTCGAGGACGAGCTCGGCGTCGCGCTCGTCGAGCGCGCGCCGCGCCGGGTGATGCTCACGCCGGTCGGGCGCGAGGTCGCCGAGCGCGCGCGCAAGGTCATCGCCGACGTCGACCAGATGGCAGAAATTGCACGGCGCAGTCAGGACCCCGAGGCCGGCACGGTCCGGCTGGGATTGTTCCCGACGTTGGGCCCGTATCTGCTGCCGCACGTGGTGGCGCCATTGCGCCAGCGCTTCCCGCGCCTGGAGCTGCTGCTGGTCGAAGAGAAGACCGACCAGATCCTGGCACGCCTGCGCGACGGCCGCCTCGATGCCGGACTGCTCGCATTGCCCATCCACGACGACCAGCTGCACGTGGAAGTCCTGTTCGATGAGCCATTCCTGCTGGCGGTGCCGCATCAGCACCCGATGGCCGACCAGGACACGCTCGACATCAACGACCTCGACAACCAGCACCTGCTGTTGCTCGAGGAAGGCCACTGCCTGCGCGACCAGGCGCTGGACGTGTGTCACATGGCCGGTGCCGGCGAACGCGACGGTTTCCGTGCCACCAGCCTGGAAACGCTGCGGCAGATGGTTGCCGCCGGTGTCGGCATCACCTTGCTGCCGATGCTGGCGGTGCAGCCGCCGGTGCCGGTCTCGTCCGACATCCACCTGTTGAGTTTCCGCGGCGAAGCGCCGCACCGGCAGATCGCCATGGTCTGGCGTCGCAGCTCGGCAATGGGCGACTTCCTGATGCAGCTCGCGGGCGAGTTCCGCAAGTTGCCGGCCTCGTTGCTGGTGCCGCCGAAGACGCAACCCGCGCAATCGCTGCCCGCGTGAGTCACTCCAGACCGGTCTGGCCCAGCCGATAGCGCGTGAGCACCGTGCCGACCGCAAGCATGGTCGCGATGAGCAGGGTCGACACCACGTGCACGCGCGGCTTGCTCGACAGCATGCACCCCACCATCAGCCCGATCCCCGCCAACTGCACCAGCCGGAACGGGATCAGCAGCGGCCGCAGGCCCATCAGCGGCTCGATGACGATGCCCCACGCGGCGGCCACGATCAGCATCCCGAAGAACACCTTGCGCGCGTCGTAATAGTGCTTGCGCACGTCGATGGTGCCGTCGATGAGTTCCGGCAGGAACGCGTGGCTGGCGATGCACAGCGTCGCCGGCCCGATCAGCACGAAGGCGAATTCGCCGTAGGTCCAGTCGCGCTCCGCCCGCATCGCCCAGAACGACCACCACATCTGGATGTGCAGCGCGATCAGCAAGGCGATCCAGACACTGTGCAGCCAATAGGGCGTGACCCGCCGGCGGATCTGCACCATGTTGCCGATGCCGGCAAACAGCTGGGTCATGCCCAGGCCCAGCACCAGCGACACCATCACCGACAGGTAATTGAATGCGTCCATCCGCCCTTACCGGCCCTGAGCCGCAGTCAGGCTACCGGCCGGGCGCGTGGGCGGCGTGAAATGACCGGCGCGGACTAGTAGCGAAGGAGCGCGTGCAGCGGGGTCGCACCCGGCCAGCGCGAACGCCCCTGCAAGGCTTCCAGCTCGATCAGCACGCTCGCGCCCACCAGCTCGGCGCCCAGTTTGAGCACCAGCTCCTGGGCCGCGGCCAGGGTGCCGCCGGTGGCCAGCACGTCGTCGACGATCAGGGTGCGTTCGCCCGGCCGCAGCGCGTCATTGCGCGCCTGCAGCCGGTCGCTGCCGTACTCGAGCTCGTAGGCGACCTCGACCAGCGGCGGCGGCAACTTGCCGGGCTTGCGCAGCGGCACGAAGCCGGCGTGCAGCTTCTGCGCCAGCGCCGCGCCGAAGATGAAGCCACGCGACTCGATCCCGCACACCGCCTGCACTTCACTGCCCTGCCAGGGTTCGGCGAGCGCATCGATGCAGCGGGCAAAGCCGCCGGCGTCGGCGAGCAGCGGGGTGACATCGCGGAACACCACGCCCGGCTTGGGGAAGTCGGCGACTTCGCGGATCAGGGAGTCGAAGTAGGACATGGCAGGGCCGAAGTGGGGGGCGGGAGACGATACCGTGACGGGACCCGGGTGCGGCCTTTGGCCTTACCCGGGCTACGGGGTGGTGACGCTAACCCGGGTGCGGCCTTTGGCCTTACCCGGGCTACGGTTGGTAGCCCGGGTAAGCGCAGCGCACCCGGGGTGCGCATCAGGCCGGCAGCAGCCCCGGCGGAAGATCGGATGCTTCTTTGCCCTCTTCCGGCGGCTGGTTCAGCGGCAACGCCGCCACAATCTCGCTGGCCTCGGGCCAGACCACATCCGGCACGCACACCAGGATCGTGCCGAACAGCGGCAACTCCCCCATCCCGCCCAGCAGCGCCTCGCCCTTGAGGAACACCGGAATCTCCTGGGCCTCCAGGGCATGGCGCACCAGGTGCGCATCGATCAGGTTGGCGGCTTCGTAGACGACTTTCATGGCGGGGGATCCACGGTGAGGCTGCGGATCAGGATACGCCCGGCCCGGGAAGCCGCGTACATGCGGCCCCGGCGCTCGCCGGGATGACGGGCTAAACTTCCCGGTCTTCCCCGCCCGTGCGATCCCGAATGTCCGCTACGCCCCACGCCAACGCCCCGACCGCCGCCCCGACCGCCGACGATTCCCTGGCATCCACCAAGCAGGACTTCATCCGGCAGATCGTTCGCGAGGACGTGGCCAGCGGCAAGCACCAGGCGATCAAGACCCGCTTCCCGCCCGAGCCCAACGGCTACCTGCACATCGGCCACGCCAAGGCGATCTGCCTGGACTTCGGCATCGCCCGCGAGTTCGGTGGCGAGTGCAACCTGCGGCTGGACGACACCAACCCGGTCAAGGAAGACCCGGAATACGTCCGCGCCATCCAGGAAGACGTGCGCTGGCTCGGTTTCGAGTGGCACGACCTGCGCCACGCCTCCGACTATTTCGAGGTCATCTACCGCGCCGCCGAGAAGCTGGTGCGCCAGGGCGACGCCTTCGTCTGCGACCTGTCGGCCGACGAAGTGCGCGCCTACCGCGGCACGCTGACCGAGCCGGGCCGCAACTCGCCGTACCGCGACCGCAGCGTCGAGGAGAACCTCGACCTGCTGCGCCGCATGCGCGCCGGTGAGTTCCCCGACGGCGCGCGCACGCTGCGCGCGAAGATCGACATGGCCGCCGGCAACATGAACCTGCGCGACCCGGCGCTGTACCGCATCAAGCACGTCGAGCACCAGAACACCGGCATGGACTGGCCGATCTACCCGATGTACGACTTCGCCCACTCGCTCAGCGACGCGGTCGAGGGCATCACCCATTCGCTGTGCACGCTGGAGTTCGAGGACCACCGCCCGCTCTACGACTGGTGCGTGGACAAGGTCGACCTGGCCAACTCGAAGGAGCTGGTGCAGCCGCTGCTCGACAGGGGCCTGCCGTTCGAGGCCAGCAAGCCGCGCCAGATCGAATTCTCGCGCCTGAACTTCAACTACCTGGTGATGAGCAAGCGCAAGCTGATGGCGCTGGTGCAGGCCGGGCTGGTGGACGGTTGGGACGACCCGCGCATGCCGACGCTGCAGGGCATCCGCCGCCGCGGCTACACGCCGTCGGCACTGCGCCTGATGGTCGACCGCGTCGGCATCAGCAAGCAGAACTCGCTGCTCGACATCTCCATCCTCGAAGGCGCGCTGCGCGACGACCTCGACGCCAGCGCACACCGGCGCATGGCGGTGATCGACCCGCTCAAGCTGGTGATCACCAACCTGGCGGCCGATCACGAGGAATCGCTGACATTCCCGAACCATCCCAAGGACGAGAACGCCGGCGTGCGCACGATGCCGTTCTCGAACGAGCTGTGGATCGAGCGCGAGGACTTCGAGGAAGTGCCGCCGAAGGGCTTCAAGCGCCTCACCACGGGCGGCGAAGTGCGCCTGCGCGGCGCCGGCATCTTCCGTTGCGATGAAGTGATCAAGGACGGCGACAAGGTCGTCGAGGTCCGCGGCGTGCTCGATCCCGAATCGCGCCCCGGCATGGCCGGCGCCGACCGCAAGATCAAGGGCACGATCCACTGGGTCAGCGCGCGCCACGCCGTCGCCGCCGAGGTCCGCCTGTACGACCGCCTCTTCAACGTCGCCGATCCGGACGACGACGAGGGCACCGGCAAGACGTACACCGACCACCTCAACCCGGACTCGCGCCGCACCGTCACCGGCTATGTCGAGCCGGCGGCCGCCGTCGCCACGCCGGAGCAGTCGTTCCAGTTCGAGCGCATCGGTTACTTCGTCGCCGACCGCCATGACCATCGCAGCGACGCACCGGTGTTCAACCGCAGCGTCACCCTGCGTGACACCTGGACCACGAAATCCTGAGGAGAAAGGCCATGCTTCGCCTGTCGACAATGGCGATCGCCGCCGTACTGCTGACGCTGTGCGCGTGCGCCGCACCGCCCTCTGATCCGACACAGGCGGCGACGCCGCAGCCCGCGGCAACGCCAGTGGCGCCCGCCGCGCCGGCAGCGCCCGCACCTGTTTCTGACCCCGCGCCTGCGAAGTCGGTGGCAGCGCCCGCGGCCATGAAAATCGACCGCACCTGCCGCAGCGACAACGACTGCGCCATCAAGAACGTCGGCAACTGCTGCGGCGAGATGCCGGCCTGCGTCAACGCCAACAGCCCGACCGATCCGCAGGGCGTCCAGGACGCCTGCGCCAAGAGCGGCCGCATGGGCGTGTGCGGATTCAAGCAGATCGAGAGCTGCCAGTGCGTGCAGGGCCAATGCGAGGGACGCGGTTCCGCGCTCGAGGCAGGCCCGGAGCAGGTGCGCTGATGCTGTATGCCCAGGTTCACCTGACCTTGCCGGCATGGGTGCACGAGTCCGTCGACACCGCGCTCGCCTACGTCGGCGATGACGCCAAGGTCGCACTGGCCATCGAGCTGTCACGCCGCAACATCGAAGCCAACAGTGGCGGCCCGTTCGGCGCGGCCGTGTTCGGCCCGGACGATCGCATCATCTCGATAGGTGTGAACCGCGTATTGCCGCACAGTTGTTCGCTGGCGCATGCCGAGACCATGGCCTACATGCTGGCGCAGCAGCGCACGCAGCGTGCGCGCCTCAACGAGGATGCGGACGGCCAGCGCATCGGCCCGATCACGCTGGCGACCTCGTCGCAGCCGTGCTGCCAATGCTATGGCGCCACCGTGTGGGCCGGCGTCGACCGCCTGCTGATCGGCGCGCGCAGCGACGACGTCGAGGAACTGACCGAGTTCGACGAAGGCCCGTTGCCGGCCGACTGGGCCGGCGAACTCGAGCGTCGCGGCATCCAGGTCGTGCGCGACATCCACCGCGATGACGCCCGTGCGGTCCTGCGCACGTACGGCGAACTCGGCGGCGAGCGCTACTGAGTGGCCATAGACACCCCCATCGCCGACGCCCTGCTGTGCTACTGCCGCCCGGGCTTCGAACCGGAAATGGCCGCGGAGCTGGGCGAACGCGCCGCGCTGGCGGGCCTGCACGGTTACGCACGCACGCAGCGCAACCAGGCCTACGTTGAATTCCTCGGCACCGATGCCGTTGCGCTGTCGCGGGCATTGCCCTACGACGAGCTGATCTTCGCCCGTCAGAAGCTGCTGCGGCTGGCCGACCTGCAGGGGCTCGACCCCAGCGATCGCATCACGCCGATCCTCGCCGCGCTTGAAGCGGCCTACCCCGACGGCAGGCCGTCGGCGTATGGCGATGTCTGGGTGGAGCATCCCGATTCGGATGAAGCCAAACCCCTGGCTGGCCTCGCACGCAGCTTCGGCAATGCGCTGCGGCCGGCATTGCGCAAGGCCGGCTGGCTGACGCGCATCGACGATCCGCGACGCCCTCGCCTCCACGTGATCTTCCTTGCCGGTGACCACGCCATGCTCGCGCAGGCGAGTCCGCGCGACGGTTCGCCGTGGCCGCTGGGCATCGCCCGCCTGCGCATGCACGCGGATGCACCTAGCCGCTCGGCGCTGAAGCTGGAAGAAGCACTGCTCACCCTGGTCCACGAGCACGAGCGCGAAAAACTGTTCCGCGACAACATGCGCGCCGCCGATCTCGGCGCCGCACCCGGCGGCTGGAGCTGGGTGATGATGCGCCAGGGCCTGCGCGTGATCTCGATCGACAACGGGCCGCTGCGTCCGGAACTGCTCGACAGCGGTCGCGTCGAGCACCTGCGCGCCGACGGTTTCCAGTGGCAGCCCAAGGGCCCGCTGGACTGGATGGTCTGCGACATGGTCGAACAGCCACGCCGCGTCGCCGAGCGCATGGCGACGTGGATCCGCGAAGGCTGGTGCAAGCACACGATCTTCAACCTGAAGCTGCCGATGAAGAAGCGCTGGGAAGAAACCCGCCTGTGCCTGGAGCTGTTCGAGCGGCAAGCGGAAAAACCGCTGACCATCCGCGCGCGCCAGCTCTACCACGACCGCGAGGAAATCACGGTCTTCGCCACGCCGCAGTGACGCGCTCCTGAATGACGCGCGTTTGCAAATGACGCGCCCGTCACCTGCGTGAACGCAGCACGGCGCCTCAACGCGGAATTTACTGGCCGTTGAGGATTGCAGGACTAGCGTCGCCCCTGTCTACAAGCACAGACGAGGGCAGACGATGAATTCCCAGCACATGTTCACTTCGAAGACCCTGGCCATGGCATTGCTGGTCGCCATGGCGTCGACCGGTACGGCGATGGCGCAGCGCACGCAGGGCGCACCGGCCACTTCCAAGATGCAGGCAGAAGCGGCAGCGAAGGTTGCCAGCGACAGCGCCGAAGCCGCGCGTCAAAGCGCCCAGGCCGCACGCGATGCCACCGCGACCGCGGCACCGGGTTATGCCCCTTCGGCATCGCAGTACGCCAGCGATGCGCAGGATGCCGCCAATCGTGCGGTCAACGCGGCACATGATGCGCACGGCGCGCAGGACGTGGCGGATTCCGGCGCCAATCCGGCGTCGGGCGCGGCCGAGGCGCGTGAAGCGGCAGCGACTGCCACCGGCGCGAGCCTGCAGGCGCAGCAGGCCGCCGATGCAACCACGCAGGCAGCGACGCCGCCGGCACCTGCCATGCCTGCTACGCCAGCCGTGCCTGCGGTCGGCGCCAGCGCGCAGCAGCAGGTCAACGTGACGTCGAGCCCGCCGGATTCGACGCTGTCGGCGAGGGTCGATTTCGATTCGCTCGATGCCGACCGCGACGGCAACCTCAGTCGCACCGAAGTCGGCACGAACACCACGCTGTCGAGCAACTTCGCCCGCATCGATGCCGACCACAACGGTCGCATCTCGCGCAAGGAACTTGCGGGCGGCATGTAAGCCAAAGCGCACGGGGGCGTGCTGCGAGCCACTCCTTCCAGGGACTGGAGGGAGTGGCGGGGTCATAACCCCGCGGCGTGGCGCCAGAACGCATGCGTCAGCAGCGGCAACCGCCCGACCATGCCCAGCAGCGGTCCGCGCAACAGCGTTGGCACCAGTGCATCGTTCGAGAACAGCCGGTTGATGCCGTCGAAGGCATACGCCGAGACCGCATTGGCGCTTCGCTGTTGACGCGCCCAGCGCGCCAGCCGTTGCGGCGAACCCGGATCGATGCCGCGCTCGTGCGCGTCCGCCACGACCGCGCGCAGCGTCGTCACGTCGCGCAGGCCCAGGTTCACGCCCTGCCCCGCCAGCGGATGCACTGCGTGGGCGGCATCGCCGATCACCGCCACGCGCCCGGTGGCCTGGCTTTGCGCGAGTTGCAGGCGCAGCGGGAAGGCAGCCCGCTTTGAAACATCAATCAGCGCCCCCAGGCGTCCGGCGAACGCCAGCTCGAGCTCGCGCAGGAACTGCGCCGGCTCAACCTCGAGCAGGCGCGCGGCTTCATCGTCCGGCAACGTCCACACGATCGAACTGGTGTGCTCGTCGCTGGCGAACGGCAGGAACGCCAGCGGTCCGGTCGGCAGGAAGCGCTGCCAGCAGGTCGCCTGGTGCGGCCGCTCGCTGCGCACGAAGGCGACGAGGCCGCGCTGCCCGTAATCCTGGCGCGGCGCCTCGATGCCAGCCAGTGCGCGCACCTTCGATTCGGCGCCATCGGCGGCCACCAGCAGCTTCGCCCGCAGCGAAAGTCCGCTGTGCAGGTGCACGGTGACGCCGTGTTCGTCCTGTTCGAACGCCGTCACCGAATCGGGGCAATGCAACTCCACGCCGGCCGCCGGCAACGCCGCCCACAGGCGATCGACCAGCAGGGCGTGTTCGACGATCCAGCCCAGTTCGCGGCGACCGAACGCATCGGCTTCGAAGGCCAGCTCGTCGCCACCGGCCGCATCCCATACCCGCATCGCGCGGTAGGGCTGCGCGCGCGATTCGCGCACGCCCGCCCAGGCACCCAGGTCGTCGAGCAGCGCGGCGTTGTCCGGGGCGAAGGCATACACGCGCAGATCGATCTCGTCCGAACCGGTGGCCAGCGCGCGCCATGCGGGCGGCTCGCGCGCTTCGACCAGCGCCACGCGCAGGCCGTCGCGGGCGAATGCCAGCGCCGCCGCTGCGCCAACCACGCCGGCGCCGACGACGATGACATCAAGGCCGGCGCCACCGCGAGCGCTTCCGCGGCGGCTCATCGCGCCATCTCCCGGCACAACGCCGGCACGTCGCCGCGGTATCCCATCGCACCGCCGACCAGGAACGACTGCGCCGAGGGCAAGCGGTCCACCGCGAACAGCCCGAGGCTGCGCAACGGCCGCAGCAATCGCGCCTCGTTGGAGCTCAACCGCGCCAACCCGTCGGAAAAGCCGGTCGTGCGCTGGCGATCCTCACGTCGCCGTTCGACGTACGCAGCCAGCAACCCGGTGGCGCCGACATCGGCGGCCGGGTCGGCGCGGCGGGCGCGTTCGATCAGTTCGGCCAGCGTCAGCGCATCGCGCAGGCCAAGGTTGAATCCCTGCGCGCCGATCGGATGGATGGTCTGCGCGGCATTGCCCACCAGCACCGCGCGCGCCGCCGTGGTGCGCTGCGCGAGCACGCGCACCGCCGCATGCGCACTGCGAGGACCGCAACCGAGGAAGCGTCCCGCTCGCCAGCCAAACGCGTCCTGCGCGCGCGCCAGGAAGCCGGCCTCGTCGAGGGCCGCGACTGCATCGGCGTGTTCGCGGGCGACCGCGTGGATGAGCCCATGGTGACGATCGCCCCGCGGCAACAAAGCGGTCGGGCCCTCGTCGCCCAGGCGCTCATACGCGGTCCCGTCCGGCGGCCGTGCCGTGCGCAGGCGGGTGACAAACAGGGTCTGCTGGTAATCGTGTTCTTCAATGCCGATGCCGAACGCATCACGCACTCCGCTGCGGGTGCCGTCGGCGGCCACCAGCAGCTGCGCCTTCAGCACGCGCTCGCTGTCGCCGTCGGCCACGCGCACGGCGACGGCCGCGTCATCGCCCGGCACCAGGCCGAGGAAACGCGCGGGGCGATACCGCGCCAGCCGCGGCAGTTCTGCCAGCCTCGCTTCCAGCGCTTCGCCGAAGTCGCGGGCGATGACAACGCGGCCAAACTCGCTGCGGCCATAGCGACGGGCATCGAGCACGCTGCGGCCGAAGTCACCACGGCGGCTGATGTGGATGCGTTCGATCGCGCCGGTCGGCGCGCGCAACTTCTGCAATACGCCCAGGGCCGACAGCGCATTGACCGTCGCCTCGGCAAAGCTGAGGTTGCGTTCGTCGAAGACGGCAGGCAGCGCACCGGACGGCGTGGCTTCGACCAGGCCGACATCGAGGCCGATGCGTTCGAGCGCGATCGCCAGGCTGGCACCGACCAGGCCGCCACCGACGATGAGGACGTCGTGAAGGCCGTGGCCCGACTGGCCGGCCTGACTGGCTGCGGGAGCAGGTCCGGGGACCGGGGAACTGGGGGGCAAAACAGTCATTGCGTTATGCTAGCGGTTCCTGAAGGCCGTTACCTTCCCAAAGAATCGACCACGATGAACCGTCCTGCCTCCGAGAAGTCTGCTCTCGAGAACCTCTTTGCCCCCGGCCCGCTGGTACTGGCCGGAATGATCGTGGTCGCCGCGCTGACCCGCCTGCTGCCGCACCCGCCGAACTTCTCGCCGGTCGAGGCCATGGCCCTGTTCGGTGGCGCCTACTTTGCGTCGAAGCGCTGGGCGTTCTTCGTGCCGCTGGCCGGCATGTTGATCTCCGACATCGCCCTGGCCGGCATCAACGGTGGCCTGTATTCGACCTGGTTCGGCAGCGCCGGCATCTGGGTCGTGTACCTGTGCGTGGCCCTGACCACGGCGCTCGGCCTGAACCTGCGCGGCCGCGTCAACGGCGCGCGCGTGCTCGGTTACTCGCTGGTCGGCTCGGTGCTGTTCTTCGTGGTCACCAACTTCGCCTCGTGGGCCTTCCAGGTGACGCCGACCTATCCGATGACCGCCGCCGGCCTCGGCGCGGCCTTCGTCGCCGGCATTCCGTTTTTCCAGTGGACGGTGCTGGGCACGCTGTTCTACGCCGCGCTGCTGTTCGGCGGCTTCGCCCTGCTGCGCCAGCGCGTACCGGCGCTGCGGATGCAGACGGTCTGATCTGCGAATTGCCTGACCCATGGGCAACCGCCTCAGCAAGATCTACACGCGTACCGGCGACGACGGTACGACCGGCCTTGGCGACGGCAGCCGCGTCGCCAAGGATTCGGCACGCGTGGCCGCCTACGGCACCGTCGACGAGGCCAACTCCTGCATCGGCCTGGTCCTGGCCGCGGACGTGCCCGACGACATCCGCGCGCTGCTGACCACCGTCCAGCACCAGATGTTCGACCTCGGCGGCGAGCTGTGCATTCCCGGCCACGCCGCGATCTTCGATGCCGACATCGACCGCCTCGAGCAGCAGCTCGACGCATTCAATGAACCACTGCCGCCGCTGAAGGATTTCATCCTGCCCGGCGGTGGCGAAGCGGGGGCGCGCTGCCACATCGCGCGCACCGTCGTGCGCCGCGCCGAACGCGAGACCGTGGCGCTGTCGCGGCTGGAGCCGGTGCGGCCCGAGGCGGTGCGTTACCTCAATCGCCTGTCCGACCTGCTGTTCGTGCTGGCGCGGGTGCTGGCACGGGCCAGCGGCCACGGCGAAGTGCTGTGGAACCACGAGCGCCGCAAGGCCTGAGTGCACTGCGGCGGAACGGCTGACATGCGCGTCTACAGCCATGTGGCCTGCACTCGCCATGATCCCGGTCCGGGCCACGCCGAGCGGCCTTTGCGCCTGGTCGCAGTGATCGAAGCGCTGCGCGAGAACTTCAGCGAACTGGACTGGCAGGACGCGCCGCGCGCCAGCCGCGGGCAACTGCTGCGCGTGCATGACGACGCCTTGCTGGCGCTGGTGCTGGACACCGTGGTCGATGGGCCGATGCCACTCGACCCCGACACCGTGCTCGCTCCCGGCTCCGCCGAAGCCGCGCTGCGCGCCGCAGGCGCCGGCATCGCCGCAGTCGACGCGGTCATGCATGGCGAAGTGAAGCGCGCGTTCTGCGCGGTGCGGCCGCCGGGCCACCACGCCACGCCGACGGTGGCGATGGGCTTCTGCCTGTTCAACAACATCGCGGTAGCGGCGGCGCATGCCTGCGAGAAGCACGGTTTGTCGCGCGTGGCCGTAGTCGATTTCGACGTGCACCACGGCAACGGCACGCAGGCGATCTTCGATACCGACCCGCGAGTGATGTACCTGAGCTCGCACCAGATGCCGCTGTATCCGGACACCGGCTACGCCAACGAGCGCGGCGTGGGCAACATCGTCAATGCGCCATTGCCGCCGGCCTGCGGCAGCGAGGGATTCCGTCGCGCCTGGCAGGAACAGCTGCTGCCGGCACTGGACTCGTTCCGCCCGCAGTTGCTCTTCATCTCGGCCGGCTTCGACGGCCACAAGCGCGATCCACTGGCGCAGCTGGAACTGGAAACCGAAGACTTCGCCTGGCTCACCCGCCAGCTGGTCGCGATCGCCGACCGCCATGGCAACGGCAGGATCGTGTCGATGCTCGAAGGCGGCTACGACCTGGCGGCGCTGCGCGAATGCAGCGTGGCGCACGTGGGCGAGCTGCTGGGCACGCCCTGATCCGGGGCGGTGACGGCCCGGGTCGGTCGTCCACCGCGCCTTGACGCGGAAATGAACAAGGATGTGGGCATGATGGCGCTCGCGTTGCCCGCTTGCAGTGGATGCGGCAAGCTAGCGACCCGTTTCCCCACGCCAAGCGACGGTTCCCGAGTGCGCCAATCCCTACGCCTGCTCCCGTTGTCGCTGTGCATCGCGCTGGCCCTGCCCGCGCACGCCGCCGACGGCGACGGAGAGGACTGGGGCCTGTGCCCGATCGTCGATGCGATACCGTCCTTCGACGACGCGCCCGCGCCGATGGGCAACCTGGCCACGCGCGGGCAGGAACCGACCGACATCGACGGCGGCCAGCTGGAGCGCTCGGCCAACGACCAGGACATCGTCGTCCAGGACAACGTCCGGCTCAATCGCGGCGACCAGTTCCTGGGCACCGACAAGCTCAGCTACAACGAAGAAACCGGCAAGTACGTGGCCGACGGCCATGTGCGCTACCAGGACTCGGGCATGCGCGTGACCGCCGCCCGCGCCGAAGGCGACCAGACCGCCGACAAGCACCGCATCGAGGACGTCCAGTACCAGCTGACCCAGCGTCGCGGCAACGGTGGCGCGCAGCGCATCGACCTCGATGGTGCCAAGGGCAGCATGGTCGAATCGACCTACTCCACCTGCGCCCCGGGCCAGCGCGCGTGGGAGCTGCGCGCGCACCGCATCGACATCGACACCGCCGAAGGCATGGGCGTTGCCCGCAACGCGACCATCCGCATCGGCAAGGTGCCGGTGATGTACGTGCCGTGGTTCATGTTCCCGGTCGACGAGCGTCGCCGCACCGGCCTGCTGTATCCGCAGATCTCGCTGTCGGGTCGCAACGGTTTCGACTGGAAACAGCCGGTCTACCTCAACCTTGCGCCCAACTACGACGCCACGCTCTATCCGCGCTACATGAGCGACCGTGGCAGCCTGCTCGGCGCCGAGTTCCGCTGGCTGTATCCGAACGGCCGCGGCGAGGTGTACGGCAACTGGATGCCGAAGGACAACCTGCCTGGCGACGAGCCGGATCGTTACCTCAACGACCTCAACGGCAACCCGATCCCGGGCGCCACGCTGCCGGAAGACAACCGTGGCCAGTTCGCGCTGACCGCCAGCCACAACCTCAACAGCACCTGGTACGCCAACACCAACCTGGGCTGGGTCAGCGACACGCATTACTTCGAGGACTTCAGCAGCAGCCTGTACGGCATCTCGAACTACTCGATCCGCAGCGACGCCGGTCTGTACGGACGCGGTCGTTACTGGGAAGCGCAGCTGATGGCCGACCACTACCAGCTGGCCGACTACACGCTGACCGATGCCAGCCTGGCCTTCGACCGCCTGCCCCGCGCCTACGTGCACTGGGCGCAGCCGGTGGTCGGCAACTGGCTGCAGGCAGGCGTGGACTCCGAACTGGTGCGCTTCGACCACACCGAGTTCCTCGGCGGCTCGCGCTTCGACGTCAAGCCTTTCATCGCCATGCCGCTGGAAGGCGCCAGCTGGTTCATCCGGCCCAAGCTGGCGTGGCGCTATACCACTTACCAGATGGACGGCAGCGCTGCCGAACGCCAGGCCGAATACGTCAGACGCTTCGGCGGCATCGCCCCCGACCTCAGCGACAGCAACGAAACCCGCAGCCTGCCGATCACCTCGGTCGATGCCGGCCTGTACTTCGACCGCAACACGAAGATCCGTGGCGACAGCTACCTCAACACCCTGGAACCGCGGATCTACTACCTGAACGTGCCCTACCGCGACCAGGCCGGCCTGGGCATCTACGACACCGGCGCGACCACGTTCAGCTGGGGCCAGCTGTTCCGCGACAACCGCTACACCGGCGCCGACCGCCAGGCCGACGCCAACCAGCTCACCGCCGCCCTGACCACGCGCCTGATCAGCGAGGACACCGGCCAGGAGCGCCTGGCGGCGAGCATCGGCCAGATCTTCTATTTCGACGACAGCCGGGTCACCCTGCCCAACGAAGCCCCGATCGAGCAGGGCAAGTCGGCGTGGATCGCCGACGCCAGCATCAGCCCGAGCGACCGCTGGACGATCGCGGGCACCTACATGTGGAACCCGAAGTACCGCGCCGAGGACATGACCAGCTTCCGGGCGCGCTACATCTTCGACAACAACGGCGTGGTCAATTTCGGCTACCGCTACCGCCGCAACGCCAGTTTCCGCCCGGGCATCGACCCGCCCGAGAGCCAGGACCTGCTGGAACAGGCGGACTTCTCGTTCCTGTACCCGATCAACCGCACCTGGAGCGTGGTTGGCCGTTACTACTACTCGATCCTCGACAAGAAGCAACTTGAGGCGATCGCCGGTGTCCAATGGGAAAGCTGCTGCCTGGCCGCACGCCTGGTCGGCCGCCGCTACCTGCGAAATCGCGATGGTGAACTGGATACCCGGATCATGTTCGAGTTTGAACTCAAGGGCCTTGGCTCGGCCGGGCAGAACGTAGAGCGCGCCCTGCGCCGTGGTATCCTCGGCTACAACCGCGATGACCTCTATCTCGTGCCGCCCAGCTCCGCGGAGCGCCTGAACAACGGCGGCGGCCAAGTCGAATCAACTCCCGACCCGACCCTATGAAGAAACTATTCGCGTCCGCCCTTGCCGTCGCGGTGCTCACCGGCACCCTGCCGCTGGCGACCGCCGCTGCCCAGGACCCTGCCAGCGCTACCACGAGCGGGATCCAGCCCATGGACGGCATCGCTGCCGTCGTCGACGAGGACGTGATCCTCAAGAGCGAGCTCGACCGTGCCGTGGCCAACATCCTCGGCCAGTACGCCGGCCGCGAGAACCAGCTGCCGCCGCGCGACGTGCTCGAGCGCCAGGTGCTCGAGCGCCTGGTCCTGGTCAAGCTGCAGGTGGCCCGCGCCGCCAGCACCGGCGTCCGCGTGACCGACCAGGAAGTCGACCAGACCATCGCCGGCATCGCCCAGCAGAACCGGGTCACGCCGGAGCAGCTGCGCCAGCAGCTGGCCCACGAAGGCACCTCCTACGCCGATTTCCGCAGCTCGATCCGCGATGAACTGCTGATCCAACGCCTGCGCCAGCGCTTCGCGCAGAGCCGCGTGACGGTCAGCGATTCGGAAATCGACGCCGCCATGGCCGCCCAGGCCAACAGCGGCAGCCAGTACCACCTGGCCCACATCCTCGTGCAGCTGCCGGAAGGCGCCACCGCCGAGCAGATCGCCGTCGCGCAGAAGAAGGTCGAGGGCGTCAAGGCCCTGATCGACAAGGGCGAGATGGACTTCGCCGCCGCCGCGGTGCGCTACTCCGACAGCCCCAACGCGCTGGAAGGCGGCGACCTGGGCTGGCGCAGCGTCGACGAAATCCCGCAGGCCTTCGCGACGCTGATGCGCAGCATGAAGGTCGGCGACATCACCGCACCGATCCGCGGCCCCAGCGGTTTCCAGCTGGTCAAGCTGGTCGAGACCCGCGACGCTTCGCAGGCCGCGCCGGCGATGGTCACGCAGTACCAGGCCCGCCACATCCTGGTGCGCGTCGACGACAAGACCGATGACGCCAAGGCCAAGGCCAAGGCCACCACCCTGCAGGCCCGTCTGGCCGGCGGTGCCGACTTCGCCGTGCTCGCGCAGGAAAGCTCCGACGATGCGAGCACGCGCAACAAGGGCGGCGAGCTGGGCTGGTTCACCCGTGACGAATTCGGTCCCGAGTTCGGTTCGGCGGTCGCCGGCCTGCAGCCGGGCCAGGTGTCCGCACCGGTCCGCACGCAGGCGGGCTGGCACGTGATCAAGCTCGAAGGCTCCCGCGAGACCGATGTAGGCGACCGCAATCGCCGCGCCCAGGTCCAGGAAACCATCGGCCGCCGCAAGCTCGAGGACGAGTGGAACCGCTACCTGCGCGAAATGCGCGGCGAAGCCTTCGTCGACGTCCGCGCCGGCAAGGGTGCCGAGCCCGCCGCCACCCCGGCCGCGGCTCCCGCCAACGGCACCTGAGCGACCGGCGATGAACCCTGTGCGGCTCGCGCTGGTGCCGGGCGAGCCGGCGGGTGTAGGACCGGAGCTGTGCGTACGCCTCGCACAGCGCCCACGTGATTACGCACTGACCGCCTTCGCCGACGCGCGCACCCTGCAGGCCGCGGCCGCGGCACTGGGCCTGCCGCTGCAACTGCGTCCCGCCGGGCATCCGGCAACGGCGCCCGGCGAACTGGCCCTGGTCGACCTTCCCAATACCGTCGTGCCGGCGTTCGGCCATCCCGATCCGCGCAACGCGCAGGCGGTGATCGATGGCCTGCTGCAGGCCGCGGAGGGCTGCCTGAAGGGCCATTTCGATGGCACCGTCACCGGCCCCGTCCACAAGGCGGTGATCAACGAGGGCGGCATTGCCTACAGCGGCACCACTGAATTGCTGGCGCAACAGGCCGGGCGCGACGTGGTGATGATGCTGGCCAACGACATCGTCCGCGTCGCACTCGTCACCACCCACCTGCCGCTGCGCGCGGTCGCCGATGCCATCACGACGCAGGCACTGACGCAGACGCTGCTGACCACGTACGCGGCGCTGCGCAACGATTTCGGCATCGCCGAGCCGGTGATCGCCGTGCTGGGCCTCAATCCGCATGCGGGTGAAGCCGGGCACCTCGGCCACGAGGAGCTGGACATCATCGAACCGGCCATCGCCGCGCTGCGCGCGCAGGGCCTGCAGCTGGTCGGCCCGTTGCCCGCGGACACGGCCTTCCTGCCGGCCAGGCTGCGCGGCTTCGACGCGGTGGTGGCGATGTACCACGACCAGGGTTTGCCGGTGCTGAAGTACAGCGGCTTCGAGCACGCGGTCAACCTCACCCTCGGCCTGCCCTACCCGCGCGTGGCGGTCGACCATGGCACGGCGCTGGAACTGGCCGGCCAGGGCGTGGCCGACCCGTCGAGCCTGTTCGCCGCCGCGGACACCTGTGCCCGCATCGCCCGCTTGCGCCGCAGTCCCTCACCCATTGCGACCACGCCTGCATGAGCATGCCGTCATGAGCACGCCGTTATGAGCACGCCGTTATGAGCACGCGCCACTTCACCGAGCCGGCAAAGAAGCATCTCGGCCAGCACTTCCTGCATGACCGCCGGATCATCGACATGATCGTGCAGGCCGTCGACCCGAAGCCGGGCGATCGCCTGGTCGAGATCGGCCCGGGCCAGGGCGCCATCACGTTCCCGCTGCTCGACCGCCATGGCGAGCTGACCGTGATCGAATTCGATCGCGACCTGATCTTCCCGCTGACCGAGGCCGCACGCGCGCACGGCACGCTGGAAGTGATCCACCGCGACGTGCTCACCGTGGACTTCAGTGCGGTCGCCGGCGAAGGCCAGATCCGCCTGGTCGGCAACCTGCCCTACAACCTGTCCTCGCCGATCCTGTTCCATGCGCTGGACCATGCCGCGGCGATCCGCGACATGGTGTTCATGCTGCAGAAGGAAGTCGTCGACCGCATGGCCGCCGGGCCCGGCAGCAAGGTCTATGGACGCCTGGGCGTGATGCTGCAGGCCTATTGCCACGTGACCCCGCTGTTCGACGTCCCGCCGGCCGCCTTCAGGCCGCCACCGAAGGTCGATTCGGCGGTGGTGCGGCTGGTGCCGCGCGCACCGGAAACGATTGGCGTGGCCGATCCGGCCATGTTCACCGCGGTCGTGCGCGATGCCTTCGGGCAACGTCGAAAGACCCTGCGCAATGCACTGTCGAAGCTGTGCGATGCGGCCGCGATCGAGGCGGTCGGCGTGCGCCCGGACGCACGCGCGGAGCAGATCGAAGTGGCCGACTTCGTGCGCCTTGCCAATTCGCTGGCTGCCGAGGCCGCAGGACCGGGGCACGCGTAACGGCGCGCGCGAGCGGGAATCCCGGGCGATGAACGCCCGTGCACACAACGTTGACCAATTTTCGACGCCTCGCCCTACACTGTAGGGATGGAACGCAGTACCGATTACGCCGTCGACGTCTCCGTCGCCACCCGTTACCTCGATGACCAGTCCGAGCCTGGCCAGGACCGCTATGTCTTTGCCTACACGATCAGCATCCGCAATGCCGGCCGCGTGCCCGCACGCCTGCTGAGCCGTCGCTGGCTGATCACCGACAGCAACGGCAAGGTCCAGGAAGTCGAGGGCGAGGGCGTGGTCGGCGAGCAGCCGTACCTGCGGCCCGGCGACGATTTCGAATACACCTCCGGGGCCGTGCTGGAAACCAGCCACGGCATGATGGAAGGCAGCTACCACATGCTCGCCGACGATGGCACGCGGTTCGATGCGCCGATTCCGGCCTTCAGCCTGTCCGTGCCGCGAACGTTGCACTGACCGGGCCCATCAGCACATGACCACCTGGGCCATCGGCGATCTGCAAGGCTGCTACGACGCGACCCAGCGCCTGCTGGAGAAGATCGCCTTCGATCCCGCGCGCGACCAGCTGTGGTTCTGCGGCGACCTGGTCAACCGCGGCGGCCAGTCGCTGGAAACCCTGCGCCTGGTGCATTCGCTGCGTGCCAGCAGCGTGGTCGTGCTGGGCAACCATGACCTGTCGCTGCTGGCGATCGGCGAACGGCGCGAAGACGAACAGCGCAAGGTCAACCCGGACCTGCAGCGCATCGTGCTGGCCGAGGACCGCGACGAACTGCTGACGTGGCTGCGCATGCAGAAGCTCGTCCACGCCGACCGCAAGCTGGGCTGGATGATGGTGCACGCGGCGCTGGCACCGCAGTGGTCGACGCAGATGGCCGAGCGCTTCGCCCGCGAGATCGAGGAGCGCCTGCACGGCGACCAGTTCCGCCGGCTGCTCAAGAACATGTACGGCGACAAGCCGGCCTGGCATCCCAAGCTGGCCGGCGTCGAGCGCCATCGCGCGATCATCAACGTGTTCACGCGCCTGCGTTACTGCACGCCGCGCGGCCGCATCTCGTTCGAGGACAAGGGCAGCCCCGGCACGCAGCCGGCCGGCCTGTATCCCTGGTACGAAGTGCCCGGGCGCGTGGAGCGCGACCTCAAGATCGTCTGCGGCCACTGGTCGACGCTGGGCTTGTTCATCGGCCACGGCGTCCATGCGATCGACACCGGCGCCGTCTGGGGCGGCAAGCTCACCGCGTTGCAGCTCGACACCGACGAGTTGCGGCTGGTCCAGGTCGCTGGCCGTGACGTTCCGGCGACACCGCCGCGCCCGCGCCCGCCGTACCACCCGGATGATCGCAATCGGCAGCGCCAGCAACGCCAGCAGCAGGGCGGGCAGCCGCGCCAGGGCCAGCAACGCGGCCAGGGCAACGGCGGCCAGGGAAAGCCGCGCCAGACCGAAACCGCTGCGCCGGCACCGCCGGTGGAAACCGACCAGGACTGAGCCGGCGCGCCTATCCAGGCGCGGCTGCTTCAGATTCGCATGTAGTCGACGAACTCGAAAGCGAAGGCGTGCTTTGCATCCGCCTCATGCCGTTCGCGCGCCGCGACGCGCCACTGCGCCACGTCGATGGCCGGGAAGAATGCATCGGCATCGTCGACCACGGTGTCGACCAGGGTCAGGTGCATCTGCGTGGCCTGCGCCAGGCATTGCGCATAGACCTCGCCTCCGCCGATCACGCACAGCTCCGGCGCAGCGGCGGCGCGCGCGATGCGCATCGCCTCATCCAGCGACGCCACCGCCTGCATGCCGTCGAACGGCACCTGCCCCGAGCGCGTCAGCACCAGGTTGAGCCGGCCCGGCAGCGCGCGCCCCAGTGACTGCGCGGTCTTGCGCCCCATCAGCACCGGCTTGCCCAGCGTCAGCGCCTTGAAGCGCTTGAGGTCGTCGGGCAGGCGCCACGGCAGGTCGTTGTCGCGACCGATGCCGCGATTGCGGTCGTGCGCAGCGACCAGGACCAGTTGCAGCGGGACAGGCGGCATCAGACCGCGACCGGCGCCTTGATCGCCGGCAACGGGTCGTAGTGCTCGATCGCGATGTCGTCGTAGTGGAATCCGAAGATGTCGCGCACGTCCGGGTTGAGCCGCAGCGTCGGCAGCGCGCGCGGCGTGCGCGAGAGCTGCTCGCGCGCCTGTTCGAAATGGTTCGAGTACAGGTGCGCGTCGCCCAGCGTGTGCACGAAATCGCCCACGCCCAGGCCGCACACCTGCGCGACCATGTGCGTCAGCAGCGCATAGCTGGCGATGTTGAACGGCACGCCGAGGAAGATGTCGCCGCTGCGCTGGTACAGCTGGCAGCTGAGCTTGCCGTTGGCGACGTAGAACTGGAACATCGTGTGGCACGGCATCAACGCCATGCGCGGCAGGTCGGCGACATTCCATGCCGAGACGATCAGGCGGCGCGAATCAGGATTGCGCTTGATCTCCTCGACCACCCAGCGGATCTGGTCGATCTCGATGCCGTCGGCACCGGCCCAGCGACGCCACTGCTTGCCGTAGACCGGGCCCAGTTCGCCATCGGCATCGGCCCACTCGTCCCAGATGCTGACCTTGTTGTCCTTCAGGTAGGCGATGTTGGTCTCGCCCTGCAGGAACCACAGCAGCTCGTGCACGATCGAGCGCAGGTGCAGCTTCTTGGTGGTGACCAGCGGAAAGCCTTCGGCCAGGTCGAAGCGCATCTGCCATCCGAACACGCTGCGCGTGCCGGTACCGGTGCGGTCGGCCTTGTCGCTGCCGTGGTCGAGGACATGGCGCAGCAGGTCGAGGTATTGCTTCATCTCGTCACTCCCTTCTGTTGCCGGATCAGGCAGCGCTCGGCGGCACGGCCAGCGGCTGCGGCTGCAGCGTCGGCTGGCGGCGCGACCACCACAGCCAGAACAGGCCCAGCGCGATCAGCGGCAGGCTCAGCACCTGCCCCATCGTCAGCCAGCCGAAGGCGAGGTAGCCGATCTGCTCATCGGGCACGCGGACGAACTCGATCAGGAAGCGGAAGCAGCCGTACAGCAGCGCGAACAGGCCCGACACCGCATAACGCGGGCGCGGCGTGCGCGAGAACCACCACAGCGCCAGGAACATCACCAGGCCTTCGAGCATCGCCTGGTACAGCTGCGAGGGATGGCGCGCAAAGCGCTCCAGTGCGCCGCTGGCGAACTGGTCGTGGATCTGCTCCAGCGTCCAGTCCTTGAATTCCGGCGCGCGCGGAAACACCACGCCCCATCCGGCATCGGTGAACTTGCCCCACAACTCGCCGCCGATGTAGTTGCCCAGGCGGCCGAAGCCCAGGCCCGGCGGCACCAGCGGCGCAACGAAATCGATGGTGTCGAACAGGTGCAGGCCATGCCGGCGCGACCACCACCAGGCCGCGGCGACCACGCCGAGCAGGCCACCGTGGAAGCTCATGCCGCCTTCCCAGATGCGCAGCAGCATCAGCGGATCCTGCAGCAGTGCCGGGAAGGAATAGAAGAAGACGTAGCCCAGGCGGCCGCCCAGCACGACGCCGAGCATCGCGTAGAACAGCAGGTCGCCATAGGCCTGTTCGCCGACACCGGGCAGGCGGCCGGCGCGGATGCGGCTGCGGCCCAGCCACCAGGCGGCGGCGAAGCCCAGCAGGTACATGATTCCGTACCAGTGCACCTGGAGCGGGCCGAGATGGAATGCGATCGGATCGATCTGGTGCAGGACGATCATGCGGCGGTTCGGCTCCGGCTTTGATGGGGCGTGGCAGCGTGGTGCCTATTGTGCCCTCTCCGTCGCCCTAGAGGATGTACGGCAGGTCCGGCAGTTCGTTGCGGTCGTGTTGCCCTTCACCGCGCGGGAAATGCTCGACCAGCAGGGCCGACAACGCGTCGATGCCGGCCATCACCCCGGCCTCGGCCTCGCCCGTGCGCATCCGCCCCTCGATCAGCTGGCACACACCGCGCCACTGCTCGGCGCTGACGCGCCCCTCGAAGCCGCGGTCAGCCACTATCTCGATGCGATGGTCGGCCAGCAGCAGGTACAGCAGGACGCCGTTGTTGGCCTCGGTGTCCCACACGCGCAGCCGGGCGAATACTTCTGCGGCCTGCTCGCGCGCCTCCACGCCCGACATGACCTGGCGCGGATGCAGGCTCGGGTCGACGGCGAAACAGATCTCGCCGGTGTGTTCCAGCTCGCTGTCGGCGATCGCCTTGGCGATGCGCTGCAGGCTCTCGCCCGGAAACAGGCGCTTGGCAGACGGCGGAAACAGGTGTTTGAACAGCCGCATGTCACCAGCTCCCGGAGGCGCCACCGCCCCCGCTCATGCCACCGCCCCCGCCCCAGCCGCCACCGCCGCCGAAGCCCCCACCACCACCGAATCCGCCACCGCCACCACCCCAGCCACCGAAGCCGCCATAGCCGCGGTCACGCGCGTAGCGTCCCGACGGCAGGCTGGCCAGGCCCATGAAGAAACCGATCGCCGCACCGATGCCGCCGACCACGAACATCGACGAGATCAGCCAGGCGATGCCGCCGGCCGCGCCGGCGCCAATCACGCCACGCAGCAGCGAAGGCGCGCGGCCGAAGATGCCGCGCGCGACCTGGGCGACGATGAAGGCGACGAACAGCGCGAACAGCCAGCCGCTGCCGCCATTGCCGCGCCCGCCTGAGCGGTGCTCGGCCATCGGCGCCGGCAAGGGCTCGCCATCGATCAGCTTGACCAGCGCGCCAGTGGCGTCGGTGATGCCACCGGCATAGTCGCCGGCACGGAATTTCGGCACCAGGTATTCCTGGATCACGCGCGCGGACGTGGCATCGGGGATCGCACCTTCCAGGCCGTAGCCGACCTCGATGCGCACGCGCCGGTCGTCCTTGGCGACCACCAGCAGCACGCCATCGTCGACGCCCTTGCGCCCCACCTTCCACTGGTCGAACGCACGCACCGCGTACTGGGCAATGTCCTCGGGCATGGTCGTCGGCACCACCAGCACCTGCAGCTGGCTGCCCTTGCGTTTCTGCAATGCCAGCGCCTGCGCCTCGAGCTGCTGGCGCGTGGTGGCGTCGATCGTGCCGGTCGTATCGATCACCGGCGAAGTCATCGCCGGGATCGCCGCCAGCTGCTGCGCCTGCACCGGCACGAACGCGAGCAGCAACGCGGCCGCGAAGATCGCGACCGACGCCCTGATGCGCCCCCAGTTCACGGCAATGCTCCGCTACGCCTCACGCCAGGCTCAGCCGTTGGCCGGTGCCGGCTGCTGCTGCGGTTGCTGCTGCGGTTGCTGCTGTTGTGGCTGCTGCGCCGGCTCGCCGAATTCGACCTTCGGCGCTTCCTGGATCTGCGCCTCGTTCTCGACCGTGAAGTTCGGCTTGGGCTTGTAGCCGAACATCATCGCGGTGAGGTTGGTCGGGAACTGGCGGATGTAGGTGTTGTAGTCCTGCACCGTGCCGATGTAACGCTGGCGCTCGACGGTGATGCGGTTCTCGGTGCCTTCCAGCTGCGCCTGCAGTTGCAGGAAGTTCTGGTCGGCCTTGAGCTGCGGATAGTTCTCGCTGACCACCAGCAGGCGGTTTAGCGCACCCTGCAGTTCACCCTGCGCCTGCTGGAACTGCGCCAGCGACGCCGGATCGTCCGCGTTGACATTGATGCTGCCGACCTTCGCGCGCGCGTTCGTGACCTGGGTCAGCACCTGCTGCTCATGGCTGGCATAGCCCTTCACGGTCGCGACGAGGTTGGGCACCAGGTCGGCGCGGCGCTTGTAGACATTGAGCACCTGCGACCAGGCGGCCTTCACCGACTCATCCTTGGCCTGGATGGTGTTGTAGCCGCAGCCGCTGAGCATCGCGGCCATAAGGACCAGCACGAACGCTTGGACAAACCGGGTCATGACGCGCGACTCCTTCCGTGACGATGGCCGGCATTGCAGCATCTACGGGGGCGGCATGCAAACCGGACGCGGAAATAACGAACGCGTAACCAGACGGCCCAAGCGACGTCCATGGATTCCCGCCTTCGCGGGAATGACGGTCAAAGGAGCAACGACACTGGGTCCCCGCCTGCGCGGGGATGACGGCAAAAGCCGAAGACCGGGCAATGAATTGCCGAAGCGTCGTCCGACGGGTCGGGGATTGCGGAGCAGCGGGACATGGATGTCCCGCGTCCCGCGTAAAGACAGGATGTCGTCCGCGGGGCGGAGCAATCCCCGGCCCGGCGGACGACGCCCCACCGCAGCCGACTACCTGCATCACGCCAGCAGAAGCGTTACTCCGGTTGCAGTCGACGCTGCGCGCGCCGCTTCGCCCAGAGGTTCAGGCACTCGACCAGCGCCGAGAAGCCCATGGCGCCGTAGATGTACCCCTTCGGGATATGCATCTCGAAACCGTCGGCAATCAGATACACACCGACCAGCACGATGAACGCCAGCGCCAGCATCTTGATGGTCGGATTGTGGTCGATGAAATTGCCCAGCGGCTTGGACGCCAGCAGCATCACACCGACCGCCAGCAGGATCGCCGCCACCATCACCGGCGTGTGGTTGGCCATGCCGACCGCAGCGATGACCGAGTCCAGCGAGAACACGATGTCGATGACCGCGATCTGCGCGATGACCCCCATGAACGACGCCACCGGCTTGGTGTGGATGTCCTCCGCCTCGCCCTCGCCTACGACCAGGTCCTTGATCTCCATCGTGCCCTTCACCAGCAGGAAGGCACCGCCGAGGATCAACACCAGGTCGCGCACCGAAATGCCCTGGCCAAAGACCGAGAACAGGTCCGAGGTCAGCCCGGCCAGCCAGGCCAGCGTCAACAACAGCGCGATACGCGTGATGCACGCCACCGCAATGCCGAACTTGCGCGCCTTCTCGCGCTGCGTGTAAGGCAGCTTGCTGACCGCGATCGAAATGAAGACGAGGTTGTCGATACCGAGCACGATCTCGATGGCGCTCAAGGTAACGAGGGTGATCCACACCTGCGGATCGGTCAGCAGCTCAACAATCACTTGCGGTTTCCTGCACTAGGGCTTTTGGGATTCTTGTCTTGGATGCGGGCGGCGAACGTCCGGTTCATGCCGGGCCGGTCACCACAGGCGGGGCACGACGATCGCACCCCAGATCAGCACCACGTTCATCATCAGCACGAACACCGCCGCCGAACCCATGTCCTTGGCCCGGCCGGCCAGCTCGTGGAACTCGGGACCGTACCGCTCGATCACCGCCTCCACCGCCGAGTTGAGCAACTCGATGCTCAGCACCAGCAGCATCGAACCAATCAGCAGCACGCGCTCCACTGCGGTCTGCCCCAGCCACCAGCCCAGCGGCGCCAGCACCACGAACAGGTACACCTCGAGGCGGAACGACGACTCGTGCAGCCACGCCGCGCGCAGCCCCTGCATCGACCACCTGGCAGCCTTCAATACCCGCGCCGGGCCGCGCGGCATGTGCCCGAATTCATCAGCCATGTCGGTTGCTCAGGTTGCCGGACGGAAAACAACGACCGGCGCACCCGCGCCACCCTGACGGCACTCCGGCGGCTCGCACAAGTGCTGGGACTGCTCGAAGATCGACATGGAAGGATGTCAGGAAAGGGTGTCTGGAAGGGATGTGAAGACGCGACCGGGGGCCGCGGCAGGGGGCCGATTTTGCCACAAGCCCCGCGCCCCTGCCCCGCAGCCGCATGAACGGCCCGCCGGCGCGCCCGGCGTAGCGTGTTTTTCGCGTGCCGTTAGCGTGCGGCGCCCTAGGCTGATCCGCTCTGCCCGTCCGGAGGTACACGCCATGTCCCGCTGCGCTCTGCTGGCACGGCTAGAGGCCAAACCCGGCATGGAAGACCAGCTCGAACAGTTCCTTCGCAGCGCCCTGCCGCTGGCGGAAGCCGAACCGGCGACCCGCACCTGGTTCGCCCTGCGCTTCGGCCCGAGCAGTTTCGGCATCTACGACACCTTCGACAGCGAGGCCGGCCGCCAGGCGCACCTGGACGGGCCGATCGCAGCCGCGCTGATGGCGCGCGCCGACGAGCTGCTGTCGCAGCCGCCGCAGATCGACCGCGTCGACCTGCTGGCCAGCAAGCTGCCGCACTGACTCCTGGTCGTCATCCCGGCGTACGCCGGGATCCATCTTGATCGTCGCAACTGCCAAATGGGTCCCGGCGTACGCCGGGATGACGGGCCCGGCCCTACTGCTGCCGCAGCGCCTCGATCGGATCCAGCTGCGACGCCTTGCGCGCCGGGTAATAGCCGAAGAACAGCCCGGTCATGATCGAGAAGCTCGCCGCCAGCGCGATCACCTGGCCGTTCAACGCCACCGGCAGCGATCCGAACTTGCCGACCAGCAATGCCCCGACGATGCCGATCGCGATCCCCAGCGCGCCGCCGATCAGCGAGATCAGCATCGCCTCGGCGAGGAACTGCCGGCGCACGTCCGACGGCCCCGCGCCGACCGCCATGCGCAGGCCGATCTCGCGGATGCGCTCGGTCACCGACACCAGCATGATGTTCATGATGCCGATGCCGCCGACGATCAGCGAGATCGTCGCCACCGCGCCCAGCAGCAGCGACATCAGCCGCGTCGTCGCCGTGCGCGTGGCGACGATCTCGGAAATGTTGCGCACGTTGAAGTCGTCATCGTCGCCGGGCTTGATGCGGTGGCGCTGGCGCAGCAACGCCTCCACTTCGCCCTGGGCGTAGCTGAGGTCCTTGGCATCGGCCACGGTCAGCGCGATCTGCGTGACCGCACCGGCGGGCAGGCCCATCGCACCCATCAGACGGCGACGCGCGGTCTGCAGCGGCACCATCACCACGTCGTCCTGGTCCTGGCCAAAACCGCCCTGGCCCTTGGGCTTGAGCGTGGCGACCACGGTGAACGGCACGCGTCCCAGGCGGATGGTCTGGCCGACGCCGCTGTCGTCACCGAACAGCGTGCGCCGCACCGTCTCGCCGAGGATCACCACCTTGCCGGCGCTGGTGTAGTCCTGCGCGTCGAAGCCGTCGCCGTTGTCGATGACCCAGCCATTGATGTCGAAGAAGTCCGGCTGCACGCCCTGCCAGCTGGTCGATGCGTTGTTCTCCGCGTACACCACCTGGGTGCTGCCGCGCAGAGCGCCTGCCACGAACTGCACTTCCGGGATCTCGCTGCGGATCGCCTCGACGTCGCCCTCGTTGAGGGTGAAGAAGCTCGACGCACTCATGCGCGCACCGCCGCCGCCCGGGCCGCGACCGGCACCGGAGCTGATGTCCAGGCGCTGCGAACCCAGGCCCGACACCATCTTGTCGATCTCGGCCTGGGTGCCCTGCCCCACCGACACCATCACGATCACGGCGGCAATGCCGATGATCACGCCCAGCGAAGTCAGCGCACTGCGCATCCAGTTGCCGCGCAATGCATAAATGGCGGTGCGCAGGATGTCGGAGAAGTTCATGCCGCGCCCTCCTGCGGATGCAGCTCGCCATCGCGCATGACGTAGATGCGGTCGGCATGGGCGGCGACTTCGGCGTCGTGTGTGATCAGCACCACGGTGTGGTTGTCGTCGCGCAGGCGCTTGAACAACGCCAGGATCTCCTCGCCGGTCTTGCTGTCGAGCGCGCCGGTGGGTTCGTCGGCGAGCAGGATCGGCGGTTGGTTGATCAGCGCGCGCGCGATCGCCACGCGCTGCTGCTGGCCACCGGACAGCTCACTGGGGCGATGGCCGACGCGTTCGCCCAACCCGACCGAGACCAGCACCTGGCGGGCGCGCTCCAGGCGCTCGTGCGGCGGCACCTGTGCGTAGCCCAGCGGCATCGCGACGTTCTCCAGCGCGCTCATCCGCGGCAGCAGGTTGAAGCCCTGGAAGACAAAACCAATCTTGTCGCGGCGCAGGATCGCCAGCTCCTCGGGATCGAGCGTCGAGACGTCGACACCGTCGCAGTGATAGCTGCCGGCCGTGGGCGTGTCGAGGCAGCCGATCAGGTTCATCAGCGTCGACTTGCCCGAACCCGAGGGGCCCATGATCGCGACGAACTCGCCGCGATCGATGCGCAGGTCGACATCGCGCAGGGCATGCACCTCGGCCTCGGTGTGCGCCGAATAGGTCTTGCACAGGCCACGGGTGAGGATCACCGCCGGCGCAGGGTCGGCCGGAATGGCGGCAGCGGTGCTCATTGCTGCGCACGCTCGCCGGTGACGATCAGGTCGCCCTGCTTGAGGCCGCCGCCCGACACCTCGGTGCTGCTGCCGTCGCTGGCGCCGATGCGCACCATCAGCATTTCCGGCTTGCCGGCGGTCAGGCGGTACAGCGGCGCGCGCATGGCATTGAGCAGCGCCGACAGGGCACCGTCCCACTTAGCCTTCTGCGCGTCGTCGAGGCCACTGCGGAATTCGGCGAAGTCCTCGCGGAAGCGGTCGGCCATGCGCTGGCGCATCTGCGCCTGCATGTTGCCCGCGCCGCTGCCGGCGCCGACCACGACCGGGCCACCGCCGCCGGGACCACGGCCGCCGCCACCGCCACCGAACAGGCGATTGCCGCCACCGGCCTGCGCTGCCTGCGCCTGGCGCGCGGCCTGGCGCTCGCGCACCGACGCCACGGCGGCATCGAACGCCGCCTGTTGCGAGGCATTGAGGCCGAGCGTGGCCGCCGTGCGGGTGAGGTCATCGATGACACCGCTGCCGCCGCCCTGGCGGCCCGCCTGCGGCGCCGCGGCCGTGGCACCGGCAGCGTCATCGGCGGGCTTGAAGCGCAGCGCCGCGTTGGACACCTTCAGCACATTGTCGCGGCGGCTGACTTCGATCTCGGCATTGACGGTCAGGCCCGGCAGCAGCGTGCCGTCGCTGTTGTCGACGGTGACCACGACCGGATAGGTGACGACGTTATTGGTCGTTGTCGCCGACAGGCGCACCTGTTCGACGGTGCCGCGGAACTGGCGATCGGGGAAGGCGTCGACCGTGAACGACACGCCCTGGCCGGTGCGGACCTGGCCGATGTCGGCTTCGTCGACGGCCAGTTCGATCTTCATCTTCGCCAGGTCCTCGGCGATCTTGAACAGCTCCGGTGCCTGCAGGCTCGCCGCCACGGTCTGGCCGGGCTCGATACTGCGCGTCAGCACGACGCCGTCGACCGGCGAGCGGATCACGGTGCGGTCGAGATTGACCTGGGTGGTTTCGGTGGCCGCGGCCTGCTGCTGGATCGACGCCTGCGCCGCATTGACCTGCGCGCGCGCCTGGTCGAGCGCGGCCCGGGCGAGGTCGACATCGCTGCGCGCGACGAGTTGGCGCGCGCCGAGGTCGGCCTTGCGGCGGTAATCGAGTTCGGCATTGACCAGCGACGCCTGCGCCTGCGACAGCGCCGCGCGCGCATTGGCGATCTGCGCATTGCCCTGGGCGATCTGCGCCTGGTAGGTCTTGGGGTCGATGCGGGCGATCACCTGCCCGCGCTTGACCTGGTCGTTGAAGTCGACCAGCACGTCGGTCACCTGGCCGGAGATCTGGCTGCCGACGGTGACGGTGGATATCGCGCTGAGCGTGCCGGTGGAGGAGATGGCGACGCGGATGTCGCCGCGCTCGACCGGCGCGGTGCGATACGCGCCGGTGGCGGCTTCGGCATCACGCTTGTGGACGTACCAGTAGCCACCGCCCGCGAGCGCGAGCACGACGGCAGCGGCGATGCCGCGACGGATCCATACGTTTGGCTTGCGGGACGGCGGCTGGACGGACTTGCGGGCTGCGCTCATTTGGCTCGATTCGTGGGTTATGCCGGCACCAACGCCTGGAGCGGCGTTGCGTTGACAACATCAGGGCGCAATGGTTCAGAACGCTGTCATCACGCCCGCTGTCATCAAGTTACTGGAACCGGATCACCGCTGTCGTGCCCAGCCCCGGCTCGCTGGCCAGGCTCACCGGCCACCCGAACCGCTCGCCGAGCCGGCGCACGATCGACAGGCCCATGCCTTTGCCGTCGCTTTCGGCAAACTCGGCACGGAAGAACGGATCGAAGGCCTTGGCCAGCACCTCCGGCGACATGCCGATGCCGCTGTCGCGGATCACCACGCGATCTGGCATCACCCGCACTTCGATCTGGCCGCTGCCGGTGAAGCGCACCGCGTTGCTCAGCAGGTTGCCGACCATCACCCGCAGCACGTGCGGCGGCGCGACCAGGCGCGGACCGCCCTCGTCCTGGAACAGCAGCTCCACGGGCCGCCCGGCCAGCATCGGCCGGATCCGCTCGACTTCGCTGGCGACGATGTCGCGCACTTCGAACTCCTCGCTCTGAGGCGCCACGTCGGCTTCGCGGGCAAGGATCAGGAACGCTTCGATCACCGACTCCATGTCGCGGCCGGCCTGCTGCACGCGCGCCAGCGAACGCTGCGCGCGCGGGCTGGTCTCCGGATCGGCCAGCATCAGGTCTGTGGCGACGCGGATGACGGTCAACGGCGTGCGCAGTTCATGGCTGGCATCGCGGGTGAAGTTGCGTTCGCGGCGGACGAAATCGCCGACGCGCTCGGACAGCCCGGTCAGCGCCTTCGACAGTTTGCGCACTTCGTCGCTGGCGTCGGCCGGCAATCGCGCCGGCGCGATCGCGCTGGCGTCGGGGTCGCGCGGATCCCAATGCGCAACCTGGTTCGCCAGCCAGCTCACCGGCGTGACCAGTCGCTTGGAGGTGCGGTAGGTCAGCCAGATCAGCACGCCGCTGGTGAGCAGCGACAGCAGCAGCGAGACCAGCCCGGTCATCAGCACCGACTGGTCGGCCATCCACGCCGAGAACACCAGGTACAGCGTGCCCTGCGGACGACGGTCGACATAGACCAGGCTGCGGCTGTCGGGCAGCCGCTGCACGCCCGGGCCCAGCCCCTGCAGCTCGGCCGGCAGGTTCGGACTGGCCACGCCCGGGATCACCACGTAGCCCGACATCGTCGAGCTGCTCGGCAAGCGGTGGTTGTGATCGGCCGCGTAGGCTTTCCAGAAGGCCTGCGCTTCCTGCCGCACGCGCTGCTCGATGACTTCCTGGCGCACGATCACGCCGGCGAGCAGGATGCCCACCGTGATCACGATGCTGCCGATCAAGGCCTGCGTTATGAACGCAAACTTGATCTTGCGCGGAAGTCCGTGCCGCATGGCGCTGCCGCGTTACTCGGGCGGCTGCGAGATGTCGGCGACGCGGTAGCCGGCACTTTGCACCGTATGCAGCAACTGCTTGTCGAACGGCTTGTCGATGGTCTTGCGCAGGTTGTACAGATGGCTGCGCAAGGTGTCCGAATCGGGAAGGCCGTTGCCCCAGATCTCGCGTTCGATCTCCTGGCGGCTGACCACGCGCGGCGATTCGCGCATGAGGATGGTCAGCAGGCGCAGGCCGATCGGCGAGAGTTGCAGTTCGCTGCCGCCACGCGTCACCCGCAGGCTGGCCGGATCGAGCACGAGGTCGGCCACCTTGAGGACCTCGCCACCGACCTGTCGACGTTCGCGCCGGATCAACGCCCGCAGGCGCGCTTCCAGTTCCTGGATCGCGAACGGCTTGGTCAGGTAGTCGTCGGCACCCGCCCCCAGTCCGGTGAGCTTCTCGTCGAGCGTGTCGCGCGCCGTCAGCATCAGCACCGGCGTCGACTTGCGCGCTTCCTCGCGCAGCTTCTTGCACAACTCCACGCCGTCCATGCGTGGCAACATGAGGTCCAGTACGACCACGTCATAATTGTTTTCGGTCGCCAGACGGTAGCCATCAAGGCCGTCGCTGGCATAGTCCACCTCGAAGCCACGGCCCTCCAGATACTCGCCGACCATCTCCGAGATGTTGCGGTTGTCCTCCACGATCAGGACCAGACCGCCGTCCCTTGTGCCGGTACCCTGCATGCAAACCCCTCCAACCCTTCAGCTTTGTGAAGGCTGCCTTTGCGAGTGTGGATGTTTCGTGAAGGTCCTGTGCTTAAGCTGAACAAAGTCCCTATGGCGAAATTTTCCCATGCCCGTTGAACGCCTCTACCCGATCCTGCTCCTGCTGGGATCCAACCTGTTCATGACCTTTGCCTGGTACGGGCACCTGAAGTACAAGTCCACCCCGTTGATCATGGCGATCATGGTCAGCTGGGGCATCGCCTTCTTCGAGTACTGCCTGATGGTCCCCGCCAACCGCCTTGGCAGCGCCGTCTACTCGGCGCCCCAGCTCAAGGGCATGCAGGAAGTGATCACCCTGCTGGTGTTCGCCGGCTTCTCCGCCTGGTACCTGGGCGAGCCGCTCAAGTGGAACCACTGGGCCGGATTCGCGCTGATCGCCGTGGCGGCCTGGCTGATTTTCCTCGACTGATGCTCCGCGACCTCGTGCCTCAGAACGGGATCTTGCCGCTGAGGATGTCCTTGAACATCACCCAGTCGCCGACGAACGAATAGAACGGGTGCCGGAACGTGGCCGGGCGATTCTTCTCGAAGAAGAAGTGCCCGACCCAGGCGAAACCGTAGCCGCACACCAGTGCGGCCAGCAGCAGCCAACCGTTGCGTTCGACGATGGCCAGCACGAGCAGCGCCAGCACCCCGCAGCTGCCGATGAAATGCAGGCGCCGGCTGGTGCGATGGCTGTGCTCGCTCAGGTAGTACGGATAGAACTCGCGGAAGCTGGCAAAACGCGGCACGTTGTTCCTCCCAATGTCCCTATGTGGACCGCATCGCGGCTACCCCGAGCGCGGCCGGTCCGGGGCTGATCGTGCACCTGCGTCGGCGGTGGAGCAAGCGGCGCGCTTGCCGGCGACTCCCGTTTTGGGACGATTCTGATGGTCTGCGCGCGGGCCATGCGGACAATGGCGCCCGGACCAAACGTCCAGATATTTCCTAGTGGCGCCGCTGCCGCGCCTCCTTCGTTCAAGACGCCGCTCCTGGTCTTCGTCGTCCGGCCAGTGTGGTTGCGTGCGCGCCATTGGAAGGTGCCAGCCCCGGACTTCCTGCATGCTGCATCGCCGACCTCGCCCGCTTCCTTCATTCGCACGTTCCAGCGTCCGCCAGCTCCGCTCGGGATGGCGGTCCAGCCTGCACCTGGCCGGCGCCGCGGTGGTGATCGCGCTGGCGGCGCAGGACAGCCCCGCTGCATCGCACCTGCCGGTGATGCTGGCGGACGCCGGCACCATCGTGGTGGCCCTGCCGCAGCCCGGGCCGATCCCGCAGGAATCCAGCGATGCCTTCGCGTCCGCGCCGTTGCACGACGACTCGATGCGCCTGCCGCTCGATGCAATCCGGGTGACCTCGGACTTCGGGATGCGCGTCCATCCACTGCGCCGGCGCTCGGCCTTCCACAACGGCATCGACTTTGCCGCGCCTCCCGGCACGGCGGTGCACGCGTCGGCCGACGGGGTCGTCGCGCGGGCGGCTTTCAGCAAGGACTACGGCAACCTGATCCTGATCGACCACGGCAACGGCTGCAGCACGCTCTACGCGCACAACAAGCAATTGCTGGTGCACACCGGCGAGCCGATCCTGGCCGGCCAGCCGATCGCGCTGGTGGGATCGACCGGTCGTTCGTCCGGCCCGCACCTGCACTTCGAGGTCCGCCATGACGGCGTGCGCGTGGATCCGCGCGACTACCTTGCAGGACTGTGACGAACCGGCGCTGCGTGCACCGTCAGGACTTTTCCGCCGCCTTTGCACGGTCCCAATAGCGGTCCTGCGCCTCCAGCGATTGGCCGGCCAGTCCGGTGCCATCGGCTTGCGCCATGGCCTCCATCGCGCGGAAGCGACGCTCGAATTTCAGGTTGGCCCGGCGCATCGCGGCACCGACGTCGAC
Organism: Lysobacter sp. GCM10012299; assembly: GCF_042649405.1. Lineage (NCBI taxonomy): Bacteria > Pseudomonadati > Pseudomonadota > Gammaproteobacteria > Lysobacterales > Lysobacteraceae > Lysobacter > Lysobacter sp. GCM10012299. Next base: position 317,269 of record NZ_JBHRZC010000001.1, on the reverse strand, counting down.
CTGTGCATGGCGCGCCAGGTTGGCGCAGACGAACAGCACATCGCCGATCTCGTCCTCGAGCCGGTCGCGTGCGGCGGCATCCTCCGGGTCGGCATCGAGCGCGGCGAATTCGGCGCGCACTTCCTCGATCTCTTCGTGCAGCTTGGCGATCACCGGCGTGACGTCGGGCCAGTCGAAGCCGACCCGCGCGGCGCGCTTCTGCAGCTTCACTGCGCGCTGCCATTCCGGCAGGCCACGGGCGATGCCGGCGAGCGCGGAACGGTCTTCCTGGCCGCTGTCCTCGCGTTCGCGGCGCTTGTGTTCTTCCCACGCGACCGTCTGTGCCTCGGCGTCCTCGACTGCGGCGTCGGCAAACACATGCGGATGCCTGCGCACCATCTTGTCGCTGATCGCGGCGACCACGTCGGCGAATTCGAACGCACCCTGCTCCTGCGCCATGCGCGCATGGAACACCACCTGCAGCAGCAGGTCACCCAGCTCGTCCTTGAGGTCGTCCAGGTCGCCTCGGTCGATGGCGTCGGCCACTTCGTAGGCTTCCTCGATCGTGTACGGCGCGATGCTGGCGAAATCCTGCTGCACGTCCCACGGGCAACCCGTTTGCGGGTCGCGCAGGCGCGCCATGATGTCGAGCAGACGGTCGATGCTGGACATCGCGGTCATTCCCCCAGCCATTGCCGCCACGGCAGCGCGGGATCGCCCAGGGCGATGAAGTCGCCGTTGAGGATGGCTTCGCGCTGGTTGTAGCGGAACGGGCGCCCCTGCGGATCGAGCACCACGCCGCCTGCGCCTTCGAGCACGCACTGGCCCGCGGCAGTGTCCCACTCGCTGGTGGGACCGAAGCGCGGATAGACGTCGAGCCGGCCGTCGGCGAGGGAGCAGAACTTCAACGACGATCCCAGCCCGAGCGGCTCGACCGGGCCCATGCGGGCGATGAATGCCTCGGTTCGGGTGTCGCGGTGCGAACGGCTCGCCGCGACGCGCAGCGGCGACGTGGCCGGTGCACGCGTGCGCACCGCTTGCTCATGGCTGCCTTCGCGGCGGAAGGCCCCGAGCGTGGCGCCGCCGTGCCAGAGCACGCCGGTCACCGGCGCCTGCACCACGCCGAACACGGCCACGCCGTCTTCGATCAGGGCGATGTTGACGGTGAACTCGCCGTTGCGCTTGACGAACTCGCGGGTGCCGTCGAGCGGATCGACCATCCACGAGCGCTGCCACTGCCGGCGCTGTGCGCTCGACACTTCGTGCGCGGATTCCTCCGACAGCACCGGGATGTCCGGCGTCAGCCGCGCCAGGCCGTCGACGATGCAGCGGTGCGCGGCCAGGTCGGCCGCGGTCAGCGGCGAATCGTCGTCCTTGTGCTGCACGGCGAAATCGCTGTCGTAGATGCCCAGGATCGCGGCGGCGGCATCGTGCGCCAGCGCGATCACGCCTTCGCGCAGCTCAAGGGGGATCATGTCTGGTGCGTCCTCAGCCACTCGCGGGCGATGAAAAGGGCGGCGATGCTGCGGCCTTCGGAGAAGTCCTCGCGCAGGATCAGCTGGTGCAGGTCGTCGAGCTTCCACGGCACCACTTCGAGCTCTTCGGGCTCGTCGCCTGGCAGCCGTTCCGGATACAGGTCGCGCGCCAGCACCAGGTGCGCCTGGTGGCTCATGTAGGTCGGCGCCAAGGTCAGCGAGCGCAACACCTGCAGCGAGCGCGCGCCGTAGCCGGCCTCCTCCTTGAGTTCGCGGTCGGCGGCCTGCTCCGGGGTCTCGCCGGCATCGATCCGGCCCTTGACCAGGCCCAGCTCGTAGCGGTGCATGCCGGCGGCGTATTCGCGCACCAGCAGCACGGTGTCGTCATCGAGCAAGGGCACCACCACCACGGCGCCGTGGCCGCGTCCGTGCAGGCGCTCGTAGTTGCGGCGCTCGCCGTTGGCGAATTCGAGATCGAGGCGTTCGAGCCGGTACGGCCCGGCGTCATGCTCGGTGATGCTGTGGATGGTGGGCAGCCGACGGCTCATGGCCTGGTTCCATGGCAGGCCCCGGCCGCTGCGCTGCACCGCGCGCCGCCAGGCAGGATAATGGTGGGATGCAGAAGAACACTCACGATCCGCAGATGCTAGCAGAGGCCGGTGTCCGGGCAGGTGGCGAAGCTGACGCCGAGCGCTGGCGCGCCCGCGACCTGGCGGTGCTGTGGCACCCGTGCACGCAGATGCGCGAGCACCCCGGCACCCTGCCGCTGTTGCCGATCGAACGCGGCGAAGGCGCCTGGCTGGTGGGCCGCGACGGCCGCCGCTATCTGGACGCGATCAGCAGCTGGTGGACCAACCTGTTCGGCCATGCCGAGCCACGCATCGCCGCTGCCATCGCGCAGCAGGCGATGACGCTCGAGCACGTGATCCTGGCCGGGTGCTCGCACGCGCCCGCGGTCGAGCTGGCCGAACGCCTGCTCGCCATCGCGCCACGCGAGGCCGGCCGTGAACCGCTGAGCAAGGTCTTCTACGCCGACAACGGTTCGGCCGGCGTCGAGGTCGCGCTGAAGATGGCCTTCCACTGGTTCCGCAATCGCGGCATCGACGGCCGCACCAAGTTCATCGCGATCGACAACGGCTACCACGGCGAGACGCTGGGCGCGCTCGCTGTCGGCGACATCCCGCTGTATCGGCGCGTCTATGCGCCGCTGCTGGCGGAAGCGCTGTTCGCTCCGTCGCCCGATGCCTACCTGTGCGAACCCGGCGAGACCCCGGCCGATCGCGCGCGCGGCGCCGCGAACGAACTGCGCAAACTGCTCGAACGCCATGGCAACGAAGTCTGCGCCCTGATCCTCGAGCCGCGCGTGCAGTGCGCCGGCGGCATGCGCATGCACGACCCGCTGTACCTGAAGCTGGTGCGCGAGCTGTGCGATGCGCACGGCGTGTTCCTGATCTGCGACGAGATCGCCGTCGGCTTCGGTCGCACCGGCACGCTGTTCGCCAGCGAGCAAAGCGGCGTGCAGCCGGACCTGCTGTGCCTGTCCAAGGGCCTGACCGGCGGCGCACTGCCGCTGGCGGCCGTGCTGGCAACGCAGGCCATCTACGACGGTTTCCTCGACGACTCGCGCGAGAAGGCCTTCCTGCACTCGCACAGTTACACCGGCAACCCGCTGGCATGCGCCGCGGCGCTGGCCAGCCTCGACATCTTCGCCAGCGACGACATCCTCGACCGCAATGGCGACACCGCCGCGCGCATGGCCACGCTGGCGGCGCCGCTGGCGGCGCATCGCCACGTCGCCGATGTCCGCCAGGCGGGCATGATCGTCGCCTTCGAGCTGACGCCCGACGGTGACCGCCGCGCCAGCTTCGATCCTGCGCTGCGGGTTGGTTTGCGCGCCTATCGGGCGGCGCTCGATCGCGGCGTGCTGCTGCGTCCGCTTGGCGATGTGCTGTACTGGCTGCCGCCCTACTGCGTCGACGAGGAAGCCCTGCAGCTGCTCGCCGACACCACCCGTGCCGCCATCGACGAGGCCACCGCATGCGCCTGACCCGCGTCCACGTCGACCAGCCGCTGGCGGCCGGCCGCGAAGTCGTCCTGCCCGAAAGTGCGGCCGCCCACCTGGGTCGCGTGCTGCGCCTGGGCGTGGGCGATGCCTGCGTGCTGTTCAACGGCGACGGCCACGACTACGCGGCCCGAATCGTCGCCCTGGGCAAACGCGAACTGCGGGTGGCGGTCGATGCCGCCAGCCCGGTGCTGCGCGAATCGCCGCTACGGCTGGTGCTGCTGCAGGGCGTTGCACGCGGCGAGAAGATGGACCTGATCCTGCAGAAGGCGACCGAACTGGGCGCCGCCGCGTTCCATCCGCTGTGGTCGCAGCGCAGCGAGGTCAAGCTGGACGAAACGCGCGCGGAGAAGCGCCTGGCGCACTGGCGCAGCGTGGTGTCGTCGGCGTGCGAGCAGAGCGGGCGCGCCGCGGTGCCGGCCGTGACCGCGCCGGTGACGCTGCAGGCGACACTGGCGGCCCTGCCCGTCGGCGGCCTGCGCCTGATCCTCGATCCGGAAGGCGACCTGGCGTTCTCCAGCCTGTCCGTGGACCTGGCTGAACCGGTGTACCTGGCGATCGGCCCCGAGGGCGGCTGGTCGCCGCTGGATCGCGAACAATTGCGCGCGGCTGGCTTCCTGGGATTGCGCCTGGGGCCACGCATCCTGCGCACCGAGAGTGCGGGACTGGCGGCGATTGCGGCGTTGCAGGCGCGGTTCGGGGACCTGCAGTAGCGGACGGAATGAGGGCCTGGATCCCGGCGTTCGCCGGGATGACGGTGGATCAGATCTTGAAATGGATCCGGCGCGCATCGAGCACGCGCACCACTGCCCACCACACCGCCACGAACGAGACGGCATACGCCAGCGATGGCACGTACGGGCCCCATCGCGGCGTCATCCAGTCGGCGAACCCGACCCGATACAAGGGTTCCAGCCAACCGGCCGCGACCAGCGCATACAGCATGAAGGCCGAACCCGCGTAGGCCGCGATCGCGTTGACGCCGAACGCCCGCCCCAGCGCGGGCAGGCGTTTGCGGTCAACCAGCCAGTGCGCGATCGCCAGCACCCAGCAGGCGATGCCGCCGGTCCAGAGGACGTACGACGACGTCCACAGATTCTTGTTGAACGGCTGCCACCACGACCACGCCAGCCCCAGCGCCATCGCGATCGCTCCTGCCAGCCACAACGCGCGCAGATCCCCGCGCCGCAACCAGTCGCCGGCGCGCACGCCCAGCAGCGTCGTCGCCAGCGCGCCGAGCGTGCTGACCAGTCCTTCCGGGTCGTGGCCACGGCCCGTCGCCGGATCCAGTTGATACACGTGCACGCCGAGCAGCGCATGGTCGATGCGACTGGCGAGGTTGACGAAGGGTTCGAGGCTGCCGCCACTGGCGACCAGCGCGCCATAACCGACCAGCAGCGCGGCCAGCACGAACCACTGCGTGCGCGGTCGCGCGCATAGGGCGAGCACGCCCGCGGCGGCGAAGCAGAGACCGATCCGCTGCAGCACGCCCATCACCCGGTAGTGCGGCAGATCGAACGCCCACAGCGCACAAAGATGCAGCAACAGGCCGAGGCCGATGATGCGAGCGCCGCGCACCAGCACGGTCCGCGCAAGGGCGCCTGCCGCGTCGCCGCGTTCCAGGCGCGGCATCAGCGCCAGCGCGATCGACACGCCGACGATGAACAGGAACATCGGGAAAATCAGGTCGGTCGGCGTGCAGCCATGCCAGTGGGCGTGGAGCAGCGGGGCGTAGACGTGGCCCCAGTCGCCCGGGTTGTTGACCAGCAGCATCGCCGCGACGGTGATGCCGCGCAGGGCATCGACCGAGGCGTAACGTGCCTGACGGTCCGGCGCCGCCGGTGCTTGGCTCAAGCCGCCTGCACCAGCACCGCGCTGACCTGCGCTTCAATCGATTCCAGGTCGGGCAGGAAAGCCGCGTCTTCGTTGAGCAGCACGCGTGCCTGCACGCCATTGGGCAATTCGTTGGTGTCGTCGACGACGACGAGCGTGTCGCGGGACACCGTCACCAGGCGCGGGAAGCCCTGCGTCAGCATGGCGAAGTAAGGCGCGCGCGGATTGCCACCCAGTGCGCGCAGCACCACCACCTTGCTGCCCAGTCCACCGCGCTCGTCGGCAAGGCCAGCCAGTCGCGCGAACGCCACCAGCGGCAACTGCCAGCCGCGCCAGCGGATGCGGCCCAGCAGCCAGTCCGGTACGTCGGCCACGGCATCGGGCTCGGCGTAGGACAGCACCTCGGCAATCGTCGCGTTGGGCAGCAGCAGGCGGCCGCCAGCGACCTGGATGAGCACGCCCCGGATGTCGTTTTCGACGGCCGGTACGGCTGCGGCGTGCTTGGAATGGTTTCGATTCGGCATCTTCAGGGTCCTGTCTGCCCGCTCAGTTCCAACGTGCGATCAGACGTCCGGCAAGTTCGACCGGCTGTCCGGATGCGCCGCCGCGTGCGATGAGTGCGGCCGAGGCCGCCGCGTCGTAGCAACCATCCGGCGCCTGTCCGGCGACCAATGCGCCAGCCCAGGAGTGGTTCATCGCGACATCGACGCGGGTCGGATCACTGCCGCTGAGCAGCAGCACCGCCGAGTCCGCCGACGGCAGCGACGAAATGACGTCGCCGTCGCCTTCGATGAAGCGGATGCCCGACTCGTTCACGGCGATCGCGATCTCGGCGGGCAGGATGTAGATCGAGCCGGCCATGGCCAGCAGGCCCGGCTCGGCGAGCCTCACCTGCAGCGGCGTGGCGCGCTGCATCTGCGCGACGAGGCGATCGTAGCGGCCACCGTCGAGGCGCTGTTGCACCAGGACCGGGCGCGGGAAGCTTTCCGGCAGTGCGCCCAGCAACTGACGCACGGCGTCCGGGCCGCCGATACCGGCGAGCACCAGCACGGCGCCGTTGTTGTGCACGGTCTGGCGGTCTTCGACCAGTTCGAGCGCGGAGATGCGGGTTTCGAGGTCGCCCAGGTCGCGCTGGAAGCGGTTGTTGCTGGCCTTGCTGTCGGTGCTGGCGGTGGTGCCGGCGTTGTCTTCGGCGAACGACCAGTCCGGCGCCAGCGGTGCGGCCACGGCGGCGGCAGGCGGCGCCACCGGCGCGACATCGTCAACGGCGATATCGGGCAAGCGGCTGGCTTCGAACAACAGCACCGGCTCGGCCGGCGCGCGTCGTTCGCTGGAAATTTCGGGCACGACTTCGTCGAGCAGCTCGACCACGACCGGTGCGGCCGCAGGCGCCATCTCGTAATCGAAACTGGACTCGAACGGCTCGATCACCAGCGCGGCGTCATCGGTCGAGACCATGCCCGGCTCGTCCAGCAGCGGCATCTCGATGGCGTCCAGCGCCTGCATCTCCATCAGCGGCGGTGCGCTGGTGGTGGCGAGCGCCGGCTCGTAGTGGAGCTCGGCAGCGACCGGGTCGAACGGGCTCAGTGCTGCCGTGTCGACGGCTGCGATCTGGACCGGGGCAACGTCTGCGACGGCTGCTTCGAGGGCAGGTGCTTCGAGGGCAGGTGCTTCGGGCACAGGTGCTTCGGGCATGGCCGGCGCAACAGCAGCCGCGACCGCGACCGGCGCGGAAGCCTGCACCGGCACGGCGAAATCACCGGCGCCGAATTCGCCCTCGCCTTCCGGCTCGTGGCCCGGCGGCAACACGTTGCCATGGCCCTGCAGCTTGGCCGCCAGGTGGCGGGTCCAACGCGCCAGGTCCCAACCTTCGCGAGACGCGGCGAGTGCCGCTTCCTCGTAGATCACTTCGACCGCGGGATCGGCGAGCACCGGATCGAAGCGTTCGATGACGTCTTCGGTGACCGCATCCAGCGCAACCACGATCACTTGCGGTGCGGCCAGTCCGAGCGCGGACAGGTCGAGCGTGGTCGGATCGGCTTCCAGCACCAGCTGTGCGCCGGCTTCGGAGAGCGCCGAGCGCAGGCGTTCGCACGCCGCGCCCGGTCGCGCCAGCAGTACCGCGCGACGCGAAGACTCACTCATGGCCGCGAGATGCCCCCTGCGCATTGATCCCGAGCAGTTCGTACACGTTGCGGATCAGTTCCGGCTCCTGGTACGGCTTGCCGAGGTAGCGCTCAACACCAATTTCGAACGCGCGCTGGCGGTGCTTGTCGCCGGTACGCGAGGTGATCATCACGATCGGCACGCCACGCAGGCGCGAATCGCCCTTCATGGCCGTGGCCAGCTCGTAACCGTCCATGCGCGGCATTTCGATGTCGAGCAGCATCAGGTCCGGCACGCGGTCGGCCATGCGCTCCAGGGCATCGATGCCGTCCTTCGCAGTGAGGACTTCGAAGTTGTGGCGTTCCAGCACGCGGCCGGTGACCTTGCGCATCGTCACCGAGTCGTCGACCACCATCACCAGCGGCACGCGGCGCTGTTCCACCGGCGCGGCAACGACCGGCACGTGATCGCGCGGCAGCAGCATCTGGCGGCGCACCAGCGGGGCGACGTCGAGGATCACGACCACGCGGCCGTCACCCATGATGGTCGCGCCGAAGATACCCGGCACCGAAGCGACCTGCGGACCGACGGCCTTCACCACGATTTCGCGGTTGCCGACGACCTGGTCGACGCAGACCGCGGCGCGCAGGTCACCGGAGCGGATCAGCAGCAGCGGCATCTGCAGGTGGCCTTCGGCCTTGGCAGTACCGTGGCCGACCAGCGCACCGAGGTCGTGGACCGTGTAGTCCTCGCCGCCGTAGCGATAGGTTGCATCGGCCATGTCGAGGCGGTCGCGGGCGATGCGGCCGACGCCGCGGACCGAGGCGATCGGCACGGCGAAGGTGGTCTCGCCGATGCGGACGAACACGGCCTGGGTGACCGCGAGCGTCTGCGGCAGGCGCAGGGTGAAGTTGACGCCCTTGCCCGGGACCGAATGGATGTCGAGCGTGCCGCCGAGCTGGCGCACTTCGCTGGCGACCACGTCCATGCCCACGCCGCGGCCGGACAGGCGGCTGACGGCATCGGCGGTGGAGAAGCCCGGTTCCAGGATCAGTGCATCGAGGGCGGCGTCGGACAGCACCGCGTCGGCGCGGACCAGGCCACGCTCTTCGCCACGGCGGCGGATCGCGGCGCGGTCGAGGCCGGCACCGTCGTCGCCGACTTCCAGCACCACTTCCGAAGCTTCGCGGCGGACCGCGATGCGGATCGTGCCCTCTTCCGGCTTGTGTGCCTTGCGGCGCTTGTCCGGCGTTTCCAGGCCGTGCGCGACGGCGTTGCGCAGCAGGTGTTCCAGCGGCGCGGTCATGCGCTCGAGCACGTTGCGGTCGAGTTCGCCCTGGGTGCCGTCGAGCTTGAGCTGGACGTTCTTGCCCAGTTCGCCCGAGGCCTGGCGGACGACGCGGCGCAGGCGCGGCAGCAGGCCGTCGAACGGCACCATGCGCGTGCGCATGAGGCCTTCCTGCAGTTCCGAGCTCACGCGCGACTGCTGCAGCAGCAGCGTTTCGTACTGACGGGTCAGGTCGTCGAGCGTGGTCTGCAGGCTGGTCTGGTCAGCGGCCGACTCGGCCAGTGCGCGCGACAGCTGCTGCAGGTTGGAGAAGCGGTCGAGCTCGAGCGGATCGAACGCCTGCTCGGCCAGGTCGCCTTCGCGCTGGTAGCGGGCGACGATCTGCGCTTCGGTTTCGATTTCCAGTCGACGCAGCTGGTCACGCATACGCGTGTTGGTCGCTGCCATTTCCGCGATGGCGCCGCGGAACGCACCGAGCTGCTGTTCCAGTCGGGCGCGGTAGATCGCGACCTCACCGGCGTAGTTGACGAGGCGATCGAGCAGGTCGGCGCGGATGCGCACCTGCTCCTGCGGAGCGCGCACGCCGATCTCGTCGTCGTCCGTGGCCGGCGTATCGCTGATCGGTGCCGACAGCGGCTTGAGCTCGACGTGCTGCGGTGCTTCCACCACGGCCGGGGCCGCCTTGGCCACTTCGTCCTGCACGACCGGCACGTAGGCCTGGCCGCGGGCACGTGCGTCGAACTGCGCGATCAGCGCGTCCGGCATGGCGATCGCGCGGCGCTCGCCAACGCGGGTGACCATGGCATGGAGGCGGTCGAAACCGTGCTCGAGCAGCGGCACGCCATCGCGGCCAAGCTCGCAGCGCTGTTCGGCGACGGCTTCCAGCAGCGATTCCATGGCGTGGCCGAGTTCGCCCACGGCCATGATGCCGGCCATGCGCGCGCCACCCTTGATGGTGTGCAGGTCGCGCTGCAGGCCCACCACCGGCTCGCGATCGCCCGGCGCCTGGCGCAGCTGCGCCAGCAGGCCGTCGGAATGGTCGAGCAGGTCGCTGGCTTCCTCGACGAAGATGTCGACCAGCTCCGGATCCAGGCCGGTCAGGTCGAGCGCTTCGTCCGGATCGTCGCTGGCGGCCAGTGCGTGCGCGATCAGCGCGGCGACGGCCGGCTCCTGCGCATCGTCGGCCGCGTCGGCGCGGCTCACATCGGCATGGCCCACGTCGGCGTGCGTGGCGGCGGCGTGCGATTCGTGTGCGACCGGTTCGTCGTCGCCCGAATCGCCCGCGGACTCGTTGGCACCCGGTGCGCCGGCGTCGGCAAATGCCGTCAGGCCCACCGAGGCGGTCGCTTCGATGGCAGCGATCTGCTGCTCGCGTGCAACACGCTCGGCCTCGGCGTACTCGGTTTCGAGGCGGGCGTACTCGCGCTCCTCCTCGGCCAGGCGCTCGGCTTCGAGGCGTTCTGCTTCGAGGCGTTCTGCTTCGAGGCGTGCAGCTTCGGCGCGTTCGGCTTCTGCGCGTTCGGCTTCTGCGCGTTCGGCTTCGGCGCGTTCGGCTTCGGCGCGTTCGGCTTCAGCGCGCTCGGCCTCGAGACGCTCGGCCTCAAGGCGCTCTGCTTCGAGATGCTCTGCTTCGAGGCGTTCGGCTTCGAGACGGTCGTCCTCAATGCGTTCTGCTTCGAGGCGCTCGGTCTCAATGCGTTCCGCTTCAAGGCGCTCGGCTTCGAGGCGTTGCGCTTCGAGACGCTCGGCTTCGAGGCGTTCGGTTTCAAGGCGTGCGGCTTCGAGAAGCTCGGCCTCGCGGCGCTCTGCCTCGACGCGCGCGGCTTCCTGGCGCTCGGCGTCCAGACGCGCTTCCTGCTCGCGCTGAAGCGCGGCCAGGCGTTCGACTTCGGTCTGGTCGAGGGCGAAGCGCTCGGCTTCCACGCGCTCGACGTCGACGATCTCGACGTTGGCCTGCTCGATGGCCAGGCGTTCGGCTTCGATGCGGCTTGCTTCGGCCAGCTCGGCTTCCACGCGGGCAGCGTGTGCTTCGTCGCCGAAATCCGGACCGACACCGGACGCCAGGTCCGTGTACTCGCTCAGGTCGATCGCCGAGAGCGTGGCTTCGTCGCCGTCGTCCATGGCGAAGCTGACGTCGATCGGCTCGACGCTCATCGGCATCGACTGGCGCGCATCCGGCAAGCCATCACGCAGCGCACGCATGCGCGCGGCCAGGCCTTCGAACGCGGGCACGCGCGGCGACGGGGTCTTCAGCGTGGCCAGGGTGCGACGGATCGCATCGGCCACTTCGGCCATCGCCGCGACGCCCTCGACGCTGGCCGGCGTGGCCGACGCCAGCAGGCGCTTGACGTAGATCTCGGTCGGACCGGTGATCTCGGTGATCACCGGCACTTCGGTCATCGCGAAAGCGCCGTTGAGCGTGTGGAACGAACGCTGCAGGCCGTCGTCGACCAGGCGCGGGGCGTGGTTGGCGGCTGCCAGCCACTGCTCGATGGTGACCAGGTGGCCACTGACCTCGGCGTCGAGGATCTCCAGAAGCACCGCGTCGACCGACGCGGGCGTGCCGGGTGCGATCTCGGCGACGGGCGCGGGGATGGCTTCTTCGAACGTTTCCTCGATGGCGAGGACCGGTTCGACTTCGTCTTCCACCGCAAGCATGTCGAGGTTGACCGCTTCCAGCGTGAGCTCTTCGGCCACCACCGGTTCGGCAACCGCTGCGCTCGCGGCCGGGGCCGGCGTGTACAGCGTCTCGTCGCCTTCGGCGAGGCGGTCGGCATGCGACTCCATCCCGGCCAGATCGGCCGTGATCACACCTTCATTGCGCAGCGCCGCATGCAGCTGCGGCAGCGCGGTGTAGGCGTGGCCGACCAGGCCCATCACCGCCGGGCTGGCAGGACGGGTGCCGTCGAGCACGCGGTTGAGCAGGTTTTCGATCTTCCAGCTGAACTCGCCCAGGGTCTTGGCGCCGACGAGGCGGCCACTGCCCTTGAGGGTGTGGAACACGCGGCGGATCGGACGCAGGCGTTCGCTGTCGTCAGGGGCCTCGTGCCAGACCGGCAGCAGGTCGCCAAGGTGACGGATCTCTTCGTCGAGCTCCTCGAGGAACACCTCGCGGATCTCGTCGTCGATGTCGTCGCTGTGCTCGAAACCGCCGGCGGCGATGGCCTGTGCCGTGGTCGCGACCGGTGCCGGCGCCTGTGCAGCGGGTGCAGCCGCGGGGGCTGCCGGTGCCGGTGCGATGGACTCGTTGTTCGACGCCCGGGCGTTCGACGCCTGGTGGTTCGACGCCGTGTCGGCCGGCGCGGACATCGTGACCGTGCCCAGCGTGATCGTGTCGGACAGTTCGAAGTCCGGGACGTTGGCCAGCTCTTCGCGCGTGATCGGCGAGCTCGGCGCCATCGTCGCGGCGATGTCGAATTCCGGCAGCGGCCAGTAGCGCAGCGATTCCAGGCTCTGGCGGGTGATGTCGAGGATGTTGTTGCGGTTCGGGCGCTGCTCGCGCAGGGCCTCGAGGTAGTACTCCAGGCTCGCCAGCGCGTCGGCCAGGGTGTCGAGCTGCTGGCCGTTGGGCACGCGCTTGCGGCCGATCAGCTCGACCTCGGTGTAGCGCTTGACGCCAGTGAGGTAGTCGGCCGGCTGCGACAGTTCGAGCATGCGCAGCGCGCCGCCGACTTCGTCCAGCACGCGCGGGACTTCGGCCAGTTCGGCGTGGTCCCAGTTGGTTTCGACGAAGGCGACGAAAGCCTGGCGGGCGTCGCCGAAGTTGGCGATGGCTTCCCGCACGACCACGTCGAGGACCTTGCGGGCTTCACCGGCCAGCAGGTCGTCGTCGGCCTGCTCGTCGGGCAGGCCCAGGCGCGAAACCTGGTCGTCCAGCGAGGCATCGACATAGAGCAGTGCGCCGGCGACGTCGAGCAACGCGCCCTCGTCGGCCGGACGGCGTCCGCTGACGATCTCGTGCATCGCATCGCGCTGCTGCAGCACCACGGTGCGGGCAACGCCCAGGCCCATCATGCCGAGCGTGTCGCTGACGCGGCTGAGCGCGTCCACCTGCGGCAGCAGGTTGGCGACATCGGTCTGGCCGGTGCGCAGGTGCAGGTCGAGCGCGTCCTTGACGCGCAGCAGGTCTTCCTTGATCGCCGCGGCGACGGTATCGAGCAGCGCGCGGTTGCGGCCGCTGAGGCTGCCGCGGGCGTGTTCGAGTTCCGACTCGCTGGGCAGGTGCGAAGCGAGTTCGAAGGTGTGGCGCAGGTCGTCCAGCGCCGGATGGCGGCCGTCGCTGTGGGCGACGTGGTAGAGCAACTGGCGGGTCGGCTCGGCGGCCGGCTCAGTGCGCGGCGCGGCAAAGCCATCGTCGGCCAGCATCAGGCGCGCTTCGCGCTCGACGCCACCGAAGGCCTGGCGCAGCGCGCGCGTGGCCGGCAGGGCGCCGTCACGCAGGGCGCCGGCGACCGAAGAGGCCACCCACAACATGCGACGCACCGGCTCCAGCACGACTTCGGCCAGCAGGCCGTCAACCGCGCCGGCCAGCTTGTCCGGATGCGCCGGGTTGCCGTCTTCCGGCCAGGTGGCCAGGGCATCGCGCAGCGCGGCCAGGTGGCCGGACGAGTTGTGCGACGGAGCGCTGCGCGGGGCCGGCGAACCGGCCACGTTGGCCGGCAGCGGACGATCGAGATCGGGCGCGAACAGCACGCTCTCGTTCAGTCCCGCCTCGCCGCGCGTGGCGCGCAACTCGTTGAGCAGCGGCAGCAACACGATCGGAATATCGCGGTGGCCGCCCTGCAGGCGTTCCAGGTAATCGGGCAGCAGGACCACGCCGCGCATCAGCGCCGCGCAGGCCTCGTCGCGATCAGCGACCTTGCCCTGCTGCAACGCCAGTGCCAGGCGTTCCATTTCCTCGGCGACCATCGCCGGCGCGTACAGCTCGACCATGCGCAGCGTGCCGTGCACCTGGTGCAGCTGGTCGGCGCAGTGGCGCATGCGCGTGGTGTCGGCAGGATTCTCGGCATAGGCCTCGATTTCCTGCTGCGCCAGGCGCAGGGTCTCGTCAAGCTCCGGCTTGATCCAGCCCAGCGTGGTCGTATCGATTGCTTCGCGCATTACCGTCATCGTTCACCCCACGCAGCGGTGAACCGGCGCGTTCCGTGGCCCATGCCCTCGGGCATGCTCATGTCGAGCATGCGCCGGTGGCCACATTTGAACCTGTTCATCGACCTCGTCCTTGTCAGGCCGGCAGCTTGAAGTCGGCAACGGAGCGACGCAGGTCGGCTGCCAGTTGCGCGAGGTTTCCAATCGACGCCGCCGTCTGGTTCGCACCCTGCGAGGTCTGCGCGGTAATCGACTGGATGGTGTTCATCGTCGCGGTGATGTTCGATGCAGCGCTGGACTGCTGCTGCGCGGCGGTCGAGATGCCCTGAATGAGGTTGGACAAGTCGGACGACACCTTTTCGATCTCGCCCAGCGCGGTACCCGCGTCCTCGGCCAGTCGTGCACCGGCGACCACTTCCGACGTCGTCTGCTCCATCGAGCTGACGGCTTCGTTGGTGTCGGACTGAATCGTCTGGACCAGCGTTTCGATTCGCTTGGTCGCGTTCGATGCGCGTTCTGCCAGTCGCTGCACTTCGTCGGCCACGACCGCGAAGCCGCGGCCCGCTTCACCGGCCGAGGCCGCCTGAATTGCCGCGTTAAGCGCCAGGATGTTGGTCTGCTCGGAGATGTCGTTGATCAGTTCCACGATCGAGCCGATTTCCTGCGAGCTTTCACCCAGTCGCTTGATTCGCTTCGAGGTTTCCTGGATCTGGTCGCGGATCGAGTCCATGCCGGCGATCGTCTGGCGCACCACGCCCGCACCCTTGGTCGCGATCTGCACCGAGCGCTGTGCCACGTCGGCCGATTCGGCGGAGTTGCGCGACACCTGGTTGATCGAGGCCGCGATTTCACTGATACGGCTGGAAGCGGAGTTGATTTCCTGCGCCTGGTGCTCTGCGGCCTCGGCCAGGTGCATGGCGGTGGCCTGCGTTTCCTGGGCGCTGGCGGCAACCTGCACCGAGGTGTCGGTAATCGTCTGCACCAGGCTGCGCAGCTGTTCGACGGCGAAGTTGATCGAGTCGGCGATGGCGCCGGTCATGTCCTCGGTGACGGTGGCCTTTACGGTCAGGTCGCCTTCTGCGAGCGAACCCATCTCGTCCAGCAGGCGCATGATCGCCTCCTGGTTACGGTCGTTGAGTTCCTTGGTGGTCAGGTAGCGCTTCTTCTGCTGGCTGTTGAGCGAGAACACCAGGAAGACGATCGCGAGCAGCGCGGCGCCACCGGAGAGGATCGAGATCCACAGGTTGCCGGCGATGCTGGTGTCCTTCAGCGAACCGAAGGCGGTGAAGGCGCGGAACAGGTTCTGGCTGTCGGCCAGCAGCTTGTTGGAGCCGCCGGTGATCGCTTCGGCTGCCGCCTGTGCGCGGAACAGGTTCTGCGAGCTGGACAGGATGGCGTCCAGGTCCTTCTTCATTTCCAGCCACAGCGTCTCGGCCTGGGCCAGCGCTGCCAGTGCGTTCTGGTTGCCCAGCGGGGTCACGCCGAAGGCGGCGTCGCCCTTGCGCAGGCCGGTCAGGACGTTGCCGAACACGGCGGCGTCGCGGCCCAGTGCCTCACCCGCCAGCGCGGCGCCACTGCCACCGGCGCGGATCTGGGTGATGCGTTCGTTCATCTTGCCCGACAGCACCACCTGGCGCAGGGCGATGTAGACCTGCGAGGACGGCGAGCCGGAGGCCGACATCGCGCGCACCAGCTCGTCCAGTCGCGCCTGCAGCTGCGGCACGCGGCTGGTGAAGCTGTCGGCGTTGCCAGCCAGGGCCAGCACCGCGGTTTCGCTCGAGATCACCTGGTCGGCGCTCTTGCCGAGCGGGCCCCAGGTGTCGGCGACGGTCTTGATGGGACCTGCGACGCCGGCGGTGTCGCCGAAGTTGGTGTTGAGCTGCTCCACGTCCTGGACGATCTGGGCGCGGGTTTCCTTGAACGCGGTGAAGGCCGCGGCGTCACCGCTGACCGCCTCCGAGCCCTGCACGGCCAGCTTCTGCGAGTTCACCTGCAGATCCGAGGCCGAGGAGCTGGCGCCACCGAGTCGGGCCGCCTTCCACGTCGCATAGCCCGTGTTGAGGCCGAAGATGAGCACCGATATGCCCAGCACGACCAGCCAGGTGTTGACGCCAAGGCTACGGCCCTTGCCGGCAGCGCTATCAATCGCAGTGACACTCATGATTCAACCTCGGTATTGTTGCTGCTGGAGCGGTGCTCGGACCGCGACATGTCAGTGCGCGGCATTTCAGAGGCCGCTTGGCGGAACTCGGGCGTGCGGGCCAGCCTGTCCAGGCTGAAAATGCCCCACGTGTGGTTGTCGAGGCGGTAGGCGCGCTCGATGAAATGGCTGTAGCGGCCGGTGGCCAGTGCGGCGTCGGAGCCTTCCTCGGCGACCGGCTCGGCTTCGACCTCGACCAGCTGCTGGTCCTGGAAGCTTCGCTGACCGTAGAGCTCGTCGATCAGCACGGCAACGTCGCCGCCGGGCTGGCGCACCAGCAAAATGCGCTGGCTTTCATGCAGCACGGTGCGCTGGCCTTCCAGGAACTGCTTGAGGTCCACGATCGGCAAAAGGCTGCCACGGACGTTGGCCAGGCCGAGCAGCCAGGGCTGTGCGCCGGGCACCGGGGTGACCTGCGGCAGCGGGAGGATTTCCAGCACCTCGCCGAAGCCGGAGGCCAGGCGACGGTCACCAATGCGGTAACCGACGCCGCGCCACAGGCCCGGCGCGTCGAGCTGCTCGGGCAAGCCGACCACGTGCGCCAGGCTGCGGCGCTCGTAGTCGACCAGCACATCGAACGGCGAATGCAACATCTAGTCAGGCACCCAGCAAGGCGTTGATACGGGCGATCAGTTCGTCTTCGCGCGGCGGCTTGACGATGTAGTCGCGTGCACCCTGGCGCATGCCCCAGGCCTTGTCGGTGTCCATGCCCTTGGTGCTGACGATGAGCACCGGGATGGTGCTGGTGTCGGCGTCACGCGAGAGGGCACGGGTGGCCTGGAAGCCGTTCATGCCCGGGAGCACGACGTCCATCATCACCAGGTCGGGCTTCTCGCGCTTGCAGGTTTCAATGCCGTCTTCGGCATTGCCCGAGGCCAGCACCTGGTGGCCATTGCGCTCAAGAAGCTGGGTGAGGACCGCCGTATCGGTCGGCGAATCCTCGATAAGAAGAATACGTGCCATTTGTTGCCTTACCCCCCGGTCAGGCGTTTACGTGCGTTCGGATCGCGTCGAGCAGTTCTTCGCGGGTGAATGGTTTGGTGAGGTACTGCTCGGAGCCGACGATGCGCCCGCGCGCCTTGTCGAACAGGCCGTCCTTCGATGACAGCATGATGACCGGCGTGCCCTTGAACAGATGGTTGTTCTTGATCAGGGCGCAGGTCTGATAGCCGTCCAGGCGCGGCATCATGATGTCCACGAAGATGATTTGCGGCTGCTGGTCGGCGATTTTCGCCAACGCCTCGAAGCCGTCGGTGGCGGTGACCACCTCGCAGCCTTCTCGTTTCAACAGCGTTTCGGCGGTTCGGCGGATGGTCTTGGAATCGTCGATCACCATGACCTTCAGACCGCCGAGGCTGCCGTTGCGGACCTCGTCTAGCATTTTTGGATTTCCCCCGTGCGAATGCCGCGCGTCTGCGGGCACTTCGCCAGCTGTCTTTATTCCAAGCCTCGCCGATGCTGTCAAGCAAACTTTTCAGCGGGCATGCTGAACGCGCCACGGGCCCGGTCAAGCCGGGAACCGCTTCCGGATCGAACAGCAGGGGGTCGGGGGACCGGCCGGCAGGGCGACTTTCGGGCACGCCCGATGCGTATACCCCAGTTCCCCTCCCCTGCCGACGACCTTTTTGCCGAGCCGCGACGTACGTACCAGTCCGGATGGGCAGCCGGGCACCTGTCGGCACGTTGCCGGCCTGGTGACCGGCAAGGCTGGCCGGAGGCCGGGACCTGCCTGCTACCATCTGGCGCATTCTTCCTCGCAGTGCCGCCATGCCGCTCGACATCGTCGTCGTGATGGACCCCATCGGGTCGATCAAGATCGCCAAGGACTCGACCTTCGCCATGCTGCTGGAAGCGCAGCGCCGCGGCCATCGACTGCATTACGTGCAACCCGGCGGGCTGTCCGTGCGCGACGGTACGGCGCTGGCAAAGGTCGCCCCGCTGCGGGTGCGCGATGACAAGGCCGGCTGGTTTGAGCTGGGCGACTGGAGCACCCTCGCCTTCGGCCCGGGCCAGGTCGTGCTGATGCGCAAGGACCCGCCGGTCGACAACGAATACATCCACGACACCCAGGTGCTCGGCCTGGCCCAGCTGGCCGGCGCGATGGTCGTCAACGACCCGCAGGGCCTGCGCGACTACAACGAGAAACTGGCCGCGCTGCTGTTCCCGCAGTGCTGTCCGCCGACGCTGGTGAGCCGCGACAACGCCGCGCTCAAGGCCTTCGTCGGCGAGCACGGCGAGGCCGTGCTCAAGCCGCTCGACGGCATGGGCGGGCGCTCGATCTTCCGCGCGCGCGCGGGCGAGGCCAACCTCAACGTGATCCTGGAAACGCTCACCCAGGGCGGCCAAAGCCTGGCCATGGCGCAGCGCTACCTGCCGCAGATCAGCGAAGGCGACAAGCGCATCCTGCTGGTCGACGGCGTGCCGGTGGACTACTGCCTGGCGCGCATTCCGCAGGGCGACGAGTTCCGCGGCAACCTTGCCGCCGGCGGCCGCGGCGAAGGCCGTCCGCTGAGCGATCGCGACCGCTGGATCGCGGCCGAAGTCGGCCCGGAGATGAAGCGACGCGGCATGCTGTTCGTCGGCCTTGACGTGATCGGCGACTACCTCACCGAGGTCAATGTCACCAGCCCGACCTGCATCCGCGAACTCGATGCGCAGTACGGCCTCAACATAGCCGGGCTGATGTTCGACGCGATCGAGGCCCGCCTGGCCGCATGAGCGCTGTCGTCGCACCGCATAGCTACGCCGATGCCGACAACGGCCGCGTCAGCGCCACCTTCGTGCTGTCGCTGCTGGTCCACGGCATCCTCCTGCTCGGCCTGGGCTGGACGCTGGAAAACGCCGCACCGGTGATGCCGACCCTCGACGTGATCCTGACCCAGACCACGTCGGCGTTGACGCCGAAGCAGGCCGACTTCCTCGCCCAGGCCAACAACCAGGGCGGCGGCGAGCATGACAAGAGCACGCGCCCGCGCGAGGCGCAGTCCGGCCCGCTGCCGCAGGCCACCACCGGCCTGGCGCCGCGCACGCTGCGCGCGCAGTCGCCGGCACCGCAACCTGCACCGCAGGCGCGCGTGGTCACCAGCACCCGCGGCGCGACCACCACGGCGACGGCGCGGTCGACGCCCGCGCCGAGCGAGCGCCCCTTGCCGCAGGGGCAGGAAAAGATCGAACACGACATGGAGATGGCGCGCCTGGCCGCCGAGATCCACATGCGCTCGGAGCGTTACGCCAAGCGCCCGACGCGCAAGTTCGTCTCGGCCAGCACGCAGGAATACACCTGGGCCGGCTACCTGCGCGAATGGGTCGACCGCGTCGAGCGCGTCGGCAATCTCAACTACCCCGACGAAGCCCGCCGCCGCCATCTGGCCGGCCAGGTGGTGATCAGCGTGGCGATCCGCCGCGACGGTTCGGTCGAGCGCGCGGACATCGTGAAATCCAGTGGCGTACCGCTGCTCGACGGGTCGGCACTGCGCATCGCGAAACTCGCCGAGCCCTACCCGCCGCTGCCCAGGACCGAGGAAAACCCGGACATCCTGCACGTCACGCGGACGTGGAACTTCCTGCCGGGCGGCACGCTGGTCGACGAGTAAGACTCACTTCGGCAGTCAGCGCGAATCGCGCAGCGCCTGCTGCTCGCGGATCGTCAACGCCACGTTGTTGCGCAGATACGCCGGTTCGACCCGCTCCGGCGCAACCGCTTCGCCGCGCGCGAACGCATGTGCGGCCAGGCGCGCGACGTCGGCGGCATGCGGCAGTTGCGTCGCATC
The DNA here is from genome assembly GCF_042649405.1 of Lysobacter sp. GCM10012299. Classification (NCBI taxonomy): domain Bacteria; kingdom Pseudomonadati; phylum Pseudomonadota; class Gammaproteobacteria; order Lysobacterales; family Lysobacteraceae; genus Lysobacter; species Lysobacter sp. GCM10012299. Next base: position 297,468 of record NZ_JBHRZC010000001.1, on the reverse strand, counting down.
GAAGGCGACCATGCGATCGCCGAGGCGTTGCGCCAACGCGCCATCGGCGGCACCGAAACCGGTGCCGACACCAAACCATCCGGCGGCTGGCGAGTCCAGCAGCTCGACCTGATCGGGCGCGCGCACGGACTCCGGCGACAGCGCATGTGCGTCGCCGTCGCGAAGCTCGAACGCGGCCGAGTACACCTCGCCCATGCGCGCATCGATCGCGGCAAGCACGTGGCGACTGGCACCCGCGTGCGGCAGCAGTTCCGCGCGCATCGCCAGCACGGCAAGCGTCGACACCGGCACCACCGGCCGGTCGAGTGCCATGGCAATGCCCTGCACCACCGCGATCGCCAGGCGCACGCCGGTGAAGGCACCGGGTCCGCGCCCGACCGCGATGGCATCGAGCTGGGAACGGGCGATGCCTGCCTGTGCCAGCAGCTCATCGGCCCACGGCAGCGCCAGCTCGGCATGGCGACGCGGCGCCAGCTCGAACCGCTCGTGCACCTGCCCGTCGATCAACAGGGCGACGGAAAGGGCTTCGGTGGCGGTTTCGAAAGCGAGCAGGTTCATTGCGTCGGGGGCGGGAGGCAGGCCAACAGCATAACGTCGATCGCGTGAGCGGCCCTTACGCGTCCCCGCTGCCCAGCCCCAGCCCGGCCTCGACCAGATCCAGCTCTGCGGCAGGGTCCGGCGGGAAGAACGCGGCGACATCCTCCACGTGCCGCGTCTTCGGCAGCGGTGGCAGCGAGTTGAGGAAGACGCTGCCGTAGGTCTTGCTGGTCAGGCGTGGGTCGCACAGCACGAGCACGCCGCGATCGTGTTCGTTGCGGATCAGCCGGCCGGCGCCCTGCTTGAGCGCGATCACCGCCTGCGGCAGCTGTTCGTCGCGGAACGGGTTGCCGCCGTTGCGGCGGATCGCATCGAGTCGCGCCTCGAACACCGGATCGTCGGGCGCGGCGAACGGCAGCTTGTCGATCACGACCACGCTGAGCGCATCACCGGCGACGTCGACACCTTCGCGGAAACTGGCCGCGCCCAGCAGGACGCCGTTGCCGGACGCACGGAAGCGTTCGAGCAGCACCGGTCGTGGCGCCTCGCCCTGCACGAACAGCGGCCAAGGCCCGCCTTTGAGCAGTTCTGCCGCCTCGCGCAAGGCGCGATGCGAGGCGAACAGCACGAACGCGCGCCCGCGCGAGGCCTCCAGCACCGGCCGGATCTTCTCGACCATGCTTTCGTTGTAGTTGCGTACCGTCGGATCAGGCAGCCCGCGCGGCAGGTAGCACAGCGCCTGCTTTTCCCAGTCGAACGGACTGGGCACCAGCAGCGTCTGCGGCGGATCATCGCCCTTGAGGTACAGGCCGAGCTTGATCGCGTAATGCTCGAAGCGGCCGCCGACGGCGAGCGTGGCCGACGTGAACACCCACGCCGCATGCGACTGCGCGCGGTGTTGCGCGAGCGGGCCGGCGACGTCGAGCGGCGTGCGGCTGAGTCGGAATCCGCGCGCGGTCAGCTCGTACCAGAGCACGCTGCCATCGTCGCGTTTCTTTTTCGCGGCCCTGGCCTTCGCGGTGGCGTCGTCGTCCTGCGTGTCGTCAGCGGCGGCGTCGACCTGGGCAAAGTCCTCGGCGAACTCGTCGTCTTCCTTTGGCTCCGCGTCGCCGGAGTCGTCCCGCCAGCGTTGCAGCCGCCCTTCGAACTCCACCGCGCGCGCCGCGCAGGCATCGAAGCCCGGCGATGCCGGCGCCAGCGGCTGCAGCACGCCGTGCAGGTGCCGCAACGCATCGGCGAGGGCATCGAAAGCCTCCTCGACCGCCGGCTCCTCGGCCGCACGCCGGCGCGTGCCGCGCACCGGCAGCTCGTCCATCGCCGCGCGCAGCGATCGCACGCACTGCTCCAGCGCACGCGCCGGTTCCTGCACGGCGGCCAGCGCCGAAGGCACCTGCTTGCATTCGGTCAGGGCATCCCGCGCCAGCTCTACCAGCGGCCGCGCGCTCAGCGCCTCGCCGAAGAACTGCGCGGCCAGCTCCGGCAACTGGTGGGCCTCGTCGACCACGAACGTCTGCGCGCCGGGCAGGATCTCGCCGAAACCTTCCTGCTTGAGCGCCAGGTCGGCCAGCAGCAGGTGGTGGTTGACCACCACCAGGTCGGCCGCCTGCGCGCGCTGCCGCGCCTGCACGACGAAGCAGTCGGCGAAGAACGGGCATTCGCTGCCCAGGCAGTTTTCCGCGCTGCTGGTGACCATCGGCAGCAGCGGCGAGTCTTCCGGCAGTGCGTCGAGCTCGGCCAGGTCGCCCATGCGCGTGCGCCCGGACCAGGCGACGATGCGCTGGAACTGCGCGGCCAATTCGCGAGTGGCGAAGCGTGGCTCGCCCTGCGCCTGGCGCATGCGGTAATGGCACAGGTAGTTGGCGCGGCCCTTGAGCAGCGCGGTCTTCAGGCCGATGCCGAGGGCATCGCGCACGCGCGGCAGGTCGCGGTGGTAGAGCTGGTCCTGCAGCGCGCGCGTGCCGGTGGAGACGATGGTCTTCTTGCCCGACAACAATGCCGGCACGAGATAGGCAAACGTCTTGCCGGTGCCCGTGCCCGCTTCGGCCAGCAGCGTGCCGCGGCTGTCGACGGCATCGGCGATCGCCGCCGCCAGGTCCTGCTGGGCGACGCGGGTGGTGAAGGCCGGGATGTTGCGCGAGAGTTCGCCGCCGTCGGCCAGGGCCGCGCGACTCGCCTCGCTGAGGCGGTTAGTCATTCCGGCATTGTCGCCGCATTTCAGTAGCGCGGCGGTGCCGCGACGGTGCAGGCATCGCGCTCGCGGCGGGCATCGGTGGCGCTGGGGTTGCCCGGGACGTCCACCGGCAGCGCCCGCGCCCTGGCCTCGCGCACCTGCGCGATCGTTTCCCAGTGGCGCCGGCACAGCGGTCCGACCTTTGAACCGCCATCGAGGCCCTTGCGGGCGAAACGCTCGGCGTCATCGAGACGATCGTTCAGGAGTGCGGATTCCGCGCGCTCCTGCAGCAGCGCCGGGTCGTCGGGCGTGATCTCCAGCGCGTGGTCCAGCGCCGCGGCGGCCTGCGGGTACTGGCCAGCCCGCTCCAGTCGCTCGGCTTCCTTGCGCAGGTCCTCGACCTGCGAATCGCGCAACGGCTGCACGTCGAGTTCGGTACTGGCGGCGCCACCGGCGGCGCGAACGGCGCGAACCGCAGCGGGCGCGTCGAACATGGGCTCTGCCAGCGGCGGCGGCGTGGTGCTGCAGGCCGCCAGCAGCAAAGCTGCCAGCATTGCGGCCTGCGACTTCAACATCCTCACTGTTGATTCTCCTGCTGCTGCGGCGGCGCCTCCGCGGCCTGCTCGGCCGGTTTCTCCTCATCCTTGCGGCCGAAACCGAACCATTCGCGCCAACCGCCCTGCCCTTCCTCGGCCACCGGTTCCGGTGCCGGGCACGGCGCGTACGACGGGGCGAAGCCGGCGACATAAGCGAATCGACGCGCACCCACGCACTCGGGATCGGTGGTGTTGCTGGCGATGGTCCACTGCCAGTCGATGCCCTTGTCGCCGACCTTCAGCGGCGCGCTGGGCAGGCGCGAGAAGATCGCCGACCACACCCGCATCGCACCGGTGGCGCCGTACAGGCCGGTGGTCTGGTTCTGGTCGTTGCCGACCCAGATCACCGCCAGGTGGTCGCCGGTCCAGCCGGCGAACCAGCTGTCGCGGCCGTCGTTGCTGGTGCCGGTCTTGCCCGCGGGCGAAAGGCGGCCGAGGCCATCGCGGACCAGCTGCGTGCCGGTGCCGTTCGAGACAGCCTGCTGCAGGGCAATGGTGATCAGGCGCGCGGCAATGGCGTCGCCTTCCTGCGCCGGCGCCGGGTCCTTGTCGTAACGATTGAGCGCGCGGCCGTTGGCGTCGAGCACGCCGCGCACCGCGTGCAGCGGCTGGATTTCGCCGCCGGAGGCGAGGAACTGGTACAGCTGCGCCATCGCGTACGGGCTCTGGTCGACCGCGCCGAGGATCAACGCCGGATTGGGCTCGGTCTCGATGCCGGCGAGGGTCTTGATCAGGCTGGCGATGCGCTCGGGCGCGACCTGCATGCCCACGCGAACGGTGGCCTGGTTGTAGGACATGGCCAGCGCATCGATCAGGCGGACGGTGCCGTGGCTGCGGCCGTCGGAGTTGCCCGGGTTCCAGTTTTTCTTCTTGCCCAGCGCGACCGTGACCGGCGAGTCGTCGACCCAGCTGGCCAGCGAGTACTTGCCCGGCTGCGCCAGCGCCAGCAGGTACACGAACGGCTTGAGCAGCGAACCGACCGGGCGCTGCGCTTCGATCGCGCGGTTGAAGCCGTGCTCGGCCACGCTGCGGCTGCCGACGACGGCGACGACTTCGCCGTTGTGGACGTCGGTCACCACCAGGCCGGTCTGCAGCGGCGGCCGGCGCTTGTTGTCCAGACTCTTGAGCGTGCGTGCGACCGCACCTTCGGCCATTGCCTGCGCCGAAGGCGACATGCCGCTCATCACGGCCAGCCCGGCGCCAGCGAGTGCATCGGCCGGGTAGTCGCGCGCCAGCTGGCGGCGAACCAGGTCGACATAGGCCGGGAACCGGTTGGCGGCGACGCTGCCCGGGTCCTTGGTCACGCCCAGTGGCGCCTTCAGCGCACGCTGGTACTCGGCGTCGTCGATCAGCTTCGTCTCGTGCATCTCGCCGAGGACGAAGTTGCGGCGCTCCAGCGCGCGCTCGGGATTGCGCCGCGGATCGTAGTAGGACGGCCCGCGCACGATGCCGATGAGCAGCGCGATCTGCTCGGTGCTCAGGTCGGACAGGTCGCGGCCGAACCAGAACTCGGCGCCGGCGGCGACGCCGTGGATGGCCTGCGCGCCGCGCTGGCCCAGGTAGACCTGGTTGAAGTACGCCTCGAGGATCGTGCCCTTGTCGTAACGGGCCTCGATCAGGATCGCGTAGAGGATTTCCTTGCCCTTGCGGGTCAGGGTCTGCTCGCGGCCGATGCCGAGCAGGCCGCTGCGGGCGAGCTGCTGGGTCAGCGTACTCGCACCCTGTTTTGCGCGACCGGCGGCGACGTTCTTGAAGGCCGCGCGGATCATGCCGGTCAGGTCGATGCCGTGATGGCTGTTGAAGTCGCGGTCCTCGACCGCCTGCAGGCCGGTGACGAGCAGCTCGGGCACTTCCTTCAGGCGCACCAGGCGGCGCTCTTCCTGCTTCTGGCCGTAAAGCGTGGCGATGCGCGCGGGGTCGAGGCGGACGGTCTTGAGCTCGCGCTTCTTCTCGGCGTCGCGCACCGAGGCGACCCGACTGCCGGACAGCACGACTTCGAGCCGTCGCGCCGGCACTGCGCCGTCGACGTCGTTGAAACCGCGGCTGGAAATCAGCCAGCGGCCGCCGGTTCGCGAGTAGCTGCCCGGGCGCACGCCGTCGCCGGAGTGGTAGGCAGCGGCGTCGAGCTCGGTCTTGAGGGTGGTCGCGTCCAGGGTCAGGCCCGGGGCCAGTTCCAGCGGCCGCGCATAGACCCGGGTCGGGATCTGCCAGCGCAGCTGGCCGAAGCGTTCGCTGACTTCGTGGTTCAGGTACAGCGTGTAGGGGATGAGGAAGCCAAGGCCCAGGCCCACTGCGGCCAGCAGCCAGGTGACCAGGCGTCGCCGCCACTGCGGGGACTGGCTGTCGTCGGCGGTTTCGTCTTCGTCGTAATCGATTTGGGCCACGGCATGGGACAATGTTGGGGCTGCGCCCTCGTGGCCGCGAGTCTATCGCAGCCGGCCCGCCGCCCCGCGCGGACGGGGCAGCGGCAAAGTCTGCGTTAAGGAATCTTCAGAATGACGAGAGTTCGATGGGCCTGAGCTGGACCGAGGTGCGGTTTCTATACGACCGGGGAACCGGACTGTTCCGTCGGGGCTTGACCAGCCTGCGAACGCGCGGCGTGCGTGCCTCCTGGGAACGGGTCCTGAAGCAGTTCTACCGGGTGCCCGACACCCAGTTGCTGGCCCTGTACCTGCCGCAGCAGGAGCCCTTCGCCCATTTTTCGGTGCCGTTCTCGGCAACGCCGCGGGCGAGCATCGTCATTCCCGTCTACAACCAGTTCGAGCACACCCTCGCCTGCCTGAGGGCCGTTGCCGCGTACCCGCCCGAGGCGAGCATCGAGATCATCGTCGTCGATGATGGCTCCTCCGATGCCACCGAATCGTCGCTGGTCCAGGTCGACGGCTTGCGCTATCACCGTCGCCGCCAGAACGGCGGGTTCATCGCCGCCTGCAACGACGGCGCATCGCAGGCCACGGGCGAGTACCTGGTGTTCCTCAACAACGACACGATTCCCCAGCCGGGCTGGCTCGACGTGTTGCTGTCGACGTTCGAAGAGCAGCCGGGCACCGGCCTTGCCGGCTCGCAACTGCTCTACCCGGATGGTCGCCTGCAGGAATCGGGCGGCATCGTCCGCAACGACGGGCGCGCCGACAACCTCGGTCGCCTGCGCTCGGCTCTGGAGCCTGAATTCAGCTATGTGCGGCGGGTCGACTATTGCTCCGGTGCCGCGATCGCGATCCATCGCGACCTGTTCGCGCAGTTCGGCGGGTTCGACACCCATTACTCCCCCGCCTACTACGAAGACACCGACCTGGGCATGAAGGTGACCGCGGCCGGACTGCGCGCGATCTGCCAGACCGGTTCCAGGGTGGTCCACCTCGAGGGCATCACCTCGGGCACCGATATCCGCCGCGGCATCAAGCGCCACCAGGTTCGCAACCAGGAACTGTTCCAGCAGCGCTGGGCCTCGCGCCTGCAGGCCCATCCCGACCACGAGCAGCCCAGCGTGCGGGCCACCGACCGCCACTACACGCGCGTGGTGCTGGTCATCGATGCATTGACCCCGCAACCGGATCGCGACTCGGGCTCGCTGCGGCTGTTCAACCTGATGCGGCTGCTGAAGGAAGAAGGCGCGCACGTGGTGTTCCTGCCCGCCAACCGCGCCCATGACGGCCGCTACACCGAAGCACTGCAGCAGCTGGGCGTCGAGGTCTGGTATGCCCCGTTCGCCAAGCGGCCGCATGCCTGGCTGCGCGACCACGGCGCGCGTTTCGATACCGTGCTGGTCTGCCGCCACTACGTCCTGCGCGAATGGCTGCCGCTGCTGCGCAAGTTCGCGCCGCAGGCAAAGCTGGTGTTCGACACGGTCGACCTGCATTACCTGCGTGAGCGTCGTGGCGCGGAGCTGACCTCCGACCAGACACTGATGCGAGCGTCCGAGCGCACCCGTGCGCTGGAACTGGACATGATCGCGCGCAGCGACGCGACCCTGGTGGTCAGCGAGGTCGAGCGCAGCCTGCTGGCGCAGGACGCTCCCGCCGCGCAGGTCGACATCCTCTCCAACCTGCACCACGTCCAGGGACGCGGCCTGCCGTTCGAACAACGGCGCGACCTGGTGTTCGTCGGCGGGTTTCGCCATCCGCCGAACGTCGATGCGGCGCGCTGGTTCGTCACCGAGGTGTTTCCGCTGGTGCACGCGCAGGAACCGCAGATCGTGTTCCACTGCATCGGCAGCGACACACCGGCCGAGATCGAGGCACTGGCATCGCAGCCGGGCGTGCGCGTGCATGGCCACGTGCCGGACCTCTCGCCGTACATGGACGGCGCCCGCATCTGCGTGGCTCCGTTGCGTTACGGCGCCGGCGTCAAGGGCAAGGTCAACCTGAGCATGGCCCATGGCCAGCCGGTGGTGGCCACCGCTTGCGCGGTCGAAGGCATGCACCTGCGCAATGGCGAGGACGTGCTCGTCGCAGACGATGCCGCCGGTTTTGCCGAGGCCGTGCTGCGGTTGTATCGCGACGAGGCGTTGTGGCAACGACTGGCCGACAACGGCCTGGCCAACGTCGAGCGGCATTTCTCGCTCGATGCCGGGCGTGAAGTGGTGCGGCGGGTGCTGCTCGGCGCCACGGCCTGATCCATCAGCCGCAGCGGCGTGCCCGCTCCTGCAGAGCGGTCAATTGGCGGCTGAAGCGCGACGCAGCCGATCGGCGAATTCGCCAAGGCCGCTGGCCTGCGGATCCAGCTCGCGCGCCGCGACCAGTGCCGCCTGCGCGGCACTGAGTTCACCTGCGCCCAAGCGCTCGTCGCCCACCGCGATCCAGCGCTGGGCCAGGCGCCGGCGTGCATCGCGCACCGCCGCGCCATCGCCTTCGAGCACGGCGCGCGCATCGAGGCATTCGCGCGCGCGACTGAGCCGATTGCCACGCAACTCCGCTTCAAAGCAACGCTGCGCCGCGGGCAGCAGGCGCTGCATGGCCGAGCGAACCTTGGGATCCTGCGGCGCCATCGACTGCGCCGCACGCAACTTGTCGAACGCACTGTCGCCGGGCGGCGTCAGCAGGTTGCCACGCGATTCGGCCTGGGCGGCATCGGCCAACAGCTGGTCGAGGCGGCGCTGGCGTTCGGCCGTCGGGAGCTTGTGCCCGTAACGCTGCTGCGACTGCCGGGCCTGGACCAGGCGCTGCTGGGCGGCGGCGACACCCGGCGCCTGGGGATCGACGCGTCGCGCCTCGGCCAGCTCCTTCTCGGCTTCATCGAACCGGAAATCCCCGGCGTGGCGCTGGCTGCGTGCGGCATAGGCGTTGGCGACCGCGGCGACGCCGCGCTGCGCGCGCTCGTCGTCGGGAAGCGTCGCCAGTACCGCGCGGTAACCCTCCAGCGCCTGCACCAGACTGCCGCGACGCAGCTCGGCATCGGCGCTGCCGCGTCGCTGCTCTGCAGCGCGGTTGAGTGCGGACAGTGCATCGGGAAGATCGACGTGGCCCGGATCGGCCGCCTGCACGCGACGCATCCGCGCCGAGGCATCCGCAAGATCGCCACGTGCGAGCGACGTTTGCGCCTGTTGCAGCAGGTCGGCGAGGACGTCTTCGCGGCCTTCTAGCGCATCGGTGCGGTTCGGCTCCAGCGCCAGCACGCGCTGGTACAGCGGCAACGCGGCGTTGTCGCCGCCGTCGAGCAGCCCGGCCTTGCGCGCGGCCGCGGCCTGGGCGAGCAGTTTGTCGACGCCGGAATCGCCGGCCTCGCGCTCGCGTACGCGCTGCTCCAGCGCGTCGACGCGGGCGCGCGGAACCGCCAGCTCACGTGCCAGCGCGATCATGCGATGGGCTTGCGGGTAATCGCGCTGGTCCAGCGCGCGCTGCGCCTGCGCCAGCGCCTGCTGGCCGACCCGGGCCATGCCCTGGCGCGCTTCGCTGCGGTCCGGATCCAGCGCGAGCGCGGCGGCGTACAGCTCGCGTGCACCGCGTCCATCCGCGGATGTCAGTCGGCCCTGCTGCAGGGCAAGGGATGCATCGGCCTGGAGTTGCTGCGCGCGCGTATCGGGCCACAACCAGTTCGACAGCGGCTGGCGCAGGAGCAGCAACAACAGGCCAATCGAGATGACGGCCATGACCCCGATGCCCCAGCCACGCCAGCGCATGCCACGCGCGGTGCGGTCGGCCCAGCGGCCGCTTTCGCGGTCATCATCGTCCCATTGCCAGTCGCCCCAGCGCGGCGATTGCGGCTCCACGCGGTCGCCACGCCCCGGCGGAACAGCGCTTTCCGCGCCGCCGAGGCTGGCATTTCCCGGTTCATCTGGCGGTACTGATGTCACGCGCCAAGCATAGCGTCATGGCGGTGAGGGGGCGGCAACGGCTGCACCTGCCGTTCAGCGACGCTGCGCGTGCTCCACGCCCGGCAGCGATGCCAGCTTGCCCAGCAAGGTCGACAGCTGGCCGTAGTCGCCCACGCGCACTCGCAGGCGCAGCCGCACGCGGGCACCGTTGCGCTCGACGTCGCTGCTGATGCTCAGCACGTGCGCGTTGCCCTGGGCGATCAGGTTGGTGACTTCCTTCAGCAGCCATTTGCGGTCGAGCGCGAGCACCTCGACGTCGACCTCGTAACCGCTGCCCGCGCGTCCCCATTCCACCGGCAGCACGCGCTGCGGCTGCGACGCTGCCAGGCGCTGGAAGGCGGTGCAGTCGGGCCGGTGCACGGTGACGCCGCGACCGCGGGTGAGGTAACCCACGATCGGTTCGCCCGGCAACGGCTGGCAGCAGCGCGCCAGTTGCACCAGCAGGTTGCCGACGCCCTCGACGGTGAAGTCGGTGGTCCTGCGCGGGACCCGCCGCGGCGGCGTTGGCGTGGTGACGGTGCTGGCGGGCGCGGCCGCGGCAGCAGCGGCTGCGGACGCGGCGCGTTCGTGCTCGAGCAGTGCGCGACCGACCTGGTGCGGGCCGATGTCGCCCAGTGCCACCTGCACATAGACCTCGCCATCGGTGGCCAGGTTGAACTTCTCGCGGGCCGGGGCGAGGTCGGCGCCGAGCAGGCCGAGGCGACGCAGTTCCTTGTCGAGCAGTTCCTTGCCGGCAGTTTCGTTGCGGGCACGGTCGAGCTTGTGGAACCACGCCCGCACCTTGTCGCGCGAACGGCTGCTGGCGAGGAAGCCGTTGGACGCGATCAGCCAGTCACGGCGTGGCTCGCCGGTCTTGGCGGTCATGATCTCGACGCGATCACCGGTGCGCAGCTTGTGGTCGAGCGGGACGATGCGTCCGTCGACCTTGGCGCCGCGGCAGCGATGTCCGACTTCCGTGTGAACGTGGTAGGCGAAATCCAGCGGCGTCGCGCCGGTGGGCAGGTCGATGACCTCGCCCTTGGGCGTCAGCACGTAGATGCGATCCTCGACCAGTTCGGTGTCGAATTCGCCCGACAGCGAGCCCTCCTCGCGCCCGCCTTCGGCGGAGGCTTCGAGCAGGCGCCGCATCCAGGCGATCTTGCGGTCGAAGGCGGCGTCGGCGCTGTGGCTGCCGACTTCCTTGTACTTCCAGTGCGCCGCCACGCCGAGCTCGGCCTGGCGATGCATGTCGTGCGTGCGGATCTGCACTTCCAGGGTCTTGCCTTCCGGCCCGACCACGGCGGTGTGCAGTGAACGGTAATCGTTGCGCTTGGGCCGCGCGATGTAATCGTCGAACTCGCTCGGGATCGGCGCCCAGGTCGCATGGACCACGCCGAGCGCGGCATAGCAGTCGGCCAGGCTGTCGACCAGCACCCGCACCGCGCGCAGGTCGTAGAGCTCGCCGATCGGCACGTTCTTGCGCTGCATCTTTTTCCAGATGCTGTAGATGTGCTTGGGCCGGCCGGCGATCTCGGCGGCGACGCCCTGTGCCGCCATCGCCTCGCGCAGGGTGCCCTTGACCTGTTCGATGTAGCGTTCGCGGTCGGTGCGCTTCTCGTCGAGCAGGCGCGCGATCTGCTGGTAGGTCTGCGGTTCCAGGTAGCGGAAGGCCAGGTCCTCCAGCTCCCACTTGAGCTGCCAGATGCCCAGCCGGTTGGCCAGCGGCGCATGGATGTCGCGCGTGAGCAGGGCCAGTTCGCGGCGCTGCTGTTCCGGCAGCGGCTCGGCATGGCGCATGCGCGCCAGCTGGCGCGCCAGCAGGATCGGCACCACGCGCAGGTCGCGGACGATGGCGAGCAGCAGGCGGCGCAGGCCTTCATTGCCGGCCTGTCCGTGGCGCTCGGCATGCAGTGCCCAGACCTGCGCGGCCGCGCGCTGGCCTTCGATCAGGGGGGCAACCGCGGGGAAGTCGCGCTCGACCGGGCCCAGCGCGGCGCGCCAGCCCGGATAGGTGTGCAGGATCGCCGCCGCGGCGGTGTCGCCGTCGGCACCGAGCAGCACCAGTGCCTCGAGCATGCTCGCCACGACCGCCGGCGGGTCGTCCGCATCGGCCTCGGCGCCGGCCACCGTCGCCGCCTTCTCCATCGCCTTGCGCAGTGGCGCGACGATGCCGGCGGCGACCGGATGCGCCAGCACGGCGGCAAGCTGTGGGGACTCAGTGGACATGGCGGGGGACGTTGCGTGGAACGGAGCGGGTCGACAGGGACGGCGCGGTCTACACTAGCGGGCAACCGTCTGGAGGAACAGCGCATGCGTTCGACCCACCCCCGCCTGGCCGCGCTTCGCCTGCTGGCACTGGCCGCCCTGCTGCCGTTTGCCGGCGCCACGTTCGCGCAACAGAAGATCGAACAGCAGATGACCTACGAGCAGTTCAAGGCCGCCGGCCTGGACCGCCTGAGCCCCGAGCAGCTGGCCAACCTCAATGCCTGGCTCAACGGCAAGCTCGAGGTCGAGACTGCCAAGGCCGCCGAGACCGCCAAGCAGAGCGGCGGAGACGATCGCCGCGGCCTGATCGTGGCTTCATCGCGCGACCCGGTCGATGGCACCATCACCAGCACGTTCACCGGCTTCGGCAAGGGTCGCAGCTACACGCTCGACAACGGCCAGGTGTGGCAGCAGATCGACGATGTGTCGCTCACGGGCGTGAAGAACGCCAATCCGAAGGTCAAGATCACGCCCAGCGCGATTGGCTCTGCCTGGTACCTGTCGGTCGAGGGTTTCAACGCCCGCGCGAAGGTTCAGCGCGTCAAGTAAGGCGACCATCAAAGGAGTCGTTCATGCGTCTGTTGCTCGCCTGCATTGCCGTTGCCGTTGCCGTATCGATTTCGTCCGCGCCTGCGCTCGCGGCACGGGATTACGTCGCGCTGGAGCAGCGCCTGAACGCCGAGCAGATGCGCGCCACCGGGCTGGACACGCTGTCGCCGGAGCAGCTGGCCCTGCTCAACCGCCTGCTCAGCCAGGACCAGGGTGCGCTGGTGGAGGCCGCGGTGGCCGAGCGCGCCGCCGACGATGTCGGCCGGCGCGAGAAGCGCCCCGCCACCGCCCCGGTGACGGCGAGCGTGCAAGGCGAAGTGCGGGCGTGGTCGCGCGGCGACACGGTGCTGCTCGACAACGGCCAGCGTTGGCGCGTGATCGAAGGCAACCTCTATCTCGGCAAACCGGCCACCAACCCGAAGATCACCATCACGCCGGGTTTCATGGGCGCCTGGTACCTGCAGATGGACGGGCAGACGCCGCGCCTGAAGGTGCAGCGCGCCGACTGAGCGGTGTTGCTCTAGCGCCGCAGCTGCGCCAGCCGCTGCGCCAGTTTCTTCGGTGACACACCGCCGCGGGCACCCAGTTCCTGCGCGAACAGCGACACCCGCAGTTCCTCCAGGTCCCAGCGCAGCGCCTGCCATTCGGGCTGGTCGCCTGCGCCTTCGTCGACGGCTTTGGCCAACGCGTCGGCGAACGGTCTGATCTCCAGCATGCGCGCCTGGTCGCGGACCGGATCGCGCAGCGCGCGTTCGCCGCGCAGCGCCAATGCCTTCAGGTAGCGCGGGTACTCGCGCAGCGCCTGTGCGGGAACGTTGCGCAGGAAGCCCGGGGGCGTCAGCGCCGCCAGGTGCGCGCGCATGTCGTCGAGGTTCCCGCTGGCCCAACCCATCAGCGGCGATTCGAGTTTCGCGCGTGCTTCGGCCACCGCGCCGAGGATGGTCTCGGCCTGGCGCAGGCGCTCCATGGCGTCGGCGAACAGCTGCTTCGCGATTGCGTCGCGATGTGCGGCGAATGCGCCGGCGTCGCGGATATCCGCACCGGCGTCTTCGGCGGCCAACGAAGCGAACGCGCCGTCAACGAGGTCCAGGCGCAGACGGTCACCTTCCTTCAATCCATCGCTGCGCGGCGCGGCCGACTCGATCGCCGCGTACAGCAGCCCGGTCTTGGGCGTGACGGGGAGTTGCTTGCGCGCCTGCTTGAGCTTGTCGGCCAGCGCGATCGCCAGCAGCCTGCGCACACCGCGCGGGTGTTCGCGTCGCGCGACCTCGGCTTCGGCATGCACGCGCAGCGACACGCTGTCGCCATCGTCGTGCAACGCGGGATAGGCGGGAACGCCGCCGGCACCGGTGACCGACGCCGGGATCGGCGTTTCAGGGAATGTCGTGAGGCCCTGCCGCGCCAATCCGTCGGCGGCACGCGCCGCAAACGCCGCTGCGGCACGCTCGCCGAAGCGGCGGCGCAGATCGTCGAGGTCACGCGATTCTGCCAGCACGATGCGACGCTCGCCCTTGCCATCACCCTCGAGCAGTTGCAGGTTCATGCGCAGGTGCGGCTCCAGCGCCCCTTCGTCGAAGTCGAGCGCGGCAACGGCAACGCCGCCGAGCCTCGACAGGAAGCGCGCCAGTTCGCCGGTGATGCTGTCGGCGCTGGCCTGCGGGTGGGCCTCGAAGAACGCGCGGGCGAAATCCGGCGCCGGCACGAAGTTCCGGCGCAAGGTCTTGGGCAATGTCTTGATCAGCGCCGCCGCCTTGTCGGCGACGAAGCCCGGCGCCAGCCACGACAGCCGTACCGGATCGAGCGCATTGAGCAGGTGCAGCGGCACGGCCAGGGTCATGCCGTCGTCGCTGGCACCCGGCTCGAAGCGGTACTTCACCGCCAGCCGCGCATTGCCCAGCGCAAGGTACGGCGGGAAGCGCTGCGCATCGCTTTCGTCGACCACCATCAGGTCGGCCAGCGACCATTCCAGCGCCGCCTTCTCCGCCGGTGGCAACTTGCCATACCAGGCATCCAGCGCCTGCGCGTTGTGCACCTGCGGCGGCAGCCGGTCCAGGTACCACTGCGCCATCCACTCTTCTTCGACGACCAGCCCGCTGCGGCGCTGCTTGGCTTCTTCGTCGCGGGCCTTGGCCAGCGTCGCCAGGTTGCGCGGCAGGAAGGCACTGCGGGTGTTGATCTCGCCGGTGACCAGTGCGTCGCGGGCGAAGATGACGCGGCTCTCCTCCGGGAACAACGCGCCGTAATGCACCGGCCGCTTCGGCGCCAGCACCAGGCCGAACAGGCTGATCTGCTCGCTGCCGACCACGCGACCCTGCGAGCGCGCCCAGCGCGGGTCGTGCTGGCGTCGCGCCAGCAGGTGCGGCAGTTCGGCGATGGCCCAGTCCGGCTCGATCGCGGCGTTGGTCAGCGACCAGACGCGCTCGGTGTCCAGCAGCGTCGCCGACAGCACCCACGGCGGCGGCTTCTTCGCCAGTGGCGAGCCCGGGAACAACTGGAACTTGCGTCCGCGCGGGCCGTCGTACTGGCCGCGCTCGCTGCGGAAGCCGATCTGCGTCGGCAGGCCCGCCAGCAGCGCGCGATGCAGCTTCGCATACGCGGCCTGGTCGAACACCTCGTGGCGCGGCTCGCTGTTCCAGTCCAGCTCGTCGCCCATCAACTTGAGCTGGCGGTGCAGCTCGCGCCACTCGCGCATGCGCAGGAAGCCGACGAAGTGCTTCTCGCACCAGCCACGCAATTTCGACTGGGTGAGTTCTTCGTGGGCCGACTGGTAGGCCTCCCACAACTTGAGGATGCCGACGAACTCCGACTTGGGGTCGGCGAACTGCGCATGGGCGTTGTCGGCGGCGGCGCGCTGGTCGGCCGGGCGCTCGCGCGGGTCCTGGATGCCCAGGAACGAGGCGATCACCAGCATCTCGCGCAGCACGCCGTGCTGGTTGGCGGCGACCAGCATGCGCGCCAGCTTGACGTCGACCGGCAGGCGCGACATCAGCTTGCCGGTGGGCGTGAGCTTGCGTGACTCGTCGACCGCGCCCAGCTCGGCCAGCTGCTGCCAGCCGTCGGCGACCGCGCGCGGGTCCGGCGGCTCGAGGAACGGGAAGTCCTCGATGTTGCCCAGCCCCAGCGACAGCATCCGCAGGATCACGCCAGCCAGCGCGGCACGGCGGATTTCCGGATCGGTGTAGCGCGCCCGCGACAGGAAGTCGGCTTCGGAATACAGGCGGTAGCAGGTGCCCTCGCTGATGCGTCCGCAGCGGCCCTTGCGCTGGTCGGCGCTGGCCTGGCTGATCGGCTCGATGTGCAGGCGGTCGAGCTTTCCGCGCGGGCTGTAGCGCTTGACGCGGGCCAGGCCGGGATCAACCACGTAGCGGATGCGCGGCACCGTCAGCGAGGTTTCGGCAACGTTCGTCGCCAGTACGATGCGGCGCTTGGGGCCGGGATTGAAGACGCGGTCCTGGTCGCGCACCGACAGCCGCGCGTACAGCGGCAGCACTTCGGTTTCGCGGTACTTGCGCCGTTCCAGCGCCTGGTGGGCGTCGCGGATCTCGCGCTCGCCGGACAGGAAGATGAGCACGTCGCCGCGCGGATCCTCGCGGGTGATTTCATCGCAGGCGGCGACGATGCCGTCGTTGACGCTGCGGTCGCGACTGCCCCCGTCACGCCCCTGCTCGCCGTCGTCCTCGCCCTCGCCGAGCGGGCGGTAGCACACCGAGACCGGATAACCACGGCCTTCGACATTGACCACCGGCGCATCGCCGAAATGCTGGGCGAAGCGCTCGGTGTCGATGGTCGCCGAGGTGACGATGACCTTCAGGTCCGAACGACGCTGCAGCAACTGCTTGAGGTAGCCGAGCAGGAAGTCGATGTTGAGGCTGCGTTCGTGCGCCTCGTCGATGAGGATGGTGTCGTAGCGCGACAGCCAGCGATCGGACTGGATCTCGGCCAGGAGGATGCCGTCGGTCATGAACTTGACCGCGGTCTGCTCGCCGACATTTTCGGTGAAGCGCACCTGGTAACCGACCGCGCCACCGACCTGGGTCTTCAGCTCCTCGGCCACGCGCCGGGCCACCGCGCGCGCGGCGATGCGGCGTGGCTGGGTGCAGCCGATCATGCCGGCGGCGCCACGGCCGGCGGCCAGGCACAGCTTCGGCAACTGCGTGGTCTTGCCCGAGCCGGTCTCGCCGGCGATCACGATGACCTGGTGCTTGCGGATCAGTTCGACGATGCGATCGGCTTCGGCCGCGATCGGCAAGGACGGGTCGACCGGCGCCTGCGGCAGCGCCGCGGCCCTTGCCTGGCGTTGCGCGACCGATGCACTCAGGGCCTGGGCGAAGGCCTCGCGTGCACGCTCGTCCGCCGGCTTCCCGCTCCAGCGCGACCACAACCCCTGCAGTCGCCCACGGTCACGGCTCAGCGCGCCATCGATGGCACGCCGGGCCTGGCGTAACGTGTTACTGACATCGGGCTGTCTAGACTGCGCCGGGTCCATTGATTTCATCGATCAGACTGCAAGCCAAAAACCATTTCAAATTGCGATCGGCGGCGTCTATTGTCGCCCGCAAACCTCAGCGTAGGGAGAAAAACAGTGGCTAAACAGAAAAGCGCCAAGTCCAAGTCCCCGGCCAAGACCCCGGCCACGGGGGTGGCCAGCTCCTCGGCCATCGATATCGGGATCAGCGGCGGCGATCGCAAGAAGATTGCAGAGGGCCTGTCGCGCTTCCTTTCCGACAGCTTCACGCTGTACCTGAAGACTCACAATTTCCACTGGAACATCACCGGGCCGATGTTCAACAGCCTGCACCTGATGTTCGAGGGCCAGTACACGGAGCAGTGGAACGCGCTGGACGAAACCGCCGAGCGCATCCGCGCCCTGGGCTTCAATGCCCCCGGTTCGTACGCCGAGTTCATCCGCCTCAGCTCGATTCCCGAGGAGCCGGGCCTGACCGAGTCGCTGGACTGGCGCGAGATGGTCCGTCAGCTCACCGTCGGCAACGAGGCCGTGGCCCGCACCGCGCGCAAGGTGCTCAAGCTGGCCGATGACGCCGGTGACGATCCGACGGTCGACCTGATGACCCAGCGCCTGCAGACCCACGAGAAGTACGCCTGGATGCTGCGCTCGCTGCTCGAGTGACCCCTCCTGGCCCCTCTTCCGCTCGCGGAAGAGGGGTTTCCCGACTGGTCGCCTTCCCGCGCCGGCTAAACTAGGCGCATGTCCGACCCCGCACTCGATCTGCTCCGCCGCATCTTCGGCCACCCTGCTTTCCGCGGCGAACAGGCGCAGATCGTCGAACACGTCAGCAGCGGCGGCGATGCCCTGGTGCTGATGCCCACCGGCGGCGGCAAATCCCTGTGCTACCAGCTCCCGGCCCTGCTGCGCGACGGCTGCGGCCTGGTCGTCTCGCCGCTGATCGCGCTGATGCAGGACCAGGTCGAGGCGCTGCGCCAGCTCGGCGTGCGCGCGGCCTACCTGAACTCCACGCTGGATGCGGCCACCGCCGCCGACGTCGAACGCCAGCTGCTGGCCGGCGAGCTCGACCTGCTCTACGTCGCCCCGGAGCGCCTGCTCACCGGCCGCTTCCTGTCGCTGCTCGAGCGCGCGCGGATCGGCCTGTTCGCCATCGACGAGGCGCACTGCGTTTCGCAATGGGGCCACGACTTCCGCCCGGAGTACCGCCAGCTGACGGTGCTGCACGAGCGCTGGCCTGACATCCCGCGCATCGCCCTGACCGCCACCGCCGACGCGCCGACCCGCCGCGAGATCGCCGAGCGCCTGGCGCTGGAAGACGCGCGCCAGTTCGTCAGCTCCTTCGACCGCCCCAATCTTCGCTACCGCGTCGTCCACAAGGACGGCGCCGGCGTGCGCCAGCTGCTGGACTTCCTGGCCGGCCATCGCGGCGAGAGCGGCATCGTCTATGCCTTCTCGCGCAAGCGCGTGGAGAGCGTCGCCGAGCAGCTGCAGGCCGCCGGCATCAAGGCCCTGCCCTACCACGCCGGCATGGACGCACAGGTGCGCGCCGGCAACCAGCGCCGGTTCCTGCAGGAAGACGGCGTGGTGATGGTGGCGACGATTGCGTTCGGCATGGGCATCGACAAGCCCGACGTTCGCTTCGTTGCCCACGTCGACCTGCCCAAGTCGATCGAGGGCTACTACCAGGAAACCGGCCGCGCCGGCCGCGACGGCGAACCGGCCGAACTGTGGCTGAGCTACGGCCTGGGCGACATGGTCAACCTGCGCACGATGATCCAGCAGGGAGAGGCCGGCGAGGATCGCAAGCGCCTGGAGCTGGGCAAGCTCGATGCCCTGCTCGGCTACTGCGAATCCACCCAGTGCCGCCGCCAGGCGCTGCTGGGCTGGTTCGGCGAACCGCACCCGGGTGCCTGCGGCAACTGCGACAACTGCCTGGAACCGCCGAGCAGCTGGGACGGTACGCAGGCCGCGCGCAAGGCGCTGTCGTGCGTGTACCGCACCGGCCAGCGTTTCGGCGCCGGCCACGTCATCGACGTGCTGCGCGGCGCCGATACCGAGAAGGTGCGGCAATGGGGCCACGAACGCGTGAGCACCTTCGCGATCGGCAACGACCTCGACGAGCGCCAGTGGCGCGGCGTGTTCCGCCAGCTGGTCGCCAACGGCCTGCTCGAAGCCGACGTCGAGCACCACGGCGCCCTGCGCCTGACCGCGGCCAGCGGCCCGGTGCTGCGCGGCGAGCGCGAACTGCGCTTCCGCCACGAGGCGCCCAAGCCGGCACGCGGACGCAAGTCGCGCGGCGCGACCACGCTGCAGATGATCGAACTGGACGTCGATTCGCAGCTGCGCTTCGACGCGCTGCGCCACTGGCGTGCCGCGACCGCGCGCGAGCAGAACGTCCCGGCCTACGTGATCTTCCACGACAGCACGTTGCGTGCGATCGCCGAAGCCGCGCCCGACGACCTGGACGAACTCGGACGCATCCCCGGCATCGGCGCGAGCAAGCTCGACCGGTACGGCGAGGCCGTACTGCAACACCTGTTCGACAGCGCGCCCTGACGACAACGTCGGCCAGACGCGCGCCGGCGTATAAACGCAGCAGATCCCTGCCCGGAGCAACCATGGCCGAATCGTCAATCATTGGCGGCTGCCTGTGCGGCGCGGTGCGATACCGCTCGACGGGCGCACCGCGGGCCCTCTCGCTCTGTCATTGCCGCAGCTGCCGCAGGGCCAGCGGCGCGCCGTCGGTGGCCTGGGCGGTCTTCGCTTCCGAGCACTTCGCATTCACTACAGGCCAACCGGTCGCGTTCAATTCGTCACCCGGCGTGGAGCGCACCTTCTGTGGCCGCTGCGGGACACCACTGACCTGGCAGCGTGGAACGGAAGCCGACACCATCGACGTTACCACCGCCTCCCTCGACTCGCCCGACGACTTCGCACCGACGAAGGAAATCTGGATCGAGCACGCCATCGCCTGGGAAGCATTGAACCCGGCAACCGAGCACTATCCACGCAGCAGTGTCGGCGCCTGACTGCCCAGGAGGCACCATGCCCACCGAAACCATTTACCAGGGCGGCTGCCTGTGCGGCGCCGTCCGCTACCGCGCCAGCGCCGAACCGCTGCGAGGCGTGATCTGCCACTGCCAGGCCTGCCGCCGCCATTCCGGCGCACCGGCGCTGGCCTTCGTCCACTTCCCCATCGAATCGTTCCAGTGGACCGGCGCGCAGCCGAGCTGGTTCCGTTCGTCACAGTTCGCGCAGCGCGCGTTCTGCGCAACGTGCGGAAGCACGCTGGGCATGCGCGAAGAAGTCCTGGCAGAGCGCGTGCAAGTTTCGGTTGGAAGCCTCGACGAGCCGGAGCGCGTGCGCATCGACGACCACGTGTGGACACAATCGCGTGTGCCCTGGTTCGATACGCGCGACGCGTTGCCGCGCTTCGCCACCAGCAGCAATGCCGTGCCGAGCCTGGCCGAGCAGCCACCCGAATCGTAGCTCTCCACGCCCGACGACGTGCGTGCGGGCGTGGAAACCGGACTTCAACCTTTGAGGCCGCGGTGTGCGACACCGCCCAGCACGCCGCCGACGATCGGTGCCAGCCAGAACAGCCACAACTGCCCCATCGCGCCGCTGCCGGCGAACAACGCCATGCCGGTCGAACGCGCGGGGTTCACCGAGGTGTTGGTCACCGGGATGCTGATGAGGTGGATCAGCGTGAGCGCCAGGCCAATCGCGATCGGTGCGAAACCAGCTGGCGCCTTGCGGTCGGTCGCGCCGAGGATCACGACCAGGAACATCGCCGTCAGCACCACTTCGCACAACAGCGCCGCGGCCATGTCGTAACCACCCGGCGACAGCTCGCCGTAGCCGTTGCTGGCGAATGCGCCCGGTGCGGTGAGGTCGATCACCAGCTGGGTGCTGCCGGTGGCGATCTGATGGATGATCCAGCCGGCGGCGATCGCGCCGAGTACCTGCGCCACGACGTAGGGAAGAACGTCCGACGCCGGGAAGCGGCCACCGGCGAACAGGCCGATGCTGACGGCCGGATTGAAATGGCCGCCCGAGATATGGCCCAGCGCGTACGCACCCGTCAGCACCGTCAGGCCGAATGCCAGCGACACGCCCAGCAAGCCGATGCCGAGCGGATTGCCGTCGCCACCGAAGTTGGCCGCGAGCACCGCGCTGCCGCAACCGCCAAGGACGAGCCAGAACGTGCCGATGAACTCGGCCGACAATCGCTTGATCATGCATTTTCTCCTTGGCGCGTGCGCCACTTTGGTGTTGGTTCGCAGGCACGGGCCGCGACCTGCGAGGACAGGCGCGACAGCGTAGGTAGCGACCCCTGCCCGGTTCCATCAGGCGCGTCTCAATGCACCGGGCAGCGTCAGCTTTCGTTCACTGGCGCCGCCGATTCGTGTGATTGGCTTGAGCCTCGTCTTATGTGATCGAACAAGCGCGATCGCGAGAATGCCGCCGACGCGCCACGGCCGGCGCGCCACGACCGTCGCAAACAGGGCACGCATGAGCACGAAGATGTACAAGCTGTCGGTGGCCACGCTGGTGCTGCTCGCCGCGTTGGCGATGCTCCTGGCCGGCAGCTTCGGCAACCGCACCCGCCAGTGCCTGGAGGACCCCAGCCCGGGCGACCTTTACATGGCGCGCATCGACGCATTGCGCGGAACCAGGACCGAGGTGCCTGTCTACGGCGTGATGCGCGTCGAAGAGGTTTATCCCGACCGGATCATGGCGCACCCGGCCACGCACAGTTCGGCGAGCAAGCGGCGCGCCTATCGCGACCTGGAGAAGGCCATCGCCGACGAGATCGCGTACGACATGTCCAGGAGCATCGAGATTGCCCGGGACGACCTGCTCGGCCTGCACGCGCGCGGCATCATCGTGGTGGCCAAGGACCCCGGGGCCTGACCTGCGGGGGCCCGGGTCGGCGGCCCTTGTCGATTGCCTTCGCCCTGGTTCGTCTCACTGGTGACCACCCAGGAGATCCCCGGCATGAACGGCGCCCCATCCGCAGCCTCCCAGCCCATGGACCGCAACTGGTCGCTCGTTGCCGCCGGCGCGGTGCTCGGCTGCGTGGCGATCGGCACGATCTTCTCGCTGGCGGTGCTGCTGGCGCCGATGGGCGCCGCGACCGGCTGGTCGCGCGCCGGCCTCTCCAGCGCCATGACCCTGGCCTTCGTCAGCGGCGCCTTCGGCAGCTTTGGCTGGGGCATGCTCAGCGACCGCTTCGGGCCAAGGATGGTGGTCCTGGCGGGATCGCTGCTGCTGGGACTGTCGTGCGTACTGGCCAGCCGCGCCAACAGCCTGCTGCAGTTCCAGCTCGCTTATGGCGTGCTGCTGGGATTGGCGACGTCCAGCTTCTTCGCCCCGGTGATTGCCGCCACGGCGGCGTCCTTCGACCGGCATCGCAACATGGCCATCTCGCTGGTCTCGGCCGGTGTGGGCGTGGCGCCGATGACGATGTCGCCGCTGGTGGCGTGGCTGATCAGCCACTACGACTGGCGCGAGACATTGCTGATCGTCGGCGTGCTGGCATGGGTGCTGACGCTTCCGGCGGTATGGTTCATCCGGGCCGCACCCGAAGCGACGGCCGACGACGTCAGCGCACCATCGCGGCAGATGAGTGCCGGGCAGGCGTTGAGGTCGCGGCCTTTCATCGTGCTGGCGCTGGCCTTCTTCGCCTGCTGCGCGGCGCATTCCGGGCCTATCTTCCACACCGTCAGCTACGCGATTGGGTGCGGCCTGAGCGTCACCACCGCGGTCACCATCTACAGCATGGAAGGTGCGGCCGGACTTGGCGGCCGGCTGCTGTGCGGCGCACTGGCCGACCGCGTCGGCGCCAAGCCGGTGCTGGTGGTTGGCCTGCTGATCCAGGCATTCGCCGCCGTGACTTATCTCAGGGTCAACCAGGTCGACGGCTTCTACGCCGTGGCAATCGTCTTCGGCATGGCCTACGGCGGCACGATGCCGCTGTATGCCTCGTTGGCGCGCGATGCGTTCAGCCCTGGCATCCTCGGCACCGTGCTGGGTGCGATGAACATGCTCTCCAGCCTCGGCATGGCGTCGGGCCCGCTGATCGGCGGCTGGCTGTTCGACCGCTTCGGCAGCTACACCTGGCTGTATGTCGGCTCGATGGCGGTTGGCCTGGCGGCAGCGGCGATCGCGATGCTGTTCCCGACGAGCGCCGCAGAACGCCTCAAGCCGGCCACCGCCTGAACGCGGTGCCGGGAGGCGTTGACAGGTAATACCGATCGGTATATTTTTGCCGCCATGAACAAGGCGCAAAGAACCCGCAACCTGATCGTCGAGAAGACCGCACCGGTCTTCAACGTCAAAGGCTATGCCGCCACCTCCCTGGCCGACATGGAAGCGGCCACCGGGCTGACCAAGGGCAGCATCTACGGCAACTTCGCCAACAAGGAAGAAGTGGCCTTGGCGGCGTTCGAACACAACTGGGCGCAGGCACAGGCCGCGGTTCGCGCGCACATGGACCGTCACGCTTCGAACAAGGACAGGCTGCTGGCCATCGCCGGCGCCTACACCAGGCTGCCCAGCGACTTTCCCGAGGGCGGCTGTCCGCTCCTCAACACGGCCATCGAAGCCGACGACACCCACCCTGCCCTCAGGGAGAAAGCCAAGGCGGCGTTCCTGGGCTGGAAGAAGCACCTCGTCGCGGTGATCGAGGCCGGCATCGCCGCCGGCGAATTCCGCAAGGACGTCGATGCGGAGCAGACGGCGGTAACGCTGATCGCCACGATCGAAGGTTCCATCATGCTTTCCCGCCTGACCGGCAACGGCAAGTACAGCAAGCTGGTCATGACCTCAGTGGAAAGCGCCGTACTCGCCCTGACCTGATTTTTTTCGCCCCCGAATATACCGCTCGGTATTTACTTAACGGACCACGCCATGAACACCCACGTCAAACGCACGCACCTGAAGCGCAGGATCGCCTTCGCCCTTTCGATGGGCATTGTCACCACGGGAATCATCTCCTTCGCCCTTCTCGCCCTCAATCTCGGGTTCACCGAGGACTTCGCCCTGACCTGGCTGCGCTCGTGGGGCACCGGCTACCTGATCGTCATTCCCGCGATCCTGCTGATCGGCCCTCGCCTGCAGGCGCAGGTCGATCGGCTGATCCAGTAACGCCGTGGCGAGGAACTAACAGTGTCCACGTCATCCTTGAAGAACCTGCTCGGGAGCATCGTCATGACCGGTACCCTCCTTGCATCCGGCTGCGCCCACGACCCTGGCAAGCATGAGCGGAAAGCAGACATCGGATTCGTCGAAATCGACAAGGACATGTCACTGCGCAGCATGGTCGTGCACAACACGGACAAAAAGGGAACGGTGCTCCTGCTGCACGGCTTCCCCGAAACCGTGTACGCCTGGAAGGACATCGCCATCACCCTGGGTGACGACTACGAAGTGCATGCCTTCGACTGGCCGGGCTACGGGCTTTCGTCGCGGCCCGCGGCCGACCGGTTCGGCTATGCCCCCAGCGACTATGCGCGGGTGCTCAGGCAGTACATCGACAAGGCGGGCATCGACCGCTCGAACCTGACGATCTACGCAACCGACATCGGCGCATTGCCCGCACTGCTGCTGGCGCTCGAACAGCCTGACATCGCGCGGACGATCATCGTTGGCGACTTCGCGCCGTTCGACCGGCCGCAATACATGTACGAGAGCCTGCAGAACCTCAAGGGTGGCCCGGCGGCAGGCCCGACCCGTGCCTACATGAACGACCATCGCGACGAGATCCTGGCCAACACCTTCTACCGGGGGCTGCCCGATGACGCGCGTTACGCGATCTCGCCGGAGTTCCGCGACGACATGGCGCGCGGATGGAGCCAGGGCGACATGACCTCGGTGGATGCCTTCGCCCACTACTACTCCCACTTCACGCGGGACCAGCAATACCTCGAAGCAAATCTTGCCCGCCTGAAAACCCCGGTCAAGGTGGTCTGGGGCGAAAAGGACCTCTACATCAACCAGGCCATGGCGGTGGAGTTCAGCGAGAAGGCAAACGTCGAGCTCACCACCCTGCCCGGCATCGGCCACTACCCGCACCTGCAGGATCGCGAACGGACGATCGAAGAGATTCGTGCATCGTTCCGGTGAATGGCCAGCCGCTCAGCCGAGGCCTTCGATGATGCGGACATCGCGCTCGGCGGCGCCTACCAGCGTGACGAGTGACGCCTGATAGTCGGCGCTCTCGTACGCCGTTATCGCCGACTGCAGGCTGTCGAATTCCACGACCACCAACCGCGACGACGCGCCTTGTTCATAGGCCCTCGCGGGCACGCCACCTGCGAGGATGCGACCACCGTGGGCGAGGATCGCCTCGGTGCCGGGTGCGATGTAGCGCTCCACGGCCGCGGGGTCCGTGATCGATTTCCATGCGATGACCCAGTAACCCTTCTTCACCTGTTGCCTCCTGGGGCGGCCTGGTCGCCGCCCCTTGCTGTGAGCACCTGGCGACCGGATGGCCGCCAGACATTTGGACGTCTACTTCAGTGACCGGCGCTCTGGCCACCATCGACGTGCAGGATCTCACCCGTCACGAACGTGGCCGCGTCGAGATAGAGCACCGCCTGCACGACATCGCCGATGTCGCCCATGCGACCTACCGGGTGCAGTGCCGACAGCCACTCATGGGTTTCCTGCGCATGCATCGGCGTCTTGATCACGCCGGGCGAGACGGCGTTCACGCGGACACCGCGCTTGGCGTACTCGATCGCAAGCGACTTGGTCGCCGCGTTGAGGCCGCCCTTGGTCAGCGAAGCGAGCACCGACGGCACGCCGTCGATGGCGTGGTCGACCAGGCTGGTCGTGATCGTGACCACGTGGCCCGAGCCCTGCTTCTCCATCTCGGCGGCGGCGAGCTGGGTGATGTTGAAGAATCCGCCGACATTGACCGCGATGGCACTCGCGTAATCGTCCTGGGTGTACTGGGTGAACGGCTTGGCGTTGAAGATGCCGGCATTGTTGACCAGCGTGTCGATGCGACCGAACTTTGCCAGGCCTTCGCGGACGATGCGCTCGGCGACGTCGCGGTCGGCGATGTCGCCCGCGACCGTCAGGATGTCCGGGTCGTTCGACGGCTTGATGTTGCGGGAGTTGGCGATGACCCGGTAGCCGCGGTCGCGAAACGCCTGGACGACGCCAGCGCCGATGCCTTGCGATGCGCCGGTGACGATGGCGACCTTGTTTGAAGTGCTCATGATGTTTGTACTCTTGGATGTGAGGGAGGATCGGAGCCGGAAAACGCTTGGCTACCGACGAGCCTCAATCTAGGAGCAGGGATACGGTTTGCGAATCGCCGCCCCCCGGCAGACACCCTTCCGCGGAGCGCAACAATCGCTTCGGCGCTACGAGGACAACCGGGCGAAACTGGCACGCAGGCGCGGCAGGGCGAAGTCGACGAACGCCCGCACTTTCGGCACGGCAAGGCGGCCGTACGGCGACACCAGGTGCACCGGCAACGGCGCCGGTTCGGAATCCTCGAGCACGACCTGCAACTCGCCCCGGTCAATTTCCGGCGCTACGTGATACGACAGCAGGCGAACCACACCGTGGCCTTCCACGGCCGATGCGATGGCAGCACGCACGTTGTTGACCACCAGCCGCGGCGAGAAGGAAACGGAGCGGGCGATGGACGACCCTTCCTGCGGCGGGAAGCTCCACGCATCCAGCCCCATGTGGGCCATGGCGATGACCTGGTGCCTGGCAAGGTCTGCGGGCTCCGTGATGCGGGGATGGGTCGAGAGGTAGCGCGGCGATGCCACCACGACGCGACGCGCCTCACCGACGCGCTGGGCCACCAGGGTGGAGTCGGCCAGGTGCGAAATGCGCAATGCCAGGTCCATGCCTTCGTCGATGAGGTTGACCGGCCTTTCCAGCAAGTGCATCCGGACATTGACCGTCGGGTACTCGTCGATGAAGGCATCGACGACCGGGCGCAGTAGTTCCACGCCGACGAACACGGTCGAGGTGATCGTGAGCGTCCCGCGCGGGACCGAGCGTTCACCCGCCGCCTGGCGGTCGGCCTCTTCCAGGTCGGCGAGCACCCTGCGACATGCAGCGGCATAGCGCTCGCCGGCTTCGCTGAGCTTGATCGAGCGGGTCGTCCGATGCAGCAGCGGGACACCCACATGCGCTTCCAGCGCGGCGACGGCGCGGCTGACCGCGGCGGGCGAGCGGCCCGTCCTGCGACTGGCACCGGCCAGGCTGCCTTCGTCCAATGCCGCAATGAAGATCTTCATTGCTTCGATGCGATCCATGTGCGCGAACGCTCGATGGGAGCCGGGGGCATCGTACCGCGCCGGGCGGCCACGGCCCATTCCGCCGCGGGCGAATTTACGCGCTGCTGGACCGGCTGCGTCGCGTCGACGCCAGGAACACCGAGTTCGTATTGCTGGATCCGGGCCATGATGCGAACGCCAGTGGTGAACTCGACGCGCGCTCGACCCCGCGGAAGTGCTCACTCGCATCCGCGCACAGGCCGCCGATGTTCATGCCGTCAATCCGGCACAGGTGCGTGTCCGCGACTTGAGCCGGCTGGATTGAATGCGTCACTTAGGTGTTGACCTAAGTATCTGCCGGTGGTAGAAACGCGTTGTCAGGTCGGATGACCCAGCCAATCGGGTGCTGAAATGGTGCAATCCGCAGTGGCGGACGATGTCTTCTATGCCTTGTCCAATGCCACCCGACGCAAGGTCCTGGAGCAGCTGTGCCTCGGGCCCGCCACGGTCTCCCAGCTGGCGGAACCGTTCGACATGGCATTGCCCTCGTTCGTCCAGCACCTCTCGGTGCTCGAACGCAGTCGCCTGGTGAAGTCGAAGAAACAGGGCCGGGTACGCACGTACGAGCTTGCACCCGAGCGCTTCAAGGTCGCCGAAGGCTGGCTGACCGAGCGCCGCAGCGCGTGGGAATCCCGACTTGACCGGTTCGACGAGTACGTCAAACAACTCAAGCAGAAGGAGTCGAAGTCATGAGCAGGCACTTCGCGGTCAATCCGAAAACCGATTTCGTGATCGAGCGGTTCATCGATGCTCCGGCGCACCTGGTCTGGGAAGCGTTGACCAGGCCGGAGCACGTCAAGCAGTGGTACATGCCGAAGGCTTGGGGCGCGGTTTACACCTGCGAGATGGATGTGCGCCCGGGCGGCAAGTTCAGCCTCACCACGGCAGTCGACCAGGAGGTTCCGCACCTGGGCTGCTTCCTCGACGTGGTCCCGATGGAAAGGCTCGCCTGGACGTCCATGCTGTTCCCCGGCTACCGGCCGGCGGTGTTCGATGACATTCCGATCACGGCCATCGTCACGATGGAAGCCGAGGGGACCGGAACCCGCTACGTCTTCACGGCGCTGCACCGGGATGAAGCCGACTTCGAGGAAAACAAGGCGTCCGGCTGGGCGCAAGGAACCGAGATCGCGGTCGATCAGTTCGTGGCGCACGTAACAGCGTTGCGCTGACCCAAGGCAGTCCCTGTTGACGGAGCTGAAGCATTCGGACAATTCTGGTCGCATCCGGGAGATCAAGCCGCATTCAGGGTGCCTGACCCAGCGACTATTGGAGAAGCCTTGAGTTGCACGATGCTCGCAAGCAATAGGACGCCCGATGGCCATTACCGATCTGTCCCACGCCCGCGCCGATAGCTTTCGCAAGAGTTTCGATGGCCGTCGCCTCAATACTTACCGCGGCCTCCCCATCTATGCGGCACGAGAACTGCACCCGGCCGCGCATCGCCTGCTGGAAGAAAGCGTTGGGCCGGGAGGCCGCGTACTCGATGTTGGCGCCGGTGCCGGGGCGATGTCGCTGCGGTTGGGTGACGCAGGTTACGAGATGACGGCCACGGACTTGTTCCGCGCAAGTTTCCGGGCGCCGGGAATCCCGTTCGTCCAGGCAGATCTGAACACGACCTTTGCCTGTCACCTGCCTGGTCCATTTGACGCTGTCGTGGCACTGGAGATCATCGAGCACCTGGAGAATCCCCGCCACGTGCTGCGCCAGCTGCGCGCCCTGCTGCCAAAAGGCGGCCAACTCGTGCTGTCCACGCCCAACATCTCCAATCCCGTGTCGCAAGCGCTCTTCCTGCGGCGTGGCCAGTATCAGTGGTTCTCCGACAACGACTATCACGAGCAGGGCCATATCACTCCGCTCAGTCCATGGACACTCGTCAAGGCGCTGGAAGAATCGGGCTTCGTCGTGCGCCAGGAACTGGGCGTCGGCAACCCGTTCGCACGATCGAGGAAGCTGGGCCTGTCAGTACGCGTCCTGTCGTGCGCGTTTGCATTGATCAACGGGCTGCCACGCAGCCGTCGCGGCGAGGTCTGGCTGGTCAGGGCCGAGGCGATCTGATCGATGGTGGGCCGTGATGGATTCGAACCATCGACCAGCGGATTAAAAGTCCGATGCTCTACCGACTGAGCTAACGGCCCACTTGGAACTTTTCCTGCGCTCGCGGTGGTTGCGGGCGCTGCACCCGGCCTTGCGCCGGGGCGTGCATTCTAGCGCACGGCGCCGTCGCGATGCAGTGTGCGGCGGCGTCCGTCGTTCATACGTAACGCGTCGGGTCGGGGACGCCGGCCGCGACGAACCCTTCCGCACGCAGGCGGCACGCGTCGCAATGGCCGCAGGCGCGGCCCTGGTCGTCGGCCTTGTAGCAGGAGACGGTCTCGGCGAAATCCACGCCCAGGCGCATGCCCTCGCGGACGATGTCGGCCTTGCTCAGGAACTGCAGCGGCGCGTGCACGCGCAAGCCGGCGCCTTCCACGCCCGCCTTGGTGGCGAGGTTGGCCAGGTTCTGGAATGCGGCGATGAACTCCGGTCGGCAATCCGGGTAGCCGGAGTAGTCGACGGCGTTGACGCCGCAGAAGATGTCGGCCGCGCCCAGCACTTCGGCCCAGCCCAGCGCGACCGACAGCATGATCGTGTTGCGCGCGGGCACGTAGGTCACCGGGATCGCATCCTTGGCCGCGGCCTGGCCGATGGCGTGGCCATCGTCATCGGTGGGCACCGAGATGGTTTCGTCGGTGAGCGCCGAGCCGCCGATGCTGCGTAGGTCGACGTTGACGGTCTTGTGCGCGACCGCGCCGAGCGATTTCGACACGCGGTCGGCGGCATCGAGTTCGGACGTGTGGCGCTGGCCGTAGCGCACGCTC
Organism: Lysobacter sp. GCM10012299; assembly: GCF_042649405.1. Taxonomy (NCBI): domain Bacteria; kingdom Pseudomonadati; phylum Pseudomonadota; class Gammaproteobacteria; order Lysobacterales; family Lysobacteraceae; genus Lysobacter; species Lysobacter sp. GCM10012299. The sequence goes on along the minus strand of NZ_JBHRZC010000001.1, from coordinate 267,420 downwards.
AGCGCATGCACGGCGAAGCCCTGCTCGCGCGCGATCGCGATGACCACGGCGGAGTCCATCCCGCCCGATACCAGGACAACAGCGTTCTTCATCTGCTTGGTTTCCACTGTGGGCGCTGCGAGCACTACGCTCAGCGGCCCGGTTCGTCGTTCCACAGGATCTTGTGCAACTGCAGCTGGAACCGCACCGGCAGCTTGTCGGCGACGATCCAGTCGGCCAGGTCACTGGGCTTGATCTGGCTGAAGCTGGGCGAGAACAGTACATCGCAGACCGCGGTGAGGTCGTGTTCGGCAACCACGCCCTTGGCCCAGTCGTAGTCCTCGCGCGAACAGATCACGAACTTGACCTGGTCGTGCGGGGTCAGCAGCGGCAGGTTCGACCACAGGTTGCGGTGGACCTCCATCGATCCAGGAGTCTTGATGTCGACGATGCGCGAGACGCGGGTGTCGACCAGGCTGATGTCGATCGCGCCGGAGGTCTCCAGCGATACCTCGTAACCGGCGTCGCACAGTCGCTGCAGCAGGCCGATGCAGCGCTTCTGCGAGAGCGGTTCGCCGCCGGTGACGCAGACATGGCGGGCGCCGTGGCGGGCAACCTCGGCCAGGATGTCGTCGATCTGGTGCCATTCGCCGCCGTGGAAGGCGTAGGCGGTGTCGCAATACTGGCAGCGCAGCGGGCAGCCGGTCAGGCGCACGAAGACGGTCGGCCAGCCGATGGCGCGGGCTTCGCCCTGCAGGGACAGGAAAATCTCGGTGATCCGCAGCCGGTCCGGCGACGCTGCGGCCGCTTCGGCGGGGAGTGCGTTCATTGCTGCGATTTTAAAGGATCTTGCCGGCCGGTACCCGGCCTTTCAGGCTGTTTCAGCGCAGGCGGCCGAGCTGGATCGCGTTGAGGCGGTCGCTGGCGGTGCGGGCGGCATCGGAGCCGGGGTATTTCGTCGAAACCGCGGCCAGGGTGCGCTCGGCGGCTTCGACCTGCTTGAGCCCGAACTGCGACAGGCCGACCTTGAGCATCGCGCCCGGGGCCTTGTCGTGGGTCGGGTAACGGTCCAGCAGGGCCTGGAACTGGATCTGCGCCAGCTCGTAATTCTGGGTGACGTAGTAGCTCTCACCGAGCCAGTACAGCGCATTGGGCGCGTAAACGCCCTGCGGGTAGGTCTCGACGAAGGACTGGAACAGGCGCGAGGACTGGACGTAGTCGCCGCTCTTGAGCGCGCTGAAGGCGGCGTCGTAGGCCGCGCGTTCGTCGGCGCCCTGGGCCAGCGAACCCTTGTCGCCGTAGACCGCCGGCGGGCGGTCCTTGGCCGATGCGGACGGCACCGCGGGCTTGGTCGACTTGGCCGGTGCCGCTGCCGGTGCCGGGGTGCCGGTCGCCGGAGGCGTGACCGCGCCGCTCTCGAGCCGGTTGATGCGACCGTCGAGGTCGAGGTACTGGGCCTTGCCGCTTTCGAGCAGCTGGCTGTTCTGCTGCTGCAGTTCTTCGATCTGCGAACGCAGTGCCTGCACTTCGCTGCGCAGCTGGCTGACCTGGTTGAGCAGGTCGACATTGCCCTGGTTGTTGGCGGCCTGCTGCTCGAGCACGGCCACGCGGTCAGCCAGGCTGGCCCGCTGCGCGACAGCGGGCGCGGCGACCACGAGGGTCGCCGCGAACGCCATGGCAAGTAACGTCTTGCGCATCATCGCCGGATATTACTTGGCGGTGTACACGATCTCGACGCGACGGTTCTTGGCCCAGCAATCTTCGTTCGAGTCGGTGCAGACCGGACGCTCTTCGCCGTAGCTGGTGACCGTGATCTGGCTGCCCGAGCCGCCATTGGCCTGGACGGCCGACGACACGGCGTTGCCGCGGCGCTCGCCGAGGCCGAGGTTGTACTCGCGGCTGCCGCGCTCGTCGGCATTGCCTTCCAGCGTCATGCGGGCCGACGGACGGTCACGCAGGTACTTGGCGTGGCAACCGACGATGGCCTGGAACTCCGGACGCAGGCTGTCCTGGTCGAAATCGAAGTACACCACGCGCTGGCGCAGGCAAGCGTCGGTGTCCAGATCGTTCGGGCCGTAGACGCCCGAGGTGACCGGAGCTTCGGCAGCCGGAGCGGTGGTCGGCGTTTCGGCCGGCGGCGGGGTTTCCTTGACCTTCTTGGAGCAGGCCACGGCCGCGGTGCAGAGCACGGCGGTGAGCAGGATGCGAGCGGTGTTGTTCATGGTTTTCCTCGTCATTCGAGCAGGGACAGATACGGGGCAAGCGGAAGTGAAACAAGAACGAATGCAGCTTCGCCGGTCCGGCGGCTTACTCCGAAAGGAGCACTCCGACAGGATCAGCGAGGCAAGCGGAATGGCCCCCAAGCCGGCTCACGCACGTCCCCATCCGCAAGCACCAGGCGCTGGCGCACCCGGGCATCGGACGAAACGGCATAGAGCACGCCCCGGCGGCCCTCGCGCGCAGCATAAAGGATCATCGCGCCATTCGGGGCAAAGCTGGGCGACTCGTCCAGGGAACCGGGCGAAAGTGTGCTCCAGCGCGCAGACCCGAGGGTGCTGTCCATCATGGCAATCCGGTAGACATTGCCGGCGCCCTGGGCGGTGGCGATCTTCTTGCCGTCGGCCGAAATGCTGGCACTGGCGTTGTAGCTGCCCTGGAAGGTGACGCGGGTTGCGCTGCCGCCGCTGGACGGAACCGAGTAGATCTGCGGGCGGCCGCCGCGGTCGGAGGTGAAGTAGATGGTGCCGCCGTCGGCGCTCCAGCTCGGCTCGGTGTCGATGCTGAAATGGTTGGTCAGCTGGGTCAGCGCCTTGCTGCCCAGGTCCATCACGTAGATCTCCGGGTTGCCGCTGCGCGACAGGGTCAGCGCCAGGCGACGGCCGTCGGGCGAGAACGACGGGGCGCCGTTGATGCCGCGGAACTTGGCGATGAGTTCACGGCTGCCCGAGGTGATGTTCTGGATGTAGATCGAGGAGTTGCCGCCCTCGAAGCTGACATAGGCCAGGCGGCCACCGTCCGGGCTCCACGACGGCGACAGCAGCGGCTCGGGCGAGCGCACCACGGTCTGCGGGTTGAAGCCGTCGGAGTCGGCGACCATCAGCGCGTACTGGGCGCCCTTGCCGGTGCCGGTCGCGGTGACATAGGCGATGCGGGTGAAGAACGCGCCGCGGATGCCGGTGATCTTTTCGTAGACCGCGTCGGCGACCTGGTGGGCCACATCGCGCATCGCATTGGCACGGGCCGTCAGGGCGAAGCCGAGCAGGCGCTGCTGCTTGGCCACGTCGAACAGCTCGTACTCAAGGCGGTAGCTGCCGGCGCCGGCGTCGAGGACGCGGCCGACGACGATGAAGTCCTGGTTCAACGCGCGCCAGGTCGGGTAGTTGATCTCCCCGCCCTTGGTCGGCTTCTCGATGATGTCCTTGTCCGGCAGCGGCCGGAACTGCCCGGAGCGCGCGAGGTCGGCGCTGACCACCTGGGCGAGGTCGGTCTCCGGGGCGGTCCCGCTGCCCTGGTAGGGCATCGGCACCACCGTGATCGGGAGGGCAGCGGCATTGCCGCCGACGATGTCGATCTCAAGCCCCTGCTGGGCGAAAGCGGCGACGGGAAGCAGCAGGGCGAGCAGCGAGGCAAGCCAGGCGACGGATCGGTTCATCGGTGCTCCAGTGGTGCGGACGTCATATCAACTTGGCAATTGTTAACAGGCGCGGGGTGAACGTGGGCTCAAGCCTCAGCGATCCTGCGCGGTGAATTTCAGCGTCAGATCGCGGGCGAACACCTTCTCGAAGCCGGCGTACGGCAGGGGCTGCGCCTTGCGCACGGCCGCCTCGATGGAACGACGACCCTGCTCATCGTAGGCGCACGGCTCCGACACTTCCGCGCTCATCACCTGCCCGCCCGGCAACTGCCGGATCAGCAGCGTGCAGCGCGAACCGACCGGCACGGTTTCCGGGCGGGTCCACTTGCTCAGGATCGCCTCCTGCAAGGCCGCCGCATAGCGCGCCTGCAGGCCGGTGTCGGTACCGGCATTGCCCGGCGGCGGGCTGGCATCGCTGGCGCCTGCCGATTCGGCCGGCGACGGGCGCGAGCGGACGTCGGCAATCTGGCGCAGGCGCTGCTCGGCCAGGTCGGCCTCGCGCGCCGCGGCGACGCGCTTGCGACGGATCTCGGCCAGCTTCTGCTCGCGTTCCTGGTCCTGCTGCTCGGCCAGGCGGCGCTGCTTCTCGACCTGCTCCTGGCGCTTCTGCTCGGTCAGGTCCACCTGGTCCTGCTTGCGCTTGGCTTCCTGGACCTTGTCCTCTTCGGCAGCGATGGGCGTGGGCTGGTCGACGACCGCTTCCTGGTTTTCGTTGTCCGGAACCGGAATGAAGTCCTGCGGCTGCGGCTGCGGCGTGGCGACGGAATCTTCCGGCCGTGGTTCCGGCAACGGTTGCGGCAGCGGTGCGGCTTCTTCCGGTTCCGGCTTCGGCAGTTCGACCGGCTTGGGGCGCTTGAGCAACGTGCGTTGCATCGCCGGCGACAAGGCGTCGGCGTCGATCAGCTCTGCAGTCACCGGTGAGCCTGCCGCCGACACCGGTGCGGTTGACCGGGTCCACAGCAGTCCGACGAACATCAGCGCAAACAGCAGGGCGTGCAGCCCCACCGCCTGCCAGATCGCCCGCGCGGTGTCGGCGCGCGACTCCCGCATCAGCGACCCGCCTGGCTCTTGGCCTGATCCGGTTGACTCATCAGTCCGACCTTTTTCACGTTCGCGCTCTGCAGCAGCACCAGCGCGTCCATGACCCGCTGGTAATTGGCCTTTGCGTCACCGGCGACGAACACGGCGACGTCCGGGTTCTGCGCGACGATGGCCGACACCTTGGCGCTCAACGCCTCGGCGGTGACCGCCTCGTTGCTGCCTGCCTTCAGGGCGAGGAAGTAATGACCCTCGGGATCGACGCTGACGACGACCGGGTCCTTCTTTTCCTGGATCGACTTGGCATTGGATTGCGGCAGGTCGATGTCGACGCCGAGATTCAACAGCGGTGCGGTGACCATGAAGATGATCAGCAGCACCAGCATCACGTCGATATAGGGAACGACGTTGATCTCGGCTTTGAGCTTGCGCTTGCGATGGCGGCGCGCGGTGATACCGGCCATGGCCTTCCTCTCGTTTCGTTCGGTCCAGAAGACCGGTTAGTTCACGACCCAATGGGGGCCGGGAAAGGTCCGCACGAGTCGTGCGGGACGTTGCGAGGGAATCGCATCAGGTCTCGTCGAGGTTCGCCTGGCGCTGCAGGATCGAGGAGAACTCTTCGGAGAACGCGTCGTAGCGCACCGACATGCGTTCGACCTTGGTCGCGTAGCGGTTGTAGGCCCACACCGCCGGGATCGCCGCGAACAGGCCCATCGCCGTGGCGATCAGCGCCTCGGAGATGCCGGGAGCGACCGTGGCGATGGTCGCTTCCTTCATGTTGGCCAGGCCTTGGAACGAAATCATGATGCCCCACACCGTGCCGAACAGGCCGACATACGGGCTGATCGAACCGACGTTGGCGAGGAATTCCAGGTTGTGCTCGAGGCCGTCGATCTCGCGCGAGCCGGTGGCGCGCATGGCGCGCTGGGCGCCTTCGAGCTGCATGCGACTGTCGGCGCCGCGGCGCTGGCGCAGGCGGCCGAACTCGCGGAAGCCGGCTTCGAAGATCGCTTCCAGCCCACCGATCTCGCGGTTGCGCTCGGTGGTGCCGGCGTAAAGTTTGGACAGCTCGGCGCCGGACCAGAAACGCTCTTCGAACTGGTCGGCTTCGCGCGCGGCGCGGTCGAGCACGCGCTTCTTGCGGAAGATGATCACCCACGAGGCGATCGAACCGAACAGCAGCAACAGCATGACCAGCTGCACCGGGATGCTGGCGTGCAGCACCAGTTGCAGCAGGTTGAGGCTGTTGGTGTCGGCGGCGCCCGTCGACAGCGCCTGCACCGCTGTGTTGGCGGCATTGGCGGCCTCTTCCGGCAGGGGCTCCACCGCGGTGGCCTGCAGTGCTGTCAACAATGGGGTCATGCCTGGTTCTCCGTGCCCGTCACGCGGGACTGTTTGCCACTTGGGGGACTGCGATCGATGAAACGGGTGAAACGTGGATCGGGGTTAACGCGGGTTGAAGCAGTGGTCAACGCGCCGGTTGCTCGAGCGCCTTGAGCTGGTCGTGCAGCGGCTGCGGGATCGGACGCGGGCGGAATCCGTCCGCATCCAGCGCTGCCACCCGCACCTGCGCGGTCAGCAGCAGGTCGCCACCGCGGACGATCGACTGGGTGAACACGGCGCTGGCGCGGCGGCATTCCCGCAACCCCACCGACACCGCCAGTGCATCGTCCAGCCGGGCCGGCTTGAGGAAATCCAGCTGCATGGCGCGCACGGCGAACACCAGCCCATGCTCGATCCGCAAAAACTCCTGGCCATACCCCTGCGCACGCATCCACTCGGTCCGCGCGCGTTCGAGGAACGCCAGGTACTGGGCGTGGTAGACCACGCCGCCAGCGTCCGTATCTTCCCAGTAGACCCGTGTCGGCCAACTGAACGCCACATCAACCGTCACTTCCGGCCTCCTCGAAAAGCCCGCCGTTGCTGGCTTTCGGCCTCAGGCCAATGTGGCGGTAGGCCTTGGGCGTGGCCATCCGGCCGCGCGCGGTGCGGATGAGATAGCCCTGCTGGATCAGGTACGGCTCGATGACGTCTTCGAGCGTGCCGCGCTCCTCGCTCAGCGCCGCGGCCAGCGATTCGACGCCGACCGGGCCGCCGTCGAAGGATTCGATGATGATCTTGAGCATGCGCCGGTCGAGCTCGTCGAAGCCCTCCGGGTCGACCTTGAGCATGGCCATCGCCGCATCGGCGACATCGCGGGTGATGTCGCCACCGGCGCGGACCTGGGCGAAGTCGCGCACGCGTCGCAGCAGGCGGTTGGCGATGCGCGGCGTGCCGCGCGAACGGCGGGCGATTTCGGCCGCGCCTTCCGGCTCGCAGGCGATGCCGAGGATCTGCGCCGAGCGGCGCACGATCCGGGTGAGTTCCTCGGCGCTGTAGAACTCCAGGCGCTGGACGATGCCGAAACGGTCGCGCAGCGGCGCGGTCAGCAGGCCGGCGCGGGTGGTCGCGCCGATCAGGGTGAAGGGCGGCAGGTCGAGCTTGATCGAACGGGCCGCGGGGCCCTCGCCGATCATGATGTCGATCTGGTAGTCCTCCATCGCCGGGTAGAGGACTTCCTCGATCGCCGGCGAGAGGCGGTGGATCTCGTCGACGAACAGCACGTCGTGCGGCTGCAGGTTGGTCAGCAGCGCGGCCAGGTCGCCGGCCTTCTCGATCACCGGGCCGGAGGTCTGGCGCAGGCCGACGCCGAGCTCGTTGGCGATGACGTGGCTGAGCGTGGTCTTGCCCAGGCCGGGCGGGCCGAAGATCAGGACATGGTCGAGGGCTTCGCCGCGTGCCTTGGCGGCCTCGATATAGATCTTCATCTGCTCGCGCACCGGCGCCTGGCCGAGGTATTCGTCCAGCCGCTTGGGCCGGATCGACGCCTCGATGGCCTCGTCCTCGCGGGTGGCGCCGGAAGCGATGATGCGGGAGTCATTCATGCCCGTATGTTCGCATCCCCGTCATCCCGGCGCACGCCGGGATCCATCTTGACGTTGCCTGGACGTCCACGCTCCCTCGACTTCGGAGCGGCGTTGTCCGCAGGGCGGGGGAGTGCTCCGTCCCGCAGACGACATCCTGTCTTTATGCGGGACGCGGGACATCCATGTCCCGCTGCTCCGCACTCCCCCGCCCTGCGGCCAACGCTCTGGCGATTCGTTGCCAGGTCTTCGGGGAGACTGGTGCAACGGCAAAGTCAAAATGGGTCCCGGCGTTCGCCAGGATGACGGTGACGGAGCGGAAGGACCATGGGCCTGAATCCCGGCGTTTGCCGGGTCGACGGTGAGTCATGCACGTCATTCCCGCGCAGGCGGAAAACCGGGGTGAAAACCGGGGTCAGATCTCGACCTGCGCCCCCAGCTCCACCAGGCGGTTGCCCGGGATGCGGAAGAAGCCCGTGGCCGGGGCGGCGTTGCGGTGCATGAAGGCGAACAGGCGGTCGCGCCAGATCGGCATGCCGCGATGGCGGCTGGCCACCACGGTCTCGCGGCTGGCGAAGTACGTCGTGTCCATCGGGTCGAAGTAGGTGCCACCGGCGTCGCACGAGCGCATCAGCGCCAGCGGCACGTCGGGCACTTCCATGAAGCCGAAGCGGATCAGCACGCGGTAGAAGTCGTCGCCGATGGCCTGGATCTTCAGGCGCTTGTCGCGCGGCGCGTAGGGGACGTTGAGCGTCTCCACCGTCAGGAACACGTTGCGCTCGTGCAGCACCTTGTTGTGCTTGAGGTTGTGCAGCAGCGCGTGCGGCACCACGCCCTTGTCGGCGGTCATGAAGATCGCCGTGCCCGGCACGCGTACCGGCGGCGCCAGCATCAGGCCGGGCAGGAAACTGTCGAGCGAGATGCCTTCCTTGCGCACCTCGTCATGCAGCAGCTCGCGGCCACGACGCCACGTGCGCAGCAGCGTGAACACGACCAGGCCCAGCAGCAGCGGGAACCAGGCGCCGTCGAAGAACTTGGCGCCGTTGGCGATGACGAAACCGACGTCGACCACGAAGAACAGCAGGCACAGCGGCAGCACCCAGGTGCGCCAGCGCGGCCACAGCGCGCGCGCGACCAGCGCCAGCAGCAGGGTGTCGATCAGCATGGTCGCCGACACCGAGATGCCGTAGGCCGTGGCCAGTGCGGTCGAGCTGCGGAACATCAGCACCACCGCCAGCACCGCGATCATCAGCAGCCAGTTGATGTACGGCACGTAGATCTGGCCGATCGTCGACTGCGAGGTGTGCTTGACCTGCATGCGCGGGATGTAGCCCAGCTGCATGGCCTGGCGCGCGACCGAATAGGCACCGGTGATGACCGCCTGCGAGGCGATCACCGCGGCCATCGTCGCCAGCACGATCATCGGGTACAGCGCCCACGCCGGCACGGCCTCGAAGAACGGGTTCTTGACCGCGTCCGGGTGGCCGAGCACGAAGGCGCCCTGCCCCAGGTAGTTCAGCATCAGGCACGGCAGTACCAGGATGTACCAGGCGTAGCGGATCGGGCGCGGACCGAAGTGGCCCATGTCGGCGTACAGCGCCTCGCCGCCGGTCACGGCCAGCACCACCACGCCCAGGATCAGCACCGAGTGCGAGCCGTGCTCCATGAAGAAGCGCGCGCCCCACATCGGGTTCAGCGCCTTGAGCACTTCGGGCGCGTCGACGATGTTGTGGAGGCCGATCGCCGCCAGCGCCAGGAACCAGACCGTGGTGATCGGCCCGAAGATCCGGCCGACCTTCTCGGTGCCGAAGCGCTGGGCGAAGAACACCATCACCAGGATGACCACGGCAATGGGCACGATGAACCGGTGCAGCCCCGGAGCGGCGACTTCCAGGCCCTCGACCGCGCCGAGCACGGTGATGGCGGGGGTGATCACGCTGTCGCCGAAGAACAGCGAGGCGCCGAAAATACCGAGGATGCCGATGATGTAGGCCGAGCGGGAACCCTTGGGCAGGGTGCGCTGGGCCAGCGTCATCAGCGCCATGATGCCGCCCTCGCCCTCGTTGTCGGCGCGCATGATGATGGTCACGTACTTCAATGTCACCGTGATCATCAGCGCCCAGAACACCAGCGACAGGATGCCCAGCACCGTGTCGTGGTTACCGACCAGGCCGAAGTGCGGCGAGAACGCCTCCTTCAGCGTGTACAGCGGGCTGGTACCGATGTCGCCGAAGACGACGCCGATCGCACCGATGACAAGGCCGCCCAGCCCCTGTTTGCCATGGCTCTGGTGCGCGCCATTGGCGGAGGTTGAATGGGGAACGGAAGAGGACATTGAGTTGGTTGCTCGGGGCGGCGGGGCCGCCGTGGCGTCAACGGAGCGCGGACTTTAGCGCTTTGCGGATGATGGTGGCGGCGTCGTCGCCGGCGGCCGTGGCCTCGCGCGCCATGCGCACGGCCTCGGCCGGCTTGTAGCCCAGCTGCTGCAGGGCGATGACGGCTTCGCTCTGGGGGTCGGCGGCGGCGCCGTTGCCGGTCAGGGTCACGCCGGCACCGGCCAGGTCGGCGGCGCGGTCGCGCAGCTCCACCACCATGCGCTCGGCGGTCTTCTTGCCGATGCCCGGGATGCGGGTCAGCGCGGTGATGTCGCCGGACTGGACCAGGCGCGCGAATTCGTCGACCGAGGTGCCCGACAGCACCGCCAGGGCGATCTTGGCGCCGATGCCCGAGACCCGCTGCACGTCGCGGAACAGGCGGCGCTCGCCCTCGCGCAGGAAGCCGTACAGCGAGACGCTGTCTTCCTTCTGCGCGTAGTGGGTGAACAGCGCGACTTCCCGGCCGAGGTCGGGCAGGTCGTAGAAGGTGCTCATCGGCGCCTCGAGCTCGTAGCCGACGCCGTTCACGTCCACCACCAGCCACGGCGGCTGCTTGTGGACGAGGATGCCTTTCAGACGACCGATCATGCGCCGCGTCTCCGCAACAGGTGGGTGGCCACGCCGGTGCGCGCCGCCGTCGCGCTCATGTGCGCGTGGGTCAGCGCGACCGCCAGTGCATCGGCGGCGTCGGCCTGCAATCTGGTGTCCGGCAGGTTCAGCAGCAATCGCACCATGTGCTGGACCTGGTCCTTCTCGGCCGCGCCGCGACCGACCAGCGACTGCTTGATCACGCGCGGCGCGTACTCGCTGATCGGAATGCGCCGGCGCACCACCGTCGCCAATGCCGCGCCGCGGGCGTGGCCAAGCTTGAGCGCCGAGGTCGCCGACTTGGCCATGAACACGGTCTCGATCGCCACCTGCTGCGGCTGCCACTCGTCCAGCAGCGCCTCCAACCCCTCGCACAGCAGCCCGAGCCGCGACGGGAAGTCCTCGGCTTCAAGCAGGACCAGCGCGCGCGCATGCACGAAGGTGCAGCGGCCGTCGGTGGCGACGTCAATGACGCCTACACCGGTGCGCTGGGAACCGGGGTCAATCCCGAGGATTCTGATCACGTGGCCAGCTTACGCCGTCAGGCGTAGGCATCCTCGCCGAGTTCGGCATTGGAGTAGACGCTCTGGACATCGTCCATGTCTTCGAGCCAGCGCAGCAGCTTGACCACCTGCTGCCCGGTCTCGCCGCTGACGGCGATGTCGTTGTCGGCGCGCATCGTCACTTCGGCGATGTCGGCCTTGAGGCCGCCGGCTTCCATGGCGGCCTTTACGGTCGCGAATGCATCCGGCGTGGTGACGACGTCGATCGCGCCGTCGTCGTAGACGACCACGTCGTCGGCGCCGGCATCGATCGCCAGCTCGGTGACCTGGTCTTCGCTGGCACCGGCGGCGAACGACAGCACGCCGACCTTCCTGAACATGAAGGACACCGAGCCGTCGGTGCCGAGGTTGCCGCCGAACTTGCCGAAGGCATGGCGCACGTCGGCGACGGTGCGGACCTTGTTGTCGGTCAGGCAGTCGACGATGACGGCGACGCCGCCGGGGGCATAGCCCTCGTAGCGGATCTCTTCGTAGACCACGCCTTCGAGTTCGCCGGTGGCCTTCTTGATGGCGCGCTCGATCACGTCCTTGGACATGTTCACCGACAGGCCCTTGTCGACGGCCGCGCGCAGGCGCGGATTGCCCGACGGGTCGCCGCCACCGGAGCGGGCGGCGACGCCGATCTCACGAATGATCTTGGTGAAGATCTTGCCGCGCTGCGCGTCCACCGCGTTCTTGCGGGCCTCGATCGAGGGACCTCTACCCATGAACTTGTTCCAGGCTGTTGCTTTGGCGAAGCGGCGATTTTACTCGATTGGGCGGTGCGTGCCGCTCGTCGCAGTTCGCCGGCTCAGGAGGCGAAGCGGCCATTGCGCAGGAAGGCGGCGACCAGCCCGGCGACCTGGCGGGAATAGACCAGGCCGGTGTGGCTGCTGTCGACCACGGTGTGGTCGGCCAGGCCGGCAAGCCGGGTTTCGGCGACCGACACGGTGCCGTCGTTCTCTTCCTGGAAGCGACCGAAGTACTTGCCCAGCCCCAGCGAGGTGCGGCCGGCGACCATCCCGACTTCGGCCTTGCCCGACCACGGCGCGCAGCCCTGGCGCAGCAGCGACGCGCTGCGGCCCAGTGTCGGCGCGGTCCAGGCGTAGCCGGCCAGCCCGCTGGCGGCGGCGCTGCCGCACAGCGGCGAGCCCAGGCAGACGACGCGCTCGACCGGTACCGAGGGGTGGCGCTCCAGCGTGGTCAGCGAGACCAGCCCGCCGAGGCTGTGGGCCACCACATGAGCCGGCGCCCGCTGCAGGTGCTCGGCCAGGCGCGGGATCGCCGCGTCCGGACCGCCGGCGACGGTGGCATAGCCGAAGAACTCGGGGGCAAAGCCGGCCTCGCGCAGCCGCTGGGCCAGCCAGTGCATCGACAGGCGGGGCATCCAGAGGCCGTGGAGGAGGATGACGCGGTTGGTGGGCATGGGGACCTTGATGGAGGTCGTTTGCCTTAAAGCAACTGCAAGAGCCCCCCTCTTCCGCCCTTCGGGCACCTTCTCCCACGAGGGGAGAAGGAACCACGCTTTGCCCTCTCCCCTTGTGGGAGAGGGACAGGCCGCGAATGCGGCCAGGGAGAGGGGTCGCTACGCAGACCGGCGCAGGATGTATTCGTGGTCGCGGGTACCGCCGACGATGAAGTCGTAGTCCCCCACCCGCTCGAACCCGTAACGCGCGTAGAACCGCTGCGCCCCCAGGTTCTCGCTCCAGACACCGATCCACAGCGTCCGCGGACCGTCGCGCAGCAGCCATTCCTGCGCGGTCTCGAACAGCCGCGCACCCCAGCCGCCGTTCTGGTGCTCGCCCAGCACGTACAGGCGCTTGAGCTCGCCGTCGCCAGCGGCCACCTCGGCATGCGGCAAGCCGCAGGGGCCCGCCGCCGCGTGGCCGACGGCCCTGCCCTCCACTTCCAGCAGCCACACCGCGTAGTCGGGATGGCCAAGGATCACCTTCTGCTTGTCGACCGCATAGCTGTCGTGCAGGAAGAACTGCAGGTCGGCCTCCGGGTACTGGTGCCCGAAGGTCTCGGTGAAGGTCTGCGCGGCCAGGGCCGACACGGTTTCCGCGTCGGCCACGGTGGCACGGCGAATGATCGCCACGGTCAGGCTTCCTCTTCGTCCTCTTCCTCTTCCTCGTCGGACTCCTCGTCTTCCTCGGCGTCCTCGTCTTCTTCCTCGTAGTCCTCGTCGCCGAAGTCCTCACCGTCCCAACGGAACTGGCCGTCGGCAACGAAAGTCATCGACAGCTGCCCAGCGGCAGTGCGCGTGCGCACCAGCCAACCGCCGAACACCTGCGCGCGCTCGGTCACCAGCCCGGCACCGGCGGCCGAACCGGCATCGACCAGCGCTTCCCACTCCAACTCCAGCGCCTGCTCCACTTCAACTTCCGACATTGCGATTACTTCCCTTCTTTCTTCGGACGAACTTGAATGTGCACTTCCGCCAGCTGCGCGTCCGGCACCGGCGACGGCGCGCCGGTCATCAGGCACTGCGCGGTCGTGGTCTTCGGGAACGCGATGACGTCACGGATCGACTCGGTGCCGGCCATCAGCGCGGCGATGCGGTCGATGCCGAAGGCGATGCCACCGTGCGGCGGCGCGCCGTACTTGAGCGCGTCGAGCAGGAAGCCGAACTTGCCTTCGGCCTCTTCCGCGCCGATGCCGAGCAGCTCGAACACCGCCGACTGCATCGCCGAGTTGTGGATGCGGATCGAACCGCCGCCGATCTCGTTGCCGTTGAGCACCATGTCGTAGCCGCGCGACACCGCCGTCTTCGCATTCGCGCGCAGGTCGGAGATCGAGTCGACCGCCGGTGCGGTGAACGGGTGATGCAGGGCGACGTAGCGGTTCTCTTCCTCGTCCCACTCGAACATCGGGAAGTCGGTCACCCACAGCGGCGCCCAGGTGTCGGCGACCATGCCCAGGTCCTTGCCCAGCTTCAGGCGCAGCGCGCCCATGAAATCGCTGGCCGACTTGTACGTGGCGGCACCGAAGAAGATCGCATCGCCGGTCTGCGCGCCGGTGGCGGACAGGATCGCCGCCAGCGTGGCGTCGTCGAGGAACTTGGCGATGGGTGAGTTGACGCCTTCACGGCCCTTGCCGGCGTCCTCCACCTTCATCCACGCCAGGCCCTTGGCGCCGTGCTTGGCCGCGTGCGCGCCGTAGTCGTCGATCTGCTTGCGGCTGAGCGTCGCCGCGCCCGGAACGCGTAGCGCGACCACGCGGCCGTCTTCGTGGTTGGCCCAGTCGGTGAAGACCTTGAACTCGCAGTTCTTCACCAGCTCGGCGATGTCGGTGAACTCCATCGCGATGCGCAGGTCCGGCTTGTCCGAACCGTAGCGACGCATCGCCTCGGCGTAGGTCATGCGCGGGAACTGCGCAACCAGCTCGACGCCCATCACTTCGCGGAACACCGAACGGATCATTTCCTCGGTGAGGTCCTGCACGTCGCGCTCGGACACCCACGCGAACTCCATGTCGAGCTGGGTGAACTCGAGCTGGCGGTCGGCACGCAGGGCCTCGTCGCGGAAGCAGCGCGCGATCTGGTAGTACCGGTCGAAGCCGGCCATCATCAGGATCTGCTTGAACAGCTGCGGCGACTGCGGCAACGCGTAGAACTCGCCGTGGTGCATGCGCGCCGGCACCAGGAAGTCGCGCGCGCCTTCCGGCGTGGCCTTGGTCAGGATCGGCGTTTCGATGTCCTGGAAGCCGCGCTCGTCGAGGTAGCGACGCAGGGCCTGCACCAGCTTGATGCGGGTGCGCATCTTGCGCTGCATCTCCGGGGTGCGCAGGTCGAGGTAGCGGTACTGCAGGCGGATGTCCTCGCCCGGGTTCTCGTGCGCGTGGAACGGCAGCGGCTCGGCCTTGTTGAGCAGCTCGATCTTCGTCGCGACGATTTCGACCTGGCCGGTGCGGATCTTGGCGTTGACCGATTCGCGCTTGCGCACCACGCCGGTGATGCGCAGGCAGTCTTCGTAGCCCACCTGGGCCGCCGCCGCGATCACCGCGGCATTGACCTCGCCCGCACCCAGCGCCGGATCCTGGGTCGGCTCGGCCACGATCTGGACGATGCCTTCGTGGTCGCGCAGGTCGATGAAGCACAGGCCGCCGAGGTTACGGGCAACGTCGGCCCAGCCGCACAAAGTGACGGTCTGTCCGATCAGGGCCTCATCGATGAGGCCGCAAAAATGGGTACGCATGGGGGCTCCGGGTTACTTGGCTCCGGCCCAAGGCCGGACAACACGTCATTTTAACGGCAGCGGCGGGTTACTTGCCCGCGGATCGCAGCGGACATGGCCGTCGTGGCCATTTCGCCCCCGGAGGTTGCATGAATCACCCGACCATGCGCTGGCTGCTGGTGCTGTGCCTGGCGCTGCTGGCCCTCCCGATGCCTGCCCAGCAACGCCTCCATGCGCCCGAAGACCTGCGCAGCCTGTCCTACGAGGACCAGGTCCGGGTCATCAGCATGGAGTACGAAGACCAGTCCCACGGCCACCGGATCCCGGACGACCAGCTGCAGTTCTACCTCGACCAGGTCAACCGCTCGGACTGGCGTTTCAGCCAGATCAAGGCCGACATCGCCCAGTCGCTGGGAAATACCCTGCCGCCCCCGCCGGACGGACCGGCTGGCCAGAGCGTGACCTGCGAAAGCTTCAACCACCAGCCGCGCATCTGCCGCGTGCCCTGGCAGGGTCCGTCGCGCCTGCTGCGGGAATCCACGGGCAGCCAGCCGTGCATCGAAGGCCAGACCTGGCAATCGCAGAATGGCCAGGTCTACGTGGGCCGCGACTGCCGGGCAGAGTTCGTCGCCCTTGGCGCCATGCAGCCGACCGAGCCGATGCCGAGCACGCCATTGGTGGTGTGCAGCAGCGTCGACACCCGCCCCAAGGCCTGCCAGTGGCCGGGAACCCGCACGCCGCGGTTGCTGCAGCAGCTGTCCAGCCAACCCTGCGTGCAGGGCCGTACCTGGGGCTTCACCGGCAGCGCGGTCTGGGTGAGCCAGGGCTGCAGCGCGCGCTTTGGCTACTGACACTACGTCCACGCGCGTGCGCCTATAGAAGATGCCATCGAGGAGCCAGGCGCCATGGCGACAGCGACCAAGCGGACGTTCCGTTTTCTGGGCCTGGCCTGGCTGTTGGCCCCTGCGCTTGCGACACACTCGGCCGCCCTGCCATCCGGTGCCACGCTGTCTGCCAGCGCCAGTGCAGAGATGCGGGTCGGCCTGACCCTGGTGGATGCCAATCCTGCGCAATCCGTGTCCCTGCCCGATCCGGCGACCCTGCCCTACCCGGCCTCGAAGCATGCGGTCATGTGCCGTAGCGACGGCCGGAGCTATCGGGAATGCCGGACGCCGTTCCACGGGCCGGTAGAACTGTCGCGCGAGATAAACGGCACCCGCTGCGTCGAGCACCGGAACTGGGGCTGGCGCGAGGGTGCCGTCTGGGTCGGATCGGGCTGCGACGCGGTGTTTGTGCGTAGCAACCCCACCTAGACGGCGGACCCCGGGGACTGCTCAGCTTTTGCTGGGCGGGGCCGGGTCGGCCTTCTTCTCGACTTTCTTCTCGGCGGGCTTGCTCTCGGCCGGCTTGCTGTCGCCTCCGCCCGAGGAGGACGAGCCCTCGCCGGCGAGGTTGCGCTTCTTGTCGCCGTCCTTCTTGAAGTCGGTCTCGTACCAGCCGCCGCCGGCAAGGCGGAACTGCGGCGCGGTCAGCTGGCGGCGCACGTGCGGCTCGCCGCAGACCGGGCACTGCGTGGGGTCGGCCTCAGACAGCTTCTGCAGGCGGTCAAAGGCGTGGCCGCAGGCGGCGCACTCGAAGGCATAGATCGGCATGTCACGACGCATCACGAAGACAGGCCGGCATTCTGGAGGCAACGGCGGGCTTTTCAAGCATCCGATCGCCGCGAGGCGCGCTGGGCGGCCTCGCCGGGCGGGTGAGTGGCCTCGCCCGCGGTGTCCGGCGCAAGCCGGCAGGTCATACACTCCGCGTCCCCACTCCCGAGGCGCGCCATGGACCCGTTGCGTATCTACCGGATCGATGCGTTCACCACCCAGCAGGGCCAGGGCAATCCTGCAGGCGTGGTCACCCATGCCACCGGCTTGGACGATGCCGGCATGCTGGCCATCGCGCATCGGCTCGGGCACTCCGAAACGGCGTTCGTGCTGCCGCCGAACGGCGACGATCACGATCTCCACATCCGCTATTTCACGCCGACGACGGAAGTGCCCGTGTGCGGCCATGCCACCGTCGGCGCACATTTTGCCCTGGCGCTCGAAGGTGCCGCGCCAGGTGTGCGCCGGCAACTGACGGGGGCCGGCGTGCAGACGGTGACGACCGCGCGCACGGATGATGGCTCCATCGCCGTACGCATCCAACAGAATCCGCCGACGTTTGCACCGCCCTTGTCGTCGGAGCTGGTGCAGGAAGTCGCCGGCGCGATTGGCCTGGATGTCGACGAGCTCGATTCACGCGGTCCGGTGCAGTTCGTCAGCACCGGTCACGGCAAGCTGCTGATCCCGATCAAGCGCCTTCAGTGCCTGCGCGAGCTGAAGCCGGACATGGCCCGCCTTGCGCAGCTCGAGACGCATGTCGGCAGCAAGGGTTACTTCGTTTTCACCCTGGACACCGATGCCAGTTGTGATGCCTACACGCACGGTCGAATGTTCGCGCCAGGGATCGGCGTGGATGAAGATCCCGTCACCGGCAACGCCAACGGGCCGCTCGGTGCGTATCTGGTTCGTCACCGGTTGATAGCGTTCGACAGCGATGAGGTGCGCTTCCGCGGACGCCAGCAGACCGGTGCGGGACGTGGCGGTTTCGTCGACGTCAGCGTGCAGGTCGACTCGGGCGAGCCGGTGGGCGTTGCGATCGAGGGGCAGGCGGTGCTGGGCGAGCGCGTGCAGTAAGGCAGATCAAAGCCCCCCCTCTTCCGCCCTTCGGGCACCTTCTCCCGCAAGGGGAGAAGGAAACTCAAGACCCTCTCCCCTTGTGGGAGAGGGACAGGCCGCGAACGCGGCCAGGGAGAGGGGACGGGGCTCAGCCGCCCTCGTACAACCGCAGCAGCGCCTCTTCCGCCTTCGCCAGCTCCGCCGCCACCTGCTCGCGACGCTTGGCCAGTTCGGCCGCATCGGTGCCGCCGCCGGCGTACTGGTCCGGATCGGCCAGGTCCATGTCGAGCGTGTGCAGCTTGGATTCCAGCTCGGCCACGCGCGCTTCGGCCTGCGCGAGCTTGTGGGCGTTGGCCTTGGGTGCCTTGGCGGCCGGCTTGGCCGCCGGCACCGGCGCCGCTGCGGCCGCAGCCACCTTGGCCGGCACCTTGCCGTCGTTGCTGCTGTCGCGCGTGCGCAGCCAAACTGCGTAGGCATCGAGATCGCCGTCGAACGGTTGCGCAACACCGTCGGCGACGCGCCAGAACGTGTCGCAGACCAGGCCGATCAGGTGGCGGTCATGGCTGACCATCACGATCGCGCCTTCGAAGATGCTCAGCGCTTCGGCCAGGGCCTCACGCATGTCGAGGTCGAGGTGGTTGGTCGGTTCGTCGAGCAGCAGCACGTTCGGCTTGCGCCAGGCGATCAGCGCCAGCGCAAGACGTGCACGTTCGCCACCGGAGAACACATCGACCTTCTCGAACGCGCGATCGCCAGGGAAGTTCCACTTGCCGAGGAAGTCGCGCAACTGCTGCGTGGCCACGCCAGGGGCGATGTCGGCCAGATGGTCGATCGCGGTGGTGCCTTCGCGCAGCGACTCCACCGTGTGCTGGGCGAAGTAGCCGATGCGCAGGTCGGGATGGCCGCCGCGCTCGCCGCTGAGCAGCGGCAATTCGCCGACCAGCGACTTCACCAGCGTCGACTTGCCGGCACCATTGGGGCCGAGCAGCGCGACGCGGTCGCCGGCTTCGAGGATGAAGCCGATCTGGTGCAGCACGGTGTGGTCGCCATAGCCGCAATCGGCATGCGTCACGCGCAGCAGCGCGTGCGGCAGCTTCGCCGGCGCCGGGAATTCGATCCGCAGCGCGCGCTCCACGCGCACCGCCTCGGTGTCGGCCATCTTCGCCAGGCGCTTGACCCGCGACTGCGCCTGCTTGGCCTTGGCCGCGCTGGCGCTGAAGCGGTCGATGAAGCTCTGCAGGTGGGCGCGCTCGGCCTGCACCTTTTCGTGGGTGATCTGCTGCAGGCGCAGGTGTTCGGCGCGCTGGCGCTCGAAGGCGGTGTAGTCGCCGGTGTAGAGCTTGCCCTTGCCGTCGTGCAGATGCAGCGTGTGGGTGGTGATCTCGTCGAGGAACTCGCGGTCGTGCGAGATCAGCAGCAGCGTGCCCGGGTACTTGAGCAGCCACTGTTCCAGCCACAACACCGCGTCGAGGTCGAGGTGGTTGGTCGGTTCGTCGAGCAGCAGCAGGTCCGACGGCGTCATCAGCGCGCGCGCCAGGTTCAGGCGCACGCGCCAGCCGCCGGAGAATTCCTTGACCGCGCGCTCGTGCGTGTCGGGCGAGAAGCCCAGGCCGTGCAGCAGCTTGCCGGCGCGCGCGGTGGCGTCGTAGCCGTTGAGTTCTTCCAGGCGGTGATGCGCTTCGGCGACGGCTTCCCAGTCCTCGCGCTCGACCGCTTCGCGCTCGGCGACGATCGCCGCGTGCACCAGGGCATCGCCGGACAACACGAAATCGAGCGCCGGTTCGTCGAGCGCCGGGGTTTCCTGGGCAACGCTGGCGATGCGGACGCGGGTGGGTACGTCGATATCGCCCTTGTCGGCTTCGACATGGCCCTGGATCGCGGCGAACAACGACGACTTGCCGGTGCCGTTGCGGCCGATCACGCCCACGCGCCAGCCGGCATGCAGGGCCAGGTCGACGTTGGACAACAGCAGGCGCTCGCCCCGGCGGAGGGCGAAATTACGGAAGGAAATCACGGGGGGACCAGAAGGAGGCTCGAAACCCCACTAGTCTAGCGGTTTGCCAGCCCTGACCCACGTTCCTGACCCGCGATTGACATGCCTTGGCGCAATCTGGCGACCGGCCCCGCCCGCGCGGGACACGGGTTGCATCACCGGACTCGGGCCCACATCCTGAACGGCAGACCGCAAACGGGCTCTCAACACACGGATACTCGATGCACCATACGTCCCTGATCGCAATCCTCGTGGCCGGCTTCGTGCTGGCGTTCATCTTTGGCTCGCTGGCGCAACGCCTGCGGCTGTCGCCTCTGGTGGGCTATCTGTTGGCCGGCGTGATCGCCGGACCGTTCACGCCTGGATTCGTCGGGGATCAGACCTTGGCGCCGCAGTTGGCCGAGATCGGCGTGATCCTGCTGATGTTCGGCGTCGGCCTGCACTTCTCGATGCGCGACCTGATGGCGGTCAAGGCGATCGCCCTGCCCGGCGCGGTCGCGCAGATCACCCTGGCGACGGTGCTCGGCTGGGGCCTGGCGCGTTTCCTGGGCTGGTCGCACGGCGCCGGCATCGTATTCGGCCTGTCGCTGTCGGTCGCCAGCACCGTGGTGCTGCTGCGCGCACTGGAAGAACGGCGCCTGGTGGAAACCGGGCGCGGCCGCATCGCGGTGGGCTGGCTGATCGTCGAGGACCTGGCGATGGTGCTCGCACTGGTGCTGCTGCCCGCGCTGGCGGGCGTGCTCAAGGGCGAAGCCGGCGATGCGGTGCAGGTGTGGACGGCGCTGTTCAAGACGTTTGCCAAGGTCGGCGCGTTCGTCGCGGTGATGCTGATCGTCGGTCGCCGCGTGATCCCGTGGATCCTCGAGCGCGTGGCCGGCACCGGCTCGCGCGAGTTGTTCACGCTGTGCGTGCTGGCGATCGCGCTGGGCGTGGCGTTCGGTTCGGCGGCGATGTTCGGCGTGTCGTTCGCACTGGGCGCGTTCTTCGCCGGCATGCTGCTCAACGAATCGGAGTTCAGCCACCAGGCCGCGACCGAAACCCTGCCGCTGCGCGATGCCTTCGCGGTGCTGTTCTTCGTCTCGGTCGGCATGCTGTTCGATCCGATGATCCTGCTGCAGCGTCCGATGGAGGTGTTCGCGACCTTCCTGATCATCGTCATCGGCAAGTCGCTGGCGGCCTATGCCATCGTCCGGGCGTTCGGCAAACCCAACTCGACCGCATTGCTGATCTCGGCCAGCCTGGCGCAGATCGGCGAGTTCTCCTTCATCCTCGCCGGCCTCGGGCTGCAGCTGGAAATCCTGCCCAGCGAAGGCCAGGACCTGGTGCTGGCGGGCGCGCTGCTGTCGATCATCGTCAATCCGCTGCTGTTCGCCTGGCTCGACCGACGCGAAGCGCGCGAGGCCGCCAACCGCGCACCGGAACCGGAAGAGCACATCTCGCCGCCGATCCGCCCGGGCCTGAGCAACCACGTGATCGAGATCGGCTACGGCCGCGTCGGCAGCGAACTGACCCGCCTGCTGACCGAGCGTGGCGTCGAGATCGTCGTCATCGACGACGAGGAAGACCTGGTCAACAAGGCGCGCGCGGCCGGCCTGCCGGCGATCCGCGGCAATGCCGCCAACGAGCGCGTCTTGCGCGAAGCCGCACCGGAGCGCGCGACCATGGTGATGGTGGCGATCCCCAACGCGCTGGAGGCCGGCGAGATCATCGCCAAGCTGCGCGAAATGAATCCGGCGCTGACGATCGTGGCGCGCGCGCACAGCGACACCGAGGTCAAGCACCTGCTCGAACACGGCGCCGATGCGGCTGTACTGGCCGAGCGCGAACTGGCCCACAGCCTGGCCGAGATGGTGATGGCGACGCCGCAGTATCGCGGCGAGCGCCACCTGCCGCCTGCCGCGCCTGCCTGAGGGCTGCAACGGCAGCGCGGTGGCCGACGCGCCCGCTGTATTGCGTAGCCCCATACAACGGATGCCGTGGCACCGCGGTTGATGGGCGAAATCGGCATGAACAGGCTTTGCACGGGAATCGTCGCGCCGTTGCTGGTTCTCTTGCTTGCTTGCCTGCCATCGCTGGCCAGTGCGCAATGCGGTCTGGTGGCGCATACCGTCATCGAAACCAGCGTCCACAGCAGCCTGCCCACGCTGTCGACCCGCGCCGGATGGCGCCTGGGCGACGTGATCGCCATCCTGCCCGCCGGATCCGAGATCCACGTCTGCCAGACGCGCAAGGTCGGGCAGTTCGGCATCGGCACGCGCACGTGGCTGCGCGTGCAGTTCGATGGCGGCATCAGCGGCTGGGCGTATCTGGGCGCGACCGACATGTCGCCGCCACACACCGCCTTCGGCGGCTTCTCAGTCATCTCGCAAGCGATCGCGGGCGACCGGCCCGCGGCGTCAGGCAGCGCTGACGGCCTGCCCTGGCACGGTGGTGGCTGGATCCTGATGCTGTCGGCCGCGTTCGTCGTGCTCGGCATCGCCATGCGCCAAGCCTTCGAAGGCAAGCACCATCGCCTGCACGTCGAAGCCTGCAAGCGGGCGCTGATGATCGGACCACTGGCCATCGTGGTCGTGCTGCTGATCGGCGACTTCACCCTCAATGGCGAGATGGCGACGCTGGTGTGCCTGCTGATCGCATTCCAGAGCGGGTATTTCTGGCAGGTCCTGCTGGGACACAGGCCCTCACCCCTGCCCCTCTCCCGCATGCGGGAGAGGGGTTCGATCTTCAGGCCTTCACGAAGGTCAGCTGTCCACCCGCGGCATCCACCTTCACGGTATCGCCGCTGACGAATTCGCCGGCGAGGATTTTCTGCGCCAGCGGATTCTCGAGCTGCTGCTGGATGGCACGCTTGAGCGGCCTTGCGCCGTAAACCGGATCGAAGCCGACGTTGCCCAGCAGGTTCAGCGCGTTGTCGGTCAGCTCCAGCCCCAGCCCGCGCTCGCCCATGCGCTTCTCCAGGCCGCCGATCTGGAAGCGCGCGATCTGGCGGATCTGCGCCTTGTCGAGCGGATGGAACACGACGATGTCGTCGAGCCGGTTGATGAACTCCGGGCGGAAGTGCGCCTGCACCACGCCCATCACCGCCGCCTTCATCTGCGTGTAGGCCTCGGCCGAGCCGTCGCCTGCAAGTTCCTGGATCTGGTGCGAGCCCAGGTTGCTGGTCATCACGATCACCGTGTTGCGGAAATCCACCGTGCGGCCCTGGCCGTCGGTGAGGCGACCGTCGTCGAGCACCTGCAGCAGGATGTTGAACACGTCCGGGTGCGCCTTCTCGACCTCGTCGAGCAGGATCACGCTGTAGGGACGGCGACGCACGGCCTCGGTCAGATAGCCGCCTTCTTCATAGCCGACGTAACCCGGAGGCGCGCCGACCAGGCGGCTGACCGAGTGCTTCTCCATGAACTCGCTCATGTCGATGCGCACCATCGCATCGGTGGAGTCGAACAGGAATTCGGCCAGCGCCTTGCACAGCTCGGTCTTGCCCACGCCGGTCGGGCCCAGGAACAGGAACGAACCACTGGGACGGTTCGGATCCGACAGGCCCGCGCGCGAACGCCGCACCGCGTCGGACACGACCTTGATCGCCTCGTCCTGGCCGACCACGCGCGTGTGCAGGTGCTCTTCCATGCGCAGCAGCTTCTCGCGCTCGCCTTCGAGCATCTTCGCCACCGGGATGCCGGTCCAGCGCGAAACCACCTGGGCGATCTCCTCGGCGGTGACCTTGTCCTGCAGCAGCGTGAAGCCCTTGGTCTCGGCTTCCTGAGCGGCCTTGAGCTGCTTCTCGAGCTCCGGCAAGCGGCCGTACTGGATCTCGCTCATCGCGGTGAAATCCTGGCGGCGCTGCGCGGCCTCGAGGTCGAGCTTGGCCTGCTCGATCTGCTCCTTGATGCGGGTGGCGCCCTGCAGCATGGCCTTCTCGGCCTTCCACACTTCTTCCAGGTCGTTGAACTCGCGCTCGAGCCTGCCGATCTCTTCCTCGAGGTCGGACAGGCGCTTTTTCGACTCGGCGTCCTTCTCCTTCTTCAGCGCCTCGCGCTGGATCTTGAGTTGGATCAGACGGCGCTCCTTGCGGTCGAGCTCCTCGGGCTTGGAGTCGATCTCCATGCGGATGCGCGAGGCCGCCTCGTCCATCAGGTCGATGGCCTTGTCCGGCAGCTGGCGGTCGCTGATGTAGCGGTGCGACAGCGTCGCCGCGGCGACGATCGCCGGATCGGTGATCTCGACACCGTGATGCACCGCGTAGCGCTCCTTGAGGCCACGCAGGATGGCGATGGTGTCCTCGACGGTCGGTTCGCCAACGAACACCTTCTGGAAGCGGCGTTCGAGCGCAGCGTCCTTCTCGATGAACTGGCGGTACTCGTTGAGCGTGGTCGCGCCGATGCAGTGCAGCTCGCCGCGGGCCAGCGCGGGCTTGAGCATGTTGCCCGCGTCCATCGCGCCCTCGGCCTTGCCGGCGCCGACCATGGTGTGCAGTTCGTCGATGAAGAGGATGATCTGGCCTTCGTTCTTCGACAGGTCGTTGAGCACGGCCTTCAACCGCTCCTCGAACTCGCCGCGGAACTTGGCGCCGGCGATCAGCGCGCCCATGTCGAGGCTGAGCACGCGCTTGCCGCGCAGGCCCTCCGGCACTTCGCCATTGATGATGCGCTGGGCCAGCCCTTCCACGATCGCGGTCTTGCCCACGCCTGGTTCGCCGATCAGCACCGGGTTGTTCTTGGTCCGGCGCTGCAGCACCTGCACCGTGCGGCGGATCTCCTCATCGCGGCCGATCACCGGGTCGAGCTTGCCGCTCTCGGCGCGGGCGGTGAGGTCGATCGTGTACTTCTCCAGCGCCTGGCGCTGGTCCTCGGCATTTTCCGATTGCACGGTCTCGCCTCCACGCAGTTTTTCGATGGCCGCTTCGAGCTTGGGTTTGTTCGCACCGGCCGCCTTGAGCGCGCGACCGGCTTCGCCGCCGTCATCGAGCGCGGCCAGCAGCAGCAGTTCGCTGGCGATGAAGGCATCGCCGCGCTGCTGGGCCAGCTTGTCGGTGACGTTGAGCAGCCGCGCCAGGTCGTTGCCGACACTGATGTTGCCGGCCTGGCCGCTGACCTTGGGCAGCTTCTCCAGCGCCTCGCCGAGGCGTTCGCGCAGCAGCGGCACGTTGACGCCGGCCTGCGCCAGCAGCGGTCGCGTGCTGCCGCCGCTCTGGTCAAGCAAGGCCGTCAGCAGATGCACGGGTTCGATCACGCTGTGGTCGCGCCCGACCGCCAGCGATTGCGCGTCGGCCAGCGCCTGCTGGAAACGCGATGTCAGTTTGTCCATTCGCATGGAAGGGTTTCCCTCTCGATATCTGGGCAGCCGCATCGATCTGCGCGGCCGCAATGCCCATCAGATGCGGTCCGATCAGGCTTGATTCAAGCGTGTGGCGGCGCGTCCACCTGATGCTTACATGCGCTTGTTCACAATGGCGTGTATGAGTTCCCGGCACCCCCACCTGCCGCTCCCTCCGGCGGTCGCGCCCGACTGGGCCCTGTTCCTCGACGTCGACGGCACCCTGCTCGATTTCGCCGACGCTCCCGGTGACGTCACGGTCGAACCCGGCCTGATCGACACCCTGGCGATCCTGCACGGCCGCCTCGACGGCGCGCTGGCGCTCGTCAGCGGCCGCAACCTGGCCCAGCTCGATCAGCTGTTCGCGCCGCTGCACCTTCCCGCCGTCGGCCTGCATGGGCTGGAACGGCGCGACGACGGCCACGTCCGCCAGCTTCCTCGCGCGCCGGCACTCGATGGCGTGCTCGCCTCGGCGCGGGCGCTGGCCGCCAAGTACGCCGGCGCCCGCATCGAGGACAAGGGCGTTGGCTTGGCACTGCACTGGCGTGGCGCCCCGGCCGCCGAAGAGCCCCTGCACGAATTCGCCACCTCTGCACTGATCGACCTGCCTGGGTATCACCTGCAACCGGGCAATCGCGTCATCGAGTTGCGTCCCGATGGTGCCAACAAGGGTGCCGCGGTGCTCGACCTGCTGGCATTGCCGCCATTCCACGGTCGCCGGCCGGTGTTCGTCGGCGACGACCTCACCGACGAACATGGCTTCTGCGCGGTGAACTGCCACGGCGGATACGGCGTGCTGGTCGGCGCGCGCCAGCCCAGCGCCGCGCGCTACGGGTTGCACGACCCGGCCGCGGTGCGCGCGTGGCTGGACGACTCCATTGCCTGACATCCATTCCCACACCGGAGCAGGAATGACTTCAGTTTCAGACCTCCAGACCAGCCTCGACCTGGGCATCATCGGCAACGGCAGCATCGCCGCCCTCATCGACGCCCGCGCCCGCATCGTCTGGGGCTGCGTTCCCGCATTCGACGGCGACCCCACTTTCTGCGCCCTGCTGTCGCCGCGGCAGCACGAGGGCGGCGACTACGCGATCGAACTGGAGGATTTCGCCTCTTCCGAGCAGGAGTACCTGATCAACACCGCGGTGATCCGCACCGTCCTGCGCGACACCAAGGGCGGCGCCATCGAGATCATCGACTTCGCCCCGCGCTGGCACCAGAACGAGCGCTTCTATCGACCGGTGATGCTGCTGCGCCATGTCCGCCCGTTGGCAGGCCTGCCGCGCATCCGCATCCGCCTGCGTCCGCTCGCCGACTACGGCGCCAGCAAGCCCGAAACCACCTGGGGCAGCAACCATATCCGCTACCTGATCCCCGACTTCACGCTGCGACTGACCAGCGACGTGCCGGTGCGCCTGATCCGCGACAGCCTGCCGTTCGTGCTCGATCGCGACCTGCACCTGGTGCTGGGCCCCGATGAAACGCTGACGCAACCGGTGGCGACCTTCGTCCGCCAGTCGGAGGAAAAGACCATCGCCTACTGGCGCGACTGGGTGCGCTACCTGTCGATCCCGCTGGAATGGCAGGACCCGGTGATCCGCAGCGCGATCACGTTGAAGCTGTGTCAGTACGAGGAAACCGGCGCGATCGTGGCGGCGATGACCACCTCGATCCCGGAGGCGGCCAACACGGTGCGCAACTGGGACTACCGCTACTGCTGGCTGCGCGATTCGGCGTTCGTGGTCCGCGCGCTCAACCGACTCGGCGCCACGCGCAGCATGGAGGATTACCTGCGCTACGTCGCCAACGTCGCGTCCAACGACGGTGCCCTGCAACCGCTGTATGGCATCGGCTTCGAGCGCGAACTGGCCGAGTCGGAAGTGACGTCACTGGCCGGCTATCGCGGCATGGGACCGGTGCGCCGCGGCAACCTGGCGTGGCTGCAGGCGCAGCACGATGTCTACGGCAGCGTCGTGCTCGCGGCGACGCAGTTGTTCTTCGACCAGCGCCTGACGCGCGTGGGCGATGCCGCCATCTTCGCCCGCATCGAACCGCTGGGCGAGCTGGCCTACAAACTGCACGACCAGCCCGATGCGGGGCTGTGGGAGTTCCGCGGGCGCGCCGAAGTGCATACCTACTCCAGCGTGATGTGCTGGGCCGCGTGTGATCGCCTGGCCAGGATCGCGGTGCACCTGAACCTGGCGCCGCAATGCAAGTTCTGGCGCGAGCGCGCCGACGAGATGCATGCGCGCATCACCGAGCACGCCTACAACTCCGAGCTGGGCCATTTCGTCGAAGCCCTCGACGGCAACCGCCTGGATGCGTCACTGCTGCTGTTGGCCGACCTGGGCTTCATCAAAGCCGACGATCCGCGCTTCGTCCGCACGGTGGAGGCGATCGGCAAGGGACTGCGGCGCGGTGACGCGTTGTTCCGCTATGTCGCACCGGACGACTTCGGCTCGCCCGAAACCAGCTTCACGATCTGCACGTTCTGGTACATCGACGCGTTGGCGTCGATCGGCCGGTACGAGGAAGCGCGTTCGCTGTTCGAGCGGATCCTGGCGCGGCGCAACCCGCTCGGCCTGCTGTCGGAGGACCTGGAGTTCGGCGGTGGCGAGGCCTGGGGAAATTTCCCGCAGACGTACTCGCATGTCGGCCTGATCAATGCGGCAATGCGCCTGTCGAGGCCCTGGCAGGACGCGGCATGACGGGATCCGTTTGATGAGCCGGCTGGTCGTGGTCTCCAACCGTGTCGCCCTGCCCGGCGTGGACAGCGCCGGCGGTCTCGCCGTCGCCCTGCAGGCCGCGCTGGAAGAGACCGGCGGCCTCTGGTTCGGCTGGAGCGGCAAGATCGACGCCGAGCAGTCGGGCAAGACCCACGAAGTCGAGCGCGGCAACATCCGCTACGTCACCGTCGACCTGTCCAGGCGCGACCACGACGACTACTACAACGGCTTCGCCAACCGTACGTTGTGGCCGCTGCTGCATTTCCGCGTCGACCTGGTCGACTACAGCCGCGCCACGTACGCCGCCTATCGCCGGGTCAACGCACTGTTCGCCGAGAAGCTGGCGCCACTGCTGCGCGACGACGACCTGGTCTGGGTGCACGACTACCACCTGATCCCGATGGCCAAGCTCCTGCGCGAGCTGGGCGTGCGCTGCCGGCTGGGATTCTTCCTGCACGTGCCGATGCCCTCGTCGGACCTGCTGGCGGCGCTGCCGCAGCACCAGCGCCTGTTCGAGGGGCTGTCGTCGTACGACCTGATCGGCTTCCAGACCGGACGCGACCTGGAACGCTTCCAGGACTACGTGCGCCTGTTCGGCCGCGGCCGCGTGATCGAGAACGGCATCCTCGAAACCGAGCACGGACGCCGCCTGCGCGCCGGCGCGTTCCCGATCAGCATCGACACCGGGCACATCGCCAGCCAGGCCGCGGTCGCAGTGAACAAGCCGGGAGTACGACGGCTGGCGGCGAGCCTGTCAGGGCGGGCGCTGGCGATAGGCGTGGACCGGCTGGATTACTCCAAGGGCCTGCCAGAGCGCTTCCGCGCCTTCGGCTGCTTCCTCAAGCGCTACCCCGAGCACCGCGGCCGGCTGACCTACCTGCAGATCGCGCCGGTATCCCGCGGCGAGGTGGTCGAGTACCAGCAACTGCGCAGCGAACTGGAGCAGCTGGCCGGACACATCAACGGCGCCCACGCCGAGCCGGACTGGACGCCGGTGCGCTACGTCAATCGCAACTACCCGCACCCGTCACTGACCGGCTTCTACCGCATCGCCCGGGTCGGCCTGGTCACGCCGTTGCGCGATGGCATGAACCTGGTCGCCAAGGAATTCGTCGCCGCGCAGAACCCCGAGGATCCGGGCGTGCTGGTGCTGTCGACCTTCGCCGGTGCCGCGCGTGAACTCGACACCGCGCTGCTGGTGAACCCCTATGACCTCGACGGCGTCGCCGATGCCATCGCTGCCGCGGTTGCGATGCCGCTGCACGAGCGGCGCGAGCGATGGCAGTCGATGATGACCCTGCTGAAGGCACACGATGTCACCGCATGGCGACGCAGCTACTTGAATGCGCTCGCGAATGGATAAATCTCCGGGGCGGCCATTCTGAAGCCAATCGGGCCGAGGGGCCCGATTGACTTGATGTCACATGTCAGGGGCGTTGCGCTGGCGCATGCTCGAATGGCGGCTTGAATCGTGGCCTGGACTTTTCGGGCCTCGATCCACTGGCCGGGCACAGAAGGACTTCACCCGTGACTGGATCGATCGCAATGCAGGCCACGTGGTCAGGTCGCACCCAGTGCGGCACGTTCTCGTTGGCGTCCTGCTCAATCAAGATCCAATCGATCCCGTTCTGGTGATCTGGGCCATCCTGAGCCATGCCCGAAGTCGACATGACGGCGAAGGCCAACGGCACTACCTTGGAGAACCAGTCCCGAAGTACAGAGTCGCTTTTCACGTGATGTCCTTGAGAAGGGTGTGGATATGCAGCCTCGCAGCTGAGGCGCCCCTTGTCTGAAGGCATTCCACACCGCACTTCCCAGCGAACCGCTTGATTGAACGTAGGCTGCAGCTGGCGCGGTCAGTACTCCTGGACTCGCGCCGTCGGCTGCAATATCTCCACCCAGTAGCCGTCCGGATCCTTGATGAAGGCGATGTCCTTCATCCGTCCGTCGGTCAGGCGTTTCTGGAAGGCCACGCCGAGCTGCTCGAAGCGCTCGCAGGCCGCTTCGACATCCGGCACCGACACGCAGATGTGGCCGAAGCCGCGCGGCTCGCTGTTGCCGTCGTGGTAGGCGAAGCCGGCATCGTCTTCCGTGCCGTGGTTGTGGGTCAGTTCGAGCACACCGCGCTGGCTCAGCAGCCATTGCCCGCGTGCCGGCTCCTCGGCCGGGATCTGCGCCGGGTCATCCACCAGCACCAGGAAGTACAGGCTGAACTTCGCTTCGGCGAAATCGCGCCGGCGCACCAGCGTGAAGCCGAGCACGCGCGTGTAGAAATCCAGCGAGCGGGCGATGTCCTTGACGCGCAGCATCGTGTGGTTGAACACGAACTGCCGGGTGGCCGCGTCGCGCGCGGCGCTGACGCCGGGAATGGCATTGAGCTCGTCTTGCAGGGACATCGTCGTACTCGTTTCGGGGGATGCTCGAATTGTAAGCGCTCAGTGCACGGCGTCCTGCTGACTCTCCGCGGGCACCGCATCGCGCTGCAGCGACAGCAGCGCCAGCAGCGCGGCCAGCGCCACGTAGGCCCCGGCGAACTGCCACGACAGCACGCGCGGCAAGCCTTCGAGCGTCCACGGCCAGTAGATGCCGCCTTGCGGATGCACGGAGTGGATCAGGCCGAACAGGGTCAGCGCCGCGCCCGCCAGCAGGAATGCACTGGCACGCAGCAGGCGCCCGTCGACCATCGCCGCAACGGCCGACGTCCAGATCATCGCGGTGATGATGAAGCCGTTGCCCAGGGTGATGATCACCGCCATCTCCGGCAATCCGTGGCCATCGCTGGTCGTCATCAGGCGGGCGAAGTTCTCCGGCGCGATCCATGTCGGATTGCCGACCTTGATCGCCAGCATGTATGCTACCGACGGCAGGAAGCCCAGCACCATCGCCGTCGCGTGTCGTTTGGGCGTGGCCTGGAACGCCTGCGTGGTGATGTCCAGCGCGACGTAGACGATGATCGGCGCCAGCACCGCCAGTGGCAGCCACTGCACCAGACCGGAGACGAGGCCGAGCATGCCGCCCAGGCCGATGAACAACCCCGTCAGCAACGTGTAGCCGGTGCGCGCGCCCATGTGCTTGTATGCGGGCTGGCCGATGTAGGGCGTGGTCTGCGCGACGCCGCCGCAGAAGCCGGCGACCAGGGTCGAGAACGCTTCGGCCAGCAGGATGTCGCGGGTGCGATAGTCGTCGCCGGCGGCGCGCGCGCTTTCGCTGACGTTGATGCCGCCGACCACCATCAGCAACCCGAACGGCAGCAGCAGCGGCAGGTACGGCACCGTCGCCGGCAACCCTTCGAGGAAGCCCAGCGTCGGCCACGGCAACACCAGGCGCAACGGCGTCGGCTCAGGCCAGTGGAAACCCGGCGCCAGGCCGGCCGCACCGAGCGAGTAGTACAGGACGGTGCCGAACACGAAGGCCACGAACACGCCCGGCAAGCGCACCGGCAGGCGACCCTTGGCGATCAGCACGTACAGCAGCAGACCGAGCGTGACGAACCCGACCACCGGCGAACGCAGCGCCTCCACCAGCGGCAGGAAGCCCATCAGCACCAGTGCGATGCCGGCGATCGAACCGAGCAGGCCCGCGCGCGGAATCAAACGCGTGACCGCGTCTCCGGCGAACGACAGGACGAACTTGAGCACGCCCATCACCACCAGCGAGGCCATGCCCAGCTGCCAGGTGGCGATCGCGGCGGCCTGCTCGTCCATGCCCTGCTGCTTGAAGGCGACGAAGGCCGGCCCCAGGACCAGCAGTGCCATGCCGATGCTGGTCGGCGCATCCAGGCCGAGCGGCATCGCGGTGACGTCGTCGCGGCCGGTGCGTGCCGCCAGCCGGCGCCCCATCACCGTGTAGATCAGGTTGCCCACCAGCACGCCGAACGCGGTGCCCGGGAACATCCGCGCGAACACGACCTCGGCAGGGAAGCCGAAGATCCCGATCAGCGCGGCGGCGATGAAACCCAGGATCGAGAGGTTGTCGACGACCAGGCCAAAGAAACCATTGAGGTCGCCTGCGACGAACCAGCGGCGGGGAGTGGCGTGTGGGGTGGCCAAGGCATTGGCTCCAGTAGAGATCGGGGCATCGTAGCCGAGCGACCGGCCAGGCTGGCATGAGCTTTCGTTCTTACGCACCAACTCATCGCGTCACCCGTTCGTCCTGAGCGCAGCGCAGCGAAGTCGAAGGGCCGCCTGCAGTGCCGCACGATCCTTCGACTTCGGCCTTCGGCCTACGCCCAGGACGAACGGTGACGGGTGGCCACGGTCTGGTCACTTCAGAACGAAACCTCCACCGCCTGCCGCGCCCACAGCACCGATTCGTGCCCGCTCGCGCGTTTCCACGCCAGCCGGATCGCCTTGATGTCGTTGCGGCGCCCGGCACTGTCTTCGTGCAACACCACCAGCACCTTGCAGCGCTGGCGCACCAGCCGGCCCTGGTCCTTGAATCGCCACTGCCCGTAACCGTCGAGCACGGTGAGCCCATCGGGGAAGCGCGGCGTGACCTCGCGATCGAGGAATTCGCGCCACTTGCCTTCATCGACGGTGTCGCTGCCATCCTCGTTGCCGACGGCAAAGTAGAGCTCGCTGCGGACCCAGCCCGCGGCCTGCGCCGGACGCGCGGCGTCGCCCTGCATCGCCGCGGTGGTGCCCTTGTTCTCCAACGTCGAACAGCCCGGCAGCAGCAGCGCCGCGGCGACCATCGTCGTGCACAGGAGACGAGCGCTCATGGCAGGAACCGCGACGCCTGTTGCGGCGTTGGCACCAGGCATTGCGCATGGCGACCAAACCAGCGGTAGCGATTGCGCGCGACATGGCGGTAGAGCGGATCACGGACGAATCGGGGTATCAGGCGCACTGCGGCGGCCGTCCGCCAGGCGCCGCCCAGGCCCTGAAGCACGCGCACGATCGCGTCCGTATCGGTCCAGGCGCGATCACCATCGACCAGCAGGAACGACACCGGATCGTCCGGGTCCAGACCGTGGGTCGCCAGCAGCTCGCGACCGCTAACGGTCTGCATGGCGGCGAAGCGATAGCGCCCGTCGCGATCGTGCCGCAACAGGAAATCGACCCAGCCGTTGCACAGCACGCAGACGCCGTCGAAGACGATGACCGCGCCGCGGTCCAGTCGTCCGGCTTGCGCGGCTTCAATCGACATCCAGCCATCCCCGGTAGTGCACCACCAGGCCCACCCACGGCAGCCTGGCGGCAACGTCGAAACGGTAGCGGTGATCGCGCTCGTATTCGCGCGCCGTCACGCCGGCGAACCAGCGCAGCGGCAACGGCAGGCCGAGCGCGCTGACCCTGGCGACGTGCCAGACCACCGCGGCGCCGGCGCCCGGCAGCTGCTCGACATCGAGGCGAAATGCGAAGCGCAGCAGGCCCAGGCGTTCGCGCAGCAGCGCATCGTGCGCCCACAGGCGCGAACGCATCGCCTTGCCGGCGAACACGCGCGCCCAGCGCTCGCCCTTCGCGTCGGCATCGATCTCGACCTTGATCGTGCCGCGCCCCGGCGCCGGCAGGCGCGCGGCCCAGGCACACAATTGCGACACCATGCCGTCGCCGCGGTCGACTTCGACCTTGCCGTGGTAACGCCTGCAACCGCTGCGGTCGTGCAGCGCGCGCAACGTCGGCGGCAGCTGGTCGAACCGCGCCGCGAGAAGTTGTCGGTACAACGACGGCGACGCGACTGTGTTCATCGTCCTGGCTCGATCCAGATCAGGGAGGCCATGCGCCCACCGCGCTGGTCGCGGCGATGGGAGAAGAAGCGGTCCGGTTCGGCGATCGTAGACAGGCCGCCGCCGTGGATCCGGCTGGCGTCGATGCCCACGGCCTCGAGCCGGCGACGCGCCAGTGCATACAGGTCCACCCGCCAGTGGTGCGGGCGGGTGCTGACGAAGGCACTGCCGGCGCTCCAGTCGCGGGAGACGAAGGCGTCGTACACCTCTTCACCGATCTCGTAATGCTGCGGGCCGGCCGCGGGGCCGAACCAGGCGTGCAGCCGCTGCGGCTGCGACCGCATGGCGGCCACGGTGTTCTCGAGGACGCCTGCGGCCAGTCCTCGCCAGCCCGCATGCGCCGCGCCGACTTCGCTGCCGTCGTCGGCGCAGAACAGCACCGGCATGCAGTCGGCGGTAAGGATGGCCAGGACGGTGCCGGGGGTCGAAGTGACCGAGGCGTCTGCTTCGGGTTCGCCGTCCGCATCGCCTGCCTGATCGAAGCGAAGCACTTCGACCCCATGCACTTGGCGCAGCCAGCACGGCTCGGACGGCAACCGCGCCGCCTCGCGCAGCAATGCGCGATTGCGCAGCACCGCTTCGGCCTCGTCGCCCGCGCGCAGGCCCAGGTTCAGATGATCGAACGGTGCCGTCGACACCCCCAGCCCGTGCCGCAACGTGGTGAAGGCCCGCACCGATGCCGGCAGCGGCCATTGCGCTTCCAGCCAGGGGGCCGGCACGCTCAGCGCTCCCGCTCGGCGGCGGCCGCGGTGTCGTCGTGCAGTGCCTTGACCAGCGCGCGCAGGTCGTCGGGCACCGGCGCGGTGCAGCGCACGGGCTCGCCGGTCACCGGATGCGCGAACTCGAGTGTCTCGGCATGAAGCGCCTGGCGCTTGAAACCGCGCAGCGTGGCGATCAGTTCCTCGGTCGCGCCCTTGGGCAGCTTCAGCGGGCCGCCGTACAACGGGTCGCCGACGATGGGGTGCTTGAGGTGCGCCATGTGCACGCGGATCTGATGGGTGCGGCCGGTTTCCAGGCGGCACTCCAGCAGCGTGTGCGCGCGGAACCGCTCGCGCAGGCGGAAGTGCGTGACCGCGTCGCGACCGTCCTCGCGCACGGCCATGCGGATGCGGTCGCGCGGGTGGCGGTCGATCGGCGCGTCGGCGGTACCGCCCGACACCAGCGAACCCAGCACCACGGCCAGGTACTGGCGATGGACCTCGCGCGAGGACAGCTGCTCGATCAGCGCGGTATGCGCCGGCAGGGTCCGCGCGACCACCATGACGCCGGACGTGTCCTTGTCGAGGCGATGGACGATGCCGGCCCTGGGCAGGGTGTTGAGCGATGCGTCCCGGTGCAGCAGGGCGTTGACCAGGGTCCCGGCCGGATTGCCGGCGCCGGGGTGGACCACCAGTCCGGCCGGCTTGTTGATGACGATGACGTGCTCGTCCTCGAACAGCACGTCCAGGGCGATGTCCTCAGGCTCCGAATGGGTCTGGACCTCGAGGGCGGCATTGAGGGTGACCGCCTCGCCGCCGCGGACCGGATCGCGCGGGCGGACCTCGCGGCCGTCCAGGCGGGCGTCGCCGGACTTGATCCACGCCGCCAGGCGGGAACGCGAGAAATCAGGGAAAAGCTCGGCCAGGACCGCATCGAAGCGGCGCCCGGCGGCGCTGTCCGGGACGGTGGCATGCAGGGGCGTGGCGGGGATGGTCATCGGAGGGGAAGGATTCAGGGCTGCCGCGCAGGGGCTGCTATTATCCGACCTTCGTACCTTCGGCGCCCGTGTATCTGCCATGACCCTACGCTCTGCCCCTTCGCGCCTGCTGGCGCTGCTGCTGATCGTCGCTTTTGCTGGAGTGGGCTGTAGCAAGTTCAAGGACAAGGACGCCGACGAAGGCGTTCCGGTCGAGCAGCTCTACGAGAAAGCCCACAAGTCGATGACCAACGGCAACTGGTCGGCGGCAGAGACCACGTTCAAGCGCCTGGTCGCCCAGTACCCGTACGGCCCCTACACCGAGCAGGCGCTGGTGGAGACGGCCTACGCCCAGTACAAGTCGGGCAAGCACGATGACGCGATCAGCAGCATCGACCGCTTCATCCGCACCTACCCGACGCACAAGAACATCGCGTACATGTACTACCTGCGCGGTCTGTCGAACTCCAGCCGCGACACGGTCTTCCTGCAGCAGGTCTGGACGCTCGACGCCAGCCGCCGCGACCTGGCCACCCCGCTGCAGGCGTTCAACGACTTCTCGATCGTCGCCGACCGCTACCCGAACAGCCGCTACGCCGAGGATGCGCGCAACCGCATGCGCGGCCTGCGCGACATGTTCGCCCGCCACGAGCTCGACACGGCCCTGTACTACCTGCGTCGCACCGCCTATGTCGGCGCGATCGACCGGGCCAAGTACCTGCTCGAGACGTACCCGCAAAGCCAGTACCAGAACGACGCCGTCGCCACGCTGGCCGCGGCCTACGAAGGCCTGGGCAACCAGGCGCTGGCCGCCGACGCCAAGCGCGTGCTGCAGCAGAACCAGCCGGACCACCCGTACCTGACCGGCAAGTGGCCGGACTACCCGAGCAACCTGCGCAAGCTCAACCCGTTCGCGGGCGAGAAGTCGGCGCTGGACAACGACTGATCGGGCCGACGGTGCTGCAATCGAAAACGCCGCCTCCGGGCGGCGTTTTTGTTTGCTTGCTCGTCATTCCCGCGAAGGCGGGAACCCATGGACGTTGCCGCGTCTATCCCTTGTACCCGTTGCTGATCGGATAGCGCCGCTCGCGTCCGAACGCACGCCGCGACACCTTCGGCCCGGGTGCGGACTGGTGCCGCTTCCATTCGCTGATCCGGACGAGGCGCAATACACGCTCGACCGTGGCCGCATCGAACCCGGCCGCGACGATCTCGTCGTACGACTGTTCCTGGTCGACGTAACGCAGCAGGATCGCGTCGAGCACGTCGTAGGGCGGCAGTGAGTCCTGGTCCTTCTGGTTCTCGCGCAGTTCGGCCGACGGCGGACGGTCGATCACCGCCTGCGGGATCACGCGATCGCCGACCGTATTGCGCCAGCGCGCCAGCGCGAACACTTCCGACTTGTACAGGTCCTTCAACGGCGCGTAGCCGCCGCACATGTCGCCGTAGATCGTCGCGTAACCGACCGCGTACTCGCTCTTGTTGCCGGTGGTCAGCAGCAGCCCACCGAACTTGTTGCTCATCGCCATCAGCAGCGCACCGCGGGTGCGCGACTGCAGGTTCTCTTCGGTGGTGTCGACCGGGCGATCGCCGAAGTGCTCGGCCAGCGCATCGAGGTACCCCTGGAACGGCTTCTCGATCGGCAGGGTGAGCAGGCGCACGCCCTGCGTCTGGCACTGCTCTTCCGCCAGGTCGTTGGACAGGTCGGCGGTGTAGCGCGACGGCATGCGCACCGCGGTGACGTTCTCGGCACCGATCGCATCGACCGCGATGGCCAGTACCAGCGACGAATCGATGCCGCCCGACAGGCCCAGCCAGACCTTCTCGAATCCGTTCTTGCGGCAATAGTCGCGGGTGCCGCGCACGACCGCGCGCCATGCCAGCGCATCGCGGCTTTCGTCGCCGTCCTCCATCCACTCCACCGCATTGAAGCGGCGCGAATCGGGATCGAAATCCACCACCAGCCACTGGTCGGTGAACGCCGCGGCGGCCGGGTGCACGGTGCCGTCGCCATCGGCGACAACCGAGCCGCCGTCGAACACCAGCGCGTCCTGGCCACCGACGACATTGAGGTAGACCAGGCCGACGCCGGTTTCCTGCACGCGCTGCGCCAGCAGGTGGTCGCGCTCGGCATGCTTGTCGCGCTCGAACGGCGAGGCATTGGGCACCAGCACCAGCTCCGCGCCAGCGGCGACCGTGCTGGCCAGCGGCTCGGGGAACCACAGGTCCTCGCAGATGATCAGCCCGACCTGGACACCGTCGACATCGAACACGCAGTCCTCGCGGTCCGGATCGACATCGAAGTAACGGCGCTCGTCGAAGACCGCGTAATTGGGCAGCTCGCGCTTGCGGTAGGTGTGCGACACGTGGCCGTCGCGCAGCACGCTGGCGGCGTTGTAGACCACGCTTCCTGCCGCCTGCGGCCAGCCGACGACGGCGACGATGCCCTGCGTGGACGACGCGACGCGGTGGATGGCCGCTTCGCAATCCGCGAGGAAACCCGGACGCAGCAACAGGTCTTCCGGCGGGTAGCCGCTCAGCGCCAGTTCGGGGAACAGCACCACGTCGGCGCCGTACTCATCGCGCGCCTGCACGATCATCTGCGCAATGCGTTCGGCGTTCTGGTGAACCGCGCCGACCGGAAAGTCGAACTGGGCCAGGGCGATGCGAAGCGGATTGGACATCGAGGTGCCACCTGCTCTAGGGCCCCTCTCCTGCAAGTGGGAGAGGGCCTCGTCTTATTGCCCCTCTCCCGCTTGCGGGAGAGGGGTTGGGGTGAGGGCAAACCGCGAGGCTAGCGCGTCATGGATCACTGCAAGCACCGCACCGGTCTGCTTCAGGGCTTCATTGTTCCAGAATCTGAGGACGAGGTAGCCCTCGGCCTCGAGAAACGCTGTTCTGATCGAGTCCCCAGACGGCTCGACGTGCTGCCCGCCGTCCAGTTCGACGACAAGGCGAGCTTCAAGGCAGGCGAAGTCAGCGATATAGGGTCCGATCGGGTGGTGGCGACGGAACTTGCAGCCCATCAAAGCCCGGTTCCGCAGGTGATACCACAAGCGGTGCTCGGTATCGGTCATGTCTCGCCGCAGTTGACGGGCGAACTGGCGCTTCTGTCTCGAGCGCATCCTTGCGCATCCTGTCGGGAGATGGGGTCAGAGTGGCGGCGCGACCATTTCGGCGGTATCGGAAAAGTGGTCTCTGTCGGACGGCCCTCACCCCAACCCCTCTCCCGCACGCGGGAGAGGGGCTCAAAAGAAAAAGGCCACCCGGAGGTGGCCTCTTTCACAACATCGGCAACCGGCGAATTACTTCGCCAGGCGCTTGGCGATCGCGGCGCCGAGGTCGCCCGGCGACTTCACCGTGGTGACGCCGGCCTTTTCCATCGCCGCGAACTTGCCTTCGGCCGTGCCCTGGCCGCCCGAGGCAATCGCACCGGCGTGGCCCATGCGCTTGCCCTTCGGAGCCGAAGCACCGGCGATGAAGCCGACGACCGGCTTGGTCACGTGCTTGGCGATGAACTCGGCCGCTTCTTCCTCGGCCGAACCACCGATCTCGCCGACCATGATGATGCCTTCGGTCTGCGGGTCTTCCTGGAACAGCTTCAGCGCGTCGATGAAGTTGGTGCCGTTGATCGGGTCGCCGCCGATGCCGATGCAGGTCGACTGGCCCAGGCCCACGTCGGTGGTCTGCTTGACCGCTTCATAGGTCAGCGTGCCCGAACGCGAGACGATGCCGATCTTGCCCGGCATGTGGATGTGGCCCGGCATGATGCCGATCTTGCACTCGCCCGGGGTGATGACGCCCGGGCAGTTGGGGCCGACCAGCACGACGTCCTCGAAACCCTTGAGGGTGTTCTTGACGCGCAGCATGTCGAGCACCGGGATGCCTTCGGTGATGCAGACGATGACCTTGATGCCGGCATCGGCCGCTTCCAGGATCGCGTCGGCCGCGAACGGCGGCGGCACGTAGATGACCGAAGCATCGGCGCCGGTCGCGTTGACCGCGTCGCGCACGGTGTTGAAGACCGGCAGGCCCAGGTGCTGCGTGCCGCCCTTGCCCGGGGTCACGCCACCGACGACCTTGGTGCCGTAATCGAGCATCTGCTCGGCGTGGAAGGTGCCCTGCGAGCCGGTGAAGCCCTGGACGATCACCTTGGTGTTCTTGTTGATCAAAACGGACATGTCTGTGGCCCCTTACTTGCCAGCGACGGCGGCAACCGCCTTCTTCGCGCCATCGTTGATGTCGTCGGCCGGGGTAATGGCCAGACCCGAGTTCTTCAGAATTTCCTTGCCGGCTTCGACGTTGGTGCCTTCCAGGCGCACGATCACCGGCACCTTGACGTCGACTTCCTTGACCGCGGCAATGATGCCTTCGGCAATCATGTCGCAGCGGACGATGCCACCGAAGATGTTGACGAAGATCGCCTTGACCTTGTCAGACGACAGGATCAGCTTGAACGCTTCGGTCACGCGTTCCTTGGTGGCGCCGCCGCCGACGTCGAGGAAGTTGGCCGGCGAACCGCCGTTGAGCGAGATCACGTCCATGGTCGCCATCGCCAGGCCGGCGCCGTTGACCATGCAGCCGATGTTGCCGTCCATGGTGACGTAGTTGAGGTCATGCTGGCTGGCCAGCACCTCGGTCTCGTCTTCCTGGCGGATGTCGCGCATCGCGGCCAGGTCCTTGTGGCGGAACGTGGCGTTGTCGTCGCTGTTGATCTTGCCGTCGAGCACGGCGAGGTCACCGTTGGTGAGGATGGCCAGCGGGTTGAGTTCAACCAGCGCCAGGTCCTTCTCGTTGAACAGCTTGAACAGGCCCAGCATGATCTTGGTCAGCTGGCCGACCTGCTTGGCGTTCAGGCCCAGGGCGAAGCCGAGCTCGCGGCACTCGTAGGGCTGCAGGCCCTGCACGTAGTTCACGTGCAGCGTCTTGATCGCGTCCGGGTTTTCCTCGGCGACCTTCTCGATCTCGACGCCACCCTCGGCGGAGGCGATGAAGGTGATCGTCTGGGTCGAACGGTCGACCAGCACCGACAGGTACAGCTCGTTGGCGATGTCGGTGCCCTCGGAGATCAGCACCGAGTCGATCGGCAGGGCGACGCCAGCGGACTGGTAGGTCTCCATCTTCGTGCCGAGCATGGCCTGGGCGTACTGCTTGACCTCGTCATACGACTTGGCGAGCTTGACGCCGCCGGCCTTGCCGCGGCCACCGGCGTGGATCTGCGCCTTGACCACCCACAGGTCGCCAGGGATGGCCTTGGCCGCCGCGACGGCCTCGTCAGGGGTGCGCGCAACGCGCCCGGCCGGAACAGCGATGCCGTAGTCGGCAAACAGCTGCTTTGCCTGATATTCGTGAAAATTCATGCGTCACCGAGGGGAGTGAAAAGAATCCCCGCGGTCCGGCACGGCCGAGCGCGAGGGGGCCGTATTGTCGCCGATCGGCGCGGTTCGGGCAAAACATGCCCTTCTCCCCGGCGGCAGGCGGCCAAGCGGGGCCGCTAACCGCCACATCTGGCAACAATGTCCCGGCGCCCCCCATACTCGCGGCCATCACCCACCCCCCACCCGGACCGCCGCTTGCCGCTAGCCCTCGCCCCGATCGATGCCGCCGATGCCGATCGCGCGCTGCGCCGCGAGCTCTATTTCTTCACCCTGTACCGGCTGCTCGAAGCGGCCTTGCTGGTGTTCTTTCTGTTCGGACCGGCCACCGACCTGGTCGAGCCGCTGCGGCATGCCCTGGGCGCGCGGTCCGTGGCGCTGGCCTACCTCTTCATTGCCGCACTGCTTTTTGCGTTCGGCAAGCGCGGCGAACTGCGCAGCCAGACCCTCACCGGTATTGCCGCAGACCTGTTCTTCGGCCTGATGGCCATCCACACCATGCCCATGGCGGGCACCGGCATCGCCTTGATGCTGTTGTTCAACGTCGGCGCGGCCGCATTGCTGCTGCCACCGCGCTATGGCCTGGGCGCCGCCGTGGTGGCGGTGCTGGGCCTGTTCGGCGAGTACGCCTGGAGCACGCTGGACCCGATGTTCGCGCGCCGCACGCTGGCCGAACCGATGATGTTCGGCATCGGTTACATGGCCATCGCCACGCTCACCAGCATCCTCGGCCGGCAGATGCGCGACAGCTATGACCTGGCCGAGCGCCGCGGCGCCGAAGCGGCGCACCTGGGCGAGATCAACGAGCTCATCATCCGCCGCCTGCGCACCGGCGTGCTGCTGGTGGACCGCGGCGACTGCATCCGCCTGGCCAACGAAGCGGCGATGCTGCTGCTCGGCGACGCCGGCGAGAGCACCGACCTGCACGGGCGACGCAGCCTGGCCGTGGCCGCGCCGGAACTGGCGCGCCGCCTCCAGCGCTGGCGCAACGACGGCAGCAATGTCGACAGCCCGGTGCAACTGGCGCCGGACCTGCCCGAAGTGGTGCCGCGCTTCACCCGCCTGCTCGCCGGCAGCGACCAGGTGCTGATTTTCCTCGACGACACCTCGCTGCTGTCCCGCCACGCCGAGTCGATGACCCTGGCCACGCTGGGACGCTTCTCGGCGAGCCTGGCCCACGAGATCCGCAACCCGCTGGCCGCGATCAACTACGCCGTGCAGTTGCTGGAAGAGTCCGACGACATCCCGACCGCCGAACGGCGCCTGCTCGAAATCATCCGCCAGCAGGGCGTACGCATGAACGGCATCGTAGAAAACGTGCTCGGCATGGCCCGGCGCGAACCGGCCAAGCCGGAGCACGTCGAGCTGGTCGGTTTCGCGCGCATGTTCGTCGAGGAGTACCTGGAGAGCCACCCGCTCGACCACGACACCCTTCGCACCAGCGGCAAGGCCGCGCGCCTGCCGGTGATGATCGACCCGCGCCAGCTGCACCAGGTCCTGACCGTGCTGGTGCACAACGCGCTGACCTACGGGCGGATGCCGGGCGAACCGGCGCGGGTGTCGGTCCATGTCTTCGCCGACGAGGCCGGCACGCCCTCGATCGACGTGCTCGACCGTGGTCCCGGCATTCCGGAGTCGGTGGCGTCACGGCTGTTCCGTCCGTTCTTCACCACCTCCAGCCACGGCACCGGCCTGGGCCTCTATATCGCCCGCGAACTCTGCCGGGCCAACCAGGCGACCCTGGACTACGTGGCGATGCCCGGCGGCGGCGGTTGCTTCCGGATCAGGCTGGTCGGCAGCCACACCTTGTTGTCTGCCTGATTCTTGTCTGCCTGACCGCATGGGACGGCCGGGCAACCGGTCCAACCGTTCCGCGCCTCGTGCCCTGACTGAACGCGCGCAGTTCCGCTTGGCTCTTCACACAGCCTTAAGTTATCGTGGCGCACGGAGGGGACGATGGCCGAAACACGTAGTGCACTGGTGGTCGACGACGAGCGCGATATTCGCGAGCTGCTTGTCATGACATTGGGGAGGATGGGATTGCGTTGCGATACCGCCTCCACCATCGGGGAGGCACGCAGCCAGCTGTCCCGCAATCGCTATGACCTCTGCTTGACCGACATGCGCCTGCCGGACGGCTCGGGCATGGACCTGGTCGCCGAGATCAGCCAGAAGCACCCCGAGACCCCGGTCGCCATGATCACCGCCTTCGGCAATGTCGAAGCCGCGGTCGAGGCGCTGAAGGCCGGTGCGTTCGACTTCGTCGCCAAGCCCGTCGACCTGGCGGTGCTGCGCGACCTGGTGCGCCACGCCCTGGACCTGCACGAGGCCCGCCGCAGCGCGCCGCCGGCCGACGCCGTCGCCGCCCGCCTGTACGGCCAGTCGCCGGCCATGACCACCCTGCGCCAGACCATCGGCAAGGTCGCGCGCAGCCAGGCGCCTGTCTATATCGTCGGCGAGTCGGGCGTGGGCAAGGAGCTCGTCGCCCGCACCATCCACGCCGAAGGCGGTCGCGCCGGCGGCCCGTTCGTTCCGGTCAATTGCGGTGCGATCCCGGCCGAGTTGATGGAAAGCGAGTTCTTCGGACACAAGAAGGGCAGCTTCACCGGCGCCCACGCCGAC
The DNA here is from genome assembly GCF_042649405.1 of Lysobacter sp. GCM10012299. Taxonomy (NCBI): domain Bacteria; kingdom Pseudomonadati; phylum Pseudomonadota; class Gammaproteobacteria; order Lysobacterales; family Lysobacteraceae; genus Lysobacter; species Lysobacter sp. GCM10012299. Next base: position 224,046 of record NZ_JBHRZC010000001.1, on the reverse strand, counting down.
AAGCCCGGCCTGTTCCAGAGCGCCGACGGCGGCACGCTGTTCCTGGACGAGATCGCCGAGCTGCCGCTGTCGATGCAGGTCAAGCTGCTGCGCGCGATCCAGGAAAAGTCGATCCGCCCGGTCGGCGCCAACAGCGAAGTGCCGGTCGACGTGCGCATCCTCTCGGCCACGCACAAGGACCTGGCCGCGCTGGTCGCCGACGGCCGCTTCCGCCAGGACCTGTATTACCGCATCAACGTGATCGAACTGCGCGTGCCGCCGCTGCGCGAGCGCCAGGACGACCTGTCCGGCCTGGTGGCGATGGTGCTCAAGCGCCTGGCCACGGCGCAGTCGCGCCCGGTGCCCGCGATCAGCGACGACGCGCTGGCCGTGCTACGCAGCTATTCCTTCCCGGGCAACGTGCGCGAACTGGAGAACATCCTCGAGCGCGCACTGGCCCTGGCCGAAGACGAAATCCTGACCGCCGACGACCTGCGCCTGCCGCAGGCCGCGCAGGCGCAATCGCAGTCGCAGAGCCCGGTCTTCCCGGGTGCCAGCCCTGCGGTGACCACGTCGCCGACGTCACCGGCCCCGATTGCCGTACCGGGCCAGCCGATGATGGCCATCGACCCGCGCACGCTCAATCCGCGTGACACCGCCAGCAGCCCGCTCCCCTCCTATATAGAGGAGATCGAGCGCGCAGCGATCCAGCAGGCGTTGCAGGAAAACCGCTACAACAAGACACGCACTGCGGCGGCACTGGGCATTACCTTCCGGGCGTTGCGGTACAAGCTGAAGAAGCTCGGGATCGACTGATCCCTCGAGCGCCCTCGCGGCACGTTCGCCAGCACAACGCGCAGTGAACAATCCCTGCGCAATCGCTTGTCGTCCCGCCGCGCCTGCGATAAAAAACCGACGCACCGCACACACATCGGCAGCAAGTGCCCTTGGCAGTCGTTCGGCAACCGATCGGGTCCAAACCCGCCCCAGCGCCCCTCGGGCCGGCTCGCTGACGCCCAGCGTCACAGCATCGAAGAAACTGACAAATTGCGTCACCGCCCCCCCGGCGGCTTCTGACATTTTGCGTGAACGCATACCCAGATTGGCAATGACAGCGGGCAAAACCACCCTTGGCACGCCTTATGCGTGTATTTTCAGCGCACGTGCCGTGAGCACGGCTGCCCGAGGATCGGAAGGCCCGACCCAATGGCACGTGAAGTAAAAAAACACTCCTAGGGGAAACACATGAAGAACAACCAGCAAGGCTTCACCCTGATCGAACTGATGATCGTCGTTGCGATCATCGCCATCCTGGCCGCAATCGCGCTGCCGGCTTACCAGGACTACGTGGCCCGCTCGCAGGCTACCGCTGGCCTGGCCGACATCCGTGGCGGCGTGACCGCGTTCGAAGAGTACATCCAGCGTGGTAGCGGCGCCGCCGTGACGCGTGCCAACATCGGCCTGAAGGGCACCACCACCCGCTGCGCCATCGCGGTGAACGCCGGCAACAACGGCACCATCGTGTGCACCATGACCGGCAACCCGGCCGTCCAGGGCAAGACCATCACCCTGACCCGCACCAGCGCCGACGGTTCGTGGGCTTGCTCGAGCAACATCACCCTGCAGAAGCACAAGCCGTCGGGCTGCAGCTGATCAGGTCTGATCGTTTAAGAAAAAACCCCGGCGCCATGCCGGGGTTTTTTTTGATGGACGCGTAACTGATGAGTGTCCGTACACTCGAAGCTTGATTGGCACGCGACTTGCGTCTTGGTTTGGCGGGTCTGTTTCTTCCAGGGGGAAAGAAATGCACGCTTCGCGCGGTTTCACACTGATCGAACTGATGATTGTGGTGGCGATCATCGCCATTCTCGCGGCCATCGCGATCCCGGCTTACCAGGACTACACCATCCGCAGCCAGGTCACCGCAGGCCTCGCCGATATCGCGGGGGGCAAGACCATGTTCGAATCGCAGGTCATCGCCAACAACTCGACGACCTTCAATATCTCCGAGATCGGCCTGCGCGGCTCAAGCGGTCGCTGCTCGTTGATCGACATGGACCCGTCAAACGCAAATGGCTTCATCCGCTGCCGGCTCAAGGGCCACCCGGCAATCAGCGGCAATACCGTGCGACTGAGCCGCAGCAGCTCCGGGGTCTGGACATGCACCGTTGGCGCGGGAATCATCGCGAAATACAGGCCCGTGGGTTGCAGCTAGCCCCGTACAGAGTGCAGGAATTGTGTCGTCGACTCCCCCGCTGAAAGCAACGAACTGGTTCCGTCCCCAGCTGTTTCTGCTCGCTCTGTTGATGGTCACGGCGCTGGTCTACTGGCCAGGCCTGAGTGGTGGCTTCATCTTTGATGACTACCCGACGATCCTGACCAATCCGGCGATCCGCATCGAGGCTTTCAACCTCGAATCGCTTCGAACTGCGGCCAACGGTTTCGCACAAGGCGAATATGGCCGCCCGCTGGCTACGGTCAGTTTTGCTCTCGACTATTCGATCGGCAAGTACAACCCTTGGGGCTACAAGCTGACCAGCCTGCTTGTACATCTGGTCAATGCGCTCCTGGTGTTCGTACTGCTCAAGAACCTGCTCTCACGGGTCTGGCCGCACGCTGTCGGGGCAACGTACACGCTGGCCGCGTTCACTGTCGCGCTGGCATGGGCTACGCATCCACTGCAGGTTTCGACGGTGCTGTACGTCGTGCAGCGCATGGAGACGCTTTCAGCGACCTTCGTCCTGCTCGCCCTGCTTGCCTACTGGCGCGGACGCACCGCTCAATGCAACGGGCAGCGTGGCTGGCCTTGGCTGGTCCTGTCGCCACTGCTGGCTGGCATCGGGATGCTGAGCAAGGAGACTGCGGTTCTCTTCCCGGTTTACGCACTGGCGCTCGAATGGACGATGTTCCGCTTCGAACCACGTGGTTCGCGTGAATCGCGGGGTCTCAAGCTCCTCTACGCGGCAGGCGCTTTCGCGGCATTGCTGGTCTTCGTGGTCTACCTGTTTCCCAAGTACGCAGGTCCGGACGCTTTCATCGGGAGAGAGTTCACCCTGCACGAGCGGCTGCTCACGCAGTTGCGGGTGCTGCCGATGTACATCGGCCAGAGCGTGCTTCCTCTGCCCGGCACCCTGCCCTTCTACTACGACGACTACCTCAAGTCCTCCGGCTGGCTGTCGCCCGTCACCACCTTGCTGGGCGGGGTATTCCTGCTGGCTTTGCTCGTAGCTGCCTGGATGCTGCGCAAGCGCCGGCCGTTGATCACGCTGGGCATTGCCTGGTTCTTCGCCGCGCACCTGCTTACCAGCAACATCTTCAACCTCGAACTCGCATTCGAGCACCGCAACTACCTGGCCCTGCTTGGCCTTCTGCTGGTGTTGGCGGACCTCGTACGCAGCATCCCGACCAGGGATGGCCCTGCCATCAAGCGCGCTGGCATCGCCGCGGTACTGGTCGGCTTCTTCGCGCTGGCCATCATCCGCTCGGCAACCTGGGGCGACCCATTCCTGCTGGCGACCGATCTTGCTGCGAGGAACCCCCGATCTCCGCGTGCGGCCACCGACCTGGGTGAGCAGTACATGATGATGTCGGGGATGGACGCTAACTCGCCCTTCTACGACATGGCCGTCAAGGAGTACGAACGCGCCGCCAGGCTGCCAGGTGCCTCCCCCCTCCCGGAAACCGGCCTGCTGCTCATGGCCGCGGCAAGCAATGCACCTGCCAGGCAGGAGTGGTGGGACAGTCTCATCGAGAAGATCCGCACCCGGCCGCTCGGGCCGCAGGAAAGGACAGCCATGTACGGCCTCCTCCAGCAGCGTTACGACGGCGTCAAACTGGACGACAAACAGCTGACCAGGGCATTGCTGGAGCTGTTCGCAAGGACGAAGGTCCCGCCTCGTGCCTACGCCGATTTTGGCAACTATCTCCTCACATATCCGCATGACGAAGCGCTCGCCGAACAGATGTACGTGCGCGCCATTACTGCCACCCGTGACGCCGACTTCGCTGCGGAGACGTTTGCGACACTGACCGCGGATGGACACACTCGCCAGGCAAAGGCGGTTTACGAGAAAGCGCGCGCGCTTGGACTGATCGGCTCGGCCGGACCGGACCCGAAGACTGTGGGCGCCGACGTGGACAAGACCAGCGCTACCTCGCCGGCTGGCCAGTAAGGAGATCAGGCCATCTGATGGGCCAGGACCATGCACCGCAGAACAGGCGCCGCTCCTTACGCGCGTGGCTGACCTTCGCAGGCGCCTGCCTGCTGGCATGGTTGGCCTGGGCATCGAGACATGAGCTGGCCGGGATGGTCGCGGCCTGCGACCCCGCGCTCCTCTCCATGGCGGTGCTCATGGGCATCGTGTTCACCATCGCCCAGGGCTCCTTGTTAGCGTGGCTGCTGACCAAACAGGGCGCACGGCATTCACGCCGTGAGGCAATTGCGGCATTCCTTGTCTCGCAGCCCGGAAAGTACATCCCCGGCAAGATCTGGTCGCCGCTGATGCAATCGGTCGCACTGAAGGATGGCGCGACTCTCGGCGGGGTCACGATCGCCAACGTGGAACTGGCGGTCATCTCGGTCGTCCAGGTCTTCGCACTGGGACTGGTGTGCCTCCAGGTCAATTCGCCTGCGATCATCGCCACGACCGTGGTCGTCGCGACTGCCGCTTGCGTGCTCATTGGCCTGCTGCCGACGACGAAGGTGGTCAACAGGATTTCGCCCGGGCTGGCGTCGCTTTTGAAGCTGCCCCCCACGGTGGCGCATCAGGCCAGCCCATTGTCTGCAACGCTGATCTGCCTCGCAGGGATGGCAAGCAACTTCGCCGCCTCGTTCCTCGTGCTGAAGGCCGCAGGGACGTCGATTCCCGCCGATGCGCTGCTGCCGGTGCTCGCCGCCCTCTACCTGGGATTCGCCGCCAGCATCCTGGCGATTCCGGTTCCTGCAGGAATCGGCATCCGCGAGTTCGCGGCAGCCGGCCTCGGTCATATCCTCGCACCGGGGATACCGACCACGATGATCGTTTCAGCGGCGCTGCTGTTTCGCTGCTGGCAGATCATCGTCGACCTGGCCTGCCTCGCCGTCGGCCTCATGCTGGCGCGACTGGGTCGAGCCTGATCGACCGGCTTCAGTCCACGTCCGTGCGCAGGATCCTGGCGGGCACACCGCCCACCATCGCCCCGCTGGGGACATCGTCCAGCACGACTGCACCGGCTGCGATGACGGCGCGATCGCCGATGGTTACGCCAGGCCCGATGACGGCATTGGCGAACACAACGACGTCATTGCCGATGACGACTTCCTTGAATACATGGGCGCTTCTCGACCGGTAGTCGGTACGACTGGCAAAGATCCCGACTGCCGGCCCGCAGTCGAAGCGTTCGCCGATCCGGATGCCGCCGGGCCCCGCGCCATAGAGAACGCAGTTGGGTGACAGGACGCTGTCGTCGCCGATCGAAACCGATCCCGCAAATTCGCACCAGGCCATTCCCCCGGCATGGATCACCGTGCCGGACTGGATCACCACCCGCCTGCCCAGTCGCAGGTGCGCCATGCGCCCCTTGAGGATCACGTTACGTTCAATCCGGACGCTGGGGTTGCGCAGCCCGGCAATCAGCGGCCGGAAGTGCGAAAACACATTGTCGAGCAGCCCTGCGAGGAACTGATACGGAATCCAATGCATCTACTGCCTCCCGGGCAGTCAGTCGATCGATGGGACTGGCAGATCAGATCAGTTCTTGCCCGTGCCTTGCAAGCGAGAGTTGCGCCGTACCCAGTACGCCAGCGGACGCCCAAGGAGTCCCCTGCCGACATCATGGGTATTGGTGAACCCCTGGTGGTCGCCCCATTTGCTCTTGTACCGGACAAGGCCTGGCTGGTCCCTCGGCGAGGCCATCAGGCTGAAGCTGAGCGCTCCACCCTTCCTGGCGTTCTCGATCAGCCTGGCGAGCAGGACGTCGCCGTCTCCGCAGGCGCGTGCCGAAGGCTCGACAGCACCGTGCAGATAGTACGCAACCCGTCCGTGCCGGGCGGTCACTGCGAACGCCGATGTCCGCGAGGTTCCGTCCTGCATGGCCGCCGCGGTCAACAACGACGACTGCCCAGCCAGCGCGAGCAGTCGGTGAAAGTATTCGTTCGTGTACCTCAGTCGCCCGCCATGGCCAAGGACGGTCTGCTGGTAGAGCGCGTAAGCCACCGCACCATCGGCGAAGGACTCGACCGGTTGGCGACCACCACCAGCCCTCGCGGCGAAGGCAAGATCCTTGGCGATCCGCTTGCCCCGGCTGCCGGGCCACGCCTGCAGGTCGTCGATCCAGACTTCGGGCAAGGCGCCCGGCCCGGGCTCGAGCGCCTGGGACCTCACGCCACGCACCAGGTCACAGCGCAGATCACCGGCCAGCGCATGCTGCAACGCCTCGAACTGGGCAGCGTTCAGTGCGTCGAAACATTCGCCCGCGATGGGGAAGCCAAGGAAGGCGACCCGCAAGGGACCGCGGCGGAAAACAGGCACCACCACGCCACACTCCAGTTCGTGGTGCCAGGCAAATACTGTCGTGCACCCCAATCCTTCCAGGACATGCGCCCATTGCCGGGACGCAAAGAGGAATTGCCCCTCCTTCGCCCACTGCTCGTGGGCAGCCGAGGGTGTCGTGGAAACCTCCCACGCGCCCATCAGCCCATTCCTCGCCCGCAGTCTTGCGGTTGACGCCCGAAAATGGTCATGCGCTCTTCGAGAGCGCCTTGCGCTGCAGCAGCCAGACGTAGCCGGGGAATGCCCAGTACGCCATTCGCGACATCGCCAGGATCAGCCGTCGCTTCGCTCCCGAACCCACCATGTACCGCACGCCGAAGCGGTCGGGTGCGGCGAGCAGGCGCGCGGTGTAGTCGTCGACTTGGAACTGCGCGACAAGCCGGCGCAGCCCCCACCAGGTCAGGTGCCGCTCGTGGTAGTAGCGGCCCTTGCCGGCAAGTCGCAGGTAAAGATGGGCCAGCGGGACGGGAACGATTGAAAGGAATGGAAGGTGGTAATGCTGCTCCACCACGCACAAGCGGTTGGTCGCGGCGAAATAGCAGACACCGCCGGGGACCAGCACGCGATGGATTTCCGAGATCATCTTCCCGGCGTCCGGGACGTGCTCATAGACCTGCGAACAAATGACCACGTCGAAGCTTTCATCGGCAAAACCGATCGCCATCGCGTCGCCCTGGACGAACCGGCAATTGGCGGGCGTTGGTCGCGCGTTGGCAGCATCGATCGCGACCTGGTCGATATCGATGCCAACGACCTCGGAAGCCTTCTCCGCCAGCACTTCATCGATCAGCCCGGTGGAGCAGCCGAGATTGAGGATGCGCGCGTTCGACAATGCTTCGGCACCCAGGTGTTCGCCCAGGACCGCCAGCATCGTCACGGCTTTTCTTCGACGTCCCTCGGTCGAATGCATCGCTGGATTGTCGACAGAAAAATCGTACTGGTAGCCTCGCTCGCTCATATCGCCACCTCTCCGGGAACGGGCGATTGCCCACCGAGGTTGAAGCGTTCACGCAGGCGCAGCGGATCGACGTTGAACTGTGCGACCGACCCGGCGATGCCGTCGGCATATGCCGTTGGAGGATTGCTGAGTGCCCGTCGCACCGCCGCGGCGAAACTGGCCGCGTCCACTGCCGCCGCCAACTCGCCGGCATGGTGCCTTGCAAGCAATGCCGGCAGATCTCCGACCGGCATCGCCACGACCGGCAGCTGCATCTTCATTGCGTCGGAATATACGACCGGAATGCTCTCGATCCGGGATGGGAGCAACAGGTAATCGGCCTCGGCCAAGGCTTCGCAGGCCGCGGCATTGTCGAGATAGCCGCTCAACCTGACCGGACGACCGTTTCCACGCAGGTCGGCCACCGACGACTTCACTTGCTCGTCCAATGGCCCGCCACCGGCAATGTGCACTTCCGAAATTCGCCCCCAGTCCTCGTCCGGCAGGAGCGACAAGGCCTCGAGGAGGATGTCGGTTCCCTTGTTGGGATGCCAGCGCCCAAGGAAAAGCAGCCGATACGGCGGTCCTGAAGCAAGCGGGCGCTTCCGTCCGATTTCCAGCCGACGCGTGCTGGGCAGGAACTCGAATGGGCGTCCGCCAATTCGTTCCGCATCCTGCCCCAGCTGCAGACCATCGGCGAAGCAATGGGAAGCGTCCTGGATCACGCCCCGCAGCACCGAACGGATCAACGGGAGCCGGCCCAGCGACCAGATGTCGCTACCCAGGGCCCAAACCGAATAGCCGATACCGTACTTGCGCTGCAACTGCCGCGCGGCCCATCCCGAAGGCAACGCCCAGAATGCAAACGTGTGTCCGACCCTGCCATCGCTGGCCGCCGCCATTGCCTGGGCCCGCAGGGAGCGCAGCGTGGCAACGATCGCCGGCCAATCCGCGGGCCTGGAAGGACTCAACAGGGAGAGCGGCCGACCCGGCGCGGCGAAACGGAAAACCGGAATGCCGCGAACAACTTCTTCACCCTCGTTCTGTCCCGGCGCAACGACGCGCACCGGGACGTGCCGGGCCATGGATTCGGCGAAGTCCGCGACGAACGCGCCTGCTGCCTCGCTGCCGTCACCGCGTTGCGGGAACGAGGTCGTGATCAGCAATAGGGAATCCGCGCTCAAGGCTTTGCGACCTCGACTTCGTAGCCGCTGGCGATATGGCTCCAGTCCGGCCAGACCAGGCTTGCCAGGTACGACATCACGTTGACGGCTCCGATCATGACCAGGGCCAATGGCAGCAGGACCACACGCAGCAGGCCCGAGCTGCGGTGCACGCCGCCGGCAATGGCCAGGCTACCCAACAAGCCGGCGGCACGCATGGCGTGCCCACTCTTGCGCAGTTCAAGGACCTTCAGCCCGGCGCGACCGACGTCGCGGCGAAGGCCGTACTCCGTGTAACGCTGGAAGTCGAAAGGCGCGTCATGCAGCGGATACATGAAGGGCATGGACAACCAAGCGCGTCCACCAGGCCGGAGTACGCGCGCCATTTCGGAGATCACGCGCCCCGGATCCGGGACGTGCTCGATCACTTCAAGGCACACGACGCCATCGAAAGTCGCGTCGGCGAAGGGAAGTGCGCCGGCATCGGCGAATACATCCGGCCTTGCTCCGTAAAGGTCGCGCCCGGTCGACGGGTAGTCGAGGGCGACATATACCTGGCCGGCAGAAAGTTCCCGCTCGATCCACCGGTCGCCGGCGCCGATATCAAGAATCTTTCCCGTGACCTCCCGGATCCCGCGCGGCACGACGCGTCCGCCAAGCAACCACTGAGGGTGCAGCGGCGTCTTCGCAAAGAGCGCCGCCAGGCGTCGCAGACGGCTCATGGCTGGGGTTGGCGCGTGTACGTCAACGAAGTGATCTGCTCGGAAATCAGTCCGATCAGGAACACGATTACCGATGCACTGAAGAGCAGCGCGCTCATGTTGGTGAATCGCCCGAACATGGTGAATGTCCAGGCGTAGTAACACATTCCCAACAGGAAGAACGATCCGCCGACTGGTGCAAACAGCTTCAACGGCGAATAGAGCGTCGCGATCTTGAAGATGATCAGCAGGAAGCGGATGCCATCCTTGAGCGGCCGGATATGGCTGCCGCTGCCGACGCGCTTGGCCACTGGTATGGGCACGTATGCCACGGGGTAAGCGCTGCGGAAGAACGCCATGGTGCTGGTCGTCGGATAGCTGAATCCGTTGGGAAGCAGGTGCAGGAACTCCCGGAACCTCTCCGCCCGGACAGCACGGAACCCGGAGGTCAGGTCGAGAATTTCGTGCCCGGTCATCCAGCTGGCAAGGCGGTTGTAGAACGCATTGGCCAGTCCGCGATGGAAGTTCGCCTGGCCCGAGCCGTCGCGGGCACCCACGACCATGTCGTAGCCCTCGCCGAGCTTGTCCAGCAGCTGTCCGATATGGGCTGCGCTGTGTTGCCCGTCGGCGTCCATGAACACGATCACATCGCCAGTGGCGGCCCGGGCACCACGCTTGATGGCCGCCCCATTGCCCATGGAGTACGGGGATGACAGCACCCGGGCCCCGAGGTCGGCGGCAATCGCCGCGGTTCCATCGCTGGACCCGTCATCGACCACGATCAGTTCGGCCTCCGGCCATTGCTCCCGCAGGGCAGGCAGTGTCCTGGCCAGCCCCTCGGCCTCGTTCTTTGCAGGTAGTACTACGGAAACGCGCATCCCCTCCCCCCTTTTGCCTGCACAGAGTAGGCGATAGGGGTTCCCCCCGGAAGGTGCAGGCGTCCCCGTTTTCTTAATGGGGCTGAGGCCACGGGACTGCACAAACGTGCGCCCGGTCCGCTCCCCAGGCAACAGGATTGCGGTACAGTCCGATCGGGGAATTACAGGGGGCTCCATGAGCACCGTTGCCACTGCCAACCTGGTGGGGATCACCGGCATTGCCCGGCGCCTTGTGCTGGACGGCGTGCTGGAAGACACGGTCGCGCGCCAGGCCCTGGCTACCGCCACTGGCTTGAAGCAGCCCATTGCCGCCTACCTGGCGGAAAAGCGCCTGGTGACCCCGGCGCAGATGGCGGCTGCCAACTCGGTCGAGTTTGGCGTGCCGTTGCTTGATGCCTCTGCATTCGACGCCAAGCAGACCGCCATCAAGGTCGTCAGCGAAGCCCTGATCCGCAAGCACTCGGTGCTGCCGCTGTTCAAGCGCGGCAACCGTTTGTTTGTCGGCATCGCCGACCCGACGAACAACCAGGCCCTGGAAGAGATCAAGTTCCAGACCAACTTGGCGATCGAGCCGATCCTGGTCGACGAAGACCGTATCAAGCGCTGCATTGAAACCTGGCTCGAAGCCAGCGATGCCTTGGCAGATTCGGTCGGCGATTCGGAAGGCCTGGAGTCCCTCGACGTCTCCGGCGGCGACGCCGACCTGGCCAACGAAAGCGGCGTGGACGTCAAGACCGACGACACCCCGGTCGTGAAGTTCGTCAACAAGGTACTGGTGGATGCGATCCGCAAGGGTGCCTCGGACATCCACTTCGAGCCCTACGAAACCGAATACCGCGTGCGCCTGCGCATCGACGGCCTGCTCAAGCAGGTCGCCAAGGTGCCGCCGAGCCTGCAGGCCCGCATCGCCGCCCGCGTCAAGGTGATGGCGCAGCTCGACATCGCCGAGAAGCGGGTGCCGCAGGACGGCCGCATCAAGCTCAACATTTCCAAGACCAAGCAGGTCGACTTCCGCGTCAGCACCCTGCCGACCCTGTTCGGCGAAAAGGTGGTGATGCGTATCCTCGACGGCAGCGCGGCCAAGCTGGGCATCGACAAACTCGGCTATGAAGACAACCAGCGCACGCTCTACGAGCAGGCCCTGGCCAAGCCCTACGGCATGGTGCTGGTCACCGGCCCGACCGGCTCGGGCAAGACGGTGTCGCTGTACACCGGCCTGAACATCCTCAACGACGAGCAGCGCAACATCTCCACGGTCGAGGACCCGGTCGAAATCCGCGTACCCGGCATCAACCAGGTGCAGATGAACGTCAAGCGCGGCATGACGTTCGCCGCCGCGCTGCGAAGCTTCCTGCGCCAGGACCCGGACGTGATCATGGTCGGCGAAATCCGCGACCTGGAAACGGCCGAGATCGCCATCAAGGCCGCGCAGACCGGCCACATGGTGCTGTCCACCCTGCACACCAACGACGCGCCGCAGACCATCGCCCGCCTCATGAACATGGGCGTGGCACCGTTCAATATCACCTCGTCGGTGACCCTGGTCATCGCCCAGCGTCTGGCCCGGCGCTTGCACGACTGCAAGCGCGAAGTGCACCTGCCCGAGCATGCGCTGCTGGCCGAAGGCTTCAAGCCCGAGGAGATCGCCGAGGGCCTGAAGATCTACGAGGCGGTCGGCTGTGCCGATTGCACCGAGGGCTACAAGGGCCGTACCGGCATCTACCAGGTCATGCCGATGACCGATGAGATCCAGGCGATCGTGCTGGCCGGCGGCAATGCCATGCAGATCGCCGACGCCGCGCTGCGGTCCGGCGTCAACGACCTTCGCCAGTCGGCGATGCTGAAAGTCAAGAACGGCGTTACCAGCCTCGCCGAAATCAACCGTGTAACCAAGGACTAAACCATGTCCGCGACTCGCATTGCCACCAAGTCCAACCCCGTGCGCCGCGCCGACGCCCTGCCCGTCTTCACCTGGCAGGGCACCGACAAGCGCGGCAAGGTGATGAAGGGCGAGCAGAACGCCAAGAACGCCAATGCCCTGCGCGCCGAATTGCGCAAACAGGGCATCACGCCAAAGGTGGTCAAGCCGAAGGGCACGCCGCTGTTCGGGGCGGCCGGCAAGCGCATCACCCCACTCGACATCGCCGTGTTCAGTCGCCAGATCGCGACCATGATGAAGTCGGGCGTGCCAATCGTCGGAGCGATGGAGATCATCGCCAACGGCAACAAGAACCCGCGCATGGTGAAGCTGGTAAACGCGGTGCGCGCGGACATCGAAAGCGGCTCGTCGCTTTATGAATCCTTGAGCAAGCATCCGGTCCAGTTCGACGAGCTGTATCGCAACCTGGTCAAGGCCGGTGAATCGGCGGGTGTGCTGGAGGTCGTGCTCGACACGGTCGCCACGTACAAGGAAAACCTCGAGGCGCTCAAAGGCAAGATCAAGAAGGCGATGTTCTACCCCGCGATGGTCGTCGCTGTGGCGTTGATCGTCAGCTCGATCCTGCTGGTATTCGTGGTGCCGCAGTTCGAAGAGGTGTTCAAGGGCTTCGGCGCAGACCTTCCGGCGTTCACCAAGCTGATCGTCGCCTTGAGCCGGTTCATGGTCGCCTGGTGGTTCGTCATCCTGATGGGCGTGGTCGGCGCGATAACGGCCTTCATCATGGCCAAGAATCGTTCCGTTGCGTTCTCCCGCCTGCTCGACCGGATGATTCTCAAGATGCCGGTCATCGGCCAGATCATGCACAACTCGGCCATCGCCCGCTTCTCGCGCACCCTGGCGGTCACCTTCAAGGCCGGCGTCCCGCTGGTCGAGGCGCTGGACACGGTCGCCGGTGCCACTGGCAACGTGCTGTACGAGGACGCAGTGCGCAACATCCGCGACGACGTCGCCGTCGGCTACCCGGTCAACGTGGCGATGAAGCAGGTCAACCTGTTCCCGCACATGGTCACCCAGATGACCGCGATCGGCGAAGAGGCCGGCGCGCTCGACACCATGCTGTTCAAGGTCGCCGAGTTCTACGAGCAGGAGGTCAACAACGCGGTGGACGCGCTGGCCAGCCTGCTGGAACCGCTGATCATGGTGTTCCTGGGCGTGATCGTCGGTGGCATGGTGATCGCCATGTACCTGCCGATCTTCAAGCTTGCCGCCACGGTCGGCTGATCGCCACGCGAGCACTACTTAGGCCACAATCCGACGCATGGCATTCCTAGATCAGAACCCCGCCATCGGTTTCCCGCTGGCGGCCGGGCTCGGCCTGTTGGTCGGCAGCTTCCTCAATGTGGTGATCCTGCGCCTGCCCAAGCGGCTGGAATGGCAGTGGCGCCGCGACAGCCGCGAGGTCCTGGGCGAGCCGGAGACCTACGATCCACCGCCCCCGGGCATCGTGATCGAGCGGTCGCATTGCCCGCACTGCAAGCACCAGCTGTCCTGGTACGAGAACATTCCGGTGTTCAGCTACCTGGCGCTGCGGGGCCGTTGCCGCAGTTGCAAGACCCCGATCTCGCCGCAGTACCCGCTGGTCGAGCTGCTGACGATGCTGCTGGTGGTCGCCAGCGTCTGGCGCTTCGGCTTCGGCTGGCAGGGCTTTGGCGCAATCGTCTTCACCTGTTTCCTGATCGTGCTGTCGGGCATCGACCTGCGCACGCAGTTGCTGCCTGACCAGCTGACCCTGCCCTTGATGTGGCTGGGCCTGATCGCCGCGTCGGACAACCTCTATTTCCCGGCCAAGCCGGCCCTGCTCGGCGCGGTGGCGGGTTATTTGAGCCTGTGGATCGTCTGGTGGCTGTTCAAGCAGCTCACGGGCAAGGAAGGCATGGGCCACGGCGACTTCAAGCTGCTGGCGGCCATTGGTGCGTGGACCGGCCTCAAGGGCATCCTGCCGACGATCCTGTTTTCCTCGCTGGTCGGGGCGATCGTCGGTTCGATCTGGTTGGCGATGAAGGGCCGCGACCGCGCCACGCCGATTCCGTTCGGCCCCTACCTGGCCATTGCCGGCTGGACCACCTTCTTCTGGGGTGAGCAGATCGTGGGCACCTACATGCGGATCTCCGGTCTCCGCTGAGTCCTGGCGCCCTGCTCCCGCAGTCGGGACCGGGCCTATATGATCCGCGCATGAGCGATTTCATCATCGGCGTCACCGGCGGTGTCGCCTCCGGCAAGAGCGTCGTCACGCGCCGCTTCGAGGCACTCGGGATCGCCGTGGCCGATGCGGACGTTGCGGCCCGCGCCGCAGTCGCCCCCGAGTCGGAAGGCCTGGCCGAGGTGGTCGCCGCATTCGGCAGCGAGGTCCTTGCGGACGACGGCGGACTGGACCGTGCAGCCATGCGCAAGCGCGTGTTCGGCGACGATGCGGCGCGGCGGCGGCTTGAAGCGATCATCCACCCGCGCGTTCGCATCGCCCTGCACGACGCCTGCCTGGCGGCGGCCGGACCCTACGCGATTGCCGCCATTCCGCTGCTGGCGGAAGGCGGCGGCCGCGAGACCTACCCTTGGCTGGCGCGGATCCTGGTGGTCGATGTGCCCGAAGCTGTGCAGCGCGCGCGCTTGATGGCGCGCGACGGCGCCGATGCGGCGCTGGCGGACAGGATGATCGCGGCACAGGCCACGCGCAGCCAGCGCCTCGCCATTGCCGACGATGTGCTGGTCAACGATGGGGTGCTGGACGCGCTCGAGGCGCCGATCGCGGCGCTGGATCGCAGGTATCGGGCTCTGGCTTCGGTCGGGGTGTAGGGCCTTTCTTCCCGGGTGCGCTTCGCTTACCCGGGCTACGTTCTCAGGTTGGCCAGAGGCTGCGGATGGCGGCGATGCCCTGCGCGCCGTGGGCGCGTGCTTCGTCCAGGTCGCCGGGGGCGAGGCCACCGATCGCGTAGATCGGCAGCGATACCTGCTCGCGCATGGCGGCGAAGGCGTCCCAGCCCATGCCCGCAACGCCGGGGTGGCTCGGCGTCGCCTTCACGCTGCCCAATACGACGAAATCACACGCCAGTGCCTGCGCCGCGGCCAGGTCGTCGACGCCATGGCATGACGCGGCCAGCGGCAACTCCGGCGGTATCGGTCGCTCGCGCTGTGCGTGCAGCAGCACGGACGGCAGGTGCAATCCAATGCCCAGCTCGAGGGCGAGCGCGACGTCGGCGTTGACCAGGACTTCGGCCCCGGCGTGACGGCACAGCTGCACGGCCTGCGCGGCGAGTGCGCGCCAGCGTGCGGGATCCAGGCCCGGGGCTCGCAGCTGCACGCGGCGGACGCCGGCAGCCAGCGCTGCCTCGAGCTCCAGCAGCCATCGCGCATCGTCGTCGGGTGTTGGCGTCACCAGGTAGTGCGGCGGTTGAAGCAGGGCTGCCACCACCGGGCGGTCCGCCGGTGGCATGGCGTAGCTCGCGAGCTTGTGCGGCGGCACCCACACCAGCGCCTGGCCTTCGCGACCGCGAGCGGTGCCGCGCCAGCTGGCGATGATGCGCACGTCCAGGCGCAAACGCTTGTCGGGGTAAACCTGCGGCACCGCGATCAACGGCGCGCCCAGTTCGACGTCGATGCCGAGTTCTTCGTGCAGCTCGCGCGCCAGCGCGGCTTCGGCCGACTCGCCCGGTTCGTGCTTTCCGCCCGGGAACTCCCACAGGCCGGCCAGGTCACGGCCTTCGGTGCGGCGCGTCAGCAGGAAGCGGCCGCGGGCGTCGCGGATCACGCCGGCCACCACTTCAACGATGCGCGCCGGTGTGCCGGCGAGGTGTGCGCCGACGAGGTGCGGTGAGGTTGCTGGCGGAGGGTGACCGGTCATGGTGTCGGCGCAGCAGGTTCGCTGCGGGCTCGCTATTGGCGCCCTGCCCTCATCCGGGCCCTCGCCCGCACGCGGGAGAGGGCTTTCGTGCCATTCGACCAATGGTCAGGCGATCTGCCCATGGCAGTGCTTGTACTTCTTGCCGCTGCCGCACGGGCACGGATCGTTGCGGCCGACATTGGCGAAGGCATCGTTGCCGCCGGCCAGCGCGCGCGCCTGCGCGGCTTCCTCGTCGGCACCGTAGCCGCCGACATCGGCGTGCTGGAACTGCATCTGCCGGGCCTGCGCCTCGGCGGCTGCGCGCTCCTGCGCTTCCAGTGCGGCAACCTCGTCCTCGCTGCGGATGCGCACGCGCGCCAGCAGGATGACGACTTCGCGCTTGACCTTCTCCAGCATCTCGCTGAACAGCTCGAACGCTTCCTTCTTGTACTCCTGCTTGGGCTGCTTCTGCGCGTAACCGCGCAGGTGGATGCCCTGGCGCAGGTAGTCCATGCGCGCGAGATGCTCCTTCCAGTTCTGGTCGAGCACGTTGAGCATGATGTGCTTTTCCAGCATGCGCATCGTCTCGGCGCCGAGCTGCGTCTCGCGCTCGGAGAAGTGGCCGAGCACGGCTTCCTGCACGCGCTCCTCGATGGTCTCGGCGTCGAGCTCTTCGCTCTCCTTCGCCATCGCCACCAGCGGCACGGCCACGCCGAAGTCCTGCTCCAGCGTCGCTTCCAGGCCCGGCAGGTCCCACTGCTCGTCGATCGAGTTGAGCGGCACGTAGCGCGCGACGGTGTCGGCGACCACGTCGCTGCGCAGGCCTTCGATGTTCTCCGAGACGTTCTCGGCTTCGAGCAGCTCGTCGCGCTGGGCGTAGATGACCTTGCGCTGGTCGTTGTTGACGTCGTCGAAGTCGAGCAGGTTCTTGCGGATGTCGAAGTTGTGGGCCTCGACCTTGCGCTGCGCGTTGGCGATCTGCTTGGACACCAGCGGGCTTTCGATGATGTCGTCTTCCTTCAGGCCCATGCGCGCCATCACGCGCTGCACCCAGTCGGCCGCGAAGATGCGCATCAGGTTGTCTTCGAGCGACAGGTAGAAGCGGCTCGAACCCGGGTCGCCCTGGCGACCGGCGCGACCGCGCAGCTGGTTGTCGATGCGGCGGCTCTCGTGGCGCTCGGTGCCGACGATGTGCAGGCCACCGGCGGCCTTGACGGCCTCGTGGCGTGCCTGCCATTCCGACTTCAGGCGCGCGCGGGTGACTTCGTCGAGCTCGCCGCCGTTGCTGGCTTCCAGCTGGGCCACTTCGTTCTCGAGCGAACCGCCGAGCACGATGTCGGTACCGCGGCCGGCCATGTTGGTGGCGATGGTGATCGCGCCCGGGCGACCGGCCTGCGCGACGATGTGCGCTTCGCGCTCGTGCTGCTTGGCGTTGAGCACTTCGTGGTGGATGCCAGCGTCGCGCAGCTGCTGGCTGAGCATTTCCGACACTTCGATCGAGGTGGTGCCGACCAGCACCGGCTGCTTGCGGGCGTTGGCGTCCTTGATCTCGGCCAGTACCGCGCGGTACTTGCCGGCGCGGTTGAGGAACACCGCGTCGGCGTGGTCCTTGCGCTGCACCGGCTTGTGGGTCGGGATCACGATCACTTCCAGGCCGTAGATGCTCTGGAACTCGTAGGCCTCGGTGTCGGCCGTGCCGGTCATGCCGGACAGCTTGTTGTACATGCGGAACAGGTTCTGGAAGGTGATGCTGGCCAGCGTCTGGTTCTCGCGCTGGACCGGCACGCCTTCCTTCGCCTCGACCGCCTGGTGCAGGCCGTCGGACCAGCGACGGCCGGCCAGGGTGCGGCCGGTGAACTCGTCGACGATCACCACTTCGCCGTCGCGGACGATGTAATCGACGTCGCGCTGGTAGATGGCGTGCGCGCGCATGGCGGCATTGAGGTGGTGGACCACGCCCAGGTTCTGCGCGCCGTACAGCGAATCGTCCTCACCCTGCAGGATGCCGGCCTGGCGCAGCAGCGCCTCGGCGTGCTCCTGGCCGGATTCCGACAGGTGCACCTGCTTGCTCTTCTCGTCGACCCAGTAGTCGCCCTCGCCTTCTTCCGTGGCCTGGCGGATCAGGTTCGGGACGAGGCGGTTGACCTTGATGTACAGCTCCGGCGATTCGTCGGCCGGGCCGGAGATGATCAGCGGCGTGCGTGCCTCGTCGATCAGGATCGAGTCGACCTCGTCGACGATCGCGTAGTTCAGGCCGCGCTGGAAACGGTCTTCCTTCGACAGCGCCATGTTGTCGCGCAGGTAGTCGAAGCCGAACTCGTTGTTGGTGCCGTAGGTGATGTCGCTGGCGTAGGCGGCGTGCTTGTCGCTGTGCGGCATGCCCGGGTAGACCACGCCGACGCTCAGGCCGAGCCAGTTGTACACGCGCCCCATCCACGCCGAGTCGCGGCGGGCCAGGTAGTCGTTGACCGTGACCACGTGGACGCCCTTGCCTTCCAGGGCGTTGAGGTAGACCGGCAGCGTTGCCACCAGGGTCTTGCCCTCGCCGGTGCGCATCTCGGCGATCTTGCCCAGGTGCAGGACCATGCCGCCGATCAGCTGGACGTCGTAATGGCGCATGCCCAGGACGCGGCGCGAGGCCTCGCGGCAGACGGCAAACGCCTCGGGCAGCAGCTTGTCGAGCGACTCGCCGTCGGCAATGCGCTTCTGGAATTCGCCGGTCTTGGCCTGCAGCTCAGCATCGCTGAGCTTCTCCATCTGCGGCTCGAGGGCGTTGATCTTGACGACGGAGCGTTGCAGTTGACGCAGCAGGCGATCGTTGCGACTACCGAAAACGCGGGTAAGCAGGCTGTTGAGCATGTACGGGTCCGGAAAGCGGAACAGGGGAACCAGCAGGCGGGACGCACTCAGAGTGCGGGTCCGCCAGCAAGTTCCCCGGAAGGAGGTCGGCTGGAAATGAAATCGGGGCGCCGTGCGCCCCGATCGCATCGAGCCTGAACTGTGGCCAGTCCGATTGTACCGTGGGGGCGAGGTCCGGTGCTTGCAAGGCGCCGGCGGCCCTCATCCCGGCCCACTCCCGCAAGCGGAAGTGGGGGCAGGCGGCATCAGCCCTTGATCTGGACCTTCAGCGGCGACTGCTGGCTGAGGAAGTTGCGCGGATTGACCACACGCCCGTTCTCCCACACCTCGAAGTGCACGTGGGCACCGGTGGAGCGGCCCGTCGAACCGGCCTTGGCGATTTCCTGCCCGGCACGGACCAGCTCGCCGACCTTGTGGGTCAGGCGCGAATTGTGGGCATAGCGGGTGACGTAGCCGTTGCCGTGGTCGACCTCGATCACGTTGCCGTAGCCCGAGCGGACGCCCGAGTAGCTGACCACGCCGTCGGCCACGGCCAGGACCGGGTCGCCGACGTTGGCCTTGAAGTCCAGGCCCTTGTGGTTGGCGTGGCCGCCGTTGAACGGATCGGCGCGACCGCCGAAGCCGGAGGTGATGTAGCTGCCGGCGATCGGCTCGCGGCCCGGGACCGCGTTCATGTCGAGCTGGCGGTTGAACAGCAGCGACTCGAGCACCGAGAGCTGCTCGCCCGAGGCCTTGAACTGCTGGCCCAGGGTGGCCATGCCTTCGTCCAGCTCGGACTTGGTCATGTCGCGGACCGGACCGACACCACCGATGCCGACCGGCTTGTCGAAATCGAACTCGCCGTCCTGGAGCTGGCCGATGCGGGTCAGGCGCTCACCGAGGGCGTTGAGGCGGTTGGCCTCGGCCTGGAGCTCGCCCATGCGGGCGGCCAGGGCATTGATCTCGCGCTGGGCGTCACGGCGGGTGGCCGCGATCAGCGCTTCCTGGTTGTCGGCCTTGCTGCGCAGCAGGGCATTGTCGGCAATGCCGGCGCCTGCACCGATCGCCGCGCCGCCGCCGAGAAGAAGGGCGATGGCCAGGGCGGGTCGCTGCGCTCCCCAGTAACCGGCCTGCTGCAACCAATGCGACAGCTGGGCGCGGGTTTTGTTTACGATGGATGGATAGGTCATGTCTTATGTCTGATTCCAAGCCCAGGAACCCCAAGAGAGGTCCTTCGACTCCGCAAGCCGCGCTGGATGCGCTGCTGGCCGAGCCCGCTGGCGGCCCAATTCGTCGTGCCTTGTGGCTCGAACAACTGGACCTACGGTTACGCCCACACCTGCCTCCGTCACTGGCCGCGCATGCGCGGCTGGCCAATTACGAACGAGGCAGGCTCGTGTTTGTCGTCGACGCCCCGGTATGGCGTGCCAGGTTGCGGCTCGCTGCCCCGGAACTGCTCGACGCGGCCCGTTCCGTCGGGCTGGATGCGGCTGAACTGATCGTCAAAACGACAACTCCGACGACTGCCTCCCCACAATCGGATCGGAAAGCCAAACCCATCTCAGCGACTGCACTGCTAGCATTGCAGGCCGCTTTGGCATCCCTCAAGGATCCGGACGCTGCCGATTCCTAGGGGGTGCCGCCGAACCAGGTGGACCTTGGCAGACTTGTTGCCGGGTCCATCGATTGGCTGCGGTCGGGGCATGCTAAAGGCCCAACCCTTTGAATTTGTTAAAGGGTTAGAAAAAATTTGATAGGTTTCCGTTAAAGAATTGTTAAAGCGTCACGTGATGTTCACGTCTGTGACGCCCTTCCAATTCATGTAAACGTTTGCCGCATCGGGCGGCAAGGCGCAGCCTAGGCGGTGGCGGGCACGCCGTAGGCGACCGGTGCCGGGGTGGCATCGGTTTCACTGAACGTCACTTCATCCCACGCTGAACGCTCGGCGAGCAGCGCGCGGACCAGCTTGTTGTTGAGCGCGTGGCCCGACTTGAAGCCGACGTAGGTGCCAATGACCGGGTGGCCGGCCAGGTAAAGGTCGCCGACCGCGTCGAGGATCTTGTGGCGGACGAACTCGTCGGCGTAGCGCAGGCCGTCGTCGTTGAGGACGCGGAATTCGTCGAGGACGATCGCGTTGTCCATCGAGCCGCCCAGGCCCAGGTTGCGCTCGCGCATGTACTCCAGGTCGCGCATGAAGCCGAAGGTGCGGGCGCGGCTGACTTCCTGGATGTAGTTGGCGGTGGAGAACTCCACCACCGCGCGCGACTGCGAGGCCGGGATGGCCGGGTGGTCGAACTGCACGGTGAAGTCCAGGCGGAAGCCGTCGTACGGCTCGAAACGCGCGACCTTGTCGCCGTCGCGCACTTCCACCGGGCGCTTGATGCGGATGAAACGCTTGGGCGCTTCCTGCTCGGCGATGCCGGCCGACTGCAGCAGGAACACGAACGGGCCCGAGGAGCCGTCCATGATCGGCACTTCGGCCGCGGACAGCTCCACATAGATGTTGTCGATGCCCAGCCCGGCCAGGGCCGACAGCAGGTGCTCGACGGTCTGGATCTTGGCGGGGCCGCAGGTCAGGCCCGTGCACAACGTGGTCTCGGTGACCAGTTCGGCGCTGGCAGGCACTTCCACCACCGGGTCGAGATCGACGCGGCGGAACACGATGCCGGTATCGACGGGAGCCGGACGCAGGGTGAGGAAAACCTTCTCACCGCTGTGCAGGCCGACGCCGGTGGCGCGGATCACGTTCTTGAGGGTGCGCTGGCGCAGCATCTGGGAAAACCTGTCGGGGGCAGACCTGTCAGGGACATCACTGGCAGGGACACAACTTCGCGGACATCGCTATCAGGGACTGGGACGCATGCATCTATGCGCGTCCGGGATATTTAAGGCCACGGGCAGGCAGATGCAATTCATTCCCACCTGAACGGCGCGAAAGAATACCACCGGGCAGCCTGAACCTTAACGGAAATCCGTCACTGTCCGGCCTTGCGGACCGGGCAAGATGGCCGGTCGACCCGCTTTCGCGGAGTCGACCGGCCTAAAGCCTCGATAGAGAGGCCCAAGGGACTGCAGAGACGACGACGTTCTTGCGCCTCCCCCTGCTCGCAGGGGGAGGTTGGGACGGTGTCGCCGGGCTCAGTCCGCCTGGCGGCGCAGGAACGCCGGGATGTCCAGGTAGCTGCTGTCGCTGCCGAAGTCGGCCACGGCCGGCGAGGACGACGGCTCGGCCGAGCGTGCAGACGTGCTGCCGCGCAGGCTGTTGCCGAAGCTCGGACGGACCGGGGCGGCCATGTCTTCCATCGCACCGAATTCCGGCTGGCCGGTGGTGGCATTGCGCACCAGGGTGATCGGGGCGCGCAGGGCTTCCTTCTCGCTGCCGCGGACCGATTGGCGGGAGACGGCGCGGTTGAGGCCGGTGGCGACCACGGTGACCTTGACCTCGTCCTGCATGTCCGGATCGAGCACGGTGCCGATGACGACGGTGGCGTCTTCGGACGCGAAGTTCTCGATGGTGCGACCGACTTCGTCGAACTCGGCCATCGTGAAGTCCGGACCGGCGGTGATGTTGACCAGGATGCCGTTGGCGCCGGACAGGTTGACGTCGTCGAGCAGCGGGTTCTGGATCGCCGACTCGGCGGCGGCCTGCGCGCGGTCGTCGCCGCGTGCCGAGCCGGTGCCCATCATCGCCAGGCCCATCTCGCTCATCACGGTGCGCACGTCGGCGAAGTCGACGTTGATCAGGCCCGGGCGGACGATCAGGTCGGCGATGCCCTGCACGGCGCCGAGCAGCACGTCATTGGCGGCGCGGAAGGCCTGGATCATCGTGGCGTTGCGGCCGAGGACGGTGATCAGCTTTTCGTTGGGAATGGTGATCAGCGAGTCACAGTGGTGGCTCAGTTCCTCGATGCCCTTGAGCGCGACCTGCATGCGGCGGCGACCCTCGAACGGGAACGGCTTGGTGACCACGGCGACGGTCAGGATGCCCATCTCCTTGGCCAGCTGCGCCACCACCGGCGCGGCGCCGGTGCCGGTGCCACCGCCCATGCCGGCGGTGATGAACACCATGTCGGCGCCGGTCAGTGCATCCATGATGCGCTCGCGGTCTTCCAGCGCGGCCTGGCGGCCGACTTCGGGATTGGCGCCAGCACCGAGACCCTTCGTCACGTTGCTGCCGAGCTGCAGCTGCAGCTTGGCGCCGCAGTTCTTGATCGCCTGCGCGTCGGTGTTGGCGGTGATGAATTCAACGCCATCGACATTGCCGCTGACCATGTGCGCAACGGCGTTGCCGCCGCCACCACCCACGCCAACAACCTTGATCACCGCGTTCGGGGCCATCTTTTCAACCAGTTCGAAATGTGCCATGTCGTCGTCCTCGTTATGTGTTGCTAGTTATGTGTCGTGTTGCTTTCGAAATACTGGGTGCTGCCTGCCGCTCTTCGCCTTCGCCTCGCCTGCCCGCTTGTCCAACCCGTGTTTGCCGCGGTCCTGACCATCGTCAGAACTCGCCGCGAT
Organism: Lysobacter sp. GCM10012299; assembly: GCF_042649405.1. NCBI lineage: Bacteria > Pseudomonadati > Pseudomonadota > Gammaproteobacteria > Lysobacterales > Lysobacteraceae > Lysobacter > Lysobacter sp. GCM10012299. The sequence continues at coordinate 200,752 of NZ_JBHRZC010000001.1, read as the reverse complement.
ACCAGTTCTTGAGCTTGCTGAAGAAGCTGCCGGCGCGACCGGTGGAGATCACCGGGCGACGCGGGTGCTCGATCTGGCTGCCCATCAACAACAGGCCCACGCCGGTGGCATGCACCGGGTTGCCGACCACTTCGCCAAGACCGGTCACGTGCTGCGGGATGCCCACGCGCACCGGCATCTGCAGCATTTCCTCGGCCAGCTCGACCACGCCTTCCATCTTTGCCGCGCCGCCGGTCAGGACCATGCCGGCGCGGACGTGGTGCTCGAAGCCGCTGCGGCGCAGTTCGGCCTGGACCATCTCGAAGATTTCCTCGTAGCGCGCCTGCACCGCCTGCGCCAGCGAGGCGCGCGGCATGCGCCGCGGCGGACGGTCGCCCACGCTGGGCACCTGGATCGACTCCTCGGCGGTCGCCATCTGCGCCAGCGCGCAGGCGTAGCGGACCTTGATCTGCTCCGCCTCCGGCGTCGGCGTGCGCAGCATGTGGGCGATGTCTTCGGTGACCTTGTCGCCGGCGATCGGCAGACTCGCGCTGTGCGCGATCGCACCGCCGACGAACACGGCGATGTCGGTGGTGCCCGCGCCGATGTCGACCAGGATCACGCCGAGCTCGCGCTCGTCGGAGGTCAGCACGGCCTGGCTGGAGGCCAGCACGCTGAGGACGAGGTCATCGATCTGCAGGCCGCAGCGCTGCACGCACTTGCTGATGTTGGCCGCGGCCGACTGCGCGCACACCACCAGGTGCGCATGCACCTCCAGGCGCACGCCGGTCATGCCGACGGGGTTGCGGATGCCGTCCTGCGAATCGTCGAGCACGTAGTCGCGCGGGATCGCGTGCAGGATCTTCTGGTCGGCGGGGATGGCCACGGCCTTGGCGGCTTCGAGCACGCGGTCGAGATCGCCGTAGGTGACCTCGCCGTCGCGGATCGGGGCAATGCCCTGCGAGTTGCGGCACTGCACGTGGTTGCCGGAGATCGAGGCGTAGACCGAGCGGATCTCGCAGCCGGCCATCAGCTCGGCTTCCTCGATCGCGCGCTGGATCGACTGCACGGTCGATTCGATGTCGACGACCACGCCGCGCTTGAGCCCGCGCGACTCGTGCGAACCAATGCCGATCACCTCGATCGGGTTGCCCGGCGAATACTCGCCGACCAGCGCCACCACTTTCGAGGTGCCGATGTCGAGTCCAACGATCAGCGACTTGTCGCCCTTGCGATTCATATTTGTCCTTGCGGTTGCTGCGGCACGGCCGCCGGCGCCGGGACCGGCGCCCACGTCAGTGCAAAACCATTGGTGTAGCGAAGGTCGGCGCGCTTGAGCACCTGCGTCTGCTGCGCCATCAGCTGCGGCATCAGGCGCACGAAGCGTCCGATGCGTGCGCGCGCTTCGCTGCGTCCGACCACGATCTGCGCGCCGTTGTCGAGGCCGAGCGTCCAGCTGCCGCGCGGATCGAGCGCGATTTCCTTCACGTCCAGGCCGATCGGCGCGAACTGCGCGCGCGATTCGTTGTAGAGCTCCACCACTTCCGCCACGCGCGTGTGAGGGCCGCCCAGTTGCGGCAGGCCCGCCGGCACTTCGACGCCCTTGGCCGGGAACAGCTTGCCCTGCTGCGACAGCAACAGGTCCTTGTCCCAGCGCGCGAACGGACGGTGCTCGACCACGATCACTTCCAGCACGTCCGGCCAGCGCTTGCGCACCTGTGCGTGCTCGACCCACGGCAGCTTCGACACCGCGTCCTGCGCCGCGGCTAGGTCGACGGCAAAGAATCCGCGTTGCGCATACGGCATGACCGTGCGGCGCAGCAGCGCCTCGTCGACGCGCTCGAACTGGCCGGTAGCGCGCAGCTTCTGCAGCGGCCACTGGCTCGCACCGATCCAGCCGTTGAGCACGGCCACGATCGGCAGCACGACCAGTGCCAGCGCGAGGATCCAGCCAACGAGGCGAAGCATGGCGTTCACGCCGATGCACCTCCGGCAGCCTGGGCGAGGCTCGACTCGAGCACGCGCCAGCACAGTTCATCGAACTCGATGCCGACCTGGCGCGCAGCCTTGGGCACCAGCGAGTGGCTGGTCATGCCCGGGGCGGTGTTCACTTCGAGCAGATACAGCGCGCCGGTGCCGCGGTCGCGCATGAAGTCGACGCGGCCCCAGCCGTGGCAACCGGCGGAGACGAAGGCCTCCTGCGCCAGGCGGCGGATGGTGTCTTCCTCGGCGCCTTCCAGGCCCGGGCACAGGTACTGCGTGTCGTCGGCGATGTACTTGGCGTGGTAGTCGTACCACTCGCCCTTGGGGACGATGCGGATCGACGGCAGCGCCACGTGGCGGCCACCGATGAGCAGCATCGGCACGGTCAGTTCCTCGCCATCGATCAGCTGCTCCATCAGCAGCTCGCCCGGGTAGTGGGCGGCATGCTCGACGGCGGCATCGAGGTCGGCGTCGGCGAGCACGCGCGACACACCGACGCTGGAGCCTTCGCTCGACGGCTTGATGAACACCGGCAGGCCGAGTTCGCGCGCGGCGGCATGCACGTCGGCACCCGGCGACAGGCGCACGTAGCGCGGCGTCGGCAGGCCTTCGCTCAGCCACACCTGCTTGGTGCGGATCTTGTCCATGGTCAGCGCCGAGCCGAGCACGCTGGAACCGGTGTACGGCACGCCGAGTGCCTCGCACAGGCCCTGCAGGACGCCGTCTTCGCCGCCGCCCTTGTTGCCGTGCAGGATGTTGAACACGCGATCGACACTGCCGGCGCGGATCGCGTCGACCAGGGCCGGAATACCGTCGACCGCGAACGCGTCGATGCCGCGCGAGCGCAGCGCCTCGAGCACGTTGCGACCGGAGTCGAGCGAGACCTCGCGCTCGGCGCTGGTGCCGCCCATGAGCACGGCAACGCGGCCGAACACGGCGGGATCGCTGACCTGGGCCGGACCGATCGGGAACTGCGCGCTCACTTCCTGTCTCCGTTGGTGGATCCATTGGAGGATCCGTTCGAGGTTCCGTTGAATCCGTTGGCTGCGATCTGCTGCGCGGCGTAGCCGATGTCGCCGGCGCCCATCATCAGCAGCAGGTCACCGTCGTTGAGCACGTCCGGCAGCACGCTGGCGAGGGCGCCGGCGCCGCTGACGACGATGGGATCGATGCGGCCGCGCGCGCGGATCGCACGCGCCAGCGACTTGGCATCGGCACCGGCAATCGGTGCTTCGCCGGCCGGATAGACCTCGGTCAGCACCAGCACGTCGACGCTGGACAGCACCGCGGCGAACTCGTCGAACAGGTCGCGGGTGCGGCTATAGCGGTGCGGCTGGAAGGCCACGACCAGGCGCTTGTCGGACCAGCCGCCACGCGCGGCGGCGAACACCGCCTCGAGCTCTTTCGGGTGGTGGCCGTAGTCATCCACCAGTTGCACCTTCGCGCCCTTGGCCGTGGTCGGGCTGCCGAGCAGGTTGAAGCGGCGGCCGACGCCGGCGAACCCGGCCAGCGCGCGCGCGATTGCTTCGGCACTGACGCCCAGCTGCCATGCCACCGAAGCGGCAGCCAGCGCGTTCTGTACGTTGTGCCGGCCCGGCAGCGCCAGCGTCACCGGCGTGCGCGTCGCATCGGGCAGGCACAGGGTGAAGCGCATGTTCGGGCCGTCCTGCTCGACGTCCTCGGCACGCACGTCGGCCACATCGCTGAAGCCGTAGGTCATGACGTGGCGCGGCGTCTTTGCCGCCAGCGCCGCCACTTCCGGGTCGTCGATGCACAGGACCGCCAGGCCGTAGAACGGCAGGCGGTGCATGAATTCCTCGAACGCCGACTGGACGTTGGCGAAGTCGCCGCCGTAGTTCTCCAGATGATCGGCATCGATGTTGGTGACGATGGCGATCTGCGGATTCAGGCGCAGGAAGCTGCCATCGCTTTCATCGGCCTCGGCAACCAGCCAGTCGCCGGTGCCCAGGCGTGCGTTGGCGCCGGCGGCAAGCAGCTGCCCACCGATCACGAAGGTCGGGTCGATGCCGCCCTCGGCGAGCACGCTGGCCGCCAGCGACGTGGTGGTGGTCTTGCCGTGCGTGCCGGCCACCGCGATGCCGCGCTTGAAGCGCATCAGCTCGGCCAGCATCTCCGCGCGCGGCACCACCGGGATGCGCTGTGCGCGCGCTTCCATCAGCTCGGGGTTGTCGGCGCGGATCGCGCTGGACACCACGACGCAGTCGGCACCGAGCACGTTCGCCGCGGCGTGACCGCGCTGCACGTTGATGCCGAGCGCGGCCAGGCGGCGCGTCACGGCGTTGTCGGCGTTGTCCGAACCGGAGACCTGGTAGCCCAGCGTGCCCATCACTTCGGCAATGCCGCTCATGCCGACGCCGCCGATGCCGACGAAGTGCACGCGCGGGAATGCTTTGGCGAGGTCGCCGGTGTGCTGCAGGCGGCGACGCAGGGCGGTACTCATGGCGTGTTTCCGGAGAACTTGATGGGAGTGAACTGAGCCAGTGCGATCACGGCACGACCTCCATGACGGCATCGGCGACGCGCTTGGCGGCGTCGGGCCTGGCGATCGCGTGCGCGCTTTGCGCCAGCTGCAGCAATGCGCCGCGCTCGCCGAGGATTTCGATCGTGGCCGAGATGCGGTCGCCGAGGTCGTTGCCGATGCCCTGCGGCACCAGGAACGCAGCGCCGCGATCGACCAGGTACTGCGCGTTCTTGGTCTGGTGGTCGTCGACCGCCTGCGGGAACGGCACCAGCACGCTGCCGACACCGACCGCGCACAACTCGGCCAGCGTCAGCGCGCCGGCGCGGCAGATCACCAGGTCGGCCCAGCCATAGGCCGCGGCCATGTCGGCGATGAACGGCTCGACCGATGCATTGACGCCGGCCTTGGCGTACGCCTGCTCGGCTTCCTCGCGCATCTTCTCGCCGCTCTGGTGTCGCACTTCGCAGGCCAGGCGCCCGCGCAGGCCGGCGATGGCCTTGGGCATCGCCGTGTTCAATGCGCGCGCACCCTGGCTGCCGCCAAGCACGAGCAGGCGGATCGGGCCAGTGCGCGTGGCGAAGCGACCGCTCGGCGGCATCACCGCGGCGATCTCGCTGCGCACCGGATTGCCGACCACTTCTTCCTTGAGGTTCGGGAACGTGCCCGGGAAACCCGTGAGCACGTGCCGGGCGAAGCGCGCCAGCACGCGGTTGGTCAGGCCGGGCGCGCGGTTCTGTTCGTGCACGAGCAGCGGGATGCCGGCGATGCGCGCGGCGATGCCACCGGGGCCGGCCGCATAGCCGCCAAAGCTGACAACGGCACGCGGCTGGCGCTCGCGCAGCGTCTGCAACGCGGCACGCACGGCGCCGATCAGGCGGAACGGCGTCGCCAGCATCGTGGTGATGCCCTTGCCGCGCATGCCGCTGACCGCGATCGTGTCGATGGCGATGTCGTGCTGCGGCACCAGGCGCGTTTCCATGCCGCCTTCGGCGCCGAGCCACAGCACCGGCACGCCGCGTTCCTTGAGTTCGCGCGCGACGGCCAGGCCCGGGAAGATATGCCCACCGGTGCCGCCGGCGAGGATCATCACCGGATGCAGGTCGGAGTCGGTCGCGGCAACCTTCATGCGATCCTCCCGAGGGTGGGTTCAACGCGCTGGCGCAGGCGGCTGGTGCCGCGCACGTCGCCGCGCTTGGCATGCGCTGCGGCCACGGGCGCCGGAGCAGGCGTCGTCGGCGACGGCGAAGCGACCGGCGGCGGCGTGGTTTCGTTGCGCACGCGGGCGACCTGGCGCTGGGCGCGGTCGAGTTCGTAGGACACGCGCAGCAGCAGGCCCAGTGCGGCGCAGGTCATGATCACGCTCGAGCCGCCGTAGGACACCATCGGCAGCGTCAGGCCCTTGGTCGGCAGCAGGCCGAGGTTGACGCCGATCGAGACGAAGCTCTGCAGGCTCATCCACAGCGCGATGCCGAAAGCGCAGTAGCCAGCGAAATGGCGACGCATCTCGACGCACTTCAGGCCCAGCCAGAACGCGCGGCCGGCCAGGCCGGCGTACAGCGCAACCACCGTGCACACGCCGAGGAAGCCGAACTCTTCGGCGATCACGGCCATGATGAAGTCGGTATGCGCCTCCGGCAGGTACGACAGCTTCTGCACCGATGCGCCGAGGCCGACGCCGATCCATTCGCCGCGACCTACTGCCATCAGGGCGTTGGTCAGCTGGTAGCCGGTCTTGAACGGGTCCTGCCACGGATCGAGGAACGAGGTCAGGCGGGTGACGCGGTAGGGCTCGGCGATGGCCACGATCGCCAGCACCGGCAGGCCGATCAGCACCGGGCCGAACATGCGCGGCATGTTGACGCCACCGAGCACGAGCATGCCGGCGGTGACGGCCAGGATCAGCGACGACGAACCGAAGTCCGGCTGCAGCAGCAACAGCACCACCAGCCCGACGGCGACGCCGATCGGCTTGAGCATCGCGCCCCAGGTAGCGGTGACTTCCTCGCTGTAACGCTTGAGGTAGCTGGCCAGCCAGACGATGTAGAGCAGCTTCACCGCCTCGACCGCCTGGAAGTTCGACACGCCCAGGTTCAACCAGCGGCGCGCGCCGTTGACGCTGCGGCCGATGCCGGGCACGAACACCGCGATCAGCAGCACGAAGCAGACCAGCAGCAGCCACTGGTTGTGCTGCTCGATGGTCTTGAGCTCGGTGCGCATCACCCAAAGCGCCATGACCAGGCCGATGGCGAGGAACACGACGTGGCGGCTCAGGAAGTAGAACGGACCGACGTCGTGACCGTCGGCGACGCCGATCGATGCCGAGCCGACCATGACCACGCCCAGGCAGGCGAGCGCGCACGAGATGCCCAGCAGCCACGGATCGAAGTGGCCGCCGATGGCGTCGAGGCGGGTTGCCTGGCGAGTGGTCGAGAGGTCGGTCATCAGCGCACCTTCAACGTCGCCAGGCCGACCAGGACGAGGACCACCGAGATGATCCAGAAGCGCACGATCACGCGCGGCTCCGGCCAGCCCTTGAGCTCGAAGTGATGGTGGATCGGCGCCATGCGGAACACGCGCTTGCCGGTGAGCTTGAACGAGCCCACCTGGATCATCACCGACAGCGTCTCGATGACGAAGATGCCGCCCATGATCACCAGCACCAGTTCCTGGCGCACGATGACCGCGATCGTGCCGAGTACGGCGCCCAGCGCGAGCGCGCCGATGTCGCCCATGAACACCATGGCCGGGTAGGTGTTGAACCACAGGAAGCCCAGGCCGGCGCCGGCAATGGCCGCGCAGATGATCACCAGCTCACCGGCACCCGGCACCGCCGGAATCTGCAGGTACTTGGAGAACTCGGCATGGCCCGACGCGTAGGCGAAGATGCCCAGCGCGCAGGCGACCAGCACCGTGGGCATGATCGCCAGGCCGTCGAGACCGTCGGTCAGGTTGACCGCGTTGGAGAAGCCGACGATCCAGAAGTAGGCGATGGCCACGAAGCCGATGCCGGCCAGCGGCAGCGCGATCGACTTGAAGAACGGCACATAGAAGGTCGTCGCCGCCGGCACGTCGGCATACAGATAGAGGTACAGGCCGGCGGCAAGGCCGAACACCGACTGCGCCAGGTACTTCCAGCGCGACTTCAGTCCGTTCGGGTCGCGGCGCACGATCTTGATCCAGTCGTCGTACCAGCCGATCGCGCCGAAGGCGAGCATCACCAGCAGCACGGTCCAGACGTACTTGTTGCGCAGGTCGCCCCACAGCAGCACCGAGGCCATCACCGTGATCAGGATCAGCGCACCGCCCATGGTCGGCGTGCCGGCCTTGGAGAAGTGCGACTGCGGGCCGTCCTTGCGGATCGGCTGGCCGCCCTTGAGCTGGCCGAGGCGACGGATCACCGCCGGGCCCCACCACAGCGACAGCGCCAGCGCGGTCAGCGCGCTGAGAATGCCGCGGAAGGTCAGGTAACTGAAAAGACCGAACAGGCTCTGCAGTTGTTCCAGCCAGCGAGTGAGTTCAAGCAGCATCGGGATTCCCCTTCTTGTCCGTGCCGGCCAACGCCGTCACGATCCGATCCATCGCGCTGCCGCGCGAACCCTTCACCAGCACGCGAACTCCTTGGTGCAACTGCGCGCGCAGGGCGTCGGCCAGCGCGTCGTGGCTTTCGAAATGCATGGCGCCCTCGCCGAAGGCCGCGGCGGCGGCCGCGCTGTACGGGCCCAGCGTGAACAGCCGGGCAATGCGCGCGCTCTTGGCGCGGCGGCCGGCTTCGGCATGCATCGCCTCGGCATCGACGCCCAGCTCGCGCATGTCGCCGAGCACCAGCCAGGCTTCGCCACCGCCTTCAGACAACGTGTCGATGGCGGCGGCAAGCGAACCGGGATTGGCGTTGTAGCTGTCGTCGATCAGCACCGCGCCGTTGTCGAGGTGGCGCGTGATCAGGCGACCGGGCACCGACCGGGCGGCGCTGAGGCCATCGATGACGGCCTGCAGCGGCGCACCCACGCCCAGCGCGAGCGCGGCCGCGGCCATCGCATTGCGGACGTTGTGGCGGCCGGGCAGCGCCAGCGTGATCGTGCCCTCGCCTTCCGGCGTCACCAGGGTGAAGCGAGAGCCATCGCCCTGCGGCTGGATGTTGAGTGCGGTGATGTCGGCGCTGGCATCCAGGCCGAAGCGAACCAGCCGGCGACCGTGTGCGCGCTCGGCGAAGTACGGCGCGAAAGCATCGTCGGCGTTGATCACGGCCACGCCAGTGGGCGGCAGTGCGTCGTAGATCGCGGCCTTGGTGTCGGCAACGCCGAGCAGGCTGCCCATGCGCTCCAGATGGCCCGGCGCGACGTTGTTGACCACCGAGACGTCGGGGCGGACGACCGCGGTCAGGTAAGCGATGTCGCCCGGCTGGCCGGCGCCCATCTCGTAGATCGAGAACTGCACGCCCTCGGGCGCATCGAGCACGGCCAGCGGCAGGCCGATCTCGTTGTTGCGGTTGCCCGGCGTGGCGTAGGTCGGGCCGACGCGCTCCAGGATCGCCAGCGTCAGTGCCTTGACGCTGGTCTTGCCGTTGCTGCCGGTGATGGCGACGATCTTCTCGCCGTTGCCGCTCTCGATGCGGGCGCGCTGCACGGCCGCGGCCAGGTCGGCCAGCGCACGCTGGGTATCGGCGACGATCACCTGCGGAATCGCCGTGTCGATCTGGCGCGACACCAGCACCGCGGCGACCTTGTCGGCCGGCAGCGATGCCACGTGGTCGTGCCCATCGAAGCGCTCGCCCTTGAGTGCGATGAACAGCACCGCGCCGCCCTGCGGCAACGCGCGCGTGTCGGTGGCGACAGTCGCCACCACCGCGTCGGCGCCATGCAGGCGGCCACCGGTCATGCGCGCGACCTCGGACAGATGCAGCGGCTTCATGCCCGGGCCTCCAGGGCCGCACGCGCGACCTGGGTATCGTCGAAGGGGTACTGCACGCCCTGGATGTCCTGGTAAGGCTCATGGCCCTTTCCGGCCACCAGCACGATGTCGTTGGGGCCGGCCATGCCGACCGCGCGCGCGATCGCCGCGGCGCGGTCGCGCTGCACGCTGACCAGCGCGGGATTGTCGAAGCCGGCCATGATGTCGTCGACGATGATGTCGCCGTTCTCGAAACGCGGGTTGTCGTCGGTGACGATCACCACGTCGGCATGGCGCTCGGCGATGGCGGCCATCTGCGGGCGCTTGCCGCGATCGCGATCACCACCGCAGCCGAACACGCACAGCAGGCGTTCCTGCACGTGGGCGCGCAAGGAGGTCAGCGCCTGCTCGAGGGCATCGGGCGTGTGCGCGTAATCGATCACCACCAGCGGCAGCACGCCATCGCCGCCGAGGCGGTTCATGCGACCGTGGATCGGCTGCAGCTGCGACAGCACCTGCGCGATCCGTGCCGGCTGCTCGCCCAGTGCCAGCAGCGTGCCGGCGACCGCCAGCAGGTTGTCGACATTGAAACGGCCCAGCAGCGGCGAGCTCACCGGGTGGGCCTCGCCTTCGTGCACCAGTTCGAAACCGATGCCGGCATTGTCGAAGCGCAGCGACTGCGCCAGCAGCGTCGCGTCTTGCGCGCCGCGCGAGCTCAGGCCGATGGCGCGCACGCCTTGCGGCAGTGTCGCGATCAGCTCGCGGCCGAACTCGTCGTCGAGGTTGATCACCGCCGCCGACAGGCCCGGCCACGCGAACAGGCGTGCCTTGGCGGCGCCGTAGCTGGCCATGTCGCCGTGGTAGTCGAGGTGGTCGCGCGTGAGGTTGGTGAACACTGCGACATCGAAGTGCACGCCATCGACGCGGCCCTGGTCGAGCGCGTGCGAGCTGGCTTCCATGGCGATGGCCTGCGCGCCCTGGTCGCGCATCTGCGCCAGCAGCTCGTGCGTCTGCAGCACCAGCGGCGTGGTGAAGCCGGTCGGCACGACCGCGCCGAACAGGCCGGCGCCGAGCGTGCCGACGCTGCCGCTGCGGATGCCGAGCAGGTGCCAGGCCTGCGTGAGCAGCTGCACCGTGGAGGTCTTGCCATTGGTGCCGGTGACGCCGACCACGTCCATGGCGGCAGTAGCGCGGCCGTGGAAGGCATCGCCCATCTCGCCCAGGCGCGAACGCAGGCCCGGCACGGCGATGGTATCGGCAGGCGCCGGCAGGTCTTCCGGCGCCGGCGGCTCGAACAGGATCGCGCTGGCACCGGCCGCGCGCGCCTGGTCGACGAAGCGCAGGCCATGCGCGCCGAAACCGGCGATGGCGACGAATGCGTAACCCGGCAGGACCGCGCGCGAATCCAGCACCAGTCCGCTGATCTGCAGCTGCGGAGGTATGCCGGCGACATCGGGCAGCAGTTCGGCCAGCTTCATCAGGCCGCTCATCGGCCACCTCCCGGCGTGGCCACGACGCCCGTCGAGACGGGCAATGCGGCCACCTGCGCCGGTGCCGGCAGCACCGCGCCGGACGGCTTGCCGCCGTTGGCCTTGGCGCGCTTGGCCTCGGCTTCGGCCTGCGCCGCCATCCAGGTGTCGATGTCGTCGGGTGCGACGTCCATCAGGCGCAGCGCGCCTTCCATGACGTTCTTGAACACCGGGCCGGAGACGAAACCGCCGTAGTAGCCCTTCGCCGGATCGGGATCGTTGACGACCACCACCATCGAGAAGCGCGGGTTGTTGACCGGAACCACGCCGGCGAAGAACGACACGTAGCGGCGCGAATAACCGCCGGTGTCGTTGAACTTGCGCGCGGTGCCGGTCTTGCCTGCGACGTGGTAGCCCAGGATCGCCGCCTGCGTGGCGGTGCCGCCCGGTTCGGTCACGGTCTGCATCATCCGCATGATCTGGCCGGAGATCGCCGGATCGAGCACCTGCACCGGCTCGTGCTGCTCGCCGCCCTTCACGAACGTCGGCGCAATCAGGCGGCCGCCATTGCCGAGCGCCGCATAGGCCTGGGCGATCTGCAGCGGCGTGGCCGACAGGCCGTAACCGTAGGACATGGTCTGCTTGGTCGTACCGCTCCAGCGCGACGGCGGCGCGAGCACGCCCGACGACTCGCCGGGGAAGCCACTGTTGGTCTTGCGGCCGTAGCCGAAGCGGTGCAGGAAGTCGTAGTACCGCTGGCTCGGGATCCGCGCCACGATCTTGGCTGCGCCGATGTTGGAGCTCTTGGTGATCACGCCGGTCGTGTCGAGCACACCGTAGTTGCGGTGGTCGGTGGTGCGATAGCGACCGTTCGGCATCCAGCCCGGGTTGGTGTCGAAGGTCGAATGCGCGGTGATCACGCCGGCCTCGAGCGCGGCGGCGACGGTCAGCGGCTTCATCGTCGAGCCCGGCTCGATCACGTCGGTGACGGCGCGGTTGCGATGCGTGTCGGGGTTGCCGACGCTGAGCGCATTGGGGTTGTAGGTCGGCAGGTTGGCCATCGCCAGCACTTCGCCGGTGGCGATGTCGAGCACCACCACCGAGCCACTGCTCGCGCCGGTGCGCTGCAGCGTGCCGCGCAGCTCGCGGAAGGCCAGGTACTGGATGCGGCGATCGATGGTCAGGGTCAGGTCGTGGCCCGGCTCGGCCGGCTTGACCAGGTCGACGCTCTCGACAATCCGGCCGGCACCGTCGCGGATCACGCGCTTGGCGCCGGGCTTGCCGCGCAGCCAATCGTCGAACGCCAGCTCCAGGCCTTCCTGGCCCAGGTCGTCGATGTTGGTGAAACCCAGGATGTGCGACATCGCCTCACCCTGCGGGTAGAAGCGACGGAACTCGCGCTGCGAGAACACGCCCGGGGTCTTGTGCGCGAGGATCCGACGCGCCTCGTCCGGATTGATCCGGCGCTTGAGGTAGACGAATTCCTTGTCGGCGCGCTGGCTGAGCTTGCGCGTCAGCGCTTCGGTCGAAACGCCCAGCGCCTTGGCCAGCTGCGGGATGCGGGTCGGATTGGCCAGCAGTTCCTGCGGGTTCGCCCAGATCGACTCGACCGGCGTCGACACCGCCAGCGGCTCGCCGTTGCGGTCGGTGATCATGCCGCGCGAGGTCGGGATCGGAATCTCGCGCAGCGAACGGGCATCGCCCTGCTGGCGGTAGAAGTCGTTGCTGATGACCTGCAGGTCGAGCGCACGCGCGACCAGCGCGATCGAGCACACGCCCAGCGCGCTGCCGACGATCAGCAGGCGGTTGCGCAGGTTGAACGAGGCGCGGCCGCGGCCCTTGCCGGCGACACGGTCGCGATCGCCGCCGCCGAACTTCTCGCGCAGCGCGAGCAGCCGCTCGAGCGGGCTGGTGCGGCCGGCGGGCTTGGCGTTGCGACCGGTCATGGGCGGATCACCACGGTTTCGGCGCCTTCCGGAAACTTCATGCCGAGGCGATCGCGCGCGACCTGGTCGATGCGGTTGCTTTCCGCCCAGGTGGCCTGCTCGAGCTGCAACCGGCCGAACTCGATGTTGAGTTCGTCACGCGCACGCTCCAGGCGGCTGAGCTGGACGAACAGCTGGCGGTGCTGGTGACGCGCTTCCACGACCGCCAGGGCCGAGACGACGTTGGCCACCACCAGCACGCTCACCAGCAGGCGGGTGATGCTCATGCCGCCTCCTTGCCATCGACCGGCAGCATCTCGGCCACGCGCAGCACCGCACTGCGGGCGCGCGGATTGACCGAGGTTTCCTCGTCGAAGGCCTTCTGCGCGCCACCGATCGCCATCAGCACCGGCGTGAACGCCACTTCCACCGGCATGCGGCGATTGGCCGGCGGCGCCTTGCTGTGGCGCAGGATGAACTGCTTGACGATGCGGTCTTCGAGCGAGTGGAAGCTGATCACCGCCAGGCGGCCACCGGGCTTGAGGCGCGCCAACGCCGCGTCGAGGCCGATCTCGAGATCGGCCAGCTCGCGGTTGATGAAGATGCGGATCGCCTGGAAGCTGCGCGTGGCCGGATGGATCTTGCTGTCGCCGCGCGGCATCACCGAGGCGATCAGGTCGGCCAGCTGCGCGGTGCGCAGCAGCGGCTGTTCGCTGCGACGAGCGACGATGGTGCGGGCGATCTTGCGGCTCATGCGCTCTTCGCCGTAGGTCCACAGCACGTCGGCGATCTCGCGCTCGTCGGCCTGGGCCAGCCATTGCGCTGCACTGAGCCCGCTGTCGGGATCCATGCGCATGTCGAGCGGGCCGTCCTTGCCGAAGCTGAAGCCGCGCTCGGCGACATCGAGCTGCGGCGACGACACGCCCAGGTCGAACAGGATGCCGTCGAGGCCGGCAGCGGTTTCATTCCACTGCGCCAGTTCGGCGAAGCTGCCACGGTAGATCGCCACGCGCGGGTCCGCGGCGAACTCGCGTTCGGCAACGGCAATCGCTTCGGGATCCTTGTCCATGACCAGCAGCCGGCCTCCGGGGCCGAGTTGTTCCAGCACGCCACGCGCATGGCCGCCGCGCCCGAACGTGCCATCCAGGTACGTTCCGTTCCCGCGCACGTTCAGGCCGTCCAGCACCTGCGCGTACATCACGGGAAGGTGGCCGGAAAGCGCGCCGCGCCCCATGCCACCCACCGTCACAGCTGCAGGTCGAGAAGCTCCTCGCTCAGATCGTCGTCAGAAATGGTCTGACGGATCTGCGCGTGGTGCGCTTGCTCGCTCCACAGTTCGAACTTGTCGCCCATGCCCAGCAGCACGGCCTTCTTCTCGATGCCCACGGCAGCGCGATGGCTGGCGGGAATGCTGATGCGGCCATTGCCGTCGAGCTCGACGAAGGTCGCTGCGCCGACCAGCTTCAACTGCATGCTGCGGTTGACCTTCTTGGCCTTGGGCAGGGCGTTGACCTGGTCGCGGACGCGTTCCCAGATGGCCAGCGGATAGACGTACAGCGAGCCGGACTCGAAGGGGTTGTAGGTGATGACCAGGCGGTTGCCGCATTCGCGCGCGACGGCGTCACGGTAGACGGTGGGCACCGCCAGCCGGCCCTTGTCGTCGATCGTGATGGCGGTCTCACCCTGGAACATTCAGCACCTGGTTGGGGCCACCTCTAAGCGGGCGGCTTGGTCACTGAAAAACCACAAAAAACCCGGTTTTCCCTCAGATGCCCACCTTAGGCACGCCCCACAGGGTTGTCAACAAGTTTGGAGAGACAATTTCGCCAGTCGCATCAAGGGCTTGCAGCGAACTTCACAGTCTTATTCAAGACTTATCCACTAGCCTTTGTTTAGTCTCATTTTTTGAAACTGGAAGGGCCCCAGGCGCCACCCCGCGCAAAGCCGACCCCAGGCACTTTGCCGATGCTGCTCCGCAGCACCACCGGCCCCATTTGCGACACCGATCACATCCCCAGGATGAATCGACGATGTCTATGGGCCCGAAAAGCCATCCCCTCATCCGCCCTTCGGGCACCTTCTCCCACAAGGGGAGAAGGGAGCGATCCGGCCAGCGTCCCGGACACGAGCAGCGAAGCCACAGCCCCCTTTAGTAAAGGGGGCGCCGCGGCAGCGGCAGGGAATTGGAGGCAAAAAGCCCGGGGCCCGAGTTGCGCAGCAACTTGGGGCTCTTTTCGCGCAATGCGCGAAAAGAGCGGCGGAGCCGGCCTGTAAGCCGGGTTCTGTCTAGGACAGTCATTCCTCTAGGCGCAGCGTCGCCGCTACGCTCAAGCAACCTACCCGGAGACACCGCGGGCCGCGGCATTGCCTCCCTATTTGGTCTTGCTCCCGGTGGGGTTTGCCGTGCCGGTCTGTTGCCAGACTCGCGGTGCGCTCTTACCGCACCGTTTCACCCTTACCACGCACGTCTTGCGACGCCGTTCGGCGGTCTGCTCTCTGTTGCACTTTCCGTCGGCTTGCGCCGCCCAGGCGTTACCTGGCACCGTGCCCTGTGGAGCCCGGACTTTCCTCGGCACCCCCGAAAGGATGACGCGACTGCCTGGCCGACTCCGCCGTGCTTATTCTAACGCTTCGCGTTTGAATAAACCCCAAGATTTGCTGCGCAAACCTTGGGCCCCGACTCAGTTGACCTCCAATTCCCTGCCGCTGCCGCGGCGCCCCCTTTACTAAAGGGGGCTGTGGTTTCGTCTTTGGCACCGGCGCATCACTGCACTCACGTCATTCCCGCGAAGGCGGGAATCCATGGACGTTGCCAGTCATCAGCCTTCGTCGGAGTTGTAGAGCGCCTTGCGCGGGGCACCGCTCAGTTCGGCGGCCAGTTTGGCGGCCTGCGAGGGCTTGAGGTGCTCGCTGAGCTTGGCGTACAGGCGCCGGCCCTCGGCGATGCTGGCATCGGCGTCGTCGCCGGCGCCCTCCACGATCACCACGAATTCGCCCTTGCGCTGGTTGGGGTCGGCCGCCACGCGTGCCTTCAATTCGCCCAGGCTGCCGTCGAGGACCGTTTCAAACAGTTTGGTCAGCTCGCGCCCCACCACCGCTGCGCGCGCTTCGCCGAATGCCGCGGCCAGGTCCTCGAGGGACTCCTCGATGCGGTGCGCCGACTCGTAGAAGATCAACGTGCGCGGCTCACCCGCCAGTCGCGACAGCCGCTCGCGCCTCGCCGAACCCTTGGCCGGCAGGAATCCCTCGAAGACGAATCGATCGCTCGGCACGCCGGCAACGCTCAGCGCGGCGATCGCCGCGCAGGCCCCCGGCACCGGCGACACGCGAATCCCGGCCGCGCGCGCGGCACGGACCAGGCGAAAACCGGGGTCGCTCACCAGCGGCGTGCCCGCATCGGACACCAGCGCCAGCGATTCCCCTGCACGCAGGCGCGCCACCAGCTGCTCCACCTGGGCGTCCTCGTTGTGCTGGTGCAAGGCCAGCAATGGGCGCTCCAGGCCGAAATGCGACAACAGCTGGCGGGTGTGGCGGGTGTCCTCGGCGCAGATCGCGCTCACCGTCTTCAGGGTCTCCAGCGCGCGCGCCGAAAGATCGCCAAGGTTGCCGATCGGCGTAGCCACGACATGGAGGATTCCCGGAGGTGGGAGATTTGCTGCTTGGGACGTAGGCATCGTGCGTCTGCGGTGGGGCCGGGTAGAATCCTAACCGGTCCCTCAGGAACGCCGCGTCGCGGCGAAAGCATGCCGATGAGCCTAGCTTCGAATCGATGGGCGATGAAATGGATCTTCGCCGCGGCAATCAGCACCGCACTGCTCGGCGGTTGCGCCACGGTCAGCCACACCGGCACGACGTCGCAGGCCAGCCGCAATGCCACGATCATGCAGGCCGGGGAACTGGCCCGCAGCGGCGCCGCCCTGGCCGGACCGGCGCGCACCGCCAACGACCGCCAGATCGAGCGCCTCTTGGCACAGCTCGACAACCCCACCCTCAGTCGCGAAGCTGCGGCCCTGGCCGCTGGCGACCCGCTCTATAACTATGTCGGCCAGGCGCTGCTGCGCCGCGGCCTGCCGCTGCCGCGCCCGTTCGACCGCAGCGCCTGGCAGTTCGATGCCGCCAACCGCCCGCCGGCCGACAGCGATGGCTACCGTCCGCCGGTGAAGCTCGCGGTGCTGCTGCCGATGTCGGGCACCCTCGCCGTCCCGGCCACGCCGGTGCGCGATGGCCTCCTCGCCGGCTACTACGGCGAAACGCGCCGCCGCCCCGACATCAGCTTCTACGACACCGCCGGCACCACCGGCGGCGCCCTCGCGGCGTACGACCTGGCCGCGTCGCAGGGCAATGATTTTGTCATCGGCCCGCTCGGCCGCGACGAAGTCAATGCATTGTTCGGCAAGGCCGCGCTGCCGGTGCCGGTGCTCGCGCTCAATCGCGGCGATGTCTCGCCGCCTGCGGGCAACGCCAGCTTCTCGCTGTCGCCGGAAGACGAAGGCATTGCCGCAGCCGAATACCTGCTCGGCCGCGGCGCGCGCCGCGTCCTGGTGATCGGCGGCAGCGACGACACCCAGCAGCGTGCCGTCACCAGCCTGCGCGATCGCCTGGTCGAACGCGGCGGCGAAGTCACCGACGTGGTCAGCGAAGGCATCGCCGACCTCACGCCGTATGCACAGAAAGCCGGCGGCGTCGACGCGGTGTTCCTCGCCATCAAGGGCAGCAACGCACGCACGCTGATGCCGAAGCTGGCGCTGGCCGGTCTCGCCGGCAAGCCGCGCGTCGCCACCTCGCAGGTGCTGTCGGGCACGGGCAAGCCGGAAGAAGATCGCATCCTCGACGGCATCGTCTTCCCGAGCGACGTGTGGACCACGCGCGGCGTCGCCGGCCTGCCGCCGGCAAGCAACGTCGGCGCGCAGCTGTCGAGCGCGAAGGGAGCCGCCGCGCGGCTGTTCGCGTTCGGCTTCGATGCCTGGCAGATCACTGCCTACCTGCAGCGACTGGCCACCGGTGCCGACGGCAAGATCGACGGCGCCACCGGCACGCTGCGGCTGGATGGTTTTGGCAACGTGCTGCGCACGCCGGCCTGGTCGACCTTCAGCGCCGGCGTCGCCACGCCACTGCTGAACGCCTCCCAGCGCTGACATGCGCAGCCGTGGCGCAGCGGTGGAAGCCGCCGCGCGCCAGTACCTCATCGATGCCGGACTGCGCGATGTAGCCGCCAACGCCAACTACCGCGTTGGCGAGCTCGACCTGGTGATGCTCGATGGCGCCACGCTGGTGTTCGTCGAGGTCCGCTTCCGGCGCAGTTCGCGCTTCGGCGGCGGCGCCGATTCGATTGACGTGCACAAGCGCCGCAAGCTCGTTCGCGCCGCCATGGCCTTCCTCGCCAGGAACCGGCGCTTTGCCAATGGTGCCTGCCGCTTCGACGTGATCGAAGCCGAGGGCGATCCGGACGCGCCGCGCTTCAACTGGCTGCGCGATGCGTTCCGGGCCGACGATTGCTGAAATGCGTCCTAGTTCTCGAGGGCCGGACGCTCGTGCGCGGCAGCAGCTTCCCGGCACGACGGTGACATCCGCGGTGCCTGCCTGACGGCGTGCAGCAAGCCGGCCACGTCTTCCTTCAAGTGATAGGCCTGCACGCGCAAGGCGGCAGCGCGTGCGGCCACATCGTCTTCATGCGCGCCCGACACCAGCACGAACGGAATCGCCGGATCGAACTCGCGCACGATGGCCAGTGCATCGAAGCCGCTGAACGCCGGCATCGATACGTCGGACACGACCATATCCGCGCCAACCTGCAGCGCCGTGCGCAATTCCGACGGCGACTGCACGTGCACGAACCGGGCACGCAGGCCGGCGTCGGTCAGCTGCAGCGATATCAGCTCGGCGTCGTCGGCATCGTCCTCCACCAGGACGATGCGCATTGCATCCGCATTGGGATCCGCGGCCGATCCCATGTCAGTCCATCACCGGCGGTTCGTTGATCACCGCCCAGAACTTGCCCAGCACCTTCACGGCCTGGAAGAACTGGTCGCCGTCTACCGGCTTGACCACGTAGGCGTTGACGCCAAGGTTCCAGCCGGCCGCGAGGTCGGTTTCCTCGCGCGAGGACGACAGGATCACCACCGGCATGTGCTTGAGCTTCTCGTCGGCACGGATCTGCTGCAGCACTTCCAGGCCGTCCATGCGCGGCATCTTGATGTCCAGCAGCAGCACCGCCGGATGGCCGTCGGCGCGGTCGGCGAAGCGGCCGCGCCGATGCAGGTAGTCCATCGCCTCGACACCGTCTTCGACGTGGACGATGGGATTGACCAGCTTGGCGTCGCGCAGCGCGTCGATGGCCATTTCGGCATCGGCGTGGCTGTCTTCTGCGAGCAGGATGGTGCGGAATTCGGTCATTGCATGTGTCCGGTTGTGGACGGAAGCGCATCGAGCGCGGCCGGCAGGGTGAATCGGAAAATGGCGCCCTGGTCGGGCTCGGATGCCGCACTGATGGTGCCGCCATGCCGCGCGAGCACGCGCTTGACGCTGGCCAGGCCAATGCCCGTGCCGGGAAAGTCGCTGGCCTTGTGGAGCCGCTGGAACACGCCGAACAACTTGCCGGCATAGGCCATGTCGAAGCCGGCACCGTTGTCGCGCACGCTGAACTCGTGGCTGCCATCGTCAAGGCGCTGGTGCGATACCTCCACCTCGCTGCGCTCGCGGTGGCCGCTGTACTTGACCGCGTTGCCGAGCAGGTTGAGCCAGACCTGGCGCATCATGTTCTCGTCGGCAACCACGATCGGGAGTGGCTGGATCTTCCACGAGACCTGCTGCGTACTGCCGTCCGCGGCCAGGTTCGCATCGAGCATCGCCCGCGTCTCGTCCACCGCCGACTGCATGTCGACCGGCTGCAGTCGCAAGGCGCTTCGGCCCAGACGCGAGTACACCAGCAGGTCATCGATCAGCTGCGACATGCGCTTGGCCGAATTGCCGATGATGCCCAGGTAATGCAGGCTCTTTTCGTCGGCGTCATCGCCGAGATGGCGCGCCAGCTTGTCCGAGAAGCCGGCCACGTGGCGCAGCGGCGCGCGCAGGTCGTGCGAAACCGAATAGCTGAAGGCCTCCAGCTCGCGGTTCACTTCCGACACCTGGTCGACCTTGCCTTCGAGCTGGCGGTTGAGCTCGTTGATCTTCCGCTGCGTCGCCTTCTGTGCCGATACGTCGCTGACGGTCAACAGCGCGACTTCGTCGCCGCGGTCGGGCAGCGACATCCGGCTGGCGTTGATCAACACGGTGCGCTGGATGCCGTCGGTCGTGGTCTGCAGCTGCTCGAAATCCCACAGCTCGCGACCGCGCGAAAGCACATCGCCCAGGCGCTGCTGCAGCATGACGTCGGACCATGCGGCATTGGTCGCCAGGGGCTGGCCGTCGCCGGTCCTGCCATAGAGCTGCTCGAATGCGACGTTGTGCATGACCACGCGCTGGTCCGCATCGATCAATGCAATGGGTTCGCGGACGGTCTGCAGCACCGCCAGTGCGCGCGCACTGGCCTGGCGCGACTGCCGCTCGGCGGTCAAACGCTTCGCCACCTGCCGCCCGAGCAACCACGTCACCAGGCTCAGCAGCAGCACCTGGACCAGCATGGCGGCCCAGCCCAGCCAGCGCGCCCAGGCGCGTTGGCGCTGTGCGTCCTCGATGCGTTTGTCGAGCAGCACGTGCTCGTTGGCGAGCATCTCGCGAATGGTGCCGCGGATGGGGAAACGCGTGACCAGGGGCGTGACCACCGGCCCGGCGCTGGCGGCTTCGGTGAGGAGCAACTGGTCGACCACTTCCAGGCGGCGCTGGATCAATTCGCCCAGGCGGCCCAGCAGCAGCTGCTGGCGCGGATTGTCGGCGGTGAGCGCGGCCAGCTTCTGCAACTGTCCGGGGATCTGCTCGCGTCCCTGGACGATGCGCTGCCGCGCCAACGGCAGGTCGCCACCGAGCACCACCACCATCGACGCCGATTCGACTTCACGGACGTTGAGCGCCAGGCCGCTGAGGGCGGACTCCACTTCATGCGTGTGCGCGACCGCATCGGCCGCTGCGAGGTTGTCCCGCGACAGGTTCTGCAGGAACAGGGACGGCACGACGACGATCAGAAGAATGCCTGCGGCGATGGCAGGCACCCGCCATCGTCCCAAGTTTTCCCGGGTATCGGAAACGTCCATTTGCCCCCTGGCCAGTGCCGCGATGGCTGGCGAAAACCAGCCATGGCCGGGGACAGCTGCCCCGGTCCGCGGCCGATGCTATCCGATTTGCCATCGAAGCGAGCGCTATCACCAACGTGAACGATTCAGGCAAAGCCGGGAGCTGTTGTCGACGCCAGCAGACGCGCATAGGCTCCACGGCACGCCCTCCCCTCACGCCCGCAGGCCTCCGCATGATCCGCATCCCGCTTGCCGCCCTTGCCGCCGCGCTTACGTGCGCCTTGCTGTTTGCCGGATGCTCCAAGCCGCAGCCAGCCACGACCGACACCGCTGCCGCGCCAGCACCGGCCGCATCTGCTCCGGCTGCAACGCCGGCGCCGGCGGCGAATCCGGATGCCTTCCGCTTCAGGATCGGCACGCTCGACGCGGTCGCATTGAAGGACGGTGACATCGACGTCGCCAACGACGGCAAGACCTTCGCCGTCGGCCAGCCGGCGGCAGACGTCGCCGCACTGCTGACCGCGGCGGGCCAGCCGACCGACGTGCTGCACCTGAGCATCCAGCCGCTACTGGTTCGCAGCGACGCGCGGATCCTGCTGTTCGACACTGGCGCCGGCGATGTGTCCTGGGCACGCGCCGGACGCCTGCAGGCGTCGCTGCGCGCCGCTGTCGTGGAGCCGGCGCAGGTCACCGACATCTTCCTTTCGCACCAGCACCAGGACCACACCGGCGGCCTGCTGGCACGTGACGGAACACTGGCGTTCCCCAACGCCACCATCCACCTCTCGGCGCCCGAATGGGAATCGCTGAAGAAGGACAAGGATGCCGCCGCGCTCGTGGCCGCGATGACGCCGAAGGTCGAGGCCTTCAAGCCGGGTGCCGCCGTGGTGCCGGGCGTGGTCACGGCCGTCGACGTCGCCGGCCACACGCCCGGGCACAGCGGATACGAGATCCAGTCGGGCAGCGAGCGCCTGCTCTATATCGGCGATGCGGCGCACCACCACGTGATCTCGGTGCAGCGTCCGGAATGGACCGTGCAGTACGACCAGGATGCGCCGGTGGCGCAGGCCAGCCGCCGCGCGCTGATGCAGCGCGCTGCCGCCGGCAACCTGCGGATCTACGCGGTGCATTTCCCGTTCCCGGGCCTGGGACACTTCAAGGCCCAGGGCGACAGCTTCGTGTGGGTGCCGGAAGGCTGACACCCCATCACCCTGGCTGAATGAAACTCCGCTCGCCCCTCTTTGGCCGCACCGGCGACACCAGTCCTTCGCCGACACCCCGGTCGCGCGTGGACGGCGGGAAGCGCCTGCTCGAGCCGGAGCCTGCTTCGCTCCGCGGCCGCCACTTCTTCCTGACCCACGTCTGGCTCCCGTTCCTCGCCTTCGCCGTGCTGGTGGTGCTGCTGATGGTCCTCGGCGGAGACCAGTGGGTCGCCGACCATGTCTATGCCTGGCAGGGCCACGCGTGGACGCTGCGCCGCGGCTTCATCACCGACCGACTCATCCACCAGGCCGGACGCAATCTCAGCTTCGCGGCCTGGTTGGGCGTAGCGGTCACCTGGCTGGTGATCCGCAAGCGACCAGGATGGTCGGCGTGGCGGCGGCCGCTGGCCTACCTGCTGCTCTGTGTGGCTGCGACGGCAGCGCTGGTCGCCTGGGTCAAGAGTTTTTCCAACATGGATTGCCCGTGGGACCTGATCCGCTACGGCGGCGCGCGCGAGTACGTGCGCCTGCTGGAATTGCGGCCGATCGGCCTGACCCGCGGCACCTGCTTCCCCGCCGGCGGAGCGAGCGGTGGCTACGCCTGGGTGGCGCTGTACTTCTTCTTCGCCGCGGTTCGCCCGCGGTGGCGTTGGGCGGGGCTCGTCGTGGGGCTTGCCGCCGGGCTGGCCTTCGGCATCGCGCAGCAACTGCGCGGTGCGCACTTCCTGTCGCACGATGTGTGGACGCTGGCGATCAGCTGGTCGGTGGCACTCGCCCTCTACCTGGCCTTCCTGGACCGCGACCCGGCCGGCACCGGCACTGACTGGTAGCAGCTAGCGTCGAAAAACCAGGACCGCCAACCCTGCAGTGACCAGGCCGATGCCCATCCATTCGCGCGGCGCGTGGACGCGCCCACTGTGTTCGCCATGTGAACGTCGCCGTCGGCGCGAAGCCTATGATGCGCCCGAAGCGCCCCGCGCCGACATTCATTGCCGACCGTCATGGCCGGCGGCGAACCCGGACGTCCTTGCGGTTGGAGAATCCCAATGCGCATTTCCGCACGTCACTTGCCGATGGCATTGCTGCTGTTCGTCGCCGCTGCCGGGGCCACGCCCCAGGCCGTTGCGCCCGTCGCGCTGCAGGCTGCATCGACGCCATCGACGCCATCCTCCGACGCCTTCAGCGCCGAACAGCTCGACCAGATGATGGCGCCACTGGCGCTGTATCCGGATTCGCTGCTCGCGCAGGTGCTGATGGCGTCCACCTACCCCGGCGACGTGGCCGATGCGGTGAAGTGGTCCAAGGCGCATCCCGACGCCAAGGGCGACGACGCCGTGCGCCAGGTCGGCAGCCAGTCATGGGATCCGAGCGTGCAGTCGCTGGTGGCGTTCCCGCAGGTGCTCGACACGCTCGGCAAGGATCCGGCCTGGGTGCAGCGGATGGGCGACGCGTTCCTGGCCCAGCCCGATGAAGTGATGGACTCGGTGCAGCGGCTTCGGCGCCAGGCGCAGGCCGCCGGCAACCTGAAGTCGACCGAACAGCTCAAGGTCAGCACCGAACCGGCCGCAGCGACGACGACGACGACCACCACGACGGCACCGGCCTCGTCGACGATCATCATCGAACCGGCCGACCCGCAGGTCGTCTACGTGCCGGCCTACAACTCGACCACGGTCTACGGCACCTGGCCGTATCCGTCATACCCGCCGTACTACTACCCGCCTTCGCCGTACTACTACCCCGGCAGCGCGTTGTGGGCGGGGCTGGCGTTCGGCACCGGCGTGGCGATCACCGCTTCGTTGTGGGGCAACTTCAACTGGGGCCACGGCGACATCGACATCGACGTCAACCGCTACAACAACATCAACAGCAACCGCCAGATCAACCGCGGCGACAACACGTGGCGCCATAACTCGGCCAACCGCGACGGCGTGCCCTACCGCGACCGCAACAGCCGCGAGCAATTCGGCCGGCAGAAGGATGGCGCCGCGCAGCGCGACAACTTCCGCGGCCACGATCCGGCACGCTCCGCCGACCGCGAACGCGCGCGCCAATCGATGTCGCAGCGCGGCTTCGATACTCCCGCCGCGAGCAACCGCGAGGCACGCGATCGCGCCGGCCAGGCCTCGCGGCAGATGGACCGGCAACAGGCAGGCACGCGCGATGCCGCGTCGCGCCAGGGCGCGCAGAACCGCGCCACGCAAGGCAGTACGCAGCGCAACGCGCAGGCCCGCCAGGGTACGCGCCAGCAATACCAGGGCAACCGCGGTGGCCAGAACAACGCGTTTTCCGGCGCCAGCAATCCGGGCCAGGCGCGCGCATCGTCCAATCGCGGCCACGGCAGTTATTCCGCATCCCAGCGGCCATCCAGCGCACGTGGCGGCGGCCGGCAGATGTCGCGCCCGGCGCGCTCGGGTGGCGGTGCACGGCGTCGTTGAGAGGAGACGAAGATGATCACCGCCGTCCGCTGTGTCGCGATGACATTCGCGATGACCTGCCTGGCCCTGTTCGCTCCGCTGGCGAGCGCGCAGGAAGCATTCCCGACCAAGGAAGCCGCCGCGGAAGCGCTGGTGGCCGCGCTGGGCACGACCAAGGCCGACGAGGCGCGCCTGGGCGCCATCCTCGGGCCCGACTGGCAAACGTTCGTGCCCACCGGCAGCGTCGACCGCAGCGACGTCGATGCCTTCCTCGCCCGCTACCGCGAAAAGCATTCGTTCCAGACGCCAGCGGCGAACCGCGCCATCCTTGCCGTCGGCAACGACACCTGGACCCTGCCGGTGCCGATCGAGAAGAAGCCGGAGGGTTGGGCATTCAACGTCAAGGCAGGCGAACCGGAAATCCGCGCACGCAGGATCGGCCGCAACGAACTCGATGCGGTCCAGGCCGTCCTCGCCTATCACGACGCGCAGATGGACTACGCCTCGGTCGACCGCGACGGCGACGGCGTGCTCGCGTACGCGCAGAAGTTCCTCAGCACCGATGGCGAGCACGATGGCCTGTACTGGCCCGAGGAAAACGGCGTCGACGACAGTCCGCTGGGGCCGCTGTTCGGTGACGACACGCCCGACGGCGTGTGGCACGGATACAAGTACCGGATCCTCACCGCGCAGGGCCCGTCCGCGCCGGGCGGCGAATACGACTACATGCTGGGCAAGGCGATGAGCCGCGGCTTCGCGGTGATCGCATGGCCGGCCAAGTACGCCGACACCGGCGTGATGAGCTTCATGATCAGCCACGAGGGCGACGTGTTCGAAAAGGACATGGGGCCCGAGAGCGAGAAGCTGGCCGAGGCGATGACGCGCTTCGACCCCGACAGCAGCTGGAAGGAAGTGCCGACGGACGCGGCGGCCGACGCGCCGAAGCCCAAGCCAAAGGCAAAATGAAGGGCGCGTAGCGCGCGGCCAGGAGGGTCGCGATGACAGTGGCGATAAGGGCCGCGGTTGCCGTCGCGGTGTTGCTGTTCGCCGGATGCAGCTCCACGCCGTCGAAGGTGGAGCCGCCGCCCGCGACGCAATCGGAGGCCGACGAGGCCGTCGATGCCGGCCGCGGCGAGTTCACCGTCGCCGCCGGCATGAACGACACATGGAACGCGGTGGGACAGATCCTGATCCGCCTCGAGGGTGTCAGTTACGAAATGCGCGCGCAGATGCTGGGCATCTACACCGTGCGCTACCGTGGCGAGCGTTTCATCATCCTCACACGTGCGCTGCTGGCAACGAACGATCGCAAGAGCCTGGCCACCGAAGTCGGCGCGCTGTGGCTGGACGGCAAACCCAACAACAGTGCCGCAGCGCGTGACCTGCTCAAGCAGTTGCAGCAGCGACTGCCTGCCGAGCTGGCCCTGATCGCGGCCGGTGGCCGCGGCAAGCCGAAGCACTGAACGCCACCGTGCCGGCCAGGCAGCCGCGTTATCCTTCGCAGCGATGAGCACCCTCCCGACGAGCCTTGCCAGCCTCGATGCCGAGATGACGGCGCTGCTGGGCGATGGCTGGCGCACCGATCCCAGCGAACGCCTTGCGTACGCCTACGACAATTCGCGGCGGCAGTCGCTGCCCGATGCCGTGGCGCTGCCGACGACACGCGAGCAGGTCGTCGCGCTGGTGCGTGCCTGTCGCGCCCAACGCGTTCCCATCGTTGCGCGCGGGCGCGGCACCAACACCACGGGCGCGGCGGTACCGGTTGCCGCCGGCGTGGTGGTTTCGTTCGAACGCATGAACCGCATCATCGACATCCGTCCCGGCGATCGCTGCGCGGTGGTCGAACCCGGCGTCCTCAACGGCGACCTGCAGGCGGCTTTGAAGCCGCACGGCCTGTTCTGGCCGCCCGACCCCACCAGCGCCGGTTACAGCACGGTCGGCGGCAACCTCGCATGCAATGCCGGCGGTCCGCGCGCGGTGAAGTACGGCGCCAGTCGCGACAACGTGCTGGCACTCACCGCGGTGACCGGCACGGGCGAACTGATCCACTGCGGCACGGCCACCACCAAGGGCGCGACCGGCTACGACCTGCAACGGCTGCTGGTCGGCAGTGAAGGCACGCTGGCGCTGATCGTCGAGGCGAGCCTGCGACTGACGCCGGCGGCGAAGTCGCGGCGGGCACTGCGCGCGATCTACCGTGACGTGTCGAGCGCGGCACAGGCGGTGGCGCGGCTGATGGCACAGCCGCTGACGCCCTCGATGCTGGAGTTCATGGATGCCGATGCGGTGCGGCTGGCACGCGACGTCGGCGGCGCCGACCTGCCGCACGATGCCGGCGCGCTGTTGATGATCGAAGCCGACGGCGATGCACAGACGTTGCCGCATGACATCGAGGCCCTGATGCGCGCCGCCGAAGGCGAAGGCCTGATCGCGATCGACGATGCCGCTGACGAGGCCGCGCGCGAGCAACTGTGGGCCGCGCGGAAGGCGCTCTCGCCGTCGTTGCGCACGCTGGCGCCGGGCAAGATCAACGAGGACGTCGTGGTGCCGGTGTCGCGCATCCCACAGCTGGTCGATGGCGTGCAGGCGCTGTCGCGCGAGTTTTCCCTTCCGATCGTCTGCTTCGGCCATGCCGGCAACGGCAACCTGCACGTCAACCTGCTCTACGATCCTGCCGACGCCGCGCAGAACGAACGCGCGCATGCGGCGATGGGGCGCGTGTTCGCGCTGACGATTTCGCTGGGCGGTACGTTGTCGGGTGAGCACGGCATCGGCCTGGCCAAGCGCGAGTTCATGCCGCAGGCGATCGATGCGCCGACACTGGCGATGATGCGGGCGGTGAAGGCGGCGTTCGATCCGGACGGGATACTCAATCCGGGGAAGTTGCTGCCGGACGCGTGAGTTTGCCTCACCGTCATCCCGGCGAACGCCGGGATCCAGGCCAACAACATCAAATGGATCCCGGCTTTCGCCGGGATGACGAGGTGGAAAGGATAGGTTGCGGGCCTGGGTCCCGGCTTTCGCCGGGACGACGGGCTATACGAAGTGCTCGTAGCCCTTGTGCGGCGGCTGCCATTCCAGTGCGTCCGCGTCGAAGGCGCGCACGCCTTGCTTGGCGGTGATGCGGCCGACCCAGCTGAGTTGCACGCCGACGCTGTCGGCCAGGCGCTGGACGTCGTCGAGGCGATCGGACGGCGCGGTGAAGCACAGCTCGTAGTCGTCGCCACCGGCCACCTGCAGCGCCCTGCGTGCGTCGCCGTCGGCGAATGCCATCAGCGCATCGGAGGCAGGCAGCGAATCCAGGTCGAGGTCGGAACCGGTGCCGCTGCCGCGACACACGTGGCCCAGATCGGCCAGCAGTCCGTCGGACAGATCGATGCAGGCATGCGCCATGCCGACCAGCGCCTGGCCCAACACGACGCGCGGCGTCGGCCGGTCGAGCCGGGTGCGCAGTCGCGCATCGCCGGCGTCGCCCGCGCGCCATTGCGCCAGTGCTGCGGCCGCATCACCGAGCGTGCCGCTGACCCACACATCGTCACCGACCCGCGCAGCGTCACGGCGCAGTGCGCTTCCCGGCGCGACGAAGCCGTGCACCGTCACGCTGATCGAGAGCGGCCCGCGCGTGGTGTCGCCGCCGACGAGCGCGATGCGGTGCTGCGACGCGAGGTCGAGGAAACCGTCGAGGAAACCGTCGAGCCAGGCTTCATCGTTGTCGGGCAGCGACAGCGACAGCGTGCACCACGCCGGCTCCGCGCCCATCGCCGCCAGGTCGGAGAGATTGACGGCGAGCGCCTTCCAGCCGATGTCGGCTGGGGCGGTTTCCGGCGGGAAATGCACGCCGGCATTGAGCGTGTCCGTGGCAACGACCAGGTGCATGCCGGCCGGGACCTGCAGCACTGCCGCATCGTCGCCGATGCCGACGATCACGTCGCTGCGATCAGCGACGCGAGCCTTGATGCGGGCAATCAGGTCGAACTCGGCCATGGTGTTGTCCCTGCCTGCCCTCACCCCGGCCCTCTCCCGCAGGCGG
Source organism: Lysobacter sp. GCM10012299 (assembly GCF_042649405.1). Taxonomy (NCBI): domain Bacteria; kingdom Pseudomonadati; phylum Pseudomonadota; class Gammaproteobacteria; order Lysobacterales; family Lysobacteraceae; genus Lysobacter; species Lysobacter sp. GCM10012299. The sequence continues at coordinate 172,213 of NZ_JBHRZC010000001.1, read as the reverse complement.
GAGAGGGAGCAAAACCCTACTTGCGCGGCGCCTGCACTTCAGTCGCACGCCAGGCCGCGGCGGCATGGTCGAGCACGCCGTTGACGTAGGTGTGGCCGTGTTCGGCGCCAAAGCGCTTGACCGACTCGATGGCCTCGTTGATCACCACCCGATACGGCACGTCCGGACGCAGGCGCAGCTCGTAGGCGGCGATGCGCAGCGCGGCGCGCTCGATCGCGTCGACCTGGTCGATCTCGCGATCGAGGAACGGCTGCAGCGCTTCATCGAGATCGTTGCAGTGCTGGTCGACGCCGCGCACCAGGTCCTCGAAGTACTCCAGGTCGGCGACTTCGTGCGCCTGCTCGTGGGCGAACTGCGAGATCACGTCCGGCGCGGTGGCGCCCGACATCTGCCAGGCATACACGGCCTGCAGCGCGCGACGACGCGCACGCGAGCGGGCTACGGGATCGATTCCATCGTTGCGACGGCGGTTCATGGCAGTTGTCCCAGCAGGTGACTCATTTCCAACGCGGCCAGTGCCGCCTCTTCGCCCTTGTTGCCGTGGCTGCCGCCTGCGCGGGCCTCGGCATCTTCGTGGCGCTCGACCGCGAGCACGCCGTTGGCCACGGGCAGGCCGTAGTCCAGCGATACCCGCATCAGGCCGTCCGAACAACCGTCGGCGACCTGTTCGTAATGACGCGTGTCGCCGCGCACGACGCAACCCAGCGCGACCACGGCGGCATGCTGCCCGGCGGCGCCCAGGCGGGCGGCCACCAGCGGGATTTCCCAGGCACCGGGGACGCGGATCACGTCGACGGCCGCCTCGGCGACGCCGTTGTCGACGAACGTCTTGCGCGCGCCGGCCACCAGGGTGTCGGTGATGCGCGGGTTCCAGCGACTGGCGATGATCGCGAAGCGCGCGCCCTCGGGGCTGCGCAGGTCGCCTTCGTAGTGGGGCATGGGGGATTGTCCGGAGTGGGCGGGCATTTTAGCGCGTTAAGGGAGATGGGCCGTCGTCAGTGCGGCAGCTCGACGTACTCGACCACTTCCAGACCGAAGCCGGCCAGGCCGACCTGCCGGCGCGGGGTGCCCAGCACGCGAAGCTTGCCCAAGCCGAGATCGGCGAGGATCTGGCCGCCAGCACCATTCCGGCGCCACTCGGCCAGGGCATGGCCGGGGGTCGCCGCCGCCGGGGTGACGTCGGCATCGGCGTGCAGCGGCGCGCGCACGCGTGCCAGCAATGCGTCGGCATCGGCGCCGTCGGCCAGCAGCACCAGCGCGCCGCTGCCCTGGCGGGCGATCGCCTTGAGCACGTCGCCGACCGCCGGACCGAAATCCGCACGGCGCCAGTGCAGCGCATCGGCCAGCGGATTGAGCATGTGCACGCGCACCAGCGTCGGCTCCGCCGGGTCGGGCTGGCCGCGGCGCAACGCGAAATGCAGGCCGTGGCTGAGACGGTCGCGGTAGGTGAACAACTGGAACGGGCCGTGCTCGGTCTCGATCTCGCGCTCGTCGATGCGCTCGACGGTGTGCTCGGTTTCGAGGCGGTAGCGGATCAGTTCCTCGATCGAGCCGATCTTGAGGCCGTGCTCGGCGGCGAATTCCTCCAACTGCGGACGACGCGCCATGCCGCCATCCGGGTTGAGGATCTCCACCAGCACGCCGGCCGGCTCCATGCCGGCCAGCAGCGCCAGGTCGGCGGCCGCTTCGGTATGGCCGGCGCGGTTGAGCACGCCGCCGGGCTGGGCCTGCAGCGGGAAGATGTGGCCGGGCTGCGAGAGATCGCTCGCCGCCGCGTCCGGGCGCACCGCGGTGCGGATGGTGTGGGCGCGGTCGTAGGCGGAGATGCCGGTGGTGACCCCTTCGGCCGCTTCGATGCTGACGGTGAAGTTGGTGTGGTGCGGCGAGGTGTTGTCGCGGACCATCGGCGGCAGGCCGAGCTGGCGGCAGCGCTCGCGCGTGAGCGACAGGCAGACCAGGCCGCGCGCGTGCGTGACCATGAAGTTGATGTCCTGCGGGCGCACCAGTTCGGCGGCCATGATCAGGTCGCCTTCGTTCTCGCGGTCCTCGTCATCGACGATGACGACCATGCGGCCGTTGCGGATCTCTTCGAGCAGTTCGGGGATGGGGCTGAAAGGCATGGGGGTTTCTTTCCTTATTTCGCCAGCAGGCGCTCGACGTAGCGCGCGACCAGGTCGATCTCGAGATTGACGGCATCGCCGACGGCGGTTTTCGCGAAGGCGGTGTTGGCGACCGTGTGCGGGATCAGCGCGACTTCGAAGCCATCGGCATCGACTTCGTTGACGGTCAGGCTGACGCCGTCGACGCAGATCGATCCCTTCTTGGCGATGTAGCGCAGCAGCGGCGCCGGTGCGTTGAAACGCCAGCGCTGCGCGCGCGCGTCCTCGGTGACGGAAGCAACGCTGCCGAGCCCGTCGACGTGGCCACTGACCAGGTGACCGCCGAGGCGATCGGTCGGGCGCATCGCCCGCTCCAGGTTCAGCACCGCACCGGTCTTGAGTGCGCCCAACGTGGTCAATGAGAGGGTTTCGTTCGACGCGTCCGCAGCGAACGAGGTCGCGTCGAACTCGACCACGGTCAGGCACACGCCGTTGACGGCGATGCTCTCGCCGAGCTTGACCGAATCGAACGCGAGCGTGCCTACGTCGACGGTCAGGCGAACGTCGCCGCCACGGCGCTCGGTATGTGCGAGGCGGCCTACGCCTTCGATGATGCCGGTGAACATCAGCGCACCCCCGGCAGGGAGGCGACGCAAGCAGAAATGACGATGGACATGAAACGTTTCCCGCAAAGGTGAGCGAAAAACGCCTCAAGGCATGAGGCAGGCACACGACCGCGAGGCCGTGCGCAGCTGTCTTCTTTCATCCGGACTATGGGCGGCACCATCGCTGGTTCCGCCGGACCGTCGGCTCCGGCATCTGACCGGATCTGCTGACCCTCCGGCGTGGCCGGAGGCGCTCGCGGGCTCGTGCAGACTGGCCTGGGGCTGGCCTGCACCTACCGCCGGTGGGGAATTCCACCCCGCCCTGAAGACGTCGTGTTGTGGTTGCCGATGGAATGGCGCGGGGATTCTAGCATCCGGGTACGGAGCGGCTTTCAGGCCGGCCTGCGGACGCAGTGTTCCACCGTTCCGGGTTGGGTCTAGGGCTTGCGGCGCAGGTGCAGGAACAGCGGCCACTGGATCTGGCGGGTGTCGCCCTCCCCGCCCCAGGCCGCGGCCAGCGCCGGGCCGTGGCGGGCGACGGGGTCCTCGCCGGTGTCGGCGGTGCAACGGGCCACGGCCGACATGCTCGACAGGTAGCGCAGGAACTGGCCCAGGCTCCATTCGACCTCCAGCCACAGCTCCGGCGCCGGCAGCGCCGGGAACGGCCAGTCGTAACCGGCGTAGCGGGCATCGATCTGCGCGCGCTCGGGCGGCCAGTACGGTTCGATGCGCGAGCGGAAGGCTTCGACCGCATCGATCATGCCCTCCGGCGCGATGAAGTCGCCGTAGCCCCAGGCCGCGAGCACGCCGCCGGGCGTGAGCACGCGCTGGCACTCGCGAAAGAACGGCTCGCGATCGAACCAGTGCAGTGCCTGCGCCACGGCCACCAGTTGCACGCTGCCGTCTTCGAGGGTGGTGCGCTCGCCGGGTTCGACGGCGAGGGTGACATTGCCGTGCGTACCCTGTGCCCAATGCTGGGCCAGCTGTTTTGCACTGGGTTCGGTGGCATGGACGTGGGCGAAGCGGGCCGCCAGCCCGCGCGTGGCCTGGCCGCTGCCGCAACCCGGTTCCCAGACGCTGGCGTGGGCGGGAACCACCGCGGCGATCGCGTCGAACAACGCGTCGGGGTACTCCGGGCGTGCCTGCGCGTACGCGTCGGCGATCGTGGAAAAGTGGTCCTTGAAGCTGGATTGGGTCGATGCCGGGTCCGTGGCCATGACTGCCTCCTTGGTGACGGTGATTGCTAGCGGCCTGCTGTCGTCGCTTGCGGCCGCAACAGCAGCCGCACGTCCTGGCCAATGTAACGCGACTCGACGATGGCCATGTCGAGCTTCTGTGACATCGAATCGATGGCCAGGCCGTCGAACATCGGTCGCCCGCGCTCGCCCAGCAACACCGGTGCGACGTACAGCAGCACTTCGTCGACGAGGCCCGCGGCGAGGAAGGCACCGGCGAGCGTGGCCCCGGCTTCCAGCTGGATCTCGTTGACGCCACGTTCTGCAAGCAGGCGCAGCACTGCTTCGAGGTCAAAGCGACCTTCGCGCACGGTGATGGCCGCCAACTGCGCCTGGAGGCCGCGCGGCGGTTTGGCATCGGGTGCGTGGATGTAGAGCGTCGGCGCATCGCCTTCACGCACGCGGCCGCGCGCGACCGTGGCCAGGCCCGGATCGAGCACGACACGCAGCGGTGCGACGAAAGGCGCGTCGTTTTCCAGGCGCACCGTCAGCGACGGGTCGTCCGCGAGCACCGTGCCGGCGCCGGTCACGATCGCGCCGGCGCGTGCACGCCAGTGCTGCACGTCCAGGCGCGAGGCCTCGCCACTGATCCACTTCGACTCGCCGCTGGCCAGCGCGCTGCGGCCGTCGAGGCTGGTCGCCAGCTTCACGCGCAGCCACGGCCTGCCGCGTTCCACCCGCGACAGAAAGCCGCGGTTGAGCGCGCGCGCCTGGGCTTCCATCAACCCCGATTCAACCGTGATGCCGGCAGCCTTCAGGCGCTCGAAACCGGCGCCGTCGACCTGCGGGAACGGATCGCGCATCGCCGCCACCACGCGCGCGACGCCCGCGGCAATCAGGGCATCGGCGCACGGGCCGGTACGTCCGGTGTGAGCGCACGGCTCCAGCGTCACGTAGGCGGTCGCACCGCGGGCGCGCTCGCCTGCGGCACGCAGGGCGAACACTTCGGCATGCGGCTCGCCGGCGCGCTGGTGCCAGCCTTCGCCGACGATTTCGTCGCCGTGCGCGATCACGCAGCCCACCATCGGGTTGGGCCTAGTGGTGTAGGCACCGCGTTCGGCCAGGCGCAGGGCCTGGGCCATCATCGCGTGGTCGGTCGCGGTGAATGCCATCAGCGTTTCCTGCCGCGTGGCGCCGGCTCCGGCTCGCCGTCGAGCAACGGCAACTGACCCTCGGCGGAGCTGTCGCTTTCGAGACGGTCGAGCTCTTCGCGGAAATCCGCCACGTCCTGGAACGCGCGGTAGACCGAGGCGAATCGCACGTAGGCGACGTGGTCGAGCTTGCGCATCTCTGCCATGACGAACTCGCCCACCCGGCGCGACTGCAGCTCGCGCTCGGCGGTCATGCGCAGCTGGTGCACGACCGCGCGCACCGCCGCTTCGATCTGCTCCTCCGCCACCGGTCGCTTCTGCAGCGCGCGGTCGAAACTGGCGCGCAGCTTGCGTGCATCGAACGCCTCGCGGCGGCCGTCGCTCTTGATGATCAGCGGCAGCTTGAGTTCGATGGTCTCGAGCGTGCTGAAACGCTCGCCGCAAGCCTCACACACGCGACGCCTGCGGATCGTGGCGCCATCATCGGACACGCGCGAGTCGATCACGCGGGTATCGAGATGCTGGCAGAAGGGGCAATGCATCGGTTGTCTCGCAGGCTGCGCGGTAAACGGCGGTCGCCCCTGGCATCAGGGGAAGGTGTAGTCGAGCGGAAGCAGGAACGCGATCCGGGTCGGCGTACCGGCGCAGCGCATCGGCGAAAAACCGATCTTGGCGACGGTTGCCTCGGCGGCCTGGCCAAACGAGGGCGCGGTCGCGCAGACGGCACGCGCGGATTCGACCTCGCCGTCGGCGGTCAGGCGGACCAGCACTTGCGCGGAACCCGACTGTTGCGTCCTCTGGAACGACAATGGGTAGTCACCGTACCCCGGCAAACGAAGCTTGCCTGGACCTTCACACCCGGTCGCGGGCGGTTCCCAGCCCGCGGTCAGGGCCTTTACTTCGTCGCTCGGCAGCAGCTGCACCGAACCGGCGCTGCATGCCTTTGTCTCGAAACTGTAACGGGCTCGCGGCGTGTCGGCCGGCAACGGCAGTGCCGGCGATGAATTGACGATATCGGCCCGTCCGAGCGTCTTCGCTGCCGGCGCCGGCAGCGTGCTGACGCAACCGGCCGCCGCGAGCGTTGCCGCGGCGGCCACGATCATTGCCAGGCGAAACGCCATGCGGTCAGCCGTAGACCGGGTACTTGCGGCACTGCGCGGTGACCTTCTCGCGCACTGCAGCAATGACCTTGTCGTCGCCCGGTGCATCGAGCACGTCGCAGATCCAGTTGGCCAGTTCGACGCAGTCGCCTTCCTGGTAGCCGCGGGTGGTGACGGCCGGGGTGCCGATGCGCAGGCCCGAGGTCACGAACGGCTTCTGCGGGTCGTTCGGCACGGCGTTCTTGTTGACCGTGATGTGGGCCTTGCCGAGCGCGGCCTCCGCGTCCTTGCCGGTGACGCCCTTGCCGATCATGTCGATCAGCATCAGGTGGTTCTGGGTGCCGCCGGAGACGATCTTGTAGCCGCGCTTGATGATGGTTTCGGCCATCGCCTGGGCGTTCTTCACCACCTGCTGCTGGTAGGTGGTGAACTCCGGTTCCAGCGCTTCCTTGAAGGCCACGGCCTTGGCCGCGATCACGTGCATCAGCGGACCGCCCTGGATGCCCGGGAAGACGATGCTCTGCAGCTTCTTCACCAGGTCTTCGGACGGATCCTTGGCAACGATGATCCCGCCGCGCGGGCCGCGCAGCGTCTTGTGCGTCGTCGAGGTGACCACGTGCGCGTGCGGCAGCGGGTTCGGATAGACGCCGGCGGCGACCAGGCCGGCAACGTGGGCCATGTCGACGAACAGGAACGCACCGACCTTGTCGGCGATCGCGCGGAAGCGCGCCCAGTCGATGTGCTGCGAATACGCCGAGAAGCCGGCGACGACCATCTTCGGCTTGTGCTCGAGCGCGAGCTTCTCGACTTCGTCGTAGTCGATCATGCCCTGGTCGTTGACGCCGTACTGGACGGCGTTGAACAGCTTGCCGCTCGCATTGACCTTTGCGCCGTGGGTGAGGTGGCCGCCGTGGGCCAGCGACATGCCCAGGATGGTGTCGCCCGGATTGAGCAGGGCGAAGTACACGGCCTGGTTGGCCTGCGAGCCCGAATGCGGCTGGACGTTGGCATAGTCGGCGCCAAAGAGCTGCTTGAGGCGGTCGATGGCCAGCTGCTCGGCGATGTCGACGTACTCGCAGCCGCCGTAATAGCGCTTGCCCGGGTAACCCTCGGCGTACTTGTTGGTCAGCACGCTGCCCTGGGCCTCCATGACGCGCGGGCTGGCGTAGTTCTCCGAGGCGATCAGCTCGACGTGGTCTTCCTGGCGGCGAGCCTCATTGGCGATGGCCTGGGCCAGTTCATCGTCGTAACCGGCGATACGGGCAGAGCTGGGGAACATTCGCGAAACCTCGAACGGTGGGCTGGAGATAGGGGTCATGGAGCCGGGGGGGCAATGGGGCCACTGGCAATGGCCCGGTCAGACCCCGGATGGTAGCCCAGGCCTTAAAATGCGGCCAGCAATGTGCCGCCCCCTCCCGGGGAGCGGCCGATTCCCCACCCCACAGGGAACCTCGATCGTGAAATGGGTTTTTGTCTTCCTGTTCCTTGCCAGCGCGGTGTACGTGCACTTCCGCGGCAGGGTACGGCACCGCCTGGGCCGGCAGCTGCTGGACCACTCCACCTTCATGGCACCGGTCAACGTGCTCATGTACGCGTTCTCGCGCGTGCCGACCACCGCCTTCATCCCCGAGCCCGGCGAGCACTTTCCCGAGCTGGAACCGCTGCGCGCCAACTGGCAGACGATCCGCGAGGAGGCCCGCCGCCTGCGCGAGCTGCAGCACATCAAGGCCGCCGAGGGCTACAACGACGTCGGCTTCAACTCGTTCTTCCGCCGTGGCTGGAAGCGCTTCTACCTGAAGTGGTACGACGACGCCCACCCGTCCGCGGCCGAACTGTGCCCCCGGACCACGGCCCTGCTGCGCCAGATCCCCAGCGTCAAGGCGGCGATGTTCACCGAGCTGCCGCCCGGCGGCGAGCTGCGCCCGCACCGCGACCCCTTCGCCGGCTCCTTGCGCCTGCACCTGGGGCTGGAGACGCCCAACGATGACGCCTGCTTCATCGAGGTCGACGGCAACCGCTACAGCTGGCGCGACGGCCAGTGGACGATGTTCGACGAGACCTTCATCCACAGCGCCCGCAACGACACCGAGAGCAACCGGATCATCCTGTTCTGCGACGTCGAGCGGCCGATGAAGTACCGCTGGGCGCAGGCGCTGAACCGCTTCATCGCCCGCAACCTGATCGCCGCCGGCGCCTCGCCGAACATGGAGGGCGACAAGACCGGCGGGATCAACCGGCTGTTCAAGTACTTCTACGTCCTGCGGCTCAAGGCCAAGGCGCTGCGGGAGCGCAACAAGGGCCTGTATTACGGGCTGAAGTACCTGGCGGTGGTGCTGGTGGCGGCGTTCATCATCTGGCTCTGAGCCGCCGTCGGAGCAGCCGCCCCGGCCGCCCCGAACCCGTATAATCACCGCTTCCCCGCCCTGCCCCAGGCCTCCCGGCCCGGCTCGGCGCGTCCCGCGTTCCGGAGTGCCCATGTCGCAATACATCTACACCATGAACGGTGTCAGCAAGACCGTTCCGCCGAAGCGCCAGATCATCAAGGACATCTCGTTGTCCTTCTTCCCCGGCGCGAAGATCGGCCTGCTCGGCCTCAACGGCGCGGGCAAGTCGACGGTGCTCAAGATCATGGCCGGCGTCGACACCGACTTCGTCGGCGAAGCGCGCCCGCAGCCGGGCATCAAGGTCGGCTACCTCGCCCAGGAGCCGCAGCTCGATCCGACGCACACCGTGCGCCAGGCCGTCGAAGTCGGCGTCGGTGACGTGCTCAGCGCGCAGGCCGCGCTCGATGCGGTCTATGCCGCCTACGCCGAAGAAGGCGCCGATTTCGACAAGCTCGCCGCCGAGCAGCAGCGCCTGGAGGCGATCCTCGCCACCGGCGACGCACACATGCTCGAGCAGCAGCTGGAAGTGGCCGCCGACGCGCTGCGCCTGCCGCCGTGGGACGCGGTGGTCGGCAAGCTGTCGGGCGGTGAAAAGCGCCGCGTCGCGCTGTGCCAGCTGCTGCTGCAGAAGCCGGACATGCTGCTGCTCGACGAACCGACCAACCACCTCGACGCCGAGTCGGTGGAATGGCTGGAGCAGTTCCTCGCGCGCTACACCGGCACCGTGGTGGCCGTCACCCACGATCGCTACTTCCTCGACAACGCCGCCGAGTGGATCCTCGAACTCGACCGCGGCCGCGGCATTCCGTGGAAGGGCAACTACACCGACTGGCTGACCCAGAAGGAAGAGCGCCTCAAGCAGGAAGAAGGCCAGGAGAAGGCCCGCCAGAAGGCGATCCACAAGGAACTCGAGTGGGCCCGCCAGAACGCCAAGGGCGGCCGCTCCAAGGGCAAGGCGCGTCTCGCCCGCCTCGATGAGCTGCAGTCGGTCGACTACCAGCGCCGCAACGAGACCAACGAGATCTTCATCCCGCCGGGCGAGCGCCTGGGCAACTCGGTGGTCGAGTTCAAGAACGTCAGCAAGAAGTTCGGCGACCGCCTGCTGATCGACAACCTCAGCTTCCTCGTGCCGGCCGGCGCGATCGTCGGCATCATCGGCCCCAACGGCGCCGGCAAGTCGACGCTGTTCAAGATGATCACCGGCCAGGAAAAGCCGGACTCCGGCGAGATCACGATGGGCTCGACGGTCAAGCTGGCCTACGTCGACCAGAGCCGCGACAAGCTCGAAGGCAACCACAACGTCTTCCAGGAAGTCTCCGGCGGCCTCGACATCCTCAACATCAACGGCGTCGAGATCCAGTCGCGCGCGTACATCGGCCGCTTCAACTTCAAGGGCCAGGACCAGCAGAAGCTGGTCGGCACGCTGTCGGGTGGTGAGCGCGGTCGCCTGCACATGGCCAAGACCCTGCTGCAGGGCGGCAACGTGCTGCTGCTCGACGAACCGTCCAACGACCTCGACATCGAGACCCTGCGTGCGCTGGAAGATGCGCTGCTGGAGTTCCCGGGCAACACCTTCGTCATCTCGCATGACCGCTGGTTCCTGGACCGCATCGCCACGCACATCCTCGCCTTCGAAGGCGACTCGCACGTGGAGTTCTTCCAGGGCAACTACCGCGAGTACGAGGAAGACAAGAAGCGTCGCCTCGGTGCAGAAGGCGCGCAGCCGCACCGCCTGAGGTTCAAGGCGCTGAAGTGACGATCTGGCCCGCGCCCGCTTTGCGGGCGCGGCTTTGCCAGATCGTCATCCCGGCGAAAGCCGGGATCCATTTTGCAGTTGAAGTCCATGGATTCCCGCCTACGCGGGAATGACGGCTTGAAGACGCTGGGTTCCCGCCTGCGCGGGAATGACGGGTTGAGACGGAGAAACACGTGACCTTCATTACGTCCCTGAAGCAACGCTGGACCCAGGCCGACTCCCTCGTCTGCGTCGGACTCGATCCGGAGCCGGCGAAGTTCCCGGCGCGCTTCCAGGGTGACGCGGACGCGGTGTTCAACTTCTGCCGCGCGATCGTCGACGCCACCGCGCAGTACGCCTGCGCGTTCAAGCCGCAGATTGCCCACTTCGCCGCACTGGCTGCCGAAGACGCGCTGCAGCGGCTGGTCGCGCACATCCATGCGTCGCACCCGGGCATCCCGGTGATCCTCGACAGCAAGCGCGGTGACATCGGCAGCACGGCGCAGCACTACGCGACCGAAGCCTTCGACCGCTACGGCGCCGATGCCGTCACCGCAAACCCCTATCTCGGCCGCGATTCCCTGCAGCCGTTCCTCGACCGCGCCGATCGCGGCGTGGTGATCCTGTGCCGCACGTCCAACCCGGGCGCCGCCGACCTGCAGGACCTGGCCATCGCCGACGGCCGGCCGCTCTACCAGCACGTGGCCGAGACGCTCGCGCGCGAGTGGAACAGCCATGGCAACTGCGCGCTGGTCGTCGGCGCGACCTGGCCGGAACAGCTGCGCGAAGTGCGCGCGATCGTGGGTGACGCCGTGCCGTTCCTGGTGCCGGGTGTCGGCGCCCAGGGCGGCGATGTCGAGGCGGTGGTGACCAATGCCAAGACCGCCGACGGCACCGGCCTGATGGTCAGCAGCTCGCGCGCGATCCTGTATGCCTCGTCCGGCGATGACTTCGCCGAGGCCGCAGCGCGCGCGGCGCGTGAGCTGCGCGACGAGATCAACCGCCACCGCTGAGGCCGCGACACTGCCTCCACACCCGGCGGTGGCACCCTAGGACCCGCCATGTCCATCCGCGCGCCACAGGCCAACGTTCTCCAGTCCCTCTTCAAGCTGCGCGAGCACGGCAGCGACGTCCGCACCGAACTGATCGCCGGCGTGACGACCTTCCTGACGATGTCGTACATCGTCTTCGTCAATCCGAGCATCCTCGGCGACACCGGCATGGACGTCGGCGCGGTGTTCGTCGCCACCTGCCTGGCCGCGGCGATCGGCACGCTGGTGATGGCCTTCGCCGCCAACTACCCGGTCGGCATGGCGCCGGGCATGGGCCTCAATGCCTTCTTCGCCTTCACCGTGGTCGGCGCGATGGGCTACAGCTGGCAGCAGGCATTGGGCGCGGTGTTCATCTCCGGCATCGTGTTCCTGCTGCTCACCATCACCGGTGCGCGCGCCTGGCTGATCGCCGGCATCCCGCATTCGCTGCGCAGTGCGATCACCGCCGGCATTGGTCTGTTCCTGGCGATCATCGCGCTTCAGAAATCGGGTGTGATTGTCGGCGACCCCGACACGCTGGTATCACTCGGCGACCTGCGCGAACCCGAACCGCTGCTGGCCGTGGCCGGTTTCCTCCTGATCGCGGTGCTGGAAGCCTGGCGCGTGCGCGGCGCGATCCTGATCGGCGTGCTGGCGGTCACCGCTGCTGCATTGCTGCTTGGGCTGGTGCAGTACCGCGGCCTCATCGACCTGCCACCCAGCCTGGCGCCTACCTTCCTGCAGCTCGACATCCGCGGCGCACTCGGCGGCGGCGCGGGGATGTCGCTGTCGGCGATGCTGCACGTGGTCATCGTGTTCGTGCTGGTCGAAGTCTTCGATGCCACCGGCACGCTGATGGGCGTGGCGCGTCGCGCCGGCCTGCTGCCGACCGACGATGCGTCGCCGGCGCAGCAGAAGCGGTTCGGGCGCGCATTGTTCGCCGACAGCACGGCAATTCTGGCCGGCTCGTTGCTGGGCACCAGCAGCACCACGGCCTACATCGAAAGCGCGTCGGGCGTGCAGGCCGGCGGTCGCACCGGGCTGACGGCACTGGTGATCGCGGCGCTGTTCCTGCTGGCGCTGCTGTTCTCGCCGCTGGCGGCGATGGTGCCGCCGTACGCGACCGCGCCGGCGCTGCTGTTCGTCGCCGGGCTGATGCTGCGCGAGCTCGGCGACGTGCATTGGGACGACCTCACCGAAGCGGTGCCGGCGGCGCTGTGCACGCTGGCGATGCCGTTCACCTATTCGATCGCCAACGGCCTGGCGTTCGGCTTCATCGCCTACGCGGTGTTGAAGCTCGCCACCGGCCACGCCCGCCAGGTGCACTCGGCGGTGTGGGTGGTGGCGGTGTTGTTCGTGCTGAGGTTCGCGCTCGCGTGAGCTGACTTGGAGCGCTACAGCGTGCGCAGGCGCGCGCGCAGGTAGGCCAGCGGGAACCGCAGCCAGATCGCCGCGAACACGCCCAGGCTGACCCACACGCTGCGCCGTGGTGCCTCGAACTTGCGGAAGTAGCGCCACAGGCCGCGATGCTTGTGCCATTCGACGAACAGCGGTCGCGAGCGGCTCGACACACCGCGCACGTGCAGCACGCGGATGTGGTTGGCAACCGCGATCATCGCGCCGGCCTCGCGCGCGCGCCGGCACAGGTCCAGGTCCTCGGCATGCAACCGGTAGCCTTCGTCGAAGCCGTCGATGCGCTTGAACAGCGCGCGCGGCATCAGCATCAGCGCACCTGAGATCGCCTCGACCGGCTGCAATGCCTGCGCGTCGTCGATCGGAAGTTCGAGTTTCGCCGCCGGCTTGCCGCCCAGTGCGCCGGCCAGCATTGCCGAGAAGTCGGGATCGCGGCGGCGCGCGGCACCGTCGCGATGGCCCTGCTCGTCGATCAGGTCGGCGCCCAGCAGGATGTCGCCACGATCCCGGGCCAGCGCGCGCAGTTGCGACAGCGTGTCGCGCTCCACCAGGCAATCGGGATTGACGAACGCAAGCCAGCCGGCATCGCCATTGGCATCGCGCGCGCCCTGGTTGCAGGCGACGGCAAAGCCGGGGTTGTCGGGGTTGGCGATGAAGCGCACGCGCGCGTCGGCCATGGCGTGGCGCTGGACGATCTCCAGGGTGTCGTCATCGGACTGGTTGTCGACCACGCGGATCGCCGCCACGCCTTCGGCCGCGCGCAGGCGCTGCAGGCAGTCATCGATGGTCTCGGCGCTGCGGTAGGTCACCACCACGACGGCGATGCCGTCCTGGCCGGTTGCGGCGGCGGGGTTGTCAGACGAAGAGATCACGTTGCGGTTCCGGGGGTCCAATGCTGTCGAGCAGTACGGCCAGTTGCGTGCGCGACGCCCGAAGCGGGTCCTGCATGAGGAAGTTTGCCAGCCGCGGATGCCAGTCGGGCCAGCGCGCCGCCAATGCATCCATGTCGCCGTCGAACGGAATGCCTTCGCCGCGGCGGCCGACGAAGGCGGTGTCGCACAGGACGTTCCGCCAGCCCAGTCCGGCCAGGCGCAACGACAGGTCGATCAGCGCCGCATACCACGAACCGTAACTGGTGGCATCGAGGCCACCGGCGCGGCGGCGGGCACTGCCGCGCAGCAGCACGGCGTGGGTCACCGCGGCCGGCAGCTCCGGATGCAGCGCCGGCATTCCGGCGGCGGCACGGGACAGGCGCTCGAGGTCGTGCGGCACGTGGTCGATCTCGCCGATGCGCGGCCACGACGCCGCCTCGCCGGCGTTGCTCCATGGCGTCGCGGTGGCGATTGCACCGTCGCTGGCGAGACCGGCGGACAGGCGCACCAGCCAGCCGGGCGCAGGGACCGCATCGGCCGACAGCACCGCGACATCGGCGTCGCCACAGGCCGACAGCACCTCGTCGAGATGCGCGACTTCGCCGACGCTGCGTTGGCGGCGGGTGTAGTCGGCCTTCAGCGCAGTACGCGCGATCCAGCGTTCGATGATCGCGAAGGCACGCGGGCCGGCCTGTGCATCGTCGGCCAGCCACACCTGCGTGCCAGGTGCAGTGGCGGCATCCAGTGCGGCCAGGCAACCATCGAGCGCCTCGTCGTCGCTGCCTACCGGCACGACGACGATGGGCCTCGCAAACGCTGCCGTCACTGCTGTCCCGGCCGGCGGGGTTTGTTCTGCAGCGGTTCCATCGCGCGGAAACGGCGACCGTACTCGTCGGTGAGGTCGCGTGCTTCCTGCGGGTTCTGCACGATGGTCGGCGTCAGCAGGATGATGACTTCGTTGCGGGTCGTCTTTGAACCCTGGGTGCCGAACAGCGCGCCGATCACCGGGATGCGGCTCAATCCCGGCAGCCCGGTGGCGCCGCGCGTGACACCGTCGCTGATCAGGCCGGCCAGCATCACCGTGTCGCCGCTCTGCACCGCGGCTTCGGTCTTGAGCTTGCGTGTATCGATGCGCACGTTGCCGTTCGGATCGGCGGTGTCCTGGCTGCCGGGCGTGCTGACTTCCTGGACGATGTCGAGGAAGACGACGCCGTCCTTGGCCACGCGCGGACGCACCTTGAGGATGGTGCCGGTGTCGAGGTACTGGACCTGGCTGTAGGTGTTCTCGGTGCCAACGCCCGGATTGACCGTCACCGACGAGATCGGGATGCGGCTACCCACGTTGAGCGTGGCTTCGGCGTTGTTGCGCACCATCACCGACGGCGTCTGCAGCAGCTGCAGGTCGGTGATGCTGTCGAGCGCGCTGATCACGGCGGCGGCATCGTTCTTGAACAGCGACCAGACCAGGCCGCTGCCGCTGACGCCGCCGATGCTCGCGCCCAGGGTGCTCCACTTCGCCGGGATGCCGGTGCCGCGGGACGTCACGTCGGGGAAGCCGTTCTCGAGCGCTGCGTTCTCGAGGAACCAGCTCACGCCGTACTTCAGCTCGCCCTGCAGCTGCACCTCGACCACCTGCGCTTCGATGTGCACCTGCAGCGGCATCACGTCGAGCCGCTCGATGACGTCGCGGATCGACTTCCACGCCGACGGGCTGCTGCGGACGATCAGCGAGTTGGTTTCCTCGACCGCGGAAACACCGACGCGATCGCCGTCGACTTCGAGGGTGAGGCTGGCGTTGCCGGCCTGGCGCGCATTGAGCGACAGCGAGCCTTCGTTGCCGCCGGACGTCCCGGTGTCGCCATAGTCACCACCACCGCCCAAGGTCGCCGTGCTGCCATCGCCGCTGTCCTTGAGCTCCACCGACTCCAGCCCCGGCATCAGCGACGGTGCGCCATTGCCGTTGCCGCCGCTGCTTCCGCGGCCACTGCCGAAGACATCGCCGAGGCGATCCGCGAGGTCCTTGGCCTTGATGTACTTCAATTCGTAGGAATACAGCTGCACGCTGCCGCCGGCGTTGTCGATCCGGTCGAGCCACTGCTGGATGTCGTCGAGGTAGTTGGCCTGCGAGGTGATCACCAGCACCGCGTTGGCGCCTTCCAGCGGCATGAAGCGGAACATGCCCGCCACCGGCGACTTGCTCTGCTCGCCGAACACCTTCTCCAGGTCGGCCACGACCTTGGTCGCCTTGCCCGACTGCAGCGGGAACACGCCCACCGACATGCCCGACAGCCAGTCGACGTCGAACACCTGGATGGTGCGCAGGTAATTCTCGAGCTCGGCACGGCTGCCGCCGACGGTGATGATGTTGCGCGAGTTGTCGACGTTCACTATCGCGTTGGGACGCGCATAGGGCTTAAGGATCTTTTCCATCTCGGTGGCCGAGACGTACTTCAGTGGCACCGTGCGCACTTCGAAGCCGCGCGCGTTGCTGGCGCCGCCGGTGCGGGCCGCGACATTGCCGGCCAGGGCCTGGTCCGACGCCACCACGTTGTAGCGACCGCCGCTGTAGACCAGCCGCGCGTTGTTCCAGCCCAGCACCATCTCCAGCAGGTTCAGCGCTTCGGCCGGAC
This sequence comes from Lysobacter sp. GCM10012299, assembly GCF_042649405.1. Classification (NCBI taxonomy): domain Bacteria; kingdom Pseudomonadati; phylum Pseudomonadota; class Gammaproteobacteria; order Lysobacterales; family Lysobacteraceae; genus Lysobacter; species Lysobacter sp. GCM10012299. The sequence continues at coordinate 156,018 of NZ_JBHRZC010000001.1, read as the reverse complement.
TGACCGGCTTGGGCGTGGCCAGGGTGACGGTGCCTTGCACGCCCGGTGCGATCACGTAGTTCTGGCCGAGCATGTCACCGAGGATGGCCTTGACCACCGCGTGCAGCGATTCGCCTTCGAAGTTGAAGGTGGCCGAGCCGCTGGTCGCGCCCAGGTTCGGCGGCGGCGCGGAACCGGCGCCCTGGTTGATGACCACGCCGGTGCCACGGCGGATCTGCGGACGCGCGTCACCGCCGGTGGTCGATTCGGGCAACGGCTCCGACGTCGGGCCGGCGCCAGGCTCGCTGGAGCCGGTCGCGTGTTGCGCGGGAGGAGTCTGGCCGTCGCGCCTGACGTTGGGCACCGGCGCACTCGCGCAGGCGGCCAGCAGGCTGGCGATGGTGGTCGATACGATCGCCTGGGTGGCGAACTGGCGAGCGGCGGGCTTCCGGGCGCTGGGCTTCATGCTTTCACTCTAAGGCGTCTTGGCCGGGGGTTGCGCGGCCTGCTGCTGCCGCATCTGCGCACGTCGCGCTTCGATCCGCTTGCGGATCGCTTCCATCTGCGCCTCGGGGGTCGCCGGCGCATCGTCGTTTTGTTCCACTACAGGCCGCGCATTGGCCGCGGCGGCGGTGCCCGCGCCGGGCGCGCGTGCCGCGTGTGGCACCTTCGGCTGTGGTGCTGCCTGCACCGGGGTACCGACGCCCGCCGGCAGGGGCGAAGGAGGCAGTGCGTTGAGCGCCGTCGGCGGTTGCCCGCCCTGGCCATCGAACACGCGCAGGGTCATCTCGCGTCGCCCGTCGGGCCCTTCGAACACGGCACTGCGCGCGTCGAGCGCGGTCAGGCGCCAGGACGGATGCGACTCCGGCACTTCGCCCAGTTTCACCCGCACCGACTCGCTGCCATCGGCCGGCTGCAGGATCGCCATGTGCAGGTTGGGCGTGATCAGCACGCTCGTCAGCAGGTAGTCGAATGCGTTGCTCTTGCTGTCGCCTTCGCCCTGCCCCTGCAGGAAGAATGGTTTGGGCTGGCGATCCTGCGAGAACAGCGGGCGCGTGCCGATCTGCGCGTACTGCGACAACGGACCCAGGCGTTCGGCCGCCGGCGCGCGGGTCGTCGGCAACGGCCGCAACTGGGTCGGATCGGCTTCCAGGGCCGGCGCGTGCCGGCCCATGCCGGCCACGGCCAGCAGCCAGGCCAGCAATGCCCAACCGGCAACGGTGGCGAGCAGCCAGGTGCGCGGGCCGGCGTCGTCAAGGCGCACGCGTCACCTCCGTCGCCGCCGCGCCGGGGCGCAGGTAACCGGACAGGTCGAAGCTGACGTCGAGCCCGCCGTCGCCGCCGGGCTGCGTGTTGCCCGGCAGGAAATAGCCGCGCGACGACAGGATGTTGAGGTTGCCGACGAACAGTCGCGGCGCACCGCTTTCCAAGGCATGCAGGACCGCGGCCAGCTCCGGGCTGCCGCAGCGCATGCGCACCTGCACCACGACGCGCGCGTAGCGCTCGCGCCTGGGCTCGCTCAGCGGCGAACGATTGCTGATGGCGCAGCTGCGGTTGCCGGGACTGGCCTGTGCGACGACGGCTTCGAGCCGCTGCACCAGTCCGGCCGTCGCCAGTTCGGCACTGCTTTCAGGCAGGAAACCCGGCTGCTGCGCCTGCTGCGCGCGCAGTTGCTGCAGGCGCTGCGCCACCAGCGGTGCCTGCTGCAGTTGCATGCGCTGGCGCAGCTCGCGCTCCTGCAACGTCTGCAACCGCTCGCTGGCTTCGATCATCGGCGCGGTGAACCACGGGTGGACCAGGACCAGGTAGGCCAGCGCCACCGCCACCAGGAACAGTCCCAGCGCCAGCCAGCGATCGCGATCGATGCGGCGGTTGGCGCTTTGCGCGGTAGCCACCACCGGTGTGTCCGGACTACTGGCCATCGTCGGCTCCCGGTCGCGGTGCGGCGGCAGGGCGCGGCGGCGTCGCCGGGCCCAGTTCGGCCGTCAGCGTGAAGCGGTCGCGCCCGCTGCTCGGGTCGGGCATCAGCGCACCGGTCAAGGCCGGCGCGCGCCACAGCGGCGAGCCCTGCAGTCGCTGGATCAGCGACGGCGCCTCGCGGCTGAGGCCGATCATCGTCAGCGTGGTGTCCTCGATTGCGAGCTTTTCCAGGTAGGTGCTGTCGGGCAGGCGCCGGGTCAGCTCGTCGATCACTTCCAGCGTGGTCGGGCGTTGCGCGCGGGTGCGGTCGAGGAATGCCTGGCCTTCGGTGAGGTCGATCAGGGCCTGGCGCTGCGTCGCCGCGGCGCGTGCGGCGGCGGCGTGGCGGGCAATGGTCTGTTCCAGTTCGTCGGCGGCGGCACGGCGATTGGCCAGCAGTTGCCACATGGTCCCGGCGACTGCCAGCAGGGCAACGGCGACCAGTGCCAGGTTCCAGAAGCGGAACGGATCGCCGTGCTGGCGACGCTGCGCCGGCGGCAGCAGGTTGACTCCGAGCGGCACGCCACCGCTGCCGGCAACATCTATTCCGGCCAGCGTCTGCGCCAGCGGTCCAAGCGCCGACAACTGCGGGTCGAGTCCTTGCTGGCCCTGGCGCGGCACGACCACCAGTTCGGTATCGAGCATGCCGTCGCTGTCGCGACGGCCGAGCACGCGCGCGTCGAAGGCGACGGCGTCGGCGGAGAAAGGCGTTTGGCGGTCGATCTCGAAACCGACCACGTCGCGCAGGCGATCGGCGGCGGCGGCCGGCAGCGCCAGGCGGCGACGCAGTCCGGCCGTGGCCGGCAGCAGCAGCCAGCGCGGCAGGTCGGCCAGTCGCGGCGGCAGCAGCGGTGCCAGCGGGTCGACTGTCGAAGGCCCGCCACCCGGTTCGAGCGCAAGCGACGGCACCGACCCCAGATCATGCAGCTGGCCGCCCTGTTGCAGGCGCAGTTGCAGGCTGTGCTCATGCAGTTGCAGCAGCAGGCGACCACGGTCGAACCCGAGCACGCGGCGCACGCGCTGCGGCAACCAGGCGGCGAGGTTGCGTCCCCACCAGCCCAGAAAGCCGCCCGCGCCCGGGGCCAGGCGCGCGCCGATACGCCGCAACCTGTCCTGCGCCCAGTCGGCTCCCTGCCGTGTCTGGCTGCTTGCATTCATCGTGGTGAAGCTCCCTCCTCCCAGCGCAGCGGAGTGTAGGCCATGCCGGGCAAAGCCCCACCCCCGACGCGGACAACGACCCGCAACAACGACTCGCGGCCATCGGCGAGGCGTGCACGGCTGTCGATACTATAGGTGCCGCTGCCGCCGCCGGCCACGCCGACGATATCTCCCGGCGCAGCCTGCGGCAGGCCGTTGGCGTCGGTCCGGCCGCGCTGGGCGACCAGATCGGCGCCGTTGAGGCCCATCGCATCGAGCACCGGTCCCGCCGCGTAGGCCGGATCCGGCCGGGGGCGGCCGCTGTAGATCGTCAGGAAGGGCTGCAGGCGCGCATACAGCGGCGGGGTGAAGCCGATCACCTGCTCGAGCTCGGCGACGCTTTCGAAGTCGCCGTCCTTGGCGCCATAGGGCAACCCGGCGGAGGCGTAGTCGGGGTCTTCGCCGCCGCCCGCCGGTTGCGTCAGCGGGTCGCTGTCGCGCCAGTCGATGATCGCGCCGGCCAGCCGCGCAGCCTGGGTCGCGTCCATCCGTGCGCCGCCCTCGCCGCGCCCGCTGCCCTGGATCAGTGCGGTCAGCAGTTGCGCGTCGGCCTGGTTGAGGTCGACCTTGCCGCTCTCGTCGGTCATCTTCACTTCGACATCGGCATCGCCGTAGCGCCAGCGATAGGCGGTTCCGTCGGGGCGCCACTTCAAGCGCGGATCGCTCAGGGCGACCCGGGTCAATGCGTATTCGACGCCGGCGCGGGCCGCGCCGGAGGCGACCAGTCCGCGCACCAGCACGCGTCCCTGCAGGCTCTCGATGCGCGCCATCAGCGCGAACGCGCCGATCACCGACGTCAGCAGCACGATCAGCCACAGCACCAGGATCAGTGCGGTGCCGTGCATGCGCGCTCCAGTCGCTGTCATCACGGCGCCGCTCACAACTGCTGCACCGGCAGGCCGGCGGCATCGAGCTGCACCGCCAGCGGCAACGACACGATCAGCGGTGGCCATGCCTTGCCGTCGCGATCGACCAGGGTCACTTCGACCAGCAGGGGCAGCCGTTCGCTGTTTTCCCATTCGTCCTGCCAGTCGCCGAGCCGCCCATCCTCGTTCAGGGCCCGATAGCGGAAGCGCGCTTCGCGCAGCCCCTCCACCAGCCGTTCCGGCGGCCGCGGCGGGTTCTCTTCGATGGTCTGCCCGGCCAGCACCATGCTGAGCGTCAGCGAGATGCGTGCATCGTCGCCCTCGCCTTCGATCGTGAGGTCGTGCAGGTACGGCCCGCCACGACCGAGGTAGTCGGGCAGGTCGGCGACGAAGCGAAGGCGGTCGCGCTCGCCGACGAAACGGATCGGCGTGCCCTTGCCTTCATCGAAGGCGAACGCCACCGGCCGCGTCGCGGTCAGCCGGCTGCGCAGGAAGCCGGCGACCGCGCGCATGTGTTCGCTGCGATCGGCCATCGCCTCGCCGCGGATGGCGGTGCGGTTGGCGGCGCCGAGCGTGGTGAACGCCAGGGCAAGGCCGGCCACCAGCAGCACGGTCGCCAGCAGCACTTCGATCAGGGTGAAGCCGTGTTGCCTTGTCATGGCAGCCCTGCCTCGCCACCCGCGGCGACGGTGCGCAGGGACCGCAGTTGCAGGCGCTGAGCCGGCCCGGCATCGCCCCACTGCACCGCCAGCGTGATCTCGAACAACCCCGCGGCATTGGGATCGACCTGCTGCCTGGCGGCAGCGATGGTGCGATCGCGCCACGGCGCGATGCGCATCTGCCAGCGATAGCGTCCATCTTCGAAGTCACCGTCGCGCTGCCCGGCGACGATCGCCTCGCCGGTGCCGACCTGGGCCAGCAGCGACTGCGCATAGAGCGCGGCGCGTGCGGCATCGCTCGAACCGCGCACCTGCCGCGCGGCACCGGACAGAATGCCCAGCAGCAACGTCAGCGCCAGCGCCAGCAGGGCAAAGGCGACGATGACCTCGAGCAGTGTGTAGCCACGCTGCCGCTTCATTGCGCCGCCCCGGCCGCGCGCCGCATCCGGACTTCGCCGGTGAGCCAGGCCACGTCGATGTTCCAGACCGCGCTGCGGGCACTGAGCTGGACCCGTCCGCCGGTGCTGGCGCCATCGGCGAAAAACACGATCGCGCCTTCGCCGCGGGTCGGCTGCACTTCGCGTGCACCGGTGAAGGTCACGCGCAGGGCCGGTGGGATCTCGCCCTTGCGGCCATTGGGGGCGGTCCAGGCGTGCGCCTGCGGATCAAGCGTGAAGCGCTGCGGCGTGCCGGTGGCGATGGCCTGGGTGCGCGTGTAGCGCAACTGCGCCGCCACCGACTTGGCGGCGGATCGCAACTGCATGCCCTGGATGCCACCGCCCAGCGCCGCCGCGGCCAGCACGCTGATCGCGGCGATCAGCGCGATCACCAGCAGCATCTCCAGCAACGATGCGCCGCGGGCAGGATGCTGCATTCGCCAGGTCCCCGATGGCTGCCGTGTGTGCTGCGCTGCTCAGGCCATCACTCGTACTTGATGTCGGCGTCGACGCTGGTGCCGCCGACCTTGCCGTCCTTGCCGAGGATGACCAGGTCGAATGGCCCGCCCTCGCCCGGTGCGCGGTATTCGATCGGATGGCCCCACGGGTCCTTCAGCTCGGCCGCCTTGGCGTACGGGCCGAGCCAGCCGTTGACGTCGGTGGGCTGGGTGACCAGTTCCTCGAGCGAGGTCGGCAGGCGGCCGGTGTCCATCTGGAACGCCTCGACCTTGCCGGCCATCGTCTGCACCTGTGCCTTGGCGATGTTGTAGTCGCCGCGGTCCTTGCCGCCGAGCACGCGACTGCCGACGAAGGCCAGCACCGCGCCGATGAGCACGATCACGATGATGATCTCGATCAGGCTCATGCCGCGCTGGCGGGCCGCGGACGGGGACTTGCTCAGCGAGCGACGGTTCAACGAGCGACGATTGCGCATCTGGGGGATCCTTGTCGAAGTGGCCAGGTTGTCGAAGTGCCTGGGCCAGGCAGGTCTGAAGCGGAACACATATGGAACGGATGTTTACCCGAAATCGGTTGCCAATGGGCTGACTGCGCACGGCGGCATTCAGTTCCCCGGCGCCTAGCCAATCGCGTTGGTCAGGTCATACAACGGCGTGAGCACGGCCAGCACGACAATGCCCACGACCGTGGCCAGCACCACCGTCACCAGCGGCACCAGCGCCGCCAGCATCCGGTCCAGCGCCAGCGCGGTCTCCTGCTCGAAGGTCTCGGCGGTCTTGACCAGCATGGCGTCGAGCGCGCCCGACTCCTCGCCGACCTGGATCATCTGCAATGCGAGCCGTGGGAAACGCTTGCCGCGCCCCAGTGCGGTCGACAGCGCCACGCCGTTCTTGACCTCCTCGGCGGCAGCGGCGACATCGGCGGCGAGCACGCGGTTGCCGAGCACGTTGCGGCCGATGCCGAGCGCAGCCATCAACGGCACGCCGTTGCGGACGAGCGTACCCAGCGTGCGTGCCAGGCGCGCGGTTTCGACCTTGGCCACCAGCGCACCGGCGAAGCGCCGCTGCAGCAGCCATGCGTCGAAGGCCTCGCGGAACGCCGGGTCGCGGCGCTTGCGGTCGAACCACCACAGCGCCAGCGCCGGCACGACCAGCAGCACGATCCACCAGTCGCGCACGAACAGGCCCAGGCCCAGCACGATCTGGGTGAACAGCGGCAGCTGCGCGTCGAGGCTTTCGTACATCGCCGCGAACTGCGGCACCACGTAACCGAGCAGGAACAGCAGGCTCAGGCCGACCATCACCAGCAGGATCGCCGGGTAGATCAGCGCATTGATCACGCGGCCCTGCAACGCGCGCGTGCGCTCCATGTAATCGGCCAGACGCGACAGCGTTTCGTGCAGGCTGCCCCCGACCTCGCCGGCGCGGACCATGTTGACGTACAGGCGCGAGAACGTGCCGTGCTGGCGCTCAAGCGCTGACGACAGGGAACTGCCGCCGCGCACGGCGTCGCGCACGTCGCCTATCGTGCGGCGCGCGCGTTCGTCTTCGGGCAGCTCGAGCAGGATGGTCAGCGCCCGGTCGAGCGGCTGGCCGGCGCCGAGCAGGGTGGCCAGCTGCTGGGTGAACTGCACCAGGCGCGCGCCGGCGAAGGGACTGCTCTTGAACAGCCCTTTCCACACCGAGGCCCCGGACGCCTCGCTGGCCAGCTTGGCCTCGACCGGCAGGTGCCCCTGTTCCTGCAGGCGCGCAACCACCTCGGCATTGCTGGCGGCCTCCATCTGGCCGTCGAGCAGCTCACCGCGGGGGTTGAGGGCTTTGTAGTAGTAGAGGGGCATCAGGGTTACCCGTCATTCCCGCGAAGGCGGGAATCCAAGGACGTCGCTGTTGGCTTCAGTTCCGCAATGTCGGGCCACAAATCCCTCCACGAAGGGTTCAAATCGTCGATCAGCCGCAGTTTCCACGCGCGATTCCACTTCTTCACGCGTTTCTCCCTCTGGATGGCCGACTCCATCGTCACATGCAGTTCGTACCAGACCAGCCGGGTGACATCGTATCGGTTGCTGAAGCCTTCGATGATGTGTTCACGATGCTGCCAAGTGCGTGCAAGGAGGTTGCTGGTCACGCCGAGGTATAGCGTTCCGTTACGGTGGCTGGCAAGCAGGTAGACACAAGGTTGCTTGGTCACTGTCCTCATCCTTGAGGGCGTACGTCCATGGATTCCCGCCTTCGCGGGAATGACGGTTGCTACTTACGCATCCTCCGTCACCCGCAGCACTTCCTCTATCGTCGTTTCACCCGCCAGCGCCTTGATGATGCCGTCCTCGTACATCGTGCGCATGCCCGACTGGCGCGCGATCTGCTCGATCTCGCCCATGCCGGCGTGGCGCATCACCGCACGGCGCAGTTCGTCGTTCATCACCAGGAACTCGACGATCGTGGTGCGTCCCAGGTAGCCGTTCGGCGCGATCGCCGACGGTCGCGGGTGGTAGAGGTAGATGTCGCCCGATGGCTGGTAGCGGCGCAGGTGGAACTTCTCGATTTCCTCCGGCGATGCCAGGTACTTCTCGGCGTGCGTCAGCTCCAGCTTGCGCACCAGGCGCTGGCCGAGGATGCCGTTGATGGTGGAGGTCAGCAGGTAGTCCTCCACGCCCATGTCGAGCAGGCGGGTGATGCCGCCGGCGGCGTTGTTGGTGTGCAGCGTCGACAGCACCAGGTGGCCGGTCAGCGCCGACTGGATCGCGATGCGGCAGGTCTCCAGGTCGCGCATTTCGCCGATCATGATGATGTCGGGGTCCTGGCGGACGATGCTGCGCAACGCGTGGGCGAAGTCCAGGCCGATCTGCGGCTTGGCCTGGATCTGGTTGATGCCTTCGATCTGGTATTCGACCGGGTCTTCGACGGTGATGATCTTGACGTCGGTGGTGTTGAGCTTGCTCAGCGCGGTGTACAGCGTGGTGGTCTTGCCCGAGCCGGTGGGACCGGTCACCAGCAGGATGCCGTGCGGCTGGTCGAGCACCTTCTGGAACTGCGGCAGGAAGGCGTCGGTGAAGCCCAGGCGCTTGAAGTCGAACACCACCGTTTCGCGGTCGAGCAATCGCATCACCACGCTCTCGCCGTGCGCGGTCGGCACCGTGCTCACGCGCAGGTCGAGCTCCTTGCCCTGCACGCGCAGCATGATGCGGCCGTCCTGCGGCAGGCGGCGCTCGGCGATGTTGAGCTTGGCCATGATCTTGACGCGGCTGATCACCGCGGCGGTGAGGTTGGCCGGCGGGCTCTCGCCTTCGGTGAGCACGCCGTCGACGCGATAGCGCACCTTCAGGCGGGTCTCGAAGGGCTCGATGTGGATGTCGGACGCGCGCAGCTCGACGGCGCGCTGGATGACCAGGTTGACCAGGCGGATGACCGGCGCTTCCGAGGCCAGGTCGCGCAGGTGTTCGACATCGTCCAGGTCGCCGGCACTGCCCTCGCCCTCGGCGGTTTCGACGATCGCGCCCATCGCGCTGCGGCCCTGGCCGTACCAGCGTTCGACCAGGTCGCCGATCTCCGAACGCAGCGCCACCGCCGGACGGATGTCGCGGCCGGTGGCCAGGCGCAATGCGTCGATGGTGTAGAGGTCCTGCGGGTCGGCCATCAGCACGTCGACCGCGCTGTCGCTTTCGCCGATCGGGCAGACCGCGAACTGCTTCATGAAGCGCGCCGACATCGCCACGCCTTCCGGCGGCAGCTCCGGTGCGTCCTTGACGCTGACCAGCGGCAGGCCGAGCACTTCGGCGCAGGTTTCGGCGTGGTCGCGTTCGGACACCAGGCCCAGGCGCGCCAGCAGGCCGAGCAGGCCGCCGCCGGTTTCTTCCTGCAGGCGCCGCGCACGCGCCAGGTCGGCGTCCTTCAGCCGCCCTTTGGCGAGGAGGGCCGCGACGATGCGGTCATCGAGACTGGCTTGGCCGGTGTCGTTGGCGACTGCGTTCACGCCGTCCTCCGTGGCTGTCAGGCCATGGACTTTAGCAGCTTGGCCATGGCCTTTCGGCAACCCCGGCGACCTCCCCTCCCCGCCGTGAAGGCAAAGGGAGGGGTGTCACATCAGCCCACCCAGACCCGCGCGTTGCGGAACATCCGCAGCCACGGCGAATCCTCGCCCCATTCGGCCGGCGCCCAGCTCAGGTTGGCGCTGCGCAGGGTGCGCTCGGGATGCGGCATCAGGATCGTGGCGCGGCCGTCGTCGCTGGTCAGGCCGGTGATGCCGTCGGGCGAGCCGTTCGGGTTGAGCGGGTAGCGCGTGGCGACCGCACCGTTGCCGTCGACATAACGCAGCGAGACGTGCGCGGCACTCTGGTCGAGCGCGCTGTCGAACTCGGCGCGGCCTTCGCCGTGCGCGACTGCCACCGGAATGCGCGAGCCGGCCATGCCGCGGAAGAACAGCGACGGCGACTCGACCACTTCCAGCAGGCCCAGGCGCGCTTCGAACTGCTCGCTGGCGTTGCGCAGGAACTTCGGCCAGTGGGTCGCACCGGGGATGATCGGCTTGAGCTGCGACAGCATCTGGCAGCCGTTGCACACGCCCAGCGAGAAGCTGTCCTCGCGGGCGAAGAACTGCGCGAAGGCATCACGCAGCGCGCTGCGTTCCAGCACCGAGGTCGCCCAGCCGCGGCCGGCACCGAGCACGTCGCCGTAGCTGAAGCCACCGCAGGCGGCGATGCCCTTGAAGTCGGCCAGCGAGATGCGGCCGGCGATGAGGTCGCTCATGTGCACGTCGAAGGCTTCGAAGCCGGCGCGGTCGAACGCCGCCGCCATTTCGATCTGGCCGTTGACGCCCTGCTCGCGCAGGATCGCCACCTTCGGCCGCACGCCCGTGTTGATGAACGGCGCGGCGACATCCTCGGACGGATCGAACGACAGGCGCGGCTTCAGGCCCGGCGCGTTGAAGTCACGCGCCAGCGCGCGCTCCTGGTCGGCGCATTCGGGGTTGTCGCGCAGCTTCTGCAGGGCGTGACTCGTGGACCACCAGGCGTCGAAGAGTTCGTCCCAGCGCCATTCGGCCAGGGTCTGGCCTTCGTCGCGGACGCGGATCGCCGGCGCCGTGGTCGGGCGGGCGATGCGCTGCGCGCAGTCGATCAGGCCGTGGCGCGAGACCATGTCCGCGAAGATCGCGCGGTCCTCGTCGGCGACCTGCACGATCGCGCCCAGTTCCTCGTTGAACAACGTGCGGAACGGATCGTGGCCCCAACCGTCGAGGGTGATGTCCAGGCCCAGCCGCGAGCAGAACGCCATCTCGCACAACGCCGCCAGTGCGCCGCCGTCGGAACGGTCGTGGTAGGCGCGCAGCAGGCCTGCCTCGCGCGCATCGCGGATGAGCTCGAAGAAATCGCGCAGGCGCTGCGGGTTGTCGAGATCGGGCACGCCGAGCGAACCGGCGAACGCCGGCAGCTGCGTGTCGTTGTTCTTCGAAACGGCATCCGGATGGCACTGCGCCAGCACCGAACCGCCGAGGCGCTGCTTGCCGGCGCCCAGGCCGATCAGCCACAGCTCCGATTCCTCGTTGCGATCCAGCAGCGGGGTCAGCTGCTTGCGCACGTCGACCACCGGTGCGAACGCAGACACGATCAGCGACACCGGCGACACCGACTTCGATGCGACACCGTCGCTGTGCCACTGCGCCTGCATCGACAGCGAATCCTTGCCGACCGGGATGCTCAGCTCCAGCTCCGGGCACAGCTCCAGGCCGACGGCCTTGACCGCGTCGAACAGGCGCGCGTCCTCGCCCGGATGACCGGCGGCGGCCATCCAGTTGGCCGACAGCTTGATGCGGTTGAGCGACTCGACCGGTGCGGCGCACAGGTTGGTGATCGCTTCGCCCACGGCCATGCGCGCGGCGGCGGCGGCATCGATCAGCGCCAGCGGCGTGCGCTCGCCGAGCGACATCGCCTCGCCGACGAATCCGTCGAAGCCCGACAACGTGATCGCGCAGTCGGACATCGGCAGCTGCCACGGACCGATCATCTGGTCGCGCGCGGTCAGGCCGCCGACGGTGCGGTCACCGATGGTGACCAGGAAGTTCTTCGACGCGACCGACGGATGCGCCAGCACGCGCAGCGCGGCCTCGCGCAGGTCCAGGCCGTTCCATTCCAGCGACGGCCACGGTGCCGGCGGCGGACGGCGTGCGTCGCGGTGCATCTTCGGCGGCTTGCCGAACAGCACGTCCATCGGCAGGTCGATCGGCCAGTCGTGGCCGCCTTGGCGCGCGTTGTCGAGCGTGGCGCCGTAACCGACGACCAGGTGTTCTTCGGCGGTGGCGTAACCGACCACCGCGAACGGGCAACGCTCGCGCGCGCAGATCTGCGCGAATTCCTCGACGCGGTCGGCCGGCAGGCCGAGCACGTAACGCTCCTGCGATTCGTTGCACCACAGCTGCATCGGCGACAACGACGGGTCGTCGCTGGGCACCTTGGCCAGGTCGATGACGCCGCCCAGGCCGGAGTCGTGCAGCAACTCGGGGATGGCATTGGACAGGCCGCCGGCGCCGACGTCATGCGCGGTCGCGATCGGGTTGTCGAGGCCGCGGGCGACGCAGCGGTCGATCACTTCCTGGCAGCGACGCTCCATCTCCGGGTTGTCGCGCTGGACGCTGGCGAAATCGAGTTCTTCGTGGCTGTCGCCAGACGCGACCGAGCTGGCGGCGCCGCCGCCCAGGCCGATCAGCATCGCCGGACCGCCGAGCACGATCACCGCGTCGCCGGGCTTCATGCCCAACTTGGTGACCTGGACGCGATCGATCGCGCCGAGGCCGCCGGCAAGCATGATCGGCTTGTCGTAGGCACGCGCAAGCATGCTGTTCGAGCTGGTACCTTCGTCGAGCTCGAAACTGCGGAAGTAACCGGTCAGGTTGGGGCGACCGAATTCGTTGTTGAACGCGGCCGCGCCGATCGGGCCGTCGAGCATGATTTCCAGCGCCGAAGCCATGCGCGGGTTGAGCGAACGCTCGCGCTCCCACGGCTGCGGCAAGGTCGGGATGCGCAGGTGCGAAACGCTGAAGCCGCACAGGCCGGCCTTGGGGCGGCCGCCGCGGCCGGTCGCACCTTCGTCGCGGATTTCACCGCCGTTGCCGGTGGAAGCGCCCGGGAACGGCGCGATCGCGGTCGGGTGGTTGTGCGTCTCGACCTTGATCGCGAACGCCGAGTCGACCTGCGCTTCGGCGCGATAGCCACGCGTCACCGGGTCCGGGCGGAAGCGACGGCTGGCATAGCCTTCGACCACCGCCGCGTTGTCGCTGTACGCCGAGAGCGTGTGCTCGGGCGTGGTGGCGTGGGTGTGCTTGATCATCTTGAACAGCGAGTTCTGCTGTTCGGTGCCATCGAGCGTCCACGAGGCGTTGAAGATCTTGTGGCGGCAATGCTCGGAGTTGGCCTGGGCGAACATCATCAGTTCGACGTCGGCCGGCTCGCGGCCGAGCACGCCGAAACGCTCGCGCAGATAGGCGATCTCGTCTTCGGCCAGGGCCAGGCCAAGGCGGACGTTGACGTTTTCGAGGTCGGCCAGCGGGATGCGCTCAAGCTGTCCACGCGCAGGCGTGGCGAACAGCGCCGCGGCGTCGTCGCGCGCGTCCAGCAGCGATTGCGTCATCGGATCGTGCAGGACCTTGGCCAGCGCGCCCTGCGCAGGGGCATCGGCCGGCCATCCGGCCAGGTCGTAACGGGTGCCGCGCTCGACGCGCTTGACCGGCAGGCCGGCGCCGCGCAGCAGCTCGGTCGCCTTGCTCGCCCACGGCGACAGCGTGCCCAGTCGCGGCGTGACGAATCGGGAGGTGGCGCCGTCCGCGCGCGCAGCCTCGCCCGGCTCGGCCTGGAGGATGCGGCGCAGTGCGTCCGGGTCCGGGGTTGCACCAGTCTCGGGCTCGACCCAGTAGACGGGCCAGGCGCCAAGGACTCGGACAGACGGATGGAGGGCTTGCAGGCGGGCTTGGAGCCGCTCGCGGCGGAACGGCGACAGGGCGGATGCGCCCTCGAGGACGATCATGTCCGGGGAACCGTGCAACGTCGGGCCCGACATTGTAGCCGAGCCGCGCCCCCCCTGCCCGTACCCCTACTGGCCCTGATGCGGTGTGGGCGCCATCAGGCGCCCGGCTTCACCGCAGCCGTCGGGGCGTGTTCGGCCGCCAGCTTGTCCAGTGCCTCGCGCAGTGCCGCCGGCGGGATGTAGCCGCCAAGCTGGGTGCCATCGGCGCTGAGGATCATCGGCGTGCCGGTCAGGCCGACGCGCTGGCCGATGTCGTACTGCTGGTTCACCGAGCTCTTGCAGTTGGTGTACTTGGGCGTGCGGTCGTTCTTGGCGTCGGTCAGCGCCTTGCGCCGGTCCGGCGAGCACCACACCGCCACCATCTTCTTGTAGTCGTCGCTGCCCAGACCCATGCGCGGGAAGGCCAGGTACTCGATGGCGATGCCCTGGCGGTTGTACTCGGCGATCTCGCTGTGCAGCTTGCGGCAGTAGCCGCACTCGACGTCGGTGAAGACGGTGACCGTGTACTTGGGCTTGGCCGGGGCGAAAACGATGCGCTCGCTGACCGGGATCGTGTCGATCAGCTGCTTGCGCACGGCCGCCATCGCGTCTTCGCTGAGGTTCTTCTTGGCGTTGACGTCGAACAGGGCGCCGCCGGACCCGGGCAGGAACAGGTAGCGGCCATCGTCGCTGACATAGACCACCTGCCCGGCCACGATCGCCTCGCGGAAGCCCGGCATCGGTGCCGCGCCGACGCGGTCCACCCGGACCTGCGGGTTGAGCAGGCGTACCGCCTCCACTGCGCGCGCGTCGGCAGTGCCGGCCTTGGGCGCGACGGCGGCCAGGGCGGCGGCCGGTCTGGCGCTGCCTTGCGCCCGCGCGGCGCTGTCGGGCGCTTGCGCACAGGCGGAAAGGCTGATCGCACCGAGCGCGGCGAGGAGGATTCGCTTCATCTGGGGTTCCTGACAGGGGCCGCCGTGAGGTGGCCCATAGTTTGGGGGGATGCCCGATTGTGGCACGAGACCCCTTTACGGCCAGTGCCCTTGGTCCCGGACGGATTCACCCGGCGTTGTTGCAGCGCCCGGCCCGCACCCGCTTCCAGCCCCGCGTCCCGCTAGCCGCGCGGGTGGTGCTTCGTGTGCAACTGCTTGAGCTGTTCGCGCGCGACCAGGGTGTAGATCTGCGTGGTCGACAGCGAACTGTGGCCCAGCAGCATCTGCAGCGCGCGCAGGTCGGCGCCGTGGTTGAGCAGGTGGGTGGCGAAACTGTGGCGCAGGCCGTGCGGGCTGATCCGGGCCGGGTCGATCCCGGCGAATCCGGCGTAACGCTTCACCAGCGCCCAGAACTGCTGGCGACTGGGCGCCTCGCCGCCGGCGGTGATGAACAATGGCGCCAGTGCGCGCTTTCCCGCCAGTTGCGGGCGCGCGGCGGCAAGGTACCGCTCCAGCCAGTGCTGTGCCTCCTCGCCCAATGGCACCAGCCGTTCCTTGCTGCCCTTGCCCGTCACCCGCAGCACGCCCTGGCGAAGGTTGACCGCGGTCGAAGGCAGATTGACCAGCTCGCTGACGCGCAAGCCCGCCGCGTACATCAGCTCGAGCATGGCGCGGTCGCGCAGGCCGTTGGGGTCATCGATGTCGGGGGCCTTCAGCAGTGCCTCTATCTGGCTTTCGGCCAGGGCCTTGGGCAGCGACCGCGGCAGCTTCGGCGGTTCCAGCAATGCGGTCGGGTCGTCGTCGCGCTGGCCACGCCGCACCTGCCAGGCGTAGAACGCCCGCAGCGCCGACAGCAGGCGCGCGTTGCTGCGTGGCGAATAGCCCTGCTGCGAGCGCCAGGCCAGGTAGTCGAACAGGGTGGCGCGGTCGGCGCCGGCCAGTCCGCCGCCGCGTCCATCGCGCCAGCGCGCGAGCAGTTCAAGGTCGCTGCGATAACTGTCGAGCGTGGGCTGGGCGAGGCCGTTCTCTGCCCAGATCGCATCCAGGAACGCGGCAATGACGCTGCCGTCGGCGTCGCGCAGTTCCGGCAAGGCCATGGCCACGCTGCGCCGGTGCGCGGGTGTGGATGCAGAAGGTCGTGCACTCATGCTTGCAGCTTAGCGATCGCGCACCCGAGCGGCTATCCTGATGCGATGGCATCGCCCTCGCCCACTCCCCGACCCGCCGCACTCATCGGCTGGCGCCTGCTCGCGCTGCTCTACGACCTGTGGCCGGTGGTTGCGCTGTGGATGCTCGCGTCGGCGATCTTCACGTTTGCGTACACCTTCAGTGGCCACGACAGCCACGAGAACATACCGCCCTTCAGCCTGCTGCAGTGGCTGCTGTGGCTGGTGTGCTGGCTGATCGGCGCCGGCTACGCGGTGCTGAGCTGGCGCCGCGGCGGACAGACGCTGGGCATGCGCCCGTGGCGCCTGCAGGTGACCGCTGCCGACGGCACCGCGCCGGACTGGCGCACGCTGCTGGTCCGCTACGCCGTGGGCTCGGCCTCGCTGCTGCTGGCCGGCCTGGGGTTCTGGTGGGCCTGGTTCGATCGCGACCGGCTGACGTGGCACGACCGCGCCAGCGGGACGCGCATGGTGCGGCTGCCGAAGCGGGCGAAGTAAGGGCCGAAGGCAACGTCCATGGATCCCCGCCTTCGCGGGGATGACGAGGCGAGCGCTAGCCGCTGCGTTTCTTGAACAGGAACGCCGACACGCCCAGCATGATCAGCGTCGGCAACAGGTACGCGATGCGGTAGTCGAACTTGTACACCGTCGCCAGCTTCACGAACTGCGTCTGCAGCAACCAGAAGCCCAGTGCGAACACGATGCCGATGAACAACCGCTTGCCCATGCCGCCGCTGCGCAGCGTGCCGAAGGCGAACGGCACTGCCGCCAGGCACAACGCCAGCACGTTGATCGAATAGAACCAGCGGCCCCAGTAGTGCTCCTCGAACTCCGAGGCATCCAGGCCATTGCGCTGGCGGTACTTGATCGCGGTGCGCAGGTCCATGGCCGACAGGTAGCGCGGCCGCTCGGTGCCGGCCGACAACGCCGCCGAGTCGAGCTGCGAATCCCAGCGCTCCTGCGCGATCTGCTCGCGGCGCACGGAGCGGTTGTCGAAATAGGTCCGCGTCACGTCGCGCAGCAACCAGCCACCGGGCCGATGCTCGGCGCGCCTCACGAACGACATCGACTTCAGGCGGCCGTCGTCGGCGAACTGGTACAGCGTGACGTCATGCAGTTCCAGCCAGCGGTCGCCGTTGCGCTCGCGCTCCTGGCCGCCCTGCGCGTTGAGGATCGTTTCGCCCTCCCGCGCCCACAGTCCGGTGTATTGCGCGACCACCGCGTTGCCGGACTTCGCCGCCGACTTGAGCGCATCGGCGCGCTGCTGCGTCCACGGCGAAAGGCTCTCGCCACTCAGCACCATCAATGCGGTCAGGATCGCCAGCGCACCGGCGACGGCAATGCCGAGGCGACGGCGCGACAGGCCGACGGCGCGCAGGGCGGTGAGCTCCGAGGTTGCCGCCAGCTGCCCGAGGGCCATCAGCGAGCCGATCACCGCCGCATACGGGAACAGGTAATACACCCGCCGCGGAACGCTCAGGCCGATATAGGCGAAGGCCTCGACCAGGCCGTACTTGCCCTTGCCGATGTCGCCGAACTCGCTCACCAGCGCCAGCATGACGTCGAGGCCGCCCAGCACCGCCCAGGTCAGCAGCACGGTGGCCAGGACGGTCTTGCCTACATATATGTCGTGGATCTTGGGCATCAGCCTCATGACCGGATCCTCGCGGTCGCGAAGGCCTGCTTCGGCCGCCCGAGGCGGCCGTCGCTGAAATACATCCAGAAGGACACCGCCATCACCGGCAGCACCAGCCACCACAGCCCCAGCCAGAGGGCGATCTTGCCGCTCTCCAGCCAGCCCAGGCCGGCGGTCATCAGGTTCTGGCCGATCAGGTAGGCCAGGAAGCCGACCAGGATCCGGCCATAGCGCGCCTGCCGCGGCATGCTGCGCGCCAGCGGCACCGCCATCAGGGCGAAGGCCAGCGCCAGCAGCGGCGGCGCCAGGCGGTAGTGCAGCTGGGCCCGGGCCTCGCGCCGGTCATCGCCGAGCAGCTTCATCGTCGTCTGCATCTCCGGCGCGTCGGGGTCGAACTTGAGTTCGTTCGCCGGCAGCAGGATCTGGTTGCGGGCATAGCGCAGCAGGCGGAAATCCTTGTCGCCGGAGCGCGCGCCCTCGATCTGGAAGCCGCCGGAGAGGGTCAGGTAGCGGTTCCCGGCCCCGTCGACGGTCAGCTCGCCGGTGTTGGAGGTGGTCACGTCGATCCGGCCCTCGCCGGCATCGCGGTACAGGAACACCCGCTGCAGCTGGCTGCCGTCCTTGGACATGTTGGCCACGTAGACCACGCCGCCGCCGTTGGGGATGCCGACGAAGGCCCCCGGCTCCAGGCCGGCCATCAGCAGGTTGCGGTTGGCCTCGTTGATCATCTCCTTGGACAGCCGGTCCGCCCACGGCCCCAGCCACAGCGAGCAGGCCGCCACCACCAGCACCAGCGGCCCGACGATCAGCATCAGCGGCTTGAGCATGCGCCGGGGCCCCACGCCAATGGAGGAGATCACGGGCATTTCCGAGTCCCGGTACAGGCGCCCGACGCCCATCATCAGCCCCAGCATCAGCGCCAGGGGCAGGATCAGCGGCAGCCACTTGATCAGCACCAGGCCCAGCTGGGCCAGCATCAGGCCGGCCGGGACCCGGCCCCGGGCGATGTCCTGGAGCACGTCGGTGAAGGCGCCGCCCACCATGACGATCAGCAGCACCACCAGGGTGGCGAAGATCGACTGGGCGAATTCGCTCAGCAGGTATCGGTCAAGCTTGGGCATCGATTTAGGCTTCGGGGCGGCTTGATCTGGGAAGTTGATCTAAAATCGGGGGAATTCGTCCGAGGGCGTGAGGTGGCTGCGCGATGCGCGGCCGGGGACATTGCATCCCCCTCACAGCCACTCGATTGTACGGAGTTTGGTTGGACGTCTGCCCACTGTTTCTCACAGGCGATCCTGACCGGCTCCTTTTTGGACTGCTCTGGGAATCTGTTGGATGGCCCTCGAATTCGACCTGAACCGCGACGCGCCTGCCGCCGCCCTTACTGATTGCATTGTCGTCGGCGCCTTTGCCGACAACAGCCTCACGCCCGCGGGCAAGGCCCTGGACGACGCCAGCGGCGGACGCCTGGCGGCCCTGCTCGAGCGCGGCGATGCCAGCGGCAAGACCGGCAAGACCGCCCTGCTTTACGACGTGCCAGGCGTCAGCGCGCCGCGCGTGCTGGTCATCGGCCTGGGCGACGCCGCCAAGTTCGGCGTGCCGCAGTACCTCAAGGCGGTCGGTGATGCCGCCCGTGCGCTGCGCAACGGCCCGGTGGCCAATGCAGTGTTCACCCTGTCGGAAGTGCCGGTCGCCGGCCGCGACAGCGCCTGGGCGATCCGCCAGGCCGCCATTGCCGCCGACCACGCCTGCTACCGCTACACCGCCACGCTCGGCACCAGCAAGAAGAAGGAAGAGCCGGGCCTGCGCAAGCTGAGCATCGTCGGCGACGACGCTGTTGCATTGGCCCGCGGCCAGGCCATCGCTGCCGGCGTGCAGTTCTCGCGCGAGCTGGGCAACCTGCCGCCGAACGTCTGCAACCCGGCTTACCTGGCGCAGCAGGCGCAGGAATTCGCCGGCCGCTTCGACACCACCTCGTGCGACGTGCTCGACGTCGCGCAGATGACCGAACTGGGCATGGGCTCGCTGCTCGCGGTCGGCCGCGGCTCGGCCAACCCGCCCAAGCTGATCGTCCTGAAGTACAGCAACGGCGGCGACGCCAAGCCGTACGTGCTGGTCGGCAAGGGCATCACCTTCGACACCGGCGGCATCAACCTCAAGACCCAGGGCGGCATCGAGGAGATGAAGTACGACATGTGCGGTGGTGCCACCGTCATGGGCACGTTCGTCGCCGCCGTCGGCATGCAGTTGCCGGTCAACCTCGTCGTCATCGTGCCGGCCGTGGAAAACATGCCCGACGCCGATGCCTACCGCCCGTCCGACGTGCTGACCAGCATGTCCGGCAAGACCATCGAAGTCGGCAACACCGACGCCGAAGGCCGCCTGATCCTGTGCGACGCGCTGACCTATGCGCAGCGTTTCGAGCCGCAGGCACTGGTCGACGTGGCCACGCTCACCGGCGCCTGCATGGTCGCCCTGGGCAAGTTCGCCTCGGGCCTGATGAGCAAGCACGACGACCTCGCCGCCGAGCTGCTCGACGCTGGCGAGAACGTGTTCGACCGCGCCTGGCGCCTGCCGCTGTGGGACGAATACCAGACCCTGCTGGAATCGAGCTTCGCCGACGTCTACAACATCGGCGGCCGCTGGGCCGGCGCGATCACCGCTGGCTGCTTCCTCGGCCGCTTCGCCGAAGGCCAGCGCTGGGCGCACCTGGACATCGCCGGCAGCGCCTCGGACGAAGGCAAGCGCGGCATGGCCACCGGTCGTCCGGTCGGCCTGCTGAGCCAGTGGCTGCTGGACCGGGCGGCCTGAGCGCGTGGCGCGCGCTGACTTTTACCTGATCCAGAAAGAGCGGTTCCGCGAGGAACCGCTGCTGCTGGTATGCGAGCTCGCGCGCAAGGCGCACGACGCCAACCTGTGGACGCTGGTGCTGGTGCGCGACGAGGACCAGGCGCAACGCCTGGACGAGTTGCTGTGGGAGTTCGACGAGAACGCCTACATCCCGCACCAGATCGCCGGCGACGACGAGGACGAGCTGGCGCCGGTGCTGATCGCCACGCCCGAGTCGGACACGCCATTGCGACCGGTGGTGATCAACCTGCGCGACGCGCCGGTGGCGGGCAGCTTCGAGCGCGTGCTCGAAGTGGTCCCGGCCGACGACTCGGCGCGCGGCCCGCTGCGCGAGCGCTGGAAGCAGTACCAGGCGCGCGGGCTGGACCTGAAAAAGCACGACATGTAACTGCGCCCGTCATCCCGGCGAAAGCCGGGACCCATTTTGACGTTGACGCCTGCGTCGACGTCACCGGCAACATCAAGGTGGATCCCGGCTTTCGCCGGGATGACGCCAAGACGCCAATTCGAAGACACGAACCATGACCGACACCCTCGCCTCCAGCTACGACCCCAAGCAGTTCGAAACCCGCCTGTACGAAGCGTGGGAGCGCAGCGGTGTATTCAAGCCCAGCGGCAAGGGCGAGCCCTATACCATCCTGCTGCCGCCGCCGAACGTCACCGGCACGCTGCACATGGGCCACGCGTTCCAGCACACGCTGCAGGATGCGCTGATCCGCTACCACCGCATGCGTGGCTACGACACGCTGTGGCAGATGGGTACCGACCACGCCGGCATCGCCACCGAAATGGTGGTCGCGCGCAACCTCGGTCGCGACGGACTGACCCGCGACGACCTCGGCCGCGACGGTTTCATCGAGAAGGTGTGGGAGTGGAAGCAGCACTCCGGTGACACCATCGAGCGGCAGATGCGCCGCCTGGGCACGTCCGGTGACTGGTCGCGCAGCGTCTTCACGATGGACCCGATGGCCGCGCAGGCGGTGATCGAGGCGTTCGTGCGCCTGCACGAGGAAGGCCTGATCTACCGCGGCCAGCGCCTGGTCAACTGGGACCCGGTGCTGAAGACCGCGATCTCCGACCTGGAAGTGGTCAATGAGGAAGAAGACGGCTTCCTGTGGTCGATCAGCTATCCGCTGAGCGACGGCAGCGGTGAGCTGACCGTGGCGACGACGCGTCCGGAGACGATGCTCGGCGACGTCGCGGTGATGGTGCATCCGCTCGACGAGCGTTACACCCACCTGATCGGCAAGACGGTCACGCTGCCGCTGAGCGAGCGCGAGATCCCGATCATCGCCGACGATTACGTCGATCGCGAGTTCGGCACCGGCGTGGTCAAGGTCACGCCCGCGCACGACTTCAACGACTACGCCGTCGGCCAGCGCCACGGCCTGCCGCTGATCAACATCTTCACCCACGTCGCCGCGGTCAACGGCAACGCGCCGGAGAAGTACCGCGGCCTGGACCGTTACGAAGCGCGCAAGGTCGTGCTGGCGGATCTTGAAGCCGCCGGCCGCCTGGTCGAGACCAAGCCGCACAAGCTGCAGGTGCCGCGCGGCGACCGCACCGGCCAGGTGATCGAGCCGTACCTGACCGACCAGTGGTTCGTGAAGATGGACACGCTGGCCGCGCGCGGCCTGGAACTCGTTGAGCAAGGTGACGTCAAACTCGTTCCTTCCAACTGGATCAGCACCTACCGCCACTGGATGGAGAACATCCAGGACTGGTGCATCAGCCGCCAGCTGTGGTGGGGCCACCGCATCCCGGCGTGGTACGACGACGACGGCAATATCTTCGTCGGCCGCAACGAGGACGAAGTGCGCGCGCGCCATTCGCTCGACCACACCGTCAAGCTGTCGCAGGACAGCGACGTGCTCGAGACCTGGTTCTCTTCGCAGCTGTGGCCATTCAGCACCATGGGCTGGCCCGACCAACAGGCGATGGCCGAGCGCGGCTTCGACCGCTACGTGCCGTCGAGCGTGCTGGTCACCGGCTTCGACATCATCTTCTTCTGGGTCGCGCGCATGATCATGGCGACCGACCACTTCACCGGCCGCGTGCCGTTCAAGGACGTCTACATCACTGGTCTTGTCCGCGACAAGGACGGCCAGAAGATGTCGAAGTCGAAGGGCAACATCCTCGACCCGCTCGACCTGATCGACGGCATCTCGCTCGACGACCTGCTGGCCAAGCGCACCGCCGGCCTGATGCAACCGAAGATGGCCGAGAAGATCGAGAAGGCCACGCGCAAGGAATTCCCCGAAGGCATCCCGGCGTTCGGCGCGGACGCGCTGCGGTTCACCATCGCCGCACTCGCGACCCACGGCCGCGACATCCGCTTCGACCTCGGCCGCGCCGAGGGCTACAAGAACTTCTGCAACAAGCTGTGGAACGCCACGCGCTTCGTGCTGATGAACACCGAGGGTTTCGAGCCCTCCCCTTCAAGGGGAGGGTTGGGTGGGGATGGGTCTACGCACCAGCCGCAGCCAGCCACAGATGCCGAGCGCTGGATCCTCTCGCGCCTGGCCAAGGTTTCCGCCGAAGCCGAGACGCACTTCGCCAGCTACCGCTTCGACCTGCTCGCGCAGGCGCTGTACGAGTTCGCCTGGAACGAGTTCTGCGACTGGTTCGTCGAGCTGGCCAAGCCGGCGCTGCAGGGCGATGACGCAGCCGCGGCGCAGAGCACGCGTCACACGCTGCTGTTCGTGCTCGAGCGCCTGCTGTCGCTGCTGCACCCGCTGGTGCCGTTCGTGAGCGAGGAGCTGTGGCAGCAGGTCGCTGCGAAGCTCGGCCTGGCCGATACCACCATCATGCTGCGCCCGTACCCGCAGGCATCGGACTTCGCCGCACAGGACTACACCGCCGCCGAAGCCGACGTCGAATGGCTCAAGGCGATGGTCAGCGCGCTGCGCAGGATCCGCAGCGAGCTCAACGTCGCGCCGTCGAAGACGATTCCGTTGCTGCTGGCCGGCTGCACCGCGGCCGATCGCGACCGCGCTACGCGCTTCGACTCGCAGCTGCGCTTCCTGACCCGCCTGGACGCCATCGACATCCTCGACGACGCCGCTGCCGCGCCTGCCGCGGCGACCGCGCTGGTCGGCGAACTGAAGCTGCTGGTGCCGCTGGAAGGCCTGGTCGACCTGGGTGCCGAGCGCACGCGCCTGGACAAGGAAATCAAGCGCGTCGAAGGCGAGATCGGCAAGTGCCACAACAAGCTGGCCAGCGAGACCTTCGTGGCCAACGCGCCGCCGGCAGTCGTCGAGCAGGAGCGCAAGCGCCTGGCTGACTGGAACCTGCAGCGCGAAGCGCTGGCCAGCCAGCGCGCCAAGCTCGGCTGACCACGCGTAGCCCGGGTAAGGCGCAGCCGCACCCGGGATGCACGCACGACCCGGGTGCGGCTGCGCCTTACCCGGGCTACTCGGGCGGCAGCAGTTCTATCGCCATCACCAGCGCATCTTCGCGGCCGTCGCGGGCCGGGTAGTAGCGCGGCCGGCGGCCGATCTCGTTGAAGCCTTCGGAGTGGTAAAGCGCGATCGCGCCGGCATTGGACGGGCGCACTTCCAGGAACACGCGCTCGGCACCACGCCCGCGGGCGACATGCATCATCGCCCGCAGCAGATGGCGACCGTGGCCGCGGCCTTGTTGTTCCGGATCGATGCAGATGTTGAGCACGTGCGCCTCGCCGGCGGCGATGCTCATCAGGAAATAGCCGATGACCTCGCCGCCCTGGTGCAGCAGCCAGGCCGGGTAATCGGCACGCAGGCAGTCGCGGAAGATGCCGACCGTCCACGGAAACTCGTAAGCGCGGATCTCGACCGCGTGCACCGCGTCGAGGTCGTCCTCGCGCATGGGCCGCAGTGCGCCGGCGGGCGACACCTGGCCGCTATCGACGGCCAGCGCACTCACCTGTCACCACCCCGTCGGCGCAGTGCGCGCAGGCTGGGCCACAGCGCGCGCTTTGCCGTGGCATCTCCGCGCAGTGCCGCCAGGTCGGGAACCAGTGCGAGCACGTCGGCATCGCCACTGCTGCGTCCGGCGGCGCGGAACACGGCCATGAGCAGGCGCTCGGTCGTGGCCGCCACGCGTGGCGCCGGTGCTGGCGCGGACGGTCGCGCGCGCGGCGCAGTCTCGCCCTTGAGCAGTGCCGCGGCTTCGCGCCTGGCCTGTGCGGACGAGTCTTCGTTGCCGGCATCAGGCGTCGACGCCGCCTCGATCGATTGCGCCCCGCCCAGCGCCCACACCTGGTGGCCCATCGCCTGCAGCCACTCGCGCTGCTGCGGACTCCACAACGCGCTCATGTGACGGCCTCCGAGCCTGCCGGGCGCCGCATGCGCCGGTATATCGCATAGCCCGGGCCGGACAACGCGTACAGGGCGCCAATCGCCAGCAACACCCGCGGCGGATCGATGGCGATGGCGACCAGCACGGCCAGCACCACCACGATCGCCAGGAACGGCACGCGGTCGTGGCGCGGCCCGCCGCCCTTGAAGCTGAAATAGCGCATCCGGCTGACCATCAGCAGGCCCGCGCCCACCGTCACCGCCAGCGCGACATAGCGCAACTGCTCGCCGCTGTAGCCCATGTCGTCGCAGGTCCAGACGAAGCTGGCCACCAGTCCGGCCGCGGCCGGACTGGCCAGGCCGATGAACCAGCGCTTGTCGACCTGGCCCACCTGGGAGTTGAACCGGGCCAACCGCAGCGCCGCGCAGGCGGCATACAGGAAGGCCCCGACCCAGCCGATCTTGCCGGGGATGGGCCCATCGAGCAGGGTCGACGACAACGCCCAGTGGTACATCACCAGCGCTGGCGCCAGGCCGAAGCTGACCAGATCGGCCAGCGAGTCGTATTGCACGCCGAATTCGCTCTGGGTGTTGGTCAGGCGCGCCACGCGGCCATCGAGGCCGTCGAGGATGCCGGCGACGAACACGGCGATGCAGGCGTCGTCGAAACGGCCCTGGGTCGCGGCGATGATCGCGTAGAAGCCGGCAAACAGGCCGCCGGTGGTGAAAAGGTTCGGCAGCAGGTAGATGCCGCGGCCGCGCGGCCGCGGGGTTTGTTGCAATTCGTCCATGTTTGGAAGTGTAGCGCTTGCTTGCGCCCCGGCGCGGTGATGCAATCGGACCTTCTCCCGCTCCCAACCGCCTGGAGCCACCATGTCCCGCCACTCGTTCCGCCTGCTGCCCGGCCTTGTCGCCGGCCTGTGCCTGGTCATTGCCTTGCCGGTTTGCGCGGCCAAGGTCTACCAGTGGAAGGATGCCCAGGGCGTCACCCACTACTCGGATGCGCCACCGGCGGGACAGGAAGTCAAGAATCGCGGCGTTCGCGACGACTCCGGCCGGGCGCCGGCAGCCGCCGCCACTGCCGCCAAGCCGGTGGTCAATGCCAACTGCAGCAACGCCCGCAGCAACCTCGCGGTGCTCCAGGGCACGAACCCGGTCAGCATCGACGAGGACAAGGACGGCAAGCCCGACCGCAACCTCAACGACACCGAGCGCGCCAACCGCACCCAGCTTGCGGAAGCGCAGATCAAGACCTATTGCGAAGGCGGAGCCGTCGCCAGCGGCGGCTGAGGCCCGGAGTCGATCGAACCGCCGGTGTGCCGGACCCTGCCCGGCACTGGCCCGGCGCGTGGCAAAATGGCCGCTTCCCTACGTCCGAAGCCGAGCCGATGCGCCTGTCGCAGTTCCATCTCCACACCAGCAAGGAAACGCCCGCCGAGGCCGAAATCGTCAGCCACAAGCTGATGCTCAAGGCCGGCATGATCCGCAAGCTGGCCGCGGGCCTGTACACGTGGTCGCCGCTGGGCCTGCGCGTGCTGCGCAAGGTCGAGCGCGCCGTGCGCGAGGAAATGAACGCCAGCGGTGCGATCGAAGTGCTGATGCCGTCGGTGCAGCCGAAGGAACTGTGGGAGGAAACCGGGCGCTGGGAGAAGTTCGGCGGCCAGCTGCTGAAGATCCAGGACCGCAAGGAAGCCTGGTACTGCTACGGCCCGACGCACGAGGAGGTCATCACCGACTTCGCCCGCCAGGAGCTGTCGAGCTACAAGCAGCTGCCGGTCAACTTCTACCAGATCCAGACCAAGTTCCGCGACGAGATCCGCCCGCGCTTCGGCGTGATGCGTGCGCGCGAGTTCCTGATGAAGGACGCCTACTCCTTCCACCTCAGCGATGAGGACCTGGGCGTCGAGTACAAGAACATGTACGACACGTACGGCCGCATCTTCACCCGCCTGGGCCTGAAGTTCCGCGCCGTCTCGGCCGACTCCGGCGCCATCGGCGGCGCGGTCTCGCACGAGTTCCACGTACTGGCCGATTCGGGCGAGGACGCGCTCGCATTCCACAGCGGCTCGGACTATGCCGCCAATGTCGAACTCGCCGCGGCCGCGGCACCGGGCCCGCGCGCGGACGCAAGCGAAGCGATGCGCAAGGTCGACACGCCGACGCAGAAGACCTGCGAGGACGTCGCCGCGCTGATGGGCATCGCGCTGCAGCGCACGGTCAAGTCGGTGGCGATCATCGGCGCCGATGCCGACGGCAACGCCCAGTTCGTGCTGGCGCTGGTGCGCGGCGACCACGTGGTCAACGAGATCAAGCTGTCGAAGCTGGCCGGCCTGGGCGAGTACCGCCTGGCCACGGAAGCCGAGATCGTCGCCCATCTGGGCAGCGAGCCGGGTTTCCTCGGACCGGTCGCGCCGCGCAAGGCCATCCGCGTGATCGCCGACCGCAGCGTCGCGGCGATGGCTGACTTCGTCGTGGGCGCCAACGAGTCCGGGTATCACCTGGCCGGCGTCAACTGGGGCCGCGACCTGGCCGAGCCGGACGTCGTCGCCGACATCCGCAACGTGGTCGAGGGCGACATCGCCCCGGACGGCGAAGGCACGATTGGCCTGGCCCGCGGCATCGAGGTGGGCCATGTGTTCCAGCTCGGCCGCAAGTACGCCGAAGCGATGAAGCTGACCGTGCTGGACGCCAACGGCAAGGCGGCGACACCGGCGATGGGCTGCTACGGCATCGGCGTGTCGCGGATCGTGGCCGCCGCGATCGAACAGAACAACGACGACAACGGCATCATCTGGCCCGAGGCGATGGCGCCGTGGCAGGCCGTCGTGTGCATGATCAACCCCAAGGGCGACGCCGCCGTCACCCAGGCCGCGCAGGACCTGTACGCCGAGCTCAACGCCGCCGGCATCGAGACCGCGCTCGACGACCGCGGCCTGCGCCCGGGCGCGATGTTCGCCGACATGGAGCTGATCGGCATCCCGCACCGGATCGTCGTCTCCGAGCGCGGCCTGACGGCCGGCACCTTCGAATACCGCCACCGTCGCGCCAGCGAAGCCGAGAACCTCGACCGCAGCGGCGTGTTCGCCAAGTTCGGCAAATAGTCCGGCACTTCCGGCGCGGTGCCTTTCGGCCGCGCCGGATAATCCCCGATATTCAGGCGATTTACTCGGCGGGCACCGCGGGATTATGATCCTGCGCTGCCTGCACGGATCCGGCTGCCTGGCATTTACCCGGCCGGTTTTTATCCTGCACCCGATTTTCAAGGGCATGCTTGAAGGGCATGCTCGAAGGGCATGCTTGAAGGACATTCTGCCCGGTAATCCCCGGATAACTCCCGCCGCATTCCTGCCCGCAAATCCCGCCCACTCGGAGGTTTCATGTCGATCGATATCACCTCGCTGTCCGCGAAAGAACTCGACGCCCTGATCAACCAGGCCAAGAAACGCAAGACCACCCTGAACAAGCGCAAGCCGATCGCCACCGTGCGCAGCCGGCTGACCCAGCTGGCCAGGGCCGAGGGTTACACCATCGCCGAACTGTTCGGCGGCACCGCGCCTGCGCGCAGCACCAAGCCTGCAGCCAAGGCCGCGCCGAAGAAGACGCGCAAGCCGATGGGCAAGGTCGCCCCCAAGTACCGCAACCCGGCCAACCCGGCCGAAACCTGGACCGGTCGTGGCAAGCAGCCGCGCTGGCTGGCCGCCCACACCGCGTCCGGCCGGGGCCTTGACGAGTTTCTGATTCGATAACCGGGTGGGTAATCGACCGTGGCCGGGACGGGTTTCCCGGCCATATTCGCGGCCGCGCTGCGGCTAGAGGTTTCGACGGGCGGGCAACAGCAGGTTGCCGAACAACAGCCCCGCCACCAGGGCCAGCAGGATATTCAGGACCGCCAGCAGCGCGGCCTGGCCGGCGTCGATGTCCTGCTGCTGGATCAGGGTCAGGAAGCCGCGCAGGCTGGCACTGCCGGGCACCAGCATGATGATGCCGGGCACGCGCAGGATCGCGCCGGGACGGTTCCACCAGCGCGCGTAGGCATTGCCGGCCGAGGTCAGCACCAGTGCCGCCAGGAAGATGCCGGCGGGGCTGCCGAATGCCTGCCCGCCAAAGCGAGAAATCAGGTAACCGCTAGCCGCCGCCGCCATCACCTTGGGGTAATCGCGACGGTTGGCGCGGAACAGCACCGCGAACGCGAACGACGCCAGCGCCAGCGCCGCCCACTCCACCCATTCCGGCTGCGGCCGCGATGCGCGCACCTGCGCGTCCAGCCCGATCATCTCGGCCAGGTACAACGCGATCACGGTGCCGATGGCGAGTTTGAGCACCGTCGTCAGCGCGCCGGCAAAGCGCGCGGTGCCCGACACCAGGTGCTGGCTGGTCAGTTCGTTCACGGCATTGGTCAGGGCCATGCCGGGCAGCAGCACGATGAGCGAGGCGATGATCACGGTGTTCTGGTTCAACGGTGCCACGTAGGTCGCCACCAGCAACGTCACGCTCGCGGCGAACATCGCGGCCACCGCTTCCAGCGGCTCCTTGAATCGCGGCTGCGCTTCCGACACCTGCACGAACAGGCCGATCAGCAATCCGTTGGCCCCGGCAACCGCGATGTCCAGCCACGGCAGGCGCAGCACGCCGGCGATGGCGGTCGCCGCCAGGCAGTAGCCGAGCACCTGCATCGCGCGCGAGCGCCACGTCGGCGGTTTGTCGAGCGCGCTCATCTGCGCGTGCGCCTCGGCCAGGCCAAGGCGACCGGCGACGACGTCTTCGGCGATGCGATCGGTCTCGGCCAGCCGGTACAGGTCGTTCTCACCCGGCGGCAGGCGGATCACGCGCGTGGTGTCGCTGTCGCCCGGCGGCCGCTGCGGGTCGCTGAAGGTCAGGATCATGCCGGTCGGATTCGACCAGGGTTCGCACTCCAGCCGCAGCTGCTGCGCGACCGCGCTGATCGCACCCTCTAGCCTTTGCGCGGTGGTGCCGTAGGCATGCAGCCGCTCGGCCAGCTCGATCACGAAATTGATCCGGGCGGCGTAGCTGGCAGCGCTCAGGGGAGACGGATTCGACATGGCGCGAAGGATGGCATGCGAGGGCCGGATAAGGGGAGCGCCAGCGAGAGCCTGGTCGCCTTCGCCAACCGCCGCCTCCGACTCAGGTATCCTCGCGCCGAGGCTCCATGACCGATACGACCGCGCACCCGCCGCTGATCGCCGCCGATGGCCAAGAGCCGTCGCGTCTTCGCCTGAGCGGCAGTTGGACCCTGGACTACGCAACCCAGATCGGCGAAGCGCTGTCGGATGCGCCCGACACCATCGACGCCGTCGATGCCACCGGCGTCGATCGCATGGACTCGGTGGGCGTGCTGCAGCTGTTGCGCTTTGCCCGTCGCCACGGCATCGAGTTCGATGTCTTCACCTTCCACGACGATCACCAGGCACTGGTGACGGCGATCGAGGACGTCGCCGACGACCGTCCGCGCCGCAAGCGCGAGTACGGCGTCAGCGCGGCGCTGGCCCGACTGGGTTTTGCAGTCACCGACAACTACCGCGAAGCGCGCGCGCTGGTCGGCTTCTTCGGCGAGACCCAGCTGAAGCTGCTGCGCATGTTCAAGGAGCCTTCGCGCTTTCGCCCGACGGCGACCGTGTTCCATATGGAGCAGGTCGGCCTCGACGCGGTGCCGCTGATCGCCCTGCTCTGCTTCCTGGTCGGCGCGGTGGTGGCCTTCCTGGGTGCCAACATCCTGGCCGACTTCGGCGCGCAGATTTACGTGGTGGAGCTGGTCAGCATCTCGTTCCTGCGCGAGTTCGGCGTACTGCTCACCGCTATAGTCCTGGCCGGCCGCACCGCCAGCGCCTTCACCGCGCAGATCGGCGCGATGGTCAGCCGCGAGGAAGTCGATGCGATCCGCACGCTCGGCATGGACCCGATCGACCTGCTGGTGATCCCGCGCATGCTGGCGCTGCTGGTGATGCTGCCGCTGCTGACTTTCATCGCGATGGTCTTCGGCCTCCTCGGCGGCCTTACCGTCGGCGCCTACAACCTGGACATCCCGCCGCAGCAATACCTGGCGCGCATGCACGAGACGATGGAACTGCGGCATTTCCTGGTCGGCCTGGCCAAGGCGCCGGTGTTCGCGCTGCTGATCAGCCTGATCGGTTGCCTGGAAGGCCTGCAGGTCGAAGGCACCGCGCAGTCGGTCGGCGAACGCACCACCTCGAGCGTGGTCCAGTCGATCTCGATGGTGATCATCCTGGACGCGTTCTTCGCGATCTGGTTCATGGAAATGGGCATCTGAGCATGGGCCAGACCATCCACTGCCTGCCCGAACGTGAAGAACCAATCGTGCGCGTGCGCGGGCTGACCAACCGCTTCGGCGAGCAGGTCGTGCACGAGGGCCTGGACCTGGACGTGCTGCCCGGCGAGATCCTCGGCGTGGTTGGCGGCTCCGGTGCCGGCAAGTCGGTGCTGATGCGGTCGATCCTGGCCCTGCGCAAACCCGATGCCGGCGAGATCGAAGTGCTCGGCCTGGACGCGCGCAGCGACGACCCGGACGTGCGTCGTGCGATCGAGCGCAACACCGGCGTGCTGTTCCAGGACGGCGCGCTGTTCTCGTCGCTGACCGTGGGCGAAAACGTGCAGGTGCCGCTGAAGGAGTACCACAGCGACCTGCCCGACTCGCTCCGCTACGAACTGGCGCTGCTCAAGATCAAGCTCGCCGGCCTGCCTGCGGACGCGCTGAACAAATTGCCGTCGCAACTGTCGGGTGGCATGCGCAAGCGCGCCGGCCTGGCGCGGGCGCTGGCGCTGGATCCGCCGCTGTTGTTCCTCGACGAACCCACGGCCGGCCTGGATCCGATTGGCGCCGCCGCGTTCGACCGTCTCATCCGCACGCTGCAGCAGGCGCTGGGCCTGACCGTGTTCCTGATCACACACGACCTCGACACCCTTTACGCTATCTGTGACCGCATCGCGGTGATCGCCGATCGCAAGGTGATCGCCTGCGCACCGCTCGCGGAGGTCGAACAGATGGATCACCCATGGGTGAAGGACTATTTCCATGGTCCGCGCGCGCGCGCCGCGCAGCAGACCCGGCAACGCGACCTGGAGGTCGGGGCACGATGACCACGCACTTGAACACAACCTTGCATACAGCCCTTCGGTCCTGACATGGAAACCAAGGCCAACTACGTCCTCATCGGCGCGTTCACCATCGTGGTGACGTTGCTGTTGCTGTTGTTCGCCCTGTGGGCGGCCAAGTACACCTCGGAGAAGGACTGGCGCAACTACGCCGTGCTCTTCACCGAACCAGTGACCGGCCTGACCGAAGGCAGCTCGGTGCAGTACAACGGCATTTCGGTCGGCACGGTCGAAACCCTGCGCCTGGCACCGGATGACCCGCGCCGCGTGATCGCACTGCTGCGCCTGCAGGCCAGTGCGCCGATCAAGACCGACACGCGCGCCAAGCTGTCGATCCAGGGCATCACCGGCAGCCCCTTCATCCAGCTCACCGGCGGCAACCCGGGCAGCCCGGCACTGGCCGACGTCGACCGGCGTGAAACGCCGGTGATCCAGACCGAGGCCTCGGCGCTGCAGAACATCGCCGACACCGCCAACCGACTGGTCGCGCGCATGGACCAGGTGCTGAGCGACGAGAACGTCAAGCGCGTGTCCAACACGCTGGCGAATATCGAAGCGGCCACCGGCGCGATCGCCGACCAGCGCGAAGACCTGCGCACGCTGATCACCAGCGCGCGCAAGTCCAGCGAACAGTTGTCGGTCACCCTGACGACCACCCACCGCGCCGTCGAGAGCGTCGATCGCGAGCTGGTCGCCAAGTTGCCCACGCTCATCGCCAAGCTCGACAGCACGCTCACGCGCCTGGACTCGGCCGCCAACAATGCCAACGGCGTTCTCGCCGACAACCGCAGCGCGATCAACAGCTTCGCCAACGACGGCCTCGCCCAGCTCGGCCCGACCCTGGCCGAACTGCGCCTGCTGGTGCGCGACCTGCGCCGCATCTCCGACCGCCTCGACGGCAACCCGACCCGCTACCTGCTTGGCCGCGACGCGCCCAAGGAGTTCGAACCCAAATGACGACGCGAGCGAACCTGGCTCCTGCCCTGGGACTGTCCCTGGTCCTGGCCCTGCTTACCGGCTGCTCGATCCTGAGTGACAAGCCGAAGAGCACCGCGACCATCTACGCCCCCGAGCCGCGCGTGCAGCCCGACCCGAGCTGGCCCACGGTGACCTGGCAGCTTGCGCTGACGCCGCCGCTGGGCGCGCGCGTGATCGACAGCCTGCGCATCGCGGTGCGGCCGACACCGGGCGAAATCGAGGTCTACAGCGGCGCGCAATGGGCGCGGCCGCCTTCGGAGATGCTGCAGGACACGCTGCTGCGGACCTTCGAGGATTCCGGGCGCATCGCCGCCGTCGCCCGCCAGGGCAGCGGCATCGCGGCAGACTTCAAGCTGGTGCTGGAGATTCGCCGCTTCGAATCGGACTACGCCGGGCAGGCCGTGCCGGCCGCAACGATCGAGGTTGCCGCCAAGCTCCTGCACACCCGCGACCAGAAGATCGTCGCGGCGCGCACGTTCCTGCAGGCACAACCGGCGGCGAGCACCGCCGTCGCCGACGTCGCCCGTGCGTTCGAGCAGTCGCTGGTCGTGGTGGGTCACGACATCGCCGGCTGGACGCTGGTCAGCGGCCAGAACTACAAGCCGCTCAACCGCTCCTGAACCAGAACCGGTGCGAACGCTCAGAACCCGCGGATCTGCCGGAACGTCAGGTTGATTCGCGCGCCGATCGGCCGCGCCGTGCGTGGCAGCGCGTGCCGGTAATTGCGCTGGGTCGCGCCGGACATCACCAGAAGGCTGCCATGGGGCAGTTCCAGCGCCAGCCGCTGGTGCGGCTGCGCGCGTGACTTGAGGGCAAAGCGCCGCACCGCCCCCAGGCTGACCGAAGCGATAACCGGGGCCGGACCGAGCTCGGGCTCGGCATCGCTGTGCCAGCCCATGGCGTCGTGGCCGTCGCGGTAGAGGTTGGCCAGCACGCTGTTGAAGTCCAGGCCCAGTTCCCCGCTCAGCCGCTCGCGCACGGGCTTCAGCGCCGCCGGCCACGGCCGGGGCTCGAAGCGGACGCCCGAGTAGCGGTAGCCGGTGCCGGGGTCGCCGATCCAGCAGCTCAGCCGCGGCGAATCGACCTCGCGGCCGAACAGGCGGATCCGGTGGACTTCCCAGGCCACCTGCTCGTGCAGCGCCGCGAACAGCGCATCGGCCTGGCCGAGGTCCAGCCACTGCCGGTCCAGGCGAATTTCGGCATCGGCCAGCGGCAACGGCGACAGGGGCATGCCGCGAACGCTACCACGGCCGATTTGCCCGTCCCTGCGCAAAACCGCGACAATCCACGGTTGTAAAGCCAGCCGCACGCGGAGCCGCCAGCATGAGCCAAGACGACACCACTGCCGACACGGTCAGCGATCCCATAGTGGAGCGCGACGTCATGGAGTACGACGTCGTCACCGTCGGCGCCGGTCCGTCCGGCCTGGCGTTCGCGATCCGCCTCAAGCAGCTCAATCCCGACATCTCGGTATGCGTGATCGAGAAGGCTTCGACGATTGGCGCCCAGATCCTCTCCGGCGCCGTGATCGAGCCCGGCCCGCTCGACGCGCTGCTGCCGGGCTGGCGCGACAACCCGCCGCCGGTCTGCGTGCCGGCGGTCAAGGACGAGTTCTGGCTGCTGAGCAAGACCGGCCACACGCCGCTGCCGATCCCGCCGGGCATGCACAACCGCGGCAATTTCATCGTCAGCCTCGGCGCGATGTGCGCCTGGCTGGCGCCGCAGGCCGAAGCGCTCGGTGTGGAGATCTACCCCGGCTTCGCCGCCTCCGAGACCCTGCATGACGCCGACGGCACCGTCGTCGGCGTGCGCATCGGCGACATGGGCGTGGCCAAGGACGGATCGCACAAGCCCGGCTACACCGCCGGCATCGATATCCGCGCCAAGGTCACCGTGCTGGCCGAGGGTGCGCGCGGGCACCTGACCAAGCGCCTGGTCAAGCAGTTCAAGCTCGACGCCGACAGCGACCCGCAGTGCTATTCGATCGGCCTGAAGGAACTGTGGCAGGTGCCGGAAGACCGCGTCGAGCCGGGCAAGATCGTCCACAGCTTCGGCTGGCCGGCCGACAGCAAGACGTACGGCGGCAGCTTCCTGTACCACCTGGACAAGGGTCGGATCGCCCTGGGTTACGTCAGCGGCCTCGACTACCAGGACCCGGAATACAAGCCGTGGGAGGCCTTCCAGCAATGGAAGAACCATCCTTCGGTGAAACCGCTGCTGGAAGGCGGCAGCATCCTTTCGGCCGGCGCGCGCGCGATCGTGTGCGGTGGCTGGCAGTCGCTGCCGAAGGTCGAGATGCCGGGCGCATTGCTGATCGGGGACACCGCCGGCCTGCTCAACGTGCCCAAGATCAAGGGCACCCACCAGGCGATCCGCTCGGGCATGCTCGCCGCCGAGCACCTGGCCGCCTCGCAGCTTGCGCCGCAGGGTTTCGACGCCAAATTGCGCGCCTCCGAAGCGATGGCCGAGCTGAAGAAAGTCCGCAACATCAAGCCGGGCTTCAAGCGCGGCCTGTGGTTCGGCATCCTCAACTCCGCGTGGGAGACGATCACCGCCGGCCTGTCGCCGTGGACCTTGAAGGTCAAGCCGGACTGGTCGTCGCTGGACAAGGTCGGCGAGCACGAATCGCCCAAGCGCGATTACGTCAACCGCGACCTCGCCCCACGCGATCGCCTGCAGAGCGTGTACTACGCCGCGACCGAGCACGACGAGGACCAGCCGGTGCACCTGAAGGTGCGCGACACCTCGATCTGCGTCACCCGTTGCGTCGAGGAGTACGACAACCCGTGCACGCGGTTCTGCCCGGCGAACGTCTACGAAATCGTCAACGACGAGGCCGGCAAGCGCCTGCAGATCAACGCCGCCAACTGCGTGCACTGCAAGACCTGCGACATCAAGGACCCGTACGAGATCATCGACTGGGTGACGCCGGAAGGCGGCTCCGGGCCCAACTACCAGAACCTTTGAACCAGTCCGCAAGGTTCGACAGAGAAAGTTTTCCGTCATGACAAATGCCCTCGTTGCATCCCGCGTCGACGTCTCCATCGTGTCGCCGGTCTATGGCTGTGCCGGTTGCCTGGAGGAGCTGGCCGAGCGTGTCCGGCTTGCGATGACACCGCTGGGACTCACGTTCGAACTGTTGCTGGTCGACGATGGCAGCCCTGACGGCGCATGGGCGCGGATCTGCGAGATT
Source organism: Lysobacter sp. GCM10012299 (assembly GCF_042649405.1). Taxonomy (NCBI): domain Bacteria; kingdom Pseudomonadati; phylum Pseudomonadota; class Gammaproteobacteria; order Lysobacterales; family Lysobacteraceae; genus Lysobacter; species Lysobacter sp. GCM10012299. Next base: position 120,314 of record NZ_JBHRZC010000001.1, on the reverse strand, counting down.
TCCGCGATCCACCTATGGGTGAAGGGCGTGCGGCTGTCGCGCAACTTCGGCCAGCATTACGCCATCTCCGCAGGCATCGTCGAAGCCGCCGGTGACCGGATCGTGGTGATGGATTGCGACCTGCAGGATCGACCGGAGGAAATACCGGCGCTGCTGGCGGCGATACACCCAGGCGTCGACACGGTCCTTGCACAGCGCGTGGAGCGCCAGGACGGTGCGCTCAAGCGGCTGGGCTCGTGGTCGTTCTACCGGGCGCTGAGCTGGTTGACCGGTGTGCCCCATGACCACACCACCGCCAACTTCGGTGTCTACAGCCGCAGGATCATCGATCTGATCAATTCGATGCCCGAGTCGGACCGCTTCTTCCCCCTGATGGTGAAGTGGACGGGCCTGCCGCACGCGCTGGTCGAGGTCGACCACGGCCGCCGCACCGAAGGCAAGAGCACCTATTCGCTCCGGCGCCTGGTGCGGCTGGCTGTCAACGTGGCGCTGTCGTACTCGGACAAGCCCCTGCGAATGGTCGTCATCACGGGACTCGCGTTTGCATCGCTGTCGCTGGTGGTCGTGGCGTACAGCCTCTACCGCTATCTCAGTGGCGACATCCAGGTGGCCGGCTATACGAGCCTGATCGCTTCGGTCTGGTTGATGGGCAGCCTGGTGTTGTCCAGCATCGGCATCGTCGGACTTTACCTGGGCCGGCTTTTCATCGATGCCAAGCGCCGCCCCCATTTCGTGGTGGCTGAACGCACATGGTCCAACGCGTGACTGCCAGTTCGCGGTACTTCACTCCCTCGGATATCGAATCAGCGAGGTTCGGGCTGACCGTTGCCAGGGCGCGCCTGGACGAATCGTCCTTCGCGACTGCGGCCACCCTGCACGAGGAACTGCGCGGGCTGCGAGCAGACGTCGGCATACTTCGCGTCCCTGCAGGCAGTACGGCAATCGTGCATGCGCTGGCGCGCGAGGGCTTGCCGATCGTCCACGCCGACACGCTGGTGTATTACACACGCGATCTGTCCTCCTACACGCCTCCCGCCGCCGCACCTGCGGGGGTGGAGTTCGGTGAGGCTCGCAGCGACGAAATCGATGCAATCGCAGCGCTCGCTCGGCGCAGCTTTGGCGATTACCGCAGCCACTACCACGCCAATCCGCGCTTCGACCCCGTACTGGTTTCGGAGGGTTACGCTCAATGGGCGTGCGCCCACCTGGAAGTGGCCGCGGACGGTCGCCACACGCATGTCGCCCGGATCGACTCGAAGGTGATCGCTTTCCTGACAAGCACCGAGTCGGACACGGACAGCTCGGTTGAGATCCTGCTCAACGCTGTCTGCCCCGCCCATGCGCGCATGGGCGTTTACTCGGCCCTGTTCGGGTCCGTGCTCGAACACTTCCGCGACCGTGGCCTGGCGACGGTGCGCATTTCCACGCAGATCTGGAACTATGCCGTCCAGCGCGTATGGGCGCGCCACGGCCTCGCGATCGAGCGGGCGTACGACACGTTCCACATCAACCTCACCTGACCGCGCGACCCGCGCATTGATCCACGACAGCAGCCACCACACCCGGCGGCGGCAACGGAAAACCGAAAACAATGGCTTACTTCTTCATCGCGCTGATGCTCGTGCTGACCTGTTACGGACAGCTGGTCATCAAATGGCGGGTCAACCTTGCCGGTCCGCTGCCGGCCGACCTCCCCGGCCAGGCCGGCTTCATGTTCCACCTGCTGACCTCACCCTGGATCATCAGTGGATTGCTCGCGGCGTTCCTGGCGTCGGTGTGCTGGATGGCCGCGTTGACCAAGCTCGACCTCAGTCGCGCCTATCCCTTCACTGCGCTGAGTTTCATCCTGATCCTGGTCTTCAGCGCAGTGTTCTTCAATGACGCGATAACGACCGGCAAGCTGATCGGTACGGCGCTGATCATCGGTGGCGTGTGCGTCATCGCCATGGCCTCCTGAGTGCACTGAGCACTCGCTTGCGAGCGGCGTGCAACCGCTCGCAAGGACGCGGCTTCAGCTGGCCAACGCGACGCCGGTCTTCTCGCGCAGCTCGGCTTCGCTGACATCGGGCGCCAGCTCGACCAGCTTCAACCCATCGGGCGTCACATCCATCACCGCCAGCTCGGTGATGATGCGATTGACCACGCCGACACCGGTCAGCGGCAGCGTGCATTCGGGCAGGATCTTGTGCTCGCCGCTCTTGGCGGTGTGCTCCATCAGCACCACCACGCGCTTCACGCCGGCGACCAGGTCCATCGCGCCGCCCATGCCCTTGACCATCTTGCCGGGCACCATCCAGTTGGCGAGGTCGCCCTGGTCGGTGACCTGCATCGCGCCGAGGATGGCCAGGTCGATGTGGCCGCCGCGGATCATCGCGAACGAGTCGTGGCTGCCGAAATAGCTCGCGCCCGGACGCGCGGTCACGGTCTGCTTGCCGGCGTTGATCAGGTCGGCGTCGACTTCGGCCTCGGTCGGGAACGGGCCGATGCCGAGCAGGCCGTTCTCGCTCTGCAGCCATACGTCCATTCCGTCGGGAATGAAGTTGGCCACCAGCGTCGGCAAGCCGATGCCGAGGTTGACGTACGCACCGTCGGTGAGTTCCTGCGCGGCGCGCTGCGCCATCTGGTCGCGGGTCCAGGCCATGGTCTATATCCTCTGAATTCGTGGTGTCAGCCGGCGCGCACGGTGCGCTGCTCGATCCGCTTTTCGGGCGTCGGGTTGTGGACGATGCGGTCCACGTAGATGCCCGGCAGGTGCACCTGGTCGGGATCGATCTCACCCACTTCCACCAGCTGCTCGACCTCGACGATGCAGACCTTGCCTGCCATCGCGCACGCCGGGTTGAAGTTGCGCGCGGTCTTGCGGAAGACCAGGTTGCCGGACTTGTCGGCCTTCCACGCCTTCACCAGCGACACGTCCGCCTTGAGCGCGGTTTCCATCACGTAGTGCTGGCCGTCGAACTCGCGCGTTTCCTTGCCCTCGGCGACGATCGTGCCGTAGCCGGTGCGGGTGAAGAACGCGGGAATGCCGGCGCCGCCCGCACGCAGGCGTTCGGCCAGCGTGCCCTGCGGGTTGAACTCGAGCTCCAGTTCGCCGGAGAGGAACTGGCGCTCGAATTCCTTGTTCTCGCCGACGTACGACGAAATCATCTTTTTGATCTGTCGCGTCGTCAGCAGCAGGCCGAGGCCGAAACCGTCCACGCCGGCATTGTTCGAGATCGCGGTCAGGCCTTTTACGCCGCTGTCGCGCAACGCTTCGATCAGCGCCTCGGGAATGCCGCACAGGCCAAAGCCGCCGACCGCGAGGGTCTGGCCATCGGCGACGACACCCGCCAGTGCAGTCCTGGCGTCGGGGAAAACCTTGCTCTTGTTGCTGGCGCCGGCTTGCGTCGCGGCCATGAGGGACTCCGGTTCGGGTCTGCGAATCTCCGCAGTTTACCCCGCCGCAACCGGGGGGCCACCGTACCTTCGGGCATGGAGAGCCATTAGACTCTGGCCATGCTACGCCTCGCCCTCGTTACCGCGATTGCCGCCGCCGCCCTGGACGATGACCTCGTACCGCTGCTCGATGCCTGCGCACGTGCCGGCATCGCCACGCAGGTCCGCGCCTGGGACGATCCATCCGTCGCCTGGTCGCGTTTCGATGCGGTCCTGCTGCGCTCGCCCTGGGACTACACCGAGCGGCTGGGCGAGTTCCTCGACTGGTGCGGACACGTGTCCACGCGCAGCCGCCTGCTCAATCCGCTGCCGGTGGTTAGATGGAACACCGACAAGCACTATCTTGCGGCACTCGCAGCGCAATCGGTGCCCGTGGTGGCCACCCGCTTCGTCGAGCCGGACATGGATCCGCTGCCGACGCTGCAGGCGTTCCTGGCGGAACACCCGCAGGCGGCCGAGTTCGTGGTGAAACCAGCCGTCGGCGCCGGTTCACGCGACGCGCAGCGTTATTCGCGTGACCAGGAGTTCGCCGCTGCCAACCACATGGCACGCCTGCTCGAGGCAGATCGCAGCGCAATGCTGCAGCCGTACCTGGCGTCGGTGGATCGCGACGGCGAGACCGCACTGATGTTCTTCGAGGGCAACTTCAGCCACGCCATCCGCAAGGGACCGCTGCTGCAACGCGACGAGGGCCCGACCGAGCACCTGTTCGCGGCCGAGGAGATCACCGCACGCATCCCGGGCCAGGACGAACTGGCGCTGGCCGCGCGCGTGCTCGCCTCCGCAGGCGAATGCCTGCACCTGCAGTCACCGCTGACGTATGCGCGGGTCGACCTGATCCGCGACGACGATGGCAGCCCGCGCCTGCTCGAACTGGAGCTGTGCGAGCCATCGTTGTTCTTCCTGCACGCGCCCGGCAGCGCCGATCGCTTTGCCGCGCTGATGGCAGGCACGCTTCACGGCGTGCCTGCCACCTGAGCCTCAGGAACGTCCGTAGACGTCTTCGAGGCGGACGATGTCGTCCTCCCCGAGATAGCTGCCCGACTGCACCTCGATCAGTTCGACCGGCTCGGTACCGCGATTGCGCAGGCGGTGGACACTGCCGAGCGGGATGTAGGTGCTCTCGTTCTCGTGCAGGTCGAACACCTTGTCGTCGCAGGTGACTTCGGCGACGCCGGAGACGACGATCCAGTGTTCGGCACGCTTGTGGTGCTTCTGCAGGCTCAATGCCGCGCCGGGCTTGACCACGATGCGCTTGACCTGGAACCGCTCGCCCATGTCGATCGAGTCGTAGCTGCCCCACGGGCGATAGACCTTGCGGTGGAACAGGTGCTCCTGGCGACCGGCGGCCTTGAGGCGGTCGACGATCGACTTGACGTCCTGGACCCGGTCCTTGCGCGCGACCAGGGTGGCATCGGGCGTATCGATGATGACCAGGTCCTCGACGCCGATCGTGGCGATCATGCGGCGATCCGAAGCGCGCACGAGGCTGCCCTTGGTGTCGATGGAAATGACATCGCCGTCGTGGCGGTTGTCGTCTTCGTCGCGCTGGGCGACCGACCACAGCGACGACCACGAACCGATGTCGCTCCAGCCGCAGCTCACCGGCACCACCGCGGCGCGGGCGGTGCGCTCCATCACGGCATAGTCGATCGAGTCATTCGGGCTGGCCGCAAACTCGTCCTTGCCGACGCGAATGAAATCCAGGTCGGACTCCGACGCCTCGTAGGACGCCTTGGCGGCGGCAAAGATCGCCGGCGCATGCTTTGAGAGCTCGTCGAGGTAGCTGCTGGCCTTGAACAGGAACATGCCCGAGTTCCAGGCGTAGTTGCCCTCGGCGACATAACGCTCGGCCGTGGGCAGGTCCGGCTTTTCGACGAAGCGCTCGACCTTGAAGCCCTCGTCGCTCAGCGCTTCGCCGCGCAGGATGTAGCCGTAGCCGGTTTCGGCGTAGTCCGGCGTGATGCCGAACGTGACCAGCCAGCCGGCATCGGCCAGGCCGGTGGCCGCAGCCACGGCATGGCGGAATGCGGTTTCATCCTCGATCAGGTGGTCGGCCGGCATCACCAGCAGCGACGCGTCGGCATCGTCGGCAATCACGTGCAGCGCCGCCAGCGCGATGGCAGGCGCGGTGTTGCGGGCGATCGGCTCCAGCAGGATCCCGCCGTTGTCGATGCCGATTTCACTCAGCTGCTCGCCGACCATGAAGCGGTGGTCGGCGCTGCACACCGTTACCGGCGCCTGGGCGCCCGGCAGCTTCGAGGCGCGGGCGACGGTCTCCTGGTACAGGGAGCGGTCACCGATCAGGGCCAGGAACTGCTTGGGCTGGTTCTGGCGGGACAGCGGCCACAGGCGGGAACCGCTACCGCCGCTAAGGACTACGGGATGAAGCATCCTGGCTCCGAACTACTGATATTACGGCCCCCAAGAATAACGGACTGCCTGCCCCCCGGGCCAAACACCCCATCGCGACAATTTCGCAGTTGCCCCGGCCCGTTCAGGTCCCGGGCCGTCCTGACCCGCCGGCTCCTCTCGCCATGCGTCGACGTAGGGACGCCCCAGTCCGCTAGAATCGCTGTTTCTCGGCCCAGCGGCCGCGCAACCCCACAGGAATCCCCGAACGATGAAGATCCTCGTCGGTTACAAGCGCGTGGTGGACTTCAATGTCCGCATCCAGGTCAAGCCGGACGGCTCCGGCGTGGTCACCGACGGCGTCAAGCTGTCGCCCAACCCGTTCGACGAAATCGCCCTGGAAGAGGCCTTGCGCCTGCGCGACAAGGGCATCGCCACCGAGGTCGTGGTCGCCACGATCGCCCCGGCCGACGCCCAGGCGCACCTGCGCAACGGCCTGGCCATGGGCGCGAACCGCGCCATCCACGTGGTCAGCGATGCCCCGATCCAGCCCCTGACCGCCGCCCGCGCCCTGCTCAAGCTGATCGAGAAGGAGCAGCCGGACCTGGTGATCCTGGGCAAGCAGGCCATCGACGACGATGCCAACCAGACCGGCCAGATGCTGGCCACGCTGTGGGGTCGCCCGCAGGCCACGTTCGCCTCCAAGCTGGAAGTTGCCGCCGGCAAGGCCACGGTCACCCGTGAGGTCGATGCCGGCCTGGAAACGCTGGAAGTCGACCTGCCGGCCGTGGTCACGACCGACCTGCGCCTCAACGAGCCGCGCTTCATCAAGCTGCCCGACATCATGAAGGCCAAGAGCAAGCCGATGGAAACCATCGCCTTCGCCGACCTCGGTGTCGACACCGGCGACACCCTCAAGACCACCCACTACGCCGCGCCGGCCAAGCGCAGCAAGGGCGTGATGGTGAAGGACGCGGCCGAACTGGTCGCCGCACTCAAGCAAAAGGGGCTGCTGTAATGAGCAAGGTACTCATCGTCGCCGAACACCTGGACGGCAAGCTCAACGCATCGACCGCCAAGTGCGTGTCCGCCGCGCAGGCGCTCAAGCCCGAAACCATCGACATCGTGGTGCTGGCCGCCGATCCGGCTGCCGTCGCCGCGCAGGCCGCGCAGATCGCCGGCGTCGGCAAGGTTCTCACCGTCGCCAACGCCGCCAACGCCAATGCGATCGCCCAGGTGCAGGCACCGCAGGTGGCCAAGGCCGCCGCAGGCTACAGCCACGTGTTCGGCCCGAGCACCACCTTCGGCAAGGACCTGATGCCGTGCGTCGCCGCCCTGCTCGGCGTGGCCCAGGTGTCGGACGTGATGGCGGTGGAAAGCAGCCATACCTTCAAGCGCCCGATCTACGCCGGCAACGCGATCATCACCGTCGAAGCGCCGAGTGACCACGCCGTGGTCGCCACCGTGCGCACCGCCTCGTGGCCGGAAGCGGCGAAGGGTGGCAGCGCCGCGGTCGAGTCGCTGGCTGTCGAGGTGACGCTGCCGGGCCACACCCGCTTCGTCGGCCTGGCCGCCGGCAAATCCGACCGTCCCGACCTGCAGAGTGCCAAGCGCGTCGTCTCCGGTGGTCGCGGCGTCGGTTCGGCCGAGAACTTCAAGATCGTCTACGACCTGGCCGACAAGCTTGGCGCCGCGGTCGGCGCGTCGCGTGCCGCCGTCGACGCGGGCTACGTGCCGAATGAACTCCAGGTCGGCCAGACCGGCAAGATCATCGCGCCCGAGCTGTACATCGCCGTCGGCATCTCCGGCGCGATCCAGCACCTGACCGGCATCAAGGACGCCGGTACGATCGTGGCGATCAACAAGGACGGCGATGCGCCGATCTTCGAGATTGCCGATATCGGCCTGGTCGGAGACCTGTTTGCGTTGCTGCCAGAACTCGAGCGGGCACTGGCCTGATCCGGACGGGAACACAAATGGAATTGCGCTGCTTCAAGGCATATGACGTCCGCGGCCGGGTTCCGGATGAACTGAACGAGGACATTGCCCGACGCATCGGCCACGCCACGGCCGACGTGCTCGGCCCGGGTCCGGTGGTATTGGGCCGCGACGTCCGCCTCAGCAGTCCCGCGCTGCAGGCTGCGCTCGCGGAGGGCCTGATGGCCGCGGGCCGTGACGTCATCGACATCGGTCTTTGTGGAACCGAGGAAGTGTATTTCCAGACGTTCCACCTCGGTGCGGCCGGTGGAATCATGGTCACCGCCAGCCACAACCCGATGGACTACAACGGGCTCAAGCTGGTGCGCGAAGGCTCGCGTCCGATCAGTGGCGATTCGGGGCTTTTCACCATTCGCGATGCCGCGGCGCGCGGCGAGTTCACCGATGCTCCCGTGCGCGGGACCCTGCGCACGAATGAAGACAAGTCGGCCTACATCGAGCACCTGCTGGGCTATGTCGACCGCCCGTCGCTCAAGCCGCTGAAGATCGTCGTCAACTCCGGCAACGGTGGTGCGGGCATGGTCGTCGACCAGCTGGCGCCGCACCTGCCCTTCGAGTTCATCCGCATCCAGCACGAGCCGGACGGCCGCTTTCCCAACGGCATCCCGAATCCGCTGCTGCCGGAGAACCGCGAAGCGACGGCCGTCGCCGTGCGCGAGCATGGCGCCGACTTCGGCATTGCCTGGGACGGCGATTTCGACCGCTGCTTCTTCTTCGATGCGCAAGGCGACTTCATCGAGGGGTACTACCTGGTCGGCCTGCTGGCAACGGCGTTGCTGGCCCGCAGCCCGGGCGGAAAGATCATCCACGACCCGCGCCTGACCTGGAACACCATCGAAATGGTGCAGCAGGCCGGGGGGATTCCAGTAGAAAGCAAGACCGGCCATGCCTTCATCAAGGAGCGCATGCGCGTCGAAGATGCGATCTATGGCGGGGAGATGAGCGCCCACCATTACTTCCGCGATTTCGCATACTGCGATTCGGGGATGATCCCGTGGCTGCTGGTGGCGCAACTGGTTTCCAGCACGGGCAAGTCGCTCGCCAGCCTGGTGGCGGAGCGCGTGGACCGTTTCCCATGCAGCGGCGAGATCAACTTCAAGGTCAAGGATGCTGCCGAATCCATTGCCCGCGTGCTTGGCCACTTTTCCGCTATGAATCCCAGGCTGGACCACACCGACGGTGTCAGCGCGGAATTCGATGACTGGCGCTTCAACCTGCGCAGCTCCAACACCGAGCCGCTGTTGCGCCTCAACGTGGAAACCCGGGGCGACCGTGCACTGCTGGCGCTGCGCACCGGGGAGATTTCGGCATTGATTGGCGCGCCCGCAGCCCACTAGCGGCGGCGCGAGATCTCAGTATTCTGCTCTGCAACCGGGGGGTGAAATGTGGCACAGATTACACACGGCGTTCGCTCGATTCTTTCGCATCCGACTGCGTACAACTTCACCCAACGCGTCCTTGGTGCTGAACGCGCTCGTAGCGGCCTGATGCGCGACCACATCGGCGCCAAGGCCGGCGACGTTGTTTTCGATATCGGATGTGGCACCGCCGAGCTGCTGGCGCATATGCCGGAAGGCGTCCGCTATGTCGGCTTCGACCTCTCGCCCGAGTACATCGAAGCGGCAAAGGCGCGCTACGGTGACCGCGGCACGTTCGAATGCATGGACGTCGCGAACTACCATGACACCACTTTCGCCGGCGGCGCCGACATTGCCCTGGCGATCGGCATCCTGCATCACCTCGACGACAGCCAGGCCGAAGCGTTGATGCAGGCGGCCTGGGACAAACTGCGCCCCGGCGGAAGACTCATCACGATGGACGGAACGCTGATTCCGGACCAGTCGTGGATGGCGCGCTCGATCATCCTGCGCGATCGCGGCCAGAACATCCGCCCCCCCGAAGAGTACGAGAGGCTCGCCTCGGCGGTGTTCGGCTCGGTGAAGCGCACGATCAGGCACGACCTGCTGTTTGTCCCCTATACCCACTGCGTTCTCGAATGCACCCGTTGAGTAGTTTCAGGACCCCATTTTCCAGGAGCATTGCGTGATTCCGTTCAACAAGCCCTTCATGACTGGCCGCGAGCTGTCGAACATTGCGCAAGCCCATGCCAACGGCCACCTGTCGGGTGATGGAATCTTCACCAAGCGCTGCCACAAGTGGCTTGAGCAGCGTACGCAGGCGCACCGCGCGCTACTGACCCACTCGTGCACAGCGGCGCTGGAAATGAGCGCGCTGCTGCTGGACCTGGAACCCGGCGACGAAGTGATCATGCCTTCGTTCACCTTCGTGTCGACCGCCAACGCGTTCGTCCTGCGAGGCGCGGTCCCGGTGTTCGTCGACATCCGCGCCGATACGCTCAATCTCGACGAGCGCCTGATCGAGGCGGCGATCACGCCGCGAACGAAGGCCATCTGCGTGGTCCACTACGCCGGCGTGTCGTGCGAGATGGACCCGATCCTCGAGATTGCCCGCCGCCACGGCCTGAAGGTCATCGAGGATGCGGCGCAGGGCGTGTGCTCGACCTACAACGACCGCCCGCTCGGTGCCATTGGCGACCTCGGCGCCCTCAGCTTCCACGAGACCAAGAACATCATCTCGGGCGAAGGTGGCGCGCTGCTGGTCCGCGACGCCGAACTGGCCGAACGCGCGGAAATCATCCGCGAGAAGGGCACCAATCGCAGCAAGTTCTTCCGCGGCCAGGTCGACAAGTACACCTGGGTGGACGTGGGTTCGTCCTACCTGCCGAGCGAACTGATCGCAGCATTCCTGGCTGCCCAGATCGACGAGGCGGAAGCCATCACCGCGCGCCGGCTGGCCATCTGGGATCGCTACCACCAGTGGGCCGCGCCGCACGAAGCCGCTGGCAAGGTCCGCCGCCCGATCGTGCCGGCCAATTGCGGCCACAACGCGCACATGTACTACCTGCTGCTGCCTACGCTCCAGGCCCGCACCACCTTCATCCAGTCGCTGCGCGACCAGGGCGTGCAGGCGGTCTTCCACTACATCCCGCTGCACTCGGCGCCGGAGGGCCAGCAGGCCGGGCGTGCGCACGGGCAGTTGGATGTCACCGACCGGGTCAGCGATACGCTGGTGCGCATGCCGCTCTGGCTGGGGCTGGAAGAGCATCTCGACCAGGTACTGGAAGCAGCCGGACAGGCGCTGCGCGATGTCTGATGCGTCACCCACGGTCATGCAGGTGACCGAAGCGCAGCGAGTTCCCCGGGGATTCACCGCTGCCATCGGCTGGGTGCTGCTGGTGGCAACGGTCGCGTACGTGACGATGTTCCTGTTCGTGGACTTCCAGGGAATTTTCCACAGCGACGCCGCGCTGAAGTCCGTCATTGCGGACGTCGCACTGCACGAGGGCCGCGGCCTTCCCCATGGCTGGACGTTCGCCAACGGCGACCTGCTGACCCTCACGCCCTACGTGCTGCTGGTTGTACTGACGCCGGTAATGGGCCTGGGCTACGCCAGCAATGCCACCGCTACTTGGCTTTGCTACCTGCTGTTGCTGCTGGGCGCGGCCTTCCTGATGCGTCGGATGATGCCGCGACGTCCGGATTTGCTGGTGGCCTGCCTGGTGCTGGTGGGCTGCGCATTGGGTGCGGCCAACCTGGAGTTCCTGATCAGCCAGGGTGCCTATTCGCTCTATGCGGCGTGCGCATTGCCCCTGTTCGCGCTGATGGTTGGCGATGGCGTTTCCAGGCGTGGGTTGATCGTCATCGCGGGGCTGTCGGCGTTGCTTGCTTCGGCCAACCCGACCCGGGCGCTGGCCATGGTCTACCTGCCATTGCTGGCGGCTTTGCCCGTGGCGGCGTTCTTCTCGGGAGCGGAACGCTGGCGCAACCTTCGCGGCCTGTCGAACGCTCGCTTGCTTGCCCTCTTGGGCGGCGCGGCGCTTGGCGCGGCTGCCTACTACTCCTGGCTGCTGCCTTCGGTCTCCAATTACGATGCCGCCGCGCGCATCTCCCTGGCCACCCCGCAGCGAATGTTGGAGGCCGCGACCAACCTGCCCGGCGACTGGTTCGGGTACTTCACGATCGCCGGTCCATGGGCCCAGCTCGGTGCGGGCTTCCGTGTGCTCCAACTGTTCAGCTGGACGGTCGCCATCGGGATAGTGGTCGCACCTGCGCTGATGCTGCGCAGCGCCAACCCGCAACACCGCCGCCTTGCATGGCTCTTCTACGCCCTGCTCGGTTCGGGCACCGCGCCGATGGTGTTGTTCAATGGCCTGTATTTCAGTGCCACGGAGATGCGCTACTGCACGCTTGCCATCCTGGTCGGCATCATCATGCTGTTGATCGCGATCGATCGCGCCGGATCGCGCAGGCCTGCCGCGCTTTCCTCGGTCCTTCTGCTGATGATGGTCTTCGGCACAATCACGGCCATGACGTGGCAGCGGCTCGGCGAACCCACCAGACCGGACGCGCGAGGCGTCAGCCTCAATGATCGCAACAACTTGATCGAACAGTTGCGCAAGCGACACATCGGCACGGGCATGGCCACGTACTGGAATTCGCACGTGGTGACGGTCCTGTCCAGCGGCGGCGTGATGCTGCATCCGGTTGCCTATGGCGATCGGCTGAGCGCGTTCCCGCACCATGTCCCGCATGCTCCGCGGGAGGGCAGCTTCGGACCGCGCCAGGCCGTCGTCCTGACCAAGTCGGAGTTCGCAGTTGACCAGGGCGGCGCCCTGACGAGGCAGCTCGGCGCCGCCGAAGAAGCGTTCGATGTCGGGCCGTACCACGTGCTGGTCTACACTGCGCCGATCACCGATGCGGTCTATGGCGAAGGCTACCGTTTCGACGAACCGGCCGAGCCCGGCAAGTTCGCCGTGGATACCGGCGTCGCGCGCGTCGATGCCTGCGAGTCCGCGTCGGGCTGCAAGGTCACCCTGCACCTGCGCAACACCGGACAGGCCACCCTCGCCTCCGCCGGCGATTTCCCGATGCGCATCGGCCTGCAAGGGCTGGACGCGCAGGGCAACGTCGTCGGCGACCTGGGCCGGATCGAGTTCCCGCTGCCGCTGGCACCGGGCGCGGAGGTGGATGCGCAGGCGACGTTGGCAAAGGTCCCGGATGGCGTGATCGCGGTAAGGCCCTGCCTGCTCCAGGAAATGGTGTCCTGGCTATGTGCCCGTACGTCGCCGGAGCTGGACGACCCCGGGGTCATCAACGCCGCCGTTCCGGCCGAGCGCCTCGGGATTTCCCTGTCCGCGCTTGAACTGGCTCCCTGCACCGGCACGTCTGCCTGTTCCCGAACCGTCACTGTCACCAATACGGGCCGACAGGTCCTGGCGACCCGCGGTCGTTTTCCGCTGCGAATCGGCGTGCAGGCACTGCGCAACGGCAGCCTGCTCAACAATGACGCCGGCCGCGTCGACTTCCCCGCGGAGCTGTACCCGCAACAGAGCGCGGCACTGGATGTTCAGATTCCCGACGACACGGGGGCAACGGTGTTCCGGCTGTGCCTGCTGCAGGAGAACGTCGCCTGGCACTGCGCGCGCACCAGCGGTCCCGCTGGCGCGACTACGCAACCCTGATACTCCGGGCGCGGCGTCCATGTCGCCGCGCCCCGACTGCCCTGCGAAGCAGGCCCGCGATCGGGTCAGGCCACGGATTCCAGGATTCGCTTGGCCGCGGCGTCATAGGAATGCTCGCTCGCCCATTGCCGCGAACGGTCCACCAGGCCGCCCATGAAGGCGGGATCCGATAGCACCCGGTCAACCGCCACCGCGTAGGCGGCAGCCCCTTCACCCTCGGCAACATGCACGAGGTGCCGGATCGAATGGAAGATCCCGGAGGACGAGGTGACGATGGCCCTGCCTGTGGCCAGCGCCAGGTTTGCGGCGCCGCTGGCACCCTCCTGGGATGGCATGTACGGCAGCAGGACCAGATCGACGCTGGCGATCCTGCTCATAACCTCATCGATCGCAAGGAACGACGTGTCGATGTGGACGCGGTCGGACACGCCCAGCCTGCGCGCTTCCTCGAGGCAATCCTTGAGGTACTGCGCCGACTCCTGGTCGGGATAAAGGGCGTGCCAGCCACGGTATTCGATGTCCGGAAACTTGTGGCGCAGCGCCGCAATCGTCCGGATCGCCTCCTTGACGCCCTTGTAGGGACGCAGGAAGCCGAATCCACCGATGATGGGCGCCGTGCCGAAATCACGCACGCCTTCCTGCGTTCCTTCCGGCACCCGGACGGGATGGAACATGAGCTGGGCGTGTCCGCCCAGGGGTCCCGCGAGGCGCATTTCCTCTTCGTCGTGGAAGAATACCGTCGCACCCAGGCTGCTGATCCGCTCGAGGAAGTCGGGGCTAACCCGCTTCGCATCGTGCAGCTCCACGAATGTCGGTACGCCGGCATCGCGCAGCAGCTTCACCAACTGCTCGTAGTGGAAGCCAGGCATGAATCCGGAGTGATGCTGGATCAAGACGAAATCGGGCCTGTCCTCCTGCTCCAGCAATCTTGCGATCTTCTCGGTCTCGAGTCCGCTGTCGCGCCAGTGCTGGTTGTCCCAGCGCCACGGCCGGGTAACCGAATAGTGCAGGTCCCGCTGGAACTCGACGGAGCCGTGGCCTTCGAGTGCGTTGCCAATGATCGTCAGCCTGACGCCCTGCCGCTCCAGCGCCTCGGCAAGGTAGGACGTGTGTTCACTGATGCCGCAAACCACATTCCACGTACCGAACAACCACGCCGACTTGCGGGATGCACACTGGTCGGCGGATTGCCTGCGACGGGCTTTGGCCTGCAGGAGCAGGCCGAGCTCGGGGGAAATGCGCTCGAACGAGAAATGCTTTCGCGCGTATTCCGCCGGCGCCTTCCGCTGCGGCGACAGCCTTGCGGCCGTAACCGCACCCGATACAGCCCTCGGAAACTCCGCCAGTTCGACGATCCTGATGAACTCAGGCGCGGACGCGGCATCGCAGATTCCGCGGGCACCGACCGACGTCGTCACGACGGGGAGCCCTGCAGCCAGGAAATCGAACATCTTGATGTTCGTTCCCGACCCGGCCGCCATCGGATTGACCGCGACGTCGCTTGCCATCAGCAGCGCGTCGCGGACATCGTCGTCGACCAGTCCGGTGACGGTGACGTTTGCCGGCAACGCCTCGGCGAGGGCATCAGCGACACTGCCGGCGATCACGAACTGGATCTTCGGCAGGGCCGGGGCGAGCGTATAGGCAATGTACTTGGCCGCTTCGGCATTGGGGCCGTAGCTGCTGCCCAGGAATATCGCCATCGGCATCTGGGCGTCGATCCGGAACTTCCCGCGCACGTCGGGCCAATCACGGGCGGTGTCGAAGCGATCGGTGAACGCGCCATTGGGAACGATGTGAAGCTTCGAGACCGGCACCTGGTAAAAGCGGTTGAAGGCTTCCGCGTCATCGAACGAGCAGGCCAGGACCACGTCGGCGCGATCGCACAGATCGTACTCGGCGCGAACGACCTGTCGGCACAGCGAGTGCGCCGGACCATCGATGCCAAGCAACGCCCCCTTCAGCAGGCCCTCGACATTGTGGGCGTCATAGACGACGAGCTGCTCACTGGTGAGGAACTCTGCCAGCGGCGGATAGCACCAGGGGTGGGAAAAGATCACGACCTGGGCATCGGCCATGCGTTGCCTGGCCTCCTCGATCCACTCCGGGCTCAGCACGGCCTGCTTCGAGAACGCACTGTCGATGACAGTGGCCCCGCCCAGCGACCGCGACAGGTCTGCCGCGGCCGCGTGGTGCTCCGCGCTCAGCGGAACGCAGATCTCCCGCAGGCCCGTGCTCAGTTCCAGGTCCCGGCGGGCTTCCCCGGGCCAGTCGTACGTGCCCACGTAGGTCGCCCGGACGCCCTCGCCCATGTCGTGGTACAGGCCGAGCAGGCGCTGCCGTCCGCCACCCACCGCGGGCGTGATGGGCTGCATGTCGATCACGGTGACTCGAAGGGATTCCGCGCGTCGCATGTCCATGCTCATTTCATCGCTGCCTCAACAAGTTGTCTGGCGATCGCCGGCCAGGACAACGTCCTTACCCATTGCTCGCCTACCGCACCCATGCTGCTGGCCATCTGTGGCGACGCTGCAAGGCGTTCGATCGCACTGGCGAGGTCACGCTCATCGGGCTGCGTGACCATGCCGCTGCTGCCGTCGACCACCAGCGCTGCCGCCTCGCCGGAATCGGCGCAGGTCACGACCGGCTTTCCGCTTGCGAATGCTTCAAGGGTGACATAGCCGTAGTCTTCGCGCTTTGGTACGAACATCACGCCAAGTGCATCCGAATACAGCCGGGTCAGGTCCTCGTCGGAGACACGGCCGAGGAATTCGATGCGCGGGTCGCCTGCAGCCAAGGCCCGCAGTTCGGATTCCGCCTCGCCAGTGCCCGAAATCAGCAGCCTGATCGGTGCCTTCACGTGGCGCATGGCGCGGATGGCCAGGTCCACGCGCTTCCATGGATGCAGCCGGCCGGGAAGGAACAGATAGTCACCGGTCTTGCCCGTCTTGAACACGTCCGACCACAGCGGCGGGTGCAGGACTTTCGATTCCAGTCCGTTGTACTCGCGCAACCGTCGCGACACTTCCTCGCCGATCGTGAAGAGCGCCCGGCAGCGGGGAAACGCCAGCGCGCCGGTGTCCAGGCGATGGACGAGCTCGCGTTCGGCGAGCAGCGACGGCGCCGGAGACGGGAAAACGTCTTCGAACATGTCGTAGAACACACGGATCGTATGCACCAGGTAGCTGACATGGCGCTCATGCCTGACCATCCAGGTCGGCGCCTTGGTCGACACGACCATGTCGTAGGCCGACAGGTCCAGGTCGTAGCACTTGAGGTAGCTGCGCTTGATCTGCTCGAAGTTGGATTCATCGACGGTCACGGCGATCTCGTCCGCCTCGTGCCCGATCGCGCGGAAGGAATCACGCAACGCATCGAAGAACCGCTCGGCTCCGCCAACTTCGCCGCTGGCGGTACGAGTGGTGATTACGGCAACACGCACGCGTCAGCCCCCCAGACGGCGGATGTCGGCATCGACCATCATCGTGATCAACTGCTCGAGCGATGTCTTGGGCGCCCAGCCCAGGCGCGCCTTCGCCTTGGCCGGGTTGCCGAGCAGCACTTCGACCTCGGCGGGACGGAAGAAGCCCGGGTCGATGACGAGGTGGTCCAGGTAGTTCAGGCCAAGGTGGCGGAAGGCGATCTCGCACATGTCCCGCACCGTGGTCGTCACGCCGGTGGCTACCACGTAGTCATCGGCCTTGTCCTGCTGCAGCATCAGCCACATGGCCTCGACATAGTCGCCCGCGAAGCCCCAGTCGCGCTTGGCGTCGATGTTGCCAAGGCGAAGCTCCTTCTGCAGGCCGAGGCGGATCGATGCGGCCGCATGCGTCACCTTGCGCGTCACGAACTCGATGCCGCGCAGCGGCGATTCGTGGTTGAACAGGATGCCGCTCGACGCGTGGAGGTTGTAGCTTTCGCGGTAGTTGATGGTCGCCCAGTGCGCCATGACCTTCGCGACGCCGTACGGGCTGCGCGGGTAGAGCGGGGTCTTCTCGTCCTGCTTCTCGGCCTGGATGAGCCCGAACATCTCGCTCGTCGATGCCTGGTAGAAGCGAGCGTCCCGGTTGACGATCCGCACCGCCTCCAGCACGTTGATGGCACCTACACCGTCGACCTGCGCGGTAAGCACTGGCTGCTGCCAGGAAGTGCCGACGAAGCTCTGCGCGCCGAGGTTGTAGACCTCCGTTGCCTTCGACTGCTCCATTGCGCGGATCAGCGACGAAAGGTCGGTGAGGTCGCCGTCGATCATCTTGACCTGTTCGTGGATGCCGAGCTCGCGCAACCGCCACAGGGTGTCGGAGCCGCGACGAGCCAGCAGGCCGTTCACCTCGTAGCCCTTTTCAAGCAGCAGCCTCGAGAGGTAGGCGCCGTCCTGGCCGGTAATCCCCGTGATGAGGGCACTTTTATTGCTGGTCATACTGAGTCCTTGCATCCTCGAGAATGTCTCTTAACGTCATGTCGATGGAGAAACGCGGCGTCCAGCCCGTGTCCGAACGGAGCCGTGCCGAATCGGCGACCATCCTGCGCTGCTCCGACGGTCGCAGCCTGGCTGGGTCCTGCTTCACTTCCGGCGCCACGCCGGAAAGCTCGCACATGCGCATCAGCAGATCGCGGATCCTGCGCTCGACGCCGGAAGCGATCACGTACGTCTGCCCTGCGTGCCCTGCCGAGAACAATGCGGCGTACGCGCTGACGACGTCGCGCACGTCGGTGAAGTCGCGCGACGTGTCGATGTCACCGGCCTCGATAGCGGGATCGCGCGTTCCCGCCGCGATCTCCACGATCTGCCATGCCAACGAGGGAACCACGAACCTGCGGTCCTGGCCGGGACCAATATGGTTGAACGGCCTGGCGATCACAGCATCAAGGCCTTCGCTTCGATGCCATTGCAGGCACAACTGCTCGGCAGCGACCTTGCTGGCCGCGTAAGGACTGCGTGGCTCCGGAATCCTTCGCTCGTCGACCGGCATGGCCGCGTCCGGGACCCGGCCATAGATGTCCCCGGAACTGACATAGACCAGGCGGCCCTGGAAGCTGCAGGCCTTCAACGCCGTCAGCAGGTGCAAGGTCCCCATCAGATTGATGTCAAACGTTTCCTGCGGATCTTCGAATGACCGCGGCACGAAACTCTGCGCGGCAAGGTGCAGGACCGCGGTTGGCCGGACCTGCGCGACCAGCTCGGCGACCTGGAGCGGGTCGCGCAGCTCCCAGGATTGCGGCGGAGCGATGAACTCGGTCGGGCCGAATGCGCCGGCAAGGACGGCCGCCTCCACATGCTGCCCGACAAAGCCGCGCGCTCCCGTAACCAGCAATCGTTGCGCAGGTGCCGTCATGGGCGACGGGCAACGATGGCGTAGTCAGGTGCCGCCAGTCGCTTCTGCAGCAGGCTGTTGATCGACTCGGCGCCGGCAATGTCGCTGGTCAACTCGGTGGGCACGTGCAGCGGGCGCCACTCCGAGAGCCTTTCGATCCTGACGTCATCGAAACCGCGCGCGTCGACCAGCCACGACAATGCCTGCGGCGGCAGCGGATTGCGATGGGTAGGATCCAGGTAGAAGCCAAACGTGGCCACGTCGATGTTCTCGGGATTGGGCGTTTCCAGGATCATCAGGCCACCGGTCTTCAGCACGCGCTTTGCCTGGTCGATGAGCTCGACCACGCGCTCGAATGGCAGGTGCTCGACCAGGTGCATCGACGTGATGGCGCCCACCGACGCCTCCGGCATCGACCTGAGTACTTCGACGGCGTCCCCTTCGATGACATCCAGGTCCAGCTCGCGACAGCTCGCAAGGAACACCCGGTTCATGTCGACACCGCGCGCGGCAATGCCATGCTCGCGGAGCAGGCCAAGCCATTCGCCGCGTCCGCAGCCCAGGTCGACCACCGGCGCGCCGGCGCCAACCGTCCCGGATTGCTGGATCATCCCGATGTAAGGTTCGGCGCGCTTTCGCACCACTTCTTCCGGGCCGCGGAAGTAATCCTCGAAGTCGGAATACAGCGCATCGTATGCATGCGCGCTCTGGTCGGCGGCCTCCTCGGCCTGGGCCGCCTCCGCTGCCCGGCGATCGGCGACCTGCTCGGCCAGCTGTTCGGCGGCCTGCTTGTCCAACTGCTCCTGAAGCAGGCGCTGGTCCCACTCCTTGCGCAACTGGATGTACATCGCCTCGAGCCGCTCGACGTCGTGCGACAGGCTGTCCAGGCGCGCATGAATGAGATTCACGTCTCCAATGCGCTGGACCTTGTCGCTCATGTCGTTGAACATCCGGCCCAGCTCCTGGAGCTCGCCGGACTGCGCCGCCAACTGTGCTGCCTGGCTCTGCTGGCTGCGACCGAGCCGCATCAATCCATGGAGCCATGTGACGACAGGTCCAATAATGCGCTTGCGACGCAGGCGCTGAAGCATCGTCGGCACCAGCAGGCCGTCGACATGGACGCCACGCTCGATACCTTCCGCCGACCAGCGCAGCTGTGCGAGCAGTTCGATCTTGGTCATCGAGCCGTTGCGCAACTGCGGCAACAATGCGGTCAATGCCTCGCTGTCGACCGGGCGTCGCAGGATCGCCTGGTACGCGGTCTCGACGAGGTCGCGATCGGTGTACGGCAGGAAATCGGCGATGGCGTACTCGCTCTTGCGCGGCAACCGGGCAACACTGGGCCGCCACGGGCCGGTGTAATCCGCGAGCGCCGCAGCAGCGTCGTCGGTCTGCTTCCGGCGCCGCAGGACCTCTTCCTTGATACGCGCGAACACCGTGTCCACGGTTGCCCTCTGCCTGGCCACGCGCGGCGACGGCGGCGACGCCTCGCCCAGCTCGAGACGGATGGTCTCCATCATCGCGTCAATGTCGTCTGTTCCGGTTCGCACGTTCAACTCGATCTCCTCAGCTGTTCCCCGGTCGCTTCGACCAGGTCCGCGCATGCACCCAGCACGGCATCGGCGCTCTGGCGCCAATGGATCCATGGACGGGTGCGGCGGGCATCGTTACGTGGGCGCGACCAGCGCCGCAGGGCTTGCGCCATGGCGTCTGTATCGTTCCCCTCGAAATATTCGGCGGCATCGCCGGCGATCTCCCGGAACACCGGTATGTCCCGCAGCAGCAGGCCACAACCGGCCCGGCCGGCTTCGACGATCGGCAAGCCGAAGCCTTCATCGGACGACGCCATAACCAGCACGTCGCAATCGCGGTACAGCGACGCCAGCCAGTAGTCGTCCGCACCTTCGAACCAATGCAGGCGTCGACCCTGTTGCGGGTGGCCGCGCAGTCGCTGGCCCAGCTCGCTCGTCTTCCATCCCTGCCGGCCGACGATCACAAGTTCGAAGTGCTCGCCGTTCGCCCACAGGCGCTCCATCGCATCGAGCACCTGGGCGTGGCCCTTGCGCGGTTCGATCGTGCCTACCATGAGCACGCGCGTCGTACCGGTTGCGCGTTCGGGCAGCGGTGACGGCGCGGCCACGTCGGGCACGGCGTCGGCGCCGAGGAGGATCACGCGCTGGCCCATGGAAGGACCCGGCAATGCCCGGTCACGCAGAGCGCTTTCGAGCGAGCGCGCGGTCGCTTCCGAATTCACCAGCGCGAGGTCTGCGTGCTCGGAGAACACAGCAAGCCAACGCTCGAACTGCTCCGGCACTGCCTCGGGAAACCAATCCGGATGTTGCAGCGGCAGCACGTCGTGGACGAACAGGGCGACCCTCGCGCCGCCGTGGCGCAGCTTCGGCAACGCCGCGGCAAGCGCGAGATGGTGCGGACGGCAGAAGTCCAGGCCAAGCAGGACGTCGCCAGGCCTTGCCTTTACTTCGAAGTCGACGCCCAGTGCCTGCGGCGCCAGCCCCAGCAAGCCGGATGTAAAGGCGCGGGCATGCACGTAGGTGTGATCGCTGGCGATGCGCACCGGTTCGATGGCGAAGCCGTGCGGATCCGCCAGCATCTCGCCAAGCAGCTGCCGCGTTACCCGCTGCACGCCGCCGCCCAGGTCTTCCAGCGAAAGCTCGGTGACGTCGACCAGCAGCCGCGGCTGGCCCGCAAACACCGGCCTGGCCATCCACGCAGGCAACGCAGCTTCCTGCACCAGTGCGTCGATGCATGCACCCAGGGTCTGGCCAGTTCCCTTGGCGCCAGGTTGGAGAGGCAGCGCGGAGGTGGCAACCTGCGGCGATTTCAACAGCCGCACCAGTGAGCGAAAGGGCGCGGTGAGGCGCCAGCTGCGGCTGGCCAGCATCGTGTCGACGACGGCGTCCTTGCGACGGCCTGCCTCGATCTGCGAGACAAGCGCCATGCGCAGGCGCCAGGCCTCGTTCGGCGACGGCCCGGTGTCGATTCCTTCGACGCGGCTGGTCTGCTCTTCAGGCATCGAACAGCGCCTTGCTCTCGACGATGTTCACCTCGATCTGCGGTGGGACCCAGGCCGAGCCCACGAATTGCGAACGGCCGACGTTGGCCACGGTGAAAACCAGCGCCAGGTCCCGCCACTGGTAGTTCTTGACCAGGTGCGTTTCGGCGCTGGTCAGGGCAATCGAAACCGAGTACGTACCCGGCCCCAGGTTCATCGGGAAACGCGCGGTATAGACCACGTCCTGGCCGGCGCGGGCCGATTCGACCGCCTGCTCGGTGTAGTGGGTGTTGGTACCGAAGATCGCCTGTCCCAGGCGGTCGCGGATCATGTAGCCGAAGACCAGTCGGTCGACATCACCCGTGACGCGGGCAACGGCGCGCAATGCGACGTCGTCCCCGACCCCGACGTATTCGACCCGCGTGTTGTTGGCATCGAGCAGCTCGATCGACTTGAAGACCACTTCGCCGGTACCGGATTCGGTCATGACCCGACCTTCGTCGTCCAGTGACGAGGTACGTACGCCCGCGTTCTCCCTGTCGGCGATCAATGCGTTGTAGTAGTCAAACACCTGCTGCGGGTTGCCATCCATGATCAGTGAGCCAGCGTCGAGCAGCAACGCACGGTCGCACAACGCCTGGATCGCGGCCGCATCGTGGGACACGATCAACAGCGTCGTCCCCGCTTCGCGGAACTCCTTGATGCGCCTGAAGCATTTGTGGACGAAGTAGGCATCGCCCACCGACAGCGCCTCGTCGACGATGAGGACGTCGGGGCGAATGGCCGTGGCGACGCTGAATGCCACGCGCATCTGCATGCCGCTCGAATACGTGCGCATTGGCTGATCGAAGTACTCGCCGATCTCGGCGAAGTCCTCGATCTGCGGCAGCAGCGAGGCGATCGACTCCTGCGACAGGCCCATGAGCCCTGCGGAATGGATCACGTTCTCGCGGCCGGAGAGTTCGGAATTGAAGCCCAGCCCCAACTCCAGCAGCGCCGACACGCGGCCATGCAGGGCGATGTGGCCCGACGTCGGTCGCGTCGTGCCGGTGATCATCTTCAGCAGCGTGCTCTTGCCCGCGCCGTTGTGCCCGATGATGCCGACCGCTTCGCCCGGCTCGACCCGGAAGGTGATGTGGCGGACAACCCAATGCTCGGCACTCGTCCTTGCCGGAATCCCAAACCAGCGCATGAAGCGGCGCAGCTCGCTCGAGAACTCGAAATACGCCTTGCTGACATTGTCGACGGAGAGGACCGGAGTGCTCATAGGACGTCCACCATCTCCGAGGACGCCCGGCGGAACACGACCATGGCAAGCGCCAGGAACACCAGGGCAGTGATCAGCGAACCCCAAAGCGCCGGCGGCGCCGTCCCGAACACGATGACGTTGTGGTAACCCATGACCAGCGGCATAACCGGGTTGAGCGACAAGGTGACCTTGAAGGCTTCGGGAACGACGTTGATCGGGTAAACGATCGGCGTCACCCAGAACCAGAACTGGAGCACGACCATGGTCGCCTGCGCGATATCGCGCACGAAGACATTGAGCGTGCCCAGCAGCAGCCCGATGCCGGTGGCCAGCGCCACCGTGATGAGCATCAGCACCGGCAACCAGAGGTAGTTCAAGTTCGGATACACGCCGAACGCGGGCAGCCCGAGCAGGATCACGCCAAGCAGTGCCAGGTTGCTCACCATCGCCGACCCGACCACGACCAGGGGCAGGGTGATGCGTGGAAACTGGATCTTCTTGAGCAGCGAGCCGTTGTCGATGAATACCGTTACCAGGCGCTGCACGATTTCATTGAACAGCGACCAGCACAGGATTCCCGACAGCAGGTAGATCGCGTAAGCGAACTTGTTGTCGACGCCAGGAAGGCGTGCTGCCAGCACATTGGTCAGCACCAGCGCAAAAATGAGCACCTGGGCCAGAGGATGCAGGACGAGCCATGCGGTACCGAACTTGCTCCGGGCCAACCGGGTCTTGAATTCGTTGGCCACCGACGTCGCAACGAACCCACGGTACTGCCATGCGGATTTGAGCAGACTCGCCATCAGCGCGCAGGTTCCGACGACAGGGCCGAGGCGAGTTCGTTCCGCAGATCGGCAAGATCCTCGACACCCACGCTCAACCGCACCAGATTCCCGGTAATCCCCAACGCTGCCCGCCGCCCTTCCGGCACCGACGCATGCGTCATGATCGCCGGATGGTTGATCAGGCTCTCCACGCCGCCCAGCGACTCGGCGATGGCGAACAGCTCGCAGCGCTCCATCATCCGGCGCGCGGCCGCTTCGCCGCCCTTGACGTAGATGCTCACCATCCCGCCAAACCCGTCCATCTGCCGCTTCGCCAGCTCGTGCTGCGGATGCGACTTCAATCCCGGGTAGAGCACCTTCTCGATCGCGGGATGGCCCTCCAGCCACTCCGCCAGCGCCTGCGCATTCCCGCAATGCGCCTTCATCCGCAGGTGCAGCGTCTTCAAGCCGCGCAACGCCAGGAAGCTGTCGAACGGTCCCTGCACGCCGCCGATGGCGTTCTGCAGGAAGCCCATCTTCTCCGCGATCTCGGCGTCGTCACCCACCACCGCCATGCCGCCGACGATGTCGGAGTGGCCGTTGAGGTACTTGGTCGCCGAGTGCATGACGATGTGCGCGCCCAGCTCGAGCGGGCGCTGCAGGATCGGCGAGCTGAAGGTGTTGTCGACCACCACGATCAGCCCGCGCTTGCGTGCGATCGCCGCGATCGCGGCGATGTCGACCAGCTTCAGCAGCGGGTTGGTCGGGGTTTCGATCCAGACCATCCTGGTTTCGGGGCGGATCGCCGCCTCGAAGGCGCCGGTATCGCTCAGGTCGACCCAGCTGAAATCCAGGCCGGCCGAGCGGCGGCGGACGCGCTCGAACAGGCGGTAGGTACCGCCGTAGACGTCGTCCATGGCGATGACGTGGCTGCCCGAATCGAGCAGTTCCAGGATCGTCGAGGTGGCCGCCAGGCCCGAGGCGAAGGCAAAGCCGCGGCTGCCGCCTTCCAGGCCGGCCACGCAGCGCTCATAGGCGAAGCGGGTGGGATTGTGGCTGCGCGAGTACTCGAAACCCTGGTGCTCGCCCGGGCTCGACTGGGCGTAGGTCGACGTGGCGTAGATCGGGGTCATGACCGCACCCGTGCTCGGGTCCGGCGACTGTCCGGCATGGATCGCAAGGGTTCCCAGACCGGGCTTGCGAGCCCCGCCTCCGGCGTGGTTGTCGGTCATTTATTCCTTCCAGTTCCGCTAGCATGGGCGGCCGCCGATTCTAGCATCGCCCATGACCCCTCCCCGGCGTCTCCCGAGCGACTTCAGTCGCAGTGCAGCCTACCCCCTCTTCGCGTTCGATCCGGTTCAGGATCAGGCCTGGGTGCTGCATTTCGAGCCGCAGGATTACCTTCGCGCCAGCTTCCTCGACCGCCGCGCCGTGCAGCATCGCGACATCTCGGGCTGGGTCGTTTCGCGGGCGGAAATCGAGGTGATGCTCGAGGCGATGCCGGTGCCCGACAGTGCCGCCCTGCCCCTGCACTGGCTGTTCCATATCGGCCACTGCGGGTCGTCGCTGGTCAGCAGGATCCTCGACCTCGTGCCCGGCGTGCTGGGCCTGCGCGAACCGCTGCCGCTGCTGGCGCTGGCCCACGGCGAGGGCGACGCGGCGACCGACGCGTGGCGGGCCCCGGTGCTGGCCCTGCTCGCCCGCGGATTCGCCGATACCCACGCCGTCGTGGTGAAGCCGACCAGCGTGGTCACGACCCTGGCGCCGAAGTTGCTGGCCGGGAGCGACGGCAAGGCTTGCCTGCTGTGGGTGGACCTGCAGACCTGGCTCGCGACGATGCTGCGCGACGAAGCACTCAAGTCGGGTGTCCTCGACACCGAGTCGCTGCGACTTGCATCACTCGATCTCGACGTGCCCGCGACATCCGATGGCGAGCGCCTGGCCCGCGCCTGGCTGGCCGAGCAGCTTCGCTGGCAGCGCCTGTCCGCCGATCCCGCCTTCGCGTCGCGCCTGCTCGACCTGGACTTCGCCCGCTTCCTCGCCGACCCCGCCGGAAGCAGCGCGCGCCTGGCCGCGCACTACGGCCTCGAAGTTCCGGCCGACTGGGCACGAAAGCTCGAAGATTCAGGCCTTCTCAGTCGCTATGCGAAGGACGAGTCGGTGCAGTTCGACGCCACTGAGCGCGAGCGCGAACTGGCTTCGGCAGCCGCCAGGCATGCGGGCGACATCGCCGAGGGCATCGCGTGGGCCGAGCGTGCGATCACACAGTCCGGCGCCCGCGAGTTGCTCGCGCGACTGCTTCCGAAAGGCTGAATCCCGGCGGGTTTCAGGCCAGGAATGTCGTCATCGCATAGCGCGTGCCGCGCTCGACCGGCAGCACCTCGTGCAGCATCGAACACGAGAACACCAGCGCCGTTCCCGTTGCCGGCGAAAAGCGCTGCAGCCCGAATTCGGGATAGCGGAATTCGCCGCCGTCGTAATCACCGTGGTTGAGGTTCACCGACAGCGCGAAGCGGCGGTGCGCGACATCGGGCGTCTCGTTGTCGCGGTGTGCGCGGAAGTAGCCGGCGGCTTCCGGATAGGCCAGCAGCTTGAACGGATCGCGCCGCTTGACCTCGAAGTTGAACACCCGCGCGATTTCCGGAAGGGCCCGCCGCATCAGCCGCTCATGCATGCGCGCATCGAGCGCCGCATCGCGCGGGATGACCTCGCGGCGCTGCTTGATCGACGGATCGACCTGCAGTCGCTGCTGGCCGTCCTCGACCACCATCACGGCCGAGACATCGCCGCCACCGCAGTCGATTTCGAGGTGGCGAATGAGCGTCGCGCACAACTCCGGTTCGAACACGCCAGGGATCTGCAGCACCGGCGCGATCAGTCCGACCTGCGATGCCGGCGGCGATGCGGGCGCGGCCAAAGCCGCCACAACCGGCAAAGTGTGGGACGCCTGCAGGCGCAGATTCGGATCGGCCTGCCACAGCAGGCCGCGACCCAGCGCCGCGCACCAGCGCGGATCGGCCGAAAAAGCCTGCCACGGTGCCGGCGCCGCGATGGGAACCGCCTCGCCCACGCACAGCGCCACCACCCCGGGAGGCGGCGCCGGCAGCGCGTGCGCGGCCGCCTCGTCGGCCGGCGTCGCCAGCCACAACGGCGCGCCGGCGAACTCGGCATGCAGGGTCTTGCTGCCGCCGTCGGCTGCGCGCAGGCGGACGTCGGGCAGGCGATCGCCCGGCAGCCACTGCCCGCTCGCCGCGGCCGCGGCGCCATTCGTCATTGCACGCGCCGGCGCAGGTAGTTAAGCAGGTCGATCCGCGTGATCAGGCCGAGGAATTTCTCGCCGTCGACGACGATCGCGACGTGGCCGCGGTCGAACACCGGCAGCAGCGTCTCGATCGGCGAGCTGACGTCGATCTTGTCGAGCTTGCTGACCATCGCGGTGGACACCGGATCGCGGAAGCGCGCCTCGTCGCCGTACACGTGCAGCAGCACGTCGCTCTCGTCGACGATGCCGACGATGTTGTCGCCGTCCATCACCGGCAGCTGCGAAACGTCGTACAGCTTCATGCGCTGGTAGGCGGTGACCAAAAGGTCGTTGGGCCCGACCACGACCGTGTCGCGCTGAGAATACGGGCGCAGGATCAGGTCACGCAGGTCGCCGCTCGACTGCCGGGCGATGAAGCCGTTGTCGAGCATCCAGTAGTCGTTGTACATCTTCGACAGGTACTTGTTGCCGGTGTCGCAGACGAACACCAGCACCTTCTTCGGCGTGGTCTGCTCACGGCAGTACTTCAGCGCCGCGGCCAGCAGCGTGCCGGTCGATGACCCGCCGAGGATGCCTTCCTTCTCCAGCAGCTCGCGCGCGGTGAGGAAGCTTTCCTTGTCGGTGATGGCGTAGGCCTTCTTGACGCGGGTGAAGTCGGAGATCGGCGGCAGGAAGTCCTCGCCGATGCCCTCGACCATCCAGCTGGCCGACTTCTCCGAGATCGTGCCGCGGTTGATGTATTCCTCGAGGATCGAGCCGACCGGGTCGGCCAGCACCAGCTCGGTCTGCGGCGACTTCGCGGCGAAACAGCGCGACAGGCCGGTCATCGTGCCCGAGCTGCCGCAGCCGAACACGACCGCGTCGACGCCGCCGACATCGGCCATCTGCTCGAGGATCTCCGGGCCGGTGCCGAACTCGTGCGCGGCCGGGTTGTCCGGGTTGCCGAACTGGTTGATGAAGTACGCGCCCGGGGTTTCGCGGGCCAGGCGCTCGGCCAGGTCCTGGTAGTAGTCCGGGTGGCCCTTGGCGACGTCCGAACGGGTCAGCACGACCTGCGCGCCCATCGCCTTGAGGTTGAAGATCTTTTCCCGGCTCATCTTGTCCGGGACCACCAGGATGAGTTTGTAGCCCTTCTGCTGCGCCACCAGCGCCAAGCCGATGCCGGTGTTGCCGGCGGTGCCTTCGACCAGGGTGTCGCCGGGCTTGATGCGGCCGGCCTTCTCGGCCGACTCGATCATCGACAGGCCGATGCGGTCCTTGATGGATCCGCCGGGGTTCTGCGACTCAAGCTTGAGGAAGAGCTCGCAGACGCCAGTGTCCAGGCGCTGCGCCTTGATGATCGGCGTGGCGCCGACCAGTTCGAGCACGGATTGATGGATGGTCATGCGGGGAGTTTAAGACTCCCCGCTTTCCTTCGCACCGGGGCGGCTGCCGTTGCCAGCAGCCGCCCCGGTTCCGGGAGACGCGGATGGAGAGACCGACGAGGAAGTCGCCACCCGCGGCGAGGAAGTGGGTGAGGAAGCTCAGTGATGTTGGGTGTCGTACAGGCGGACCAGGCGGTCCTTCGCAGCCAGCTTTTCGCGCTTCATCTGCGCAAGTGTCATGTCATCGATAGGCAGTACGCCGAGCTCGGCGTCCATCACCTTCTTGTCGAGATCCTTGTGGCGCTGATAAAGCTGCTTGAATTCCGGGTTGCTCTTCATCAGCGCGTCGATCTCTGGCTGCGGTCGTTCTTCGAACATGTAAAGCCTCCTTCAGCTGTTTCGGCTAGCCGTGGCCGGGCGGCCGCGGACCATGCGGAAGGCCCCGCAAACGAAAACGCCCCGGTCGTGAGACCAGGGCGCAGCGGGGTCGTGGGGTGCATTCGTCTCGAGAGCGGTGAGGCCGGCTTCACACAGGCCGACCACCATGGAGCGTGGGGCGGCGGGATCCTGCGCAAGGGGTATTGACGTCATCGACCAGGCTCATCGCCAAGCGGAAAACAGGCCGCTTGGATATCCGACCCTACTCTTCCGTTTTACGGTCGGCAAGGCCTCCATCAGCCTGAATCTGGCGACTTCGCGCACCCCGTCGCAGTCAGCTTGGCGAACGTCATCGGGCGCCCCTGCAAGGACGCCCGACCGTTGGATTTCCGTTACGTTGCCGGTTACTTGGACTGCACCACGACGTCGACGCGGTCGCCCTTGCCGCTGCGCGCGGTCGCTTGGACCTTGCCGGCCGGGAAGCCGCCGGCGACCAGGGCATCACGCACCGCGTCGGCCCGGCGCTGGGCCAGTTTGGCGTCGCTGCCGGTGGCCTCGACCTTCACCGCCGGCGACGAGGAGGCCTGGGCGTAGGCGGCCACGGTCTTGACCGTGGTGTCGCCGCCGCCGCTCAGGGCCGCCTTGCCGGAGCCGAAGCTGTCCTTCGGCAAGGCGAACACTTCACCGCGGCTGTCGCGCTTGGCCGTGGGCAGCTTGCCGCCGGTGGTCAGCTCGGCCTCTTCACGGGCCAGCTTGGCCTGGCGGTCGCGGGCGGCATTGAGCCGGGCGGTCTGGGCGCCGGCCACGCCCTTGAGCGCGGTCTCGACGTCCTGCAGCGAGGCGGCGTCGGCTTCGCTCTGCACGCGCAGGCGCTCGGCTTCCTCGGCCTGCATCTGCGCCTGCAGGCGCAAACGCTCGGTCTCGGCGCGGGCGCGGGCGGCGTCCTGGCGGCTGGCTTCGACCAGCAGTTCGCTGCGCTCGCGGTCGAGCCGGTCGATCTCGCGCTGCATCGCGTCGCTGCGGGCGATCGCCTCTGCCACCTGGACGCGGCGCTCGGCCACGTACAGGGCGGCGGCGCGGTCGCTCTTGGAGGCCTGGTTCAAGGCATCGACCGCCTGCCGGGCGGTCAGCCGCTCGTAAGCGGCGAACGGGTTGAGCACCGGGTCGGAGTCGAGCACGGTCAGGCGCTGGGCCAGCCGGGCGGCGTCTGGGTTGTCGGCGGCAACAGCCGGCGCCGCGGCAAGGGCGACGAGCAGGGCCAGGCCCAGTACGGAAAGACGGCTCATGGCTGCTCTCCCTGCAGGCGCTGGCGAAGGTCGGCTACCTCGCTCCGGCGATGGTTGAGCTCGGACGTGGCCAGCGCCTCGCGACTCCTGGCCCAGGCCAGGTCGGCATCGGCCGCGGCTGCCAGCGCGAACTTGCGTGCCGCGTCCTCGTCGCCGGAGCTCATCGCCGCCTGGGCCTGGCTCAGGCCATTACGGGCGACGCCCAGGTCCTGCGGGGCGTACTGGTCGGCATCGGCGCCCTCGGCCCGGGTCACGGCCTGGCGGGCAGCCGCCAGCTCGCTGGTCGGGGGCGGCAAAGAAGCGCAGGCGGAGAGTGCGGAAGCGAGAACTGCTGCCAGCAGATGAAATCGGATTTGTGCGAAGCTTGGGCGCATTGGGGAGGCCGTGCCTTGTGGTTTGATGCCCGGCCATTGTCGGAAGCCGCTGGCGAGGTTGCAACGGTACACGCCGGCGGTCAGTCGCGGGACACAAAAGGGGTTGCAGTATGGACATCGGCTATTTCCTGAAGCTGATGACGGAAAAGAATGCGTCAGACATGTTCCTGACGACCGGCGCGCCGGTGTACATCAAGGTCGAAGGCCGCCTGTACCCGCTGGGCAATACCGGCCTGCCTCCGGGCATGGTCAAGAAGATCGCCTACTCCCTGATGGACGAAGGGCAGGTGCCGCTGTTCGAGCGCGACCTCGAGCTCAACATGGCCCTGGCGCTGCCCGAGGCCGGCCGCTTCCGAATCAACGTCTTCAAGCAGCGCGGCGAAGTCGGCATGGTCATCCGTGCGATCCGCAGCGTGATTCCCTCGATCGAGGAGCTGCAGCTGCCGCAGGTGCTCAAGGACATCATCATGGCCCCGCGCGGCCTGGTGCTGATCGTCGGCTCCACCGGCTCGGGCAAGTCGACCACGCTGGCGTCGATGATCGACTACCGCAATAGCAATATCTCGGGGCACATCCTCACCATCGAGGATCCGATCGAGTACCTGCACAAGCACAAGAAGTCGATCGTCAACCAGCGCGAAGTCGGCCTCGACACGCACGCCTTCCACAACGCGCTCAAGAACGCGATGCGTGAAGCGCCGGACGTGATCCTGATCGGCGAAATCCTCGACGCGACCACGATGGAAGCGGCGATCGCCTTCGCCGAAACCGGCCACCTTTGCCTGGCGACGCTGCACTCCAACAACGCCGACCAGACGCTCGAGCGCATCCTCAACTTCTTCCCCGAGGCCGCGCACAAGAACGTGCTGATGAACCTCGCGCTGAACCTGCGCGCGGTGGTCAGCCAGCGACTGGTGGTCGGCAGCGACGGCCGTCGCCTGCCGGCGGCGGAAGTGCTGATCAACACCCCGCACGTGCGCGACCTGATGCGCCGTGGCCAGGTGCACGAGATCAAACCGGCGATGGAAGCGTCGCTGGAGGAAGGCATGGAGTCGTTCGACCAGTGCCTGTTCCGCCTGCACAAGGAAGGCCGCATCGACATGGAAGAAGCGCTCAAGGCCGCCGACTCGCGCGAAGGCCTGTCGCTGAAGTTCCGCCTGTCGGAAGGCGCCACGGGCGAACACGACCCGTACGCCGAGGTCTACGACGCGGTTACGCAGTAACCGTCGTCATAACCGGTGTCATCTGGGGGGGGCCAGCGAGCTGGCTCCCGCTTCGTTTCTTACGCCGCCACTTCCTCGGGCGCATCGGGCTGCCGTTCCGGCCGCGCCGCATCGAACGCCGGCAGCGCCAGGCAGGCCTGCTCGATCCGCACGATGGTCGGGTACTTCGCCAGGTCCACGCCGAACCGGCGAGCGTTGTACACCTGCGGCACCAGGCAGCAGTCGGCCAGGGTCGGCAGGTCGCCTTCGCAGAAGCGCCCGGTCGAGGGGTGGTCGGCCAGCATCGCTTCCAGCGCGGTGAACCCTTCCTCGATCCAGTGCTGGACCCAGTTGTCGCGCTCCGGCTGCGGCACGTGCCAATTGCGATCGAAGTAGCGCAGCACGCGCAGGTTGTTGAGCGGGTGGATGTCGCACGCGACCACTTGCGACAGCGCGCGCACGCGCTGGCGGTCGCGCGCCGACGCCGGCAGCAGCGGCGGCTGCGGCCAGGTTTCGTCTAGGTATTCGAGGATCGCCGTAGATTGCCGCATCAGGCGGTCGCCGTGCTGCAGCACCGGCACCAGTCCTTGCGGATTGGCCTCGCGGAAGGCCGGCAGGTGCTGTTCGCCGCCCTCGCGCAGCAGGTGCACGGGCACGGTGTCGTAGGCGAGTCCTTTCAGGTTCAGGCCAATCCGGACGCGATAGGCCGCGCTGGAGCGCCAGTAGGAATACAGCCGCAGTTGCTCTGCCACGTCCCCTCTCCTCGCCGCGCGCGGCGCTGGTCGACTTCGACGCAGCGGGATCGCCCGCTGCGCTTGCTGCAGTTGAACGTGTTGCAGTGGATCAGCCGGCGCGCTCGATGCGCTGCTCGATCGCACCGAACACGCTCTCGCCCCCACGCGACAGCATCTCGATGCGGACCACGTCACCGTAGCTCATGAACGGCGTCAGCGGCTTGCCGTGCTCGAGCGTCTCGACAGTACGCTTCTCGGCGAAGCACGACGCGCCCAGCGAAGTGTCCTCGTTGGCGACCGTGCCCGAGCCGACGATGGTGCCCGCCGACAGCGGACGGGTCTTGGCGGCGTGCGCGACCAGCTGGGCGAAGCTGAACTGCATGTCCACGCCCGCTTCCGGCGCGCCGAACCATTCGCCGTTGATGTGCGTGGTCAGCGCCAGGTGCACCTTGCTGTCCTGCCAGGCGTCGCCGAGTTCGTCCGGCGTGACGAACACCGGGCTCAGCGCCGAGCGCGGCTTGGACTGCAGGAAGCCGAAGCCCTTGGCCAGTTCGTTCGGGATCAGGTTGCGCAACGACACGTCGTTGACCAGGCCGACCAGCTGGATGTGCGCGGCCGCCTGCGCCGGCGTTGCCGCCATCGGCACGTCGTCGGTGACGACCACCACTTCGGCCTCCAGGTCGATGCCGTAGTCCTCGCTCGGCACGCGCACTGCATCGCGCGGGCCATAGAAGCCGGCGCTGACCGCCTGGTACATCAGCGGGTCGCTGTAGAAACTCTCGGGCACTTCGGCGCCACGGGCGCGGCGGACGCGCTCGACGTGCGGCAGGTAGGCCGAACCATCGACGAATTCGTAGGCGCGCGGCAGCGGCGCGGCGAGCGCGGCCATGTCGAGGTCGAAGGCGCCTTCGGCGTTGCCGGCATTGAGTGCGTCGTACAGGGTGTTCAGGCGCGGAGCGGCGTTGGACCAGTCCTCCAGCGCGCGCTGCATGGTGTCGGCGATGCCGTTGGCGCGCACGGCGCGCGACAGGTCGCGCGAGACCACGATCAGCGTGCCGTCACGACCACCTTCTTTCAGGGAACCAAGCTTCATCGAAACTCCAGATTCGAGCGCGAGGGCGCATTAGTTTCAATTGTAACCGCCTCGCGACATGCGGCGCGATGGGCACTGCATTGTAGAAGCCACGTCCCCGTTACCAGCCCCAGTACGTAACGGGACCACCAGACCAGGACATCCTGCGAACATACAGGCAACAAAAAACCCGCCTTGCGGCGGGTTCTTTGTTTGGTCTTGCTTGAATTGGCAGCCCCGGATGGATTCGAACCACCGAATGCCTGAGTCAGAGTCAGGTGCCTTACCGCTTGGCGACGGGGCTATGCAATCAATTTTAGCGCAGAAATTAGCGCTTGGAGAACTGGGTAGCGCGACGTGCCTTGTGCAGGCCGACCTTCTTACGCTCGACTTCACGGGCGTCGCGGGTCATGAAGCCAGCCTTGCGCAGCTCGGACTTCAGGGTCTCGTCGTACTCGACCAGCGCGCGGGCGATGCCCAGGCGGATCGCACCGGCCTGGCCGGTGATGCCGCCGCCGGCGACGGTGACCACGACGTCGAACTTGTCGGTCGACTGGGTCAGCTCGAGCGGCTGGCGCACGATCATGCGCGCGGTCTCGCGACCGAAGAACTCATCCAGCGGACGCTGGTTGACGACGATGTTGCCAGCGCCCTTGCGCAGGAACACGCGGGCGGTGGAGGACTTGCGGCGGCCGGTGCCGTAGTTCTGCTGGATTGCCATGTGATGTCTCTTAGATATCCAGCTGCTGCGGCTGCTGGGCGGCGTGCGGATGCTCGGAGCCCTTGTAGACCTTGAGCTTGCGGTACATGGCACGGCCGAGCGGATTCTTCGGCAGCATGCCCTTGACGGCGGTCTCGATGACGCGCTCGGGGTGGCGCTCAAGCGCCTGGGCGAGGGTCTCGGTCTTCAGGTTGCCGATGTAGCCGGTGAAGCGGTGGTACTGCTTGTCGGCGAGCTTGTTGCCGGTGACGGCAATCTTTTCGGCGTTGATCACAATGAGGTAGTCACCCGTATCGACGTGCGGGGTGAAAACCGGCTTGTGCTTGCCGCGCAGGCGGCGGGCGAGCTCGGAGGCCAGGCGACCCAGGGTCTTGCCCTCGGCGTTGACCACGTACCAGTCACGCTGGACGGTCTCGTTTTTGGCGGTAAAAGTCTTCATGACGTGTCTGGTAGGTGCGTTGTCGGGCTGATTCCGCAGGCAATCCGGCTGGGCCGAACCGCGGAATTTCGCCACGCGCTGTGAAAGAAGCGGAATCATAACGGGCCAGGCGGGGCCGCGCAACCCATTGGACTGAACACAAATGGCCGGGTGCTAGCATTTCTTCGATGCCAACCCCCGCCCCAGCCCCTGCCCCGCGCCAGCCCGACCCCCTGGTGGCATTGGCGGACCGCTGCGTGCAATGCGGCCTGTGCCTGCCTGCCTGCCCCACCTATGGACTGGCCCGGATCGAGAGCGAGTCCCCGCGCGGCCGCATCGCCCTGGCCAAGGCCTGGGCGGCGGGAACGATCGAGCCGACCGCGGCCGGCGAGGCCCACCTGGACCACTGCCTGGGTTGCCGCAGCTGCGAAGCGGTCTGCCCGGCGGGTGTGCAGTATGGCCAGTTGCTGACGGTGGCGCGCGAACAGCAGCGGCAACGGCGCGTGCCGGGCTGGCAACAGCGCGGCATCGAGCGCTTGGTCCGGCGGCCACGCCTGCTGAGCGGACTGCTGGGGCTGTACCGGCAGGTCCGTCCCTGGCTGCCCGCCCGGTGGCGCCGCTTGCCTGCCCCGCCGGCCGCACCGGTTCGTGCAAACAGCCCGCTGGCGCATGCCCGCATCGCGCTCTTTACCGGTTGCGTGGCCAGGCCTTATGAAGCCGGCCTGCGACGAGGCCTGATCGACTGCCTGGCCGCACTGGGTATCGGGATCGCCGAGCCTTCCGCGCAGACCTGCTGCGGCAGCCTGCACGCGCATGCCGGCAACAACGACGCCGCTTTGGCATTGGCCCGCCAGAACCGCGACGCCTTCGCCGGCGCGGACACGGTGCTGACGCTGGCCAGCGGTTGCCACGAATCGGTGGCGAAATCGCTCGATGGCACGGCGCATGTAATGGATGCCATCGAGTTCCTCGAAGCGGAACTGCGCGCCCGGAGCGGCATGGCGCACTGGCGCCGCTGCGACGAACGCATCGCACTGCACCTTCCATGCACGCAGCGCAACGTCGTGCGCTCGGTCGCTTCGCTGCGGCGACTGCTGTCCGCCGTGCCGGGCCTGCAGGTGATCGAGCTGGACCGTGGTCTGGGCTGTTGCGGCGCCGCCGGCACGCAGATGCTGACCGACCCGCAGCGCGCCGACGATTTCCGCGCGCCATTGCTGGAACAACTGCACGAATCCGGCGCCACCCGCCTGCTCAGCGCCAACATCGGGTGCCGGCTGCACCTGGCCGCCGGGACGGAAGTACTGGTGCAGCACCCGCTCGAATTCCTTGCCGGACTGCTTGATGCCGCGCCTTCATCGGCCCCTTCCGCCGCGTCCGGGTAAACTTCAGCCATGGACACGACCCGCGAACTGACGCAACTCGACCGTTTCCTCACCGACACCCAGCGCGCGCTGGACACCGTCTTCGGCGCGCCCGCGGCGTTGCGCGCCAACCCGTCGTCGGACATCGCCCAGATCGAACTGGACGACGAAGAGCGCCGCCATTCGGCCGGACTGATGCGCATCAACCACGTCGGCGAAGTCTGTGCGCAGGCGCTGTACTGCGGCCAGGCCGCGGTCGCCCGCGACCCGGCGACGCGCGAGCACCTGCTCGAAGCGGCCCAGGAAGAAACCGACCACCTGGCCTGGTGCGCCGACCGCCTGCGCGAACTCGACAGCCGCCCGAGCCTGCTCAACCCGATCTGGTACGCCGGCAGCTTCGCCATCGGCGCGATCGCCGGCCTGCGCGGGGACGGCTGGAACCTGGGCTTCGTGGTTGAAACCGAGCGCCAGGTCGAAGCGCATATCGACGAACACCTCGACTCCCTGCCCGCCGCCGACGCACGCAGCCGCGCGATCCTGGAAGTCATGAAGGCCGACGAGGCCCGCCATGCCGACAACGCCGAAGCCGCCGGCGCACGCATCCTGCCGATGCCGGTGCCGACGCTGATGGCGGCGGCGTCGAAGCTGATGAAGGCGGTCGCGTACCGGTTGTGATTCGAGGGCCACGTCCATGGATTCCCGCCTTCGCGGGAATGACGGGCTAAAGAAAAAGGCCGGCAATGCCGGCCTTTTTTTACACGCAACCGCAGACCTCAGTCGGCCAGGTTGCGCCCGTGATAGAGCTCTTCGATCTCCCGCTTGAGGCGCGCCTCGATCTTCATGCGCTCCTTGAACGACAGGTTCTTGGCCTTCTCCTCGAACAGATAGTTGTCGAGGTCGAACTCCTTCAGGTGCATCTTCGTGTGGAAGATGTTTTCCTGGTAGACGTTCACATCAAGCATCTCGTAACGCGACTTGATGTTCTTGGCCAGGTAGTCCTGGATCGAATTGATCTTGTGGTCGATGTAATGCTTGCGGCCCTTGATGTCGCGCGTGAAGCCGCGCACCCGGTAGTCCATGATGACGATGTCGGACTCGAGGCTCTCGATCAGGTAGTTCAACGCCTTCAGCGGCGAAATCACGCCGCAGGTCGCCACGTCGATGTCCGCGCGGAAGGTCGCGATGCCGTTGTCCGGATGCGTCTCCGGATACGTGTGCACCGTGATGTGCGACTTGTCCATGTGCGCGACGACGGCGTCGGAAATGATTTCCTTGCCCGCATCCTTCTTGTCGATCACCGGCTCCTCGGAAATGAGGATGGTCACCGACGCGCCCTGCGGATCGTAGTCCTGGCGGGCGATGTTTAGGATGTTGGCGCCGATGATCTCCGCCACGTCCGTCAGGATCTGCGTCAACCGGTCGGCGTTGTAAGCCTCGTCGATATACTCGATGTAACGACGACGCTCGTCCTCGGATGCCGCGAAGCAGACATCGTAGATGTTGAACGAGAGGGCCTTGGTGAGGTTGTTGAAACCCTGCAACCTCAGGCGAGGCAACGGCTTGACCACGGTGGGGGGTCCCGGTACGGCTTGTGAGGGGCGAGATTATGAGGCAATTGTCGTGACGGGGGAACGCGCAGTGTTCCGGCCGCATACCGCACGCCAAACCCGGCATCCCGAACCTGAACCGGCACTCCGTCACAAGTTGGGCCCCAGACGGGGTGACGCTCTACGGCGGATATTTGCCCAAAGCGTTAGTTCGGCCTAAGCTCGCTGCATCACAAAACCTTCACGCCCATGTCCGCCAATCCGGTTGTTACCTCGCCTGCCCTGCGCCGAACCAACAGCCCACTGCTGCCGGACGGCGCCACCATTGAGCGATTCCTTGCTCATTGCCACCGCCGTCGCTACCCGTCGCGCACCGACGTGTTCCGCCCCGGCGACCCGGCAAGCACCCTTTACTACATCGTCTCCGGCTCGGTCAGCATCATCACCGAGGAAGAAGACGGTCGCGAACTGGTCCTGGGCTACTTCGGCCCGGGCGAGTTCGTCGGCGAGCTGGGCTTGTTCATCGCCAGCGACCAGCGCGAGGTGATCCTGCGCACCCGCAGCACCTGCGAGCTGGCCGAGATCGGCCACGAGCGCCTCTACGACCTGTTCCTGACGCGCCTGTCGCTGGACGCCCCGAAGCTGCTCTACGCCATCGGCGCGCAGATCTCTCGGCGCCTGCTCGACACCAGCCGCAAGGCCGGCCGCCTGGCCTTCCTCGACGTCACCGACCGCATCGTCCGTGCCCTGCACGACCTCGCCAAGGAACCCGAGGCGATGAGCCACCCGCAGGGCACCCAGATCCGCGTCTCCCGCCAGGAGCTGTCGCGCCTGGTGGGTTGCTCGCGCGAGATGGCGGGCCGCGTGCTCAAGAAGCTGCAGGCCGACGAGAAGCTGCACGCCCGCGGCAAGACCGTCGTCCTCTTCGGCACCCGCTAGTGGGACGCGTCGCCGGTTCCGCCGACACCTCGATCCGGGTGCGGGCCGCGGAACTCGGCGACGCCAGCGACGTCGCGCGGCTGCTGGGCGAACTGGGCTACCCGTGCAAGCGGGACGAGGCGGCCGAACGCATTGCGGTGGTCCGCCACGACCCGCGCCAGCACCTGCTGCTGGCCGAGATCGACGGCGACACCTGTGGCCTGGTGTCGCTGTACACCCTCTACTCCGTCGTCCACGGCGACGAACTGGCGCGCATCACCGGACTGGTGGTGCAGGCTGGCTGCCAGGGCCAGGGCATCGGCCGGCGCCTGCTGCGCGAAGTCGAACTGATCTCCCGCCGCCTCGGCGTGCGTCGCATCGAAGTCACCAGCAACGCCCGCCGCGCCGAAGCCCACGCCTTCTACCGCCATTGCGGCTACGCCGACGGCTCGCTGCGCTTCATCAAGGCGCTCGGCGACTAGGCCGCGGCCTCGCCGGCGTGGCGTGAGTCGCGGCATAATCCGGCCCACTTCCAGCCAGTACTCCGCAAGGACCGCCCATGCAGTGCCCGAAGTGCAGCTCGCCGATGCAGGCCATCGAAATCCTTTCTTCACGTTCGCAGCGCTGCACGAATTGCAGCGGCCTGTGGCTGGTCATGGGCGAGGAACGCCTGCTCAAGGCCGAGGCCGAGCTCGTCGATACCGGCGATGCCGCGGTTGGCGCGCAGTACAACCGCGTCGACCGGATCAAGTGCCCGACCTGCGCGGACAGCCAGCTGGTGCGCATGGTCGACCCGCAGCAGCCGCACATCTGGTTCGAGGCCTGCAGCTTCTGCTTCGGCCGCTTCTATGACGCCGGCGAGTTCCGCGACTTTGCAGAGCGTACGTTGCTGGAGTTCTTCCAGGACCTGGACGCGCCCGAGCGGGTTTGAGCGCGCGGGTCCCGGGTGCGCTTCGCTTACCCGGGCTACGGTCGGGGTGGGTAGCCCGGGTAAGCGCAGCGCACCCGGGACCCCTCAACTGACGCGATCGCCGCCGCGGCTCTTGCAACCCCAGTTGAGGATCGGCGTCCCCGCCGGCAACACGCGCCGGAACATCGCCACGCGGCTGTGCTTGGGATTGACCACGACCGGCTTGCGCGCGGCCTGCAGCAGCGGCAGGTCGGCGCTGCTGTCGGAATAGGCGATCGCGATCTGGTCGTAGCCGGCATCCCAGATCATCCGCATCTTGTTGCGGTAGTGGCAGTGCTCGACGGTGATCATGCCGCCCAGGAACGGGCCGCTGATGCTGCCGATGACCGGCAGGTCCTCGTGCGCGACGAAGTCCAGGATCGCGCGCGCCAGTTCCGGTGAAGCGCCGGTGGCGATGATCACACGGTCGCCGGCGTCGCGATGGCGCTGCAGCACCTTCAGCGCCACCGGCAGCAGCCGCGCGCGGATCTGCCGCATGTGGATGCGCACGTACTCGTCGATCAGGTCGTCCATGTCGCCGCGGCTGGTGGTGCCGACCGTGCCAACCCACAGGTACACCGAAATCGCCCGCCGCCGCGTCGGCAGCCAGGCGATCATCGGCAGCAGCAACGGCGACAGCAGCACGGCGGCGGTCACCCGCGCCCAGTGGCGCTGGATCAGCCACAGCACCAGGTGGCTGCCGGAATCGCCGTCGTAAAGCGTGTGGTCGAAGTCGAACACGACCAGGGGCGAGTACGGGCGCCCCGGCTCATGCAGGTGGGGATCGGCCCCGGCCACGGTGCTCATGCCGCGAACAGCCGGTGCAGCGCGGCGCCCGGGTCGGTTTCGCGCATGAAGGATTCGCCGACCAGGAAGGTCTGGATGCCTGCCTCGCGCATCCTGGCGACGTCCTCGCGCGTGGCGATGCCGCTCTCGGTGACCAGGGTGCGGTCGCGCGGCACCGCGTTGCGCAGCTCCAGCGTGGTGTCGAGCGACACCTCGAACGTGCGCAGGTTGCGGTTGTTGACGCCGATCAGCTCGCAGTCGGTCTGCAGCGCGCGCTCGAGTTCATCGATGTCGTGCACTTCGACCAGCACGTCCATCTCCAGCTCCATCGCCAGGTTGGCCATCTCCACCAGCGGGCCGTCCTCGAGGGCGGCGACGATCAGCAGGATGCAGTCGGCGCCGATCGCGCGCGCTTCGTAGACCTGGTACGGGTCGATCGTGAAGTCCTTGCGCAGCACCGGCAGCGAGCAGGCACCACGCGCTTCGCCGAGGAACAGGTTGCTGCCCTGGAAGAAATCGACGTCGGTCAGCACCGACAGGCAGGCCGCGCCGCCGGCCTCGTAGCTGCGCGCGATGTCCGCCGGGTGGAAGTCCTTGCGGATCAGGCCCTTCGACGGGCTGGCCTTCTTCACTTCGGCAATCACGGCTGCCTCGCCGGCGGCGTGGCGGCTGCGGATGGCCTTGACGAAGCCGCGCGTCGGCGGCTGCTGCAGGGCGCGCGCGCGCATTTCAGCGAGCGGGCGCACGCGGCTGCGTTGCTGTATCTCCTCCGCCTTGCGGACGAGGATGGTGTCGAGGATGTCGCTCATGGGCAGGGAACCAAATTGAAGAAAGCGGAAGAAATGGGGGAATGACGCCGGCCGGTTACTCGTTCCTGTCCACCCTCTCCGCGCTGCCGTAGGCGCGCTCGACTTTCGCCACGCGCAGTTCGTAATGCTCGTACCAGTGCTTGCGGCCGTAGGCACGGGTTTGCGCGTGTTCGGCGTGCTGGCGCCAGGCCAGGATCGCCGCTTCGCTTTCCCAGTACGACACGGTGATGCCGAAACCGTCGCCGCCGCGGGTGGACTCCACGCCGAGGTAGCCCGGCTGCTGCGCGGCCAGTTCGACCATGCGCTGCGCGGCCGCGGCATAGCCGGCGTCGTCGTCGCCGTTGCGTCGCGACGAAAAGATCACGGCGTAGTACGGCGGTTGCGGCAGGCGGGCGAACGCGTCGTCCATGTCACGCCTCCGCGACCGGCTGGGCCTGGCCAGCCAGTTCGCGCGTGGTGGCGACGAATTCCTCGAGCTTGGCGTGCGCGGCGCCCGACGCCAGCGCGGCGCGGGCGCGCTCGATGCCGTCGGCAATGCTCTCGGCCACGCCCGCGGCATAGAGGGCCGCGCCGGCGTTGAGCGCGACGATCTCGCGCGGCAGCCCGTTCTCGTTGCGCAGCGCCTGCAGCACCAGCGCGCGCGACTCGGTGGCGTCGTTGACGCGCAGGTTGCGGCTGGCGGCCATGGCGATGCCGAAATCCTCCGGGTGCACTTCGTACTCGCGGACCACGCCGTCGCGCAGCTCGCCGACCAGGCTGCCGGCGCCGAGCGAGAGCTCGTCCATGCCGTCGCGGCCCCAGACCACCAGCGCGCGGGTGGCGCCGAGTTCCTGCAGCACGCGCACCTGGATGCCGACCAGGTCGGGGTGGAACACGCCCATCAGGATGCTCGGCGCGCCAGCCGGATTGGTCAGCGGGCCGAGGATGTTGAAGATCGTGCGCACCGCCATTTCGCTGCGCACCGGCGCCACCACCTTCATCGCCGGGTGGTGCACCGGGGCGAACATGAAGCCGATGCCGCAGCGGTTGATGCACTGGGACACCTGCGTGGGCTGCAGGTCGATCGCCGCGCCCAGCGCCTCCAGCACGTCGGCGCTGCCGGACTTCGACGAGACGCTGCGGTTGCCGTGCTTGGCCACCTTGGCCCCGGCCGCGGCGACGACGAACATGCTGGCGGTGGAAATGTTGAAGGTGTGCGCGCCATC
This sequence comes from Lysobacter sp. GCM10012299, assembly GCF_042649405.1. Taxonomy (NCBI): domain Bacteria; kingdom Pseudomonadati; phylum Pseudomonadota; class Gammaproteobacteria; order Lysobacterales; family Lysobacteraceae; genus Lysobacter; species Lysobacter sp. GCM10012299. The sequence continues at coordinate 78,260 of NZ_JBHRZC010000001.1, read as the reverse complement.
GCCGCCGGTGCCGACGATGTCGACCAGCCCGGTGCGGTCGGCCACCTCGACCGGTCGCGCGAACTCGCGCAGCACGGTGGCGGCGCCGGCGATTTCACCCACGGTTTCCTTCTTCACCCGCAGGCCGGTCAGGATCGCCGCGGTCATGGTCGGCGACACTTCGCCGCGCATGATCATGCGCATCAGCTCGACCATCTCGTCGTGGAAGATCTCGCGATGCTCGATCGTGCGCTGCAGGGCTTCTTGCGGGGTGATGGGCATGGGGGAGTGCCAGGTGCTCGGATGCGACGGAGGGTGTGGAACTAAATGGACCGGTTGCCCGGCCGTCAGCGCTCCAGGAAATTCTTGAGCAGCGCGTGGCCGTGCTCGGTGAGGATCGACTCGGGGTGGAACTGCACGCCTTCGACCGGGAATTCACGGTGGCGCAGGCCCATGATCTCGTCGAACTCGACCGTGCCGGCGTCATCGGAGGTCTCGCTCCAGGCGGTGATCTCCAGGCAGTCGGGCAGCGTCTCGCGCGACACCACCAGCGAGTGGTAGCGGGTGGCCTCGTAGCCGTCCGGCAGGCCGGCGAACACACCCTTGCCTTCGTGTCGGATCCGCGAGGTCTTGCCGTGCATGATGCGCTTGGCGCGGATGACATCGCCGCCGTAGGCCTGGCCCAGGCTCTGGTGGCCCAGGCAGACGCCGAAGATCGGGACGTGCGGGCCGAGCTGGCGGATCACGTCCACCGACACACCGGCTTCGTTGGGCGTGCACGGACCCGGCGACACGACGATCCGCTCCGGCTGCAGCGCCTCGATCTGGGCGACGCTCAGCTCGTCGTTGCGGACCACCTTCACTTCCGCCCCGAGCGTCTGCAGATACTGCACGAGGTTGTAGGTGAAGCTGTCGTAATTGTCGATCATCAGGACCATACCGCGGCCTTTTTCCTATGCGTCAATCAGGTTGTCGCCCGCGCGGGCAGCGACGCTCGCCTCGAGCCTGTCTCTCGAACGCTGTCGCCGGCGCTGGAACCCCATGATAACGACCTGAGTCAGTAACCGCCCGCTGCCCTACACGGCCGGCCCTACCCGGCCAGCCCTACCGGCAAGCCCTATGCGTCCCGGCTCCCGAGCACGACGGGCAGCAGCAGTTGCACGCGCAGCCCCGGCGCGCGATCGAGCAGGACGACCCGGCCGCCATGGCGGTGGACAACCGCCCGCACCAGGCTCAGCCCGAGGCCGCTGCCGGGCGAACCGCGATGCGCCTCCAGGCGCTGGAAACGGTCGAACACGCGCTCGCGTTCCGCCTCGGGGATGCCCGGGCCGCGATCGTCAACCTGCAGCACCCCGCCCTGCGCCGTGGGATGGAGCGTCACCTCGACCGCGCTCCCGGTTGGGGCGTACTTGAGCGCGTTGTCGAGCAGGTTCACCAGCGTCTGGAACAGCTGGTCGCGGTCGCCACGCAGTTGCACCGGCTGCAGGTGCGCCTGCAGGCGGATGCCGCGTTCGCCGGCGCTGGGGGTATAGAGCTCGACGGCATCGGCGACCAGTTCCGCCAGATCGAGCACCGGCTCGTCCTGCGCCGGCGCCTGCGCTTCGATGCGGGCGAGCCACAGCAGCGATGCGAAGGTGCGCAGCAGTTGGTCGGTTTCCGCCACGGCGGCATCGAGCGCGGCATCGCGACCGGGTTCACCGGACTGGTGGCGCAACTCCTCGAGGCGATTGCGCAGGCGCGTCAACGGCGTACGCAGGTCGTGGGCGATGTGGTCGGTGGCATGGCGCACGCCGCCGAGCAGGTCCTCGATGCGGTCGAGCATGCCGTTGAACCGTCGCGCCAGGCGATCGAAGGCATCGTCGCTGCCGTCCAATGGCACCCGCAGCGCCAGCTCACCGCCGCCCACGCGCTCGGCGGTGGCGTCCAGGCTGCGCAGGCGCCGCGACACCCAGCGCGAGGTCAACCAGCCCACCAGTGCGCCCAGCGTCGCGGCGACCAGCAGCGCCACCAGTGCGGTGCGCAGCATCAGCGCCAGGAATCGATCCTGCGAATGCAGGCGCAGGCCGACCAGCAGGATGCTGCCGTCGGGCAATGGCTGCAGGTGCGCGACGATGCGGCGGTGTCCGTCGCCGTCGCCGGCATCGGCCGCCTCGAAGGTCAGCCAGCGTGCGTTGCCTGGCGGATGCGGTGGTAGGCCCGGCGTGGCGACGAGCGAACGCCCGCCACGATCGGACAACGCGTAGACCGCGTCGGGATCCTCGGGCGCGGCGATGCGCGCCTGCAGCTCGTCCACCAGCGCGGAGCTGCCGCTGTCGCGATACACCTCGGCCAGTCCCGAGGCATCGGTGCGCACCAGTTCGCGGGCGTCCTGCAGCAGCAGGGTCGACACTGCGAAGTACACACCAGCGCCGAGCAGCACGAACGCCAGCAGGAACGACACCATCACCGCCAATGCCAGGCGCGTGCTGGTGGAGCGCAGCCAGCGCATCGCCATGCGTGCTATTCGCCCAGCCGGTAGCCGGCGCCGCGCACGGTATGCAGCAGCGGCTGGTCGAAGCCGTGGTCGATCTTCTGCCGCAGGCGGCTGATGTGCACGTCGATGACGTTGGTCTGCGGATCGAAGTGGTAGTCCCAGACCGCTTCGAGCAGCATCGTCCGGGTAACGACGCGGCCGGCCTGGCGCATCAGGTATTCGAGCAGGCGGAATTCACGCGGTTGCAGTTCGATGTGCTTGTCGCCGCGCTGGGCGTCGCGTCCGAGCAGGTCGAGTTCGAGGTCGCCCACGCGCAGGCGCGTGGGTTCGCGTTCGGAGCCGTCGCGGCCACGACGGACGATGCTGTCCAGGCGCGCGCTCAGTTCCGAGTAGGCAAACGGTTTGACCAAGTAGTCGTCGGCGCCGGCGCGCAGGCCTTCGACGCGATGTTCGACTTCGCCAAGCGCGGTCAGCAGCAGCAATGGCGTCGGGTTGCCGGCACCGCGCAGGGTCTGCAGGAGCACCAGGCCGTCGACCAGGGGCAGCATGCGGTCGAGCACGATGGCGTCGAACTTTTCGGTGGTGGCGAGGAACAGGCCTTCGCGGCCATCGCCGGCATGGTCGACGGCGTGTCCGTCCTCGCGCAGGCCCTTGACGATGAAGGCCGCGGTGTGGGGATCGTCTTCGACCAGCAGGACTCGCATGCGGCTCGGCTCCGGCAATGAAAAAAGGATACCCCGCCGAAAGGGGTCGACGGGGTATCCGCCCGCTCGCACGCGGGCTCCGGGGAGGGGAACGGGCCTTGGGGAGTGGCCCGGATCAATTCGCTCGGATCAGTTACTCGGTTCGGTTCGCTCTGATCAGTTCGCCTGGGTCACTTGCTCTTGGCTTCGCCGGTCTTGCTCTGGTTGGCGTTCTTGGTTTCGGCCTTGGCGGCGTGCTTGTGCTTGCTGACGGAGGTCTTGGCCGGGGCGGCGGGGGTGGTGGCCGGCGCGGCGGCGAGCGCGGAACCGGCCAGTGCGGTCAGGGCGACGGCGAGCAGGGGCTTGCGGATGTTCATGGTGTGACTCCTGTGCGGGTACGTTGACGAGGTACGTTGTGGGAATCTCTCTTGTCGGTGGGGTCGCTCCCCATCGCAGGATCAGATTGCGCCCGCGCCCTTCTCGCCGATCTTTCCGCAGCATGAACAATCGGTAATGTTCCGGGCCCGTGCCATCACCGTCATCCCGGCGAAAGCCGGGACCCATTTTGACTTTGCCTTGCACTTGTCTTCGGCACGGCGTCGTCCGCAGGGGCGGGGAGTGCTCCGTCCCGCGGACGACATCCTGTCTTTACGCGGGACGCGGGACATCCATGTCCCGCTGCTCCGCACTCCCCGCCCCTGCGGACAACGCTCTGGCAATTCGTTGCGCGGTCTTCGGTGAGGGCCAGCAAGGAGCAACGTCCTTGGGTTCCCGCCTTCGCGGGAATGACGGGCCCACCTCTCCGTCACCGCTGTCACCGTCATCCCCGCGAAGGCGGGGATCCAGGGACGTTGGCTTTGGTTTGGGTTTGGCCTGCGAATTCGAGGTGAATCTCGCAGCCGGCAGCACTCGCAGACCCGGAGGGCGCCGCACAGGACGTGCGGCGTTTTTCTAAGGGACAGGGATGTCCCTTAGAAAAATCCCCTCAAGCACTCCGGTCGCAGGACTGGTTTGTCGAGGAGGCCATTTCTTTTTGGTTACTTTTTCTTTGGGCCAGCAAAGAAAAAGTGACCCGCCGCTTCAGTGGCGGAAGCTGTTGCAGTTGCTTCGCAAGATCAAAGGCAAAGTCAAAATGGGTCCCGGCGTTCGCCGGGACGACGGTCGGTGCGTTCGCCGGGATGACGGTCGGTCAACCGACGCCGCTGCCCCTGCGGATCGGGATCGGCGCCGTCGCGATGCGGCCCTTCAGGTCGGTCATCGTCCCCGGCAATACCACCAGGTACGAGATCAACTGCTCCGCCAACTCCAGCAGCAGGTCCGCACTGACCTTGTCGATCGTCGCCTCGTCCTCGAACTGGCGACCAAACGCCCCGCTGGGCGCCAGCAACTGCGCGATGTCCTGCAGCGGCCGCGACAGGTCCATCTCCTTCGGCAGCGCTTCCAGGTTCTGGGTGAGCGACTGCTCGCGCTTGTCTTCGCTCAGCAGGCGCGCCGCCAGGCCGGCCAGCAGGTGGCGCACCGTCAGCGCGGTCGCGCCCCATTCGGCGCGGTTATAGAGCTTGAGCGCGGATTCGTAACTGCGCGCCAGCGGTGGCGACAGCGACTGCAGGTGCTCGACGCCCGACATCGGTTCGCGGCCGGCGGGGCCGGGATAGCAGAACAGCCCGCCTTCCTTGCGCGTGCTGTCGGCTTCCAGCAACTGCACGAACAGGATTTCCTGCTCGCAACGCGCGCAGGCCAGTTCGCTGGCGGCCAGCTGCCGGCCGTGCTCCTGCCAGGTTTTCGCCTCGAAAACCGCCTCTTTCAGGCAGTTCGGGCAGATCATTTCCACCGTACGCGGGAACGTGTTCGAAAACCGGGATTGAACGAGGTTGTCCTGGACGAGTTGCATCGCCGCCTCCTGCCCGCTTCACACGACACTGAATACCGGTTCGTTTGTGAATAAAACGTTGTGATCGCGCAATCGAGGACAGCGCGAAGCAGGAATTTTTCAAGATGAATCGAAGCGGCCCGATCAGTGGCGTCGCGGGTCGCGACGCGCGTCACAATCCCTTGGCTGCTTCGGCGACGGCGCGGAACAGTGCACGCCCCTTGTTCATCGTCTCCTCCCACTCCTTGGCCGGGTCGGAGTCGTAGACGATGCCGGCGCCGGCCTGCACGTGCAGGCGTCCGTCCTGGATGACGGCGGTGCGGATGGCGATCGCCGTGTCGGCATCGCCGTTCCAGCCCAGGTAGCCGATCGAACCGGCGTAGACGTTGCGCTTGATCGGTTCCAGTTCGCGGATCACTTCCAGCGCGCGGATCTTCGGTGCGCCGCTGACGGTGCCCGCCGGGAAGGTCGCGCGCAGCACGTCGGCATAACTCAGGCCAGGTTTCAGCGTGCCGGTGACTTCGCTGACGATGTGCATGACGTGGCTGTAGCGCTCGATCACGAACTGCTCGCCGACCTGCACCGTGCCCGGTTCGGACACGCGACCGGCATCGTTGCGGCCGAGGTCGATCAGCATCAGGTGCTCGGCGCGCTCCTTCGGGTCGGCCAACAGCTCGGCTTCGAGCGCGGCATCTTCTTCCGGCGTGGCGCCGCGCGGACGCGTGCCGGCAATCGGACGCACGGTGATCTGGCCGTCCTGCAGGCGCACCAGGATCTCCGGCGAGCTGCCGACCACCTGGGTGCCGCCGACGTCGAGGAAGTACATGTACGGCGAAGGATTGAGTGCGCGCAGCGCGCGGTACACGTCCACCGGTCGCGCCAGGAACGGCACCGACAGGCGCTGGCTCAGCACCACCTGGAAGATGTCGCCGGCGCGGATGTATTCCTTCGACTTCTCGACCGCGGCGATGAAGCCTTCGCGGGTGAAGCCGGACACGAAATCGGCCTCGTCCAGCGCGCGTCCTTCCAGCGTCTCCGGGTAGCCCGGGCCGCCCTGACGCAGGCGATGCACCAGCTCGTCCAAGCGGCGGTTGGCGCGGGCCAGCGCGCGCGGTTCCTGCGGGTCGGCGTGGACGATCAGGTACAGCCGCCCCTTGAGGTTGTCGAACACCGCCAGCTCGTCGCTCTGCATCAGCAGGATGTCGGGCGTGCCGAGTTCGTCGGGTTTCTGCGTGCCGTCCTTCTCCGCGCCGGCCAGGCGCGGCTCGATGTACTGGATGCACTCGAAGCCGAACCAGCCGACCAGGCCACCGGTGAAACCGGGCAGCCCCGGAATCTTCGGCACGCTGTGCGCCGCGCGCAGGCGTTCGACTTCGGCGAAGGGATCGTCGACGACGCGGCTTTCGACCAGCTCGCCGTCCTCGGTCACGAACAGCATGTGCCCGGCGAAGGCATACACGCGTTGCGCCGGCAGGCCGATGATCGAATAGCGGCCGAAGCGTTCGCCGCCCTCGACCGATTCGAACAGGTAGGTGTGCGGGCCGTCGGCCAGCTTGAGGTAGACCGACAGCGGTGTATCGAGGTCGCTCAGGACCTCGCGCACGACCGGGATGCGGGTGTGGCCGTCAGCGGCCTGCTGCTGGAACTGTTCGGGAGACGTCACGCAGGGATTCCTTGGAGGACGAGGGGGCGATCGCTACGGCAAGCGGCCGCCATCGCCAGCCCGTGCAGGCGGAATGCCTGCCGGCAGCAAGGATGTTGGGGTTCGCCCGGGGTGTCGTCGGCGCGCGGTTCATGGGGCTACTTTAACGGCTTCACGCAAGCGGCGCGACGCACGGGTCACTCCGCTTCAAAGGCACCGACGGGCAAATGCATCAGCAGCTTGCCCGGAACGCAGCGGATGTCGAAGCGTCTGGCCTGCACCGGTTCGCCATCGAGGTTGAGCGTGAGCGGTTGCTCGCCCTGGATCTCGAGTCGGTCCAGACGGGCCTGGACGGCATGGCGCGCGAGCGCGGCATCCCGGCCTTCGCTCACCATCGTGGTCATGGTCGCCATCACCTCGCCCGACAGCGGCGGAATCACGGTCAGGTCGAGCAGGCCGTCGTCGACTCGCGCTTCGGGGCACAGGACATGGCCACCACCGGCCTGGCGTCCATTGCCGACGCCAAGGGCGATGAACTCGCCGTCCCAGGCAAAGTCAGGCCCACGCACGCGGGCACTGACGGGATCGAACTGACCAAGGCGGGCGATGCCCGTCACCAGGTAGGCCAGGCTGCCAAGCACCTGCTTGAGGCCGTCATGCGTCTCGACGGTAACGTCGGTGCCAAAGCCGCCACTGGCCATGTTGGCGCACCAGCGCAGGTCGCCGTCGGCATCGACCTGCATCATGTCGAACGGCCGCGGTTGCGTCTGCGCGACCAGCAACAAGGCTTCCAGCGGCTGCGTCGGTATGCCCGCGGCGCCGGCGAAATCATTGGCGGTGCCCAGCGGCACCAGGCCCAGCGATGGCGCCCGCACCGCTCCGGTGCAGTGCTCCGCGAGCGCTCCGGCGACCTCTCCCAGCGTGCCGTCGCCACCGCCGGCAAGGATGCAGTCCACGCCGGTTTCGATGGCCTCTTCGACGTAGCGGCTGGCATCACCGTGTTCCCAGGTGACCCGGACATCCAGCGCAATGCCGCGATCGCGCATGGCGGTGACCGCATCACGCAGGTCATCGTCGCCCGCGGATTTTCCATTGAGTATCAAACGCCAGCGAGGTTGTGCCATGGACCGGTTCGCAACAGGGGAACCCGGAGCCTAACAACGCCGGTGGAAGTGACGGTGAACTGCGGGCACATGAATGCCGCGCCACGTTCGTCATCAGTTCGTCATCGTCGATCCGGAATATGGGAGGCCATATCAGGGACGACGGGCGGAGGCTGGATTGCCTCCAATCTTCCGCGGCAAGCCAGCGATGGCTTGCCGCTTTTCATGGGGCCCCGGAAACGCTCAGCGCAGGTCGGTATCGGCCACGACCACGCCATCCTCGTCGGCGCACAGCCAGTCGCCCGGGCGGATCCGGATGCCGCCGAATTCGACGTCGACATCGCGTTCGCCCTCGCCCAGCTTGTCGGTCTTGCGCGGGCACACGCCCAGCGCCTTGACGCCCAGGTTGAGCCCGCCGATCGCGCCGCTGTCGCGGATCACGCCGAACACCACCACGCCGGCCCAGCCGTTCTCCGCGGCCTTGGCGGCGAGCAGGTCGCCGAGCATCGCGCGGCGGGTGGAACCGCCGGCGTCGACCACCAGCACCCTGCCCTGCCCCGGCTCGGCCACCGCTTCGCGCACGCGCGAGTTGTCCTCGTCGGCCCGGATCGTGCTGACCAGGCCGTTGAAGGCCAGGCGGCCGCCGAAATCACGCAGCGGCAGGTCGAGCACGCGCACCTGCGCGTCATGGAGATCGCACAGGTCGCAGGTGTTCATTTTGCCCTCACTCCGTTGACGGCTGATTTCATCTTGCCGATCACGTCGGCGTAGTCGGGTGCGTTGAAGATCGCCGATCCGGCGACGAAGGTATCGGCGCCAGCGGCCGCGATCTCGGCGATGTTGTCGGCCTTGACGCCGCCGTCGATCTCCAGCCGGATCGGCTTGCCCGTGCGGTCGATCATCTGGCGCACGCGGCGCAGCTTTTCCAGCGCCGACGGAATGAAGCTCTGCCCGCCGAAGCCCGGGTTGACCGACATCAGCAGCACCATGTCGAGGTCTTCGAGCACCCAGTCCAGCACGTCGATGGGCGTGGCCGGATTCAGCACCAGCCCGGCCTGGCAGCCATGCGACTTGATCAGCTGCACGGTGCGGTGCACGTGTGCGCTGGCTTCGGGGTGGAAGCTGATCAGGCTGGCGCCGGCCTTGGCGAAATCCGGAACGATGCGGTCGACCGGTTCGACCATCAGGTGCACGTCGATGGGCGCGGTGACGCCATGCTTGCGCAGCGCCTCGCAGACCAGCGGGCCGATGGTGAGGTTGGGCACGTAATGGTTGTCCATCACGTCGAAATGGACCCAGTCGGCGCCGGCGGCGAGCACGTTGTCGACCTCCTCGCCGAGTCGGGCGAAGTTGGCCGAAAGGATGGACGGGGCGATGACGGTCGATTGCATGGGGGTTCCTGTTGCCTTGAGTCTGCCTGCTCCCCGGCGCTCGGGGGAAGGCTTGGGGGACGGCCGGGCTTACCTGCGCTGGCGCAGGGACTTGATGCGGTCGTAGGCCTGGTTGATCTCGCGCGCCCGCGCCTCGGCCTGCTGGCGCAGCTCGGCGGCGGCGCCGGCCATGCGGTCGGGGTGGTATTGCGAGATCAGCCGCCGGTAGGCCTGGTCGACCTCGGCGTCGGAGGCGTCGGAGGTCAGGCCCAGGGCGGCGTACGGGTTGTCCCGGCGCAGCCTGAACCAGTCGATGTCAAAGGCATGCCCGATCAGCAGCCCCACCAGGGCGCCAAAGAGCGGGTTGGTGCGGAACAGGGCGGCTCCGGCGAAGAAGCCCAACAGCTTGCCGTACCAGCGTTTCATCGTCCTCCCCGCGACCCCGGCGGCCGCCTTCCCGGACACCCGTCCAGACCGGTCGCCAGTGTACCTGCACGTCGTGCCAAGCCGGCGTACACTGGCCGGCCCTGTCGCGCGCATGCGCGGACTCTTGGCGGAGTTCACGTCCAGAGTTCCGGGCTGTGGTGTGCGGCGGGGCATGCGTGCATATCCAGAGGGTTTTGCGTTGTCCACGACACTGCTGCAATCCGACCTGCCGGGCCTGAGCCTGCGCCACCGCGGCAAGGTCCGCGACGTGTTCGACCTGCCTGCCGAGCGGCTGCCCGCCGGTGCCGGCGAATGCCTGCTGATGGTCGCCACCGATCGCCTGTCCGCCTTCGACGTGGTCCTGCCCGACCCGATCCCGGGCAAGGGCGAGATGCTCTGCCAGATCAGCAACTTCTGGTTCGGCAAGACCGAACACATCATCCGCAACCACCTCACCGGCATTGATGTCGCCTCGGTGCTGCCGGCCGGCATCGACACCGCGCTGTACGCCAAGCGCGCCGTGGTGACCCGTCGCCTGAAGCCGGTGCCGATCGAGTGCATCGCGCGCGGTTACCTTATCGGCAGCGGCTGGAAGGACTACCAGCGCACCGGTCGCGTCAGCGGCATCGCCCTGCCCGACGGCCTGCGCCAGGCGGAAATGCTGCCCGAGCCGATCTTCACTCCGTCGACCAAGGCCGCCGTCGGCGACCACGACGAGAACATCGACTTCGACACCGCCGTGCGCACCGTCGGCGCCGACCTGGCCGAGCAGGTGCGTGACGCAACGCTGCGCCTGTACAAGTACGCGCGCGACCACGCCGCGCAGCGCGGCATCATCCTGGCCGACACCAAGTTCGAGTTCGGCCTGGATGCCGATGGCCGCCTGTACGTGATGGACGAGATGCTCACGCCGGACTCGTCGCGTTACTGGCCGGCCGACCAGTACGAAGTCGGCACCAGCCCGCCGAGCTACGACAAGCAGTTCGTGCGCGACTACCTGGAAACGCTCGGCTGGGACAAGACCCCGCCCGGCCCGGCGCTGCCGGCGTCGGTGATCGAGCGCACCCGCGCCAAGTACGCCGAAGCGCTGCAGAAGCTGGCCGGCATCAGCATCGATGCGCCGCAGCCGGCGTGACATCGGCTTCCTAAGTTATCCTCCCATTCGGTCCCGCATTGAGCGGGGCCGAGCGCGCCTGGGAGGGACGCCATGAACACCGCAGCCGACTCGACGACCGGGTCATCGCAACGCCAGATTGATCAGTGGTTCGCCAACTACTCCGGCGACCATCGCAATGCCACCAACCAGCTCATCCACGTGATCTGCGTGCCGGCGATCCTGTGGAGCGTGATCGCGCTGCTGTGGTGCATCCCCGCGCCTGGCACGTTGTTCCGCGCCGGCTTCTGGGCCGGACTGGCGATGCTGGCCAGCGTGCTTTTCTACTACCGGGCCTCGCGCGCACTCGGCCTGGGCATGGCCTTCGTCTACCTGCTGATGGGCCTGGCGACCGGCTGGATCCATGACCGCTTTGGCACCGGCACGCTGCTGTGGCTGGGCGTGGGCGTGTTCGTGGTCGCCTGGATAGGCCAGTTCATCGGCCACAGCAAGCTGTACGAGGGCAAGCGCCCGAGCTTCTTCACCGACCTGCGCTATCTGCTGATCGGGCCGGCATGGGTGCTGGCGAAGCTGTACCGGAAGCTGGGCTGGTCGTACTGACGTTGACTTGCCATCCCCGCGAAAGCGGGGATGACGAACGAAGTTCATGACCCCGCGCGATCTCGTCCTCGTCCTGCTCGTCGTCGTCGCCTGGGCGGTCAACTTCCTGACCTCCGCGCTGGCGATGCGCGAGATCCCGCCGTTCCTGTTCACCGCGCTGCGCTTCGCCCTGCTGGCGATGCCGCTGGTGTGGATGCTCAAACGGCCGGCACCGGGCCAGTGGCCGCGCCTGGTCGCGGTGTGCCTGTGCATCGGCGTGCTGCACTTCGGCCTGAGCTTCACCGCGCTGAAGCTCGCCGGCGACCTGTCGTCGCCGGCGATCGTGATGCAGAGCTACGTGCCGATGACGACGCTGCTGGCGTGGTGGTGGCTGGGCGAACGCTTCGCCTGGCGCACCGGCCTGGCCATCGCGGTGAGCTTTGCCGGCGTGCTCGTGCTGGGCTTCGACCCGATCGTCCTCGACCGGCCGATGGCGCTGGTGCTGATGCTGGTGTCGGCGGCGTTCCTCGCCGTGGGCACGGTGTTGATGAAGGGGCTGCGCGGCCTCGACGTGGTCAGCCAACAGGGCTGGACGGCGGTGTTCAGCGTGTTGCCGCTGGTCGCGATCAGCGCCTGGCTGGAACCGGGTGCGATCGCGCAACTGCCGCATGTCAGCTGGGTCGGCTGGGCTGGCGCGGCGTATGCCGCCTTCGTCTCGTCACTGCTGGGCCATGGCCTCTACTACGTGCTGGTGCAGCGCTACCCGGTCGCACAGGTGACGCCGTGGCTGCTGCTGGTACCGGTGCTGGCCATTGGCCTTGGCGTGGCGTACTGGGGCGATCGCCCGGGTCCGCGGCTGCTGCTCGGCGGTGCGATGGTGCTGGGCGGCGTGTTGCTGATCGCATTGCGTGCGCTGCGCAAGACGCGGCCCGTGGCGCCTGCAGAGGAAATGTAGGCGCGAACTGCAGGCGCGGACGCCGTTTCAGGCGTCTTCGGCGCGCGGCTCGAACATCTCGGCGCGCGGGCGGAACAGTCGCGGCGAATAACCGAAGTCGCGCTGGGCCGGCGCCATGTCGAACACCTGATCACTGCGCATGCGGCGGACCGCGGCCTCGCCCAGTCCGGTCCCGCGACCGGTCAGCTGCGCCACCAGCAACGCCAGGTCGAACATCGGCGACGGCAGCTCGACCAGCGTCGGCGGCGGCTGCAGGCAGGCCAGCACGCGCGCGACCATGTCGCGATAGCTCAGTGTTTCGCCGCCAGGCAATGCGTAGGCACGGCCATGTGCAGCAGCGACGCCCTGGCAGGCGAACGCGGCGGCGGCCAGGTCATCGACATGCACCGGCTGCCGCAACCCATCGGCGCCGCGCGGCAGCGGAAACCGCCGCCAGCGCCGGGCGAGATGGGCGATGCGCGTCAGCGTGGCATCGCGCCCTGCCCCGTACACCAGCGTCGGCCGCAACACGGTCGCGGCGGCGCCGCGCGTGCCGGCCGCCGCGAAGAGGCGATCCTCGCCTTCGCGCAGGCGCTGGGCGACGTCGCGCTCGGCGGCATCGGCCGAGCCGCGCTTGACCTCGACACTGGTCGAGCCGAAGGCAATCACCCGCGCGGCCTCGATCGACGATGCGCCGTACCACCTGGCGAACGCATCGAGCGGACCGCAGCTGAAAATCGCGTCGACACGGCCGGGAAGACCCGGGACGTGGTCGAGATCGCCGCGCAGCCACTGCAGGCCGGGCTCGTCGGACTGGGGCGCGCGCGATACCGCGGTCACGCTCCAGCCATCGCCCTGCAGGCGTCCCAGCAGCGGAAAGCCGATCTGGCCACTCGCGCCGAATACCAGTGCCTTTCGCATCGTCAGCCCACCGCCTGCGTGCGCGCAGGCAGCGTGAAGCGCAGCCAGAAGTATCCGATCAGCGCCGACACCAGCGAGGCGAGCAGCACGCCAAGCACGGCTTCCTCGTAGAGCATCGGATCGTTGTAAGCCAGTGACCCGATGAACAGGCTCATGGTGAAGCCGATGCCGCACATCACGCCCAGGCCGAGCATCGCGCGCAGGTCCATGCCGTCCGGGAAGCGCGACCAGCCCAGCGCGCGCATCAGCAATGCGGCCGTCACTATCCCGACCGGCTTGCCGACAAACAGTCCGATCACCACGCCCATCGGCAGCGGCGAGAGCATGTCGTCCATGCTCAGCCCGCCCAGCACCAGGCCGGCGTTGGCGAAGGCGAACAGCGGCAGGATCGCGTAGGCCACCCACGGATGCAGTGCGTGTTCCAGCGATTCCAGCGGCGAATGCTCGACCTCGTCGTCGACGGCATTGTTGCGGTCGACGTGCGGGATCATCAGGCCGGTTACGACGCCGGCGAGCGTGGCGTGGACGCCGGACTTGAGCACGCACACCCACAGCACCACGCCCAGCAGCAGGTACGGGGCCAGTGCGCGCACGCCGCGACGGTTGAGCAGGAACATGCCGGCGATCGCCGCGCCGGCCCAGGCCAGCGCCACCATCGACAGGCCATGCGAATAGAACAGCGCGATGATGATGATCGCGATCAGGTCGTCGACCACGGCAATCGTCGACAACAGCAGCTTCATGCCGCTGGGCACGCGCGAGCCGAGCAGGGCCAGCACGCCCAGGGCGAAGGCGATGTCGGTCGCCGTCGGCACCGCCCAGCCGCGCATGGCCTGCGCGTTGTCGTGGTTGAAGGCGGTGAACAGCAGCGCCGGCACGGCCACGCCGGCGAAGGCGCAGACCATCGGCAGGACCAGCTGGTCGCGGCTGGCGAGCTGGCCGCTCAGCGATTCACGCTTGATCTCCAGCGCGACCAGCAGGAAGAAGATCGCCATCAGCCCGTCGTTGATCCACAGCAGCAACGGCTTGGCGATGTCCAGACTGCCCACCCGCACCTGCACCGGCATGTCGCGGAAGGCGTCGTATGCCGTGGCCAGCGGCGAGTTGGCCGCGATCATCGCAAGCACCGCCGCGCCGATCAGCATGATGCCGCCGGCCGCTTCGAGGCGGAAGAATTCGCTCAGGGCACGCAGACCGCGCGGTGAGTTCGCGGACCGGGCGTGGGCACGGGCTGGTTCGTTCATCGCGGCAGTATAGCGACCGCGAGTCGGCGGCCCGTCAGGCGCGCATCACCAGCATCTCGAAGGCCACCCACGCCAGGAAGGCGATCAGCAATGCCGCGCCTTCGTTCTTGCTCACGCGCAGGTCGCCGCGCAGCATCGGGTAGAGCATCAGCGCGAACACGCCAGCGGCGGGCAACTCAAAACGCACGAACGATTCCGGCAATGCCAGCGAGCCGTCGATGAGGGCCATGCCGCCGATCACGACCAGCAGGTTGAAAAGGCTGGCGCCGATGACGTGGCCGGCGACGATGTCGCCCTGGCCGCGTCGTGCCGCCGCGACGGCCGCTGCGACTTCGGGCAGCGCCGTGCCGATGGCCACCGGCAGCAGGCCGGTCAGCAGCGTGCCCATGCCGAGGCCTTCACCGATCGTCGGCGCACTGTCCACCACCAGCTTGGAGCCGAAGTACAGCAGCACGGCCGCAATCGCGAAGCGCAGCAGGTTCAGCCAGAGGTCGCTGCTGGTGCGCGCGAAGGCGGCGATCGCATCCTGCAGCTCGGGCGACTCGCGCCGCGTGCGCGCCGCGGCAAACGCCACCACGGCGACGAAGGCGACGATCAGGATCAGTCCGTCGACGCGCGACAGCACGCCGTCCATGCCCATAAGCACCACGGCCAGCGTGCCGGCGAGCAGCATCAGCAGCATCGGTGCCAGCGCACGCCAGCGCAGCACCACCGGCGTGATCAGCGCGGCGGCGCCCAGGGTCAGGCCGAAGTTGGCGACGTTGCTGCCGACGGCATTGCCCAGCGCCAGCGCCGGCTGCCCGCGCAGGATGGCCTGCAGGTTGACCGCCAGCTCCGGCAACGAGGTACCGAAGGCCACCAGCACCAGGCCGGCGACGAACGGCGAGGCGCCCACGCGCTGCGCCAGGCCGGAAGCACCCTTGACGATCGAGTCGCCACCCAGTGCAAGCAGCACCAAACCCAGTACGAACCAGCCCATCGCTTCAAACATCGCGTCCATCCCCCCGGTGTCAACACGAATCGACCGGCGATTCTATGCCTACTGGGCCTGCTCGCGTCCAGCAACGCGTCTCAGGAACATCCTTCCACGTAATCGATCTGCGGCGGGACGCCGATGCGCCACGAGCTGACCACACCCTTGGCATCGGTCTCGAAGAGCAATACGCCGGGGCCAGCCGCCGCATCGACGACGCGCAGGTACTGGCCGCCGTCGATGTACTTGTGCGGTTGCTTGCTGACACGGCCGGCATAAAGCCGGTCGATGTCCCGGGTGCTCATTCCGACCTTGCCGCCGCCCGGCGCCTCGATGTCGATCGCGTCGACGTCCACGCGCGCGAAGCGGTCCTGCTCGATCATGAAGCCCACGCGGTAACCGTTTGCAGTGCGCGCCTGCGGCAGCAGGTAATAGCAGCCGCCTGGTTCCGCGGGTTTCTCGTCGCCCAGGTCCGTGCCCCACGCCATCCGCACTTGTTCGTCGCTGGCGCCGAAGTGCGCCGGACCGAATCCGGCGAAACCAATCGTGCCGGGTGCCGGCATCGCGCCCTTCAACGGGGCGACGGCCTCGGGCCTGGGCGCCGGAGCGACTGTCGCCTGGGGTGCAACAGTCGCCGATGCGGCGGGTGCTGCAACGGCAGGCGCGTGGGCGGCGCGTTCGCCGCACGCCGCAAGGCCCACCACCACCAGGGACAACCACCACTTCACCGGCACTGCTCCACAAGAATCAAGGCAAGTGGGGCAGCCTACGCGTCGGCCGTGAACGTGGCGCATAGGCGCGGGGCATGCAAGCGCCATGCAGGACGCGTGATCAGTCGGCGCTGAAGTGCTTCTTCAAACCGGCCCAGCACGCCTGGTAATCACGCTGGCGGTGCGCGGCCTGCAAAGCCTGCTGCGCCGGCCGGATCACCGCGCGGGTCTCGAACATGAACGCCATCGTGTCGGCGATCACATCCGGCTTGCCCAGGTCGGCGGCGCTGGCCTTCTCGAACGTCGCCGCATCCGGCCCGTGCCCGCTCATCGAGTTGTGCAGCGAAGCGCCGCCCGGCGAGAAGCCTTCGGCCTTGGCGTCATAGGCACCGTGCACCAGGCCCATGAACTCGCTGGCGATGTTGCGGTGGAACCACGGCGGACGGAACGTGTCCTGCGCCACCAGCCAGCGCGGCGGGAAGATCACGAAATCCAGGTTGCTGGTGCCCGGCGTATCGCTGGGCGAATGCAGCACCAGGAAGATGCTCGGGTCGGGATGGTCGTAGCTGATCGATCCGATGGTGTTGAAGCGGCGCAGGTCGTACTGACAGGGTGCGTAGTTGCCGTGCCATGCCACCACGTCCAGCGGCGAGTGGCCGATGTCGGCGCGCCACAGGTGGCCCTGGAACTTGGCGATCAGTTCGAACTCGCCTTCCACGTCTTCATAGGCCGCGTTCGGCGTGAGGAAGTCGCGCGAGTTGGCCAAGCCGTTGCTGCCGATCGGGCCGAGGTCGGGCAACTGCAGCATCGCGCCGAAGTTCTCGCAGATGTAGCCACGCGCCACGTCATCGGGCAGCGAGACCGAGAAGCGCACGCCGCGCGGGATCACCGCGATCTGCTGCGGTTCGATCTCGATCACGCCCAACTCGGTGGCGATGTGCAGGCGCCCCTGCTGCGGCACGATCAGCAGTTCGCCGTCGGCGTCGTAGAAGTAGCGGCCGTGCATGTCGCGATTGGCGGCATACAGGTGGATGCCGACGCCATGCTGCCCGGCCGGCGAACCGTTGCCGGCCATGGTGAACAGACCGTCGACGAAATCGACGGGCTGCTGCGGCAGCGGCAGCGGATTCCAGCGCAGCTGGTCCGGCGGCACCGGACCGTCACCGAAGTCGTTGTGGAAGCGCGGCTGCTCGTACGGCGCAAACGTGCCGTGCATCGCCGCCGGGCGGATGCGGTACAGCCAGCTGCGCCGGTTGGCGTGGCGCGGCGCGGTGAACGCCGTGCCCGACAACTGTTCGGCGTAGAGCCCGTGCGCAACGCGCTGCGGCGAGTTGCGCCCCTGCGGCAGCGAGCCGGCGACGGCCTCGCTGGCGAACTCGTTGCCGAAACCGGATTGGTAGCCGTTGCTGCGGATCGTCATGCAGGCGTCGCTTGGTTGGAGTGAGGACCTGGTGGCAGTCGAACCTTACAGCACGCCGCGACGCATCTGGTCGCGCTCGATGCTCTCGAACAGCGCCTGGAAGTTGCCCTCGCCGAAGCCTTCATTGCCCTTGCGCTGGATGATCTCGAAGAAGATCGGGCCGATCGCGTTCTGGGTGAAGATCTGCAGCAGCTTGCGCTGGTGGGTTTCCGGGTCGGCGTCGATGAGGATCTTGTTGCGCGCCAGGCGCGGCACGTCCTCACCGTGGTTGGGCACGCGCTGGTCGATCACGTCGAAGTAGGTCTCGGGCGTGTCGAGGAACTCGACGCCCTGCTCGCGCATGGCTTCGACCGTGTCGTAGATGTTGTCGGTGAAGCAGGCGATGTGCTGGATGCCCTCGCCCTTGTAGGCGTCGAGGTATTCGTTGATCTGCGACTTCGGATCCGACGACTCGTTGAGCGGGATGCGGACGATGCCGTCCGGCGCCGTCATCGCCTTCGACACCAGGCCGGTCTTGGCGCCCTTGATGTCGAAGTAGCGGATCTCGCGGAAGTTGAAGAGACGCTCGTAGTAGTCCGACCACTGCTGCATGTTGCCGAAGTACAAGTTGTGGGTCAGGTGATCGATGAAGGTCAGGCCGAAGCCCTTCGGGTCCTGGTCGGCACCCTGCACCGGCAGGTAGTCGCCGTCGTAGATCGAACCGGCGCTGCCGTAGCGGTCGACGAGGTACAGCATGCAGTCGCCGATGCCCTTGACCACCGGCGCATCCACGGCGCGGCTGTCGGCGTTGTCGGTGATCGCTTCGCCGCCGTTGCCGATGACCGTGGCGAACACCTCGGTGGCCGGCTTCTTGAAGCGGATCGCGAAGCCGCAGGCGCTGGGGCCGTGCTTGGCGGCGAACTCGGCGGCGAAGCTGTCCGGGTCTTCGTTGACCAGGAAGTTCACCCCGCCCTGGCGGTAGACGGTGATCGGGCGCGTCTTGTGGTGCAGCACGGCGGTGAAGCCGAGCTTGCGGAAATAGTCGTGCAGGAGCTCGCCCTGGCCGGCCGGGGCGGCGAATTCGACGAACTCGAACCCGTCGATGCCGAGCGGATTTTCGAACGTGGTGACTTGCATGCCGAGGTTGGGCTGCACATTCATGGCATTGTTCTCAGGTAGCGGCGACGCCCGCTGGGGACGGCCTGGATCAGAAGAGGCCGTTATAGTTTCAATTGAAACCATAATCAAGGCCCTTTGCAGCAAATGAACGAACCCAGCCCCGGTCAGTCACGCCCAGGACAGGCCCGCCCCAGCCAGCAAGGCCCGGATCACGCCCAGCTCGACCTCGAGCATTTCCTGCCGTACCGCCTGTCGGTGCTCAGCAACCGCGTCAGCGGCACGATTGCGCGCATCTACACCGAGCGCTTCGCCCTGAGCATCACCGAATGGCGGGTCATGGCCGTACTGGGCCGCTACCCCGACCTGTCGGCCAACGAGGTCGCCCAGCGCACGGCGATGGACAAGGTCGCCGTCAGCCGCGCGGTCGCCCGCCTGCTCGAAGCCGGCCGCCTGCAGCGCGAGATCCATGGCGACGATCGGCGCCGCTCTGTGCTGCGCCTGTCCGAGGCCGGTTACGGCATCTACGACGAAGTCGCCCCGCTGGCGCTGGAGTTCGAGCGGCGCCTGCTGCAGGGCATCGACGAGGCCGAGCGCGCCCTGCTGTTCCGGTTGCTCGACCGCCTCGACGAACTGGAGCTTCGTGCCGAGTCGGACTCGACTTACTGACGCACCGCATCGTCCACCGTCTCCATGACCGCCCCGATCGCTTCCGTCCCGCCAGAAGCCGCGCAACTGCTGGTCCTGTTCGCCGAAGCCCAGGCCAAGGGCGACCTCCCCGGCGCCCAGGAGCTGGCCGAGCAGATCGTCGCCGCGTTGCCGGACCATGCCGAGACCTTGAGCTTCCTGTCCACCCAGGCGCGACTGCGCGGCGATGGCGCGAGCGCTTGCCGATGGGCGGAACAGGGACTCCGCCACCATCCGCAGTCGGCACAGCTGCACTTCGACCTGGGCGCAGCGCTGTCCGCCAGCGGCCGCGCCGGCGAAGCCAGCGACGAACTGTCGACGGCACTGCAGCTGCAACCCGGCTCGGTGCCCGCGCAGCTGTGGCTGGCCAACGCCCGGGCACAGCTCGGCGATGCAGCCGGCGCGCTGGCGTTGCGCGTGCGCGCACTGGGCGACGCCGACCGCCAGGGTTACCTGCGACAGCCGGAGCGGCTGGCTGCCGACACCCACCAACACCTGCTGGAAGCCAACGTGGCCACCCAGCAGGAACGCGCCCGCATCGTCACCTCGATCCTGCAGGAGCTGCGCTCGCGCTGCGGCCGCGGCGAACTGCGGCGCATCCATCGCGCGTTCGAACGGTTCTTCTCGGCCAACCCGGAGCCGCCGCCGCACCCGCTGCAGCGCCCCACGTTCCTGTTTGTACCGGGCCTTCCGGACCTGCCGTGGTTCAAGCGCGAGATGTTCCCGTTCCTGTCCGCGATCGAGGACCAGACCGACCGGATCCGCGACGAGATGCTGGCCGTGCTGACCGAGGAGACCGAGCTGCGGCCCTACGTCGACATGCCCGACGATGCGCCCGGCGCGAAGTTCATGGGCGAGCTCAACCGCTCGTTGAAATGGAGCGCTTACCACTTCTACCGCCATGGCGAGCGCATCGACGCGCATTGCCGGCGCTGCCCGGTCACCGCCGCCGCGCTCGATGCCCTGCCTTTGCACCGCGTGCCCGACCACGGCCCGGAAGCGATGTTCTCGGTACTGCGCCCGGGCGCGCACATCACCCCGCACACCGGCGTCATCAACGGCCGCCTGACCGTGCACCTGCCGCTGCTGGTGCCGCCCGATTGCGGCGCGTTGGCGGTGGCACGCGAAGCGCGACCCTGGCAGGAAGGGCAATGCCTGGTCTTCGATGACTCGTTCGTGCACGAGGCCTGGAACAAGAGCGAGCACACGCGCGTGGTGCTGATCTTCGACCTGTGGAATCCCTATCTCAGCGCCATCGAGCAGGAAGCGATGGCGGCGGTCATCCACGCACTGGGTGCATTCAACCGGCGCTACGGGCTGCTCGACACCACGCTGGAATCCTGACCTGCACGGTCTGCAACGTCAGGCGTGCTCGATCGCGCGCACGCGCCACGCCGGGAACTCGCTGCCGACGCCAGGCGTATCGATCCACTGGCAGGCCAGCAGGCCGTCGTCGCTGCCGGCCTCGCACAGGTACACCGCGACCGCACCGCGTTGCTGCTCGGTGCGCACCAGTGCCCAGCCTTTCGGCAATGCGCGTTTCTCGCGCCGGTACTCCGCCTCCAGCACGGGGACTTCGTCCGCTTCCAGTATCTCGCGCCCCGCCGATGCGCCGTGCGCGGTCACCGTGGCGATCTCGGCATCGAGCTGCGGCGGCACGGGCGGCCGCTCGATCACCAGGCCATGGCCTTCCAGCCGGGCGGCGACGTCCTCGGGTATCGCGTACGCCAGTGGGCGCTGCACCACGTGCTCGGCAACGAAGCGACCGATGTAGGGCACCTTCACCGCGATCGGGTCGCCTTCCAGCATGTATGGCTGGCGCGTGAGCACCTCGACTTCGAGGTCATCGAATGGCTCCAGCCGGTAGCTCACCGCGATGTCGTCCGGCGGCATCTCGCAATTGGCAAGCAGCTCCACGATCTGGGCGCCGTGCTCGCCCACGTACGCGAGCGTTTCGCGGATGAACGCATAGGTGGTCAGCACGCGCTGCTCGAAGCTGATGTAGGCGTAGGTTTCCAGCAACAGGTCGAGGCGGTTGCACAGCCCACGGTAGTTGCCGCCGAAGCGCGGATGGTGGGTGTAGGTGATCCAGCCGCTGCCCTCGCCGCCTTCGTCGCGCAGGAAGTTGCCGTAGTAGAACGTGTCGCGGCCGTCGTTCGCCTTGACCGCCGCGGTCACTGCCGGCAGCAGCTGCCCGCGCATGTACTCGATCGGCTCGCTGCGCCCGCTCAGCACCGTGTGCGGGATGTCGTAGGTCAGGTCGAAGCGGTGGATCGAGCCGTTGGTGGCGTGGCAGTCGATGCTCAGGTGCGGGTTCCACGGGTGCATCACCCGCGTCTGCAGCAGGCGCATCTCCGGCGCCTGCTGGCGCATGTAGTCGCGATTGAGGTTGATGCCGGCGGCATTCACGCGCGTGCCGACGCCGCTGTCGGGGCCGAGCTGGCCGGTGAAATGGGCGATGTCGAGGCGGCGGTTCTCCGGGTCGATGCGCTCGTTGCCATCGGCGTTGAACAGCGGCACCAGCAGCAGCGTCATGCGTTCCAGCAGGTCGCCGTGAGCACCGTCGAGCAGGTCGCGCACGAACATCAACCCGGCTTCTTTGCCTTCGACTTCGCCGGCGTGGATGCCGCACATCACCAGCACCACCGGCAGGCCAAGCTGGCGCGCCTGCTGCGGGGTGGTGACGCCGGTTGCCGACAGCACCAGCAGCGGCAGCGTGCGGCCTTCCGGGGTCTGGCCGAAATCGGTGACGTGCAGGCGCGGGTCGTTGCGTGCCGCCAGTGCGTCGATGAAGGCCATCACGTCGGCATGGCGCGAGGTGAAGGTGTAGTCGCTGCTTTCGGCACGGGTCAGCGGGGACGGCTGCGGCATGTCAGGGGTCCGGCGTAGCGAAGGCCGTTACCTTACGCGGGTGGGGCTCTAAGGGCCGTCATGGGGCAGCAAATGAAAACGGCGGCCCGGAGGCCGCCGCTTTGGTTCAACGTCAAACTGGATCCCGGCTTTCGCCGGGATGACGGTTATTTGACGCCGTGCATCAACTTCTGCACCAGCGGTGCGATCAGGAACAGCAGCACGCCGGCGCCGAGCAGTGCCCAGAAGCCGAAGGTGTAGCCGCTCAGGGCCGAGGCCTGGGTCATGCCGCCTTCGCCGCTGACGTGGCCGGCGAAGATGCCCGACAGGTTGTTGCCCATGCCGGTCGACAGGAACCAGCCGCCCATGCCGAAGCCGACCAGGCGCATCGGCGCCAGCTTGGTCACCATCGACAGGCCGATCGGCGACAGGCACAGCTCGCCGATGGACTGGATCCAGTAGACCGCGAACAGCGTCCAGAACGGGATCAGGCCGGCCGCGGTGACCAGCTTCGACAGCGCGAACATCAGCAGCAGGAACGCCAGGCCGTTGAAGATCAGGCCCAGGCCGAACTTGCGCGGGATCGACGGATTGGCGCGGCCCAGCTTCACCCAGATCCAGGCGATCAGCGGTGCCATGGTGATGATCGCCACCGAGTTGACGCTCTGGAACCAGGCGGTCGGGAAGACGCGCTCGCCGCTCATCGAATACACCAGGTCGGCCAGGCCACCGCCGAAGATGTCGCGGTCGACGATCTTGTCGGCGAGGAAGGTGAACGAGCTGCCCGCCTGCTCGAAGAACATCCAGAACAGGATGTTGAAGGTGAAGATGATCAGCATCGCGATGCAGCGGTCGCGCTGGACGGGGCCTTCACGGAAGGCTTCCACCAGCAGCATGCCGCACAGGCCCAGGAACATCGCCGTCAGCACGCCCTGCAGCGCGTCGGCGCCCATGGCCAGCAGGAAGTACACGACCGGGATCGCGAGCAGCGCGCCGATCAGCACGTACAGCACCTTGCGCTTGTCCTCGCCGGTCACCGGCGGACGGCCGATGCCTTCCAGGCCACGACGACCGAACCAGAACCACACCAGGCTGATCAGCATGCCGACGCCGGCGGCCATGAACACGACCTTGTAGGCCGGCATGGTGTCGGTGCCGAAGATCTTGCGCGCCAGGTACTGGGTCAGCAGCGGGGCCAGCATCGCGCCCAGGTTGATGCCCATGTAGAAGATGGTGAAGCCCGAATCGCGGCGCTCGTCGGTGGGGCTGTAGAGCTTGCCCACCATCGTCGAGATGTTCGGCTTGAACAGTCCGTTGCCGACCACGATCGTGGCCAGGCCGAGCTTGAAGATTGCCTCGTTGGGAAGCGCGATCATGAAAAGGCCCGCGGCCATGATCACCGCGCCGAGCAGGATCGACCGCTGGTAGCCCAGCACCCGGTCGGCGATGTAGCCGCCGAAGATCGCCGCGGCGTACACCAGCGCCAGGTAGGCGCCGTAGACGCGGTTGGCCGGAGCCTCGCCCGCGGCATCGCCACCGTAGAACTGGGCGACGATGTACAGCACCAGGGCCCAGCGGATGCCGTAGAACGCGAAGCGCTCCCAGAACTCCGTCATGAAGAGCATCCACAGCGGCTTGGGATGCCCCAGCGTCTGCTTGAACTCCGGGATGGGTGCGGCCTGGCCGGGCGTAGGTATAGCGGTTCCGCTCATGCGGTATCCCCTGAAAATCAAAATACTGAAAAAAGGAAAAACCCACGCCGGCTGGCACGGGACCGGGGAGATTTACCGGCTGAGGGGGGTCTCGTCAAACCTGCGTGAAGCCCGGCCGGAATGTGCTGCAGCGCAGCATCCAAGCTGAATAGCGGTCGCACTTACGCAGACAGGGGCCGAGCCCTATGGGGCAATTGATTCCGCCAGATCAGGACAGTGCTCCATCGCCGCCGAGGGCCTGGGCCAGCAGGCGCGGGAAGTCCGGATGCGCGGCCGCCAGGCGCTCCTGAGCCTGGTCCAGCGTGCTCCAGGACAGCGCCGAATGCTCCTGCCGGTTCTCAGGGGTGCCATCCCAGGCCTCGATGACATACAGGCGCAGGTGCCATGGCTGCGGCGCATCGCCGCGGATGGCGTCCAGGTAGCGCATGCGCGTGGGGGCGATGCCCAGCTCCTTGTCGAGTTCGCGCCGCAGCGCGTCATCCGCAGTCTCGCCCGGCTCGATGTGGCCGCCGAACACGTCCCACGCCCCGGCCAGCCAGTCGCAGTCGTCGCTGCGCAGGCCGAGCAGCACCTCGCCATCCTTCACGATGAACGCGCCGACGCAGTCGTGCACGCGCGTCGCCACGGCTTACCCCGGCGTCGCGCCGTAGCTGCCGCCGGCGCCGATCATCGTGCGCACGTCGAACAGCTCGGGGAAGAAGGTCAGCTCCAGCGCCTGCTTGAGGAACCCCACGCCGCTGGAACCGCCGGTGCCGCGCTTGAAGCCGATGATGCGCATCACCGTGCGCATGTGGCGGAAGCGCCACAGCTGGAACTGGCTTTCCAGGTCGACCAGGTCCTCGCACAGGTGGTAGGCCTGCCAGTGCGCGTCGGTGTCTTCGTAGATGCGCTCGAACACCGGCAGCAGTTCCGGGTCGGCGACGTGCGCATGCGACCAGTCCCGCTCGACGTGGCGTGCCGGCACGGCATGGCCGTGGCGCGCCAGGTAGCGCAGCGCCTCGTCGTACAGGCTCGGCGACTCGAGCACTTCGCGCAGGCTCGCCTCGGCCTTGGCGTCGTGGCCGAAGACCTTGAGCATCGCCGCGTTCTTGTTGCCGAGCAGGAATTCGATGGTGCGGTACTGCAGCGACTGGAAGCCCGACGACGGCCCGAGGATCTCGCGGAACTCCATGTACTCCGACGGCGTCAGCGTCTCCAGCACCGACCACATCTCGGTCAGCTGGCGCAGGATGTTCTTGCAGCGCGCGAAGATCTTCTGGCACTCGCCGAGGCGATCCTCGCGCAGGTGCGCGATCGCCGACTTGAGCTCGTGGATCATCAGCTTCATCCACAGCTCCGACACCTGGTGCTGGACGATGAACAGCAGCTCGTCGTGGTGCGGCGGATTGGACAGGCGCTGTTGCGCCGACAGCAGGGTGTCCAGCTGCAGGTAGCCGGAATAGGTCATCCGCCCGGACAGATCGGTGTGGATGCTCGCTTCCAGTTCGCGCTCGTTCTTCTCGACCGTCATTGCAGGCTCGTCGTGGGCCGGCAAAGGCGCCGGCTGGGGGGCCAAAAGGGTACCGCATCGGCCCGTCACCCCACTGCAATACCCGTTCCGGCACAATCCGCCGGCCTGCACGGGGGGCCATGGCAGGCCTACAACGGGGATTCTCATGGACAAGAGCACGGGCCGCGGTGCGGCCAGGACGCTTGCGTTGGCAGCACTGCTGGCCGTGGCCGGCGGTGTCGACGCACAAGTAGTGATCAGCCAGGTCTACGGCGGCGGCGGTGGTGCCAGCCCGCCCTTCAGCAACGACTTCGTCGAACTGCGCAATCGCGGCACCAGCGCAGTCGCGCTGGCAGGGCTGTCGGTGCAGTACGCCAGCGCCACCGGCACCGGCAACTTTTCCGGCCTGACCGTGTTGCCGGCCTTCTCGCTGCAGCCGGGCCAGTACTTCCTGGTGCAGATGACCGGCGGAGCCACGGGTGCGCCATTGCCCGCGCCCGACGCCACAGGCCCGGCCAACATGTCGGCCAGCGCCGGCAAGGTCGCGCTGGTGCAGTCCACCACCGCCCTCGCCTGCAACGGTGGCAGTACGCCTTGCACGCCGCAGCAGCGGGCACTCATCGTCGACCTGGTCGGCTATGGCAATGCCAACTTCTTCGAAGGCAGCGCGCCGGCGCCGGGACTGAGCGCGGCCACCGCGGCCCTGCGCAAGGACAACGGCGCGACCGACAGCGACGACAATGCGGCCGACTTCATCGCCGCCGCGCCGACGCCGCGCAACAGTGGTTCGGCGCCGCCGCAACCCGACCCTGCCCTGCCCCTGACGATCGCCCAGATCCAGGGCACGGCATTGCGTTCGGCCCATGTGGGCAAGCGCGTGGTGACCGAGGGCGTGGTCACCGCACAGCGCTTCAACAATGGGTTCTTCCTGCAAAGCAGCAACGACGACGGCAACCCGGACACATCCGATGCCGTGTTCGTCTATACCAACTCGGCACCGCCGGCCAGCGCCGCCGTCGGCAACCGCGTGCGCGTGACCGGCCTGGTCGAGGAGTTCGTGCCGGCCACCAACGTCAACCAGCTCAGCGTCACCGAGATCACCGGGCCGAGCGTCGAATTGCTGCAGAGTGCAGTCGCGCTGCCGGCAGCCATCGAACTGACGACGGCCGACCTCGCCACGACCGCTACGCCGGGCACGCTCGAACGGCTCGAAGCGATGCGCGTCAGCGTTGGCAGCACCGTGGTCGTCGGCCCGTCGGAAGGCCGCATCGACGAAGATGACGCGACCTCCAGCGGCGACGGCGTGTTCTACGTCACCCTGCCCGGCATCGCCACGCCATTCCGCGAACCGGGCATCGGCGTGATGGACGCAGCGCTGGCCAGCCTGCCCGCAGGCAAGAACCCGCCGCTGTTCGACACCAACCAGGAACGCCTGATGGTGCGCAGTCGCGGCCAGGTCGGCGCGTTCGCCCTCGACGTCGACACCGGTGCGCAGGTCAGCGCGATGGTCGGCGTGCTCGACTACTTCGGTGGCACCTGGGCGCTGCTGCCCGACACGGCCAGTGCGCCGGTCGCCAGCGGCGGTCGCGCACCCGAGGCGGTCACCGATCCGGCCTACGACACGGTCACCGTCGGCGGCTTCAACCTGCTGCGCTTCTTCGACGAGATCGCCGACAACAACGGCGCGCCGACGATCAAGCCCGAAGCCGTGGCCAGGCGCCTGGCCAAGACGGCCTCGGCGATCTGCGACTACCTCAAGACGCCCGACATCCTCGGCGTGGTCGAAGTCGAGAACCTGCGCGTGCTCGGCCTGCTGGCCGATCGCCTCAACGGCAGTTGCGCGCGCGCGCCGGGCTACGTGCCGTTCCTGGTGCAGGGCAACGACATCGGCGGCATCAATGTCGGCTTCCTCGTCGCCACGCGCGACAACGGCGCCGGCGTCGCCCGTGTCGAGGTGGACGAAGTGGTGCAGTACGGCAAGGATGCAACGCTGGCCAACCCGGACGGCAGCACCAGCCTGCTCAACGATCGCCCGCCGCTGCTGCTGCGCGCACGCGTCCACCAGGACAACGGTGCCAGCTACCCGGTCACGGTGATCGTCAACCACCTGCGTTCGCTCAGCGACATCGACTCCGTGGAACCGGGCAGCAACGGCTGGACCAGCACCGGTGCGCGGGTGCGCGGCAAGCGCGCGGCGCAGGCGGCGTACCTGGCCGGCCTGGTCAACTCGATCCAGCAGTCGCATCCGGACGAGAAGATCGTGCTGGTCGGCGACTTCAACGCGTTCGAGTTCAACGACGGTTATGTCGACGTGCTCGGCGTGGTCAAGGGCGAGCCGGCGGCCAACGACCAGGTGCTGACCTGGGTCGACAGCCCGCTGGTCACGCCGCTGATCGACGGCTCGCAGCTGATCGCCGAGCCCGCCGACCGCTACTCGTACGTGTACCAGGGCAACGCGCAGACGCTGGACCACGTGCTGGTCAACGAGGCGCTGGTGATGGGCGCTACGCAGGTTCGCGTCGACCATGCGCGCATCAACGCCGACTTCGGCGTCGATCACTTCGGCGACAGCACGGTGCCGATGCGCGTGTCCGACCATGACCCCGTGCGGGTGAGCATCGAGGTGGCGCAGTTCCGCAGCGCGGACCTCGTCGTCACTGCCACCGGCTCGCCGCAATCGCTGCACCCGGGCGAGACCGCGACGTGGACCGCCACGGTCGACAACGCCGGCCCCAACGCCGCTGAATCGGCCGCGGTCGCCTTCGTGTTCGATGCGCAGCTCACGCCCGCGATCTCCGCGCCCGCCGACTGGACCTGCGCGGCACCCGTGCAGGCCGCGGCAACCACCACCGTCACCTGCACCGCGCCGAGCCTGGCCGCACAGGGCAGCGCGAGCTTCGCCCTGACCACGGCAGTTCCGGCCCTGGCCAATGGCACCGCGCTGCACATAGCCGTGGCCGCGCGCTCGCAGACCCGCGACCGCGCCAACGGCGACAACCAGGCGACCGCCGAGGTCACCGTGGTCACCGCCGCGGACCTGTCGGTGCAGATCACCGGTGGCGCGCTGCCGGTGCGCAAGGGCGCGATCGCGACCTTCCTGGTGCCAGTTCGCAATGCCGGGCCGGACGCCGCCCAGCAGGCACGCCTGGTGCTGGAAGGCAATGTCGCCGCCGGCGCCGCGGCCGTCGCCGCACCCAGCGGCTGGAGCTGCACGCGCGAGGCCGGCGATGCCGGCTTCCGCGCGCAATGCCAGCGCAGCGGTGCGATGGCGACCGGAACACAGTGGTTCGCCTTCGCGATCGTGGTACCGGACCGCCCGCGTCGCGGCACCGAGCTGGAGTTCAGTGCCGACATCGCTGCGGCCACGCCCGATCCCCAGGCTGGCAACAACCACGACGTGGTGCGGGTGCGCATCGGTCGCTAAACCAGGGCAATACCGGCAAGGGCGCGGCATCGACCGCGCCCTTGTCGTTTGCGGCGCCAGGCCTGCCGCCTGGGCCTGCTCCATACCCCGCCGTGCGGCCGCGCATGGGGCGGACCTACCTTTTTTGCGGCAAAGATGCATGTCGCAGCGCGCAACGGCCCTTAACAAGCCTTTGGTTATGATCTTCGCGAAAGCGCGTCGGCCAGGCCTGTGTTCGGGGCTACCAGACGCCGCGGAGCCAGGCCCGGTGCGTCTTCCGGGCCCAGCCACCCGATGCGGTGATGCGCCGGCACTGGATCCGGCACGCGGCCGGTTCGGAACTCCCTCCACATCATCCAGGACTTCCGCGATGACGGTCGCCGCGACCTTCGAAATCGAATACCTGCAATACCTCGGCCCGGACGGCAAGCCGGTGGCGGAGCTTCCTGCCGCGTTCCGCGATGCCAGGGCACTGCTGCCACTGTTCAAGGAAATGCTGTTCGTGCGCACCTTCGACAGCAAGGCGATCGCCTTGCAGCGCACCGGCAAGCTCGGCACGTATGCCAGTTGCCTGGGCCACGAAGCCACGCACATCGGCATCGGCGCTTCGATGCAGCCCGACGACGTGTTCGC
Source organism: Lysobacter sp. GCM10012299 (assembly GCF_042649405.1). Classification (NCBI taxonomy): domain Bacteria; kingdom Pseudomonadati; phylum Pseudomonadota; class Gammaproteobacteria; order Lysobacterales; family Lysobacteraceae; genus Lysobacter; species Lysobacter sp. GCM10012299. The sequence goes on along the minus strand of NZ_JBHRZC010000001.1, from coordinate 48,950 downwards.
GCCGAGCTACCGCGAGTACGGTGCGCAGTTCATGCGCGGCGTGCTGCCGCGCGAGGTGCTGCTGTACTGGGGCGGCGACGAGCGCGGCAACGACTTCTCCGGCCCGAAGCACGACTACGCCTGGTGCGTGCCGATCTCCACGCAGTGCCTGCATGCCGCCGGCGCCGCGCTCGCATTCAAGCTGCGCAAGCAGAAGCAGCTGGCGGTGGCCTGCTGCGGCGATGGCGGTTCGTCCAAGACCGACTTCTATGCTGCACTGAATTCTGCCGGCGCCTACAAGCTGCCGCTGGTGCTGTGCGTGATCAACAACGGCTGGGCGATCTCGGTGCCGCGCTCGGCGCAGACCGGCGCCAAGACGCTGGCGCAGAAGGGCCTGGCCGGTGGCCTGCACTGCCTGCAGGTCGACGGCAATGACCTGATCGCCGTGCTCGAAGGCATGCGCCGCGCCAGCGAGCGCGCCCGCAGCGGCGAAGGCGGCAGCGTGATCGAGTTCATGACCTACCGCCTGCACGACCACACCACCGCCGACGACGCCCGTCGCTATCGCGAGGACGACGAGGTCAAGTCGGCGTGGACACGCGAGCCGATCACCCGCCTGCGCACGTACCTGATTGCGCAGGGCGTGTGGAGCGAGGCCGAGGAGAAGGCCTGGGCCGAGGAATGCGGCAAGCGCGTCGACGTCGAGATCAACGCCTACCTGGAAACGCCGGTGCAGCCGGTCGAGGCGATGTTCGATTACCTCTATGCCGACATGCCGCCGGACGTCGCCGCACAGCGCGCGTACGTGCTGGCGCAGGAGGGTCGCTGATGAGCGTCGAGGATCCCATCAAGACCGCAGCAACCAAGGGGTCGACAGCCATGGCCAACGCTCCGGCAACGCCGACCGCGATCACGCTGATCGAAGCCATTACCCAGGCCCTCGCCTACGAGATGCGCGCCGACGACACCGTGCTGGTGCTGGGCGAGGACGTCGGCGTCAACGGCGGCGTGTTCCGCGCCACCGCCGGGCTGCAGCAGCAGTTCGGCCCGGAGCGCGTGCTCGACACGCCGCTCGACGAAACGACCATTGCCGGCCTCACCGTCGGCCTCGCCGCGCAGGGCATGAAGCCGGTCGCCGAGTCGCAGTTCGACGGTTTCGTCTACCCGATGGTCGACCACATCATCTGCCACGCCGCGCGCTTCCGTTACCGCACGCGTGGCCGCCTGACCTGCCCGATGGTGCTGCGCGTGCCGTGGGGCGGTGGCATCCGTGCCCCGGAGCACCACAGCGAAGCCAACGAATCGATCTTCACCAACGTGCCGGGCCTGCGCGTGGTCATGCCGTCGTCGCCGGCGCGCGCCTACGGCCTGCTGCTGGCCGCGATCCGCGAACCGGATCCGGTGATCTTCATGGAGCCCAAGCGCATCTACCGCCAGTACAAGGAAGTGGTGCCGGACGACGGCGAAGCCTTGCCGCTGGACGTGTGCTACGTGCTGCGCGACGGCACCGACGTGACCCTGGTGACCTGGGGCGCGCAGGTGAAGGAAACGCTCGAAGCCGCCGAGAAGCTCGCCGCGCAGGGCATCAGTGCCGAGGTCATCGACGTGGCGACGCTGCGTCCGCTCGACTTCGCCACGATCGCCGAATCGGTCAGCCGCACCGGTCGCTGCGTGATCGTGCATGAAGCGCCCAAGACCGCTGGCTTCGGTGCAGAGATCGCCGCGCGCCTGGCCGAGGAATCGATGTTCGACCTGGTCGCACCGGTCGAGCGCGTCACCGGCTACGACACGCACATCCCGCTGTTCCGCCTGGAGATGAAGTACCTGCCCAGCGTGGAGCGTATCGTCACCGCGGCCAAGCGGACCCTGGCGGCGAGCTGAGGACACCGCCAGGCATGCGCCACGCCCGCGTCGTAGTCGCCCACCGCGCACCGGATCGCCCGGCGATCCGTATCGCGCGTGGCGAGGACGTGACGCTGGGCGAGCGCGACCGCGACTGGCCGCAGTTCGTCTGGACCACGATCGCCGAAGGCCACGGCGGCTGGGTGCCGGCGGCGCTGTTCGACAACGAGCAGGGCACAGCCAAGGCGCTGTCGGACTACGACACCCGCGAGCTCGATACCCAGGCCGACGAGATCGTCACCCTGCACTACGAGCTGGCGCAGTGGTGGTGGGCGGAGAACGTGCTGGGCATGCAGGGCTGGATCCCGGCGCGCGCGCTGGAGATCCTCGACGACGACGAAGGCGAGGACGCATGAGCGACGCCTCCGTTCCGGGCCAGGCAAAGTCGCAGGCCATCAACCTGGCGGCCAAGCTGGCGCAGTTCGCGCAGCACTGGTCGCCGCACGTGGTCGCGCAGATGAACGACGTGCAGTTCAAGCTGGTGAAAATGCAGGGCGATTTCGTCTGGCACTCGCACGAGGACACCGACGAGGTGTTCATCGTCGTCAAGGGGCAGATGGAAATCGGCTTCCGCGACCGCGACGTGGTGCTGGGCGAAGGCGAGATGTGCGTGATCCCGCGCGGCGTCGAGCACATCACCCGCGCCAATGAAGAATGCCATGCGCTGATCATCGAACCGGCCGGGGTGGTCAACACCGGTGATGCCGGCGGCGAACTGACCGCGCGCAACGATGTATGGATCTGAGACAAGACCTTAGGGGCGAAACCGTATGAGCAAGAAGACCTTCTTCCTTCCCGACCTCGGCGAGGGCCTGCCCGACGCCACCATCGTCGAGTGGTTCGTGAAGGAGGGCGACACCATCCGCCTGGACGACAACCTGGTGTCGATGGAAACCGCCAAGGCCGTGGTCGAAGTCCCCTCGCCGGTGTCCGGCAAGGTGCTCAAGCTCGCCGGCGGACCGGGCGACGTGATCATCACCGGCAAGATGCTGGCCGAGTTCGAGATCGATCCGTCGATGCCGCAGCGCGCCGAGGGCCAGGACACCGGCCACCACCACGGCGCCGGCAGCCACGCCGATGACGACGCCAGCGACCAGGTGATCGCCTCCGACGACGGCGGCACGATCACCGCTGGCGGCGCCTGCGACCAGACCGCCGCACCGCAGGCCGAGACCAAGCGCGACGACGCCGGCACCGTGGTCGGCGCGATGCAGAGCTCCGATGCGGTGCGCAGTGAACAGGCGGTCGCGGTTGGCGGCGTCAAGGCGATGCCGGCCGTGCGCGCACTGGCACGCAAGCTGGGCGTCGACCTGTCGCGCGTGCGCGCCAGCGGCGCCGACAGCGTGGTGACGATGGACGACGTGAAGCGTGCTGCCGCCGATGGTTCGGCCAAGGCCGGCGCGGCTCCGTCAGCGAGCGCTGCCGCCCCGGCGCCGGTCCGGCCTGCCCCGGCGCAGGCCGCTCCCGCCGCAGCCCGCAGCACGCTCTCGCAGGCCGGCAAGCCGGTCCGCACGCAGCCGCCGGGCGTCAGTGCCAGCGGCCAGCCCGAACAGCTCAAGGGCGTGCGCCGCAACATGGCGCGGGTGATGGCCGATGCGCACGCCAAGGTCGTCCCGACCACGCTGTGCGACGACGCCGACCTGCACGCCTGGGTCGGCAAGCAGGACATCACCGCGCGCCTGGTGCGCGCCATGGTGGCCGCCTGCAAGGCCGTGCCGGCGCTCAATGCCTGGTTCGACGGCGACAACCTCAGCCGCACCCTGCACCCGCAGGTCGACATCGGCATCGCGGTCGATACCGACGACGGCCTGTTCGTGCCGGCGCTGCGCAATGCCGACATGCTCGACGGTGCCGGCGTGCGCACCGCGATCCAGCGCCTGCGCGCGCAGGTCGAGGAGCGTTCGATTCCGGCCAGTGAGCTGAGCGGTTACACGATCTCGCTGTCCAACTTCGGCATGTTCGCCGGTCGCTATGCGACGCCGGTGGTGGTGCCGCCGTGCGTGGCGATCGTCGGCGCGGGCAAGCTCAGCCACGACGTGGTCGCGGTGATCGGCGGCATCGAAGTGCACCGCCGCATGCCGATCTCGCTGACCTTCGACCACCGCGCCTGCACCGGCGGCGAAGCGGCGCGCTTCCTCAAGGCGCTGCTGGACGACATGTCCCTGCCGACCTGATCGAAGGAAGGTCCATGGCCCATCGCAGTCGCCTTGCCGGTTTCATCATCGATTGCCAGACCGACGACCTCGCCACCGCGGCGAGGTTCTGGAGCAAGGCGCTCGGTGTCAGCATTGCCGACCCGGATGCCGGCGACGTTCCCGGCACGTACGTTCAGTTCGGCGACACCCGCGACGACATGCACATCGAAGTGCAGAAGGTCGACCATGCCTCGCGCGTGCACCTGGACATCGAGTCCGACGACATCGATGCCGAAGCCGCGCGACTGGAGAAGCTCGGCGCGAAGAAGATCGCCTTCGTCAAACGCTGGTGGGTGATGGAAGCCCCGACCGGCCAACGCTTCTGCGTCGTGAAGATGCACCACCCCGACCAGGGCACGCCCCCCACCACCTGGAAATAAGCGCGACCCATCAACCCCCATGCAACGGCGTATCGTCCGCCACGATGCAATTACGCCCGCGCGCCTTGGCCCGGTAAAGCGCCTGGTCCGCACGATCGAACACCTGCTCCGACCAGTCCCGCGTCGGCTCGCCCGCCGCCAGCCCGATCGACACCGTCAGCGCGAACGGCAACGCCGCCTGCGCCAACCGCTGGCGGATGCGCTCGGCCACCTGCGCCGCGCTCTCCAGCCGCGTGTCCGGCAACAGGATCAGGAACTCCTCGCCGCCGTAGCGCACGGCCACGTCGCCGTGGCGGATCGATGCCGCAACCGCATCGGCCACCGCACGCAGCGCGCGGTCGCCGAGCAGATGGCCATGCCGATCGTTGACGTCCTTGAAGTGGTCCACGTCCAGCAGCATCAGCGAGTACGGCGCCTGCTGCAGTTGCCGCATCGCCTCCGGGTTGTCGCGCAGCTGCGCCAGCGCGGCGCGGTTGAGCAGCCCGGTCAGGGCGTCATGGGTGGCGCTGTGTTCGAGCAGGTCGTTGCGTCGTTGCAGGTCGGCGCGCGCATCCTCCAGCCGCTGCGCGAACGCTTCGCGCTCCGACAGCAGGCGGCGTTGCTCCAGTGCGTAGCGGCGCAGTTCCAGCAGGTGCTGGGTCTGTCGTGCCAGCACTTCGAGGCCTTCGCGTTGCGCCTTGCTCAGCGTGCGCGGGCGCGTGTCGAGCACGCAGACGGTGCCGATGGCGTGGCCATCCGGGCTCATCAATGCGGTGCCGGCGTAGAACCGCAACGGGTCCTTGCCGATGCGCACGTTCGGCCGCGGGAAGGACGCCTGCGCGGCGAGGTCTTCGATCACCAGGGTGCGCCCGGGCGCCATGATCACGCGATCGCAGATCGCTTCATCGCGCGGCGTCTGCTTCGAGTCGAGGCCGATCTGCGCCTTGAACCACTGGCGGTCGTGATCGATCAGCGAGATGGCCGCCGCCGGCACGTCGCACAGCGTCGCGGCCAGGCGCACGATGTCGTCGTAGGCCTGCTCCGGCCCCGTGTCCACGACTGCATACGCATCCAGCGCAACCTGGCGCGGACCTTCGTCTGGCAGTGGCGGCGGGAGGGGTCGGACGGCGGACATCAAGGGGGGTGCTGAAAGGCGGCTCAGGCTACTCCGCCGCGCCCTCCCGACCTGTGACGCACGCCACAGCTGGACGGATCCGACCTGACCGTTAATCCATTCAGCCAGACCGCATTAATTCTGAATAGGGATTACGCGGCCTCGCGGTCCAGCCACACTTCCAGGCCCTGCGCGTTCAGCTCGATGTCCATCGCCAGCAGGCGGGTTGCTTCGGTGGCCGACAGCGGGGCGCCGTGGGCGTTTGCGCGGTCCACATAGAGTTTCGTCAGTGACGCGACCAGGCGTGCATGGCGATCGTCGTGTCCGTGCGCCGCACGCGCCAGTGCAACCATCGCATCGATCTGCGCACACAGGTCCTGGCTCAGGCGCACCACATCGCCCACGCGCCCGAAGTGCGTGAGGTGCATCGCTTCCGGTGCTTTCGCCAGCATCTTCCGGATCGACGCCTTCAACGGCTCCGGCTCGAACTGCACCGGCGTGGTGGTCGGGATCACGAACGGCGCGCCGTCGGCATTGTCGAACTCGCGATACGACAGTCCGAACGTGTCGCCGGTGAACCAGCTGCGGCTGCGTTCGTCCCAGATGCACAGGTGGTGACGCGCATGCCCCGGCGTGTCGATGCACAGCAGCGGGCGGCCGGCGAGCTCGACCACGTCGCCGTCGGCGACCACGCGCACGCGTTCCGCGGCGACCGGAACGATCTCGCCGTAGCTGCGCGCGATTTCTTCTGCGCCGTAGACGGCGGTGGCACCGGCGACCAGGCGCGTCGGGTCGATCATGTGCGGCGCGCCGCGCGGATGCACGGCGAGCGTGGCGTTGGGCAGTTCGCGCATCAGCGCGCCGGCGCCGCCGGCGTGATCCAGGTGCACGTGCGTCAGGATCAGCCAGTCGACATCGGCCGGTGCCAGGCCCTGCCCGGCCAATGCCGCCAGCATCGCCGGCACCGAATGCTGCGTGCCGCAATCGATGAAGGCACCGCGGCCGTTTTCCACCACCAGATACGCAGCATCGAACGACGGCCGGTGGAAGCCGGTGTCGATGGTGACGATGCCGTGGGCAGGGCTCATCGCAGCCTCAGCGCTTGCGTCGCAACCACAACCGGCGCACCACGAAGGCCGCCGTCAGCACCGCCAGGAACACGCCATACCCCAGCGCGGTGGCAAGGATCTGCTGCCACATCCGCCCGAAGGCCGGGTCGGCGTGGTCATGCGACCAATAGATGCTGAGCAGGAAAGCGGTCACCGCCAGCAACAACGCCACCGTGTCGAACAGCTTGCGCGCGGCGTGGCGCGGCTGGCGCGGAAACATCCAGAACAGCGCGCCGAGGATCGCAAACCATGGCAGGAACAGGATCAGCGCCAGGTTGAGTTCGATCGTCGGGCTCATGCGTCTTCGGCCACCAGTTGCGCCAGTGCTTCGACCACTTCGGCCAGCTCGACGCCTTCGTGCAGGTGGCCGACCAGTTCGTCGCCAAGATGCACGGCCGCGTTGTCCACGTTCTGCAGCGCAGCGCCACCTTCCTGCTTGAGGCGACCGATCAGCTGGCCCGCGGTGCGCGCCGAATCGTGGCCGATGCTCTGCAGCAGCAGGCGATCGCCATCGACCAGCTTGAAGTAGAAGCGGCCATCGCCCTCGCGGTATTGCTTGAACAGCGGCAGCGACGCCTTGGCGGCCTTCTTCGTGGTGCCGGTGCTCGACTGCGACAGGTCGCGCAAGCCCACGGCCGAACGCAGGCGGGCCAGCGTCGGCTGCGCATAACGCGCGCGCAGGCGGCTGGCACCGACGCGCAGGATCGCCTCGATGTCGGCCGGGCGCGCGATCAGCTCTTCGTAGCGGGCGCGCAGCGGCGCGATCTCGTGGTCGATGCGTTCGAACAGCGCCTGCTTGGCCTCGCCCCAGGCGATGCCGTCGGCGAAGGCCTGGCGCATGGCCGCCGTTTCCTGCTCCGAGGCAAACGCCTGGTACAACTGGAACACGTTGGAGTTGTCGGCGTCCTTGGCCTCGCCGGGTGCGCGCGAGTCGGTGACGATCGAATAGATCAGTTTCTTCAGCGTCTCGCGCCGTACGAACAACGGGATGGTGTTGTCGTAGCTCTTGCTCATCTTGCGGCCGTCCAGGCCCGGCAGCGTCGCCACGTTCTCGTCGATCACCGCTTCGGGCAGGTCGAAGAATTCCTCGCCGTAGAGATGGTTGAAGCGCTGGCCGAAGTCGCGCGCCATTTCGATGTGCTGGATCTGGTCGCGGCCGACCGGCACCTTGTTGGCGTTGAACAGCAGGATGTCGGCGGCCATCAGCACCGGGTACATGAACAGTCCGGCGCTGATGCCGGCGTCGTCGTCCTCGCCGGCCTCGCGGTTCTTGTCGACCGAGGCCTTGTAGGCATGGGCGCGATTGAGGATGCCCTTGCCGGCGACGCAGGTCAGGAACCAGGTCAGCTCCTGCGTTTCCGGCACGTCACTCTGGCGGTAGAACCAGACCTTGTCCGGCTCCAGCCCGCAGGCCAGCCAGGTCGCGGCGATCTCCAGCGTCGAGCGCTGCACGCGCGCCGGGTCCTGCACCTTGATCAGGGCGTGGTAGTCGGCGAGGAAGTAGAAGCTCTCCACGCCAGCGGTACGACTGGCGGCCACGGCCGGGCGGATCGCACCGACGTAGTTGCCCAGGTGCGGGGTGCCCGAGGTGGTGATGCCGGTGAGGATGCGGGTGGGGCTCATCGAACGCTGACGCCGGGGAAAACGGCCCAACAGTGTACCCAACCCCGCAGCCGCGACTGATCCGTTGACCCGGGCGACCGATCCGGAGAAACGACCATGTTGCGCGCCCTGCCCCGCCTGCTTGCCACGCTTGCCGCCTCGGCGGCCCTGACGTTTGCCGCCCCGTCGCCGGCCCGGGAGCTGGCCATGTACCGCCCCGGCGGCCCGGTCGACCTGGCCGTGGTCGACCGCGACAACGGCCAGTGGCTGTCGCCCACCGTCCACCGCGGCCAGCGCTGGATCGCCGGCACGCCCGGCCATCGCTACTCGGTGCGCCTGGCCAACACCAGCGGCCGGCGCGTCCTGGTGGTGCTGTCGGTCGACGGCGTCAACGCCATCAGCGGGCAGACCGCCCACCCTTCCCAGACCGGCTACGTGCTCGCGCCCTGGCAGACGATGGAAGTCGAGGGCTGGCGGAAGTCGCTCGACCAGGTAGCCCAGTTCGTCTTCACCGACCTGCCCGACAGCTACGCGGCCCGCACCGGGCGGCCGGACAACGTCGGCGTGATCGGCGTGGCCGTGTTCGAGGAAGCCGGAGTGGCGCTGGAGGAGCGGCGCCGGGGCGAGGTGCTGGATCGGATCGAGCGCGGCGACGCGGCGAAAGCCGCAGCCCCGGCGGCGGCGTCCCGTGAATCGGACGCGGCCGCACAATCCATTGGCACGGGTCACGGCGAGCGCGAGTGGTCGCCCGCCAGCCACACGCAATTCATCCGCGCTACGCGCGCACCGACGCAAGTCAGCGAGCTGCGTTACGACGATTACGACACGCTGGTCACGCGCGGCGTGCTGCGTCCGTATCCGCGCTATGCGCCTGATACCCGGCCACACGCATTCCCCGGCGGCTTCGTCGCCGATCCGCCTCGTTACAGCGGGCAATGAATCTCGAATGGGCAAATGAAAGAGCCGGCCTGGTGGCCGGCTCCGTGTTCCATCGCGCGCGTCGGTTGCGGCCCCAAGCCGCACCGCCCGACGCGCGCACCGCGTGCGTGGATCGACGGACTGCTGCTTAGTTCAGCGTCTTCTCGAAGTCACGCACTTCCTGCTGGGCGCGGTCGCGCTCCCAGCCATAGCGTTCCTGCAGTTTGCCGGCGAGATATTCAGCGTTGCCTTCGGCCACTGCGAAATCGTCGTCGGTCAGGTCGCCCCAACGCGCCTGGGCCTGGCCTTTGATCTGCGTCCACTTGCCAGCAATGATGTCTTTGTTCATCACTCATCCTCGGTTTCGGGTGATGCGACGCATCTGTCAGATGCCGCACGCACAGCATCGCAGCGCGCGCATTCGAACGAAGTCGCGATTGCGTTAGTCGAGGATTGATGTCGGTGAATACGATATTCAGCATGCATGGGTTGCATGCGCGTGTGCGACGCGCAAAAAACAATACGCAAAAGAAAAGGCCGGATCACTCCGGCCTTTCCTTTCACAGCTTCGCGCGATCGTCAGTCGATCAGCACTTGCCGTCCTTGCAATTGGTGGCCGCATCTTCGACCTTCTCACCGGCTCCCTTCACGTCCTTGCCGGCGCCCGCCACGGTGTTGCAAGCGGTCAGGGTACCCATCGAGAACAGGGCAAGCAGCAACAGTGCCATCAAACGCTTCATGGAAATCTCCTCGGATCATGGGAAGCAAGGACACGCACTCAAAGCCGCGTGCCGTGAATCCATCTGACGCGAGGGCATGTGAAGCCGAGGTGGATATGGGCGAAACCGGCTGCTCCCGATTCAGGCGGCAGCCATCGACCACCGATGGCACGAAGGCCGGACAGGCCGGCCTTCGCGGGGAGTTGCAGACGGCGGGCGGGCTTAGCCGCTGGCCTTGTCCTCGACCTTCTGGCCGAGCTTCTTCACGTCTTTGCCGAGGCCTTCCATGGTGTTGCAGGCGCTGAGCAGGGCCAGCGACAGGGTGGCGAGCAGGAGCATTGCGGCAAAGCGTTTCATCGGGTCCCCGGGGACGTTGGCAGTGATGGCGTAAGGATGGCATGGCGCCGCCGGGGCCGCACCATGGCCCCGCCAGGCCGGGGCTCGGCGATGTCAGCCAGAATTCAGCTGCCGGGCCGGGTGTCCGCCTCCAGGCGCCCGTCTCAGTCGCGCATCAGGGTCGACTTGCCGAACAGGCTCTCGACCAGGTCCACCGCCAGGCGGGCGGTGCGGTTGCGCTTGTCGATGATCGGGTTGAGCTCGACGATGTCCAGCGAGGCCATGCGGCCGCTGTCGGCGATCATCTCCATCACCAGCTGCGCCTCGCGGTAGTTCGGTCCGCCCGGCACGGTGGTGCCCACGCCCGGGGCGATGCTCGGGTCGAGGAAGTCGACGTCGAAGCTGACGTGCAGGTGGGTGTTCTCGTCGACGCCTTCCAGCGCCTCCTCCATCACCCGCTTCATGCCGATTTCGTCGATGTAGCGCATGTCGTACACGTCCAGGCCGTACTGCTGGACCAGGCGCTTTTCGCCTTCGTCGACCGAGCGGATGCCGATCTGGCGGATCTCGTCCGGCCGCAGCGCCGGCGACGATCCGCCCAGTTGCGTCAGCGCATCCGGGCCGAGGCCGCACAGGCACGCCACCGGCATGCCGTGGACATTGCCCGACGGCGTGACCTGGCTGGTGTTGAAGTCGGCGTGTGCGTCGAGCCAGAGCACGCGCAGCTGCTTGCCGGTGTTGCGGCAGTGCTGGGCGACGGCGGTGATCGAACCCAGGCCGAGGCAATGGTCGCCGCCGAGCAGGATCGGCAGGCGACCTTCGGCGAGTTCCGCACCCACCGCGTCCATCACCGCGCGATTCCAGGCAACGACTTCGGCCAGATGGCGATAGCCCTCCACCGGCTTCTGCCACGGATTGCGCGGACCATCGAGATTGCCGCGATCGATGACGTCGACGCCGCGCTTGGCCAGCGCTTCGCCGATGCCGGCAATGCGCAGGGCCTCCGGCCCCAACCGCGCACCGCGGTGTCCTGCACCCACGTCGGTCGGTGCACCGATCAGCGAAACCCCGGGATAGCTGCGACTCATGCTGTGACGTTCCTGTCTGTTGCCCATGCAGGCACTGCGTTGCGTTGCGACATAAGCCTATCATCGTCGCCGGGACTGCACCGGGATGCGCGCATGGGAACCATCTCCAGCCTGATGGAGCGGCTGTCGCGAAAGTCGAACTGCGAGCGCCCGGCGATCGTCGTCACCGCCTTCGGCTTCACCGTCGGGCCGGCTTTCGTCGCCTGGCAGGCAGTGTCCGAAATCCAGGGCTACCTGAGCGAGTTGCCGGCCACCGGCGAGGCGATCCTGCAATTCACGTGCAACGGACACGATGTGCACGTCAGTGCGGAACAGCCCGGGTTCGAACAAGTCGAGCAGGCCATGATCGCGGTGTTCCCGTCGACGAGGGATTGGCGCGCGAACGTCATGCAGCCAGTGTTCGCACAGTGCCGGACGCTGCTCTTTCGCAGGACTTGATCGCGCTCGCAGCCGCGCGACGTATCGCAAACGAAACATCACCGGTTGACAGCCTGTACACGCAGGTGTGAGCAGTATCGGTGCCTCGTCGGGCCAGCTGGAAGGCCCGGGTGCGTCCAGTGACGGACGCCGGTGTGAGGAGGAGCAACCTTGCCTCGTATGCGGACCCGGAACGTTGCGATGCGTCCGCTATGGCGGGCCATGCGTCCCCTGCTGATCGGTGGTGCCGCCTGCGCACTGATCACGCCGACGGGCCTTGCCCAGACCGTCATCGGCCCCGGCCCCGTGCCACCGCCACCGCTGCCGATCACGGTGCCTGCCGGGCAGACCACCACGGTCGTCGGCAACACCATCGTGACCGCCACGACCAACGTCAATGCCACCAGCATCGGCGGCACGCTGGTATTCGATGCAACTGCAGGTCCCATCCTGGTGCAGACCGTCAACGGCACCGGGCTCAACGTCATTGCCGGCGGCACGCTTGATGTGAGAGGTGGCACCACGGTCACCACGACCGGGATTGGCACGGCCGTGCTCGTGTCCGGTGGCTCGGCCACGTTGACCGGACTGACCGTCAACAACACCGGCACCGGCAACGGCGGACACGGCATCCTCGCCAACCCTGGCGCGACCATTTCGATCGGAACCGGCAACTCGGTCAGCGTGACCGGCACCAATGCGATCGGCATCGGCGCCAACAGCGGAGGCGTGGTCACCGCTACTTCGCCGGTACCGATCAGCGCCGGTCGCGCGGACGGCTTCGGCGCATTCGGTATCTACGTGCGCGGCGCCGGCAGCGCGGTGAACATCCCCGCGAACTCGGTGATCAATTTATTCGGCAGGCAGGCCGTCGGCGTTACTGCGAGCGCCGCCACCATATCTCCTGGCTCGATTGGCCCGGGCCTGACGATCAACCTTGGCGCATCGACCATCGCCGGTGCAGGAAGCACCGGCGTCCTGGCCACCGGCGGCGGCAACCTGACCATCGACAGCGTGACGGTGCAAGGTCCCAACGTGAGTTCAGGCGCGTGGGCGCAAGGGACCGGCAGCGTGGCCACGCTGACGGGGCAGAACCGCATCACCGTCAGCACGGCTACGAATCCCGCGTTCAACACGGTGGGACTATGGACTGCGACGGGGACGCCGATCTTCAGTGGCGCCACCGCGTTCTCGTCCGCGGCCGGATTGCTGGCGACGCAGGGGGGAACCGTCTTCAGCACCACGACCACGGTCGATGTACCGGCGTCGCCGACCTCATCGCAAAGCCCCGCCGCCGGTGCGCACGCATCCTCGAATGGCACGATCGACCTGACCCGCAACACCATCACCACTACCGGTGCCGGCTCGTACGGCTTCCGCATCGATTCGGGCCAGATCACCGCGCGCGACAGCAGCGTCGCCACCAGCGGCGGCGGCATCGCGATGTTCATCAACTTCGGGCCAGGCACGATCGACCTGACCAACACCACGGTGGCGGCCACCGGCCCCGACACCATCGGCCTGTTCTCGCTCAACCTCACCAACGCGGCCACCGATGTGGTGAGGATGTCCGGCGGCAGCCTGAGCAGCGCCGAGGACATCGCCATCGGTGCGCAGGGACCGCTGGACTTCATCGCCAGCAATGGCGCACGCGTGACCGGCGCCGACGCGCTCGTGGTGGCATTCGATCAGGACCCGCAGGTGCCGCCGACCTTCCTGTTCCAGCCCACGCTGATCCGCCTCGATGCTTCCGGTGGCAGCGTGCTTACGGGCGATGCCTTCGGCGCGCCGGCGAGCACCGTCAACATCAGCCTTGCGACCGCGTCGAGCTGGACCGGCGCCGCCTCGCCGACGGCGCCGATCACCAACGTCACCATCGACCCGACCAGCCTCTGGAACGTCACCGGCGACTCGGTGCTCACTCAACAGTTGAGCAATGCGGGCCTGGTCGATTTCATGCCGCCGGTGGCTGGCGTCTTCAAGACGGTGACCACGCGCAACTACCTGGGCCAGGGCGGCACGATCGCGCTCAATACATTCCTCGGCGACGACAGCTCACCGTCCGACAGGCTGGTCATCGACGCCGGCGCCGCAACCGGCAACAGCCTGCTGCGGATCAAGCAGGCCGGTGGCGCCGGTGCGTTGACACTGGCCAATGGCATCCTCGTCGTTGATGCGATCAACGCGGGAACGACCACGGCAGATGCGTTCGCACTCGGTACGCGCGTGATCGCCGGCCCGTACGAGTACACATTGCATCGCGGCAGTGTCGACGCGAGCGCGCTGCAGAGCTGGTTCCTGCGATCGACGATCGATTGTTCGTTACCGAATGCACCGTCGCCGCCGTGCCCGGCGCCGCCAGATCCGGGACCCGATCCAGGACCAGACCCGGGACCTGACCCGGGACCTGACCCGGGACCCGACCCAGGTCCAGGCCCAGACCCGGAGCCGCCGCTTCCGAACATCCGTGCGGAGGTGTCGCTGTACGCCGCGCTGTCGCCCACCGCGCTGAACTACGGCCGCTCGCTGCTCGACACGCTGCACGAGCGCGTGGGCGAGCAGGAACTGCTGTGGGCGCGCCCGGACCTGGACGAGAACCGCAGCACGACCGACGGCATGTGGGGGCGTTTGATGTACGTCAACGGCGATCGCGACGGTTCCGACATCGGCATCCTCGGCCGCGGCCCGAGCTACGACTACGTGTTCGGTGCGGTGCAGATCGGTTACGACCTGTACCGCCACGAAGAACCGGACGAGCACCGCGACCACGCCGGCCTGTACGGCGCGATCGGCTACGCCGAAACCGAAGTGGACCATTTCGATGGCCGCCGCGCCGGCGACAGCCGCATCGACGGCTACACGCTCGGCGGCTACTGGACGCGCTACGGCCAGAAGCAGTGGTACGTCGACAGCGTCCTGCAGGCGACCTGGTACGAGGCCTCCGCCAACCCGGCCGATCGCGACCTGCCACGGCTGCGCACCGACGGCCTAGGGCTGGCGGCATCAGTGGAAGGCGGCTACCCGTTCCGCAACAAGCACGACTGGGTGCTCGAGCCGCAGGGCCAGCTGATCTACCAGTGGATCGACCTCGACGACACCTCCGACTTCGCCGCCGACGTGCGGTTCGACGATACGACGTCACTGGTGGGCCGGTTGAGCGCGCGCCTGAGCCGCGACTGGGTGCACGAAGAATCCGACTTGCCGCTTTACAGCACCGGATGGGGACGCGTGAGCGTGTGGCACGAGTTCAAGGGCGACCCGGTCACCGAATTCTCGTCCGATGCCGGGTTCGTGCCGTTCCACGCCGACCTGGGTGGTACGTGGTGGGAGGTCGAACTCGGCACGACGCGCGAGATCGACCGGAACATCTTCTTCTACTGCAACGCAGGCTACTCCCAGGGTTTCGATGACGATCGCCATTCCTGGGAAGGCAAGCTGGGTTTGCGCGCGAACTGGTAACTTCCTTACGCCGCCATGTCTAGCACGATGCGGCCTTCGATTTCGCCCTTGCGCATGCGGTCGAAGATGCCGTTGATGTTCTCCAGCTTGTCGGCGGCAACCGTCGCGGTGACCTTGCCCTGCGCGGCGAACTCCAGCGACTCCTGCAAGTCCAGTCGTGTGCCGACGATCGAACCGCGCACGGTGATGCCGTTGAGCACCATGCCAAAGATGTCCAGCGGGAAGCTGCCCGGCGGCAGGCCCACCAGCGACATCGTGCCGCGCCGACGCAACATCCCCGAGGCCTGCTCGAACGCCTTCGGCGACACCGCGGTGACCAGCGCGCCATGCGCGCCGCCGATCTCCTTCTTCAGGTAAGCGACCGGATCGGTGGTGCGCGCGTTGACCGTGACAGTGGCGCCCAGTCGGCGTGCCAGATCGAGCTTGTCGTCGTCCACGTCGACCGCGGCGACGTTGAGGCCCATCGCCTTCGCATACTGCACCGCCATGTGGCCCAGTCCGCCGATGCCGGAGATCACCACCCAGTCGCCGGGGCGGGTGTCGGTCACTTTCAGGCCTTTGTAGACCGTGACGCCCGCGCACAGCACCGGCGCGATCTCGACGAAACCAATCCCTTTCGGGAGGTGGCCGACGTAGTTGGCGTCCGCCAGCACGTATTCGGCGAAGCCGCCGTTGACCGAATAGCCGGTGTTGCGCTGCTGCTCGCACAGCGTCTCCCAGCCACCCAGGCAGTGTTCGCAGAACCCGCAGGCCGAATACAGCCAGGGAATGCCGACGCGGTCGCCTTCCTTGACGTGGCCGACGTTGGCGCCGACGGCGACCACATGGCCCACGCCCTCGTGGCCGGGGATGAAAGGCGGCGACGGCCTTACGGGCCAGTCGCCCTCGGCCGCGTGCAGGTCGGTGTGGCACACGCCGCATGCCGCGATCTTCACCAGCACCGCGCCGGGGCCGGGCCGCGGCACCGGGACTTCTTCAATCACCAGGGGTTGGCCGAACGCACGCACCACGGCGGCCTTCATGCTTGTGTCCATTGCGCGATCCTCCGGGGGAAAGGAATCCGTCGCTTGGTGCCGGCAGTCAGAATCGAACTGACGACCTACCGCTTACAAGGCGGTTGCTCTACCAACTGAGCTATGCCGGCAAGGCTCGCATTCTAGCCTGCCGCGCTGATTCGCGTGCGGTGTTCAGCGCGGCGCCGGCGTCATTCACTTCAGGCGCGCGCAGTCGAGCGGGCGCGGTGCGATCTGCACGGCGGCCTGCGCACGGGCGGTATCGAACGACGGCCCAGGCACCAGGTCGAGCCAGTAACTGGCGCGGCCTTCGCCAAGCGGTTCGGCGCGCGCGGGGAAGCCCGCCGCCACCAGCGACTGGGCGCGGCGGGTGGCCGACTCCTCGCTGCGGTAACGTCCGAGCGCGATCGAATTGGCTTCGCTGCCTTCGCGCACGATGAAGTAGTCGCCAAAGCCGGCCGCGGCGATCCGCTGCGCCGTTGCCTGCGCGTCGGCCAGGCTGGCCGCCGCGGGCAGCACCACGCGCCAGCCGCGGGTGGTTCCGCTGCGCGTCTCGCGCGGCAGGACCCGGGTCGCCACCGCCATCAGCACTTCGTGTGCATTCTTCGCTGCCGCCGCATCGGTAAACGGGCCGAAGCTGTAGCACTGCGCAGGCATGGCCACGGCCACCTTCTCTGCAGCAACCTCCTTGGGCGGTACGGCAACCGGGGTCGGCGCTGCGGGCACTGCTGCCGGTGCCGTTGCGGCGGCGGCAGGGAGAGGCGCGGGCTTCGTCGGCGAGCGTGCTTCGCTGGCCAGTTGCAGGCGCGCAACGCCCAGCGGTTGTTCGATGGCAGCCGGTGCCGGCGGCGGCGCGCGCAGCGTCCACCAGGCGGCAACGCCAAGGTTGAGCACGATCAGCAGGACGACGAGGGCGCGTATGAGCATGGCTGATTCTAAGCGCCGCTTTCGGCGCCGGCCCACTGCGCCAGGCCTTCGAGCACGAGCGTTGCGACCTGGGTCGCGTTCGGCAGGTGGGGCAGCAGTGCGTCGGCACCGCCGCCATGGACGATCAGTTGCGGCGTCCGGCCCAGTCGCTGGCTGGCGGCGCCGAGGCTGCGTTCGATCAGCGCCAGCGCGGCGCCGTCGCAGCCGGAAGCCAGTGCGTCTTCGGTGTCACTGGCGAAGTCGGTGTAGTCGCCACCACTTTCCGGCAGCTGCGGCGCGCGTTCGTGCAGCGCTTCGCGCATCAGCGTCGGCGAGGGCGCGATGCGGCCGCCGAGGTGGCGACCGTCGGCGTCGATGAGGTCGATGGTGAGCGCGGTGCCGACGCCGCAGACGAGCGCGGCGTCGTCGATGCGCGCGTGTGCGGCGAGCAGCGCCAGGAAGCGGTCGACGCCGAGCTTGCGCGGGTCGGCATAGGCGATTCGCACCGCACCGAACTGCAGCTGCGTGCGGGCGAGCGAAATACGTCGGCAGCGCGCGGTCAGCGCATCGAGCACCGCCACGCGCAATGCCGGATGGGCAACGCTGGCCAGGTAGGCGACCTCGATCTGGCCCGGCAGCAGCTGCGCCAATGCCGCGGCGACGTCGTCCTCGCGATGCGGCAGGGCGACGGCCTCACCGGCGCGGCCGTCGGCGCGCAGTGGCGCGCACTTCAGCCGGGTATTGCCCAGGTCGAACAACCACGCCGTCATGCCTTATCCCCCTGTTGTCGGCCATCGTGCCCTGCGCCACGGCGCACGCTGACTTCACCGGCATGGAAATGCCGTTCCTCGCCGTTGTCCAGGCGCACGCGCAGCGCGCCGTCGTCGGCCAGGCCCAAGGCCATGCCGTGCGCCGTCGCGGTGGCGCCGTGCACGCTCACGCCCTGCCCGGCCAGCGCATCCAGCGCGGCGTAGCGTGCGCTGAAAGCGGCCAGTCCGTGCGCGTCGAATGCCTCCAGCGCCGGCAGCAGTCGCGCCAGCACGGCGGCGGCGATGGCATTGCGATCCGGTGGCGAGGGCGCGAGCGTGGCCAGGTCGCACCACGGCTGGTCGATCCGGGCGGCCGCGGCCGCCGGCATGCGCACGTTGATGCCCAGGCCGATCACGGCGCGCACCGGCCCCGCATGCTCGCCGCCGCCCTCGACCAGGATCCCGCCGAGTTTGCGCAGCGCGCCGTCGGGATCGGCCACCACCAGGTCGTTGGGCCACTTCAGGCGCACTCCGTTGAAGCCCACGTCCTGCAGGGCCTCGGCCGCGCCGATGCCGGCGACCAGGCTGAGGCCGCCCAGGCGGGCCAGGCCGCCGCCAAACTGGCGTGCCAGCGAGAGATACAGGTGCGCGGCCAGCGGCGAGGCCCATTCGCGCCCGCGACGGCCGCGGCCCCCGCTCTGGCGTTCGGCCAGGAGCACCAGGGCGCCGCGCTCGGGCGTGGGCCGGCGCAGCAGCTCGGAATTGGTCGAATCGATCGTCCAGGCCGTTTCCAGCCCGGCCAGCGCCAGACCGGCCTGGTCCGGCAGCCGTGAGCGGATCGCGGCCGCATCGAGCAGGTCGATGGGCTGGGCCAGCCGATACCCGCGGCCGGCCTGGGCTTCGATCGCGACCCCGGCCTCGCGCAGCGCTTCGATCCGCTTCCAGACCGCCGCCCGGGTCTGGCCGCTGGCCTGCGCCAGGGCGTCGCCGGAGGCCGGCCCGGCCATCAACCGCTGCAACAGGTCACGGTCGTCCATCAGCCGCGCCCCGGGTGTGCGGAGCGTGGGCGACGATCGGGCAGTGGCAACGGGAAGTGCAGCCGCGGGCGCGGATGCGGGCGGTGGGCACGCGTCATGGCGCGAATTATGCGCGACGCGGGCCGAATGAACCGACGCCATCCGGCCATGGCCGGGCGCGGCCGGCCGGGCCGTAAGCGGGGATGCCGGTGGTCGAAGGGGTTGGCCGGGCAGACCGCACTGGGGGGGAGCTGGCCGCCCCCTCCCCTTCGTCACCGGTGGCGTTGCGGCCCCGAATCGGCAGGACGACGCCCCGGCGCGCCGAGCGGTTGCAACCATTCGTGCCGCAGCCGCATCGATAGGAGAAGATACCCATGCAGCATCGCCCCGGGCCTGCCCGGTGGAATTACGGACACGCTGCCCCGTTCGAGCAGTGAGCACAGGGAGAGTTGCTGCAATGCACCACGGCCCCGGCCGCCCAACGGCCAGTAAGACCCAACGTTTTCGCGCTATATTCCAGCATTGCCTGAAGCCGTCGGCTTCAAGCCCGTCCGAGGAATCCGTCATGTTCCGGATCTGCCTGTGCCTGCTGATCGTGGTCGCCAGCTCGACCTCGGCTGCGCGCGAGATCAAGCTCAGCTCCGCCAACAGCGGCAGCTGCCCGGAATCGACCGCGATGGAACGCGAAGCCGCACGTCCCGAGGCACGCGCCGCCGCTGCACCGGCCCGCACCGCCAAGCCGGTCAAGCCGGCCATGCACAGCGACGCCGCCAGCAACAGTGGCCGCATGCAGTCGCCGCGCTGGCACAGCTTCCTGCCTGGCATGTTCCGCTAAGGCAAAACCGCTGGACGTGTGACCGCCTGCCTCGCTGAGTCGCGCCCTTGCTGAGTTTGTTCCGGCGCTTCTCGCGCACTCCTGACACCATCGCCGAATCGACCTGGCTGCAAACGCGCGCGCGCGTTCCCTGGGTGGCCAGGCTCGATCCCGAACGCGATGCGCGCCTGCGCGAACTGGCGGCGCGCTTTCTTCACGAAAAGACCATCAGCCCGATCGGCGAGCTGGTGCTGGATGACGTCCAGCGCTGCATGCTCGCTGCGCTGTGCTGCCTGCCGCTGGTCGAGTTTGGTGCGCAGGGCCTGCATGGCTGGTCGCAGTTGATCGTCTACCCCGATGCCTTCCGGGTGAATCGCAGCCACATGGACGCCGCCGGCGTGCTGCACGAATGGCAGGACGACCTGATCGGCGAAGCGTGGGAATCCGGGCCGATGATCCTGTCGTGGGCCGACGTGCTGGCCGATTGCGAAGATCCGCAGGCAGGCTTCTGCGTGGCCGCGCACGAGATGGCGCACAAGATCGACGTGCTCGATGGCCTGCTCGACGGCACGCCGCCATTGCCACGCAGCTGGCAGCGCGAATGGGCGCGTGATTTCCAGGCCGACTACGACGCGCTGGCCGCGCGCGTGGACGCGGGTGAGGACACGCCGATCGATGGTTACGCCACCGAAGCACCGGAAGAATTCTTCGCGGTCGCCACCGAGTACCACTTCAGCGATCCGCAACTGCTCGAGACCGAGATGCCGGCCGTGGCGGCGCACCTGCGCAGGTTCTACGGGCCATCACCGTTTGCGACGGCGCTTTCGTAAGCGACCTGGCAGCCTACAGGCCCGGCGGCAACACCACTTCGAAACGCGCGCCGCCCAGTTCCTTCGAGCGGCTCACGTCCAGCGTGCCGCGGTAGCTGCGCACCACGTCGAGCACGGTCGCCAGGCCGATGCCGTGGCCCTGCACACGCTCGTCGCCCCGCACGCCACGCTGCAGCACCAGGTCGATCTTGTCCTCCGGCACGCCGGGGCCATCGTCGTCCACGGCCAGCAGCAGGCCCGGGCGGCGGTTCGGAGCGATCTCGCCGCGCTTGGCGGTGAGCAGCACGCGCGTGTGCGCCCACTTGAAGGCGTTCTCGATGAGGTTGCCGAGCACTTCCTGCAGGTCGCCCGGCTCGCCGTAGAACTTCACGCCGTCCTCGATATCGAACTCGCACAGCACGCCCTTGGCGGCGTAGATCTTTTCCAGGCTGCGCACGATCTGGTCGGCATACGGTTCGATCTCGAGCGGCGCGGCGAACAGCATGTGGCCCGAACGCGCCGCGCGCGCCAGCTGGTACGACACCAAGTCGCTCATGCGCCGCACCTGGATGTCGATTTCCTCGCGCAGTTCGCCGGCGGAAATGTCCTCGCCGGCGCGCGCGCGCAACACCGCCAGTGGTGTCTTCAGGCTGTGCGCGAGGTCGGCCAGCGTGTTGCGCTGGCGGTCGAGGTTTTCGCGCTCGCTCTCGATGAAGGCGTTGATGCTCTCGGTGAGCGGTTCGAGTTCGCGCGGGTGGCGGCCGCTCATGCGCGATGCCACGCCGCGCTGCACCTTCTTGAGTTCGTCGATGACGCGACGCAGCGGGCGCAGGCTCCAGCGCAGCACCACGGCCTGCAGCAACATCAGGATGAAACCGGCGCCACCGAGGTACCGCCACAGCGCCTGGCGGAACACGCTGACCTGGCGGCTGAGCGCGGTCGTGTCTTCGAGGATGTAGATCGTGTACGGGAATTCGGACTTGGCGTCGCCGCCCGCGCTCCAGATCAGCCCGCGGCCGTAGCGATAGGCCTCGCCCGGCTGGCCGTTGATCTCGGTGATCGGCAGCGGGCCTTCGAAGTGTTCCTGGTTGGCCTCCAGCATCTGCCCGGCGGGCAGCGAGGGCCCCTGCGCCGAGGCCGAATCCCAGTGACCGGCGGGCAGGATCACTTCGGCATACAGGCCGCTGCCGGGGCGGTCCAGGCGCGGGTCGACGGTTTCGTAGGGCGGGATGAACTCGCCGTTGCGGGCGAACTCGCCGCCGGCCACGTAGGCCAGCGCCAGGCTGCGCAGGCGCTGGCGCATGTTGCTTTCGGCGGTTTCCAGGAAGGCGCGGTCGAGCGCGTAGCCGGCCAGCGCCAGGAAGGCGATCAGGCCCAGGCTGGCGCCCAGCAGCTGCCGGGCCTGCAACGAACGCGGCTGGCCCCAGCTCATGGGCGCAGGGCCTTGGTTGCGGAGGCGGGTTGGCAAGTCGGCATGCCCCGCAAGCGTACTAACGCTACCGCGCGATGGCGATCACCCGCCGTCGCGCGGCGCGCCCCTGTCATCAGATCGCTGCCGGTGGTGCGGGCAGGCAGTCAGTCCCCGCTGCGCGCGATGGCGAAGCGGTAGCCGCGGCCGCGCACGGTCTCGATCGGCTTGAGCGCACCGTCGGGATCGAGCTTCTTGCGCAGGCGGCCAATGAAGACCTCCAGCACGTTGGAGTCGCGGTCGAAGTCCTGCTGGTAGATGTGCTCGGTCAGGTCGGCCTTCGAGACCAGCTCGCCGGCATGCATCATCAGGTACTCGAGCACCTTGTACTCGTAGCTCGTCAGGTCGACGTTGCTGCCGGCGACGCTGACCGTCTGCGCCGCCAGGTCGAGCACGACCGGGCCGCATTCCAGGGTCGGCTTGCTCCAGCCGGCAGCGCGGCGCACCAGGGCGTTGAGGCGGGCCAGCAGCTCTTCGATGTGGAAGGGCTTGACCAGGTAGTCGTCGGCGCCCTGCTTGAGGCCTTCGACCTTGTCCTGCCAGCTCGAACGCGCCGTCAGGATCAGCACCGGGAATTTCTTGCCCTCGTCGCGCAGCGCCTTGATCAGTTCCATGCCCGACATCTTGGGCAGGCCCAGATCGATGATGCCAAGGTCGAACGGCACTTCGCGGCCCATGTAGAGGCCTTCTTCGCCGTCCTGGGCGGCATCGACCGCGAAGCCCTCCCGCTTCAGGCGGGCTGCCAGGGTCTCGCGCAGCGGAGCTTCGTCTTCGACCAGCAGAATTCGCATGTGGACTCCAATGTCTGTCGTTCTGTCTCGGCCGCCCCCCGATTGCCGGGGCGCGCTGGCCAGAGCGTGGCGGTTCAGTCGTCGTCGCGGTGTGTAGGTTCGTCCCGGTCGCGGCCGCGATCACGCGCCTGCGGGTCATCCATGTAGATCCTTACCCGACCGCTGGAATCGACCACCTTGACGCGATTCACATCGCGACCATCGTACGGCACCCGCTCCGCGCTCAGCACCTGGCCACCGGTCCGGCGTTCGACCCGGCGTACCGAATCGGACAATTCCTGGCGATCGGCGCTGCGGTCGTGGCCCCTGTCCTGGCCGCCACCGCGGTCCTGGCCCTGACCACCACCACGGTCATGGCCGCGACCACCGCCCTGACCCCGATCCTGCGCCAACGCGTTGCCGCCCCCGACCACGAGGGTGGCGAGCAGCAGGAAGGCGAACGGTCGGCGGATCAACGTCATCATGCTCGGAGCGGGAAGTTTCAACTGGGCAATATCGCATGATCGTGCGACTGGTTGCATTCTCGGAACGATGCGGTGAATCCGGTCTGAACTTTTCCATCACGCCATGGCCGGGATTCAGCCCCACCCCCGTTGCCACTGGCTCTCAGAAGATCTCGCCGACGCAACAGCGCAGCGATCCACCGCCCGCTTCGATCGCATCCAGGCCAACACTGCGCAGATCGAAGCCCGCGGCGGCCAGCGCTTCCCGGTGGTGAGCGGCCAGGGCCGCGGCGGCCTGGGCGCTCATCCACACCGCGTCATCGGACAGCGCGATGGCGTTGCCGGCAAACGCGGCATGCTCGGCCGGGGACAGCTGCAGCGCGTGCGGCGCATACAGATCGACGATGGCCTCGACCACCGCCGGGTCGGCGAAACCACCGGCACAGACCAGCGCCGCGCGCCCGGCCAGGACCGCCAGCACCACATTGGTGTGGTACTCGCCCGGGGCGAGGTCGAACATCAGGGTCGCGCGCAGGCCAAGGGCTTCGTGCATCAGACGGGCACCGGCTTCGTCGCAGCGTTCGGACAGCCCGCAGAAACCGAGGCCGCGGGCGCGGTCGATGACCAGCGCACCGGTCAGCTCGCACGGGTGCGGCTGGGTCGACAGGTCGATCTCGGCGTAGTCGAGCACGCCGCCGAAGAAGGCGCGGATGTCGCCGCGCTCGGCCTCGCGCTGGCGCACGGGATGGCGCATGCGGCCGACGACGTAGCGGCCTGCCGCGGTGGCGAAGACGTTGTTGGGGAACAGTGCGTCGGGCGTATCCGGGTCGCCGGCGAAGCACACCGTCGGCAACACCTGCGACAGCGCGCGATGCAGTTCGCGGTGCTCGGCACTGGCACTGGCCGCATCGAAGCTGGCGGCGTTGGCCATGTAGCGGTTATCGGCAGCGGACTGCTCGGCCAGGCGGAAGCCATCCGGCGCGACCAGGAACGCAGCGCGCGCGGTGGCCGGGCCGAAGTCGGGCGGCGTGGCACGTGCGGTGGCGAGGAACGCGCCGATGTCGCGGGTGATCATGCGGCGCCTGCCTGCTCGGCGGCAGCGAAGGATTCGGTCAACGCCAGCGCCTGCTCGATCAGCGACCAGTCGGCACCGGGCTTGTGTGCGCCTTCGCTGAGCACCTGGCGGAACGCACGGCCACCGCGCTCGCCGGCGAACAGCCCGAGCAGGTGGCGGGTGATGTGCTTGAGGTAGACCCCGCGCGCCAGCTGGTCCTCGATGTACGGCCGCATAGACCGCAACAGCTCGGCACGGCTGCGCACTTCGCCGCCGAACCAGGCGACGTCGAGTTGATGCAACAGGTAAGGGTCGTGGTAGGCGGCACGACCGAGCATCGCGCCGTCGGTGTGCTGCAGATGCGCAGTGGCCTCGGCCTGGCTGGCGATGCCGCCGTTGACGACGATCTGCAACTGCGGCCGCTCGCGCTTGAGCTGGTAGGCCCAGTCGTAGCGCAGTGGCGGCACCTCGCGGTTTTCCTTCGGCGACAGCCCCTTCAACCAGGCATTGCGCGCGTGGATGACGAACATGCGGCAGCCGGCATCGGCGACGGTGTCGATGAAGGACAGGAAGTGGTCCCAGTCGTGGTCGTCGTCGACGCCGAGACGGCACTTCACCGTCACCGGCACGTCGCAGCTTTCCACCATCGCCGCGACGCTGTCGGCTACCAGCCGCGGCTCGCGCATCAGGCAGGCGCCGAAGCGTCCGGCCTGGACGCGATCGGACGGACAACCGCAATTG
This sequence comes from Lysobacter sp. GCM10012299, assembly GCF_042649405.1. Classification (NCBI taxonomy): domain Bacteria; kingdom Pseudomonadati; phylum Pseudomonadota; class Gammaproteobacteria; order Lysobacterales; family Lysobacteraceae; genus Lysobacter; species Lysobacter sp. GCM10012299. The sequence goes on along the minus strand of NZ_JBHRZC010000001.1, from coordinate 23,949 downwards.
AGGTTGACCTCATCGAACCCCCACTCGGCCCCGATCTTCGCCGCCTGCGCCAGCAGCTCCGGCTCGCTGCCACCGAGCTGCAGCGCCACCGGGTGCTCGATCGGGTCCATGGCCAGCAAGCGCGGACGGTCACCGTGGATCACGGCATTGGCGTGCACCATCTCGGTGTAGAGCCGGGCGTGCGGGGCCAAGAGGCGGTGGAATACGCGGCAATGGCTGTCGGTCCAGTCCATCATAGGCGCAGTCGATAGACGGATCTGGTTTTGATCGATGGTGCGCATGAGGGTATTTTACCTACGGGCGCGCACCACGTCGCCTGGGACCAGTGGCCGTACGTCCGCTATCGGCCAAGAGCGGACGTCCCATGAATCAGCTATAGCCGCAGCCTGGCGGAGAACTCGACGACCGCTGCGGTGCTTGATTCTGGGGCGGCTTGGAGAAGCAGGTGTGGCCCAGCAACATCGACCAGTGAGGCTTGCGGAATGGCCGCAACAATCCGGTCGCCGATGGCCGAAGTGAGCAGCCTGTCACCGGTGGCGCGAAGGTACAGAACTGGAACTGATACGTTGCCCAAGCTCGCGGAAGCGTCGACCCGGAGCGCGGCCGCTGCCCTGGACCGGAGCACAGATGGAGAGACGGACGCCAGGGCCGATTGCAGTGACGACACCAACTCAGGAGTAGCCCAGCGGCCCAGGAGTAGCCACGATAAGAGCGAACGTGGCAGCCCGCGAACCGGAGCATAAGTGGTCATGGGAGCGAACGGCGAAAGGTATGGAACAGGACTTTGCGAGAACGTTGTTGAAAGCACCAGCCCTGCGAGCCCTGGTGGCGGATTCGCGGCGATGGCCAAGGCAATCGGGCCGGAAAACGACTCGCCCAGCAGCATGAACGGAGTGTCGTTAGGCAACTCGCTCCGCGCAAGTTCCTCCAGCGCGGTATAGGACAGGACTCTGTCACGCGGATAAGACACAACCCGGACCGCGGAGAAGTGCGGGCGCGCAGCCGCGGCAAAGGCTGTCAGTAGCGAAGCGGTGCCATCTAGGCCGGGAAGCACTACCAGTGCGGTCATGTGTCTCTAGGGCTCGAACGCAAGAGTTAAGCGGACAGCGGAGCGATTGTGATTGGCCGGCGAGCGTCCGCTAAGGGTCGGAAGCGGACGTTAGCATCGGACCAGCCGCCCAGGTAGCCACCAGTGTCCACTAACGGCCAGAAGCAGCCGTTGCACCGACTCACCACGAAACAATCCGGGCCGCCTCTACACGACGCCAAATGTCATCCGGAGTGCTGCTCTGCCAAACACCGCCGAGAACGTGGCGAAAAGCAGGGCTGCGGCGAGCCTCGGTCTCGATGCGATCGATGTAGTCGTGACCCGCGTAAGCAATGAGGTCCTCCAAAGGTCCGGCGGCCAGCACGCCCAGGACCTTATCGCACGGGGCTTTTGATGTTACGGCGAGCACGAATAGCCACAGTTCTTCTCCGTGAGCCTCCCGCGTACAGAACATGGAGCGCTCAACAGCCCACCAAAGCGGATGATCCCCATCGCCCTTGAGGAGATCAGGATCAAGCTGTGCCTCGATGTACGCGTCGGCCCATTCTCCGACGTCGATGGAACTCATTGATGTACTACTCCGTCCGCCGGAGCGGGATGTCCGCTATGGGTCGGAAGCGGACATTAACATCGGCCCGACCGCCCCGCCCGATCTAACGACCGCTATCGGCCAGAAGCGGTCGTTCAGCCGTACTCGGCCCACCAAGCCGCGCCGTACTCACCGGACGAGACCGTTAGCAGAACGGGCGTGCCGACTAGATCGAAGTACTGGTGGCCCTGCCCAGATGACGCCACGGCTAGGAGCTGATCTTGAATGAGCGGAACAACACTTGGCGAGCAAAGCCACATGAAGCCTGGCTCAGCAGTAAGGATGCTGCGCGATGCGAAGAGTTGGGCCGGATGCTGGGGCGAGACACTTGCTAGATCGTGGATGGGAAAGGTTGAACTAGCTGACGCGACGAACTCGCCAAGTCGTCTCGACAGATCAACCAAGTCCTCTGGATCGCCGGCTAAAAGCAACGTGTCCGCGCTGTTGAACTGTCGAAACAGACCTAAGTGAAAAGCCATATCGCCCGCCTGAGCTTCGTTCCATCCTTACTCCCTCCGCGGCGCGTCCGCATTGGGTCGAAAGCGGACGTTAGCACCAGTCCAACCTTCCTGCCCCGAGTCAATGTCCGTTAACGGCCAGAAGCGGGTCATTCACTCCAACGCGCCGTGTTTCTCGCGCCACTGTGCCGCGATCACATCCGGACCCTTGGATTTCCACTCCCAAGCCTCTTTAGGAGAGAGGAGCCGCACTCCGCTTACGCTGACGTCCGTCGTTCGCGGGTAGCTACCATCAATCAACGAGATGCCCCACACCGCGCCGTCAGCCTCCCCTACGCAGAGGCACGGATGAAAGAACGGGTCTTCGTAGATGTCGCCCGGCTTCAGCAACGACGAGACTTCGATGAACTGGGGCATTCCAGCAAGGTCCGCAATGGGTCAGACGCGGACGTTAGCATCGACACGGTGTCCAGGTAGCCCCAAAGTCCGCCTGCCAGAAGCGGTCATGAACCTCGCGGGTTCGCGATGGACTCGCAGTCGACAGTTTCGTCCCGGAATCCATCCAAACGCGACTTGGCCGACTCGAAGCCTTGTTCCGCGGACCGTTTGAGCCAGGACAGCGCTTCCAGGCGATCGGCGCAGTTCGGCGCAGACTGCAGCTCGAACCAGAGGTTGAACTGGGCTACCGCATCTCCTAACTCAGCGGCACTCCGAAGCCAGAGCGCCTCCCTCTCTCGGTCCTCTGCAGCCAAGTAGTGCTGGTAGAGGAGAAAGGCTGACTTCCGATCGCCGGCCTCGGCCAAGGGCAGAAGTCGAGCCAGTTCGGGGCCATCCAAGAGGAATGAGCAGCTTATGCAGACCGGGTCATCCACCACGATCGCGGGCTCTTCCGGCAGCGGAGGCAGCGCGGCCGTGTGCACTGCGCAGGCGCCTAATACCACCGACAACGCCGCAGTAATCAACCCATTCCCCATATTTTCCCCGTCACGTACTTCAGGTTGACCCCTGCGTCCGCTATGGGTCGGAAGCGGACACTAACACCTGTCCAGCCACACCAGCTACTCGATGAGGCGCGATTGACGCCGGCGGCCCACTGACAGATTGCAAGCGGCCGTTGGACTGGCGCGCAGCTCAGCAGGGTGCTGCGGCAGTGCTACAAGGCAATCCTCCGTCGCCCTAAGTAGCTGATCGGTAAATGCTCTTATTCAGCGTATGCCCCATCCATCATCGGGGCGACGGACAGGCGCAGCTGCAGCGGGGCAATGGCGGGGGTCAGGGACATTGCCGGGCATTGTACGGCGCGGGGGCTGAGCGCCGGCTCAGCTGAAGGCTCCGGCCAGGCCCGGCTAGAAACCGGCCAGCAGGGCCAGGTAGCAGTAGCCGTTGTGGAACGCGTGGGTAAGCGTGGAGAACACGATCGCGTCGCGCCAACGGGACCTGATGACGAAAGGAGCCGAGAAGATCACAAAGGGAATCACGGCCGACACTGCCCATCCCCACCAGGCTGGCGCGTGCGCAGCGGCGGATAACAACGCGCCCAGCAATGTCGAAGTGCGCCGGGATAGCCATTTTCCGGCAAACGCGATAATCGCAGCGAGGATCAGCGTCTCGGCGATCGGGGACAGGAAAACTGCTCCCAGAATGTCGACAGCATGGTTCCCGGTCGTCATCCGGAAGTTCCAGGGCGGAAAGATGCCGAGCCATTCGAAGAGATACCCGGTGCCGACCGAAATGGCGAACGTCGCAATGGCGACAACCGGTGCAAACCAGACGGATCCGAATACGACGCGAATCAACGTTTTCATGCTTCCTCGGTCGGTAGACAAGCGCGCCCTGCTGGCGCGCCTGGGAGCAACGATCTACCTGTCAGAACATCATGAAAAACTGCACATACTCATAGAACTTGAAACGCGGCTTACTGTAAGGAGCCGGGTCACTTGCATTGCACTGGGGCATGGATCCGCCCGCCACTGCGCCGATCTCATTCTGTGTCAACACGCGCATGATTTCTTTCTCTGTTGGTCAAATGGCGAACTGCAATCGCCTATTGCGACGCTAGGAGATATCGGATCCTGTCTCAATAAGATTGATCCCAGGCGCGAAAAAGTATTGCTGCCGTTGCGACGACTCAGCCTGGCTCCCACACCATGTACACATCCGCCCGCGCGTAGTGCGAGCCCGGTCTCGGCGCGGGGTAGTGGCGGAAGCCGACGCTTTCATACAGCGCCAATGCGGGCCCGAGCTTGCTGCTCGACTCGAGGAACAGCTCATGTCCGCAGCGCGTCTGAAAGGCGTCGATCGCGCCCTGCATCAGCAGGCGGCCGACGCCGGCGCCGCGCAGTTCCGGCGTGACGACCATCTTCGTCAGTTCGTACACGCCGTCGGATTCGCGTTTGAGCGCGACCGTGCCGACGGCGCGGTCTTCGGCATCGACAGCGAACAGCACATGGCCGCCGCCGTCGAGGATGTGGGTCTCGGGGTCACCCAGCACTTCACGGTCGATGGGCTCGACGGTGAACCAGCGTTCGAGCCATTCGATGTTGAGGCGGGCGAAGTCGTCGCGCCAGCGCGGTGCGTAGTCGACGATACGGATCGGAAGGGGTTCGCTCATGCCGCAATGATAGTGCGGCCAGCGAGGCGCGATCAGTGCTTGTCGCTGCCCTTGCTCTTGCCGTTGTCCTTGCCGCTGTTGCCCTTGCCCTGGCCATTTCCCTGACCATGGGCGGCGCCCTTGGACTTGCCATTGCCCGACGACGCCTGCGCCGGCTTGGCCTTGCTCGTCTTGCCCTGCGCGCCCTTGCCGCGGCCCGGGAAGTCACGCTCGAGGTCGGAGTCGATGGTGATCGTGCGGCCCCAGCGGTCGTAGCTGGGCACGAAGCCCTTCTTGAGGCGATGGAATTCCGCCGAGCCCGGCTTGATGCCCAGGTTCTGCGCGACGGCGCCCCAGCCCTGGCCGTGGTCGCGTTCCCAGGTGTCGACGACGTAACGGCATGGACGGCCGATGATCGATGCGATCGAGCACGCCAGGTAGACGTCGCCCGGCGCCCAGCGGCGGTCGACCAGCAGGTCGGTCACGAGATCCCGCGGAGCGCCGTAGTAGCGCACCATCTCGTCCACGAACGGATCGCGGTAGCGGCTGCCGTAGCGGTTCATGTCGCCCGCCCAGTCGTCGACCCATGCGTCGCCGCTGCGAGGGTTCCAGCCGAAGCTGTAGTCCTGGGCCGAGGCGACGCCAGCCGAGGACACGCCAACGAGGGCGACGAACAATCCGGCAAAACGGGACTTCCAGGGCGAACGCATGGCGGTGTGCTCTCAACTGCGGTTGGTGGCAATGCTGGGCGCGCGGCGGTGAATCGGCTCTGAAACCGCGCCGCCAGCCCGGAAGCTGTTGGCCGGGCATTTATACGGCCAGGCGCCAGATGCGACAACGGCACCGCTCCGGTGCCGTTGTCGCTACTGGGCGAGTCGATGCCGCGCGAGGTTCAGTCGTCGTCGTGGTGGCGGCGACGGTCGTCGCGGTAACGGTCATCGCGATAGCGATCGTCGTGACGGCGGTCGTCGTAGCGCACGTAGCGATTGCCGTCGTAACGGTGGTCGTAACGGTCGCGGTCGGTGTAGTAGACGCGACCATGGCGATGGTCGTCATAGCGACCGTCGTAGTAATGCGTCGTGCACTTGCCGTGCTTGTTGCACTTGCCGTTGTTGTAGTAGCCGTAGGCATTGCCGTAAGGCGGGCCGGCGCGGTAGACGCGGCGGTAGTACCTCGGGCGCCCGTAGTCGTGCACGACGATCAGGCGATCGCGGTAACCGTAGTCGTAACGGGAGTAGGGATAACCGCCGTGATAGATCACGTCGGCGACATCCACGATCACCCTCACCCAATCGTCGCCATCACCGGCACGTGCCGGCATCGGCGCCATCGCGACCGTACCCAGACCGGCGGCCAACACCACGGAAGCCATCCAGCGGGAAAGGACGGTAGCCATCTTGATTCTCCTTGTTGCCCACCCCCCGGCGGGCACGGGTTCAAGATGAGGCGGCGCGGGTGAACCGATTTTTAATGAAACCGGGGGTAGTTGTGAACGCTTAGCTGGCGTTGGGGTTGGGGGCGTGACCCGGGTGCGTTGGGGGGACCCGGGTGCGGCTGTGCCTTACCCGGGCTACGTGGAGGCTAGCTGGCGGACCATTGCGGGCAGTTGGGCGGCGTCTTCGACGCGGCGCAGGCGCGGGGCGTCGTCGGCGACGTCGGCTTCGTTCTCGTGCACCCAATTGGTGTGATACGGGACGTGGATGCCCCAGCCGCCGAGTTCGAGCACCGGTGCGATGTCGGACCGCAACGAGTTGCCGACCATGACGAAACGCTCCGGCGGAAGGTCGAACTCCTCCAGCAGGCGCGCGTAGGTGGCGGTGTCTTTCTCGCTGACGATCTCGATGCGGCGGAACAGGTCCGCGAAGCCGCATTGCTTCACCTTCGCTTCCTGGTGGAACAGGTCGCCCTTGGTGATCAGCACGACGTCGAAATCGGCAGCGATCTCTTCGACGGCTTCGCGGATGCCCGGCAGCAGTTCGACCGGTTGCCGCAGCAGGTCCTTGCCGAGGCCGACGACGCGATGCAGGTCCTGTGCGCTGATGCGCGCCTGGGTGATGTCGACGGCGGCTTCGATCATCGACAGCACCATGCCTTTCACGCCATAGCCGAACAGGGCGATGTTGCCCTTCTCGACTTCGTACAGGCGTTCGTGCACGCGTGCGTCCTGCAGGTCGACGTAACCGCCAACGATGCGCTCGAAGTCGAGCTGGGCCTGGTCGAAGTAGTCCTGGCAGCGCCAGAGGGTGTCGTCGGCGTCGAAGCCGATCAGCTGGATGTCGCTCATGCGCACATTATGAAGCACCGCACGCGGCAGGCGTGATGGCCTGGATCCCGGCGTTCGCCGGGATGACGCACAAAGAACAAGGGCGGCCGAAGCCGCCCTTGTGTTGGGGGAGGTGCTGTCGAGCAGGCTTAGCCGCCGCTGCCGCTCTTGGGCGCGGCCTGCACCTTGGCCACGTAGGCCTTGTACTCGTCGGTGGTGAGCGCGCCATCGGCGTTGGAGTCGGCCTTGTCGAACACCTGGCCCAGTGCCGGGACGGTCGCGGCTTCCGTCTTGCTCAGCGCGCCGTCCTTGTTGGAGTCGACATCGGCCCAGCTCTTCTTCTGCGGCGCCGAGGTCGGCGCAGCCGAGGCAGGCTCGGCCTGGGCAGCAGCGGCGTCCTGGCTGGCCGGATCCTGGGCAGCAGGAGCCGGCGAAGCGGACTGGGCGAAAGCGAGCGGAGCGGACAGCGCGGCCACCAGGGCGACGGCGGCGAAGAGCGGCTTGCGGGAATGGATGGTCATGCGTGTCTCCTGAAGTGGGCGGCCTTGAAGCCAGTTCGATGCGCGGGAGGGCAACGCTGCCCCCTGACGTGCCGCACGACCCCACCTTGCCGGCGCACGCATGAACGCTTCTGCGGCGGCAATCGTTAAACCAGCGTTTTCTTAACCACGCTCCGTGCGAATGCCGGTAGCCGATGGTTCTTTAGGTGACCGCGTTGACGGATGAATGCGACGCAGTTTGGAATTCCGGCACGCAGCAGCGTCGTGTTTTCGCTGAACACAACACAACCTTCACCGGATTCGCTTTCAACCGACGCGATCGATCAAGCTTGGCGACACGCGCTGCAACTCATCGCGAGATCAGGCTTCGTCTTCGCCGCGCACGTCGGCCTGCGGCACGCCGTCCTCGTCGAACTCGACGACGACCGTGATCGGGCGGCAGCAGACCTGGCAGTCCTCGATGTAATTCTGGGAACCGGCCGAATCGTCGATCACCAGCGTGATCGTTTCGCCGCAGTAGGGGCATTGCACATCGACGGTGGGAAGCATGGCTTCCTCCTGGGGCGGCCGGGGCGAACCCCGGCCTGGAGCTTAGGGCTTGGGCAGCGGCTGGTCGGGGGCGGGCACCAGCTCGATATCGACCGGCTCGCCCGGATTGTGGCTGCGGATGTGGAACCGCGTTGCGTCGATCGCGATGATCTCGGTCGGATAGCTGATGCCTTCCTCGACCATCACCAGCGCGCCGTTGTCGTACGACCAGCGACCGTGCATGGGCGTGCCGTTGGGCGAATCGATCACCAGCGTGCCGTCGGCGAGGAACGTGTACGTGGTGCCCGGCTCAACCGCACTCGACTTGCCCACCTTCCACACCTTGTCGACGAACGCCGCCGGCAATGCCGCGGTGGCGGCCGGTGCGAGCGAGGCATCTTCCGACGGCAACGGCGCATCGGTGGAACGCGCCGGCTGGGCGGAGGTATCGGCGGTCACTTGCGGCGTTGCAGGGGGTGCCTGCGCTTCCGCGGGCGGCGTCGGTGCCTGCGCCTTGCAGGCGGCCAGCGCGAGGGTCATTGCCACCAGCAGTGCCGGCGCGAAGCGGTGATTCATGGCTGGGGATGTCATCTGTCCACCTCATCGTGGTTGCGGATGCGTGGCACCTTAGCACCGCCGTTGCGAAGGCCGTCGTGCCGGCGTGCTCATCACGCGCCTCTAACCCGGGCGCGGCAAAGCTGGCAGGCGCAACTGCGAGTGAATCCAGGAGCGAGACGATGAAGATCCGCCATGTATTCAGCACGCCCGATCTGGACACCGCGAAGGCGGTGATGAATACCGCGCGCAGCGCCGGTGTCGACAACGACGACATCCTGCTGGTTGCGCGCTCGGACATCGAGCTGGAAGACATTCCCAACGAGCACAAGGAAGCCGATACCGACCTGATCCCGGCGGCGTTGCGCGGCGCCGGTTACGGCGGTGCGGCAGGCCTGCTCGCCGGTTTGGCCGCGGTCGTGCTCACGCCGATCGGGCTGACGCTGGCCGGTGCCGCCGCGGCAACCGTCGCCGGTGCAGCCGTTGGCTGCTGGGCATCGGCACTGGTGGGCTCCTCGATTCCCGATCCGATACGGCGCAAGTTCGACGCCGAGATCCAGTCAGGACGCATCCTGGTCGTGCTCGACGGCAAGAAGGAATTCCTCGACCCGCTCGAACCAACCCTGATGGCCGCCGGCGCGACGCCGCTGCCGTACGAATCGACCAAGGCCATGGCCTGATCCGTAACTGATCCCGCTCGTCACGGCACCGCGGGCGATGCCCGTGCAGCGACCGGCTTGCCCTGCCCCAGCGCGGTGCGATAGCGCTCGTGCAGCAGCTGCACCTTGGCGACATAGGCCTGGGTTTCGGCATAGGGCGGCACGCCACCGTAGCGCGTGACCGCGCCAATGCCCGCGTTGTACGCCGCGGCGACAAGAGTGAGATCGTCGTGGTAGCGGCGCATCAATGCACGAAGGTGGCGCGCGCCGGCATCGATCGACTGCGCCGACGAGAACGGATCGACCACGCCATACTCGCGACTGGTCGCCGGCATCAGTTGCATCACGCCCTGGGCGCCCTTGGGCGACACGGCATTGGCATCGAATCCGCTTTCGGCATGCGCGATCGCGCGCAGCCATGCATCGTCGACGCCGGTAGCGCGCGCGGCCGCGCGGAACTGCTTCGGGTAGCGATCAATCTGCGCCGGTCCCACCTGACCGAGGCCGGCGTGCGCCGGCTCTCCCGGCGGTGCCGGCACGGTGAATGCCAGCACCTTCACCGAGCCTGGCAGCTTGCGGGTGCCGTAGACGACCTGGCCGTCCTGCTCGCGCTGGTAGAGCGTGCCGCTGACTGCGCCGCTGCCGCCCCACAGGTTCGGCAGGGTTGCAGCGTTGTCGTCGTTCTCACGCGCCTTGCAGCGTGAACCCGGCTCCGGCGCGGTCGAGAGGCTGACAGTGCCGTCGCGAACGCAGCGGTAGACCTTGCGCGCCTGTGCTGGCGCAGCCGCGGACAGTGCAAGCACTGCCAGCATGGCGACAACGATGGGTTGCGACCGGCTCATCCCGGCGATTCTAGGCAGCGCACCTATAGGGGAGATGAAGCCGCGGCGGCCATCGCCCCGAGCCGCTGCAGGGCGGTGTCGGCACGCTCGTCGAGCGGATGGCCGAAGTTGAGGCGCAGGCAATCGCCAAATCCGCGGCTCGCGGAGAAGATCGGGCCCGGGGCGATGCTGATGCCGTTGTCCACCGCCTGTCGCTGCAGCGCCAGCGCATCGCTGCCGGCGGGCAGTTCGATCCAGGCGAAATAGCCGCCCAGCGGTCGCGTCACCCGCGTGCCCGCCGGGAAGTACCGTGCGACCGCTGCGATGTACTGCTCCTGTTGCGTGGCCAGTGTCGAACGCAGGCGACGGAGGTGGCGATCGTAGTTACCGCGCTGCAGGTAGCGTGCGATCGCCAGTTGCGCCGGCACGTTGGTGTTGAGCGTGGTGGTGAGCTTGTTGCGCGCGATGGTCTGGCGGAAGCGCCCCGCCGCCACCCAGCCGATGCGATAGCCCGGCGCCAGGCATTTGGAGAACGACGAGCAATGCATCACCAGGCCGTCGCGGTCGAAGGCCTTTGCCGGCAGCAGTCGTTTCGGCCCGAAGTGCAGTTCGGCGTAGACGTCATCCTCGATCAGCGGAATCCCGTGCTCGGCGAGCAACGCCACCAGCTCGCGCTTGCCGGACTCGGGCACGGTCGCGCCGAGCGGATTGTGGAAGGTCGGCATCAGCCAGCATGCGCGCGGCGCGTGGCGACGGATGGCCGCGTCCAGCGCGTCCAGGTCGATGCCGTCACGCGGATGGGTCGGGACCTCGATGGCGTGCAGGCCGTTGCGCTCCAGCGTCTGCAACACCGCATAGAAGCACGGCGACTCCACCAGCACGGCATCACCCGGGCGGGTCACCGCAGCGATCGACAGCGTCAGTGCTTCCATGGCGCCGTTGGTGATCACGATTTCGTCGGCGGCGATGTCCATGCCGTCGATCAGGTAACGCTGGCTGATCTGCCGCCGCAGTTCGCCCAGGCCCGGCGTGAGGTCGTCGACGGTGCTCCACGGATCGAGTTCGACCGCGGTGGCGGCGACCGCGCGGCCGAGTTTCGGCAGGGGGAACAGCAGCGGACTCGGAAACGCCGAACCGAACGGCACGACCTCGCGGTCCATCGCCGACTGCAGGACGTCGAACACCAGTTCGCTGACATCGACGGTGCGCGAGTCGCCGTCGGGGCGCGATGCCACTTCCGGTTCCGGCGGCAGCAGCCGCGGCCGCTGCGCGACGTAGTAGCCCGAGCGGGCACGCGATTCCACCAGGCCCCTCGCCTCCAGCTGGTAATAGGCCTGGAACACGGTTGCCGGGCTGAGCCGGCGCGCGGCGCCGGTCTGCCGGACCGACGGCAGGCGCTCGCCCGGCCGGAAGACGCCGGCCTGGATCGAGTGGGCGATGTCGTCGGCCAGGGCCTGGTAACGCTTCATGGCAGCCAATCTGATCCGGTTTTTTTTCACCATTTCTGATTCTATTCCGACTGATACCGTCGGCCTAGACTGCGCGCATTCCCCACCATGAGCCCGACCGCCATGTCCGCGGACGTGCAGCTGCACCTCGCCCTGATCCTGTTCGCCCCCTGGTTCGCCATCCTTTCGGTCCTGTACTGGCTCTACCCGCGCCAGCCGCGGGGAGCGCTGCGGACCCTGGCCGATTCGGCCGCGCTGGTGCTGGCCACCGCCGCGGCGATGGCCGGCATGTACTGGGGCATGTGGCATGCCGACCCGGGCTTCGGCCCGATGTGGAAGCAGGTCCTGGCGACCTCGCTGGCCTATGGCCTCTACCTCGGGGTGATGACGGTCGCCCTGCTCCTGCGCCGGGCCTGGTTCTCGCGCCTGCGCGCCCGCCACCCGGCCACCCTCCAGACCCCGGCTTCCCCATGAAGACCTTGTTCGTTGTCGCCTTCCTCGGCCTGATCGTCTACAACCTCGGCGCCGCCCTCTATTACATGCTCGTCGACCGCGGCCAGAGCAAGCGCGCGGTCAATGCCCTGACCTGGCGGATCGGCCTGTCCATCGCCCTGATCGGCATGGTGGCCGTGGGCATCTGGACGGGGGTCATCCAGCCGCACGGCGTCGGCACATGACCCTCACGAATATGAAACGAGCCTTCACGCTCTGAGCACTAGGCTCGTTGGCGCTGCCAGCATGGGCACGCCCGTGCCGCCGGCATGTCCGGATGCAAATTGATCCAGGTCAAACGCGCACGGAAGGCGCGTTCATAGAATGCCGCCGACCCGGCGCACGGAAAGGGGCACGCCCATATGCAAGCGGTTGCAGAAACCTATAACGACAAGATCGTGCGCCAGTTCGCCGCGGTGACGGTGCTCTGGGGCATCGTCGGCATGGCGGTTGGCGTGCTCATCGCGGCCCAGTTGTACTGGCCGGCGCTGAACTTCGACACCGCCTGGCTGAGCTACGGCCGCCTGCGACCGCTGCACACCAACGCGGTGATCTTCGCCTTCGGCGGCTCGGCGCTGTTCGCCACGAGCTACTACATCGTGCAGCGCACCTGCCACGTCCGCCTGTTCTCCGACAAGCTCGCCGCCTTCACCTTCTGGGGCTGGCAAGCGGTAATCGTCGCGGCCGCGATCACCCTGCCGATGGGCCTGACCCAGGGCAAGGAATACGCCGAACTCGAGTGGCCGATCGACCTGCTGATCACCGCGGTCTGGGTCGCGTACGGGATCGTGTTCTTCGGCACGATCGTCAAGCGCAGGGTGCGCCACATCTACGTGGCCAACTGGTTCTTCGGCGCCTACATCATCACCATCGCCCTGCTCCACATCGTCAACAACATGGCGATCCCGGTCGGACTGGGCAAGTCGTACTCGATGTATTCCGGCGCGGTCGATGCGATGGCGCAATGGTGGTACGGGCACAACGCGGTCGGCTTCTTCCTGACCGCTGCCTTCCTGGGAATGATGTATTACTTCGTGCCCAAGCAGGCCGGGCGGCCGGTGTACTCCTACCGGTTGTCGATCGTGCACTTCTGGGCGCTGATCGCCATCTACATGTGGGCCGGCCCCCACCATCTGCAATACACCGCGCTGCCGGACTGGGCGCAGTCGCTGGGCATGGTGTTCTCGATCGTGCTGCTGGCCCCGAGCTGGGGCGGCGCGATCAACGGCATCATGACCCTGTCGGGTGCCTGGGACAAACTGCGCACCGACCCGATCCTGAAGTTCCTGATCGTTGCGATCTCGTTCTACATGATCGCCACCTTCGAGGGGCCGATGATGTCGATCAAGACGGTCAACTCGCTCTCGCACTACACCGACTGGACCGTCGGCCATGTCCACGCCGGCGCACTGGGCTGGGTGGCGATGATCACGATCGGCTCGCTCTATTCGCTGCTGCCGCGACTGCTGGGACAGAAGGAGATGTTCTCGGTCAGGGCCATCGACCTGCACTTCTGGCTGCACACCGTCGGCGTGCTGCTGTACATCGCCTCGATGTGGATCGCCGGCGTGATGCAGGGCCTGATGTGGCGCGCCACCAACCCCGACGGCACGCTGACCTACAGCTTCGTGGAGGCACTCAACGCGACCTACCCCTACTACCTGGGCCGACTGGCCGGTGGCCTGGTGGTATTGGCCGGCATGTTCCTCATGGCCTGGAACGTGATCCGTACCTGGCAGCAGGCCGGCGAACTCGTCGCCACCCCGGTGTTGCCGCCGGACACTGCCCGCGCCCACGCCTGAGGTCGACATGAGTCATTCCCACGAGAAAGTCGAAACCAATGTCGGCCTGATGGCAGTGCTGATCGCCGTGGCCGTGTCGTTCGGCGGCCTGGCCGAGATCGTGCCGCTGATGTTCCAGGCCGAGGCGATCAAGCCGCTGCCCGGCGTGAAGCCCTACCCCGCCCTGCAACTGGCCGGCCGCGACGTCTATGTCCGCGAAGGTTGCTACAACTGCCACTCGCAGATGGTGCGCACGCTGCGCTTCGAGACCGAGCGTTACGGCCATTACTCACTGGCCGGCGAGTCGGTCTACGACCATCCGTTCCAGTGGGGCAGCAAGCGCACCGGTCCGGACCTGGCCCGCGTCGGCGGCCGCTACTCCGACGACTGGCATCGCGTGCACCTGCTCAATCCGCGCGACGTGGTGCCCGAGTCGAACATGCCGGGCTTCCCATGGCTGGCCAGCAACCGCATCGACGGTGGCGAGGTCGAGAGCCGCATGCGCGCGCTCCGGCGCATCGGCGACCCCTATACCAACGAGGACATTGCCGGCGCCCGTGCGGCGGTCAATGGCAAGACCGAACTCGACGCCGTGGTCGCCTACCTGCAGGGCCTGGGCAAGCACGCACCGAGGGGAGGCTGACATGGTGTCCGGAATCGTGACCGCGGTGCTGCTGGTGGTGTTCGTGGCCGGCTGGATCTGGGCCTGGAGTCCACGGCGCAGGCAGGAATTCGATGCGGCGGCACGCCTGCCGCTTGAACGGCTTGAAGAGCAGGGCAAGGAGACACGGCAATGAGCGCGGGCTGGTCGTGGTACGTGATTGCAATCGTCGTGCTCAACATCGTCGGCTGCGTGTGGCTGCTGTGGTGGACGGGCAAGCGCAAGCCCGGCGACCCGGGTCCGACCGAGACCAGCCACTACTGGGACGGCGACATCACCGAATACAACAAGCCGATGCCGCGGTGGTGGATCAACCTGTTCTACATCACCATCGTCTTCGCCATCGGTTACCTCATCTACTACCCGGGCCTGGGTGCGTACGCGGGCTACAGCAAGTGGACCTCGACCGGCGAACAGGCCGCCGACAAGGCACGCGACGACGCCAAGCTTGACCAGACCTTCGCACCGTACGCGGGCAAGTCCATCGACGTGATCGCACGGGATCCCAAAGCCGTGGCGCTGGGCCGCTCGATCTTCAGCAACACCTGCGCGACCTGCCACGGCTCGTCGGCGCGCGGCGCGATCGGCTACCCGAACCTCAGCGACGACATCTGGCATTGGGGCGGCTCGCCCGAGCGCATCCTGCAGACCGTCCTCGACGGCCGCGAAGGCGTCATGCCCGAATGGGGCAAGGTGCTCACCGGCATGGGCGGCGACAACGCGGTCGACTACGTCATCGCCTACGTGCGCACGCTGTCCGATCCCGACAGCATGCAGAACAACTACATGGCCGCGCAGGGCAAGGCCCTCTACAACGGCGTCTGCGTGGCCTGCCACGGCGCCAACGGCAAGGGCAACCAGGAACTGGGCGCGCCCGACCTGACCGACGACTACTGGATGTACGGCAACACCACCGAGAGCATGCGCCAGACGATCAGCAGCGGCCGCCACGGCACGATGCCGGCCCACCGCCAGATCATCGGCGAGACCCGTGCCCGCCTGGTCGCCGCCTACGTCTGGTCGCTCTCGCACGGCGGCAAGCCCGCCACCACCGCGACGCGGTGACGCGATGCCCGACTACACCGTCCCGCGCTTCGATCATCCGCCCCGACCGCTGGCACAGCGGCTCGGGGCGATCCTGTGGCCGAGTTTCTTCTCGGCGGCGGTGATGACGATGGTGTTCTTCGCCTTCGTCGACCCGCTGGCGCTGCGCGACATGACCTTCCCTGATTTGCCCCTGACACGCACGCTCGGCTACAGCATCGCCTTCTTCATGTTCTGGCTGGCCACCGCTGCCTCCAGCGCGTTCACCTGGATCCTGCTTCGCCCTGCCAGTCGCTACAACCGGCCCTTGCCGCCGGAGTGAGCCGAGTACTTCGCAATGACCAAGAAGATCCCCCTCGACCTGCTGGATGACGGCAGCGCGCTGTACGTCAGCGAGCGCAAGATCTACCCGCGCGACGTCGATGGCCGCTTCCAGATCTGGCGAAAGATCGCGGTGGTGGTGCTGCTGGGCATGTTCTACGTGTTCCCGTGGCTGCGCTGGGACGGTCGCCAGGCGGTGCTGTTCGACCTGCCGGCGCGCAAGTTCTACGTGTTCGGACTGAACTTCTGGCCGCAGGACTTCGTCTTCCTGGCGATGCTGCTGGTGATCGCCGGCTTCGCCCTGTTCTTCTTCACCGCCCTCGCCGGCCGCCTGTGGTGCGGCTATGCCTGCCCGCAGACGGTGTGGACCGAGGTCTTCCTGTGGATGGAGCAGTGGACCGAGGGCGACCGCAATGCGCGGATGAAGCTCGACGCCGGCCCGTGGAACCGCAACAAGCTCCTGCGCAAGGGCAGCAAGCACGCCTTGTGGCTGGTGTTCGCGTTGTGGACCGGCTTCACCTTCGTCGGCTTCTTCACCCCGATCACCGACCTGGCCGCGCGCGCGCCGCTGCTCGGCAGTGCGCCGGGCTGGGGCAACTGGGAGCTGTTCTGGGTGCTGTTCTACGCACTGGCCACCTGGGGCAATGCCGGCTTCCTGCGCGAACAGGTGTGCAAGTACATGTGCCCGTACGCGCGCTTCCAGAGCGCGATGTTCGACCGCAACACGCTGATCATCGCCTACGACCCGATGCGCGGCGAACCGCGCGGCCCGCGCAAGCGCGGCATGAAGGGCGCGGCCGAGCGCCGCGGCCTGCTCGATGCGAAGACGGCCTATGACTACGTGCTGCGGGCCGCGCATTACGTCACCGGTTCGGTGGTCGCGCCGGGCACGACCGCGGTGACCGACACGGGCATCAAGGTCGAGCCGCTGCCCAGGTTCGCGCCGGAAGAGCTGGGCGACTGCATCGACTGCACGATCTGCGTGCAGGTCTGCCCGACCGGCATCGATATCCGCAACGGCCTGCAGTACGAGTGCATCGCCTGCGGTGCCTGCATCGATGCCTGCGACGACGTGATGGACAAGATGGGCTACCCGAGGGGGCTGATCCGCTATTCCACCCAGAACGCGATCGACGGCAAGCCCACGCGCGTGCTGCGTCCGCGGGTGTTCGTCTATGGCTTGCTGCTGCTCGCGCTGTGCGCGGCCTGGGCGTGGGGCGTGGGCAACCGCAGCCCGCTGATCGCCGAAGTGCTGCGTGACCGCAATGCGCTCTACCGCGAGACCGGCGACGGCCGCATCGAGAACGGCTACACGCTCAAGCTGGTCAACAAGGACGTCAAGGCGCAGCAGTTCCGGCTGACGCTGCAGGCACCGGCCGGCATCACCCTGGTCGGCGGCGGCAGCAGCGGCGGCACGCAGGTCATCGACGCGCCCGCCGAGCAGGTGCTGAACCTGCCGCTGACGCTGTCCTCGCCGAAGGACGTGCGCGGCAAGCAGGAGATCGTCTTCAAGGTGCAGCGCATCGATGGCGCAGCGCAGGCCGATGTCCCCTCCACCTTCTTCGGGCCGATGTGATGGTGCGCAACCATCCGCTGCGCATGCCGGTGATGTGGCTGGTCATCGGCCTGCCGATCCTGTCGATCGTCGCCGGCGTCGGCCTGGCGGTCATCGCGGTGCGCAGTGGCAGCACCGATGCGGTGATCGACCCGGTGCAGCGCACGGCGCAGATCCAGGTGACGGAGCTGGGGCCGGATGCGCGCGCCAGCCAACTGAAGCTGGCGGCGGTGCTGCGCGTCGACAAGGACATGGTCGAGCTGCTGCCGGTCGGCGGCGGCTTCGGCGAAGGCGAGGTGCGCCGCGACGAACCGCTGACGCTGGTCCTGTCCCATCCCAGCCAGGCCGCGCTGGACCGCAGCGTGACCCTGATGCCGAGCGAGATGGGCTGGCGAGCGAATGTCGAACCTGCGGCGGACCACGACTGGCTGCTGCAGCTGACGCCGCCTGATCGCAGCTGGCGCCTGCAGGGCCGGCTGCCGGCCGGGCAGCGTGCCGCCCACCTGGCGCCGGCGCTGTCGGACGATTGAGCGGTATGCAGTCGCGTTGATTGGGGGATGATGTCGGCATGAGCGTCACGCAGACCGCGCTGGCTCCCGATGACCGCCGTGGCCACGTCCACCCCGGCGTCGTTGCGACCGCCTGCCACCATTGCGGCGAAACACTGACGGCGACGAACACGGTTGCCGCCAGTGGCCAGCAGTTCTGCTGCACCGGCTGCGCCGCGGCGGCGAACTGGATCCAGCAGGCCGCGCTGGAGGACTATTACCGCCTGCGCACCGTGCCCGCCGGCCGTGTCGATGCCGACCCCGCCGACTTCGCCGGCTGGGACCGCGAAAGCGTCCTCGCCGAGCACAGCCGCAACGTGCCGGGCGGCCGCGAGATCACCGTGCTGACCGATTCGATGCGCTGCGCCGCCTGCGCGTGGCTGATCGATCGCGCCTTGCATCGCATCCCGGGCGTGCTCGATGCCGGCGCCAACGCCGTCACCGGGCGCATAGTCGTTGCGTGGGATCCGGAGAGGGTCGCGCTGTCGTCGCTGATGTCGCGCCTCGATGCGCTGGGCTACCGGCCATGGCTGGCCACCGGCGACGCGCGCGAACAGGCGAAGAAGCACGAGCGCCGGCGCTGGCTGATCCGCCTGGGCGTGGCGGGGCTGGGTGCGATCCAGGCCATGATGTTCGCCGAGGCGCTGTACCTGGACACGGCCGGGCAGATGCCGCTGGCCACGCGCGATTTCTTCCGCTGGATCACCTTCCTGGTGTCGACGCCGGTGGTGTTCTATTCCGGCTGGCCGTTCCTGGAAGGCATGTGGCGCGAACTGCGCGGGCGTCGCCTGGGCATGGACACGCTGATCGCATCGTCGACGCTGCTGGCCTACTTCGCCAGCCTGTTCGAGACCCTCCGCGGCGGCGCCCATGTCTGGTACGACGCCGCCGTGATGTTCGTGCTGCTGTTGCTGGTGGCCCGGATGTTCGAACAGCGCGCGCGCCAGGTCGCCAGCGCGCAGGTCGATGCACTGGCGCGGGCACGGCCGGCGCTGGCCACGCGCGAACGCGACGACGGCACGCGCGAGCAGGTGGCGCTCGCCGAGCTTGCGGTCGGCGACGTCGTGCGCGTGGCGTCCGGCGAATCGGTACCGGCCGACGGCGTGCTGCTCGACCACGCCTGTGCGTTCGAAGAGGCGCTGATCACCGGCGAATCGGCACCGGTGCAACGGGCACCCGGGACGATCGCGCTGGCCGGCAGCCTCTGTCGCGAACAGGCCGCGCGCATCCGCGTGACCCGGACCGGCAACGACACGCGCCTGTCGCAACTCACGCGCCTGGTCGAACAGGCGCAGGGCGAACGCCCTGCGCTGGCCCGCGTTGCCGAGCGCATCGCCAGCGGCTTCGTGCTGGTGCTGGTGCCGTGCGCGATCGCGGTTTACGCCTGGTGGCGGCAACACGACCCGGCACGCGCGCTCGAAGTGACGCTGGCGCTGCTCGTGGTGAGCTGCCCCTGCGCGCTGTCGCTGGCGATTCCGACCGCACTGACGGCCGCGCACGGCGCGCTGGCGCGGATCGGCGTGCTCGGGCTGCGTGGCGATGCGCTGTCGACGCTGGCGCGCGTCGATCGCGTCGTCTTCGACAAGACCGGCACGCTCAGCAACGGCCGTCCGCAGCTGGACACGGTCAGCATCTTCAACGGCACCGACCCGGACGACGCACTGACGATAGCGGCGGCGATGGAGCGCGACAGCGGCCATCCGCTCGCACACGCCTTCGCCGATATCGACAGCAACTACCGCGCCGGGCAATTGCACAGTGTTCCAGGACATGGCATCGAAGCGTTGATCGACGGTCGCCACTGGCGCCTGGGCCGGGCCGAGTTCGCGGT
The DNA here is from genome assembly GCF_042649405.1 of Lysobacter sp. GCM10012299. Taxonomy (NCBI): domain Bacteria; kingdom Pseudomonadati; phylum Pseudomonadota; class Gammaproteobacteria; order Lysobacterales; family Lysobacteraceae; genus Lysobacter; species Lysobacter sp. GCM10012299. Next base: position 4,257 of record NZ_JBHRZC010000001.1, on the reverse strand, counting down.
GGGCGGCGAAGACGACGGCGCGCTCTGGCTCGGCCAGGACAACGGCGCTGTCGCCCGCTTCACCGTCGGCGAAGCGAGGCGCGACGATGCGCATGCCGCCGTATCGGCGTTGCAGGCGCAGGGCCTCCACGTCGAGCTTTGCAGTGGCGACGCGCATGCCCCGGTGCGGCGCTTTGCCGCCGAACTCGGCATCGACACCGTCCGCTCGCGGCAGACACCCGAGCAGAAGCTGGCCCACGTTCGTGAACTGCAGGCACGGGGCGACGTAGTGGCGATGGTCGGCGACGGGCTCAACGATGCCCCGGTGCTGGCAGGTGCCGACGTATCGATCGCGATGGCCGAAGGCGCCGCGCTGGCGCAGCGCGCGGCCGACTTCGTCGTCACCAGCCCGTCGCTGTTGCGGATCCCCCAGGCCATCACGCTGGCGCGGCGCACGCAGGCGGTGATCCGCCAGAACCTCGCATGGGCGCTGGGCTACAACCTGCTGGCGCTGCCGTTGGCCGCCAGCGGCCATGTCACGCCGTGGATCGCGGCGGTCGGCATGGCGTTGTCGTCGTTGCTGGTCACGCTCAATGCCTTGCGGCTGGGCCGTCGTACGGGCACCGTGGCGCGGCCATGACGATCCTGCTGCTGCTCGTTCCCATCAGCTTGGTCCTGCTCGGCGTCGCGATCTGGGCGTTCGTGTGGGCGGTGCGGCGCGGTCAGTTCGACGACCTCGACACGCCGGCCATCGACATCCTGCGCGACGAGCCATTGCCCACGCCGCCGCCGACACAGGCACCCCCGCCACAGGAAGGCACGGATGCCGATTGACTGGCTGACCCTCGGCGCGGCGCTGCTCAGCGGATTGCTCGGCGGCGTCCACTGCGCCGCGATGTGCGGCGGCATCGCCACGGGTTTTTCCGCCACTGCAACCGGCCATCCCGCGCGGATCGCGCTGGAAGCCAACCTCGGGCGCGTCGGCGGCTACATCATTGCCGGCGCGATTGCCGGCGGCCTGGGCCATGGCATCGTCGAGGTCGCGCGCATCGAAGGGCTGGCGCTCGCCTCGCGGATGCTGGTCGGCATGGTGCTGGTGATCGTCGCGCTGCGACTGTTCGACCGGCACGGTCGACTGGCCTTCCTGTCGCGCCCCGGCAACCGTCTATGGCAAGTGTTGCGCCCCTTGCAACAGCGCCTGCTGCCCGCCGACACGCGCGCGCGGCGGCTGGGCCTGGCGCTGCTGTGGGGCTGGCTTCCCTGCGGGCTGAGCACGACGTTGCTGGTCGCGGCGTGGCTGCAGGCCAGTGCACTCAACGGTGCATTGACGATGGCCGCGTTCGGCCTGGGCACCTTGCCGGTGATGCTGCCCTTGACCATGAGCGGTGCACGCCTGGGGCGCTGGCTGCAGACGCGCTGGCGCAATGCCGCGGCCACGCTGGTGCTGGCCGCCGGCGTGCTGACGCTGGCGGCGCCGTGGCTGATGCGGGTGCCGGCCTTGCATACGCTGCTGGCGGCGCTGGGCTGTGGCAGCTTGCCTGCTTGAGCAACAGAGCCAGGAGCTACAGCGCAGCCTTCTGCCGCTTCGGCTCGCTGCTTTCGATGCCGTGCGCGAGGCGCTCGAGCGCCGCGATTTCGAGGATCTCAACGCGTCGCCCGTGCACCGCGATCACGCCGTCCTCCTGCAATCGCGTGAAGCCGCGGCTGACGGTCTCCAGCGCCAGGCCGAGATAACGCGCGACATCCTCGCGGCTCATCGGCAGGCGGAACGCCGTCGACGACTGGCCGATCTGGCGGAAGCGTTCGCCCAGGCCGTGCAGGAACAGGGCAATGCGCTCGTTGGCCTGGCGCCGGACCAGCATCTCCATGTGGTCCTGGTCGCGGTTGAGGCTGTGCCCGATCACGCGCAGCAACTGTTGCTGCAATGACGGCAACTGCGCGGCCACGGCGCTGAGCTGGTCGAGCGGGACGTCGCAGACATTGGCGCTTTCCAGCGCCACCGCTTCGCAGCGGTGGGCACCGTCGCCGAGCGCATCCAGGCCGATCAGTTCACCGGCCAGGTGGAAGCCGACCACCTGCTCTTCGCCCTCTTCGCTGAGGCTGACGGTCTTGAACGCGCCGTCGCGGGCGACGAAGACCGAGGCCAGCGGATCACCGATGCGGAACAGGCGCTCGCCACGAGCGAGGGTGCGACGGCGCCGGACGATTTCGTCGAGGCGGACCAGTTCATCGGCATCGATGCCGGCCGGAAGGCACAGCTGCTGGAGCGAGCATTGCGCGCAGCTGCGGCGCAATCTGGCCAGGTCGAGGTCAACGGCAGCGTTCATGGGCCGCCATTGTCGCATGGCCGGCATTGCCGCCGCGAACGGACGCGGTTCGCCAGCAAAGCGAAAGGCGGCCGGGGCCGCCTTTCGCACCACACTCGACGATGGGTCCGCCCTCTTGCGGGGCGTGCCAGCGACTATGCCAGCGCGTGCATGAACGCCCGCGACACGCGGATCACCTTGGCGGCATCAGAGGCCGCGGGTCGAGGTGTTGTCGTACTGCGGCGAAATGCGACGGCCTTCCATCGCCTTCTGCGCCTTCTCCTGCGCCTCGCGCTTCTGCTGGGCGGTCATGCAGATCCGCTCGACGCGATTGGTGCCCGACTTCTTCGTGCGCTCGCAGATCAGGCGCTCGTCGGCCACCTGGCGCGCGAGCGAATCGATCCAGGCGATCTCGCTCGACGCCTGCGCCCGTTCTTCTGCGGTCAGTTCCTCGTAGCGGCGACCATCGATGATCCCGATCAGGTCCTCCTGGCGTTCCAGCAGCTCACGGCGCTTGTCGGCGGACAACGAGCTGAAGCCAGCCGCACCGGACGTGGCATCGCGACGGATGCGATCCTGCTTCTCCATCACCGCCACGGTGTCGAACGGCTTTTCGTCCGCCGCCTTCACCGCGGGCATGGCCAGGCAACTGCCGGCCAGGACGACTGCCAACACCAGATTCTTTGCAAACATGCGCACCGCTCCCTGCTTTGACTTGTCCAGAAGTTAGATGCGCGACGGCAACCGGACGAGGATCACGGTTGCCGCCGCGCATTGCCGATCGTATGGCGAGGCGCCGGATTTCACGGGGTCCCGTGACCTTGTCGCCAGACTCGGAAAAGTCCGTGAACGCGCGCGGCCGGCCGGGGGCATGCGTTCCAGACACGGGACAGTGAATCCCCCGTCTCCGGTCTTGGGCTGCGCAGCGGCAGACCCACTTACCTCTTGCAGCGATGGCTGCCCAGGCATTCCGCCGGGGCCCGTCGCAGACACGCCACCGCTCCCTCCCCCGATTGGCCGCGGTGACCGTTGCAGGAGTTTGAACAGCAATGAGCAAGAACAAGATGCTTTCCCGCGCCCTCATCGCCGTCCTCGTTGGCGCCGCCGCGTTCGGCGCACAGGCTGCCGACAAGGGTTTCTATGCCGGTGCCGGCGTCGGCCAGTCGTTTGTCGACGAAGGCAACTACGACGACGAGGACACTGCGTTCTCGCTGTTCGGCGGTTATCAGTTCAACCGTTACTTCGGCCTCGAGGCCGGTTACGCCGACTTCGGCAAGCTCGAGCCGCGCGGCAATGGCCCCGATCTCGAAGCCAGCTCGGTCTACCTGACCGCGGTCGGCACGGTGCCGATCACCGACAGCTTCTCGGCCTACGCGAAGGCCGGTTTCCAGCGTTGGGACCTCGACACTGCGCTCCCGGGCGTCGTAGGCAACAACGATGACAGCGGCACCGACCCGACCTATGGCGTCGGCGTGCAGTACCGCTTCACCGACCATGTCGCCCTGCGTGGCGAGTACAGCCGCTTCGAGATCGAAGACACCGACCTCGACCTGGCGCAGATCCAGGTGCGCTACGACTTCTGATCGCTGCTTGCTTGGTGTGAGTACGAAGCCGCCGGTTCATGCCGGCGGTTTTTTTTTGGGGCTTTCACCCTTCGGAAGGGCGCCGTCCGCCGGGCTGGGATTGCCCCGCCCCTTAGTCGGACATCCTGTCCGATGCGGGGCGCGGGACATCCATGTCCCGCTGCGGTGCAATCCCCAGCCCGTCGAACGACGCTCTGCCACGTTGTTGCGTGGTCTTCGATGGAATGGAAGCAACGTCCTTGGGTTCCCGCCTTCGCGGGAACGACGGGCAACGACGCTGGGTTCCCGCCTTCGCGGGAATGACGGGCAAGCGCCGAAGACCGGGAAATGAAGCGGCGGAGCGTTGGCCGACGGGTCGGGGATTGATCCGCAGCGGGACATGGATGTCC